>JAFKMU010000075.1 GCA_017305195.1 Verrucomicrobiota bacterium | reverse complement strand
CCCAGAGTCCCTCTCTTCCTGGCAAATGACCTTCCAATAACTCCCAATGCCTCTCGCTGATGTCGTGACGATGATAGGCGGCTTCTTTCGATGCGGGCATCATCCTTTCCTTTTACCACTTACTCACATCTCGTGACGACACTATTTAGACGATCTTGTTTCCGGCGATGACCTTGGAGTACCAGTGGGCGCTGAGCTTGGGCGTGCGCTTCTGGGTCTTGTAGTCGACGTGCGTGATGCCGAAGCGGGTCTTGTAGCCGTCCTGCCACTCGAAGTTGTCCATGAAGGACCAGAGGAAGTAGCCGCGCACGGGCACGCCGTCCTGAATGGCGCGATGGAGCTCCACGAGGTAGTTGCGGACGAGGTCGCGGCGGTGCAGGTCGAAGACCTCGCCATTTTCCACCTTGTCATCGTAATAGCCGCAGCCGTTCTCGGTGATGTAGATATCCTTCACGCCGTAGACCTCATGCGGGAGGCGGGTGCCCCAGTATGTGGCCTGCGGGGTGTGCTTGAGCCAGGTGCAGCTGGCAGCGGGATAGTTCTCCGAGAAAGGCAGGATCTCATAGCCTGAGCGTTTCGCACGGACGAATGATCCGCAGTAGATGTTCAAACCAAGGAAATCAGTCGGTACGCTGATGAGTTCAATATCCCCCTTGGCGACGATGGGACGATCCTTGCCTTCGTTGCGCAGATAGGATGCCGGGTAGGCTCCGGTGTAGATCGGAGCGATGACACGGGCATTGTGGTCCGCGTAGCAGCGCTTGGTGGCTGCAATGTCGGCCTCAGTCTCGGTGACCGGGATGAAGACCGGAGAGTTATCCGTGATACCGGCGCGAGCGCGACGCCCACCGTATTCGCGGACAGCCTGCATACCGACGCCGTGGCAGAGCATGGCATTGTGGTAGGTCTGGTTGATGACCTGCCGGGACTCCTTTGCGCCCGGTGCCTTGTCGCCCAGGCCATAGCCGAGGCCGGTGAAGCAGGTGACTTCGTTGAGCGTGATCCAGTCCTTCACGCGATCGCCAAAGGCCTTGACGATGGTCTGGGAGTAGCCGCGGAAAGCATCCACCGTGACACGCGAGCGCCAGCCGCCGCGATCCTCGAGCGACTGCGGGAGGTCCCAGTGGAACATCGTCACCCAGGGCGTAATCTCCTGGGCGAGCATGGCGTCGATGAGGCGGTTGTAGAAATCGAGGCCCTTCTGGTTCAGCGCGCCGTCGCCATCGGGGAAGATGCGCGGCCACGCGATCGACAGGCGGTAGTTTTTGATGCCCAGCTTGCGCATGAGCTTAAAGTCCTGCTTGTAGAGATGGTAGTGGTCGCAGGCGACGTCGAGGGTCTCGCCATTGTCCACCGCACCGGGGACGCGGGCAAAGCGATCCCAAACCGACTCGCCCTTGCCGTCTTCAAATGCGGCGCCTTCAATCTGCGGGGCGGCAGCGGCGACGCCCCAAACGAACTTCCTGGGAAAAGTTAATGCTTTGCTCATCTGGAAAAAGGAAACGGGTAGACTCTCCGGGGGGGCAAGGGCCAGCAAATACCTTCGCGCTCTTCCAGTAGAATTGATGAACCGTAAACTCCGGAGCGGTTCCAACGCCGCAAAGAGCGATGCCTTGCGGCAGCCCGACTCTTGGCGTAACTAACCCGGATGATCAAGAAGGCATTCATTGCACTGGCCGTCATCGCAGTGCTGATTGGCGCGGTAGTCATCTGGTTCTGGCGAAGCATGGGATTCATGGAGGCCGCCCGGCTCGTGCCTGGAGACGCGATCGCGCTCGTCGAGTTGCCGGACCTCCCGCGCACGGCGTTTCGCTGGCCCCAGACGGCCATCGCCAAGGTAACGGGCGAGCCGGAGGTAAGAGCCTTCCTCGAAAAGCCGCTCGGTGCGTTCTTCGGCCCGGCCGAGCCCAAGAATGACAAGGGTACCAAGAGCCCGAAGAAGAGCGACGGCAACAGCCCCGCCGAGGTGCTCCTGCGCCTGAAGCCCGGCCACATTTTTGCCTCGGTGCTTTCCCTATCGTCCTCCGACAGTTCGCTGCTGGTGGGCTTTCAGTTCTGGGGCGGCAAGGGGGATTGCGACCACGCCGTCGCCCGCATTCGCAAGGAGATCGAGCGCAGCCAGAAGGCCATCGAGCAAAAAACCGAGTCGTATCACGGCGACGAAATCACCTCGACGAACTACGGGAATTTCACGCTCTACACCGCCTGCCACGGGCACTGGGGCTTCCTGGCCAACCAGCCCGATGGCATCAAGCAGGCGCTCGATCGCGCCGCGGGGCGCACTGTCGGCGGGTCGCTGGCGGAGAACACCAAATACCAGGCCGCCACGAAGCGCCTGCTGGCCGACCCGGACTTCCTCTTTTTCAGCCAGCCCGAGCGATTCATCGACACGCTGCTCGCGGTCGGAGCCACGACCGGAGCCAGGGTGAATCCCGAGCAGATTGAGCAAATCCGCAAGGTGCAGGCCGTCGGAGCCTCGATCAAGCTCGACGGACTCGATCTCCGCGACAGCATTTTCATCCTCCATGACAACCCGCCGAAACTGGGCAAGCTGGCCCATGCCGGCATCCAGCTCACAGACGAGACGACGGCGGGCTATGTCGACTTCCTGCTGAACTTCCAGCAACTGGCCCTCATCGGTCAGGCCAATGGATTCCTCAATCTCCCGTCGCTCCAGAGCACCCAGCTCCCGATCCTGCTGCCCGAGGCCTTCGGCCCCGAGTGCGCCCTGGTGATGAACTGGGCGGACGGGCAGATGAAGCCCGACGGATTCGTGGCGGCGCAGATCCGCGACAAGGCCAAGGCCGAGGCAACCATCCAGGAGCTGACCTCGGTGTTTCCCCAGTTCACCGTCACGGACATCGAGGGATTCAAGGCCTACAACTTTGCCAATCTCAACGGGGTGATGAGCAGCCCGACCTTCGCGCTGATCGACGGATTCCTCGTCGTGGGCATGAACCCGAGCGATGTCCAGCGAGCCGTGGCTGCGCAGAAAGCGGGCAAGCCGCTGATCAAGTCGCCCGCCTTCGCCTATGCGCGCAGCGAGTTCCAGTCGGCCAACGAGGTCTTCGGCTATCTCGACATCCGCTCGGCCTTCACCCGGTTTTATCCGCTGGCCAAGCAGATCGCGGTCTTCAGCGCGGCGATCAACCCGGGCAGCACATCAGCCATCGACGTCAACAAACTGCCCTCCACCGAGGCGGTGGCCCGGCACCTGAATCCCATCGTTTACGCGCAATCGCGCTACGACGACGGATACCTGCTGCAATCGCGCGGCCCGGTCTCGCTGAGCCAGGCGGGGTTCCTCGGGGCTTTCAGCGCAGCTCCCTTGCTGAAGAATCTCCGCTAGACCCAGAAAGAAATGAGTTGCCATCCGAGCTTCCTTCATGCCTTGTTTACCCTGCTTCTATGAAATTCTCGCTCTGGATTGTAGGCGGCCTGACGATTTTGACAGCTCTCGCAGCATGCGAAAGCGGCACGAACTCCCAGACCTCCCGTACCACGAACCACAACCGGTTCGGATATGACCCGGCGGGAACGCAGTTTGCCCAGCCGACGCCGCCCGCCGAGGTGACTCCGACCCCGGACCCTCTGGCCGTGGTGCCGCCGACTCCGACCCCAACCCCAACTCCCGAGACCACTGCTGCGGCGGCGCCTTCCCGCGAGGTCGCCTACGGCACTCCGGTACCCGGCAAGCCCGGTTTCGTCACCAGCCCGTACGCACCGGCGGCCGGCTACGTCGACGTACGCGGCATCCCGCCGGGAGTGGAAGTGAAGTGCCCGTACTCGGGTAAAATCTTCCTCGTCCCCTGAGCACCGCAGCCATTTTTGGCCCCGGTCTTATTGGCGGTTCGCTCGCACTGGCGCTCCGGCTGAAGCGGCCGGGCTCCACCGTTCGTATCTGGGCACGCTCTGAAAAATCCGCCGCGGCGGCCTCGCAGAGCTTTGATCAGGTATTCACCGATCCCGTGGCTGCTGCCCGGGGTGCTGACATCTGCGTTTTCTGTATGCCAATCGGCGCGATGGAAGCCGTTGCAAAGGTTGTCGCTTCCGTCCTGGCCCCTGATGGCGTGGTGACGGACGCGGGCAGTGTGAAGGGTAGCGTGGTCGATACGCTGGAACCCATTTTCGGCAGCCGCTTCGTGGGGTCTCATCCGATGGCTGGCTCCGAGCGCAGCGGACTCACCGCAGCACGGGCTGATCTTTTTCAGGGAGCTACAGCCGTGGTGACGCCAACGGCAAAGTCCGATCCGCAAGCTCTCGCCGCCGTGGAGTCGATGTGGCGCGACGTGGGATGTCGGATCGTATCCATGACCCCGGCGGAACACGACGAGGCGGTAGCCCGCATTTCTCATCTGCCCCACGCAGCCGCGGCCGCGCTGGTCAACGCCATCAACCGCCGACTGCCCGAGGCGCAAAAAATCGCCGGAGGCGGATACCGGGATACAACCCGCATCGCAGCCGGTCCACCAGCGATGTGGAGCGAGATTTTACTCGAGAACAAGGCCGCTCTCCTGGCGGGACTGGAGGATTTCACCCACACTCTCGAAGAGCTAAAAGCTCTCCTCCATTCCCACAACGCCGCAGCTCTCGAGGCCTACCTTTCCCGCGCCAAGGAAGTGCGCGACAACCTGCCATGAGTAAGAAAGAGACCTTCCGCGTCAAACGCGCCCCCACCATCGAAACCGAGATCACCGTTCCCGGCGACAAGAGCATTTCGCATCGCTCGATCATGCTGGCCGCGCTCTCCAACGGCGTGTGCAAAATCACGAACTTCCTCGAGGGCGAGGACTGCCTCTCGACCGCAGCCGCCTTCCGCCAGCTCGGCGTGACGATCGATCACCCGGAGCCGCAAACAATGGTGGTGCATGGGTCCAAGGGCGTCTTCAAGCAGCCCGAGGGCGACATTTACTGCGGCAACTCCGGCACGACGATGCGCCTGATCTCGGGCATCCTCGCCGCCCAGCCTTTCACAAGCCGCCTGACGGGCGATCCCTCGCTGACGAAGCGCCCGATGCGCCGCATCATCGAGCCGCTCACCCGCATGGGAGCCAAGATCCGCGCCGAGGGGCCTGGTGAAACGCCGCCGCTCGTCATCGAGGGCGGGCCGCTGACGCCGATCACGTACAACTCCCCGGTGGCCAGCGCCCAGGTGAAGAGCGCCATCCTGCTGGCGGGTATGTTTGCCAAGGGCGTGACGACGGTCATCGAGCCCGCGCTCAGCCGCGATCACACCGAGCGGATGCTGGAGTATTTTCAGGTGCAGCTGCGCCGCGACGAGGTGCGTCCCGAGCGCAACCGCGAGCCGAAGGAATCCCGGGTTTCGCTGGTCGGGCTGCAAACGATCGAGTCGCGCGACTTTGACGTGCCGGGCGACATCTCCAGCGCAGCCTTCTGGCTGGTGGCAGCTGCCGCACAGCCCGGATCGCGCCTGCTGGTCAAGAATGTGGGCCTGAACCCGAGCCGCACGGGGCTCCTCGACGTGCTGGTGCGCATGGGCGCACGTATCCGCGAGGTCGTCGAGGTCATCGAGCAGGGCGAACCCTCCGGCGTGATCGACATCAAGGGATGCTCGCTCCATGGCACGGTGATCGAGGGGGCTGAGATTCCCAATGTGATCGACGAAATCCCGATCCTGGCAGTGGCCGCCGCGCTGGCCAAGGGCGAGACCGTGATCCGCGATGCCAAGGAGTTGCGCGTCAAGGAGACGGACCGCATCGCCGCCATCGCCACGAACCTCCGCGCCATGGGCGTCGAGGTGACCGAGGCTCCGGACGGCATGACGATCAAGGGCGGGACAAAACTGAAGGGGGCGAAGGTTCCCAGCTACGGCGACCATCGGATCGCCATGGCCTTCGCGATCGCCGGTCTTTTCGCCACGGGCGAGACGGTGATCGAGGATATCGAGTGCGTCGCCACCTCATATCCCGGGTTTGACGCCACGCTGAAACAAATCCAGAAAGGCTCCGGCCTGCTTTCCCGTACGACTCCGGTGATTTCCTCGCTCGGCCGCTAAATTTTTCACCCGCCATGAAAACGATCATCGCCATCGACGGACCTGCCGCCTCCGGCAAGAGCAGCGTCGCCCGCAAGCTCGCCAAGACCATCGGATTTTCCTACGTGAACTCCGGCTCGTTTTACCGCACGGCGACCTGGCACATGATCGCTAAAGGCGTCGACATCCAGAATCCCGAATCCGTGGCAACGGCGGCCGGGACGGCCGATTTTTTCAGCGGCTTTGAGAACGGTGAATCGTTCTTTGAGGTGGGAGGCCAGCGGGCCAACATCACAGACGATGCGGTGAATCGCGGAGTCTCCGCCGTGGCTCGCGTCCCCGAGGTGCGGGCCGTCGTCAACGCCCACCTGCATGCGCTGGCATCCGTGGCCGACTGCATCGTGGAGGGCCGCGACATCGGCTCGGCGGTTTTCCCGGAAACCCCGTACAAGTTTTACATCGACGCCTCGCCCGAGGTGCGCCAGCAGCGCCGCTCGGCCCAGGGTCAGGCGGATGAAGTGGCGGCTCGCGACAGGCAGGACTCCTCCCGCGCCACGGCTCCCCTCACCATCCCGGAAGGTTCCACCGTGATCGACAGCACCCATCTGTCGATCGACCAGGTGGTCGACGCCATTGTGTCAGCTCTCGAGAGCCGGGGGCTGTCCCCCACCCCATGACGCTGGTCTACTGCATCTTTTACAATCTCGCAAAGCTCCTCGCCAAAACGCTCTTCCGGATGCGCGTCGTGCATCCCGAGCGCATGATCGAGGAGGGACCGCTCATCCTGGCGGTCAACCACTCGAGCTACTTTGACCCTCCGCTGGCGGGCACCTGCTCGAAGCGAGCCGTGTATTACCTCGCCCGCAAGAGTCTGCTGAAGTGGCCGCTTCTCGGTCCGCTTTTTCCAGACATGAACGTGATCCCGGTCGAGCGGGACGGCAACGACATGTCGGCGCTGCGCGAGGTGATCAAAAAGGTAAAGGAAGGCAACGGCATCGTGCTCTTCCCGGAAGGCACGCGGTCGAAAGACGGCAACCTGCAAAAGGCCAAGGCAGGGATCGGGCTGGTCATCGCCAAGACCCATGCTCCCGTGCTGCCGATGCGCATCTTTGGCGCCTACGAGGCCTTCCCCAAGGGGACAAAGCGGATGCGCTTCACCAAGATCACAGTAGTGCTCGGCGAGCCGATTTATTTTACGAAGGAAGAGCTCTCCGACAACTCTCGCGAAAACTACCAGCGGCTGAGCGACCGGGTGATGGAGGGCATCGCCGGGCTGACGATCACCGGGTAGGCCGACAGCTCACGCGGCAACTTTGCCTCAGGGCATTTCGATTCGATCTTTCGCGCCCGACATTACGGCGCAGCAGCCGACGAGATGGAAGCCACCAGCTGGACTATCCGGTGATCCCAGGGAGCCGACCACATCTTTTCCGGATGCCGGCAAATCTTTACAACCGGTAGCAGGAAGGTTAGCCTTAGACTCATGAATCCCTTGACGGGATCACCCCCCACCGTCTTTTTCCAGAGAGGAAAGACGTTAGCGAGTCCCCGCCCTAAAACAAAGGTCGTCAGGCGTCGACCGCAGCATTATGTCGACTAATGCACCATCGCCCATACGGGGCGACGAGCTGCTGCGCGCCCGGCTCGCTGCTCTCAGCAAACTTTCTGACAGCGCATTAATCACCTGCGATCTGGAAGGAAACGTCCTCGACTGGAATCCGGCGGCAGAGACCATCTTCGGTCATACAGCCGCCGAGATGATCGGCCAGCCGCTGACGATGATCGTTCCCGAGGACCTCCTGGAGAAGGAAGTCCATATCCTCAACCGCGTGGCCAACAACGAAGCCGTGCCGCGTTTTGAAACCGCGCGGTTGTCCAAGACGCGCGGTCTGGTGGAGGTCTCGGTCTCGGTGACGCCACTTTGCGATGGGGATGGCCGGGTGGCAGGACATCTCCGCCTGGAGCGGGATGTGACGCTGCAAAAAGAGCGAGATCGGGAATTCATCCGCCTGAAAACGCTCTACGCGGGAATGGGGCAGGTCAACCATGCCATCGTCTTTTCCAAATCGCGCGACGAATTGCTGGATCGCGTCTGCCGTGCTCTGGTCGAGGACGGTGGATTTCACATGGCGTGGATCGGGTGGATCGAGGAATCAACATCCCGTCTCCTGCCGGTCGCAGTGGCGGGAAAAGGAGCTGACTATGTCAACTCGATCATGGTCTACGGCGATGATCGCGCCGAGGGGCGAGGACCAGTGGGCACGGCATTCCGCACCGGCAGGCCCTCCGTGTGCGAAGATATCGAGAAAGAACCCAATATGGACCCGTGGCGCAGGGCCTTGCGGGAATATGGTTTCTGCTCGGTGGCCAGCTTTCCGATCCGGGTCGGCGGCACCGTGCGCGGAGCGCTTTCGATGTATGCTTCGGAACTGAATTTTTTCCAGGACAAGGAGATGGCCCTGCTGGAGGAATCGGCCAGCGATCTTTCGTATGCCCTGACGGGTCTGGAGGAGCGGCGCGAGCGCCGGGTCGCCGAGATCGCGGCACGGGATGAACAGAGCTTCTCGGCGGCGATGATCGAGACGATCCCGGGCATCCTTTACATGTACGATGACCGACTGCGTTTCCTGCGCTGGAACAAACGTTTTGAGGAGGTTTCGGGGTACGCTCACGACGAGGTCGCTCGCATGAGTCCACTCGATTTCTTCCGGAAAGGCGACCGCGGCGAAATCCTCGAACGGATCGGAGAGGTCTTTGAAAAAGGCCAGGCATGGGTGGTGGCGGACTTCATCTCCAAAGACGGCAAGGCAACCCCTTATTACCTGACCGGAGGCCGGATCATTTACAATGGCCTGAGCTGTCTGGTCGGAGTAGGAGTGGATATCTCCGACCGCATCCACGCGGAAAAAAGATACCGAGTGCTCTTTGAGCACGCCCCGGACGGCCTCCTCGTGGCCGATGCAAACTCCCGATATACCGACGCCAATCCCAGCATGTGCCGGATGCTCGGCTACAGCCGCGAGGAACTGGTTAAACTGCATCGCGTCGACATCGTGAGCACGAAGGAAATGCCATTCCTGGCCAAGGCTATGGAGGATCTTCGCCGGGACGGCATTTTCCGCCGTGAATGGAGATTGCGGCGCAAGGATGGGACGGAGTTTTTCGCCGACACGATCACGACGCTCATGCCTGATGGCGGCACGCTTTCCATCAACCGCGATGTCACGGACAAACAGCGTCGCGAGGCGGCGCTCGCCAAGGCGCTTCAGCATGAAAAAGAGCTCACCGAGGAAGCGCGCGCGGGCGAACGGGCGAAAGGAGAATTTCTCGCCGTGATGAGCCATGAAATCCGCACGCCGCTCAATGGCATCCTGGGATTTTCGGAACTCCTCGCCCACACGCCCGGGCTTCCCCCCGAGGCGCTGTGCCATGCGCGGACGATCGTAAACAGCGGAGAAGCGCTCCTGCATTTGCTGGATGACGTGCTCGACTTCAGCCGCATCGAGGCTGGCCGCATGCCGATCGAGCATGAAGCCTTTTCCCCGGGCCAGCTGATGGAAAGCACACGCTCCCTGCTCGCCCCGCTGGCAGCCGAGAAACGGCTGGACCTCAAGGTGGTGATCGATCCGGAATCTCCCCGCTTTGTCATCGGCGACGCCGGGCGCATCCGCCAGATCCTGCTGAACCTGGCCGGCAACGCCGTGAAATTCACGGAACGCGGCGGAGTGACCCTCTCGCTACAACGAAACAAGGCGACGAACGAACTGTACTACCTCGTCACCGACACGGGACCGGGAATCCCCCAGGCAAAAGTCGCCATCATCTTTCAGCCTTTCACCCAGGCAGATTCCAGCCTCAAGCGGAGACATGGAGGCACCGGCCTCGGACTCACGATCTCCTTGCGGCTGGCGCAGCTCATGGGCGGCTCGCTGACGGTGAGCAGTCAGCCCGGGAAGGGTGCGGAGTTTTGCCTTTCCCTGCCTCTGGTGGAGGCCACGTCGGGAAGCGCCGAGGCACCTACGGAATCTCCCATCGCGCTCGATGTCGACTTTGCCAGCAAGCATCCCATGAAGGTGATGGTGGTGGAGGACGACAAGGTCAATCTCCGCCTGATCCAGACGATCCTGCAGAGGCTCGGCTATGATGCCTATACTGCATCGAATGGACGGGATGCGGTCGCTGCATTCCGTGAGATGAAGCCGGATTGCATCCTCATGGACCTTCAGATGCCGGAGCTGGACGGGATCGAAGCCACACGAGCCATCCGCGAGATCGAAAACTCCATCGGATCGAAAAAGACGGCCTATATCGCCGCGCTGACGGCGGACATCATTCCCGCCGACCGTAAATTGTGCTTCGAGGCCGGGATGAACACCTACCTCAACAAGCCGGTAAAGATCGCTTCAATCGCCTCCACGCTGGTCGAGGCGGCAAGTCGCTAGTCGAGCACCCTCTCGATGGCTTCCAAGACCGCGGGAACGGCGATGTCGGACATCGGCCCGCCCTTCTGATCGGGAGTAAAAGGCTCCTCCGTGTCGGCTCGGACGACGGCGCTGCGGGGATTGCGCGGACGCCACTGGAAGGGATTGGTAGGGCCAAAGAGCGCGACACTCCTGGTGCCGAAGGCGTCGGCCAGATGCATGGCCGCAGTATCGACTCCCCCAAAGAACCGGGCGCCGGAAATCACCGTGGCGAGCTCGATGAGGTCGGTATCACCGGAGAGGTCGACGCAGGGAACCTTGAGCGCAGCCTTGATGGCGGCGAGGTGCGCCTGCTCGGCCGGGTCGGAGGAGCCGGTGAGAATGGTATCCAGTCCATACCGGGAGCGAAGAAACTCGATGACCTGGGCCCAGCGATCCGGCTCCCAATATTTCTCGGGGCGGGCGGTTCCCGCATGGATCACGGCGTAAGCGCCCTCGATCTCGTGATTTTCCAGCTTTGCGCGCACCTCGGCGTGAATGAGATCGGGGATATGAAGCTCCGATGGAACATTCTCCACCTCGATGCCGAGCGGGCGCAGGAGGTCCGTATGATGGTCGGCGGTGTGGCGAAGGCGGACGGAAGAGTCAACGAACTGCTGGTAAATCTGCGGGCGGAGGAACTTTTTGCGGAAGCGCTCGTAGGTCACGCGCTTCGAGCCGCCCGCGAGCACGGAGACAAGAGCCGAGCGATCGGTGCCGGTAAAGTCCAGGCAATAGGCAAACTCCGAGAACGGCAGGTCGCTCTTGATCCAGGAGTTGATGGAGGGGCGGAAGAGGTTGGCGAGCAGCCCGGCGCGTTCAAAGGTCCAGGTCTGGTCGACTCCGAGGGCCGGGAGGAGCGAAGCGGCCGAGGAGTCGGCGATGACGGTGATGTGGCAGTGGGGCTTGGCCGCGCGGAGGGCTTTGACGACCGGCGTGGTAAGGATGAGGTCACCGATGCGTTTGACTTGGACGAGGAGGACTTTCATGAGGTGCGTCGGATCGCGAGATCGTAGGCGTCGAGCAGGCGCTCGCGGAAATGATCCCAGGTGAAATGCTGGACCACGCGCTCGCGACCAGCCCGCCCGTAGCGCACGAGCCGGTCGCGGTCGGCATGGGCTGCGCGGAGAGCCTCAACAAGCGCGTCGACATCATTGGGCGGAATGATCCAGCCATTTTCCCCGTCGATCACGACATCGCCGGATTCCCGCGTGGCGATCTGGGGCAGACCGCAGGCGGCGGCCTCGTAGGTGGCCTTGGCGCTGCCTTCAAGTTCGGAGGGAAAGACATGGACGGAGGCCTGACGGAGAAGGCTGGGCACATCGCGCACGAAGCCCGAGACCCGCACATCGTCGCCGCCGTATTTTTCGATGAAGGGTTCGATCTCCGGATGCAGGGTGCCGAGCAGGATGAGGCGGCCATTGGGAATGGCGGCCTTGCGCCAGGCCTCGAGCAGGACGTGCACGCCCTTGCGCTTGATGAGCGAGCCCACGAAAATGGCGCGAAATTTCTCCGAGGGCGTCTCCGCCGGGGTGAAGCGCGCGACATCGACGCCGCGATGCATGGTGAAGAGCTTTTCCTCCGGGAGTCCGGCGATGCGGAAGGTTTCGCGCGCTTTCTCGGAAAGAACAAAAATGAGGGTGGCGCGGTCGTACTCCTCCATCACCTGCTGGCGGGAGACGAGCATCTTGTTGAAGAGATTCTGCGGGAAGCCTGCGGCGTCACGCTCACGCTCGCTCTTGGTCACGTTGGGCTTCACCTTGCCCTTGTTGCGGTGCCAGGTGGGAATCTCGAGCACGCTCGGGATCTTGAGGCGGTTCGCCATGCGCAACGATTTCACACAGTCTCCGGACCAGGAATGAAGCAGGTCAAACTCCCCGGTCTCGAGATAGCGTGATGCGATATCGTCGATGGTGTGTTTCTTTGCGCCCATGTAGTGGCTGCGAGCGAGGGCGGAGAGAAGCCGGACCGGGTGGTAATCCAGTGTGGTGATGCGATCGGCGGGGATTTCCGTCTGGTTGTTCGACGCGGCAACGGCACGGCCGAGAAACGATTTCGCGCCGCGCAGGGACTCCAGCGCCACGGCGTCGAGCCCGCTGCCGCCGATGCCCGCCGCGATGGAATAGAGCAGCGATTTGGGCTGGCGGCGTACGCTGGTTTGCAATTCCCCGGCGGGTATGGATGTATTGCTCGGCATCACGCTCACTTTACCCAGCTTTTCCAACACGTACACACAAGGCAATGAAGATCGGTCTCGTTCGCAGGGGATTCTCCGGCACAGGAGGGGCGGAAGCCTACCTGATGCGGCTCGCCCACGGCCTCACGCAGGCAGGGCACGAGGCCATTCTCATCACGTCGAGCGAATGGCCGGCGGAGCGCTGGCCGGGGCGCGGAATTATTCGTCTTCCGGGACGCACACCGGATGAATTTGCCGCCGCATTTGCCGCTTCCAAGGCTCCGGTGGACATCACGTTCAGCCTGGAACGCGTGCCGGGATGCGATGTGTACCGGGCCGGCGACGGTGTGCATGCGGCGTGGATTCAGCGAAGGTCGAAGTTCGAGCCGTGGTGGAAGGCGATGTTTCACCGCTACAACCCGAAGCATCTCGCGCTGATGCGCCTGGAACGCGGCGTCTTCCAGACGGCGCGAGCCGTGATTGCGAATTCCCGCATGGTGGCGGAGGAGATCGTTCGCTGGCACGAGTATCCGCGTGAGAAAATCCACATCGTACCCAACGGCATCGGCGGCGCGCTGGCGACGGCTGACCGGGCGGCCTCGCGTTCCGCGCTGGGGCTGGATGACGGTTATCTCGCGCTTTTCGCCGGGAGTGGCTGGGAGCGCAAGGGGCTGGTTTTTGCCTTGGCGGCAGCGGAAATGGCGGACGCAAAGGTGCTCGTGGCGGGCCGGGGCAAGAAGGCGGCCTATCCGTCCCCGGCGGCGATTTTTCTGGGGCCGGTGAGCGACCTGCCGCCGGTCTTTGCTGCGGCGGATGTCTTCATCCTGCCGACGATCTATGATCCGTTTTCCAATGCCTGCCTGGAGGGGCTGGCGGCGGGGCTACCTGTCATCACGACAACGGCGAATGGGTTCTCGGAAATCATAACGCCGGGGGTCCATGGCTCGGTGGTGGAACCGGGCGATGTTGCGGGATTGGCGGAGGCGCTGCGCTACTGGCGCACGCAGGATCGCGCGACCACAGCGAAGGCCTGCCGGGAGCTGGCCGCACAGTATTCCATTGAGCGGAATGTAAACGAGACGCTCGCGGTGCTGGGCCAGGTGCTCTGAAAACGCAAACAGCGGGGAGGACGAATCCACCCCGCTGTGCGTAAGGTCGTTGGGACCGAGGCGCTTAGGCGGCCTTGAAGTAGGCGAGGTTGCCCGCCACGTTCTTGATCTCGTCGACGCTCTCGAGGAGGTCGGCGATGGCGTCCCATTTGCCCTGGACGAGAGCTTCCTTCGCATGCGGAGGAAGCGTGGCCGGAAAGTCCATGTCGGCGGCCGTCACCTTGCCCTCGAGGAGGTCGAGGGTGATGAGGATGGCGGGGTCGCTTTCAATGAGACCGGCGAGGGCCTGGATGTCGTCATGAGCCATGACGGCGCAGGGCATACCGAGCGTGATCGAGTTGCCGAAGAAAATCTCGGCAAAGCTCTCGGCGATGACCGCACGGAAGCCGTAGCGGTAGAGAGCCTGCGGAGCGTGCTCACGCGAACTGCCGCAGCCGAAGTTTGACCCGGAAAGGAGAAACTTCGCTCCGACATAACGCTCTTCGTTGAGCGGATGCGGCTTGAGCGAGCCATCGGCGGCCTTGCGTTCGTCGTAAAAGGCGAACTCGCCGAGACCGTCGAAGGTGATGCACTTCATGAAACGGGCCGGGATGATGCGGTCCGTGTCGATGTCTTCACCGGGGACGTAGACGCCGCGGCCGGTGACCTGGGTGATTTTTTCGAGAGCCATAAACGAGTTATTTGATGTCGAAGACTTCGCGGGCGTCGGTGATCTCGCCGGTGAGGGCGGCGGCGGCGACCATGATCGGGCTCATAAGCACGGTCCGGCCGGTCGGGCTGCCCTGGCGGCCCTTGAAGTTGCGGTTGCTGGAGCTGGCGCAGAGCTGATGGCCGACGAGTTTGTCGGGGTTCATGCCGAGGCACATCGAGCAGCCTGCGCCGCGCCATTCGAAACCGGCGTCGCGGAAGATCTCCGCGAGGCCCATTTTCTCGGCGATCTGTGAGACGCCTTGGGAGCCGGGAACGACGATGGCCTTCACGCCATCCTTCACCTTGCGTCCCTTGACGAAGCGCGCCACCTCGGTGAGGTCGCTCAGGCGGCCGTTGGTACAGCTGCCAAGGAAGGCGACGTCGACCTTGGTGCCCTTGATGGGCTTGCCGGGCGCGAGATTCATATGCACGAGCGCCTCCTCGGCGGTCGCGCGATCCTTCTCGGGGAGTTCGGCGGGAGTCGGGACGTTTTCGTCGATGAAGATAGCCTGGCCGGGGTTGATGCCCCAGGTGATCGTGGGTCCGATATCCTCGGCGCGGAAGTTCACCACGTCGTCGTAGGTGGCGTCCGGGTCGGAGGCGAAGGAGCGCCAGCGGGCGACCGCGGCATCCCACTCCTCGGCCTTGGGCGCGTAGGGACGGCCCTTGAGGTAATCGAAGGTGGTGTCGTCCGGGTTCACATATCCCACGCGGGCGCCGCCCTCGATGGACATGTTGCAGACGGTCATGCGCTCTTCCTGGGTGAAATTGTCAAAGGTCGAGCCGCCGTATTCGTAGGCATAGCCGATGCCGCCATTCACCCCGAGCTTGCGGATGATGTGGAGGATGACGTCCTTGGCATAGACGCCGGGGGCGAGCTTGCCGTCGACATTGACGCGGCGGACCTTGGGCTTGTGCAGGGCCATGGTCTGGGTGGCGAGCACGTCGCGGACCTGGCTGGTGCCGATGCCGAAGGCGATCGCGCCGAAAGCGCCATGGGTCGAGGTGTGCGAGTCGCCGCAGGCGATGGTGGTGCCGGGCTGGGTGATGCCCTGCTCGGGACCGACGATGTGCACGATACCCTGCGCGCCGGTGGGCAGGTCGAAGAACTTGATGTTGAACTCGTCGCAGTTGGCACGGAGGGCCTTGATCATTTCGTCCGCCAGCGGATCAGAAAACGGCTCCTCGCGCTCGTCGGTGGGCACGATGTGGTCGACGGTGGCGAAGGTGCGCTGCGGATAGAGGACCTTGAGGCCCAGATCGCGCAGCATGCCGAAAGCCTGAGGGCTGGTCACCTCATGAATAAGGTGGGTGCCGATCAACAGTTGAGTTGCTCCGTTCGGCAGTTTGCGCACGGTGTGCGCCTCCCAGACTTTATCCAATAATGTTTTGCTCATAGCGTTCGTTAACCCCGGTTTCGGGGGAACTTGATAGTGTGCCCGTGATTGGCCCGGGGCGCAAGTTCGATGTCGGACGGGATTACGAGGCCCCGATGGCGGGATCGGGGTGGTTTCAGGTCCCAACAAATCTTGTGTTTCGAGGGCGATTCGCGCATTGTTGCATCAACCCTCCCCTTCTCCCAGAGACTCCTTATGCCGCAGACCGACAATCCCGTTAATTGGTACCTGAAAAAGCACGAGAACGGCGAGGTCTTCGGACCGATCCACCTCTCGAAAATCCAGGAATGGGCGCGCTCCGCGCATGTGAATCCCCAGGACATGCTGTCCCCGGACAATGTGGTCTGGACGAAGGCTCCCATGGTCGCCGACATGAAAATGGACTGGCTGGTCGTGGTGGGCGAGGATTTGCTCTACGGACCGACCACGGCCGGGGCGCTGATCGAGTTTTACCGCATGGAGGAGATCACGCCCGATACGCTGCTGATCAACTCCTGCACGGGCGAATGGGTGGCGCTGCGCGACACGTCATTTTTCCAGGAGGCCATGGCCGCGCCGAAGGAGGAGGAGGTTCCCTCAGGCACTCTCTTTGACAAGCTGGAGCTGCCGACCAAGGGCAACATCCGCTTCAATCTCCAGAAGCGTGTGCGCGAGCTGGAGTCGTCGCTCCTCGACAAGCGCCGCCGTCTGCTGGCGGCAGAGGAAACCATCGCCAAGATGGAAGTGCGCATGAAGGAGCTGGAGGACCGCATCAAGGACTTCAGCGGCCTGCGCTCAAAGAACTAGCACGTCCGCATCAGGCCAGGCGCCGGGCGACGAGGAGGTAGCTGTTGAAAGGCGTGCAGCCCCACATGGGCTCCAGCGTCACTTCGCATCCCGATGCCGCAAAGGGCCGGGTCATTTCGTCCGCGGTGGGAAAATTATGCCCTGTGGTGGGAATCCAGCCACTGCGGTGAACGAACCATTCCTCGGCGCGGGTGAGAGCGAAGCGCCAATGGCGCTCGTTGAGAGTGAAGCGAATGGCGGCGATGCCACCGGGAGCGAGACTTTCCGCGATGCGGACGAGGAGCGCCTGCTGCTGCGCGTCATCGAAATAATGGATCACATCAAGCATGACCACATCGCCCTGGTGGGGCGGAAACGAGAAAGCGTCGCCGGGATGGAACTCGGCATCGGCCTCGCCCAGCACCTCGCGGGCGATTCCCACCTTTTCCGCATCCAGCTCGATGCCAATGACATGCGCAGCGTGTCCCGAAGCGCGCAGGTAGGCGGTCAGCAGGCCCATCCCGCAGCCGAGATCGAGAAGAGGCCGAGAGGAACCGCGAAAGAGCGCCGCCACGGCGGGATAGGCGGGATCGAGGGCGGCCTTGCCGAGCGAGTAGTAGTAGAGATTCTTCCAGCGCCGATAACGGTCGGCGGCCTGACGGATGGGGGATTTCATACAGCCTCGGTTTCCTCCTTCACAGTGCGGCGATAGGATGGAAGCAAGGCGAGGCCGACCAGCCCCCAGGCCAGCGACATGAAAGCCCCGCACAGCGAGATGGAAACGGCCTGAGCCACCGGGATGCCATACAGGTCGCCCATGATGGTGGCAAAGAGCTGATCCCGGACGCCGAAGCCCCCGAGACTCACCGGCATGGCCGCGATGATGTCCACGGCCGGCATGAAAGCCAGGAAGTCCACGAATGGCTGATGTACGCCGAAGGCCCGGGCGGCGCAATAAAAGGTGCCGATGTAGGAAACCAGTATGACGCAGGAAAGGAGCGAAGCCGAAAGCGTGGCGCGCCAGTAGGAGACAAACTTGAAATAAGCCGAGGTGAAATTGACCAACTGCTCGCGGCCTGGCATGCGGGCAGGCAACCGGTCAGTGACTCCCCGCAAGGCGAGGACAAAGGTAATGCCCAGAAAGACCAGGACAGCCACGAGGTAGACGATCACCACATTGCTCACCCCTGCGACAACCGGGCTGCGCGAAAGCCACTCCATGCGCCCGACAATAAAGACGAGCGAGCAGATGACCAGCGCGCCCAGCCCGCTCATACGATCCATGAGCACCGATACCAGGGCGGAGACCTTCGAATGCCCATTCGCGCCCAGCCAGACCACCTTCACCGCATCGCCGCCGACCGCGCCGACGAGGAAGTTATTGAAAAACAGTCCCACCATCGAAATGCGAAACAACTCCCAGCCCGAGAGCCGGATACCCATGACCCGGAGAAAAATCTCCCAGCGATAAATGCCGAGGAGGATACCAGCTCCCGCAGATGCCAGCCCTGCCACGAGCCAGAAGGGGTCCGCATCGCGCACGAACTGCACGACCTCGCGCCGGGTCGCGGCGTCGCGAAAAATCCAGGCGAGCAGAGCCACGCTGACCAGCGTCTGGAGAATGAGGGTGAGCCGCTTGCGCATGGGGCGAGGAGTGTGTGTCGCCCGAAGAGACTCCGAGGGCAAGCAACAACGCACTCGAAAAATCGCCAGACCCGCGCTAGCGTACACCGCACATGTCCACTGTGAGAGCCCACTCTCCCATCTATGTGCGCGGGCGACGCCGCGTATTTTTTTCCGTACGGGGAATATGGGACTACCTGCGCCAGGTAACGGCGATCTTTCTCTTCGTCGCGACAGGCATCGTGGTGTGCCCGGTCTGCATCATCCTGCGCAAGGCAGCGGGACACTCCATCCGCCCCTCGACCGGCCAGCACCTGATCCACTGGCTCTTCCGCAACTGGCTGAAAGTGTCCGCGGCGCTCGGCACCGTGGACGTACAGATCGACGATGAGGAGAAACTGCGCAACCTGCGCGGAACGATCATCGCGCCCAACCATCCCAGCGAGCTCGACGCGATTTACCTGCTGAGCTTCATCCCCAACGCCATCTGCGTGATGCGGGCCAGCCTCATGAAGCGCTCCTATCTCGGCGGCGCGGCGCGGCTGGCGGGCTACATCACCAACGACCAGGGGCCGACCCTGGTGCGGGACGGCATCGAGAAAATCCGCGGCGGCGAGAATCTGCTCATCTTCCCGGAAGGCACGCGCACGCGGGCGCAGGCGGTGAATCCCTTCAAGCACGGCTTTGCGCTGATCGCGACCAAAACCGGCGCACCGATCCAGACGGTCCTCATCGAGCAGGAGGGACGGTATCTCTCCAAGGAATTTCCGCTTTTTTCCCCCGCCCGGATGCCGCTGAAAGTGCGAATCACGCTGGGCGAGGTCTTCACGCCGCAGGAGGGAGAAAGCGCCCCGGCGCTGGCGAATCGGATGGAAGCGTACTTCCGAGCCAACCTGGAATACACGGGCGAGAGCATCCTCCGCCGCAGGAAGGGCGAGTCCCATTGAATCCGGAGTTGCGGGGAGATCGGGAAAGAATCGTCATCCTGCCGAGTTACAATAGCGGCCGGATGCTCGGGGAGACAGCCCGCGCGGTGCTGGCGGTGTGGCAGCCCGTGTGGGTGGTGATCGACGGCAGCACGGATGACAGTGTACACGAAATCCAGGAACTCGCCCGCATCGAGCCGGGGCTGAGCGTGATTCATCTCACGGAAAACCTCGGCAAGGGCGGCGCCAGCCTCGCGGCCATGGAGACGGCGGCAAAAGCCGGGTACACGCACGCACTGCTGATGGATGCCGATGGACAGCATCCCGTACAGGATATCGCCCCATTCATGGATCTCTCCCGCAAGCACCCGGAGGCGATGATCCTCGGTGAGCCGGTCTTTGGTCCCGAGGCTCCGGCGGAGCGCGTCAAAGGGCGGCGGGTCGGAAACTGGTTTGCCAACCTGGAGACGCTCTGGGGCGGCATCCGGGACTCGCTCTTCGGCTTCCGCCTGTATCCGCTGCGGCCCGCAATCAAGATCATGCGCTCGATCCGGACGGCGCGGCGATTTGATTTCGACACGGAGCTGGCGGTGCGGCTGTTCTGGGCGGGCGTCGAACCCATCAATCGCCCGGTACCTGTGAAATACCCGGAGAAGGCCGACGGCGGTGTGACGCACTTCCGCTACCTGCGCGACAACCTGCTGCTGGCGGGCACGCATACGCGTCTGTGCATTTTGCTGTTTCCGCGCCTGTGGCGAGTCTGGCAGCTTCGTAGGAAATGGCTCTCTCCACGCGACATCTGATCCTCGGCGCACGCGCACTCGCGCTGGCCGCCTGGCCGCTGACCTCCTGGCGAGCCCGGTGGTCGGTGGAAATGGCCCATAACTTCCTCTGGCTCTATCCCACCCTGCGGCAGAATTGCGCATGGCACGGCCCGGTGGTGACGCATTTTGAAACCGACCGCCGCGAGGTGTGGCTGACGATCGACGACGGCCCCGACCCGCGCGATACGCCGGGAATGCTCGATGTGCTGGCGAGGTACAATGCCAAGGCGACGTTTTTCGTCATCGGCCGCCAAGTGGACAGCCAGCGCGCGCTCGTGCGCCGAATCCTCCGGGAAGGACATAGCTTGGGAAATCACACGTACAGTCATCCGGCAGGCTGGTGGTGGGCGGCGCCGAGACCGGTCGTCCGCCATGAAATGGCCTGGGGAACCAAGGCCATCGAGACCGCAACGGGTGCGAAGCCGAGGTGGTTTCGGTCCCCGGTCGGAATGAACAACGTCTCGGTGCATCCGATAGCGGAAGGCGAAGGCCAGCGAGTGGTCGGCTGGTCGGCGGGAGGGAAGGACGGGTGTCCCGCCGCGCCCACGCGAGTAATCCAACGCATCATGGCATCGGTCAAGCCGGGCGCGATCATCGTGCTCCACGAAGGTGGAACCAGCCGTTACCGGGTATCGACACTGGAGCGCCTGCTGGAGCGCCTGCAGGGAGAAGGTTATACCTGCGTCCTGCCGGAACCGGAGTCGCTGCATTGATGGAAGGACGCTCGCACACAGAGCGCTGGGCGTACCAGCGGCTCTACCAGGACTCGATTTTCACGCTGTGCACGCGGCTGTATCCGTATCTGCGGAGGCCGGTATTTCAGGCCGTCAGCCGCACGGTGGCGTGGACCTATGCCATGACCCAGCCGACGGTGCGCGAGGTGGTGCGCCGCAACCTCCAGCTCTTGCGCAAGGAGCCGGTTTCCATGGCGGAGGCGGGGAGGGTGTTCGTCAACTTCGGCGCGACCATCGCGGATTACGTGGCGGTGGGCGCCATGCCGGTGGAAAGAGCGCGGTCCCTGCAGGAAAACGATGGCGGGCTGGAACATCTGCGTGCGGCGATGGCCGGAGGCCGCGGGGTGATCCTCGCGACGGCGCATTTCAGTTTCTTCGAGTATGGAGCCGTGGCTCTCGGCAAGGCGGGCATCCCGCTCACCATCGGCACCCTGCCGGAACCCACCGCCTCGCTCACTGAGTGGCGGGCAAAATGGCGGCAACGCTGGGACACGGAGACCGTGCCGGTGGGAGCTGATCCGTTTTCCTCGATCCAGATCGTGCGCAGTCTGGATGCCGGGCGCTGCGTGGCGCTGCTGGCTGACCGGCCCATCGCCGAGCATGGCCTGCCGATCGATCTCCCCAATGGCAGGACGCTTTTCTCCACCGCTCCGGCCATCCTCGCCGCGATGACACGGTGCCCGGTGGTGCCGGTAATCGTCCGGCGCCTGCCAGGCGGAAAATATCGACTCACGGCCAAGCCGCCCATCCGGGTCGAGGCGACATCGCGAGAGCAGCGAAAACAGGCGATCGAGGATTGCACCCGGCAGATTGCCGCCGGACTGTTCGAGGAAATCATCCAGCACCCGACGCAGTGGTATCAATTCGTCCCCGTCTCCGCATGAAACGACTCTTCCTCCTCCTTGCCATGACCCTTTCCGCGACCTGGGCCACGGCCGCCCAGCCGATGAGCGACGAGGAAACGATGCAGGTGCTCGACCAGATCGCGGCAAAGCGCTCAGACGGCGCGATCCAGAGTGATTTCCGCGAAGAAAAGAAGCTGGCGATGATGGAAAAACCAGTGGTGGAAACCGGGACGATCGCCTTTCTCGCTCCCAATAAATTCCGCCGCGAAGTGCCGGGGAAATCGCTGACCGTGTGCGATGGAGAAACCCTGTGGATGTATTACCCCGTGTACAAGGAGGCGGAAAAATACACCCTGACCTCGAACAAGGCGCTGCGTGAATCCCTCTCCGCCATGACCTCCGGGCTCGGGCTGCGAGACATCGCCAAGAACTACACGGTAAAGGCCGAGCGCGATACCGACGGCTACACGATCGAGCTAACCCCTCGCAGCCGGGCAATGCGGGGCTCGGTGCAATCAATCACCCTGGTGATCGGGACGGACCTGAAGGCCCGCCGGATGGTGCTGGTCTCGGGACCGGGAGAGTCGAGCACGATCACCTTTTCCAACGAGCGAAAGGCGGCGCTTTCGCCGGACGACTTCTCCTTCAAGCCGCCGTCCGGCGTGACCGTGAGCGAGCCGCTGGGACGCTAGTATTTCACCGAGCAGCCGTAGGATTTGGTCGAGGGATTCGACACCGACTTGCCCGCAGAAGCCTCCTCGAAGGCGACCTTCACGTAATTGGTGGCATCCGCCAGAGTGGACGGATCGGGGCTCGGGCGATCGTCGATGGCGCCTTTGTAGATCAGCATGCCCTCGGGATTGATGAGATACATGTCGGGCGTAGTGACGGCGTCATAAAGCTTGCCGACCGCTCCCGAGGTATCAAGGAGGTAGTCGGTGGCGTGGGAGCCATTGGCCTTCACCGCAGCAGCGACTTCGCCTTTCGGGAAATACCCTTGCTTGCCCTCGGCGGAAGAACAGATGGAAAGCCAGACCGCACCCTTGCCCGTGAGCTCCTTTTGGAGAGCCTGCATGTTGCCGGAACCATAGTGCTTCTTCACAAAGGGGCAGCCAAAGTTCACCCACTCGAGCACGACATACTTGCCCTTGTAGTCGGAGAGCTTCACCTCTTTGCCCGAGGCGTCTTTGAGAGTGAAATCCGGGGCGGGTTTGCCAATTTCAGGAGCGGCGAAGGCAACGGCGGCGGACAGTGCCAGAATCGCGAGAATGTGGGGTGCTTTTTTCATTGCGGCCTGAAACCTATGCAGGGATGGACCGGATGCAACCGGCCTTCGCGCAATTTTGCGTAAAAAGCCCTACTCAATACCTGGAAAACACAAGTGCGGAAACGTGTCAAAACTGTCATATTTGCCCCCTTGACGACGCCCCAAGGCACCAGCCAGCCTGCGCCCAAGGCGGTCGGATTCCGGCCCCCCACACCCGCGTATGAGCAAACGACCCAAGACCATCCAGGAGTACATTGACGAGACGCCCCGCTGGGAGGATGGGACAGAGGTTTCCGAGGCTCCCATGACACGGATGCAGTGGCGCATCTGGGGCCTGGCCACGGCGGGCAAGTTTTTCGAAGGCCTGGTGGTTTTCATGACGGGCGTGGCCCTGCCGCTGATGGGAAAAGAATTTCACCTCACTGCGGCGGACAATGGGATGATCAGCGCGGCGTCGCTGGCGGGCATCCTCATCGGCGCGACGGCGCTCGGCGGACTGGCGGATCATTTTGGACGGAAGATGCTTTTCATCTCCGAGATGGTGCTTTTCACCATCTTCCTCGTGCTCGTGGCGGTGAGCCCGAGCTTCCCGCTTCTCGTGCTGAGCCTGTTCGGCATGGGGCTGGCGCTGGGGTGCGACTATCCCACAGCGCATCTGGTGATCTCGGAGAGCATTCCGAGCCATTGCCGCGGCAAGCTGGTGCTGGGGGCCTTTGGATTTCAGGCGGTGGGAGCGCTGGCCGGTACGGTGCTCGGCTTTTTCATTCTCTCGATCTCCAAATCGCTGACCGACTGGCGGCTGATGTACGCCTGCGCGATCATCCCGGCCATCGCGGTGATCATCGGGCGGTTCTTCATCACCCAGAGCCCGCACTGGCTGATGAGCAAGGGGCGGCACAAGGAGGCGGAGCGGGAAATGCGCCGACTGCTCGAGCGCAAGCCGCAGTATCCCAAGAATATCGTGCTGGAGCCGGATGTGCCGCTGCCCCTGGGGGCCACGAAAACGCCGGAGTTCACCAAGCTTTTCACCAAGCCGAAGTACCGCCGAGCCACGATCCTGGCATCGGTCCCGTGGTTCCTGCAGGACCTGTCAACCTATGGCATCGGCATCTTCACACCGACGATCCTGGCGTACACCTTTGGGCATGAGTCCAGCATTCCGCGCAATCTGGCCGGAATCATTCACGCCGACATCCAGGCGGCGAAGGGAGCCGCCATCATCGACGTGCTGCTGATCCTGGGGATCGTGGCGGCGATTTTCCTGGCGGACAAGGTCGGCCGGATCAAGCTGCAGGTCGGCGGTTTCATTGGCTGTGCGGCCGGGCTGCTGCTGGCGGCGATCTCGACGTACTTCGATGGAACGGCGCATGTGCTGATGATCTTTGCGGGGTTCATGATCTTCAACTTCATGACCAACATGGGGCCCAATGCGATGACGTACCTGCTGGCGGGCGAGGTGTTCCCGACGAAAGTGCGAGGGGTCGGGGCGGGGTTTGCCGCGTCGTTTGCCAAGATCGGGGCGGTGGCGACGGCCTTCCTTTTCCCCATCCTGCTCAAGGATATCGGCACCGCCCCGCTGCTCTACATCCTGATCGGCACCTGCCTGCTCGGGGCGTGGGTGACGCATCGTTTCGCCATCGAGACCAAAGGGGTCAATCTCGAACACATCAAGCTCGACTAGAATATCTCAATCCCTTCCACGCCATGAACTCCGACGAACAGCATACCCACCAGTCCACACAGGATCTGATCGCCCGCGCGCACCGCGAGATGATCGACAGCTTCGACGAGGAGCTGGAGCTCGAGATGGAGGATCGGCGCACGGAGTACCATCCGCCACAGACGCTGGAGGAGATGGAGGATGAGAAGATCCAGCGGCACTTTTATTTCCGCGAGCTCTTCCGGCTGCAATCCGAGCTGGTGAAGATGCAGGAGTGGGTGGTGGCGTCGGGCGAGAAGATCGTGGTGATCTTCGAGGGGCGCGACGCGGCGGGCAAGGGCGGCGTGATCAAGCGCATCACGCAGCGGCTGAATCCCCGCGTGTGCCGGGTGGCGGCTCTGCCTGCGCCGAACAGTCGCGAGCGCACGCAATGGTACTTTCAGCGTTATGTCGCACACCTGCCGGCGGCGGGTGAAATGGTGCTCTTTGACCGGAGCTGGTACAATCGGGCGGGCGTCGAGCGAGTGATGGGATTTTGCACGGACGACGACTACGAAGAGTTTTTCCGCACGGTGCCGGAGTTTGAAAAGATGCTGATTCGCTCGGGCATCCGGCTGATCAAGTACTGGTTTTCCATCACGGACTCGGAGCAGGAGTTCCGCTTCCAATGCCGCGTGAGCGATCCGCTGAAGCACTGGAAGCTCAGCCCGATGGATCTCGAGTCGCGCCGCCGCTGGGAGGAGTACACCAAGGCCAAGGAAGTGATGCTGGAACGCACGCACATCCCGGAGGCCCGTTGGTGGGTCGTGCCCGCGACAGACAAAAAGCTGGCCCGGCTGAACTGCATCAGCCACCTCCTGAGCCTCATCCCGTACGAGCAGGTGGTGTATACGCCGATCGAGCTGCCGCCGCGCGAGCATCACTCGGACTACCATCGCCTGCCGGTGCCGGAGGACATGATCATCCCCCAGCCCTACCTGCCGAAGAACGATCCCGGCACAAACCTCTCCTGAGTCCGCGCGCTATTTCGTCGGCGCGACCGAGGGGTTCATGGCGTTGGGAAGGACAAGGGAAAACGCACCATCGGGAAGCGTGATGCGATAAACCGCAGGTTTGGGTTTCTTCTCCGTTGCTCCGGTGCAGATGATGCGGCTGGCGGATTCCCAACAGCCGGACCAGGCGAGAAGGCTATGCGAGCCGATGCGCTGGCGAGCTTCGGTCTGGAGGTCGATCGTCCAGAGCGCAGGCGGCGGGCCGTCCCAGTCCTTGATCTTCACATCCTCATCCCCGTCGATCTCGACGAGCAGGGATTTCCCGTCGGGGGAAAGGGCGAGCGAGCTGCCGCTGCTCATGCTGGCGCCGGGACCGAAGAGGCTGACCGGCCAGGTCTTGAGCGTCTGGCCCTCGATCGAGAATTGATAAATCGCCTCCATATCGTGGGCGTAGAGCGACCGGCCATCGGGAGCCCAGGAGGGAGACCAGACTTCCTTCTTCACCGGGAGGCGGGAGAAGCCGCTGCCATCCGCGCCGATGAGGCCGATATCCCAGCGGTCGTTGTGAAAAATATGGAAGGCGAGTTTTTTGCCATCCGGGGACCACGAGGGGCCGAAGGAGTTGTCGCCCGGGATATTGGGCACAGAGGCGGCTTTGCCCGAGGCGATGTCGTAGATGGCGATGTGGCGGGCACCGTCCTCCTCCTCGGTATTGTAGGCGATGGCTTTGCCATCCGGGGAAAACGCGGGGTAAACGCCCGGGACGAGTTTTTTCGGTTTGGCCCCCTCGGCGGCGAGGTAAATCCAGCCGTCGGACTCGTAGGCGATCTGGGCGGGAGAAATCGTGACGACCGCGAGGAAAGCAGCGAGGGAGAGAAGCACGGTGCGCATGGCAGAGGGGATGTTGGGCAGAATCCCCTGGAGACAGCAACCGGGAAAGGCGGTGGAAAAGACGGAAAAAAGCTCCCCTTGAGGCGGTGATCCGTGGTTAATTCGCCAGTTCCTACCTATGTCCAAAGATCCCGCATCCCAGCGTATGGAGAAAATCGTGAGCCTCTGCAAACGGAGGGGCTTCATCTTCCAGTCCTCCGAAATTTACGGCGGCCTGAACGGCTTTTGGGACTTCGGACCCCTCGGCGTCGAACTCAAGCGCAACCTGAAGGACTTCTGGTGGCGGCGCAACGTGCGCGAGCGCGACGACATGGTCGGCATGGACGGCTCGATCATCATGAACCGCGCGGTCTGGAAGGCCAGCGGCCACGAGGAAACCTTTTCCGACCCGATGGTGGATTGCAAATCGTGCAAGGCCCGCCACCGCGCCGACCAGCTGCCCGAAAAGGACGGCACGAAGTATTGCCCAAACTGCGGCAGCCGCGACCTGACCGAGCCGCGCGCCTTCAACCTCATGTTCAAGAGCTATGCGGGTCCGCTGGAGAGCGAGGACAACCTCGTGTATCTCCGCCCGGAAACGGCGCAGGCGATGTTCGTGCAATTCCGCAACGTGCTCGACACCTCGCGCCAGAAGCTGCCCTTTGGCATCGCGCAGATCGGCAAGGCGTTCCGCAATGAGATCAACCCTCGCAACTACATTTTCCGCTCGCGCGAGTTTGAGCAGATGGAGATCGAGTATTTCTGCCGCGCCGAGGATGGCCTCGCGCTGACGGATTACTGGCTGGAACAGCGCCTGAAATTCTACGAAGACATCGGCATCCCGCGCGACAAGATCCACGTCGTCGACATCCCGGATGGCGAGCGCGCCTTTTACTCCAAGAAGACGTACGACCTGGAGTACGAGTTCCCCTTCGGCATCAGCGAGTTGGAAGGCATCGCGTACCGCACGGACTACGACCTGTCGCGCCACATCGAGGCCAGCGGCAAGCCGCTCGAATATCACGACCAGGAGAAGAACGAGAAGTTCGTCCCGCATGTGGTCGAGCCGAGCGCAGGCGTGGATCGCACGACGCTGGCGCTGCTGTGCGAGGCCTTTGACGAAGAAACGGTCACCGACGAAAACGGCAAGAGCGAGGTGCGCACGGTGCTGCGCTTCCATCCGCGCATGGCCCCGATCAAGGTCGGCGTCTTCCCGCTGCTCAAGAACAAGCCCGAACTGGTCGCGAAAGCCAAGGAAGTCGTCGCCAAGCTGCGTCCGCACATGGCGGTCTCCTACGACGAAGCAGGCGCCATCGGCCGCCGCTATCGTCGCCAGGACGAGGCTGGCACGCCATTCTGCGTGACTGTCGATTTTGATACGGTGGGCGAAAACGGACCGGAAAAAGCGGACACCGTCACGCTGCGTCATCGCGATTCCATGCAACAGGAACGCGTCAATATTGATGAGCTTCTGCCGCGTCTGGCGGCTGCCATTCTCTAGGTCCGAAAAACCCAATAAAATCGCGTGGCATGGAAGCTGCTTCCGGCCACGCGATGAGTCAGGGACTACTCTCGGTCAAGGAGACGATCCGAATCCGCCTCGGGCCGAACAAGGAGATCACGTCGGCTTGCGCTCCAGTGTTCGAACCGGAACACCAGGAAGAGGCGCGCATGGTCATTTACGAAGCGGATTACCTCAAGGACTACCTGGATGAGTTTTCATCGCTTCTGATGACAGGTTCGCCGGAGTTTGTCTCGATCACGGAGGCCGGGCGGCAAAGCTCCTACCGGTATGCCAAGAATGGAGAGACTGTCATTCTTCTGACCCGGGCGCATCAGGGGGTCGGCCAGATCCTGAATGACCTGAACTAGCCGGAGAGTCGCATGGCTGTAACACCCGACGCTCTTCGCAAGAATCTCGCAGACCTGTACTCCCAACCGGGAGTCTCCGGCTCGTGCCTGCAAACAGGCGGGCTGGTAATGAACCACGATCTGCCGTACTCCGACGAGCGGGTGGGGAATTTCGCCGCGCGCGTGAACCATCTCGTGTCTGGTTACGAAAGCGTGGATCGCCCGCTGTGGCAGATCTGCGCGGGGTTTGAGAACTTCCGCCTGCTGATTCTCTCGCGGGGAAACACCCGGCTCTCGGTGCTCCTGACCCCGAGCGCAGACATCGATCTCGTCGCCGCGAGGGCGACGCGGCTGCTAATGGAGCTGGAGATGCTGCCGAGCCCGACAGGTACGTCAGCCAATCCGCCCGTGCTCGCATCGGTCGGGACAGCGCAGACCCTGCAAACTACCAGTGAAACATCGCCCATGATGAAGAGGGCGGAATTTGAGAAAATCGTGACCGGGCTGCTCAGCCGGGTGACAGGGCAGGCCCAGGCGGCCAAGCTGATCCAGCGGGCCATGAGCAAGGAGACGACGCCGATCAACGGCGAACTCAAGCGCGACGACGCGCGGCGCCTCGGGCTGGCGATCCTCGATTACGTCCCGAACCGCGGCAAGCGCGACGCGCTCAGCTCGGAATTTCTCAACACATTCGACTCATGAAACACCCGCATGCCATCCTCGCCGCCCTTGCCCTCGGCGTCGCCGGGCTGACCGCCCAGGACGCGACGCCCGGCCCGCAGCCCGCCATGGAAACCTTCATGCAGCGGAGCGAAAAGAGCCAGGCGACACTGCTCGACAACTCGAATGAAATCCTGCGCAGGATCGGAGGCATCGAAAAGACCCTCGTCAAGACGGGTGCGGCCCCGGCAACAGCTGTCGCGCCCGATGTAAGCGCGCTGGAATCGCGCCTGAAAGAGCTGGAGGCAAAGCTCGCAGCGGCTCCGCCCGCACCGGAAACCGCCACAGCAGCAAAGGATGAGTCAACACAGACAAGCGTGAACGCAGTGTGGATCGTACTCACGGCGGCGCTGGTCTTCTTCATGCAGGCGGGATTTTGCATGCTGGAACTGGGATTCACTCGGGCCAAGAACGCGATCAACATCTGCATGAAGAACTTCCTGGACTTCTGCGTAGGCACACTGTGTTTCCTGTTCCTCGGCTTCGGGCTGATGTTTGGTCACTCGGTGGCCGGTCTGTTCGGAACGGGACCGTTCTGGATCTCCGACGTACCGTCCAACGAGATGCTGTGGTCGTTCTGGTTCTTCCAGCTCGTCTTCTGCGGCACGGCGGCGACGATCATCTCCGGCGCGATGGCGGAGCGGACGAAATTCGTCGGCTACCTGATCTTCACCGCGCTCATCACGGGAGTGCTGTACCCGGTGATCGGGCACTGGGCCTGGGGCAGCTTCGGAGAGGCCTTTGGCTATGGCGGCGGCAAGGGTTGGCTGGAACAGCTCGGGTACCTGGATTTCGCCGGATCAAGCGTGGTTCACTCCATCGGGGGAGCGGCGGCCCTGGCGGGCGTCCTCGTGGTGGGTCCGCGCATTGGGAGATTCAAGCCCGACGGGACGGCAAACCTCGTGAGCGGCCACAACATGCCGCTGGCCACGCTCGGCGTCTTCATTCTCTGGCTCGGCTGGTATGGCTTTAACCCCGGTTCCACGCTGCTTGGTGATGCCAACATCGGCCGCATCGCGGTCAATACGACGATCGCCCCGGCGGCGGGAGCGATCGCAGGGATGTTTGCCATGTGGCTGCACCAGGGACGGCCCGACCTGGGGATGACGATCAATGGCGCATTGGGCGGGCTGGTCGGCATCACGGCCAACTGCAACATCGTTTCACCCGCCTCGGCGGTGGTGATCGGGCTCGTGGCCGGGGTGATCGCGACCTTTGGCTCGCTGCTGCTTGAGCGGCTGCGGATCGACGACGCGGTAGGCGCGGTGCCGGTGCATCTCTTCTGCGGCTGGTGGGGCATCCTGTCGGTGGCGATTTTCAACCAAGCCGGGTTTTCCCCGCATCAGCTCGGCATCCAGACGCTGGGGGTGGCCAGCATCACGGCGGCGGCATTTGGAGCTTCGTTCGTCGGATTCTTCCTTATCGACAAGATCGTGGGACTGCGGGCCAGCGAGGACGAGCAGGACCTCGGACTCGACTTTACCGAGCACTCGGGAGCGGCCTATCCCGACTTCATCACAGGCGAGCAGGGATTGTCCTGACCGGAAGCTCCAGAAAAATTCTCCTTCCCGAGTGCGGGCGGGCGGATAGACTTCCGCGCCGATGCAAACATCTCTCATTCTTCTCAAACCCGATTGTGTGACTGGCCGCAAGGTTGGCGAGGTCATCAAGCGTTTCGAGGAGGCTGGTTTTCAGATCCGCGGATGCAAGCTTTTCCGCCTGAGCTCCGAAGTGCTCAACGAACACTATGCCCACCTCGCCTCGAAGCCGTTCTTCCCCGAGATCGTTGCCTTCATGCAGTCGTCGCCCGTGGTCGGCCTCGCCGTCGCCGGTGACAATGCCGTCGAGCGCGTGCGCACGTTGCTCGGACCCACGGACTCCAAGAAGGCCGACAAGGGCACGATCCGCGGCGACTTCGGTGTCGACGTGATGGTGAACGTGGCCCATGCCTCCGACAGCCCGGAGAACGCGGAAATCGAGTTGAAGCGCTTCTTCAAGGACGAAGAGCTCTTCGATTACGCGATGAGCTACACCACGAAGCCGTAAGGTTTCCGGGATTTCCTTTCGTGCGCTCCCGCTTCGGCGGGAGCGCCGATTCCCCCGCCACCTCTCCGTTCTAAATAGTGTCGTCACGAGATGTGAGTAAGTGGTAAAAGGAAAGGATGATGCCCGCATCGAAAGAAGCCGCCTATCATCGTCACGACATCAGCGAGAGGCATTGGGAGTTATTGGAAGGTCATTTGCCCGGAAGAGAGGGACTCTGGGGAGGAAGGGCCAGGGACAATCGGCAGTTCATCAATGCGGTGTTCTGGATCCTGCGCACCGGCAGCCCCTGGAGGGATTTGCCTCCGGACTATGGGGACTGGAAAAACACGCACCGGCGGTTTTGTCGCTG
>JAFKMU010000036.1 GCA_017305195.1 Verrucomicrobiota bacterium | reverse complement strand
CAAGAGATTCCAGTCACCTCATGTGTGAATTTTACTTTTTAATCCAAATTTGAAACCCGCCAACGCGCGATGTGGTTGTTATGATTTTTTGTCCTTCGTTAAAGATAAGGATCGTATCATCACTTGTGCGAACGTAGACTGCTGCTCGCTTGTCAGAATCCCTCGTCCCCTTAGCCACAGCACTTACTTCCATCGCAGTATATCCCCATTGAATTACACTTGAGCCAACATCTAAAGATACAGTCTTTGTCTTTATATCCCAGTATAATCCTTGGCACCACGATGGAATGGAGGTTAGAGGGAGGATGGAAGTATGCCCTTCTTTCATTGCGGCATAAAGCCCGGTATCAACTTCAGCTTCTCGTTTTAAACCAACCTCTTTCAACAACTGATTAGCTAGATATTGAATTTTCTTATTCCTAATCGCTTCCGTCTCAACTTTTCGCGCGGCCTCTGGGTCTCGCCCCCACACTTTTTTCTGAAGTTCGTCAGGAATGACCTCCCAAGATAAGTAACCATTGTCATCAGATGACTGGTAAAACAAATCTCCTCGGTGAGAATCAGCCTTCGTAACAATGACGTTTTGTAGAATCCGTAATTTAGTGGGGAGTAGATCAAAGTATACGCCTCCGTTTACCTGATTAACTGTAGAGGTGTACTCTTGGCTGTTAAATGAGTAAGAAATCTGCTCTGCACAGATTGTTATAGGTAGACAGAGAAACAGAAGAAGCCTTCGCATAAAATCGTGTGATTTCCCGCACGGTTGATGTCATTTCGCCTGAATATTGTCCAGTGTGGATTCTCACACGGGCAAAAAGCGAATGAACGTCTGCGGGCCGCAGATCGCTCGTCGTCGTTCCGAGTTGGGATGGTCCCAGCCACAACTTGCCCTCAAATGCCAGCTCCAAGGGTGGGATGTATCGCGAGACATCATTGCTCGGATTGAAGGTGGCGTCCGGTGTGTGGAAGATATTGAGTTAGCGACCCTCGCTCGCGTCTTGGACCTGCGGCTTGACGCGTTGTATCCAGAAGAAATCCGCGCCATGTTGCCAAAATAGCCAGATGCGATCCGAAAGGGATTTATTTCCCAAGAGTGATCTCACAAGAGCAACTAGAGAGGGCGGTCCAGCTTGACAAAACTTGACAGAAATGACTCCGTTTTCGGGCAAAATTCGCCTCCCGATAAAAAGAGTCAATCTCGCAATGTCCTAATAAGGAACTACTTGCGGTTTCATAAAAATTAAAACGGAGATTTAGGAAACCTCCGTTCTATCCGTTGAACTATAGGAGCCCTGATGTCTGAAAAGACGGGAAAAAGATGGCGTACCCCGGGGCGATTGTCACATGAAAACGAGAGGCGGATGCGCTGCGAGGCGTTCGCTCTAATGCAACAAGCCGGCAGGAGGCCCTCGCATCAGGGAGCAGACCTGAGAGCGCGGGGAGATTGGCCAAGCTTCCGCCTGACCCAGGAAGAAAAATGAGAAAGCGATGAGAACCCCATGTCATACGCAATGGCCTTGAGGCTCTTGGAACTTTCCTCGATCGAGTAGCGGGCGGCCTGGAGCCGCTTGTCCTCCCAGTAGCGAATGGGTGTCTTGCCAAGATCCTGCGAGAAAAGCCGGTTCAGATGCGTGACGCTGACGCCAACATGGCGGGCGAGCTGACGCTCATTGGGCGGACGCCGAAGATTGTTGCTCTCCATGAAATCCAGGGCGGCGCGCACGCGATCGTCGAGCTGGCCGACGACGTGCGGCGTCATCCCGATCTCCCTCATCGCGCGGGAGTAGGCAAGCAGCCAGCGGAAAAACTCGAGATGAAACTCGAAGTGCCGCTCGGGCGTACCCGGAGCATAACGCAGCAGGTCGGCGATGCCGGGGAACTGCTTGCGGATGACACGCACGAGACGTTTTGAGCTCTGGGTAAACCGGGGAATCCGGGCGGCATCGAAACTAATAGAATGTGACCGATCAAAGAGCGGATCGCCCGTCGGCCACTGGGCAATGAAGCGAATCGAAAGAATCTCCGCATCGCTGCTGAATTCCTGCCAGCCCTCCTCCGCCCGGGGAAAAATCCAGCGCCCTGCCTGATATTTCTCGGTGTGGCGGGAAAAGGAAAGCGTGAGCGATCCCTTGAGGAGCAGCCATGCGGCGAAGGGAAAGGCCGGATAGCGGCAGTCGGCGTATTGCGTCACCCCGCCCTGATAAGCCCAGACGAGCTCCGTACGGAGATTCTCCCAATCCTCCAGGGGGCCGACGGGGGTTTCTTGCATGCGCGTCATGTTCAGATCATGAAACTTTTCGGACAAATCGGGCAACTGCAATTTATGGCCCTTAATGTTTGTACTGGTAACTTTTCCTCAAACCCGAACCGAAGGCCCGCCTTCGCCCAATCCCACCCCCTATCGATGAAAAACCTCATTCCTCAATTCATCCTGGCTGCCGTACTGGCCGGGTTCTCTTCCACGCCTTCCGCGCATGCGACATTGTTAGCATACGAAGGATTCACCGGCTATACGGCCGGGCAACAACTCGCGGGAAAGGCTGTGGGCTCCAGCGCTTATGGCGTGAGCGGCACGGTGGGAGGCATCGGCCAGTCCAACGACTACTACGCCAGCTCCAATGGCCTGACCTTTGGGTCCATGCCGGTAAGCGCAGGATCGGCGCTATACACGGACAACAGCGGCGTGGCTGCTGGCCTGACCTATAACTATAGCGGCGCGAGCGTGACCGGAACTGTCTATACAAGTTTCCTCCTAAACATCTCCTCCGGCATCACCACGGCATCAAGCAGCGGGCTGCGGATCAATACCTCGCAGAACGCCTCCGGCTCGACTGCGTTTTTTCAAAGCTACGGAGACACGTCGTCCTCGACGGTTCCCGGCAATGCCTATGGACTGAATGCCTCTCAGGTGAATAGCAGTTCCCCGGCCACCACAGCGGGTTCGCTCAGCCTGAATACCACCTACCTCGTGGTCGGCATCTTTACGAACACCGGGACGAGCCTGTCGGCTGGCAATGCCGGAATCGGCACCACCTATGTGCTCACGCTCGACCAATACATTTACTTCAATGCACACGGCGGGATTACCACCTCCGCGCTCGCGGGAGCGACGGTGGGGGCCTCTGGAAACAACACTGTCTACAGCGCCGTTTCCTCCTCTGTGACCTCGGGCGCCTATACGCTCCAGACGGGCGGGGGCATCCAGTTTGCCATCGGCAATGCGCAGGTATCCCAGACGGTTTACTTTGACGAGATGCGCGTCGGCACCTCGCTCTCCGATGTCGTGCCGGTGCCGGAACCCTCGAGTGTCGCTCTCGTTCTTGGCGGACTTTCGTTACTCGTTCTGCGCAGGGCTTCCGCCGGGCGTCGCACTTTTCGTTAACATCCCGCGCATTATCCTGATGGGTCTTTCCTTCCATAGATTCTCCTCGGACACGATTCCCCTCGATGACTCCTGGCAGGTCATCGTGGTCGGCGGCGGCCCGGCAGGCTGCGCTGCCGCCATCGCGGCGGCACGGGAAGGAGCCCGAACTCTGTTGATTGAGGGAACGGGCGTGCTCGGCGGGTCGGGAACGAGCGCGCTCGTACCGAGTTGGTGTCCGTTTTCGGACAAGGAAAGGATCATCTATCGCGGACTGGCCGAGGAGATATTCCAGGCCGCCAAGGAGGGGATTCCGCATATCTCGCCATCCGCCCTCGACTGGGTGCCGATCGACGCCGAGAAGCTCAAGCGCGTCTACGACACAAAGGTCGAGGAGGCGGGCGTGACGGTCCTGTTTCACACCGTTCTGTCCGCTGTGGAAAAGAGCGACGACCGCACAATCTCGACTCTGCTGATCAGCAACAAGGCTGGCCTCACCGCGCTACGGGCGGGCATCTATATTGACTGCACGGGCGATGGCGATCTCGCCGCCCGCGCCGGAGCGGAATTTCAAAAAGGAGACGCCGAGGGCATTCTCCAGCCAGCCACCCACTGCTTCGTCCTTACCAATGTCGATGAGTACGCCTATCGCCACGGGCCGGTGCTTCATCCCAATAATCCCAACAGCCCGATCCACGCCATCGTCGCTTCCGGACGCTACCCCGAGATCCCCGATACGCACCTGTGCGACACCCTCGTGGGACCGCGCACGGTGGGGTTCAATGCCGGGCACCTGTGGGAGATCGACAATACCGACCCCTGGGCGGTATCGCGCGCACTCACCCGCGGGCGGCGCATGGCAGAGGCCTTCCGGCGTGCGTTGGCAGAGTTTGTTCCCAAGGCCTTTGGCAATGCGATGCTGGTCAGCACAGGCTCAGTGGTCGGCATTCGCGAAACCCGCCGCATCATCGGCGACTATATCCTGACGCTCTCCGATTACCTGGATCGCCGCAGTTTTGCGGACGAAATCTGCCGCAACGCCTACTTCATCGATCTGCACTTCACCAAGGAAGAGGCGCGGCACAGGAGCAAGGTGGACGTCGAAAAGCGATTCACCCAGTACGGCCCGGGCGAATCGCATGGCATTCCCTATCGCTGCCTCGTTCCGCGCGATCTCGACAATGCCCTCATGGCCGGGCGCTCCATCTCCTGCGAGCGAGTGGTCCATGGAAGCATCCGCGTGATGCCGGTTTGCCTTGCCATGGGCGAAGCCGCCGGAGTGGCAGCCGCCCTCGCCCTCGCCAGCGGCAATGTGCATGAGGTGGATACCGACGATCTGCGCTCCCGCCTGCGCGCCGGCGGCGCCTACCTTCCCGAATCGACGTCTGTCGAGGAGGCGATTACGCTTCCGTCATGAACTAGCTCTTTCCGACAAACCAATGACCAAGCCCCCCTCCAGGCACAACGCGTTTACGCTCACCGAGCTGGTGGTGACCATCGGCATCATCCTGCTGCTGTCCGCCCTGGTGATGCCTTCCCTGCAACGGGCGTTTTCGTCGAGTTCGAAAACAAAATGCCTGAATCGACTGCGCCAGATTCAAACCGCGAGCATTACCTACGCCGGAGAAAACAACGGGCTCTTCCCTGCGGTAAACAACTCCTACTGGGGGCCGAACTACTTCCCGGCGAGCATCTACGACCAGACGCTCAAGCCCTACCTCGGCGAGCGCAATGCCATCATGTTTTGCCAGGGGGAACTCAACAAAGTCCGCAATCCGCAGCTCGCCTCGCCGGACTACGCCAAGAGCTACATCACCTACCAGTACTTCAACTACGGCGGGGATTTCTCCGGCACGCTCACCGGATCGAACAAGCCCAACCTCACCCGCACCAGCACAGCCCCCGGTTCGCTGCCGCTCTGGGGATGCATGGCAACCTCGGGTGGCGGACGGTCCTACGGCCATTCCGATCCCGGGGTCTCGCGCCCGCTTTCCGGAATGTGCGTGGTGAACGTGGACGGCTCCGCCCGCTGGGTGAATGGCACGGATCTCGAGGCTTACGCCTACTCCGCCGCCACGTTTTACTGGCCGACCCCGAAACGCTGATTTTTTTGACCATTATGAAAACCTCGCCCACTCTCCTGCTGACCGCCGCCCTCGGCCTGCTCGTCTCGCTCTCTCCCGTACAGGCGCAAACGGAACTACTCAAAAACGGCCGCTTTGCCTCCAAGCTCGCCGGTTGGGAACTCGAGGCCCCCGCCTCGTCGGGAGCGACCGCCGTCGTCGAAGAGGACGGCAGCGGCTCGCCAGCCGCCCACATCACGGTGCCATCCGCCACGGCGCACACCTATGATGTGAAGCTGATCCAGCCGATCTATCACGCCCCGCAGGATGTCGGGCTCAGGCTTTCCTTTCGCGCCAGGGGTGAAGGCAAGGTCTCCGTGTCGCTCCGCTCGATGGGCGGAACCTGGGAGGTGCTTTGGAAGGAAACCGTCGAACTGACCGGTGAGTGGCAGGAGGTGCAGTTTGACATCCCTGCGGCCTCGTGGCCCGGCGCACTCCGCTTTGACATCGGCGACCTCGGCGCGAGCCCGGCGCAATATTGGTTCTCCGATATCTCGCTCACCACAGAACGCTAATCCCTTGATCCGCGTCTCCATGGTTCGTTCGTTTCTTTCCACCTGCGGCCTGCTCGCCGCTGTTCTCTCCTCCGTCTCCGCGCAGTCAGCCACTCTCCCCGCCACGGTTGGCGGTGCCGAGGTCTCTCCGGATGGGCGCATCTCCATCGGAGGGCTCCGCTTCGCACTCGCCCACTATGGCCAGGGCTGGTCGACCTATGTCTCCAACCAAAAGCTCACGCTTCGCGAAGGTTCGCCGGAAATCTCCGCCAACCGCATCTTGTTCTCCGCCAACTGGGAGGTTCCCCCCGCATCAGCGCCATCGAGCGTCGAGCAGACAGTCACCGCCGATGACGGCCTCGATCTATCCTGGCTGGTACGCCTGGCCGATGGCATCTCGACGGATACCCTGTGCGTCTCAGCGACCATTCCGCTTGGTTCCGGCGCCGGGCAGCAGGTTCTCTTTGGACTCCGTGCCGGAGGACAGGAGAGCTTCACCCTGCCCACGAGCTACGACGGAAAGGGAAATCTGTATGATGTTTCCGGAGTCACACAAGTCACCATCCCCTCCCCCGGGGGCACGGTGGTAATCGAAGGCAAGTACCTCCGCATCTCGCTGCACGATGACCGGCAATTCGGCGGGAGTTCGTTCAGCATGCGCATCTCGTTCTCTCCGCGCTCGGGGGCGATCACGACCAGCTCGCTCCAGTTTCGCATCACCCACTTTGACAAAGCGCCAGACCCGTTCCCAACCGCAAAGATCGAAGCGGGACCGGACTGGACACCCTTCGAGAGCAGCGTGAAAATCGAGCCCGGCAGTGTCTTTGACCGCTCCCGCCTCCTCGCGGCTCCGGCGGGGAAGTCCGGTCGTGTGATCGTTTCTCCAGCCGGGCAGTTCGTCTTTTCGGAGAGCAGACAACGGGCGCGATTCTGGGGCGTCAACCTGTGCTTCGACTCCCTGCTGCTCACGGCGGAGCAGGCCGACCAGCTCGCGGATCGCCTGGCGAGAGCCGGATACAACACCGTGCGGCTGCATCACTACGACGGCCTGCTGGTCGACAAAAACGGCTCGTCGTATGACCTCAACCCGGAGCGGCTCGATCGGCTTGAGTATCTTTTCGCCGCTCTCAAGAAGCGCGGCATCTATGTCACCATCGACCTGTATACGTTCCGGGGATTTCCGCTGGAGGAAATACCGGACCTCGGGTACGCGCTGCGGTATCCGCTCAATACAATCTTCAAGCTTCTCGTCCCGGTCTCGGAGAATGCCTTCACCTCCTGGAAGAAATTCGCGCACAACCTGCTGACGCATCGCAATCCGTACACGGGGCTGACCTGGGCGGAAGACCCGGCGCTGGTCAGCGTGTGCATGATCAACGAGGACTCGGTTTTCTTCGGCGGCATCGCCCGCCGCAAACCCGAGCTGATCGCCCTGTATGACAAGGCGTTCTCCGGATGGCTCGCCAGCCAGCCGCAATCCGCCACCAGCGGCCAACCGCGGGACGCGCTCTTCAACCGCTTCCTCGTCGATATCAAGAAGTGGTCGGATGCCCGCATGGAATCTTATCTCCGCGAGATCGGCGTGCAGTGCCTCGTCACCAGTGACAACAACGTCAACAAGGAGGCGCAGGTTTATGTGCGGGACCAGTATGACTTCGGCGACAATCACGAGTACTGGAACCATCCCGTCCCGCTCGGCCCGAACGTCGGAGTGAATCAAAACAGCGCCATCGTGTCGGATCTGTGGCTGCCGCGTGAGCTGATGCCGTCGCGCATCTTTGGCAAGCCCTACACGGTTACCGAGTACAACTTCTGCTGGCCCAACGCCGCCCGCGCCGAGGCCGGGCTCCTGATGCCCGCCTATGCGGGATTGCAGGACTGGGATGCGATCTACTGTTTTGACTATTCCTCGCAAGATTCGTCCGCCATGTTCACCCCGAAGGCGGTTGCAGGAAGCGGATTTCTTTTCAGCATCGTGTCCGATCCCATCGGCATGCTGACAGACCGCATCGCGGCCACGCTCTTCCTGCATGGAGGCATCGCTCCAGCCAAAGGGGCGCTGAGCTACCTCGTCGATCCCGAGCTGATGCTGGAGGGAAAACGCGCCGAGACGCCAAAGCTTCCCGAGGCGTTTTCCCGGCTCGGATTGACCACGCGCATCGGATCGCTGCCCACCACAGCCCCCGACCTTTCCGCGATCGCCGGGCGGACTGGCATCGAGGCATTCGTCACCCGCTCGTCCCAGCCGCCCGCACTGCCGCTCCCGGTATTCATGCTGCAACCAGACACCATGCAGCAACTCGTGCAAGCCGGCCTCATCCCGGAACAGCCAGCCGATGGCGTGGTCGAAAGCTCCACGAAGCAGATCGCGGTCTCGCCGACCAAAGGCTCTGCCCGGCTCGTAACCGACTACGCGGAGTGTTTCGTCCTGCCGTCGGGGCAGAATCTGGCCGGTCGCATCGTCAGCGTGGAAGACAACGACTCGTTTTCCGCGATCTACGTCGTCTCCGTGGACGACCAGCCGCTGGCCTCGACCAACCGCCTCGCCGTGCTGCATCTCACGGATGTCCTGCCATCGGGAACCACATTTTCCGACAAGCATCGCACGGTCCTCCAGAAGTTCGGCACCCTGCCGTATCTCATTCGGCGAGGTACGGCAAATATCTCCCTTTCCCTGCCAGCGACCGACAAACCATGGAGCGTCTGGGCGATCGATCCCTCGGGACGCCGCCTTTATTCTGTGCCGTGCGAACAAGGGGAGAACCTGCTGAAATTCACCGCATCCACCATCTCGCCGCCGGGAACCGCGCTGGCTTACGAGATCGTTCGATAGGGCTTCTCCAAGAACGCACCTTCCGTTCGCAAAAACGCGGCCGCAGAGCTTATTGAAATGTCCTAACGGTGGAAGAGGGAAGCCAGCTGTCCGACAGCGACCTCCGCCTTGGGACGAAACGAATCGCCCTTCATATAAGCGAGCAGGCTGGAGCGAAACTGGCGGGCGGCGTGGCGGCGCTCGAGATCGCTGGTGATGTCGCCGGAGCAGACGAGGATGCCGCAGCCGTCGACATTGACCTCAAAGGCGAGCGCGAGGCGGCGATTGGCAAACCAGTCGTCGATGACCTGGACGAGCGGCTGCACGCATGGCGGCAGCTTGTCGAGGACCATGGCTGCGCCACCGCGAATGAGATCCCACCATTGCCAGTTGGAATGGTATTGCGTCGGAAACTCCGCGAAGACCGGATGCGCCGGATCGCAGACGATGCCGAGGGTGTGAGGCGCCTGCCCCCTGGTCCACAGTGTGTTCCAGAAGATGGAGGAGAAACCCAGGGCGACATCGCCTGAGACGTGTGCGGCGGGAGGATTGAAGAGAACCTTTCCGCCGGGGCGTATCCCGACGGAGAGGTCGTCCCAATCGGTCACAAACAGGATCTCATCTCCAGCGGCTGGTTCGGCGCTCTGTTCCGGGTAGATCCAGATGTCCCAGTCGTTCTCAAACTCCATGCCATCCAGTCCGGCGATGAGCTTGCACTGAAGCGGCGCGGGCATTGCCCGAAGCGGGACTTCTATCGTTCCCAACGGGATTCCGTTGCCTATCGGAAGCGTTCGTTCTGCGAATTCCCCGCGGGCATATTCCCGCCCCGCCTGATCGACGAGCCGCCAATACGGGCGAGCGCCCTCCAGCGGACCCGCGCCAAAGTGAGCGACTTCCAGCGAAGCTCGCAGAGTTTCGTCGCGGGTGAAGGTAAAGCGGTCGAGGCGGGCAAGAACGACGGTGGCGTGGTTGAAGCGACGAAACTCCGCCGCAGTGACATACCCCTTGGATTTCCAAAAGGGATTCAGCCATCCCACAAGAGCCGTGCCCTGGCCGGGGAAGTCGTTGGCTTGAAGAAGGTGAAACCCGCCGAAGTTCCTGGTGCGCAGGAATGACTCGATCTCCTCCTTGTAGCAGAGGATCTGGAGTCTGCCCGAGGCGTTGAGAAAATCGGCGGCCTGGCCGCCCATGTGATTCGCCTCCAGGGTGTCGCGAAAGATCTCGAAGTTTCGCGCCTTGAGCAGGCCGGTGTATTGCCCGATCTCCGAGAAGTCGGGATAGGCGCACCACTGTCCGGCCTCGTGCGTGATGATGGGCCGCACGGCCTGGGCGGCAGCGGTATTGAACCCGCCGGGGTCGAAGACGGGACCTTCCGGCTCGTCGATAAATCGCCGGTATTCTGCCATGGTGGAGGGAGGCTGCGCATTGATACGCGAGCCCAGCCCCTGCCCCCAGGCCTGGATGCGTGGTTCCGGGATGTTATGGTAATCATTCTCCGGCAGCGCGGGCCATCCGGCCGCGGAGGTGTAGAGACGGCGCGGATCGCGTGCTTTCCAGTGCCGCACCCAGCCCGCCAGATACTCGGAGAACTCAGGGAGTGCCTTGCCCGGTTCATTCCCGGCGGCGAGGAACAGGAAAGACGGGTGATTTCCATAGGTGCGCAGGATGGCAGCGGCCTCCTCATAGAGCCAGGTGTCGACCGGCAGGCCGCGGCCCAGGCCGGTGGTGGTGTTGGGCCAGGTCGAGCACTCGACTTGCAAATAGAGGCCCATCTCGTCGGCTGCGCAAAAGGCCGCCTCCGGCGGACACCACGAATGAAAGCGCACGAGGTTGAATCCATGATCCTTGATCGTTCCAAAGATGGGCCGCCATTCCTCGATCGTCATCGGCGGATAGCCGGTGCGCGGAAAGACGCAACACTCCAGCGTGCCGCGCAGAAAGATCGGATGACCATCCAGAGTGATCTGCGTGCCAGATGTGCCGAGGTGCCGGATGCCAAATACCACCTCGGTGTCGCCCTCCCCCAACCTGATGGACAGTCGCTGAAGGCAGGGAGTGAATTCGTTCCAGTGCTCCGCCTTTTCCGGGATCGGAACGACGATCTCCGCGACACCGCCGTCAGCATCCCAGGCGACCTCGTGAGGCTGATCGCCGACATAAAGGATGTCGCGGCCCGGTCGGCCGGTTGCGGTGCGGATGGCGATCCTCAGCAAGGCGGAAGCGCCGGAGGGATCAGGAAAGACATCCGCCTGCTCGATCCAGACGGCGGGGAGAGCCCTGATCTCGATCCTCCCGATGATGCCGTTCCAGTTTGTCTGCGTGTGATCGGTCAGGCTGCTGGAGTTCGGGCCGACATCGACGGGCGGGCGGTTATCGACGCAGATGGCCAGCTCATGCCGACCGGATCGCAGATCGCAGCCGAGATCATAAATGTGAGGCGCGGCCAGGCTGTTTTGCGAACCGATAAGAACCCCATCGAGATGAACCATGGTCTGGATATGAGCCCGCTCGAGGAACAGGGTCACGCGCCTCCCGGCCCAGTCGCGGGGAATCTCGATCTCACGCCGATACCACGCCGGGCCGACGTAGTGTTTTTCGGGCTGGAGCCAGAACGGAATCTTCACGTTGCCTGGCTGCCGATAAGGAGCCCATTTCTCCTCCGTGAACCAGGAGCGGTCGACAATCTCACTGGTCCAGGCTGTTTCCACGCTAACGTCGTCGCCGAAGCCCTGGGCTTGAAGGCTGCCCGGGAGGCGGAGCTGTGAGGCATATCGCGGGGTTTCGCTGAGGGAAAAATCCCAGAACCCGGAAAGGTCAAGGGTCGTGGTCATGGAAGAAGGGGGGCAAAACTCAGGAAGTCCGCGGCCGGCCCATGGGCTGGATCTGAGGCGAGAACCCTGCGCGCCAGGGTGGCGGCCCGTGCCTTGCGGCCGAGGCAGTGGTGCGCCTGGGCCTCGAGGAAGGTGGCGGTGATGACCTGTCGGGCCTGCAGATCTTCGTCGAAGAGGAGCAGAGTCGGAAGCGAGGTCGCAAAGTAGTCGATCTTTGCCGGGGTGCGCGCGAGATTCCGGGCGTACGCCAACAGGTCGCCCGCCCGACGCCGGGCCGCCGCTCCGCGACCCAACCGCGCGAGCGAGAGAATGGAAAAGAGCGACATCTCCGAAAAGGCGCGCACGCTCATCTCCTGGAAATCACCACGAAACTCCGCTGCTTTCCGCCACCACGCCCGGGCTGCGGCACGATCGTTTCGGGCATTGGCAGCCTCGCCGAGCCAGAACCAGATGTCGCTGGCATTGGCCAGCAGATGACGCGCCTCGCCCAGGGACTCGGGCACATCGAGAGCCTGGCGGAAATGACGTTCCGCCTCCCGGGCGTCGCCTGTTCGCAGCAACCGCGTCCCGATGGCCAGATGGGTGCGGACATGCTGGGCGAGAGCCTGCCCCTCGCCGCCCTCCCAGGGCTGAAAGCGTCGGCTTTGCAGGATGGCCTGGGCATGCTCGGGCTGGCCGGTCTGGTTGAAGAGCGCACAGAGTTCCAGCGAAAGGTCGTCGCGCGCGGCGACGAGATCGGGGTGTTTCTTCAGCTCCTTGAGCCGAACCGCAGGAGGGATCGCCATCCGCCGCCAAAGCTGATCGCGCTCGTAGAGGATACGCGCATCCGCTGGCGCGCACCGCCGGGCATTCTCGTAAGCGCGGCGGCTCTTGCGGGGATTTCGCGAGACGTTGTAATAGCCGATCCCGAGATTGCGCCAGACGGTCGGGAAGCCGGGATCGAGTCTGGCGGCCTGTTCCCATGCCGCAATGGCGTCCTCGTGGCGGCGGCGATCATAGAACAGGTTGCCGAGGTAATAGCGGGCGCGCGCATCCTTCGGGTTTGCCGCGATCGCATGCTCAAGCAGGAGAATTTCCTCCAGCCGCGAGGGGAAGCAATAATCGACCGGCGCCCGGGAAGCCGCGACCAAAGCCCGCATCGCACGAGTGGGCTTGCCCAGGCGGTCCCACAGCCAGCCAAGGCAATACGCGATCATCGGCCCCGCGCCAGTCGCCGGGCCAGACCGGAAACGCTGGAGGAGACGGATCGCCTCGCGATGAAACCCCGCGCGGGCGCAATCGAGCGCCACATCGAGAGCCGTCTGGCCGTCGAGCTCCACCCCAGCTCCATTCTGCATCCGGGCCCAGGCATCGAGCGGGTCCTCACGCAGGATCTCCGCCAGGAGTCCTTCGGCTGCGGAGTGCCGGCCGAGAGCACGCAGGACCATGGCCTGGAGATTGAGCGCCCGCGGATTCCGCCTGTTCGCGCCCAGAGAGGTCTCCAGATGACCAAGCGCGGAAGCGTAATCTCCCCGGGCGCAATCCAGCTCGGCCAACGCGTGGCAGGCGGGAGCTTTCCAGGCCTGATTCCAGGCCGCCTTGGCGAGAACCTCCCCGGCCTCTTCCGTCCTCCCCAGAAAGCGCAGAGTGATACCGAGATGGTAGTACGCTTCTCCGTCGGCGGGATTCGGGTTTTTGAGGGTCAGCCTCTGGATGGCCCGGCGGAAAAAGCGCTCGGCTTCGTGAAATTCCCCCCGCCTGAGCCGCCAGAGTCCGACGGCGTTATTGCAGCGGGAATCCCCCGGGTCCCGGCGCAGAGCCTCCATCCAGTAGGGAAGCGGCGAGCGGGTCGCATGGCGGTACTGATCGAGATGCAGCCCCGTGAAAAACAATTCGTCGTTTCCCGGGATATCCGCGGGCTCCAACGGCTCCCGGGCGGACTCCGAGGGCTGGGCGCGCGATGCAACGCCCTCCGCATAAGCGAGAATCTCGCGCCCGCTGCGATCGGTGAGGCGAAACCGAAAACCCTTCGCCTCCCCGCGAGGAAGCGCTCCATCCCAGGAAAACGGAGAACCCGGAGAGAGATCGCTCACGATATCGAACATCTTCCGCTTCCCCCGGTACAGGACGAGTCTCGCGCCGGGGAAAACCCGCGTGACCGACACTCCCGCCACGACCCTCCCACCCTCCATGCGCAGCCCCAGCGCCGCGTCGACCGTAGCCGCGCAGACCGGGCCCGTCTCACGCAAGGGGCACAGGTATTGACTCCACCTCTTGGTTTCTCCGGGAAACAGAAAGGAAAAGTCCGGCTGGTTGTCGGTGAAGACACCCGCCATCAACTCGATGTAAGGGGCATACTCTCCGGAGTCGTCGGGATCGGTGAGATTCCGGTCCCAGGCGTAGCCAAAGGCGTGATTGCCCCATGTCCATTGCTTCTTGCCCGGAGAAATCCGGTGATCGGCGATATGCAGCAGACCGGCGCGAGACCGATAGTCGTATCCTCCAAAGAAATCCTTCCGCGAGCCCATCGCCATATAGGAAGTCGGAACGGGGATGTTTGCGTACCATGACAGATCATTGGGCGCGCAGGCTCGGGGATCGGTGGGATACTTGCAGCCTTCGGTTGGACTGCCCTCGCCGCGCCCGAGGCGTCCGTAGTCCACGCCATAGTAGGTTCCCTGGCTTAGGGGAAATTCACTCGTTGCGCGCTTGGCATGATCGGCAACCCAACTGACGTCGGGCGGAAAAAATGACTGGTATTGCTCATGGACCCGCACGGCGATGTTCATCCACCAGAGGAACGTCTGGGCAAGGGGCGTCCGGTTGGAGACCTGTGCCTTGATCTCCAGCACCGCCCTGCCGGGATGCAGGCAGACGCCATGCATGCCCTTCATCCGCGCCATCGGATCATGCTCGCCCAGCCAAACCGTGACGGAGCCGTCCTCATGTCTCTCAATCGCCGCCTCGGCGGGCAGAAAAGTGGACGGTCGGTGATGCTGCGGCCAGTTGAACTCAATGCCGCCGCTGATCCACGGACCCGCCAGACCCACGAGCGCGGGCTTGATCACCGGCTGGTTGTAAACGAGGTCGCAGCCGTTCGTCTTGTCACGCAGGACATGGATGCGCCCGCCGATCTGCGGAAGGATCACGACTTGGAGAAACTCGTTTTCCAGATGGATCGCATCCCAGGCCACGTCCTGCTTTTCCCCGGAAATCCGGTCGATGAATGGCAGAGGATAAACCTTTCCGCTCGATCCCTGATACACCCGCCTTTCGAGAAACATCGGGTTTCGATCCGCCGGACAGGGCGAGTAGGTGGGAAAAACCACCGGCTCGCGGCGGACTTGCACGGAGTGATCGGCCATGGGCTCAAGCTGCCAGGGCGCCAGTGAGAACAAAATGGACAATCCCCCAAACAAGATGGACTATTCACTGATTCCCATGAAGAGCGATTCTCCGGATTTCTCCGGTCAGCGCATCGTCGTGCTGCATCCCGCACAGCGCGCCCGGGCCGCGCGGCTCGATCTGCTGCGGTCGTTTCATCCCACGGATATCGGATATTATCCGGCGGCCGCCGGACATCTGAGAGAGAGGCCCGATGGTAGTCCCCAGACGATATTCATTCGCTGTGCCGCAGGGGCGGGATGGTGTCAAACCGGCGGGTCGCGCTATGAAGTGCGCGCCAATGATCTCCTGATCATTCCCGCCGGCCAGCCGCACTCCTACGGAGCCTCCGAGACTGATCCATGGACGATTGAATGGTTTCACGCGGCAGGCAAAGGCATCGCAGAGTACCTGGGAAAGATGGGATTTCACCGGCGTTCGCCCGTGCTCCGGCTGCGGCCGGAAGCGTGGGATTCCCCGCTTTTCGATGAGGCGCTCTCCACTTTGGAAGCAGGGTTTACAGACCTGCACCTGATCCAGGCCGCCAAGGCGCTGGAGCATCTGCTGGCGCACCTGGTCATCCGTCTGCACAAACATCCCACCGTCGAGGCCTCCTTCATGGCCAGAATGGAAGAGGCGGTTTCTTTCCTGCGATCGCATTTTGATCAGCCGCTCACCGCGCCCGGCCTGGCCTCGCGGTTTGGCTTTTCCACGTCTCATTTCACCAGCCTGTTCCTTCAGCACACGGGGCACTCGCCGATTGATTATCTGATCCGCGTGCGCATCAGCCGGGCCTGCTCGTTGCTCGACATGACCAGCCTTTCCATCCAGGAAATCGCAGCGCGCACAGGCTACGGGGACCCCTATTACTTCTCTCGCATCTTCAAAAAAGTCACCGGCCTTTCCCCCAAGTCCTATCGCTCGTCGTCGAAAGGATAGCCGCGCGGAATTTCTTCCGGCGGCCTCTCGCCTTCCGAGGGAGAACGCGATTGCACGTGCCTCCGGCGGGGTTCTCGGCGATACTGGAAGGGAAATGCGCTCTGTAGTGACAGCCGTAAACGAACGGCGGTGGGATTTTGCCAGCGACAATACCTCGGGGATCAGCCCGAAAGCCTGGGCGGCGATGGCGGAGGCCAATACGGGATTCCTCCCCTCCTATGGTGATGACAAGTACACGGAGGCGGCCGCCGATGCGTTTCGCGAGGTTTTCGAGATCGACTGCGAGGTGTTCTTTGTCTTCAACGGCACGGCGGCGAATTCCCTCGCGCTGGCCTCGCTTTGCCAGTCGTACCACAGTGTGATCTGCCATGAGACGGCGCATGTGGAGACGGACGAATGCGGCGCGCCGGAGTTCTTTTCCAACGGGACGAAGCTCCTGCTCGCAGGCGGGCCGAATGGCAAATTATCGCTCGACGCGGTGGATCATCTGATCATGAAGCGGCGCGACATTCACTACCCGCGCCCGCATGTCCTCTCGCTCTCCGCGCCCACGGAGCTCGGCACGCTGTACCGGCCCGAGGAGATTCGCGAACTGACCGCGCTGGCGCACAGCCATGGCCTGAAGGTTCACATGGACGGCACGCGCTTCGCCAATGCCATCGCCGCGCTCGGGGTGAATCCCGCGCAGCTCACGTGGCAGGTCGGCGTGGATGTGCTGTGCTTCGGCGGGACGAAGACCGGCCTCGGTCTCAGTGAAGCTGTCGTGTTTTTCAATCGCGCGCTGGCAGAGGAGTTTGACTACCGCTGCAAGCAGGCGGGCCAGCTCGCATCCAAGATGCGGCTCATGGCCGCGCCATGGGCAAAGATGCTGCCGGATGGCAGCTGGCTGGAGGGTTCCGCTCACGCCAACCGCTGCGCCGCGCTGCTGGCCGACCTGATCAAGGACGCTCCCGACATTGAACTGCTGTTCCCGGTCGAGGCCAACGCCGTGTTCCTGCGCATGCCCCAGCGCGTGCACGATCATCTCAAGCGTTGCGGCTGGAGCTATTACATCTTCATCGGCGGCGGGGCGCGATTCATGTGCTCCTGGGCGACGAGCGAAGAGGCTGTGCGTGAGCTGGCGGCGGATATTTGCGCAGCAGCGACGGCTGCCTAGCTGAAAGCCCAGACCACTCGGTCGAGATCAAGCCTCGTTGAGATTCGCTAAGCCTTCGTCCATCTCACTATGGCGATGGGAAAGGTAATAAACAAATGCCCCGCCTCATCGCGGGCGGAGAAGCCGCAGGCGTTGCGACCGATGTCCCCGCGGATGATGGCCTGGAGTTCGTCGCGCTCGCCCTCGGGGAAGGACGCATCGACCAGAGAGTCCAACTCCATGGGCAGGCCAAAACGGCGGACGGACGCCTCGCCCAGATCGACGGTTTCCCCGAGAGTGATCAGCTCCTCCAAGGTCAGCGCGGAGGTGTGCGAAGCATCGCGCAATTTTTCAAAGCGGTCGTAGTTGTCCCGGCATGCGGCGGCGGGCGAAGCATCGCAGATGACGATCCGACCGCCGGGGCGCGTCACGCGGGCCATCTCCTGCAAGACGGCGAGCGGATTTTCCAGGTGGTGAAACACATAGCGGCTCACGGCTGCATCGAAAGCGTTGTCTCCGAAGGGCATGGCGGCGATGTCGCCTTCGACGAAGCGGGTATTTTCCAGACGGGCCTCCGCCGCGCGGCGAGCGGCCTCCTCGATCATGGCTCGCGTGACATCGACGCCTGTGATCTCGCGGCAATGCGGAGCGAGGGCGCAGCAAACCAGCCCCGGGCCGCAGCCTGCGTCGAGGACGGATTGCGTGCCATCCAGGCGGGCGGCCTCGCGGATGAAATCAAAGGACTCCTGCGCGGAGTGCGCCTGATGCCGGGCAAAGGGGACCGCCTGCAAGGTAAACTGCCGGATGATCTCGGCCTGGTGCGTGTCGGTTATCATGGTGGAAATCTGACCGATTTTCGATTGGCCGTCTCACGCTATACGGACAAATATTATTGAGATACGGCCATCGGCTGCGAAATTACACCTCGTGACGAAGCGACTGAGTGCAAACGAAACCCGGAGAGCGATCTCGCGCTTCGGGATCGAGCGGTCGCTCCTCGAGGCCTTTGGCTACGCCGATGAGATGGTGCGCCATCGCTACGCATTTCATCGCCACACGAAGCACCAGCTCCTCTCTCCGCAGGCTGGCGTGGTGATGGTGGAAACGGCCGACGCTCTTCATGTGGTGTCACCGGGCCAGGCGGCGTGGATTCCCGCCGGGGTGCGACACGCCACCACGGTCGGTGATGCTCCGGCGTACACACTGTTCTTTCCTGCGGTGAAGTTTCCCTCGCCGGTGGAGTCGCTGCGCATCCTCCCGGCGGGATCGCTGCTGCGGGAACTGCTCATCGCTGGAACGACAGCGGAAAAAGCTCCCGCCACCGTGCGACACAGCCTGTTCACCCTGCTGCATCACACCTGTATCGAAGCCCTTAAGAATCCGGCGCAGCCCGCGCTGCGTCGCCCTCAGTCGGCAAATCTCGGACGGGCGGTCGACTACTTGTTACAGAATCTGGAAACAGCCACGCCCGCCTTGCTGGCTCGTCACGCCGGAGCAAGCGAACGAACCTTGCGGCGCCATTTTCAGATGGAGCTCGGCGTTTCGCCCGAGCGCTACATCCAGCAGGCGCGCCTGACCAAGGCGATGCAGCTTCTGATGAACAGGCAACCATTTCGCACCGTCGTCGAGGTGGCGCTGGAAGTGGGATACTCGAATCACAGCGCGTTCAGCGCAGCCTTCCGGAAGTTTACCGGGAGGAGTCCGGTGGAGTTTCGCGCCGGAGAATTCCCCTCATTCCGCACGGACTAACCGCGCCGTTTCCCTCGCGGCAACGAATGGAGACTTGGCGTGACGGGGCCTCCGGGAGACAATGGCAGGACTCCCATGCCCGACCCCGCCGCAAACCACGCGCCTGATCTGTCCGCGCTGGCGGCGCAGCTGGAAGGCACGTTGGAAACCGATAACCTCTCGCGAACTCTCTATGCGACCGATGCGTCGGAGTACCTGGAGATGCCGCTCGCGGTCGCCTTTCCCCGAACAGAGGCCGATGTGCGCAAGCTCGTGCTTTTTTGCGTCCGGAGCGGCATAGGATTCATCCCGCGCACGGCTGGCACATCCATCGCGGGGCAGGTCGTGGGATCGGGGTTGGTCGTCGACCTGGGCAGGAGTCTCAACCACGTGATCGCCGTCGATGCGGCGCGATGCCGGGTGCGCGTGCAGCCCGGCGTGGTGCGCAATGAGCTGAACGCCTTCCTCCAGCCCTACGGCATTTTCTTCGGCCCGGAAACCTCGACCGCCAATCGCGCCATGATCGGCGGCATGGTGGGCAACAACTCGTGCGGATCCAACTCCATCGTCTACGGCTCGACGCGCGATCACCTGATTTCCGCCCGCGGATTTCTCAGCGATGGATCGCCGGTTCGGTTCGGGCCACTGAGTGAAGAGGAGTTCCACGCCAAATGCGCAGGCCCGGAGAGTTCGCTGGAGGCGCGGATTTACCGGCACTGCCGCGACCTGCTTTCGTCGGCCGCGAACCGGGAAACCATTCGCAGAAACTATCCGAAGGCATCCATTCCCCGGCGCAACACCGGCTATGCGCTCGATCTTCTGATGGATGCGCGGGTGTTCGATCCGGCTAGCGACAAGCCTTTCAACCTGTGTCGGCTGCTGGCGGGATCGGAGGGCACGCTGTTTGTCGGAGTCGAGTTTGAGCTGGAGTGCAGCCCGCTGCCTCCGCCGCATAGCGCGCTGCTTTGCGCGCATTTCTCCAGCGTGGACGAGGCCTTGCGCGCGGTGACGCTGGCGCTGCCGCACCAGCCTCATGCCATCGAGCTCATCGACCGGCACCTCCTGGAGGCAACCCGGCGAAATCGCGAACAGACAAAGAACCGCTTTTTTGTCCAGGGCGATCCGGGCGCGGTTCTCGCCATCGACATCCGCCGTGATGCAGCGGAGGCGACAGAAGCCTCGTTGGCAGAATTGACTGCCTCCCTGAGGCTTGCCGGGCTGGGTTATCACTACCCCGTGCTCCGAGGCAGCGACCAGGCGCGCGTGTGGGAGCTGCGCCGCGCCGGGCAGGCATTGATAAGCAACATTCCCGGCGACGCCAAGCCCCGCGAGGTGGTGGAGGATACGGCCGTCGATGTGCGCGACCTGCCGGCGTACATCGCAGAGTTTGACGCGATCATGCGGGAAAAGTACCGCATCGCCTGCGTCTACTATGCTCATGCGGGCACGGGAGAGATCCACACCCGCCCGCTCTTTGATCTCAAGACAGCAGAGGGCAAGCGGATGTTTCGCAGCGTGGCGGAGGACATCGCCGCGCTGGTGAAGAAATACCACGGCTCGCTCAGCGGCGAGCATGGCGACGGGCGATTGCGCGGCGAGTTCATTCCCTTCATGGTCGGAGAGGAATGCTATGAGTTCATGCGCCGGACCAAGGCGGTCTTTGATCCCCTCGGCATCCTGAATCCGGGCAAGATCATTGACACGCCGCCGATGGACACCTCGCTGCGGCATTCGCCCGATCATCCCACGCCGGAGTACGAGACCGTTTTTGACTTTTCCTCCGCGCCCGGCGTCGTGCGGGCGGCCGAGCAATGCAATGGCTCAGGGGAATGCCGCAAGGGGCCGCTGGCGGGCGGCGCGATGTGCCCGAGCTACATGGCCACCCGGTCGGAGAAACACTCCACGCGCGGACGCGCCAATATCCTGCGCGAGGCCCTGCTGCACCCCCGGGATGCGCTCAAGCCCTTCGACAACGAGGAGGTCCGCGAGGTGATGGAGCTTTGCCTTTCGTGCAAGGCCTGCAAATCCGAATGCCCCGCCAGCGTCGACATGGCCAAGCTGAAGGCCGAGTTTCTCCAGCACTATCACGACGCACACGGCGCGCCGCTTCGCTCCCGGTTGGTGGCGGGGTTTGCGTCCATCAGTCGTATTGCCTCTTTCTCACCGCAGGTTTGGAATACCATTTTCAGCAACCCTGCTCTGCGCCGCGCAGCCAATCGCCTCGTCGGATTCCATCCCGCGCGCAGCATTCCGCTTTTGGAGAAGACCACGTTGTCGCATTGGAATCGCAAGAGGGCAGAACCTCAGAGAAAGCGACGCGTCTACTTCTTCTGCGACGAATTCACCAAATATCAGGACGCCTCCATCGGGCAGAAAGCGATCAAGCTGCTCGAAGCCCTGGGGTACGAGGTGGTGATCCCGGATCACGGGGAGAGCGGGCGGTCGCGACTGTCGAAGGGCTTCCTGCGCGAGGCGCGGGAAATCGCGCAGGACAACATCCGCCGTCTCGCCCCGCTGATCTCCGCGGAAACTCCGCTGATTGGAATCGAGCCCTCGGCCATCCTCAGTTTTCGCGATGAATACATCGATCTGGTCGGCAGCGAAGAGCGCGAGCAGGCCATGGCATTGGCAAAACACGCGTTTCTCATCGAGGAGTTCCTGGCCCGCGAAGCGGATGCCGGACGCATCGGCCCGGAGGCGTTTCGCGCGGAGAAACGCGAGATCCGGCTGCACGGGCATTGTTTTCAAAAGGCGCTTTCCTCGCTCGATCCGGTCGTGCGCGCCCTGCAATTGCCGCAGGGCTATGTGGTGAAGCTCATCTCGTCCGGCTGCTGCGGCATGGCGGGATCATTCGGCTACGAGGCCGAGCATTACGACATCTCGATGCAGATCGGAGAGATGGTGCTCTTTCCCGCCGTGCGGTCGTTGCCGCCGGAGACCCTCGTGGCGGCAGCCGGCACGTCGTGCCGTCACCAGATTCGCGACGGCACGGGACGCCGGGCGCTGCACCCCGTGGAGATTCTCTACGAAGCGCTTCGCCCGATCTCCGGAACTATCGACCGGAAATAACGACCATCTCGTGCCCCTCGAGCCAGTCGAGGGAGAATTTCACCCGCCCATCTTCCACGGTAAAGGGGATCTCCCCGCCCTCGATGACACGCTTCACGCTCGCAACCGGGCCGTCGACTTTGACATCGACCCCGAGGTTCCTGGCGGCGGCTGCGTCCTCCACCATTTCCTGGGTGGCGGCACGCTTTTGCGGGATAAAGCTCAGGAAATGCAGGATGGTGTCCTTGCCCCGCGTACCGATGGTGACCTCCACATAGCTCGGGCCCTTCACGCGTACGGCAGGAGCAGGCAATAAACGCTCCAGCGCCGCAGCGGCGAGCTGGCGGCAGGGGAGATTGCCATGCAGAGCGTAGGCCCGGAAAACCGGCAGGGCGAAGATCGCCTCATTGCCCCGCACCACGGCGGCGGCGTAGGGAGAGGTCTCCGGCACATTCGGCGTCTGCGCGTGGGAGGAAAACTTCTCCCAGCTACGCTCGAAGTATGGCTCAACGATGCGGGCGAGCACCTCATCTCCCGCCTCGGGGACAAGCCGATTGCCGCGCTCGTAAAAGACATGCACCGTATCGGCAAGGGAGCCGCGCTTGTCGGCGTCAAACCGCAGGTAGACCGCAGAGAAGGGCGACTCTTCGCCGGGAGCGCCATCCCGGAGCACCTTGCCGCCAGCCGCCTTGTAGGCCACGAGACGTTGATCGAGTTCAGGAGTCACGATGAGGGACTCCGGCACGACGACGACTGCGTAAGAGGACCAGTCCGCATCGGGATCAATGAAGGCAAACTGATAGCGAAGCTGGCTGAGCGCCTTGGTGATCCCGTCAAAGCACTGGCTGCCGTTGCGCTCCGAGACCGGGGTGCTGAGCAGGACGGCGATCTCATTGGTCGCGACCACATCGCGGCACCAGGGCTCGCACTTTTCCACGTGGCGGTAAACCTGGCCGATCACATCGTAGACGCCGCGGTCGATCACGCCCGAGGGATGAAGCTGGTCGCCCACGCTGCACCCGCCTCCGTGAGCGAGCGCCTGAGTACAGTCGTACAGGAGCGAGGCCGGGGTGCGTAGCCCGCCGAAGTCCGCCCAGCTCTTGTGAAACCGCCCGGTCATTCCGATCATGGGCAGGCCGAGCGCCTTGGCATAGCGCACCCAGATGGGGAAATAGGAGTATCCCCACTGGCCGCTCGGAAGCGCCTCGATCTCGATATGACGAAGGAAACGGCGCTCCTTGCTCGCGTCGGAAATCGGGCGGCTGTTGAACCAGATTGGCACGTCCTTCTGGTACTTCGCCGCCACGGCGGTCAGACGCTCCATGTAGCGATGCGTCACGCGATTGGCGTAAAGTTTGCGATCGGCGGGATCAGCCGGGTCGAGATTCTCGCGCTGCATCCCAGCGATGGCCCATTTGGAGACGCTCACCTGGTCCCAGCACATGTCGAAAAACAGGCCGTCCACCGGGGCAAATCTCTTCATGACCTCCTCGGTCTGCGCCTCCAGGTACTCGAGGTAGGGGCTCGACATGTCGAGGATTCGCCAGCTGAACGAGTCATTGCCGAGAGGCTTCTGGCCGACGAGGCTGCCGTCGGGGTTGACCGCTCGCCACTCCGGGTAGGTGTTGGCGGCGTATTCGTCGCATTGGACGCTGAGGTAGATCGGGCACTTGATGTTGCGGCGGTGCAGAGCCTCGACCTGTTTTTCCAGCAACCCCTCGCCCAGGCTCGGATGCCGGGCCGGATGCTCCGTATCGTAGTAGAGATGGCCATGGTGGCACTTGGCAAAAAGCGTCATGCTGTCCACCCGCGCCTCCTCAATCACCCGGCCAAACTCGTCGGCGTTGAACGCCGAGCCCACGGCGGGAATGAACGGGCTGGTATGAAAATCGAGGTGAACCTGGCGCGCCCTCGAGGGGAAGGTCGAAAAACTCATGAAACAAACGTAGCGCAATCCCCTGCGGGATTGGTATGGCTAAAGCTGGCAACGATATGTAAATTCGCGCTATGGACATCGGATCACCGCCCTCGACCGAAACCGAGGCCTTTTTCCGGAATCTCACCCTCAAGATCCTCGTAACACGACAAACATGCATCGGGGACGACTGGAGCTTTGATCTCTGCTCTCCCTATTGGCGGCTCTATGTAAATAAAGAGCGCGGAGGATTCATCAACGTCGGAGACGACCGTATTTCGCTCCAACCCGGGATGCTCTATCTCATTCCCGCATGGCTGCGTTTCTCGACCGGAGTGACCACGCCGACGATTCAGAGCTACGTCCACTTCGAGTTCCAGAATTTCCCCTCCGGGCTTCACCGCGCGCATTTCCAGCGCACGCTCTCGCTGCCGCTCACCGGCGATCTCCTCCAGACCTGCGAGCGCTGGGAGGAGGCTCTTGGGCAGCAAAGCCCGCCCTGGATTGCCCTCGCCCTTGCTTACGCGACGGTTTACTCGGCCATGGCGACAGCCCTGGAGGAGTACCCGGAGGGGCGCGACTGCTTTGCCTGGGCGGCTGGGTCGGGACGCTTCAAGCCCGCCCTGGACTTCATCACCGATCATCTCGCCGAGCCGATTCGCAACGAAGACCTGGCGCGTCTTTGCGGGATGAGCACGAGTCACTTCATCCGCACCTTTCGCGGTGCGCTGGGAATGACACCGACGCAATATGTGATGGATCGCCGAATTGCCTCATCCGCCGAGATGCTGACCTGCACGGAGCGGAGCATCGAGGATATCGCGGAGGCGCTGGGGTTCTCCGACCGCTTCCACTTTTCCAAGGCCTTCGCGCAGCGGCTGAACGCCACCCCTGCGGCCTATCGACGCTCGCTGCGTTCAGCGAGCGTCCTCGCGGCGGTCTGACTTATCCCTGGCAGAGGAGCGAGAGGTGCTTGCGGAAGTGCTTCTCAAGCAGTTCCTCATGCAGGGCGGCGTTTTTGGTCAGGCGGTCGAGGATGGCCTCGCGGAAGGTCTGCCCATCCGGGCGGCGGCCCACGGTGAGCACGGAGCCAAAGGTCACGTGCAGCAACTGCCGACCGGGCCGCAGGTCGAGATAAAGCTCCTCCCAGTCCTGCTGCGCGGAACCCTCCAGCGCCTGCACCTCGGCGTCGGTGGTCGAGATGTGATAGCTGGCGCGGTCGGTGGAGAACCGGGTGTGCGAATACTCCGCAATCTCGGAGAAAAGCACGGGATCAACGCGCAGCACGGCGCGCAGGGCCTCAAGATAGCTGGTGCCCGCGGTCTTCACGTGCAGCAGATCACCGCAGACACGGCCGATGATGGGGTAGACGGTGAATTTATCCGATCCGCTGTGGATGCTGATCTTGTAGGGGCCGCACAGCTCTGCGATCTGGCGATGCAGCACGAGCTGGCGCTCGAACTCGGCGAGGTCGCCCTTGTAGTCGATCCCCTTTTCAAAATCGCCCACGAAACGCGGAGCGAGGCCGGTCACGACCACGCCGCGGCGCTTCAGTTCCAGGCCGACGAAGAGATGTTCGTGCGGTGTGGTGGCGAAATCCGTCTCATCGACCGAGATCTCGATGTCGGCATCGGCGCGATGGGAGCGGATCTCCGCCGCCATGTTGGCGCTGTGCGCGATGGCCCGCCCGTATTTTACCGCCGTGCGGGTAAGCGTCTCAGGTGAGAAGCTCAGGGATTGCGAACCAAACTCGAAAGTCTTCCCGAGGTAATCAGAGGGATGGAAAATGTCCTCGCGCTCGATCTGCGCGGCGAGCGGCTCCAGCTGGTTTGCGGACATGGTGTCGGCCCGATTGTTGACGTAGGAGGACGGGTCGATGGTGAAAAAGGTGAACCCGGCGGCAGCCGTGACCTGCACGTCCTCGGGCGTCTTGAGGTGGTCGGCATCCGCGCCCCACACGCCATTGAATCCGGCGGCCTTCAGCGCGGTCTCGGCGGCATTCATCACCTCGGTGGGCGTGCGCTGCGTGCGCGCCATCTCGCGGATCGACTGCTGGGCAAAAATCGGGGCGAAGTCATACCCGAGGGCGGCGGCCAGATGGCCCGGGGTCGCGACGCCGAGGCGGTCGCCAAAACCAAAGGATTTCGTCAGGGAGAGCGGGGAGGCTTTTTGCATACGATAAAGCGCACTATCCAGCCGACCCGATGCGGAGGAAAATAAATCGGAATAGCATTATGACTTAATTGACTGATATTGCTACTTTTCAGCCGTGACGATCAAAGCCATCTACCCTCCACCCGCCGGTCGGCCGCGCTGGTCGAGCGAAGCCACCATCGCAGCAGGGTTGGACTATCTTTCCTGGGGATGGCGCGAATACGGACGGCATCCGATTCCCCTCGCCCGGCATGAAGGCTGGACCTATCAGGTCGTTGTGGCAGGAACGATCCGGCTCCGGCTCGAGGAGACCGAGATGCCGATCCGCGACGGCACGGTGGTGTTGATTTCTCCGGAGTGCGCCTATGGATGGAGCGGCCGGGCGAGCGAGCGCTGCAAGATGCTGAGCTGGATCTGGCGTAATCCCCCGGCGGACATTCCGTTGCATTCCGACCGGGAGGGGTGGCTGGCGATCCCCCTTTTACCCGCCGCCTTGCGTGCGCTCCATCAGCTGCACCGTGAAACCCGGTCCGAGGCCACGCTGGACAGACCACTGTCCTCCCTCGCGCTCGGTACGATTCGCACACGGATCGACATACTTTTGACGCGAGCGATGCAGGTCGAGCAGGGCGGATTGAATTCCCGGTTTCGCGTCGCGTGGCAATGGCTCGCAGACCATCCCGAGGAGCTCCGCCCGGTACGCGCCCTGTGCGATCATCTCCAAATCTCATCCTCCACTCTTCAGCGGCTTTTCCGTCAGCACAAAAAGATGTCCGTGCGGGAAGCCGCCCTGACGATCCGGATGCGCGCAGCTCGAGAACTGCTCAAAAATCCCTCTGTCTCAGGAAAAGAGATCGCGCTGCAGCTCGGCTACGCCCATGCCAACGACTTCTCACGGGCCTACACTTCCTTCTGGGGCCAGTCCCCTCTCTCGGAGCGGCGCCGGGGAAAGTAGCGTACCCAACCCTCCTGCCGAAGGCTGCCCCTGCCGGCACTTTGCCATTGGCGGATGTCGCCATGCCTTCTTAAAATGCGAACTCCCTCAACCCCGATGGCCCCCTCTCTTTCAATGAACATTCTCAGTTGAAAAGCCGACGCCATTAAAATACGACTGATTAAGTAGACGTTATGAGCCTCAAAAACATTCACACCGTAGCACTCCACGCCGGACAGCAACCTGATCCCACCACCGGCGCCCGCGCCGTCCCCATTTACCAGACGAGCTCCTATGTCTTCAAGGACGCGGAGCACGCAGCCAACCTCTTTGCCCTCAAGGAGTTTGGAAATATCTACACCCGCATCAACAACCCGACGACGGACGTCTTTGAGCAGCGTATCGCCGCCATCGAGGGTGGCACCGGAGCGCTGGCGGTGGCGTCGGGGCAGGCGGCGCAGACGTTGGCAATCCTCGCCATCACCGAAGTCGGAGACGAGATCGTCGCCGCCAACAACCTGTACGGCGGCACCTACCAGCTCTTTCACTACACGCTGCCGAAGCTCGGCCGCACGGTGAAGTTCGTGGATTCCGGCAATCCGGAGGCGATTCGCCAGGCCATCACACCGAAAACCCGCGCCCTTTACGCTGAGACGATCGGCAATCCGAAGCTCGACGTGCCGGATTTTGAGGCTCTCGCCGCCATTGCGGGGGAAGCAGGCATCCCGTTCATCGTCGACAACACGGTGGGCGTGGGGCTCGTGCGTCCGATCGACCATGGAGCGAACATCGTCGTAGCCTCCGCCACGAAGTACATCGGCGGTCACGGCACCACCATCGGCGGCGTCATCGTCGACGGCGGCAATTTCAACTGGGGCACCGGGAAGTTCCCGGAGTTCACGGAACCCGATCCGAGCTATCACGGTCTGAAGTTCTGGGAAGTCTTCGGCAATCTGCCGGGCATGGGCAACGTCGCCTTCATCATCAAGGTGCGCGTGCAGCTCCTGCGCGACATCGGCCCGGCGCTGAGTCCGCTGAGTTCCTTCCTCCTGCTGCAGGGCCTCGAAACCCTGCCGCTGCGCCAGGAACGGCATTCGCAGAACGCACTGGCCGTGGCCAATCACCTCGCAGCGCATCCGCTCGTTTCCTGGGTTAACTACCCCGGCCGACCGGAGCACCCGAGCCACACTGTGGCCTCGAAATACCTGAAAAAGGGCTTCGGCGGCATCGTCGGCTTCGGCATCAAGGGCGGCCTGGAGGCGGGCAAGAAATTCATCAACGCGGTGAAGCTCTTCTCGCACCTCGCCAATATCGGCGACGCCAAGAGCCTTGTGATCCACCCGGCCTCGACCACGCACTCGCAGCTCACCGCGGAAGAGCAGACCGAGACGGGCGTGTCGCCGGACTACATCCGCCTCTCCGTCGGCATCGAGGACATCGAGGATATCCTCGCCGACATCGACCAGGCGCTGGAAGCCTCTCAGGCCTAAAGCAGCATCCTGTCCAGCTTCACGCGGCGCTTCCTGGTTCTCCGGGAAGCGCCGTTTGCTTTCCCGCTCAATCCTTGCCCGCGAGGATGTGCGCGAGGTGCGGAGTGAATAGCGCAGGTTCCAGCAGGAAGGCATCATGCCCCTTGCTGGAGTGCACGCTGATCCAGGTCACGGGAACCTCGGCGGCCTCAAGGTGGTGGACGAGACGGCCTTGCTCGGCGGGTTCAAAAGACCCGTCGGAGTCGATGCTGAAGACGAGGTAACGCTGGTCGCGGCACCGGGAAAACAGCTCCTTGTAGGAACTCGCATGCCCTTCTGCCACGAGGTCGAACCACTGCCAGGCGTCGAGGATACGCAGGTAGGAATTTGCATCGAAGCGGGCGGCGAATTTCCCCCCTTGGTGAAACATGTACGACTCCACCGGGTGGTTGATCTGGTACCAGCCAAAAGGCGGAGAGCTCACCACGACCTCCCCGCGTGCGCGCTCGCGAAGATGCTGGAGCGAAACGAAGGTCTTGTGCGCCGTGCGGCGGGCCGAGGCCAGACCGCGCACAGGCTGGGTGGTGTAGTGCCCGCCGGCAAAATCCGGGTCCTGCTCGATGGCGGCGATCTGCTCGAAATTCATCAGCCTCTGGAGCATCGTTGTGCTCGGTCCCGTGGCGATGGGAACAACGGTGCGCACGCGCTCCGGATACCGCGTGGCGAGGCTCAGGGTGAGGAAACCACCGATGGAGGCTCCCACTGCGGCGTGCAGCTTCTCGATACCGAGGTGGTCAAGGAGCCTCATTTGCGAATCCACGATGTCCGAGATGCGGATCGGCGGGAAATTCGCTCCCCAGCGCTCGCCGTCCGGCTGGCGAACTGAGGCCGGGCCGGTCGACCCGTAGCAGCCGCCAAGGTAGTTCGCGCAAATGACAAAGTACTTGTCCGTATCAATGGCGAGGCCGGACCCGATAAAGTTATCCCACCACCCGCCAAACATCTCCTCGGTCCAGCGCCCGTCCAAGCCGGGGACGTCGGGATTGAACCCGGCGGCATGCTGGCTGCCCGTCATGGCGTGGAACACCAGCACGGCATTGGAGCGGTCTGCGTTCAAGACGCCATAGGTCTCATAGGCGAGGGTGAATTCCTCCAGGCAATCCCCGCAGCGGAGATGGAACGGCTCCTTGCAATGAAAGAAATGCGTCGAGACACGACCGGGCGATTGTTCATCGGCGGCAAATTGGGAGGATTCTGCGCCATGGGAACCGTGGTCGGCGCGTTTGTGGGTGATGTCAGTTCTCGAGAGCAAGGCGTACTAAAATGGCAGAAAATCAGGTATTCCGATCAGGGCGCGGGCCATGCCTCACGCGACGAAGCGGAAAGGAAAATATAGAACGCTCGGAGCACCGGGTAAAGGACGGCTTCCACCAGACCCGGACACGGGAGCCTCAGGCAAATCACCATCGGCCGCCCCGACGATCCGCGACATCGCCAGCATAATCTTCATATCTCAAGGGTACGATTTTATGAAACGACTCAAGCAATCGCTCTAGATTTTCGTCAATTTATCCATTCATGAGAGACGAAAGCCCTCTCTGCCGACTCATCCCGCTTTACCTGCACCATCGGCTGGTGTGAAAAGAATGTCCGCGCATGCGGTAAGCCAAATGCGTGCATCAAATTCATGAAGAGCCTCTCCCTGTTTTTCTCACTCCTCCTCGCCATGACCACATTCGCCGCCACCTCGCCTTCGCCGGAATTCGCCACTTTTGACCAGAAAGCCAAGGCGGGCGAAACGTTGAGCGTCGTCTTCCTGGGCGGCAGCCTGACGTGGGGCGCGCAATCGACAAATCCGCAACAGACCTCCTATCGCGCCATCGTTCAGCGCAAACTGGAGGAGGCCTACCCGAAAGCGCATTTCCAGTTTCACGATGCAGCCATCGGCGGCACCGGGTCGCAGCTCGCTTCCTTTCGCCTCGAGCGCGATGTCCTCGCATACAAACCCGACCTGGTCTTCCTCGACTACACGATCAATGATGATCCCTACACGCAGCCGAGTCCGCATCGCCTCGCCGCCTACGAAGGGATCATCCGCCGCATCGTGAGCACTGGCGCTCCCATGGTGGCGGTGATCCTCCCCGCCAAAAAGGATGTGGAGGCCAACCCGCCGGCCCGGCCCCTCGACGCCCGGCACAAAGAGATCGCCGCCGCCTACGGGCTGCCGATCGCGGATGCGGTCGCACTCGCCAAGGCGCGGGTTGCCGAAGGGAAAGCGACGCCGGATCAACTCTGGGATCTGCCAGAGGACCACACGCACCCCGGCGACGCCGGATACTCGCTGTACGCCGATGCAGCCTGGGCCGCCTACCAGGAGGGCGTTGCCAAGTCCGCCAAGTGCGCAGTGCCGGAAAAGATGGTTCAGGGCGACACGTATATGAAAGTGACGCGTTTCGTGCTGGCCGCCCAGCCCTCGCTGCCCGAGGGATGGACCAAGGGCAAGCCGCATCGCAATGCCGTCGCCTATGACTTCGTGTGCTCGCGCTGGATGGATTCGCTCGCCATCGCCGCTCCCGGGGCCAAGCCGCTCCGCTTCCTCGTGCAAGGCAGCGATCTGATGCTCTTCGGCGAGCAGACAAAGATCTCCGGCAGCTACGTGGTGAAAATCGATGATCGCGAACCCAGGAAATACTCCGCCGTTTGCGCCGATGGGAACATGCGCCTCGTGCAGATCATCGCCGAGGGTCTCGATCCCGCCACCGAACACACTGTCGAGATTTTACCCGACCTCACCGACGGCCAGGAACTCCGCCTGGAGAGCCTCTGCGTCGCGGGTGGCAAGGCTTCGGTAAAGCTGCTGGACTGATCAGCTTCGCCACGCCTGCGGGCTGCACCCGAAGTGATGGCGGAAAGCGCGGGAAAAGGCGCTCGCGCTGCCGAAACCGCACTGCTCCCCGACAGACTCCAGTTTGGTCGCTGGATCAGCCATGAGCTGGGTTGCCCGTTGGAACCTCATCTGGTCGAGCATCTGCTTCGGCGACAGGTGCAGAACCTCGTGAAAGAGCCGCCGGAGATGCGAAGCCGACACGCCAACGCGCCGGGCCAGGTCCTCCTGGCTGAGATTCTCCGGCAGGTTCTCGGCAAAAACCTGCATCGCCCGCTGGACGACAAACCATCCGGAGCGATCCGCGGCGGGCGGCGCCTCGTCCTTTGACAAGGACTCGTACACCAGCAGGCTTAGCTCCATCAACGCCTGCTCGTTGCACATCATCATCGCTGGAGAGGGATTACTCCAATAATAAGCCACCCTCCCAGCCAGGTCTCGGAGGCGGCGACAGGCTTCGTCGTCGAGCGCAATGTCGAGCGGCAGCGCAATCCGCTCCACCATGGTTTTCAATGGCGCAGGAAGGGAGAGGAAATGGAAAACGACGACCTCGGCCTCACTTCCCTTCCCGGCGATCCATCCGTGCTGATGAAGAGGCGGGAAGAGCCAAAGCCGCTTTTTCGGCGAGAAATCCGGCCCCTCCGGCAGCATCGGCGCGATGGCCCCGCGAAGCACCGCTTGAAACTCCCAGCCCCGGCGCTGGTGAAGCGCCACAGGCGACTCCCCATACCGGCGCACTCCCCGACCGACATAGATCAGCATGGAGACAAGCCTTGATCAATGAGCGATAATGTCAAGCGATTGAGCGGGGCAGCCATTCCGAAAATCCCGGTCCCGGCGCAGATTCCGTCCATGGCATATTCCTCCAAAATCACCCGTTACGCTCTGGTCGGCACGGGAGCGCGGTCGTTCATGTTTAGCGACGCGATCTTGAATCTGCACAAGCAAACCTCCCGCCTCGTCGCGCTATGCGATCCGAATCCTGTGCGCATGGACTTTCATAACCGCCAGTACGCCCTGAAGTATAAGGCCAAGCCCGTGCCCAAGTATCTGTCATCGGATTTTGACCGGATGATCGCCGAGCAGAAGCCGCACGTCGTCATTGTGACCTCGGTGGATCGGACGCATCACGAGTACATCATTCGCGCCATGGAACTCGGCTGCGACGTGATCACGGAAAAACCCATGACGACCGACATCGCCAAATGCCGCGCCATCCTCGATGCCGTCGAGCACACAGGGAGAAAGCTGCGTGTGTCTTTCAACTACCGCTACTCCCCTGCCCGGTCCAAGGTGAAGGAGCTCCTCATGCAGGGAGCGATCGGCAAAGTGCTCTCGGTGCACTTCGAATGGCTCCTGGATACGCGGCACGGCGCGGACTACTTCCGCCGCTGGCACCGGGACAAGATCAACTCCGGCGGCCTGATGGTGCACAAGTCGACCCACCACTTCGACCTCGTCAACTGGTGGCTCGACAGCACGCCTGAGACAGTATTCGGGCTGGGCAACCTGGGATTTTACGGCAAGGCCAACGCCGAACCGCGAGGCGACTATCGCCCGTACTGGCGCGCAACCGGCGACCCGGCATCCCAAGGCGATCCGTTCGCGCTCGATCTCCGGGAGGACAAGGGCCTGGAGGCCCTTTATTTCAAGGCGGAGAAAGTCGATGGCTACCTCAGGGATCAGAATGTCTTCGGCGAGGGCATCTCGATCGAGGACACGATGAACCTCGCCGTCCGCTATAAAAACGGCGCGCAGCTTTCCTACTCCCTCACCGCCTACGCGCCCTGGGAGGGATACCGCATCGCCTTCAATGGCACGCGCGGCCGCCTCGAGTTGGATGAGATGGAAAACTCTTACGTCGCTGCGGGCAACAGCCACATCGGTGACGGTCTCAGCCAGAGCCGGAGGCTGATGGTCTTCCCTCACTGGGAAAAGCCCTACAATGTCGAGGTGGCCGAGGGTAAAGGCGGACACGGAGGCGGCGACCTGCTTCTGCTGGAGGATCTCTTCGGATCACGGAAGCGCAAAGACCCGCTGGGCCGCGCCGCCGGGCATGTCGATGGCGCCCGCTCGATCCTCACCGGCATCGCGGCCAACCAGAGTTTCGCCACCGGCCTTCCCGTGCGCACGGACGATCTGCTCCGCCTTTGAGCGGAGCGCGGCGGCCCTTGGGAAGAGTCAATATTTGACTCGGGAAAGTCAGAAAAACGCACAAGAAGAATCGGCCTGCGGCTAACGCTCCGCCGCAGGCATCCGGCATGATGGGAACCAACTCCCCATGTCATCCCGATTCCTTGCTCTCTGGTGCCTTCCGGCGCTGCTCTGCGCCCAGGAGCCGCTGAAAACCGACACGAGGCTGCTGGACAGCTTCGAGAGCAGTCGCGCCGGGATCACGGACAAGGATGCCGAACACGCTCCGGCGACGGAGGGAGCCACCGAGGGAGCAAAGGCCCTGCGGCTGACCTTTCACGCCCCGGCCGCGTACCCTGCGGTGATCCTGGCCTTCGATTCCCCGCAGGATTTCCGGGGTTATGGCGGCCTCGCCTTTGATGTTTATAATCCCGGCCGGAATACCGTCGCGTTCAACACCCGCATCGACAGTTCCAGCGAGGCCGACGGCACCGGCCATCATTCACGTACAGGCCGGGGCTCGATCGACAGCGGCCAGCACAGCACGTTTGTCATTCCCTTTGGCACCGATCCCTCGACGTTGAAAGTCAAGGCGCTGCCGGGTTTCGGAGCATTCCGCAGCCTCGGCTCGCTGGGCAAGGGTCCGTTTGACCTGGGCCATGTGGTGAACTGGCAGGTCTTTCTCAATCTGCCCGCCGATGACCGGGAGCTCATCATCGATAACGTCCGGCTTGTCCCGGGACGCCATGAGGACTTTTCCAACCTGGTCGACAAATACGGCCAGTACACGCGCGAAACCTGGCCGGGCAAGGTCGCGACCGACGCCGATCTCGCCGCGCAAGCCGACATGGAAGACCGCGACCTCGCTGCGCATCCCGCCCCGGCGGATCGCAACGCCTACGGCGGCTGGGCCGCGGGCCCGCAGCTTGAGGCCACGGGTTTCTTCCGGGTCGCCAAACAGGATGGCAAATGGACCTTTGTCGATCCCGAGGGGAGGCTGTTTCTGTCCTTTGGCCCGACCTGTGTCGGCACCACCGACGTCACCACGATCACGGGCCGCGAGCAGCTTTTCAACGGCCTGCCCGCCGACGACCCGGCTCTCAACGCCGCAAAAACATCCGATGGCGTCGACTTCCTGAAGGCCAATCTGATCCGCAAATACGGGAAGGACTTCCTCACCCCATGGCTCGACCGCTCGTACACCCGCCTGCTCTCGTGGGGGTTCAACACCGTGGCGGCCTTTTCCTCCTGGGGGAGCATCGGAAATGGACGCGTGCCCTATACCCTGACGGTGTGGCCCGCCGACAAACATGCCCGAGTCACCTGGGGCGCGGGATATGTCCGGGGAATGGACGACCCGTTCGACCCGCAATTCGCCGCCGATGTCGCTTCCGCGGTCGCCGCCCAGGCCAAGCGGGCAAAAGATGATCCGTACTGTATTGGCTACTTCGTCGGAAACGAGGAGGCCTGGGGCTTCTACAAGAACGACCCCTCGAGCCACTATGGGCTGGCCCTGGGAGCGCTGAAGGCCGAGGCGTCGCGGTCGCCCGCCAAGCGAGCGATGCTCGGGCAGCTCCGCGCCAAGTACGGTGACGTCAGCTCCCTCAATGCCGCGTGGGAGACATCCTTTGCGGACTGGAGTTCAATGGAGGCGCCCGTCTCATTGCCAAAGACACTCAAGCCCAAGGTCATTGACGACCTGTCGGCTTTTCTCTCGCTTTACGCCGACACGTATTTCCGGACGGTCGCCGAAGCCATCCGGAGCGCCGATCCGCACCACCTCTATCTCGGCTGCCGCTTCGCGGGATACTCGCCCGAGGTGCTGGCGGCTGCCGCCCGGCATTGCGACGTTCTTTCCTTCAACATCTATCGCGACAAGCTAAGCACGAGCGAATGGGCGGTGCTCGATCGCTACGACAAGCCGGTGCTCATCGGCGAGTTTCACTTTGGATCGACGGATCGCGGAGTCTTTGACACCGGCTTGTTTGCCGCAGCCGACCAGGCTTCCCGCGGCGAGAGCTACCGGGCCTACGTGCAGAGCGTGCTCGACCACCCGAAATTCGTCGGCGCGCACTGGTTCCAATACGCCGACCAGCCTGCGACGGGACGTGCGATGGATGGCGAAAATGCCGGCATCGGGTTTGTCTCGATCACCGACACGCCCCACCAGGAGTTCATCGATTCCGTCCGCCAGACGAACGCAGACATCTATTCCTACCGTTTTAAAAAATGAAAACTCAGCCATTCCTCAGAGGCACCAATATCTCCCACTGGCTCAGCCAAAGCGATCGACGCGGCGAGGAGCGCCGCGACTGGTTCACCCCGGCCGACATCCGCATCATCACAGACTTCGGGTTTGACCATATCCGCCTGCCCATCGACGAAGAGCAGATGTGGGACGAATCGGGTCGTCCGGAAGAGGCGGCCTTTGACTGCCTGGAAAACGCGCTCGACTGGGCCGAGGCGGAAGGCCTGGGCGTAATCCTCGACCTGCACATCCTGCGCGGCCATTGCTTCGGCCAGATGACAGAGCCAAAGCTCTTCACTGATCCGGCGGAGGAGTCGCGCTTCGCCGACATGTGGCGACAGCTCTCCGCCCGGCTCGCCTCCCGCTCAACCGACACTCTCGCCTACGAGCTGATGAACGAGCCCGTCGCCGACAACCCGGCGGACTGGAATCGCGTCGCCGCGGCCGCCATGCGCCTCGTGCGCGAGCGCGAGCCGGAGCGTACCATTCTTATTGGCTCAAACCGGTGGAACTCTGTCTTCACCCTGCACGAGCTGGCGATCCCGGACACCGAGCGCACCCTCCTCACCTTTCACTACTATCACCCGATGCTCATCACTCATCACCAGGCGCCATGGAGCCAGGAAGGGCGCATGTACGAGGGTCCGATCCAGTATCCCGGGCGGCCGATCGCCGACGAATATCTCTCGCAGGTGCGCCCCCCCGAGCCGACGAAGTTCGGCGCACTGGACTTTGCCGAGCTGAACAAGCCCTTCACCCGCGACAACATGGTCGCTGACTTTGCCGGGGCGATCGCGGTGTCGCGCCAGACCGGGTGCCCGCTTTATTGCGGCGAGTTTGGCGTGGTCAAATATGCGCCGATGCCCGTGCGCGAGGCGTGGTACCGCGACATTATCTCTGTCTTTGAGGAGTACGGCATCGGCTGGGCCAACTGGGACTACAAGGGCCAGTTTGGCATCGTCGATGAAAGCCGCCAGAGCACCGGCATCGCCGAGGCCATGCTCGGATGCACCGTCCGCTGAAGGTTGGATCGGGAAAATCCGCTCCTTCCAGTCAGGCCCAGGCACCCGGGGAACACGTCGGACGTCAGTTTCCCGGGACCGGCTTGATCGTGATATCGTCGATCCAGACGGTGGCCCCTGCGGGCAGGCCGTCATAGGCGAGAAAGACCCGGAGCCGGCTGGTGTCTCCACCCACTTTCCCGCGCCAGACGACCTCCGTCCAGGTATCGGAGGGTTGCACCTGCACTGCCGCCCAGTTGCTCTTCAGGCGCTTTCCGGACGCGTCTGCTTCGTCCACCGCCAGGCGCCCGACTTTGTCGATGCCCTTGGTCTTGACGAAAAACCGCAATTCCAGCTCGGTGGCATTGACCTGCAAGGGCGGGAAATTCAGCGACACCATCCCTTGGATTTCCCCAGAGAATTCCCATTTGAGCGCCTGGCTACCGGAATGGGCTCCATCCGCCTCGGTCACGATGACAAACGGGCTGTCCCACTTGGCCGCCGGGCGATAGACCGCCGATTCACCGGGCGGCTGCCAGGTCGCGCTCCAGCCGACCAGCTGACCTTTCACGTTTTCGAAGTCCTCCTCCTCGATGGGTGTCTGGGCGGCCAGGCGGCCCGAGCCCCAGCTCAGCATGCCCACAAGCAACAGGAGTCGGAGTGTCTGCATCCGGGATACCGTGGAAAGGAGGCTTGTGGCTGGAACTGTTTTCCGTGGGCTTCGCTTCGTCTTCATCTCGCGTATTTGGGGGTTTCTGGTTGCTGGGGCTTGAGAAATCATAGTCGTTTCCGGGTTCTAGACAATCCCTCGCGGGCAGCGGGAAGCGCTCATTGGCGAAGAGTGACAGGGCCGGGCGACGCTCCCTGTTTCCATCCCAGATCGACTGAAGCGCGCTCCGTCTTTCCGTCGCTCCAGACTATCTCCCATTCCAGGAGATCGCCCTCGTTTTTCAGCAGCTTCACCTCGGGGGGACGCTCGTCCGCGCCGAGCGGAACGAGCAGGTTCACAAATCGGGTGCTGGCCGTCGGCGCGGCGGAACTGATCGCGAGCTGATAGCCGCGCTGCTCCTCTTTTCCCGGACCGGGCGCACTCCCGGCCGCCACGATGGCGGGCTGCGAGACGGCCGCCGCGTCGGAAGGAAACAGGGGCAGAACAGCGAGGGCCGCGCCCGGCTGACGGGAGAGATAGGCCGCTCCGTCCTTTGAAAACTCCCCGATGGAGTGACAGAGCCAGGTGAGCGTGCGGGCCTTGTCGGTTGCCATGTCGTCGACGACAAGCAGCCAGCGCCTGGTCATGACGAGGCTCCGCGTCAGGTCCACGCCGGGCGCATTGCGCCTGTACGCGGAACCAAAGGAGCCTCGGGCGAAGCCATAGTCCGCGCCGAGGTATTGACTGATGATCCGCGCCTCGTCGAAGTCCTGGTAGGGGATGCCTTTTTCGTTCCAGTACGTCCCGTCCTGTCCCTGCCCCTTGCCATCGACGAGGAGCGTATTGTGATCGCGGGTCCACTTTGCCGCCGTATATCCCGTATCGATGGCGAGATAGGTCCCCTTGGCAAACATCCAGAAGCTGCCGATATCGGGATGGACATGCCCGCAGTTGAGCGTCCAGTCGGTCATCTGCTTCAACTTGTCAGCCGCTTTGTGCCCGAGGGGCGGGCCGCAGCGAAAGATGTAGCTGGTGGCATCATCCCCCCACCCGGATCTCCATGCCACGACATCGTGGTCGGGGAAGTAATGGTAGGGCGGTATCTGGTTGAGCGGCTTGGGCTCGGGCGTGGGATTGAACCACAGAAAGGCGGTGGCCGGATAATCCTGCTCCGGAGTGCGCTGCTGGTAAAAATCTCCCACAGTGCGGCTCTCAGGGGAACCCGCCCGGGCGGCGATTTCCCAAAGCATGGCGTGGTTATTGGTCTTGCGCGGCCCCAGCTTACCGTCGGTCCAACCTACGGAGTCCCCGATGCCGAAAGCGCCTGGCGAACCGGGCAGGCTCAGGTGCAGGCCGAAGAGCCAGGAGTCCCGCAGCACGGGAATCTGAAAGAGATTCTCGCCAGTCGCCCGCGCCAGCAGCTCCGCCCCGCGCGCCTGCCAGTTCAGCGCGTAGGTCCAGTAGCCAAAGCCCTCATAGTAGTAGCCGTCCTCGCTCTGCACGTAGCGCGAACGGCGAAGGATGGCGTAGCTGCGGGTGAGCCAGTATTTTGCTTCCGGCACATCGTCGATCAGGGCCAGCGCCGTCGCCATCAAGGCGACTGCCGGGATGTACGTGTGATTCTGACCAAAGGGCACCTTCTCCGTCTTGTTCGGATCGTGGTCGAGGTAGACATACCTGGCGTGCTCGATCAGGCCATTGCGCACGATGGCGCGGTCCGCCTCGCTCATCTGGTCGCGCAGGATGTCGTAGCCGACCGCGATATGATAGAGATACCACGAGGCTTCGAGATCGAGATTGGGCCGGAACTTAACCCCCCACGTATCCTCCTTGCAATGCGCCACCATCCAGCGGATCGCTCCCTCGGCATAGGATTTATTGCCGGTCACAAACCAGGCGAGGGCGGCCGACTCGATCCGCTCGACGCGCCAGTATTTCGCCCCGCCGCGCACCTGATCGGAGTTGGGTGCTCCCTGCTCTGATCTCACTCCCTCGGCGCTGGCCAGCACGGCATTCCAGAGATCCGGGCGCTCGAGCGCTCTTTTTTGCAGAGCCTCCCGGTCATCGGAAAAGAACAGCAGCCGCGGATGACGGGTGGCATATCCCTCGGCCAGGGCGACCTTCAGCCCCTTGAGATCTCCAAGCAGGGTGGCCGCGGGAGTATAACCGTCCATTCGCGCCATCACGGGAGGCTCGGAGGATTTCTCCGTCTCTTCCTCGGGCGCAGGGCCCTTGGCCACCGGCAGAGGGGGCTTGGGCGGTGGAACGTCTCCCGGCTTCACCGTCATGGGAGGCCCCAGATCATAGCTGATATCGGCGATCCAGATGGTCTGGGCCGATCCCGCGGGAGAATCATCCCCCCAGAACGTGAGCGCATTGAATCCGGTGATCTGTGACGAGTTCCAGTCGAAATATCGCTTCGGGACTTCCTTCCCATCGATGGAGACCGTCAATCCTTTCGCCGGGTCAAAGTCGAACTCCCATTTTTTCCATCCGGCGGCCCCGCGCGCTCCGAGGAATTTCATGGCCTGCCATGCCGTGCGATCGGAGGGTAGACAATCGATCAGGCAATACGACCCCTCGGGCTGAAGGAAGCCCGCATACATGATCGCCCCGACGCAGATGCGGCCATTCGCCTCCCCCGTGCCCCATCGCGGCCCCACGGCGCGCGCCTTTCCCGGGCTCGCGATCGTGCCGTCGTCGTAAACCAGGAAGCTCACCTTGCCGGACCCATCGGAGTCCCGGAGCTTGAGGGATGCTGTGGAGCGCGGCGGGATCTTGATCGACGGCCTGCCAGACGGTCCCGGGCGAGCGGAGTCCATCTCCACTCCGCCAGAGAGGTTCCAATGCTGCAAATCAGCCACCGTTTCCGCATGAAGCGAAACGACCGCCGCGCAAAAAAGTGCCAGAAAGACTTTCATCCAGGGGATATTTTGTCGCCAGAACCTCAGATACCCTCAATACGGCATCTAAGCAATCACGGCTATATCAAATGTTTGATTAAAAGAAGAATCCTGTCAACCCCGCGATTGAAGCACCGGAAATTCTCCCAGATGGAAACGGCTGCGGCACGAGATGGCGCTCACAGCCGGGAAGGAGAAGCTGGGCCGATGCCCGGATTCCCGCTAAAGAAACCGCATGGAGCATTTTCAATCGCTCGTCGAGCAAGTCGGCATGGTTGTCGACGCGGCCGGTGTCCTGGTCATCGTCGTCGGAATCCTGGTGGCTTCGCTGAAGGCCCTCCTCCCCTCTCCCGGCCCAAAGGATGCGGATCGTTATACGACCTACCGGCAGCGGCTGGGACGAGCCATCCTCCTGGGCCTGGAGTTCCTCGTAGCCGGAGACATCATCCGCACCGTGGCCGTGGCCCCGACGCTGCAAAATCTCGCCGTGCTCGGCCTCATCGTCGTGATCCGGACCTTCCTGAGTTTCTCTCTCGAGATGGAGGTCAGCGGACGCTGGCCCTGGCAGGAAAAGCCGAGGGGCGATCGCTGAATCCTCCGCCCCGGCCATGTCCGGACATGGCTACCCATGAGGCGTAAATCGCCGGAAGGGTTCTGTCGCCCGCCTAACCTTTGGAGAACCGCACCCGGGCTCCGGCCTTGAGCTTGAGCTCGATGTTTCCGCCGCCGCCTCCCGTCTCAACCGAGGCTCCAGTCGTTCCATCAGGATGAAGTTCATGGGCTGCGAGACCAGCCAGAGCAGGCAGAGTGACGGTCACGACCGCATCTGTCGGCGAAGGATTTCCCACGATAAACTGTCCCGACGCATCCTTCTCCACGTAGGCGAGGCCGGGTTCGCTCCGGGATATCTGGCTGTCTCCGCTCTTGAGGGATTTCCCTCCGGCCAGGTAAAGCGCGGTCACGGCTCCCGCCTCGGTGCGCGAGTAGGCCTGCACGGCATCCGTCTCAATGCCGGCCGCCTTGAGAACACCGGCAGGACGGTAGGAAACAAAGCAGACGTCATTCCCCACTGCCGTCTGAATCTCCAAAGCTCCGTACCCCTCGGCGATGCTGCCGCTTTGCTTCACCTCCTTGACGCTGGCCGAAGCTCCTCCGGAGAAGTCAATAACGCTGCCGAACAGAACATCCTTCAATCCCGCCCGCCGCTCCAGCAGCGTCGGCGGAAACTCATCCTTGCCCTTGACCCGGAAGTGCCCGTCGCCCGCCACCACCTCGGTGGGAGCGCCGCCCGCGGCGAAGAACCGTGCGGCCTTGCCGCCCGGGGTCGTGATGTCCGCCGTCCACGCCTGATCAGTCACCTCCGAACGAGTGGTGTTTCCCAAGGCATTGTACCCGTCATTGACCGGCTCCGGAAACGTAAAGGGCGACATCTTGAGCCCTACGTCGAGCTTGCCCCGGAAATGCCAGGCCAGGTCATACTTATGCTCCTTGTCACCGGCTGCGGCGAAGAGATCGGCCAGATAGTCCCGCGTGATGAAAAGGGCGCGGTCTTGAGAGATCTTGTCCAACGTAAGCGTATCGGACCACGCCCGCTGCATGCCCATGGTTTCCGCCGGGGCGAAGACCATCTGCTCCGCGACGGGCACCGGCGTTCCCCTGGGCTGCTTGTAGATATTGCCCGAGAAAACCTGAGACTTCTCGTCCACCGTGAGCGCACAGTTTGCCAGGGTGGTCCAGTACCACTTCGGGTCCAACGGGTCGTTGTACGGAAAGATCACCCCGGGGAAAGGCGACAGCACCTCGTTCATCGCGAAGATGTCGATGGCGAGCTTCGAGGGATGACCATGGCTCCCGCTTTCCCCGTACTCCATCAGCACCTGGTTCCAACTCCCGGAGACCGGCACCCGCAGCACTCCGTAACCCACGGAAAAAAAGTTGGCGTTCTCGGCTTTGCGGTTGATCGCCACCTCGGAATCCGCCAGCGCCGGAAAGAGCGACGGGGGACCGGCGTGGACCGTCATGGAAAGCTGCTTGAAGGCGTTTTTCACGATCGGGATGTAGGCGGGATCCTGATAGCGCCGGTAGCCGTACATGTACGGCATGCCCACCTCATTGCTCTGCCAGTCGGCCTCGGCGAGAAGCTCAAATGGAGCGGAGTCGTGCAGGGCCGGGATGTCGAGCCTGGGGGTCGGGTATGCCAGCACGATGGCGGAGTCGAGCAGCCGCTTCAACGCACCATTGTCGTAACGGTAGAGGTCAATACCGTGATGCCAGAGAGTTTCCGCGTCGTTGAGCAATCCGCACGAGGCGATTCCCGCCTGATAGGCCGGAGCCCCCTCGACCCACAGCCCGTCGGGGCGAATGCACTTCGAGGTGAAATGCGTGCCGAGCACGCCGCCGGTCGGCGCCTCCTTCGTGCCTCCCTCTCCATAGAGCGCGATATGGACGAGATCCTCATTATCCGTCGCGTATCCAGCCATCAGCACCGCCGATGTGCACAGCGCCGCGCGATTATGGGTCGCATTGATGTAGGTATTTCCCGTCAGGACGGGATGATAAAACTGCGAGGCCAAATCGGCGAAAAAGTCTCTCACCTGTTGACGCTCCTCCGGCGTCCACGATTTCAGGTTGTAAATGAGGTCCGCACCGAAAGCGGCCCGGGCCAGCCAGAATCCATCCTCGAGAAACTGCCCGGTGAGCCGTCCATCCTGCGCGCTGCGATAGCGCTTCTCCGTCCAGTCTTTGGAATGAGGCATGTTCTTGTAGCCCCGGGCATACTCGAGAAGGAGCGTCTTCGCGTATTCCCCATACTCTTCATTCCCTGTCAAAACATAGCCAGTCCCCATGTCGGCGATGGTCGCTGAGCTGTCCCGGTGCCTGCGATAGTCCTCCTTGGTCGGCGGCGGGCCGCCCTGCGCGACCGGCGTGATGGCCTGGCCGAGAGTTCTGTCCAGGACCTTCTTCAGCCTGGCAAGGCTGTCCTGCAGCTCCTGGCTATCGGCCAGCCGGCCTTTCAGTTCATCGATATCCTGCTGGTCCCAGAGCGTGCAGGGATGCCCCTTGGTCATCCGAGGCTCGCCGGAGACTTGCACATCACTGCCGACGCTCGTGGCGGGTGTCGGCGCAATGTTTGCGGGGTTCATCTGCGCCACGTAGGGCGACGACTGCGCCATGGCGCCGGTGATGCATGCCGCTGTCACGGCCAGGAAAATTCTCGTTCGGGAAATCTGCATAGGGGGGTTGGGGATGATGCGCGCGCGGTGGGGATGTCTTCGACCCTCGGCCAGCACGGCAGGAACGGTTGATTTTCTTACCTCTAATCAATCGTGTGATTTACTGCAACCTGATTTTCCCAGATCCCTGGAAGATATTTTGAGCGCCACCTTTTACTCGAGCAGGCTGCGATCGACTCCGCGGAGGCCGGACATGCCCGTGGAGGTGCGTCCGACCAGCTTCGGCTGGTAGACGACCGAGTCGACTTTCTTTCCCTCGATCTTTTGCATGAGGAGTTTCACAGCCCTGTGACCGGCCCGGCGCATTTCCGAGGTCATCGACGTGATCGGCACGATGCTGTCTTCCGCCAGGGGCGAGTTATCGACGCCGGTGACCTTGACATCACCAGGCACCTTCAGCCCCCTGATTATGAGTTCGTTGATCGCGCCATTGGCCTGGGCATCGGACTGGCAGACGATTCCCTCCGGCATCTGTCTGAGCTTGCAGAGCTTTTCCACCGCGAAACGACCATCCTCCATGAGAAATCCTTTCGTCGGGATAATCATCCGTCGATCGATCGGCACGCCCGCCTCCCGATGAGCACGCTCAAACCCCGCGGTGCGGCTTTCGACCGTGGCTACACAGGCCAGCCTGCGATGCCCGAGATCCAGCAGATGCCGGGTGGGGAGGTACCCGTGCGTCTCGTAGCAGACCCGCACGCTTGTGACGCGCTCGCCGGACGAGCCCTCCGGCACGTCATCGAAAAGCGTAAGCACCGGTAGCCCGCTCTCCTCCAGCTCCCGCAGCTTTTTCCAGAGACCCGGGTGATACACGCCTGCAACGAGGAGACCATCGACTTCGCTCTTGAGCCGCGAGTCGCAGGCTTCGGCAAACTCCTCGTCGGTAAAGAAAAAGCGCAGCCACATGCGGATGGCGATCTTGTCCAGCTCCTCCGCCAGCCCCTTGAGCAGGCGACCATTCAAGTCGCTGCCCGGCGTGCCCTGGTGATGAAAAAAGACGCCGATCGCGCCCTTGCGTCCCGCCTTCAACGCGACAGCGAGCCGGTTGGGCACGTAATTCAACTGGCGCGCTTTTCTCCGGATCGCGTCCTGGGTCTTGGCACTTACTCCCGTCGTTCCCAGCCGCCCGTTCAGCACCTTGGAAACCAGGCTGTAGGAAACATCGAGTTCTGCCGCGATGCGTTTCAGTGAGACCATGGAGAGGGAACCAATGTGCATCCGGAAGGCCGCAAAGGTCAAATCAAACGTGTTACTACACGGTCTGAGGGAGATCTTGATTTATGAAGTCGCACGGAATTCGATGACTCGGCAATGCACTTCCCAGGCAGACCACCCCGGGGCCGCTGCAACAGAAGCCTCGCCATTGGCCGATGAGCGAGGCTTCCAAAAACCTCTTTAGCGGGAGACCAGGGAGACCTTGCCCTTGTCGGGGACGGCGTCCACCAGCGCGTACGGGCTGCCGTCATTGGTCACAAACTTTGCTTCCACAGTTTTGTCGCCCTGGGTGGCCGCGACGGACTTCCAGTCGTCTGGCAGGCGGACCTTGACCGTCAGCGGCTGATCGTAAGTCGCATCATCGAGGGTATCCGTAACCTCAAACTCGATCTTCGACGGTCCTTTTTCCGTCACCTTCACAGACGCCGCCTCGCGCTCCTGCCCGTACAGCGAGGCATCGCTAAACCGGGATAGCCAGAGCTTGTCCTGGTTGTCCGCCAGCCAGTGGAAGAAGGGGCGATCCACCGTCTTGTCCCCGGCGCCGTGGTAGATCATCACGCACCAGGTGCGATACATTTTGTCGGAGGGATCGAGAATGCGCTTCGGATCGGCCCAGTTTGCCGCGGGATTGTTAAAGGAGCTTTCCGTGACCGCGCGTATGCCCATGAATGGGATGGCGCCCGCGGGAACCAGAGTGCCCGTGGCCCACCGCGCCCCGGCATAGTACTTGGCCGCGAGCTCGGGGCTATTCATTTCCATGCCTTTCCCCCCGGGATAGGCGAGCATCCGCACGCGATGCCCGGGGATGTTTTGCTCGATAATTTTCCGCGATTCCGAGTATTCCCCCTCCATGCCCAGCCAGGCGGGGTCTTCGGTCTGGAGGTGAGTGTGGGTATGGGACTGAACATCGTGCCCGCGGGCGACCACATCACTCCACAGCGCCCACGTGCCGCCATTGCTGCGACCTCCGACTTTATGCGTGATGATGAACCACGTGATGGGAAAGTTCCCGTACTTCGCGCTCTGCTCCAGCCACCACGGCACCTCGGAGGCCCAGTTGTCATCCACGGTCACGCTCACGGGCGCGAGCTTGTCATCCTTCCACATGCAAATCTCGGCGTCGCCCGGCGATGATGGCCAGGAAATCGCCCCGGCCTGGAATCGCTCTCCAGTTTTTTGGGGATCAGCCATGGCCGTCTGCAGCACCAGCGGCAGCGCCAGACAAAGAGAAAGAATGTGTCGTTTGGTTTTCATGAAAACAGAAGCGCGGGAAAAACCACCTACCTGGCCTTGAGCGGCTCGCCGGTGTCGGCCCAGACATTGGAATCGTCAATATCCTGATTTTCCCGCCAGCGGGGATTGATGGGGCCGTACTTGGAAAGCCGCCCGAATTTATTCCCCCTCAGGACAACCGGCTTCCCGGCATCACCGTGATCGCCCCCGGCCAGCGAAAACGCGCCGCCGTCGAAATAGCAGCCCGTGATCTCGCCCGTCACTCCCGTGTTGGGTCCAAAGCTCCCGAGCTGGATCGCTCCATTCACAGCATCCAGAGACCTGCCGTCCGCACCCGTGCGGCTCCGGGCGTCAAACTTGCAGCGAAGCAGATGGATGGTGGCGACCGCTGGATTATCCGGCGTGCGATCCTTGCCAAAAGTGACCTGCAGGATGTCGCTATGCGAGGCCGGGCTGTCCATGATGAGCCCCTCCCCCAGCACCTCCGTGTAGTACGATTCCCCCTCGGGCGGGCGGAACAGGTCGTTGCCTCCGGTCACATAGGTCCGCGTGATCTTGTCGACTCCCATGATCGACACGCTCTTGCCCCCCAGCACTTCACAATCCTCCAGCTCGACCGACCCCTTTCCCACCCTCTGCACGGTAAAATGGGCCGTCCCCGGCGTGGCCTTGTCCCCCTCGGAGAGCGGCACGTAGCCCGTATTGACAAAACGGCACTTCACAAACTTCACGACGCCTTCGCTGTGCGTGGTCCTGACTGGTCCCAGCAGCTTTCCGGTCACGACAACCGGCTCTTTAAAAACGGTCTCCGTCGCCTTCTCCAGCACCGCATCCGCCGGCAATCCGCAGTTCACTCCGCGCACGAGATCGCCGCCATGTTTGACCGATGCGCCTTCCTGCGCCCGGCTCATCGGGCTGCCAAGCGCGAGCATGGCTCCGCAGCAGATCACTAACGCTTTTTTCATGAAATTTGCGAGGGCAAGCCCTCCACCGCTTCAGGGTTGATAGGACATCGTGCGCCCGGTCAGAGAATCGAGGACGATGGATACATAGTTGTCAGCCGGAGCAGATCCGGACTGGCGGCTGGTGGAACTGCGCAGCGTCAGACACCATGGCTGGCCATTGGGCAGATTGATCGAGCCGTCCGGGCGGAACCGAAAACCCACGTAGGACTTGCCGCGCAGGATGCCGGGAGCGGATGCGGACTCTGTCGCCGTCCAGGGGCCTGCGTTCGTCGACGACGCCGAGCCAGCCAGGGAAATCAGGGTGGAATACTCCTGGGCATCGTCAGCGATGACATTTCCCGGGAGGACCTTGCCTCGGCTCAGCCACTCGTCGCTGGTTGCACCGCTCACAGAGGCCGGAATCACCGAGGCCACGGCACGCCAGGCCAGGCCATTGCCGTCATCGTGCTTATAAAAGCGCACCTCGACAGGTAGATTCCGGCTCATGGCGACCTGCCGGGCAAAAGAAAGCTCCGACTCGACCACGCCAGCAGCGCCGCTGATCGTCACGCCATCAAGCGTGCCGCGGATCGCAGGCAGCGTCGTGACCGCAAGGATCGAAATGATCGCCATCACCGACAGCAGTTCGATCAGGGTGAAGCCTGCTGCGCTCCGTCGGAAAGCCGACGATATGAAAGGTGAGTGTTCCATGTGGGGGGAAGAAAGCATCGCTCAACAATTGCTTGAGTGCAATAGATAATCAATCGTGTGATTATGCAAGGAAAATTCCTGCCGTGAGAGGAAAAACGGGCATTTTCACGGTTGGAAGAAGGTCTCGGAAACGACGCGCCAGCGATAGAAGTTCCCCAGGGGCTGCGCCGAGGCCGAGGTGGCGTAGTCCGGGATGTTTGTCGCATTAGGATCGATGTAGCGCTCGATGAGCGTCGACCCTCGCAGCTCCGCCGCCACATGATCCTTGGATTCATCCCACACCGTGGCGGCGGACGCCGGCGACTTCCGCAGGGATTGCACGCGCCAGTGGACGGTGAAGGTATTCGATTTCGTCGTGACCCGGGAGTACAGGTGGTCGTACGGCTGCTCGCGGAGGTTATCGGCGGTGAAGCGTTTGCTGTTCCAAAAATTCGTCTTGGTGGATGCCAGCGTCTCCCCCTCCGGCACCAGGTACATCTCGCAGAGCTGGGATGCCGAGCGGAAGACGTCACCCGAGGAAAACTTCGTGTCGAAGTCCTTCAAGGTCTCGCTGATATTGAGCGGGTATCGTGACTTGGTCACCGCCCCGCGGATATTGGTGTGGCTCTTGTAATCGGTAGCCGCCGACTCCGGCAGAGCAGGCAGCCAGGTGGACTTTAGCAGCGCATGGAGCGCCGTCTTGCGCACGATGTAGCTGAACGGAGCGATCTGATAGTTGAGGTTCACCTTGCCAGCCGTGGAAAACTGATCGCTGATGGGGTAAGGCTCCGCAACCGGCATCCAGAACAGATCGAGAAGCAAATGATCCGGCGGGCTGCTCAAGCCCGGGTGGCCGCTGCCTGCGGCCGGATTGGGAGAAAAGGCCAGCGTCTGCCATCCCGTGGTCAGCGAGGACGGCAGCGTCCCCAGGATGACAGGCGAAGGCACCTGCCTGTTGGGAGAGAAGTAATTTGACCCGGAGGAGCCGTAAGCGCTGTAGCGCAGGAAATACGGAGTGCCGATAAAGGCTTTGTCAGAGAAATCGAGGAAGAGAGTCTGGTAGTCCTGGTCCGGCCGGGCCAGCATGCCACCGTCCATGCGATTGCCCGGCATCATGGTCCAGTCCCAGTTGGGATTGACCTGTCCAGTGGCGGTAAAGATCCCTCCGACGACGGATTCAATGGTGGGCGGCGTGCCCGAGGCGCCCAACTGCCCGGGAAGAAATCCACTGCGCCCGGTCTGCGCCATCAGTGCCGGGGAGGAGCCCGCCCAGGTGAGCTGGTTCTGTCGGTAGCCGGTGCTCATGGGACCCGCCGCACCCGGCGTCCCGAGTTGATGCCACTGAGCGCGGGCGGTCGCACGGGGATAGGCCGGTCCTTTGGGAGTCGCGGGGGAGGTCCGGAAAACCAGGTCCGGTTGATACCCGGAAAGCACCTGGTCAATGCGCTTGAACGCCACCGATGAGCCCAGCCTCGGATCTCCATTTCCCGCTCCAGCCGGGTCGGCAACCATGCTAATCACCGTGTCAAAGGGCGTGATCAGCGGCACGCCCTCCAGAGTCGGAGCGTCAACGGTGGTGTTATCGAGACTCGTGGAGGTATTTTCGGCAAAGAAGACCCCGGCGTTTCTTCCGGAGAGAGCTTTCACCCGGTTCTCAAAAATGGGCGACACCAGACCCGTCGAGCCCATGTAGGCGTAGGGAATCGTGCGGGTGTTCATCGCTACGGTGGTATCGCGCATCTGCTCCGGCGAGATTGGCAGGGTCGGATTCGTAATGTTTGGCGCGATCTCCGTAAACGCCCAGCTCATCGACCTCGTCTCGGGAGTCTGGAAGTTGGTGACCCGGGGATCGGGGCGGAGGGTCGATGGCGAGGAGCCCTCGTCCCGGACATTCCAGCGCGGAGCGATCGGGACGGGCAGCGTCTGGGACCACTGCGCGAAATCAATCACCTGGGAGGACACAAGCTGGGACGCCGTGCCCGTCGGATCCGTTTCCAGGTTGTCCGAAAACGGAGCGTAAATCTCAACGGTGACCGGCTCGCCACTGAAGGTGAATTGCAGGCTGTCAGGCGAAACCGTGATGGGATCACTCACCAGCGACCAATAGCCCGCGGCGGAGCTCGTATTCTCAAACACTTTCGGAGTGTTCCGCTCCTTGTCAAACAGGGGGTAGAAGAGCGGGTTCATTATCGCATTTGGCAACCATGCCGACCATTGCACCTGCCTGCCGGTGGCCGATGGCAGGTTGATCGCACTGCCATTGACCTTGAATGACTCCCCTTTGACTTTGATCCAGAAAAACGGTGCGGCAGGGACGGCACCGCTGGCCAGCCCCGCAAAGTTGAAAAGCATCACCGCTCGCATTTGCGTGGTCTGACTGCCGACGGGATAGTCTCCGGAGCCGCCATAGGCCGTACCGGCATTGATAAGGTACTGCCAGTTGAAGGGATTGTAGTAATCGTTCTCCGGATTGCCGCCCGTCGCCCGCGCCGGGGGTGTCGGAGCGGGAGGCACGGGCAGCCGCCGTGCCGTGGCATAAAACAGCACGGAGACGCCGGTCAGTCGGGGATAGCTGCCCTGCGTGGTGTAGGTCGATCCGTTCACCGTGGCATGGAGCGGAGCCACCGTGTAGGCATTGGGCTCGGCGTAGAGTTGTCTGCGCGTTCCGTTGATCCAGATATCGCGAGCGGCCAGCCCCGTGAAGGAATAGCCGACCTCGTTGACACCCGGCGTCACCGTGGTGGCCGCCGTGGAAGCCATCGTCACCTGGTTGATCATCGAGCGGCTGAAATCAAATGTTCCCAGGGCGATGGTATCGGCCGCGCCCGAGCCCCAATGAGAGGCGAGATTCCCGCCGAACCCCGGGATGTCGCGGTCGAATGTCGTCCGGAGGTAATTCACCAACTGCTGATTGCGCTGGATGTTTGCCCAGTCGTGAGACGGGCTGTCGGGATTCTGCCTTTGGAAATAATAGCGCAGGGGCGAGTTCGACGTCGCATTGAGCGTGGCGCAGAATGCCAGCAATCTCTCCTCCGCGGTCATCCAGGGGTTCTGGTCGATCGGGCTCGCAGGATCGACCGATGGGGGCAAGGTCCCGGAGTTGCGGCCTCGAAAGGTCGAGAAATTTTTCAACTGACGAAAATATGACGACGGCCACGGCCAGGTGATGGGCCAGAGACTCACTCGCGGCGTCTCGAAGAGCGTGGTCTCGGGAGCGCGGCTGCTGGCCGTCAGGAAAAACTGGCGCTTTTCGAAGGAGGAAACGCTGACCGGCGACGAGGCACTGGTAAAGGCGCTCTGCGCGCTCCGGTCCGGCTGGAACCAGAAGTCATCCACCGTCGCGTAGAGGCGATCCGAATCGAGCGAGATCTTGGATGGGATCGTCGGAAGCACGGAGAGAGAGTAGTCCGTCGTATAGGATGTCACTGGAAGCGTGCCGCCCTCCGATCCGCCATCTCCGCTCCCGCCGATCGCTCCGCCCGACACCCTGGGGGTCAGCGTGTACAGGCGTCGCAGATCCTGCCGGTAGGTCGAGGTGCTGCCCCATCGGGTCCCCGTCATCAACTCGGGAAAAACCGCGCTCAGCGAGGTCATGGCGGGATGACCCGGCGTACGCTGAAACTCGTAGCGCACCGGTGGATTCGCTGCGAACTGCATCTCATCCCGCGTCGCGGACTTTGGCGTATCCCAGAACTCTCCCTCGCTGGCTGTATTGACATTGACCTTGGACGTCTCGTCATCCGTCCAGAACGCCACGCGCCCCACGATGGGGTTGGTCGGCGACGCGCCCGCCACAGTCACGGTGGAGCCCGAGGCGCCGCTGCCCGCCACCATCTGGCCATCCTCGAGGACATACAGCCACTTCACCGGCATGGGCGCTTGCGATCCGGACCCGGCCACCGCCGCATTGGATGAGTCGATACTGAATCCCTCGACCACATTGAGCGCGCCGGGGTCGACGATCGGGTACACGCCATTGATTGCCTGGTTCAGGTCGGTATACATCTGGGGCTGGTTTTTCCACCCCGCCGGAGGCACCTCCGACCCCGCAAAGGGATTGTAACCCGCCCCCGCCTTGAGCAGTTCGGAATCCCACGAATAAAGCTTATAGATGCTCTTGGGCTTTCCATCGTTTCCGTAGGTGCGGATCATCCCGGGCTGAGATGCCCAGGCCACCGGGTTGGATGCGCTGCCTTCCTTCGTCGCCGCGCCGATCTGCCCCATCACCCGGCTCACCGCCATCCCGGAGAGGTGCCTCGCCTGGCTTCCCCGGCCGTACAGGTCGACACCCCGGCGCTCCTGTCCCGCGCTCGCAAGGAAGAACACCGCCATGGTCGCAGCCAGCACGATGACGATCAGGACGAGGACGAGCGCAAACGCACGCTGCCTTGGAAGATGTTTCATATCAGTTATTGGACCATTTGGCGCCCTGGATCTCGACCGCGCTGCGGAAGACCCGGTGACGGATGTTGGCATTTGACAGCTGTCGGCTGTAGGCCGCGAGATCGTCTTCGAGTTTGGAACTGTCGGTAAACAGAGTTGGCGGCACCTGCAGCTCCGCCGGAGGAGTGGACGAGGAGTTGCCCAGCCGGGCGACGGATCTCCTGTCCACGCAGACCATCGCCACATCGACGATGGGCGGCAACTGATTGCGCATAAGCTCGGGACGAGTCAATGTCGACCCGGTCGAAGGCACCCGGTCGGCGGGATACCCGCTCTGCCAGGCGCGGGAATCATAATGATAGTTGGGCGAGAGGATCGAGCCGCGCGTCGTGTTATTGTAGGTGGAGCCCAGCGATCCGGCGACAGTCTCCTCATCGCCGGGGGAGAGGCGCGGCCGGATGATCAGGAGCGCCACGTCCTCGGCCAGCACGCGGGCTCGCGGCTGCTGTCCGGTCACCGGGGTTTTGAAAGCCGACAGCCAGCTCGATGTGCTGGTCGGTCCGGCGGGATACGAGCCAGTCGCCGTCGCGGTGTAGATGCCGAGCTCCTGAGTGGGCTGCACAAACTGCACCAACCGGAAGCGCTTGTCCGAGGGGAAGAGCGATTTCAGCCAGTTCGGAAGCAGCGAGGTATCCGCCTCGCCATACTGGATGTAGAATCCCGTCGAGTTGAGCGCGCGATTCAAGCCCCCGAGCTGGGTATCATCCGTCTCCCCCAGCGGCGCCTGAAAAAATATGGCATCTCCGGGATTCCCGGTCGCATCGGCTCCCGGGACGATCTGCGCCGCAGGCCCGGAGAGAAAATGGAGCTCGGAGGCGCGGGCAAATCGCGTGGGAATGAACGTTCCAGAATTAGCCTGCGTCCGCCCTTCGCCGGACGAGTTCACATAGTCATTGTAAGCGTTGAGAGTGGCGCGGGAGATCTGGAGATTCAAGGTCGAGAAGGCCGCGCGGGCGTTTTGGAATGCTGAAATCTTGCCGCTGCTCGATCGCCAGATTTCCCCCACCTTCCCTGTGATCTGCAGCAAGACCAGCATGACGATCATGAGCACCGTGATCGCCACCAAAAGCTCGACGAACGTAAACGCTCGCGCTGCACGGGCCATGAACCACCGGTGTCTCATCTTTAGAATCCCCGGTTAACCAGCAGAAAAGTCCGCCGGTCCGCCTTGACCGTGGTGTCACTGGGATCACGATGAAAGCCGATCGACACCGTGGCCCAGCGCAGATCACCCGCCCCGGAGTCGGCGGAATTTTTCAAATTGCATCGCACGGTGAACACAGCGTTGCTGGAGCTCGTCAGCTCCGCGCCCTCGCGATCATAATAGAGGGGGAACCGCTTCGTCACATACGAGTCCAGCGTGGCAAACGGAGTGGACGCAAGCTCTGCACCGAGCGAGGCAAAAACCTCGGTCTCCACGATCTGGCGATTCGCCTCCTGAAGGCTGGCCAGACCCGCTGGCATGAGCGAAAAAATCACCAGCAGCGCAAACATCACCAGCCCGGTGGCGAGCACCACCTCGACGAGGGAAAATGCCCGTCGGGCGATCGCCATGCGGAGACAGCTTTTGCGTCCGTAATATGGAAACTGGGGGGAAATCGTCATAAACGAAAGGGGCTCGGAAGCCCCATATCAAACATGTGATTTAAAGGTGAACGTATTTACCATGTAAGCATTGTCAAGAAAATGTTCCCTCGGGGCCCCACTTGTCACTGGCTTCATCCGGGCGGCTCTCCTCTCCAAGAATACGCCCTCCGCAAGGGAATTGCCATCTTTCGATTATCAGCCGGCCACACCCTTGCAAGCCCTCGCGGATTGCTCCCTCGGAAGGTTTCCGCGCGCCCCGGCGGCAGCAACCTTTTGCCGGAGCATCACGGAGTCCGGCGCATTCGCGAAGAGGCGTTCGCACCCGGCGCGGACCTCGTCGTTTTCATTCCGCCACAGCCAGCGGCGCCGCCGGAGAAATCCGGTTTTCCTCGTCAACCAAGAACGCCTCTCCGCCTTTAATCACATGTTTGATACTTTAAAATTGACTCGGCTGATTTTCGCGTGAGATTTTAATCCCATGCCCTCCCTCTCCTCCGGCTCCCGCGTCCTCGTCACGGGGGGCTGCGGTTTTCTTGGCCGTCATCTGGTGAATGTCCTGCGCTCGCGTTACGAGGCCGTTCCCTTCGACGTGCGAGTACCCGACACCGATCCCTCCGCCATCCAGGGCTCCGTCACGGATGCGAAGGCGGTGGACGCCGCCATGGAGGGCGTGTCCGGTCTCGTGATCGGACACATGGCTCCGCGCCAACCCGGTGTCTATGACAGTCCGGAACTGCCCTTCGCCATCAATGTACAGGGCGCCGCGATGCTTTTCGACGCCGCCGCGCGCCATGGCGTCAAACGCGTGGTACTCATCTCCAGCATCTCGGTGGTGCAGGAATCGCTCGCGGCAGGAACGTTCCTGGATCGCAACACCCCCTTCGCACCCGACTCCATCTACGGGCTCACGAAGGTCCTGCAGGAGCAGTCCGCGCAGTATTACCACTCCCGCGCCGGCCTCGAGACCGTCATCCTCCGTCCCGCCTACATCTGCCTCGGGGATAATCTCGAGGACAAATACGGCGTGCGCCGCCCGAGCGTGAACTGGCAGTTCATCGACCCGCGCGATATCGGGCGGGCGACACTCGCCGCCTTTGAGGTCGGACAGGCGGGCTGCGAGTCCTACTACCTCGTGGCCGGACCAGGCGCAAAGGATCGCACCGATGTCGCTCGTACGGAAACCGATCTGTCCTGGCACCCGGAGTATCGCTTCGACACCTTCCCGGTCGACTAGCATCCGCTTCCCGGCGGATTCGCGGGAGCTTGAGGGCTGGTTGCTATCGATTTTTGATATCGTTTCCGCATGTCTCCAGCTTCCTTTCCGGAGACTGGTGCGCCCTCCCGAGCTTCATGTTCGACCTTTCTCGATAGGATGCCGTGCAGGCGCAGGCTCCCGCTCATAGCAGGAGGAGTTTCGAGCTTTCCGCAGACTGGATCCGGGAGCGTTTATTCCAGCTCAGCCCGATTCAGCGACCTGGGGGGAGCCTCCCCGGTGGAGTTTCTCGCCACCAGCTTCGGCTCGATCAGGACCGATTTGACTTTGACGCCCTCGATACGCTGAAAGAGGAGCTCCACGGACTTCAGGCCAGCCTTGCGAACCTCCGACGTCATCGACGTGATCGGCACGATGCATTCCTCGGCGAGCGGGGAATTATCCACACCCGTCACCTTGACCTGCTCGGGTATCTTGACGCCTTTCAGGATCAACTCGCAGATCACGCCATTGGCCTGTGCATCGGACTGGCAAACGATGCCATCCACCGGTAGGCCCGCCGCAAGGAGGGCCTTGGCCGCTTTACGCCCGTCCTCTTTCAGGAATTTCTTTGACGGCATGACCAGAGACCGGTCGACGCGCACCTTGGCGTCCTTGTGAGCCTGCAAAAACCCCTTCGTCCGGCTCTCGTCCGTGTCCAGGCAGGCCAGACGCCGACAGCCCAGATCCAGCAGATGCTTCGTCGGCACATAGCCATGGGAAAAATAGGAAACCTGCACCCGCGTGACCGGATTGTCCGCAGAGGGGGCAGGCTCGCTGTCAAACATCGTCACCACGGGAACTCCCAGCCGCTCGAGTTCGCGCAGACGCTCGGTCAACCCCGAGTGATACACCCCGGCGACGATCAGCCCGTCAACCTCGCTCTGGAGCCGGGAATCACAGGCATCGAGAAATTCGCTATCGGTGGTAAAATACCGGAGCCACATGCGGGATGAGCCCTGATCGAGCCCGTCGACCAGGCCCTTGAGCAAACGATCGCTCAAATCACTCCCCGGGATGCCCATGTGGTGGAAAAAGATCCCGACCACTCCCCGGCGTCCCGCCTTCAGCGCCACCGCCAGACGGTTGGGTACGTAGTTCAGCTCTTTCGCTTTCTTCTGGATCGCATCGCGCGTGGCCGCGCTGACCCCCGTCGTACCGAGCCGCCCATTGAGCACCTTGGAGACGAGGCTGTAGGAAACATCCAACTCAGCTGCAATGCGTTTCAGCGAAACCATAGGGGGCATGTTCTGGTGTCCGGCAGGGACAGGTCAAACATAAGATGAATGCCCCTCTCCTCAGGGAAAAATGCATTGAATATAATCACACGTGTGATTATATTCAGATTTCGCATGTCGCCAGTGACCCCAGTTCTCTCCTCGAGTCCGAAATCTTCGGAAAAATTTCACGCCCTGAAACGGGAGATCGGCGGGTTCTGGGATTTTGCGATTGATCCGGAAAATCAGGGAGGGCAGCGCGGCTGGACGGAAGCCACGCCTGCGGAAACCCGTCCGGTCACCACGGGTATGCCGTGGGAATACTGGGAGCCGGGCTATGACGGCGCCGGGTGGTACTGGAAGGAATTCATCGCCCCGGGCGCGACGGAGAACTGTGTGTCCAAGCTGACCTTCGAGGCGGCGAGCTACTGGTGCGAGTGCTGGCTGAACGGCAGGAAGATCGGCGAGCACGAGGGCATGAGCGATGCTTTTTCCTTCGACGTCAGCGACATCATCCTCCCCGGCAGGAAAAATCACCTGGTCGTCCGGGTGATCAATCCCCCGCAAAACCACGAGGTGGACGGCTTGCGCAGCGGCGCTCCGCTCAACCAAAGCGACCTCCCGGTCGGAAAAGCGGGCTGGTACTACAATTACGGCGGCCTGTGGGGAAAGGTCTGGCTGGAGATGCTGCCGCCCGTGCATTTCGTTGACCTCTCGGTTACCCCGTCTTTGGAAAACAGCCGCCTGGATATTTCATGGACTGCGACCAGGGGGGAGGAATCCGAGGAGGCGTCTCTCTTCTTTGAAGTCATCGAACCTGAATCGGGACGCACTTTGAAAATCGGCCAGAGAGTGATCTCCGGCGACGCGCCGGAATCCGGAGAGTTCTCTCTGGGTATCGACGGCCTGGCGGAGTGGCATCCCGATGCCCCGGTGCTTTACGATCTCCGGGCCTCGATCTCCACGCGGCACTCGACCCACACCGTGCATCGGCGATTCGGCATTCGCGAGTTCACCATCCGGGACCGCCAGTTTCACCTGAATGGCCAGCCGATCGTTCTCAAGGGCATCCTCCAGCAGCGCGCCTACCCGCGCCGACTCGCCGGCCCCGCATCATGGCGGCTGGCCGCCCGGGAACTCATCACCCTGAAGCAGGCGGGATTTAACTTCCTCCGCATCCATCTCGGGCCTGCGGAACCGTGGTATCTCGATATCGCGGACCGCCTCGGCATCCTCGTAATGATGGAGCCGCCCATCGGCTGGATCGCCAACGGCCCTCGGACCGAAAGCCGGATCGCCCGGGAAATCCAGGCGTTGATCTCCGCGCACCGCACCCGGACTTGCATCGTGATGTGGGGACTGTTCAACGAATCCTTTCATCTCCTCGGCTATGCCCCGGGCGAGATGAGGGATCTCGCCGAGCGAATGCTCCATGTCGCCCGCGCCAGCGATCCCAGCCGTCTCGTCATCGACACCTCCGGCGGCTATGCGAGAGCGTCCGTGCAGGGAGCGGAAACCATGATCCATGACACCTCGCGCATGGACTCGTCCCGCTTCCTTTCGCCGCAGTCCGACGTCGTCGAAAAGCTCACGGATGTCCACGTCTACTGCAGTCTGCCGCCGACAAATGCGACGGTGGAGCATTACGGTCGGCTCGACTCCGGCAATCAGCTGCTCTTCCTGGCCGAGTACGGCGCTGCCGAGACGCCTCCGGATTTCCCGCGCGTGCTGGAGACCTATACCCGGCAGGAACAAGAGACCGGCCTGGAGGACTGGCGTCTCCATCGCGATTTTTACGATTCCCTCTGCCAGCGGTTTGACGCAGCGGGGCTGGCTGATGAGTTTGGCTCCGTCGAAAACTGGATCACCGCCGTCAATCAGGCCCGGGCCGGAGAGGTGGCGGACATCACGATCGCCATCCGCAACAACCCCAACGTGGCGGGCTTCTGCCTCTGCCAGCTGGCCGACGCCAGCGGGGAGCTTTTTGGCGTCCTGGATTTCTGGCGCCGTCCCAAGCCGCTGCTCAAAGCCCTCTCCTCCGCCATCGCCGATCCCGCCATCGGGATCGAAGCCTCTCCGACCTGGCTGGCAACCGGGCAGGGGCTCGATGCGACCGTCCACATCGTAAGCGACGACAAGCCTGTTCCAGGGGGAGAGCTGGAGATCACGCTCCACCTGCCATCCGGGGAAACGCAATCGCATGGAACGACGCTGCCTCCGGGAAGCACGGCTCGGGTGGAAATCCTCCAGCCCATGCAGGAGGCGGGCATCTATCGGCTGCAGGCCGCGCTGCGCTGCGGCGACCGGACCATTTCCAGCCAGACGCGGGAAATCGGTGTGATCAACGAAGCAGATCGCCCGGAGATCAAGATCTCGGGACGCCTCGCCAACCCGGCCGCGGAGGACCTGCTCCGGGCCTGCAATATTCAGTGCGAACCTTTCGGGAACAACTCCCGCGACAAGAGCAACGTCGTGCTCCTGGAGTGGAGCGCCATAGCCTCATCGGCGAATTCCCATTGGGAGCTGCTCGGCCAGCTTCGCAACATCGTCGAGGCCGGAGGGTCCGCCGTGATCCTCAACCCCGACACGCCCATGCTTTACCGCTGGCTCCTCCCGCATTTCATCGGAGTCCAGCCCGTCATGCGCACCAGCACCTACCTGAAGCGTTCCCCGCTCCTCGACGGCCTGGGTGAACCCGGCGTGGCCGGCCGCCTGTACTCGGAGGTTCTCGGTGAACGCTGGGACAGTGCGGAAGACGTCATCGCCGCAGGCGGCGCGGTGGAGATCGGCGCATTCTCGATGAATATGTGGACCCGGCCTGCTGCGTATTTCTGGGGAGCCGCTGTTTATCGCGTTCCGATCGGTCGGGGCACCCTTTTCATCTCCCACCTCAATCTGCTCCCAACTCTTGGTGAATCACCTCTCGCACGCCAGCTCCTGCGCAACCTGCTCAGCTACGCTGGCAGCCTGATCCTTCCCGGAAATGAACACCGGCTTTTCCGTCGGTGTATTGACCGAACCGGGCTGGCCTGAACACCGAGGCCAGACTGCGCGGTGTTCACGACACGCATATTTCGCTACCGCAGCTGATACCGCGTGCCGGGTCGTCCGCTTGCGCCAGAGCGTCTGGACAGAGATGCAGCCGATAGCGCCGAGCCGCATCTACAGGTTTGCGTGATCTGCTCTAGGGGCTGGTGCTCGCTTCTTTCGGATTCGGAACGAACCCGCCCTGCCGCCCATCCTCCTGCCAGACCCAGCGCAGGTTATCCTTGCCTGCAGGCTGGACCGGCACTTTATCCCGATAGGCCGCCCACATCGCATCAACAAACGGGTCCAGGGAATGCCCCTCTTCCTTGGGCCGGGGAATCCCATTTCGCTTTGCCGCATAGGGATCGTCGGTGGACATCCAGCGGTCGTAGTAATCGAAAAATGCATCGTGGTTCCAAAGCGCCTTCGCGCCCATGAGCTGTACGGCGAGCGCGGTGCCGGGCAATCCGCCCGAGACAGTGAAGCGATATCCTTCGCTGAGCTTGTTCACCTTGTCCCAGGTGTCGGGAGACTTTTCCTCATGGGGAGGCTTGGGGCCGGTATGAAAGACGATCTGGTACAGCGCCGTCTGGCCGCACCAGCCAGTGCCGTAATACATCTGCTGATCCTCGGAGAAGACGACACCCTCGGGAAGCTTCGCCAGTCGCGGATCGTCCAGCATGAGCCCGGCAAAAAGGATCGGCCATTTGCGGCCATTCCAGTGCCCGCCATCAGCAGACCATTTTCTCCCCGCCTCCGCCAGCCCGTGCAGATCGATGCCAAGCTGCACCAGCCCGATCAGCAGCTTTTCCTTGCGCTCACGCGGCACGTCGAGCATCAGCATGAGGCTTGCCATCGAGGTCAGTCGGGAAAACTCGCGTCCGTAGTTCACCTGGTTTTCACTCGGGCCCGTATGTTGCAACAGCCAGCTCTCCTGATGATCGAGCCACGGGCGGGCGAAGTATCTTTCAAACTGCTCCCACGACGGGACATTGCCTACCGGCTTGAGGGACGGAAGACGATCCCACCGAAGTTTGCTGGCCTCAAAGATCGGCTTCTCCGTGCCGACATAAGGCGGACGAAACGCGTCCTTCGGCGGCTCCTCGGCGAGACAGGTCAGCACAGCGGCGGATTTCAGTACCAGCGCCGACTGCTTTTCACTCGTCCACATCAGCACCTCATGAAGCACCGGCACCGGAAGCGTCTCGTTGCTGATCGTGGAGATGAGCGAGCGATTGACCCCGAGGTCGAGAGGAAATGTGATGGACTGCGCCGGATTGTAGTTCTTCAACCGTGAGTCGAAACCCTGGCTTTTGTCCGGACGCAGCACGATCATCGAGCCATTGCGCATACGGGTGTCGTCCACCACAGCGGCGGCGCCGTACCGACTCCGAAACTCCCCGCTGTGCGCTTCGACAGGCCCCGGCAGCGGCCGGACACCCACCACCTTGACCGGACCGACCACCCACCAGTCTCCCGTTACGAACTGCCCGACAGGATATTCCCGATCAAACGTCCAGGTGATTCCATATTGACTGATCTCCCGTTGCATCGTGGCCGCGGGAGTTACATCCAGGGCGACAAGCAGGAAGGAGAAGAGAGGGAGGAACTTCATAAGAAATCAAAGACGGATTTGCTCCAGGCTGGACAGACTACACCACTTCGCGGTCGATATAAAAGCCGCGCAGGCTCACCGATTGCTTAGGCAGCGCCGGAGAGCCTGCATGGTTGATGATCGCTGCTGCCGAAGCTTGCCTCGGCGAAGGATCGCCCTTAGCAGGCCTGCCGGCGACGCAGCACCAGGATCGAGGTGAGACCCAAGGCGGCCAGCGCCCAGGTGGCTGGCTCCGGAACCACGGTGTAAGTAATGTCGATCGTTCCGCCAGCCGAGTTGTAGGTCAGCGTCGGAGTGCCCTGGATGCTGGGATCGAGCGTGCCGATCGTCAGACCGGTGGTGATGCCGCTCGTCGTAAGCGTCGTCCCGGAGTCGCTGTAGAATTTGAAGAGAGAGACCGTGTAGGTACCCTCAACCAGCGTGCCGATGATAGAAAGGTTGATGGCATTGCTGTTGAGCAGGAGGTCTCCGCTCACATAATTCCAAAACGCCACCTGATCCGCCGCCGATCCATCACCTGCGAGATCAAAGGAGAACTTCGCCCCGGAAGCCATGTTGAGCACGCGGGTATTGACTCCGGAAAAATTCACGCCGTCCAGAGTGAGCGTACCGGTGCCACCATCGCCCGGAGCCAGAGTACCGCCAGAGTTGACGAGCACTGCACTGGTGGTGTTCGACGAGCTAAACCGGGAGAAACGCCCAGTGCCACCCAGCGTAGCCCCCGAGTTGACGGTATATCCGGATCCGTTCACGGTCTGGATATGGGTTCCGTCAATGAGCAGCGTACCGCCGTTAACGGTCGTGGCTCCGGTGTAGTTGTTAGCTCCAGAAAACACCTGGGTCGTGGAACCGCTCTTTACGATGGAAACAAATGCCGTGGAGCCATTTTGGACCGTACCGGAGAAGGTTGTTCGAGACACGTTGGAGCCTCCGTCGATCGTTAGAATCGCAGTGCCATTGCTTGTAGAAGAGTTGACCACAGTACCCCCGCCCGACAGCGATCCAATGGTTTGTGACGCCGACGATCCTCCATTGTTACTCAAGTTCAATATTCCCCCCGTGTTGACCGTCATATCCGAGCTCGCGGTGAGAGTATTGGACGTAGCAGTAATCAGCGAAACCCCGCTGCCAATGGTCACATCCGAACTGATCACAGTATAGTCGTTAGGACTTCCGCTGCCGAGACGAACAGAAACCACGGGGGAGCCTGAGGCATTTCCATTCTCGAAGACCAACATGCCACTACCGGTGATCTGGGAGGATGTCGATCCAACGCCGCCGCCGAAAGCGAGCGAGGGGGACGTGGCGCTTCCGCTGGTGTTATTGATCGTGATCGTCCTGGTGCTGGATCCAACGTTCATCCCCCCAATGAAGTTGAGCACGTTAGTCGACGTCATATCTATGCTGATATTGCCATTGAGATTCAGTGCGTTTGCGATCGTCCGATTGGTTGTACTTGCAATGTGAATCCCATCCTCAAGATTCACGGTGCCAGTGCCAAGCGCACCTGAGACCACAACACCGGAGGAAAGCGTGCTATTCCCCCCCAGGGAATAAGTACCCGAACCAGTCAGGGTGATCGTACCAGCGCCCACGCTCGCACCGCTTACAGCAAGCGTCCGGCCCGAAGCGACAGTCCACGTCTGGCTTGCGCTCAGGTCCATGACGGCAGCTATAGACAAGTTTGCCGCAGCCGAACTCATGTCAATGCCGGAGGAACCCAGCGTCATCGTGGCTCCAGCAGTAGCGTTAATGTATTGATCCCATCCAAGGTTAGTCACCTTAATGCCGGCAAAGCTCACATTTCCGCCAACAGCCGTATATCGTGTTGCCGTCATTGTACTGTCAAACAAAGCAATATCCGAAGCACCAGGAACGACTCCCCCAACCCACGAGCCAGTGAGATTAAGAGCCGTGCTATTATTAGCTTTCTGAATCTCGGCTGCCTGGGTCTGCGCCGCAAGCCCGAGGGGCAGGCAGGCCAGAAGAACGCCTTTTGAGATTCGCTCAACGATCGCAGAGTGCAACTGGTTCACTCGAGCGAAGTGGGGGAAGTGTGATTTTGTGGTCATCGTAATAAGCGGTGGGGGTGAAATCTCGCTGTCGACATCAAAGGTTAGATGTCGAGGGAAGGAAGGTCAAGGGAAAAGGTTTGATCTGCTCAGAAGCAACGATTCGTGGAGGGAGTCGGATGCGGATTATCCTCTTACGCCGTGTTTTTTTGGGTTTGTGGCCTGAAAGTGATTCCCGCCGGGGGAAAGTTCCCTGCGCTGCCCTTTCCAGAGAAAGGAGCCTGACAGCCCCGCAGGCAGCTCGATATCCGCAACGGCATGGTCCTGAGCGGTTTCCAGCCGCATCGAGATCAGCCCTCGGGGATGCGGAACGGAGCACTCGATCGTCTGAAACGGTCCGGGACAGGGGGCGATGCGAATCCGCCTGAACCCCGGCAGGCCCGGCCGGATGCCCGCGATGGAAGCGACCGAATGCCACGCCGGATGAGAACCCCAGGCGTGGGCATCGCTGCGGGAGGGTTCCGGGGCCTCGGGGGTGGCGGTGAAGCCAAATCGCGGCAAGGCGCGCCAGAAATCGAGGCGGCGGTGAAACGCCTCCTCCTCGCCATGGCGATAAAGCGCCTCGAGCAAATAGAACGAGGCATAGACGGTGGTCTTCGCAGAGCATGTCCCCTCATCCCGCAAGGCTCTCAGGCAGGCGGCAGACCGGGAGGGGTCGAGGAGACCGGTGAGGAGGGCGAAAACCTGGGCATGTTCGCTGGCTTCCTCGCAGCCGGGGGTATCGAGCAGCAAGCCCCGCTTTTCGTCCCAGTACCGGGAGAGAACCGCGCGGAATATCGTCCCGGCCCGCAGACGGCAGCGCCTTGCCAGCGTGGCGTCGCCCTGAGCCTCCTCGATTTCCGCTGCCGCTTGCAGGCAAAGCACGAGATGCAGATTGAGAATGCTGGAATCGCCCGCTCTCACGCCAGGGCCAACGCCGAACTCCCAACCCGGGACCCAGTCCACAAATGGCCAGCCGGGAGCCTGCGCCAGCAGCCCGTCGCGATACCGGAGCGCCTCGAGTTCCGCGAGCACGCTCCGAACGCCGGGCAGCAGCCTTTGGACCAAGGCGGGGTCGCCCCGCCATGCGACGTAGTCGCGCACCATCATCACCCACAGCATGGAGTACGTGACACTCTCCTGCCGCCAGGCCGAGGGATAGCGCTCGGCCACGAGGCCCGATGGCCTTCGCGACCAGTCAAACAGCTCGATCGACCTGCGGGTCACCCGGTCATCGGCAAACAGCGCGTAGTTGGAAAGTGCGTGGAGCAGCGAATCCCCGACATAGCCCATCTGCTCGTAGTAGGGGGAGTCCGTCCACTGCTCGTGCGCCGAGCAGCGATAGGAGTTTTCAAAGATCGGAAACAGGCGATCCCATTCCCGGTCGGATGACTGCCAGCTCCCGGACCGCTCCAGCGGATAACCGGTAGCCAGGATGCCGAGCCTGCGAATGCGAAGCGGCCTGCCGCCCGTGCGAATCCGCAGCCGGATATAACGCCCCGCCCTCCACCAGAGAAAAGGCAGTTCACCAGCCCCGTGAAGATGCCAGCGATCTCCGAAACCAAGAAAGGACTTCCCCTCGATCTCATCGCGATGTCCCTTGCCCGTCGTCTCATCCACGCTGTCCGTGGAGGACGCCTCGTACAGCGCCTCGGCCCAGTCCCACTCGATCCGCGTTCCCTCGCCATCGGTGAAGGCCAGGGACGGATAACCGCACCGGTACTGCTGCATGTCCCAGAGCACCGTCACCTCCTCATGCGCTGGCACACAGAGTTCTGCGCCAGCCAGGACCCCCTGCCAGGAAGCCGTCTGATCAGCCGGCGAATCCTGGAAAGTCTCTTCGCCCCAGCCCGGCCTCACCGCCCGGATGCGCCCGCCGGTCCAGAACGAACGGCGTTGCTCCGGCAGGTCGGCGGCATGCAGGCACCAGCCCGGTCGCCGTACGCCAAAGGGATTGGACTCGACCGGAGGCATCACGACGGCAGCGGCCGAGGAATCCGCCTTCGCCCATCGCAGCAGGTCAAACTCGTGCGACGGACCGACATCGAAGTAATGAGGGATTCGCTGGCGAAATAGCCGCACGGCGGGCGTGAGATCCTCAACCCGCCATTCCGCCTGTCCGGTTCCGATGGGGAGATCATCGGAATGCAGGAGGAAACCTCCCCGCCAGGTCATCTGGGCCATCGGCGGTCTCGGCACCGGGTCGGCGCCGACCTGATCGGTACGAGAGGCCACTCCACCGGGATCGTTGATCCACCAGACCAGGGCCTCCAGCTCGTGCGCTCCCGCCCCGAGATCAACGCGCAGGCTCTGCACCGTCCAGTGCTCAATATCACAACGATCGGGCCCGAAGGAAACCGGCTCGCCATCACACCGAAGCTGAAAGCGCTGGTCAGCCGTCACGTGGAGCAGGATGCTGGCCGGGGCAGCCAGATCAAACGCGAGGCGGAAGCGCAAAAAAGCCGTTTCGCCAGCAGGACGCTCCGGGTGCCAGATCCAGGCGGCTTTTTCAGCAGGGTGCCACGCGATGGCATTGGCATCGGCCAGGTGGGTGCCAGGGGGAAGAAAGACGCGCTCGGCTTGCATCGGGTGGAAGAATCTACCGCCAGGAGCTCAGCGGGGAGGTTGATAGTTTGCAGGACCGCCGAGCGCCTGGAACATCGAGAACAATTTCAGCGCACACAGCAGGCACAGCACCGTAAGGCCGAAGCCGACCAGATAGGTATGGCGGTACACATGGCCGGAGAGATCGAGAAACACACCGAGCGCCGGGCCGATGAGGATCTGGCTGATGCAGGTGACTATGCCTGCCGCCGAGAAAAACTGGGCGAACTTGTCTCGCGGAAAGAGTCGCTGAGCGAGCGACGCCGTGGTGGTCCCCCACACTCCGCCCAATATCCCGCAGCCCAGGTAGGCAATGAAAAAGGTCGTCTGGTTAGTGATAAAAAATCCGCCCCAGAGAGAAACCAGCCCATAGATCACGAGGGTGGCGAGAGCGAGCTTCAGCGGGTGGATGCGGTCGGCCAGAGCGCCGAGGGGATAGGACAGCACAAAGGACACAAAATACATCACCGCCGACCACTTGCCCAAGTCATCCATGGGAATGTTCAAGCTTTTGGCAAAGAAGATGTTGAAGAGATTGGCCGGCAAAAAGGCGATCGCCGGGACCGCGATGGTGACAAAGGCCAGCAGATAGTAGGGCTTCCCAAAACAATCGCGCAGAAACTCCAGGGACGCTGCCAGAAACCCCGTGGCGCCTCCCTCGGGCACTTCCGGCACGGGGGGATACTCGCCCTCCTTCACATTCACGCACATCAGGGTGAAGCCGACGCCAAACAGGATGCCGATCCCAAGGAAGATCCAGACATGATAGGCCTCGACCTTTCCCAGCAGCCAGTAGTTGAAAATGATGGCCGCGATCAGACTCAGGGCGCGAAACGCACCGAAAAACCGGCCGAGCACAGCGACGGGCACCACGTCATTAATGAGGGCTCCGAAAATCGAGTTGGCCGTGATACTGGCAAAATCGAAAAGCATCCAGAACACGGCAAAAGAGAGCAGCACGAGCGTATTGGCCCCGGGGGACCGCGCACCCAGGATCTCGTGAAGATGCGTGCCGATCATCGGGCTGAAGGCGAGGCCCGCCATGGAGATGACCGCGATCGGCGTCGGGATGAGCAGGAACGGGATGCGCCGCCCCCAGCGTCCCCGATGGCGGTCGGATTTGTAGCTGATGATCGGCCCGAGGATGATCGCTATCGCAGGCGGCAGAGAGCCCACCAGCAGCCCGGCAAGGAAGTCCGACGCCTCAAATTTCTTCAGCATCAGGAGCACCATCTGGCTCGCCGAGCGATCCTTGATCGCCCAGGCAAAGTCACCGCCCAGGAGCCAGATAAAGAGGACGATGAGCCCTCCGGTGGTGTAGACCAGGGTGCCTACGCGCCAGAGCTTCCCCCCCTTGTCCGGGGCCGAGGCCTCATCCGGCGGCAGCATCGTTTTGGGTTCGCCCGCCATCTATCTCAATGATCGGCCCGCTGCTGTCCTCGAGGCTCCGAAGCATCCCATCATCGCCGCCCACGCCAGGCCCGAGAGAATTGCCTGATACCCTGTCCGGCAGCCGGTGGGAGAGCTGAATAAGGACTGGGGGGAGAGGTTCATTAAGTGAAAGTCGCCGTCTGCCGGATCTGTGTTCCTGCTTGTCTTCACCTGTTATCAATGGTTTGATGTATTGCAAGTTATTTTCCGACCTTGAAAGAACCGCATCATTCAAACGGCCCCTCCCCCCTAATGTCATCACCCCTCCCGGACTCGCCTGATACCGCGCAGACGTCCGTCCCGTCTTACCTCGCAAACAGCCAACCGAGCCCAGTATTTCCCGCCGGGAGCTGGATCACCCCACCGCCCGACGCTCCCGTCATTCCGCCGGAAAAAGTCCATGAGGCTCTGGAAGTCCTGCGGAGCGTGGTCGGCGAGGAAGGCAGCTCCGGGACGATGATCATTCACCGCGGCTATCTCCTGTGGGCGGGGGAAAACGTCGGCCACAAGGGGCATATCTGGTCCTGTACCAAGTCCATAAACAGCATCTGTCTCGGCCTGCTCTGGGACGACGGAAAGTGTTCCCCGGATGATCTGGCGAGCCAATATCTGCCCGCCCTGGCACAGGATTACCCCGAGGTCACTCTGCGGCACATGGCGACCTTCACCAGCGGAATCCACTTGGAGGCGCTCTCGCTCGATCCGGGGCCTCCGAATTTCGCTGTCGGCGCCGCGATACATTATTCCCAGGAGCTCGATCTCCTGGCCTACATCCTGACGCGGATCGCGGGTGAACCCCTCAGCGATCTTTTCAAACGGCGCATCGCCGATCCCATCGGCATGGCGCCCGCAGGCTGGGAATGGAAAACCGTCAACACCCGGGATGGATTGCCCATCCATGGAGGCGCAGGCATGCCGGAAAACGGCATGTACATGACAGCGGAAAACCTCGCCCGTCTGGGCTGGCTTTTTGCCAATGACGGGAAATGGGATGGCCGCGAACTGATCAGCAAGCGGTACATCGAGCATGCCTGCGTGGCGCAAGTGTCGCCGCACGCCCCCATGCACGACCCGGCCGACTGGTATCACCAACTCCCGGGACGCTATGGGCTGAGCTGGTGGACCAACGGCGTGGACTCGGCCGGCCGGAGGCTGTGGCCCAGCGCGCCGGTGAACACCTTCGCCGCACAGGGAAATAACAATAACATCTGCCTCATCGTCCCGGAGTGGCAGCTGGTCATCGTCCGGACGGCACAAGATCAGGTCATCAACGTGGCGCTGTATGATGACGTCTTCAAGTCAATCTCCAGAACGCCCCGAGACCCGGACGAGAAGCAGAGTCTTTAGTTGGACTGCACTCCGGTCCAGAAGACCGATGCCGTGTTCGCCGGGACGTCGGATGGCGCCTGCGCGCCGGTGTGACCATCAATATAAAGAACATTAGCCAGTCCGTTGTTACGATAGTTCACCTGATCCGGCCGGAAGCTGCCGCTCGTTTTGACATCCCCCACCAGGGCGACCTTGGAGGGCGAGGGCACGGTGGAAAGATACATTCTCGACGGATATTTCAACTGGAGGGGTTCGTTCATGCCGTAGGTGCGCGCGGTCGTTCCATTCTCGGAAAGCGGGGTGTAAAAAATGCTGCCCTTGAGCGCATTGGGCGTGGTGCCGGGAAAGCGGCGATCCGAGGAGTACGGCCAGATCGTGGCGATCCACGACGTCGAGGTCGCGCTGTCCCAGACCAGCGGGAAGACACCGTTATTGTCGCTGGCATAGACATGCATGACCGTCCCGATGCTCTTGAGGTTGGCCAGCGACTGCGCGGCCCGGGCGGATTTCACACTCCGTGATGCCATCGGGAAAAGCAGCGCCATGAGGATTCCCAGCACGGCGACCGTAATGAGCATCTCGATGAGAGTAAACGCCCGGCGGCTGACTGATTGGGGGTTCATGAGGGTGCGTCGCAAAGTATCCAAAATACCTGGGGGTGACGATGGGAAGCTAATGCCGCGCAGCCGAATACTCGAATAGGAAATTGCTTACACAGGTCAGCCTGTCTATTGCGGCGCCACATAGGCGGCAGGCCCGCCGAGCCTGCCAAATTTCACCTGCACCACCAGGCCCGTCACCAGAGCGGCCGCAGCCAGCGCCGAGCTCACCAGAAAGGTGTACTGGTAAACCTGCCCGGTAAGATCAAGCAGCAGGCCCATGAGCGGCCCTGCCAGCATCGTGCCGAGACTGGTCACGATCGCAGCGGCGGAGGCAAACTGGGCAAACCGATCCTTGGGCAGCAGGCGCTGCGGCAGGGATGCGGCGGCGGTCATCCAAGTGCCGGCCAGCGTACACTGGAAGACGAGGACAACGCCAAAGGTCATGGCATCGCGCACGAACAGCCCGCCCCAAAGAACCACCGCCACGTAAACGGCCTGCGTGATCAGGCTCACCCGCAGCGGATGGAAACGATCGACCAACGCGCCCAGGGGATAAGCCAATATCAGCGATATGCAGTAGGCTGCCGCCATGCATTTCCCCCATGTGTCGATGCTCATTCCGATGCTTTTGGCAAAGAAGAGGCTGAAGAGGTTCACCGGGACAAACGCCATCCACGAGAAGGCCAGGGAAATGAAGAACCAGCGATAATAGGAATGGCCGTAACACTCGCGGAAATAGGTGCGCGCCGAACTGAGGAAACCGCCGCGCCCTTCGCTGGGTTCATCGGGTGGAGGCGGATACTCCCCCTCGCGGACTTTCATGCACATCAACCCGAAGGCAGCTCCATAGAGCACGCCCATGCCGAGGAAGATCCAGGCGGGATGCGTCTCGGCAATGCCCATGATCCAGAAGCTGAAAAGAATGCCCGCCATCAAACCAATGGCACGAAAAGCCCCGAAGAAACGACCGAGGAATTTCTCCGGCACCACATCATTGATGAGCGCGAGGAAGACGGCGTTGCCAATGATGCTGGCAAACTCGAACAGGGTCCAAAATACGCCATAGAGCACGATCGAGAGCGGATGCAGCCCGGGCGAGGCCGTGCCGAGGCTCCGATGCAGGATCTCGGTGAGATGCGGGGTAAAGGCCAGGCCCGCCATCGAGACGACTGCAACCGGCGTGGTGATCACGAGATAGGGAATGCGCCGTCCCCATCGTCCCCGGTGACGATCCGAGCGATAGCTAATGATCGGCCCGATCCCGATCGTCAGGATCGCGGGAACGGAACCGATGAGGAACCCGATCAGCGAATCCGGAGCGCCGTGCCCCTTGAGCAAAAGCTGTGTGATGGGAGGAACCGCCCGTTCCTTCATCGACCATGAGAAATCCCCCCAGAGCAGCCAGCAGAAGAGGACGAACAGCCCCGCTGCGGAGTAGCTCAGCGTACCGACCGTCCAGCGACGCGACCCGAGGCCTCGACTGGCCGCCGGGTTTTCCGTTTCCGGGATTGGCGCGAGATTCATGATGACTGATTGATCAGCCTTTTCGCCCCGACTGGATAGCGCTTAGCACGATCGGCGAGATCACAGCGTACCCTTCGGGCTTGAGGTGCAACCCGTCCACGGTGAGCGCGGCGGGCAGGAAGCCCTTGTCATCGGCGAGGGCCTGGTGCAGGTCCACGAAGGATATTCCCTCCTCCTCCGCCATCCTGCGCAGCAGCGCATTGACCTCCAGGATCACCCCGGGCGGACGCTTCGTCGTACGCACGAGCTGCGGATTGCCGGGCGTGGCCAGGGCGTCGGTGACGGGCAGGATCGAGCAAACGACGACGCGGGCTCCCGCGCTTTTCGCCGCCTCCACCATCGAGCGGATATTGGCGACGATGATATCGGGCGGCATCGATCCGCCGATGTCATTGGTCCCGGCGAGGATCACGACCGCATCCGGCTTGTGGGCGAGCACATCCTGGGGAAAGCGCGAGACCATCTGCCAGGTCAGCTGCCCGCCGATCCCGCGATTCACGAACTCCTGATCGGGAAAGGACGTCCGGAGATTCCATCCTTCCGTGATGGAGTCCCCCATGAAGATCACGCGCTCGCCCGTCCTGGGTTGTGCGGCCAGGCGGGTATTCGCATTGCGTGATCGCAGCTTGCCCGCCCGGTCAGGTACGCGGACTGTCGAAGGCGTCTCAAACTCCAGCGCCGCGTCGTCGAACCATACGGAGCCCTTTCCCTTCCAGAGAAAGAACTCGACCTGAGCCACCGTCGCGTCGGCCGGCACCTCGCCCGAGGTTTCCAGCTGCTTCCAGTCAAAGTCCGCGCCGTCTGATCGGATGGAAGCGCTTCGCTGGGCGAGAGCGGCGTTTTTGGAAGGATCTCCGGGATTAAGAAAACTCACTCTGGCGAGCGCTCCGGTGTCCCCTCCCACACCGAGCCCGGCACCTTTCATCCAGATCGAGAATTTCCACTTCTCCCCAGGCTGGCAGGGAATGCTCCGCTGCAAAACGGCGCAGCGGGTTGGCTGGTCGGAGGATATCCGCACCGCCCGCGCGCCGCCACGATGCACAGACTCATCGCTCGCGAAGGCGGCGCGTCCGGCCCGGGACAATCCGCTGCCATCGCTTGCCACGGGACAAAAGAGTTCCCAGTCATCCGGCAGCCCGTTGATCATGACGGATTCGAAGGAGGCGTTATCGATCCGGTTGACGGGCTGGGCGCAAAGGCGATCGGTTCCCAGGACAAGAGCGAAACACGCCAGCCCGGCGAAGCACAGAAGCTGTCTCATGGATTTAGTTGGAGGCTTCGGCCTTGAGAGCGCCGATGGATACATCCGTCGAGCCAGGGTCTTTCTTCGACACCGCGCGCAGCATGAGATACAGCTCCGCCCCATCCCATTTCGATGGGTCGACCTCGGCGTTCCACTCGCGGGAATCACTCTGCGTTCCGGCAGCATCCGTGATGGTGAGCTTCGCCGTCTTCGCATCGGCCTGGATTACGACCTTCTTAATTGGGAACTGCATCCCGGGGAGGAAAGCCATCTGGGCGCGTTTCTGAGGCTCACCGGGGTTTGCGAGATAATACAACCAGAGGTAGGAATTCCCCGTCCGGTCCACGCGGAGTTGCAGGGCGTATTTGGCCGCGGAAGTGTTCTTGTCTTCCGACAGAAAGAGCATGAAGACCCCGTTCTCATCGGCGGAGGTTCCCTGGATATCGAGACCGTCCAACTCGAGAGTCACGGGATGACGGAGGAAGTTCAGCTTTCCCTCGGGATCAGTGAGGACGGTGCCGACGGCGCGTTCCGGTGGCGCATCAGCTGCGGGCGCCTTAAGGAGCAGCGCTCCGTTTGCGACACTCACACCATCCGGGGTGCCTTTCCATAGCTTGGGCGACAAGGGTGCGGTGAACTCATCCTGCACGACGACCTCGGCGGCAGAGAGCATTGAGAGGCCTGTCGAGGCAAGGAGGGTGCAGGCGGCGATGAGGGCTTTGTAACTCATAGAGGGGATGGGGTTGCGGAAACGATCAGGTGGCTCGATCATAATCCTGAAGGGTTATCTTTGCTTCCAGCGGATCATTGTTAAAGAACCGAGTCAGGTTGGCTTCCGCCAACGCGGTGCATTTTGGATACAGGTCGCTGGTGGGGCCGCCGATATGCGGGGACAAAATGGCATCCCTGACTTCAAGCACTTCCGCTGTCGGAGGCAGCGGGAGCGGCTCGTCACAGTAGACATCGAGCGCCACGCGGATGCGTCCGCTCCTGGCGAGGCAGGCCAGTTCGTGCTCATCGACCAATCTCCCGCGGGCAATGTTGACAAAGACGGCATCCTCCGGGAGGAGGTTCAGAATGTGCGCCGTCACGCTTTTCTCCGTCTGCGGTGTGAGCGCCTCACACTCCACCACCACGGAATGCGAGGAAAACAGGTCCTCCAGTGAGGAACAGGGTTTCACGCCATGCTTGCGCATGAAGGAATCCGGCACACCCTGCGAATAAGCCGAAACCTTTACGCCAAATGGCTGGAGAAGCTTAATGAGGTGCCGTGCGATCATTCCGAACCCGTGAATACCCACCGCCCGGCCGGAAAGAGAAAGGGTATTGAGATCGATACGATACTGCGGCTGTTGGCGAAACGGGACGTGCAGCCCTTCCCGCCAGCGGGAACTCTTTCGCAGAGCCGCCAGCACGAGCAGCAGGGCATGCTCTGCGACCGCCACCGATGCAATGCCGCCCCAGTTGGTCACGGTCACTCCTCGCTCCAGAAGCTTCCGGGGAATCAACGGCTTGACTGACCCCACGAGATGACAGACATAGCGAAGTCGCAGGGCCGGATCACTCACATAGTCCTCGGGCAGGGGCAGAGAGCGCCAGCAGGTGACGAGCACGGTCGGCTGCGCCTCCATCAGAACCTCCCGCCACTGCGCGGGCGTGCACTGGCCGGTCGTGTAATGAATCACCTCGGCAGGCAGGTTCTGGAAATAGGCGCCGGAGGCGAACATCTCCCGTTCCTTGTCATCGAGGCAGATCATCACCCGCTCGTGCAATCGGGCCCCCGCCTCGCCGGGGAGTTCACATGTTGCCTGGGCCGTGTCGTGCATTGCTAATGGGAAAATGAACCCGGCATGCCGCGGATTCCCACTCGCAATCTCCTTACACAGGTCAGCGCCCCATGATCGCCGGTCGCGGTTACTTACCTGAGTTAATTAGCAACAGGTTGGCCCGGCAACGGGCGTTCCTATGCTTTCCCCCATGGAACAGAAAGCTCCCCTACTCCTGGCCGTCTCCCTTGCCGCAGGGCTCCTGATTGGCGCGTCCTCCCTCCGCGCCGCGGTGCTGACCGAGGATTTCTTCAACTATACGTCCGGCACCAGTGCAGCTGCAAACAATGGAGGGACCGGCTGGAGCGGCAGTTGGACGGGGGTGACCACCAATGGACGCACCTATAGCAATCTCGCCGGGACATTTTCGGCACCGACGAACTACACGTACTCCACGGGGACCAACTACGTGGCCCTGACGGCAGCCGGATCGTCAAAGATCGACTACACCCGCAACTTGCAGACCTCGATCGACTTCGACCCGGCGACGACCACGACGTATTATTTCAGCAGCCTGATCTCGGTGCTGAATGACGGCACCGTGAGCAGCGACATGTTCTTTCCGCGGTTCCGGGACTCCACCAGCACGAACGTTGCGGCATTCGGGATGAACGCATCCAACCGCATTCGCATCGTCACGGCAGGAGGCAACAGCATCGACTCGACCACGGTGCTCGCAGAGGGATCGAGCTTTGCCACGGCTCCGCAATATCTCGCCATCGGCAAGATGGTGCTCAACCCGTCGACCCAGGCCGATGAGTTCTACTTTTCGCTCATTCCCGTTTCATCGTCCATCCCGCTCACCGAGCCCACGACGTGGACAGTTTCGACCGCCCAGTTCGTCACAGGCATTGCGACCCAGGTGACCTATACGGTCAATGCGAACGGCGGCACGATGAATCTCGACAATTTCGTCCTCGGCGATACCTACGCCTCGGTGATTCCGGAGCCGCAAACCGCCGTCCTGCTCGGCTTGGGCGGTCTCGGAGTGCTCGGCTACCTCCGGCGCGCTCGCCAGCTCAGGCGATAGATATACGCGATCGAAAGGGGAGCGCGTTTACGACGAGCGCCGGGACCGTTTAGTGGTTCCGGCGTTTGTCTTTTCCGGCGGACGCATGTCCCGTAGCGTCCGGCCCTCCAGCCACAGGCCGGGTACATGGACATAATGCGGCCTCTCCGGGATGCCCCTCTCGCCCCGGTGAATCATCCCAACGAGCGTATCCACGGCGGTCTCGCCCATGTGAAATGAATCCTCGTAGACCCCGGCAAAGTCAATATCCGGCTCGGGCAGCGTGGGGCAGGCCAGCCCGACATCCTCCGGCACACGGAACCCGGCCTCCTCGACGACCTGGAGCAGGCGTGGATTACCCGTCACGATGGCATCGGGACGGTGCTTGAGAAACCATTTTTTGAAGAGCGTCGCGTCGGCGTTCTCTTCGTCGAAAAGTGGCATTGTGAGCTTGCGCTCGACCAGAGCCTTCTCCACCAGATAGCCGCCGAGGAGATGGTGGTCCGTGCGCTCGTCGACCTGAAAGGAACACCCGAAGCCAATGCGGCGGTATCCTTTCTCATAGAGCTTGCGCATCGTCATCATCATGGCCCGAAACTGCGTGGGCGCGACGGTGTGGAGCGCCGGTTTTGCCAAGGAATACCCGAACGTAACGAAGGAAAAGTGCTCCCACGGGAAGCTGAGTTCCCAGCTCGGGCCGGGCTGCGGGGTGAGCAGCACTCCGCCGATATTACGAAAGCGAAAGGCCTTGGCGATTTTCTCCGGAGTCGATCCCTTCGCCTGAAAATCGAAGACCTCGATATTGTAGCCGTATGAGGCCGCACGGCGCACCGCACCGTCATAATATGCCCGGAACATGCTCACCTCGCGCCAGTCAAAAGGGGGCAGGGTATTTCCCAGCCACGCGAGCGTACCGTGATAGGAAGCCGGTCGCAGCGTGCTCCGATACGAGGCCAGGGCGGAGAGCATGGGATCGGGCACATACCCCATCTCCTCGGCGATCCGGCGGATGCGCTCCTGTGTCGCCAGAGGAATACTGGGATGCCCCCGCAATGCCATCGTCACCGCCGGGCGCGTGACCCCGGCGCGGCGCGCGACATCGGATTGGGTAACTCGTCTTTCCATGAGGGGAGATTTCCGTTAGACAATCCGATCGGCATCGGATCGCGGGAACCCCACCAAACTAGCAGCCGGGCTCATGATGGAAAGCGCATTTCACTTACACAGGAAAGCGGACCATTCGTACGGCAGGCGAGCTCTCACTTACCTGAGTCATCAGTCGGCCCCTTGCGATGCCCGGCCAGGGTCGGAAAGATGAGTCATTCCATGAAGCATGTTCTCCCCTTGTTCCTTTCTGCGTCGCTGATGATGATCTGCCCGGTTCTGCCTCTTTGCGCCCTGTCCCCAGCCGAGGAAGCCGCCATGCCAAAAGTCGCGCGCAAGGAAGTGCTGGCGTATCGGGACGCGAACTCCGCAGCTTGGCTGGCGAAGGTTTCCCCTGGGGTGCGCCGGCTGTTTTACGATCCCGCGGGATGGCAGCAGGAGCTTTCCCGCATTCAATCGCTAACCGGCATGGGTGCGGAGTGGCGCGCCCGGCTGAAAGCGACCGCCGACCGCATCGTCGACAATCCGTTTCCTGCCTACACGCCTCCCGCACCGCGCAAGAATGCCGCGGAGGGCTGGCAGCGCACATATGGCGACTCCCTCGTCTCCCTCTGTGTAGCCGCCTCGATCTGGCCGGAGGAACGCTACACACAGCGACTGCACGAAATGGTGCTGGCCGGATGCGCCTTCGACAGTTGGGGCCGGGAAGGCAAGGAGGGCGAGCTGGTAAACATGGATCTCGCCGCCGCGCACATGGCGCGAGGCATTGCCATGGCCTACGACTGGCGCCGGGATTTGTTCTCCGATGCGGAAAAGGAGCAGATCCGCGCGACCATGACCCAGCGCATGGGCGCGATGCTCAAGGGGTTCTATGGAGGCATCTTTTGGGCCGGTTGGTATACGCAAAACCACAACCATATCTGCATGGCCGCGCTGGGCCTCTCGGGTGTCGCGTTTCTCGGCGAGATTCCCGAGGCGAGCGAGTGGATCGCCGCAGCGGCGTTGAATTTCCAGCGTGTCGGGCGGGCGATGTACCCCGATGGCAGCATCTTTGAAGGTGTGCCGTACTGGGGCTACGGCCGCTCCTTCATCCTCCAGTACATTGAGGGGACCAAAGCCGTGACCGGAGCGGACGCGATGTATTCTCTGCCGATGCTCCGCAACTCGATCTCCTTCCGCGTCGGAGTGACCCTGCCGGGCCTGGCGGGCACCCTGCTCTGGGGAGATTCCCGGGGAGCCGACGCCTCCGGCCCCCAGCCCGTTCTCTACCGTCTCGCCTCGCAATACAAGGATGGGAAAGGTCAATACCTCGCCAACAGCCTGCCCTTTGCCCCGCAGGGTGCGGCCGACGCGATGGCGTGGTCATTGCTTTGGTATGACCCCGATATCACCCCGATCGCTCCGACAGCGCTCGACTACCATGCGCCGGATTGGGACGTCCTGACCTCACGCAGTGGCTGGGGCGCCGGCGACTATCTGGTGAGCCTCAAGTCCGGCTACAACCAGAATCACCATACCAAGATCGACGCGGGTTCGCTCTCGCTCAACTTCGGCGGCGAATGGCTCCTCATGGCCCCGGGCTACGGAGTAGACATCTATGGAAAGCCCGGATTTTTCGACAAGGAGGGCCGACGCTGGACATTTTTCTCCAATGTCACGGAATCCCACTCCACCTTGCTGATCAATGGCAAAAACCAGCGGTCCGACATCGCGGCGCGCGGTCGGATCGACCGCTACGTCAGCAGCCCGTCTCAATTGCTCGCGGAGGCGGACCTGACCGATGCCTACCTCGACATACGCGAGGTGCGACGCCGCGTGATTCATCGGCGGGGCGATTATATTCTCGTGCTCGATGAGGTGAGGTCGGACCAGCCTGCCACGGTGGAGTGGCTCGCCCAGGTACCACCAGATGCGACCATGGACGGCGCGCGGCTCTTTATTCCGGGAACGGTGGGCGATCTGAATATCACGCGGATCGAGGCCTCCGCGACAGCCTTCGAACCGCGCAGCGCGACAGTCCCCAATATCGACGTTGAAGATTGGTGGATGAAAAGTACCTCCTCCAAAGCCGTTGGTACGGATGTCCGGCTCGCCACGCTTCTCCAGCCGGTTTTTCGCGTCGATCCCGCACCTCCGCTCCAGGCGTCGGTAACCGAAAAAGACGGCTGGCGGCAAATCCAGATAACCTCGCCTCATTGGGAAGACAGCATCAGAATCGCGACCAGCCCAGCCGCTCCAGCCTCCCCCAATACCGAAGCCGATGCAGATCTATGGTCGATTCGTCGGACGGCTGGAGCCATCACATCGCTCGTCGCATCAAAAGCGCGAAGAATTTCCCTCCCCGCGCTGACCATGGAGGCCGCAAGCCCCATGGAGGTGGCCTGGGAGGCCGCCCCGACCGGTTCCATCCTCACCCTGGGCTCCGCCTTCCAGGGACTCATTACGACCGACAAGGCGCTCACGCTTTACGATGGCGAGGGACGTGCGGTTTCATCCCCGGGCGTTCTTTCCCTGGCGACGGGGACGTATTACCTGACATCCGATGCGGACAGCCTGGAAAAGGTGCACCGATGGGCGAAAGAGAAGTTTCCCGGCACTCCTGCACCCGCACCCTTCCGCATCGTCGCCCCTGCGCACCAGACGTCGATTCCTCGCACGATCGCGGTGACATGGGAAGCCGAGGACCTGGATGCCCAGGACAAAGGCCACGCCTCGCCCATGGCCCGCAGCGAGGCCTCCGGCGGCAAGGTATTGGCAAACTTCGGCTCCCAATCACCCGCCCATTCCGTCAGATGGTCAGTCACCATCCCGCAGGATGGGCTCTACCGGCTTTCCGCACGCTATGCCGTGGGGCAGCCCAAAGTCACTTTCTCCGTACTGGTCGATGGAGCGGCACTTTCGGAGAAGGAACTGAAGAGCTTCGTTCCGGGTCCGGCTGGTTGGGGATCGGAGAAATACTGGACCCTGAACGCGTTCCAGTGGCGGAACGAGCCCATCCGCTCCACGGACGGCAGCGAGATCATTCTCCCGCTTTCGGCAGGAAAGCATACGATCACCTTCTCGCACCCCTCTGCAGGCATCAACATCGACACCCTCACCCTCTCGGGCACAGCCGAACCGTAAGCGAGGATGGAGCCGACGTTTGCCAATTCGACGCTTCCACCGGTTTAGCGGAATCTCCTCAAGCTGCTTTCAGGGCAGGGCCAAAAAGTCCGAGTCGAGAGCGAACCGCACAGCAGTTCCCGTGGAGGACGAGAACACCGCTTCTCCGGGCAAAAATGCCGCCTTTGCGACATCGCCAAAGCCTTTCGGCACATTGATCGCTCCCTGAATATAGCGCACCTCAAAGGGAACCTTGCCGCTCAGATTCACGCTGGTCGGGATGCCCCGGCGGCTTATCGGATTTGGGCGGCTGGATTCCGCGACTCCCCGGTCGAAGTACATGCATCCATCCTCGATGCCGAGGCAACAGTTGCGACCGCTCCATGGAGGCTGGTGGCGACCTTTGTTTTCCACCCAAAACAACCGCCCGGGCATGACTGCGGGATTCTTAATGGCGAACCACATCCAGTTTTCCTCGGTATTGATCGCCGCGACCCAGGAGAGCCCGCCTTTGCCTGGCCGCTCGAATTGCTGCAGGAGGTCGCAAAAGCCGGGCCGCGCGGGAAATGCGGAATAATCCGCCGGGGGCTCGCCTTTAAAAATCGAGGACACCCGCGCCAGCGAACGGAAGACGGTGTCACGGGCGAGAAACTGATATTCGCCCTGCGACGGATCAGCCAATGCAAGAGGATATGTCCGGCCAAGCGTGAACGGGCTGGTGAAGATGCGCAAGGCCCGCTCCTGCCGGGGCATCGCGAGGACAGCATGGTGGGCAAAGGGGGTGCGCCCGCGAAAGCCCTCGATGACCGTGCGGCAATAGACGGCATTGTGCCCGTCGCGAAGTGTGAATTCGCGATGAACCACGCCCGGCCGCACCTTCGTCTCCAGGCGCAAACGGAGGCTGGTTGTGTCTTCGACACGAACAGCATCCTCCAGCTCCCAGCGATTCCCAGCGGTTTCGCCGTGCGGAGGATGGTTCTCGCCGCGCCAGGCTTCCGAATTCGCGCCAAAAGGCAGACAAAAGAAGTCGCCGCGCAGAGGCGCCATCGTCGCGGGCATGGGGATAGGGCGCTCACCTTGCCACGGGCTGATGTAGTATGGCTGGACGGGACGCGCTCCGTCCCGGCAAAAGGTGACGGGAGCCATGTGGCCGCCGAGTTCGGTCACAGCCAGGCTTACGCAGTCGTTACTGAGGACCCAGGATGGCTGGGAGTCTATCTTTCGGCGTTGAGGGAGGGTTCGCTTCATTGATGGATGGCTGCAAACCTATCCTCGAGCATCAAGCAGAGACAATGATAGATCGGCAGGTGAAACTCCTGGACGAGCGGCGTGCTCGTCGCAGGCACGCAGATGCAGACGTCGGCCAGTTCCTTCAGCCTGCCTCCGCTTTCTCCCGTGAGGGCAAGCACCGGGAGTCCCCTCGCCCGCGCGACCTGGGCGGCCCGGCAGACATTTCGCGAGTTTCCCGAGGTGCTTAGAGCGGTCAATACATCCCCTTTCCGCCCGAGGGCGAGAACGAGCTGGGCAAAGACAAACTCGGGTTCCACGTCATTGGAGAATGCGGTGGCCAGGGCGGGGAACCCGGTCAGCGGAATGACGGGAAAGGCCCATTGCAGACGCGCCGCCATGTCGTCGGGGATTCCCTGTCGCATCTCCGGCGGGAGCGGACGCAGCTGCCCAAAGCCCTTGAGCAGTTCACCCGCCCAGTGGTCGGCATCCGCCGCGCTGCCGCCATTTCCACAGAGAAGCAGTTTTCCCTCGCGGAGAAAGGTCTTCTCGAGCAGATCGTAGGCCTGTTGGATTTCCGTGCGGCATTGCTGGAGCGCGGGGTATCGGGAGAGGAGCGAATCGAGGTGTTGAGACATTATTATTTGGCGAGAGCCTGGGCGAGGGTGAGAAAGAAGTCGCGGTTGTGCGCGCTCACATAGCGCATGGTCCCACCCATGCGGCTGAAGGTCTTGCAGTACCGCAGATAGTAGGCGGGATTGTCCATCGGCGGCTCGCCGTCGCTTTTCCAATCCCACGAGCTTCTCGCGAGATCGACGATGACCATGTGATGCCGGGTAATCTTGCGACCCTCCTGGAGCTCCAGGTTTTGCGACATGGAGAGGGACTTTTCAAAGATCATCGGCGACATCACGGCGGAGCCGACGGAAAGATAGACACCACCCTCGAGCCCATGCACCTGCGCGGCGAAGGTCAGGAAGTCGCGCAGCGCAGCCCGACCGATCGCCGCACCGTGGTTGACCGGATGATTGTAGATGATGTCGTGGCCGATCATCGGATGAGCGGTGAAGGGGACGTTAAGCCGATAGGCGGCAGCCTGGGCGCTGTATTGCTTGAACGGATGCGGAATCGCAAGGAATCCCGCCTCAATGGAGTTGCGCCGGATCGTGGCCAGCAGATCGAGGGCGGCTGCGGCGCGTTCCGGGTTTACCGAAGCGACGTGGCTCACGATCTCAAGCAACTCGCTCTCTGATGGAATATCCAGTCCCTCCCTCTCGATCATCTTGCCGACGGACTCGCCGTACCCGAGTCCTTCATACGCGCCGACAACGAGAGCGAGGTTCAGGTTGAAACCCGTTTCCTCCCAGATGCCAAACTGGCCCTGGTCGACATTGGCCCGCACGTCTTCACTGCTCAGGCCCTGAAAGGAGAACTCCCAGTCGTGGATGATACCCGCTCCATTCGTCGCCAGCAAAGTCACCCACCCCTGCTCCATGAGTTGAATGAGTACTGGGGCGAGACCGTTCTTGATCGTATGCGCACCGAAAGCCAGCATCACAGGGTGACCGGCCGCACGAGCCTCCCGGATTTTCTCCACACATTCCGCCAGTGACTCCGCAGCCGCGGGATCGAGAGGCCGGGGCGGGGTGTCGGGATGGACGGCGTCGGATTCGATAGCCACCTTGTTGTAGCGCTCGGCGAGCCGCCGCACCCGCAGCCTGGTGCGATCGAGTTGAGGATGGTGGGACATTAGCGTTCTCCGATGCTGCCCAGGCGCAGGAAGGACCAGAGCGAAGGCCATTGAGAAAAGTCCGGGATGATCGCATGGGCTCCGGCCCGCACGAGGCGTGGACGCTTGTCGATGTTCGTGCCGAAGCGGCGCTTCTCGTCGCTCGCGATGCCGACGGCATAAGATCCCCGGCGGTTCGTTTCCCGAATCTCCACTGGCCCATCTCCAAAGGCCACGAGCTGCTCGAAGGCGCCGCCTACCTCCCGCAGGATGCGCTCGATGACCATGCGCTTGGCGTCCTTGGTGATCTGGCCGACAGAGCCATAGATGCCTCCATCGAAAAGGTCGGCATATCCGAGACGTGCGGCCTCGATCTTCACATCTGCCTCGTCCGTGCCGCTCGCCAGATAAAGGCGCACCCCGGCCTGCTTCAGAGCATGCAGGAAGGCTACCGCGCCCTTGATGGTAAAGTCGCTGATCTCAAGCTCACCACGGTCGAGCTTTTCCAGGCGACGATCGACAAGGGCCTGCAGATCCGTGTTGTAGACAGCCTTGTATTCCGCAGGCGTCAGCAGCGCCTCCTCCGGCACCATGCCAAACTCGCGGATGAGATCCACCAGCCCATGCATCTGGGCGATGGTCTGAATGCCCGTCGTGCGCTCGATGAATTCCCTCACCCGGTGCTGCGCGCGATGAAACACGACCTCCTCCGCATCGTGGAAATGCTCGCCGAGCACGGCCTTGATCATCATGGGCTCCATGATCTGCTCCCAACCCTCGCGCAGGGTCGAGATGGTGCCGTCGTGGTCAAAGATGGCGTGCCGGATGTTCAACGCCGGTGAGGGCTCCGTGATGACCTCGATCTCGGTGCCATCCAGATAGCGCGCGCGGTGAGGCGATTCACTCAGCTCCGGGTGGTAGGAAAAATCCGCATTCGCGCCGAGAGCGAGGACCTCGCCCGGCGACGCCGTGCCGGTCTGAAACAGCTTTTGCGCCGTCACCGCCGCGGCCACATTGGCGACGAATGCGGCTGCCGCGAGATTGACCCCGGAGGAGAGGATGGCGGCCAGCGTGGCGACAAATGTATCGCCCGCTCCCACCGGGTCGATGCGACCCGGCAGCTGCACGCCAAATATCTGCCAGACCACGTCGCTGGAAAAGACAAAGCATCCCCGATCACCCCGGGTGACTACCAAAGGCGAGCCCCATCGCTGATAAAGCTCCCCGGCACGCTGGGCGAGCTCCTCCACGGGCACCGAGTCTCCTGGCTCCAGAGAAATGCCGCAGGATCGCATGACCTCCGCCTCGTTCAGCTTATGAACCGCCGAAGCATAGGCCTCATGATATTTCCGGGAATCCACGACGAAGCACACCGACGGGTGGCGCTCCATGATCTCTCTCAATGCGCTCCGGAAGGCCTCATCATCATGCACACTTCCGATCACCTGATGATTGATCAGAACGACTGAGACCTTTTCCAGGATCTCCTCCAGCCTCTCGAAAAACTCACGCCGTGTCTCGGCGGATAGCCGGTTGAAATTCCCATGGTCGATCCGGTTGAGCTCCCTGCTGTCGACATACGGCTTCACATAGCTATGCGTCGCCCAGCTTTCCGCCTGGGAAATCAACCCTCGCTGGTCGACACTGGGATGCTCCAGCAACCGGCGGAGCTCCCGTCCAAACGGGTCCTCGCCCAGAATCCCAACGGGGTATATGCGATGCGCTCCGAGGGCGACGAGGTTGGCCACGACATTGCCTGCTCCTCCGGGGGAGTACCGTTGCTGCCGCACGGGCTGAGTCCTCAACCCCGTCTCCACGGAATCCTCCGAGGCTGAAGGGTCGATGGTCCAGTACACGTCGAGGCAGAAATCTCCCACGACGGCGACCGAGGCCATGGAGAGTTTGTCCAGGATGGAGGCGATCTCGGTGCGCTCCAGGATGTCAAAGGGTTGAAGGGGCGTCGCGCTCATTAGGTGAAGGAAAATCTCCAGCACGATCCTCCAGACACAGGCTTCAGTCAACTGAAAATGTAATGCTTTACATTTCTACGAAAAACGAGACTCCGTCATACCAGCGTGTCCCGGGGGACAAAGGCCGCCTCAAAACTGCGCGCGTGTTTTCTCTGCCCGAGCGCGAGATCCACCGCGCAAGCCGCCATCTCATCCAGCGGCTGACGATAGGTGCTCAAGGGCGGATGAGAGAAAGCCGACTCGGCGATATCATCGATACCGACCACCTTCACCTTCCCGGGAACGGAGAGCTTGAGCTCGCGGCAAAAATCCATCGCCGCCAGGGCCGACCGGTCATCGTTTCCGATGATGGCATCGATCTTGTGCGCACGCATCACGTCGCGAAACTCATCCCGCGTCGGCGAACCGGACAAAACCGGCGCTCCCCCGCCAAAGTACGATGGTGCCAGCTCTCCGAAGGCTCTGCGCCGTTCCGCGTGATCCGGCTCCTCCGTACGGCCGCCAAAGAAAAGCACCCGCTTGCATCCACTGTCTTTGAACCTCCGCAGCGCATCAGCGATCCAGCCCGCCTGGTTCAACTGCACGCTTTTCCAGCCCGGCCCGCCCGACAGTTTCCCCATGAGGCACACCACGGGCTTGCGAGATTCCATAAGGGCGGGGATGAGCACATCGTGATGGCGCGGATACAGCAGTATCCAGGCGTCGCAACGCGACCGTTGCAGCGTTCTGCTGGCATGGGCGACCGTCGCCTCCTCCCGGCGATCGACGGGACAGACCAGGAGATCAAGGTCATTGGCCACGAGATTTTTGGAAAGCGCGGCCAGGATGCGCTGGGCAAACACAGCCTCCGCGCCCTCGACCTCCAGCGGCCAGACGAGACCGATCACATCATGCCGGCCACGCTTGAGCGCCCGCCCGCTCGGGCTCGGGTAGTAGCCAAGCTCCCTGGCCAGAGCCAGGATATGCTCACGCGTGTCAGCCCGGAGCTTTTCCGGTTCGTGGAACGCGCGGGAAACGGATGCTGTCGATACCTCCGCCCGCCTGGCAAACTCCTGGATATTCATCGGGGAGCGAGAAAATAACCCCAAACACACAGGTTCCGCCATGACGAAACACAGAGAAAGATGCCACACTCTCCGTCGACAACAGGATCTGGGCAAAGGCAACCTCAGCCTTGGGTATCGCATTCACCTTCCACGCGCCAAAGCTCACCCGCACCTTTTCAAGCTCGTTCCAATACTGGTGGACAGGAGAGCGCAGCTCCACGCCGACCAAAAAATCATGACATCACTGTGAGGCCTGCCTTAATGAGGCAAAAGCAGGCCTGGCCTGGCCGGGAAGGAGCAACACTTAGTCCGTCAGAATCAAATCTCCGACGGGATCGACTTCCTTGCTCTGGATGTCGCCAAACCAGGTCATGAAACCGTCCCGCTTGGGTTGATCGTCTTCGTTCATGATCACCGCCATGCCCAGATCTGCCCCCACCGCCGGATGGAAAGGAAGGAGCCGGGACCAAGGGATGGCGATCTCATAGTTCATGCCTCCGGCCCCCTTGCCGGACGGTACCGCGACGATTTTGATCTCCTTTACCTCGCCCGCCGGAGCCTTGCCATCGGCGGTAAGGTAGCACCATGCGACCGCGCCCCTGGGATTCTTGCCCAGGGCATAATCATATTTCCCGCCCTTCTCGCTGCTGCTCCGGGCCGGATCGATCAGCAGCTGGATGCCATCGCCCGCCCAGATCATCTCATCGGCAGACTCATTGCGGAAGACATCATCCTGCGTCGTCAAGCCGATGTAGAGGTATTGATCGTCCCAGAGGAACCGGAGTTCGCCCGAAAGGTCTTCCGGTCCGGTCCATTTGCTCGAAGGGAGGAGATGGCGAAACTGTTCCGCTCGATCGATCCTCTGAACCGCGGAGCGCTGCCAGTCTCCCTCGTCCAGCTTTCCATCGAGGACGACAGGCGTCTTTACCTTGGGGACGGTGACAAATCCGCCGACAAAACGATCCACCGTCAAGGCGCGTCCGGATTGATCGGTAATCGTCGCCCGCAGCTTGTACGATGTCACCGGGTCCACACCTTCGATCGGCACACGGACGCGGGTTTCCCCGTGTGCAGCAATGGTCGCACGGCCTTCCGTCGCGTCGCCAAAGTAAGCGCCGGGCGGCGCAGCCTCGGTGAGAGAATACAGCCCGGCCTTGGGAGAGACCTGTTGGATCATGGCAAGATTCCAGGCCACCTCCTCCGGTTTGGCGTTGTTGTTGTGAAGAATCAACTCCACGGCGGGACGCCCGTCGGCCATAACCGTCGCCATCATCTCACCGGACACCTGTCCCTGCACCGGCACCACGAAATCTAGGTCTCCGCTTTTCTGGAGGAACCGGATCGGAACATATCGGGCGTCGGTATCTGCTGGCGCGGTGATCTCGGAAGAGAAAATACCGCCCTTTGAAATGAGGGGGGTTGCCCGCCACCCGGGCGGAAGGCTGAGAGCGAGCCCCTTCTCGGCGGGGGCCTCCACGCTCACGGAAAACGTCTCCCCTCGCACGATCTTTTCCGGAGCGGAGAGCAAGCGCACCTCGGCGGCCGGGAGTTTCTCCGGCAACGACTTTTGCGCGCCTTTGTAGCTCAACAGGATCGGGTCCTCGCCGACGCGAAGGTCGATGCCCTTGCCCGACACCTGCAGGGTCGCGCTGGTGCCATCGATGCGGGTCAGCTTGACCGGGCCTTCCGCATTCAGAGGGAGACGGATATCCCGCGCGCCATGGTCCTTCCAGAGGATCTGGAGGTTCTCGCCATCCTTATCGAGGAAAAGGAAAGACTGGAGGCCGTCCTCATACTCCCGATGATCGGCAAACTTCTTGATGCAGATGCCGTTGACCATATTGTAGTAGGCTACGGCATCCAGCCTCGGGCTGTAGTTGCCGAACAGACCGTCAAAGAGGTTGAAGGCATCTTCTGAAGAACCTCGCAACCTCCCGTCGCGATCGGGAAAGCAAACTCCAAACCAGGATCCGTTTTCACCGCCGAAACTGAAGAACCAGGAAAACTTTTTGATCAGCTCGGAAGCCACGACACGACGCGACAATCCCTGGGCGTTGAGCCCCATCTCGGTCGCCCAGATCGGCTGCTTGCCGCCATACTTGGCAAACAACTCCTGGTACTTGGCAAAGATGTCGCGCAGCCCTTTGCTATCCTCATAGGTGTGAAAATCCACCGCGTCGCTGTATTTCTGGAAGCCGAGCTTGAAATACTCCTCAGCCGGACCCACCGAGGTGCCCACGACAAAGGTCTGCGGAGAGAGCTTTTTCACCTCGTCATACATCAGCTTGTACAGGGCCACATTCCGCTCAACGGTCGGCCCTGTCTGCTGAGGCTCGTTCCCCAGCGTGACGACGAATTCATTGTCTTTGCCAAATTTGTCAAAAAACTCCGCCATCCCCGCTCGCAACACATCATCCGTGTATTTTTCATAGCCCTCGCGGTGATGCTCGACGGCCACGATCGGCGTGCGGGTCAGCATGGTCATGCCAAGCTGCTTCACGAGCTCAAGTTTCGGCGCGCTCGGTTTATACGGAGGTTCCGCCTTCCACCCTCCCCAGACGCCCGCAAGGCGGATGCCGATTCGATCGCTAAGAGTGATGTAGGGAGGAAGTCTATTGTCCCAGTTTCTGCTGCTAAAGGGGATTTCCTTCCACGTGTACTTCTTGGCAGCCGCCTCCGGCAAAAACACAAAGGCGCTCGATTCTTTCACAGGATCTCCCACCCCGCTGTCCATAAGCGTACGCAACTCGTAATACTTGCCGACCTCCGGCTTGAAATCACTGAGATCGATCACAACCTTGCTTTGATAGAGGTCCTTGTCCCGGGCTGCGCCCTCCAGGGCATAGGTCTTCGGAGCAGATTGCTCAGCACCCCAATAATCCGTAATCCAGGCGACGATTTTTTGATGGGCCTCATCGAGCGGCTTCGCCGACTGGACCGTGACATCAAAAGATGCCGGCTGTCCGGGAAAAAGCATATTTCCGACTTCGTTCGATTTGATTAGAACCCGCCTCACAGGATTACGCGGGGCGAATTTGATCTCCGGCGCCGAAAGACTAATCTCATCACCGCGGAAGCTTCCCACGGCCTTGTTAAGCTGCACCCGCAATTGCGCCGCCATGGTTCCAAGGGGAAAGGAGAGCGGCTTCCTGACCGGCGTCCAGTTTGATTTTCCGGAGATGCTGGCCAGCTTCACCGTATCCAGGGCGTTCCCAGCGCCATCAAGGGCGACGATCTCGATCGACGCATTGAATGAGGCATCCGGCGACTCCAGGTCGGACTTGAAAGCTCCGGCGAACTCCGCGCGTCCGTCGCGCACCGGTATGCCCGGACTCGTCAGAGAAGTCTCGGCATCGAAGTGCTCCCGGTCTCGCCTCAGGACGACGGAAGCCTCGCCCCCAAACTTGTCGTCCCTGGATATCGCGACATCACCCTTGGACACCCAGCCATCCGGAAGGGATGAGTCAAAACTTTCGCTCAGATAGCTGACCGCCGGCAAGTCGCCTACGGGGAGCACCTCCGCACGGAGATCGCTGAAGAGGATTTCGCCCTTTCGAGATTCCGGGAGTGCATGCTCGGTGATGCTAAGGAATACCTGCTTGGCCGGACCGTGCCACTTTCCATCATTCGCTCCGCCCCAGTGCTCCCCGCCCGAGAGCTTGCCAATGGGAAACTCATAGTCGTGCCACTGCCCGTCTGCCTGGAGGGGGATGTTTTTCGTCTGGTGGGTCTGGTTGCTTGCATCCGTGAGACGAAAGGTCAGGTTCCTGATGTCTGCCGTCTTGATCTTCATCCTGAGCATCAGCGTGTCGCGCAAATCCCAGGTGGGAAGCATCTTTCCCAGCCCCACATACTTTCCTCCCCCGGAAAGATCGACCGAGAGCTTCAGTGCGGAGCCGCCGCCCTCACCGCCACCTTCCGCCAGGACCAGCTCTCCCTTTGCTCCGGGAAATTCATTGCCTTTGCTAAAGATCCAATCAAGGCCTCCATGAGCAAAATCATCCAGCCGCACCTCGATCGGCGCACTTTTCGTATCGGCGGCGAATGCCGAAAAAACTGCACAGCAAACCAGCGACAAACCGCCAAGCCAAAGGGAACGGGAAAAGATAGCCATCATCGGGAGAGGACGCTGGCATTCTCGATTTTGCAGCATCTCCACTCAAGACTCACCTCTGCTCCGGCTTTCATTTTTCGTTATCCAAATACGACGTCGAGAGAAAGAGCTCCGACATAAAGGCGACAGGGAGGCGGGGCATTTCCTTAGCTATTGACTTCTCCCATCGCCCCAAAACGCTTCAGCATCCGCGGATTTTTTCCAGCAGGCCGCCCTTGCTCCCCAGCGCCACGCCTGGTGCTTGCAAAAAGCTCCCCTCGCGAGCATCGCTTTCACAGATCACGGGATATCGCATTCAATAAAACGTTATCCTTTTTTGACTTCCGGCAATAACCTGTTGTTCCCCAAAATGGCGCAGGTATAGCTCGGTATAACCCCTGCTCCATGCCTGCCCCAACCGCTCAATCCCTCAGCTCTCTGCCGTTAGCCTCCTCGCTCCAGTTGGCGGACTGGCTGTTCATTGGCTTGTCTCTGGGGATAGTGATTTCCATCGGAGCGTTCGCCCGCCGCTACATGAAAAGCGTGGCGGACTTCATGTCGGGCAGCCGACTGGCAGGCCGTTATCTCCTGGCCGTGGCCAGCACGGAAATGGGCGCCGGAGCAGTCGTTTTCGTCGCGATGTTTGAGCGGGTGGCCGTCTCGGGATTTTCCCTCACCTGGTGGGGGTGGCTTTCCGCTCCGGTGATGCTGATTTTCACCATTATGGGATGGGTGACTTACCGGTTCCGGGAAACACGCTGCCTCACGCTGGCACAGTTCTTTGAGGTTCGATACAGCCGGAGCTTCCGCATCTTCAATGGCGGTCTTGCCTTTCTCGCCGGCATCGCCAATTTCGGCATCATTCCCGCTGTTGGAGCCCGGTGCATGGTCTTCTTCTTCGGTCTGCCGCAGACGGTGCACGTGGGTGTCTTCAAGATCGAGACCTTCATCCTCCTGATGGCGCTCTTTCTCATCATCACGCTGTTCATCACCCTCGCCGGCGGGTTTATCACCGTGATGGTGACAGATTGCGTGGAGGGTATCCTGTCCCAGGTTTTTTACCTCGTCATCATCGCCACGCTGCTCGTGCTCTTCAGCTGGCAGGACATCAGCAACACCCTGGCCGTGGCCGAACCTGGAAAGTCCCGGCTGAATCCCTTCGACTCATTCGGGCTTTCGGATTTCAATCTTTGGTACGTTCTCATGGGGCTTGCCGTGACCATCTACGGCCGCATGGCATGGCAGAACGCCGGTTCCTACAACACGGCGGCAATCACTCCCCATGAGGGGCGAATGGCCGGAGTGCTGGGAGCATGGCGAGAAATGGGCAAGACCTCGGTCGTCGTGCTGCTGGCAGTGTGCGCGGTGACCTTCCTGAATGACCCGAAGTATGCGGAAGCGGCCGCGCCAGCGCATGAGGTCATCTCGCATCTTGAGTCTCCGCAGATCCAAAAGCAAATGACCGTCCCTGCAGCGCTGTCGGAATTTCTCCCGGCTGGCGTGAAAGGAATGCTCATCGCGATCCTCCTGATGGGAGTTTTTGGCGGCGACTCCACCCACCTCCATTCCTGGGGCAGCATCTTTGTGCAAGACGTGGTGATGCCGCTGCGCCGGAAGCCGTTCTCCCCAAAGAATCACATCCGGGCCTTGCGCCTCGGCATCATCGGCGTGGCGCTGTTTGCCTTTATCTTTGGCTCACTCTTCCGACAAACGGAATATATCTTCATGTGGTGGGCGGTCACGACGGCCATCTATGTAGGCGGAGCCGGTTCCGCGATCATTGGCGGGCTTTACTGGAAGAAAGGCACGACCGGGGGCGCATGGGCTGGACTGCTCACCGGCTCGATTCTTTCCGTCACGGGCATCATCCTGCGCACGATCTCAAACGGTCACTTCCCGCTGAACGGCATCCAGATTTCGTTCTGCGCCATGCTGGCGGCCATCATCGTATATGTGGCCGTTTCGCTCCTTACCCATAAGGAGGATTTCAACCTGGAGAAAATGCTCCATCGCGGCCGGTACGCGATCACCCAACCCGAAACCAAAACGGTCTCTCTCGACCCAGCTCCGCAACGACGCAGCTTCTGGCTGAAAGTCATCGGCATCGACAGCGAATACTCACCGAAAGACAAGCTGATCGCCGGCGCGCTCTTCGGCTGGAGCATGAGCTGGTCCGTCGTGTTCCTGGTCGGCACGGTTTGGAACATCATCAGCCCGTGGCCGCTCGCATGGTGGTCGGGATTCTGGCACGTCGCCGGCATCGGCATCCCGATCTTCATCACCCTGGTCACCAGCGTCTGGTTCACATGGGGCGGCCTGCATGATATCCGCGCCCTATTCCAGCGCCTGCGGCACCATAAGTCGACTGCCTCGGACGACGGCTTCGTGGTGGATCACCAGAATCTCGATGAAATCCACGCCAGCTCTGGCGAGGTGAAAGCGGCCCGGGAGGAACTGCGCTCCAGGCCATAGAGCCACTTTAGAATCTGTAGCCGCCGACCAGCGGCTACAGTTTTATACCGCCCTTAGGCAAATCCAGTTCCTCCGCGCCGCTTTCATCGGAGCGAAAGCCGTCTTTTATCCGAGCAGGAACGCCGCGTGCCGACCCGGCAGGTGCGAGCCATCGAAGCCTTCAAACGTGCTCAGCCATCGTCCAGACGGGGCCTCCACCAGCACCGTGTACGGAGTATGATTGATCACCAGCATTCCGCGTTCAAATTGGATGGTCTCGATGCCTCTCCTCCTTCGATCAGCGATTCCCGCTTCAGCCAGGGCACGCTCCACCGGAGTGCGGCCGATGATTGTGAGAGGATAGTGATTTTCTTTTTTGTACTCCCGGGCCACAGGCAGGTGCTCCCGGCTGGCATACGCAGCGCCGTAATGGAATCCGAAGGAATGCACTGCTCCCCGACCGAAGCGATGGATCGCGTAGACCGCCTTGCCATCGCCAAGATAACGCGCCTGGACGTCACCGGAGTCATAGGAAACAAACCCCGGCGAGCCGGTGACCACCTTTTCCTCCCAACCGAACGAATCCGCCCGATGCGGATGAACTTCCATCGCAAAAGCGTGATGAACCGCCTCCGCCATTCCATGCAGGAGCAGGCCCCCGTTTTCCACGTAGGCACGCAGTCTCCCTTCAAATGCATCGTCCCTCATCGCCCAGTAGTGGGGATCTGCGGGCACGACCACGCAATCGTAAGAGGTGAGCGCACCGGAGTGCGCTGGGTGAATGATATCGGGGTTGAGTCCCAGGTCGGCCAGCTGCCGGTACCAGCCAAGAAAATCATCACGGAAGGCGTCGTATTGCCTCGTATCCGTAGGCTGGGCGGAAAGCGTATAGGAGGCAAATGGGTAGATCATCGCCACCCGATGCGTCTTGACCCTCCGGCCAGCCATCTCCCGGACCTCCGCAAACCAATCCAGAGCCCGGCGCAGCGAGTCCTTCTCCGGGACATCCCATTTGCCAAAGTTTCCGCCGTCATCCAGACCGTTATACCCATAGAAATACAGGTCGGTAGCTCCAGCGCCGAAAGCGGACGCAATCACCTCGACCGGACTGCACACAGCATAGATATCGTTGGCCATGTAGCGGCCGAGGAACAATGATCCCACGAAATCCCGGTCCCGGGCCGCGCTCCGAAGCATCGCCATCTCACATGGGACTACGTACGGCTCGATGTAGCCGCGATTGTCGATGGGCATCGTAATAAAGGAGGGGGAGTCCAGGATCTCTCCCAGGTCCCAAAGATCCCAGCCGCGATTCTGGATATGCACATAATCGCTGAAAAACACCTTCCACTGGGACAAGGCCGCGTAGAGATAGAAGCGCTGGTCCTCATCCCTAAGGCGAGACGCCACCCGGGAAAAATAATCGCGCATCACCTGGCGCTTGTACGCCTGATTGTCGGCATACCGCAGAATCGCAGCGGATCGGCCCTCGTAATCCGCTGTCGAGGGCACGTACCGGCTGGACTCCGCCGGATCGGCGGGGTTTGTCCAATAGTCGGCGGCACCCATCTGATCCAGGGAGAGAAATGCCGTGCCATACCGGTCATTGAGCTCCTCCAGCGTGTACCGCGAACGCAGCCATGCCAGATAATGGCTCCTCCCGTCTTCATCGAAGGACGGTGAAAAAATCGGGCTGTGATAGAAATAAAAGGGCAGCCTCTCGCGACCGGTCTCGTCTGCGGCGATCGCGGCGGCCTCCCCGGCGATAAAGCGATAAAGCTCCAGGCAATGCCTCACGTGCTCCTCAGCCTGGGCTGCGGACCAATGCCGATAGCCTCGATAAGGCTGCTGCCAGAAATCCACCGGCTGGTCGACGAACTCCGGAGGGTGATCGTAAATCTCCGGATAAAGATTGTCACCGATGGCAAACAACGCCAGGAAGGATACCCCCATGCCATTGTCGCGGCAGCACCGGGCGATGCAGCGCTGCATCGCCACGTATTGACTCTCCTCTCCTGTGCGAAAAAAATGCGTGAAATCGCTCCACAGCTTGGAATCAAGGACGATCGAATTGAATCCCAGCCGCCTCAGGTCTTCGATGCCACTTCTCGCGGCCTCCCGGCTTGAGAAATACGGCTCAAAGAAGTTGCCAAACCACGCCATGAAAGCAGGTCGGCGACCGGTTACGCATCGTTCGGTACTAAAGAGCATAGGGGATACCCTTCCTTGGCCGCGGGAAGCTTTTTTGGAAAGAGATTTTTCTTACGAATGCGCCAGCGCCTCGGCCTCGGTGACACCCACGATAAAGGCAGTCGCTTCTGGCGGACGGCTCAGGACCTGCCCGGCCTCCAGCAGGGCCGCCCGCAAATCAGGGTACGGCACCTGTTGAACCGGCACTCCCAGCTCGATGGCGATCGCCGCCGCGATGGCTGCGGACTGCCCGAGCGTCATAAAGACAGGCTCCATGCGGATCGAACCAAATGCGATATGCGAAGCCGAAATACAGAACGGCACGAGCAGATTGGCACATTCCTCCTCGCGCGGCACGATCGCTCGATACGAGATCGGATAGGGCAGGATGCCTCCGACCTGGACATCCCCCTCATTGACCACCACACCGTTTCGCACCATGCGGCGGCAGTGGTGAGAGTCCATCCCATAGGCCGCCATGCCGATGGAGTCCTCCACAACGAGACGGCCGCGGCAGTGATGCTCGGTCATCACATACCCGGAAAGCATCCGTCGCCCCTCCCTCACGTACAGGGCATGAGGCCAGCCCCCGCTTTCCGGAAACTCGTCGGCGCACAATCCCCACGTACTCATCGGGTCGCGGATCGCCGCCGGCACATCGGGATCGTTCGCGAGACACCACATGAGCCCCTGCTGCCAGGAGACATGCTGCTGGAAAATGCGCTCGCGCTCGACGTAACTGCTGGCAGCCCACCGGTGATTCTGCCCGATGAAATCCGTGGAAACCGCTCCGTGGTTGTTTGTATCCGTCTTGCCATTACGGATCTCGTCGAATTTCTGAAATGCCTCGTTCCAGCCCGTGGCCAGATGGCGTTTCAACAGGATATACCAGGATGCATCATACGCCTCTGGCCGAGGGAAGGGCATGCGGATGTCATCGCGTTGCGTGAGACACATGCGAAAGGTGTAGGCCTGCACCCGTTTGTCGCCCGCCCCGGGCACGAACGCCGGGTCCGGGTCGATGCCGGGGAGAAGCCCGCTCGCCGGGACGCCCGGGACGACGTACGGGTCGACCGGCCCCTCAAACTGGTGCCCGCTCTCGATCTGAGCGCCATTGATCGTTTCATCGTAGCGCGCATTGCCCTCCCGACCGATGAAATGTGAGACGCCAGCCAGCGCGAGCAGATCCCCCTCGTAGGATGCGTCAATAAACATAGCAGCCCTCACCTCGATCCCGCTCACCGTGCGGATCGCCACGATCCGATTTCCCTCCTTCGATACGGCGTCAATGAACTGGCGCTTGAAAACGCGGACGTTTTCCTCGAGCAACCATTGCTCGAAGGTTTCCTCCGCCACATGCGGCTCAAACCTCCACTCCTCCACGGCGCCGTAACGTTGCCCCACCCTGCGATAAAACTCCCGGGAAAGGCCCCCGATTACGTACTTGTTACCGACGTCCGTCATGCCCAGGCCCCCCGCAGTCATTCCCCCGAGATGGGCGCTTGGCTCGATCAGGACCACGGCCAATCCACGAGACGCGGCATCGAGCGCGGCGATCACGCCGCCAGATACGCCGCCATAGATGCAAATATCCGCCGAGAGGCATGCCGCCTCATGAGGCGCGGGAGAAAAGTAACGGGGAGCCGGTTTCACTACAGTGGGAGGATTCTCCATCGCGCCCCGAAAACTGGCCATTTCATAGGCTTGCCTTAGTTATACATTTAGTTATCCATTTTTGAGTCATGGATTTGCTCTCTCGCCACTGGCAAAGCCCGCTGTATCGCTGGTCCAGCCTTCGCACCGAACTGCTATGGATCTACGAGGGAACGATCGCCGCCGGATCGACCAGCGAGCGGCAGGATCACAGCCTCGGGTATTGGGTGTGGCTGCTCCGCCGGGGCTCGGTGCGCATGGAGATGGAGGGAAAGGTCTGGCAGGCCGATGCCGGCCAGTGGATGGTTTCTCCACAGGGAAAGACCCTGCAGGAATTCTCCCCCGACGCACGCATCCTCTCCGTTCACTTCCGATGCCAGTGGCCAACCGGAAAGAATCTTTTTTCGGGACGCGACGCTGTCGTCCTGAACTCCAGCCAGTTCCCCCGCCTGGAAAAAAGCGCCACCGCCCTCACCCGCCTCGTCCATCGGCATTTCCCCAAGGTGCGCCTGGAGCTGACAGAGCAGCAAATCGACTACCCGGTCTTTTTGCGGTTTGAGCAGCGCTTCCAGCAGTGGCTTATTGACTTTCACCAGGCCATGACTCAGATGGGACGTTCCCTTGCCCACGCAGGATTAAGTGACGAGCGTTTGATGAGGGCCGCGCAGCTTCTGCACGACAGCCCGCTCGCAGAGCCCTTCCCGGGAGTGCAGCTCCAGCGCGAGACCGGCCTGGGCCGCGCACACCTGGACCGGCTGTACTGGAGGGAGTTTGGCATCACCACCCGCGAGTATTGGGAGCATCTGCGTCAGGACGTCGCCACCCGCAAGCTGGAATCCACCGGGCTCTCGATCAAGGAGATCGGCTATGAGCTCGGCTTCAAACAAGCCTCCCACTTCACCAAGTGGTTCTTCAACCGCATCGGAAAGACTCCCAAGGCCTACCGGGAGGAAACCCCCACCAGCAGGGCCTTCTAGGGCCGTGCTTGGAAAAAGACGCTGCCTGCGCGGAGCCAGCCCATCACTGGAGGGTCCAGTTTCTGATCTCAATCACCGTGTCTCCCGTATCCGGAGGCACGGTAAAAGAAATGAAGACGCTTTTGACCGGAGCATCATCAAAGCTCACCTTGAGGTCCGATGCTGTGGTCGCAAAATCGACCGAGTAATTCATGAGGGTCGGCCCTTCGCTCGCGAGCACCTGCCTGAGTTGGATTCCATTTTCCAGTTCGCATCCTGCCGTCAGCTTGCCGATCTGGTTCTGGCTAAAGTCAAAACTGACAGAACCTGCCTTCACCGGCTTTTCAAAAGTGTAGCTAACGACAGCGGACCAGCGGTGCGGATCCTCGTTGCGGCAGGATATCTTGATACCGCCCTCGATCTCCTCGACCACCGGCTTGCGAAGGCCGAATATATTGAGTCGTTTCTCTCCGTTCTTCAGTGAAATGACGGTTTTCTCGCTGGCAGTCTGGGCCTTGGCAGACATCGTAAATCCAAGGCTGAGACCAGCCAGGAGGACGAGCGGGATCACATGTTTCATATCGAGAAGGGGCGGGTTAACGTCCGTAGCTTTTGCGCGGCGCCAGGGCGTCCTGGCATTTTTCAAAGGCCGCCGCAAACTCAGGGCTGGGAACGTACGCGCGATCGGGCATGGGCAAGTCGAAGACAAACACTCCGGCGCTGCCGCCGCCGACTTTCAAGGCCGCCGGCCGGTTGGTCTGGTTGTCGATCCAGGCATGAAAAACAAGCCTTTCCTCCCCCACAAGCGGCTGTTCAAAAACATAATGACGGCAGGGCTTTCCAGCCAGCATCTCCATCCCGCGAAACGTGCCTTTGTTTACCCATTGAAATGCCGTCGCGTCGTAGCGCTGGTTATCGAAATACCCGCTCCGGAGGGCTCTGACCGCCTCGCCATCCATCTTGAAGAGAACCAGCCCGGAGCGGGGAGGCCACCACATCTCCGCCTTGGCGCCGCTGGCGTAACTCACGACATCATGTCGCCCGCCGCCCATTCGCACGATCTCGATCTTTGCCAATTGTCCGGCCACCGGTTTTTCCTTTGCGCTGTCCGTCCGGGGAGCCGCCGAGCCGCTCCGGTCTGGAGACCCGTTGTCAAAAGTGATCGTCCATGCCGCATCTCCGGAAGGAAAGGACACCTCATGCGTCGCGGGCTCCTGCGCACGAAGCGAATGCCCGGACAACAGCGCTACCGCAACGAGCCCCAAGCATCTGCTATTCATAGACCGGCTCCATTTGTGTGCTGACCAGCTTTCCCGTGATGCGATCGACCGCGACGTGCAGCCAATACCGCCGCTCGCCTTCCACGATGAAGTCCTGCAGCCCCGTTGCATTGACGGCGAGACGCCCGGACTGGGCCACGACATCCACCAGGAGGCTCCAAGTCCGGATATCCGCGACGTTAGCCAGAGCGCGAATCGGCGCTTCGCCATAGGACTTGTTGCGAAACGGCTGGTTCAGCGAGGTGTTGTTGCCGGGGACAGCGGTAGCTGCCGTATGGAAGACGCCGCCCAGGCGCGAAGATATGTCCGAGGCGTCACGCAATGCACCGTTCGTGTGGATTTCGCCGGTCGCAGCGCTCGCCTGGGCAGCCGCCTCATCGGAGGAAAGCGCACTGCCTCCGGCACTGTTGGCCTGCTTTGTCACGTTTCGCAGGATGGCCGTCATCACGCTTTCGCTCGCCGAGTTGATATTCACCCTTCCTGCCGCCACCATCGCCTGGTCGCTCACGGAGAAAAGGTCGATCAAGGCGCCATCCGCACTTTTATCCGACCACAGGTCCAGTGTCTTGAACGGCTGATCGCGAAAGACATAACCGAGCTCGCCCACAGACTGAAACGGTCGGTTGAGTATATAGGGACGGCGTCGGGATTTGGACCCGGGCAGATAATCAGACGCGCCCGATGTCAGCATATAGCTTCCCATGCCGTCTCCAGACGTGTCTCCGGCAGCAGATGCCCGGCCGGCGTCCCCGGGCCGGGTGATGCCGTCCCCGTCTGCGTAACGAAAGTCCGAGGAGGCGACATTTTGCATCCACGAGTCAAACATGTATCTGCCGCCACCCGCATGGAGAAATCCAGCGGCTGACCGGGGCCAGGCCGATGAGATCACGCCTCTTCCGATATTATTCCCGTCATCATACGTGCTCTCGACGCTTGGGCGGATCGAGAAGCCCATCTGCCAACTCGGTGTCGTGGGGCGGACGGCGGCAGAGCTTACGGAGAAGCGGTCCGTCCTGGGATCGACCCGGGCAACGATCGATCCCCAGCTTCCCCCGTACTTTGACCCCGTGCTCCAGCCGTTCTTGTTCATCGCGAGCACCCGGCTGATCACAGAATACGGCAGCCATTTCCCATTCTTGTCCCTGTACTCAAGAGCAAAAGACAGGTAGCCGCCCTCGGCCAGATCGGGAATGACTGTCACCGAATGCTGAGAAGATCCCGAGGCCGGTATCGTGCGTGTCATCGTGCCGAGGTACACTCCCAGATAGGGCATTCGCTCGATATACGTGTCGTACTGCGTCTTTGTCGCATTGGGTTTGTACCGGTTGTTGGCATCGTAGGGGGTCACGTTGACCGCATAATCCAGCAGGGGTTTGTTCATGGCGGAGCCGGGAGCTCCTGCGGAACAGTACCCGGTCAAGGGCACAGGTTTGTTAAAGAAAGCGGGGGGCGAGGCGGATGTCGGCGGGGGATTATTGAATCCGATCATCCCTTTGGGACTTGGAGCATTCGAATCGCTGCCAAACTCGTCGAGAGCGGGATCACGCCCAAAGCTCATCACCGCGGGGTTCGACCCCATCTGGCTGGTGGTCGGGACATTGGCCCCACTTTGATCGAGCTTGAGAGACACCCCGCCGTAGGTCACGAACCGCAGCTCGCTCGGGGTATCCGGATAGACCGCGGGATCTGCCGTGGAGCTGTCGTGGGGATTCCAGACCTCGGGCTGCAGGAATACCCTCATGTCCCCCGGCCCCGTGGGCTCCGGGGTGATACTCTCTCCATGGTCCGGCCAGTAGTGGTTAACGATGCCGACACGAGTCAATACCGGGAGATTCTCGACCCCGAAGACATAGTTATACAGTTCGTCATCCGGCGAAATCTCCTGGTTGCTCATCTGGTATATTGCGGTGGGATAATTATCCGCATCGGCCTGATCGATGATATTGGCCCCGATTTGAAGGATCTGCCGGTCCTTCTTGTTTGCGATCTGCTTGATATCGCCAAGCACTCCTTCCACCGGTACGGAGATATCCGTCGCCGAGGTCGGATCACCGGGATTCGTCCCCAGGGACCCCTCCAGGATGCCCGCGCGGAGAAGCTCAAAGAAATCGGGGCCGCGTTTGAGCTTCCGCACCTGCTCCAGGCTCAGGATGCCGTGCTCGTCTCCGTGGGCGTAATCCCAGCGGTGCTTGTTATCATTCCACGTGAGCCCGAAGCACGTCTTGATGGCACGTTCCCGGTCGCTGGCGGAAAGAGAAGGATCAAAGGCCGCCACATTGGGACCGTCGTGCCCGAGCCACGCAAGCCTAGCCAGAGAGAAGGGCCGTCGCACGAGCGGCGAGCTCCCGGTGACCGTTTCGCTATCCCATGTCCCGTCATCACGGTAGTGCCAGATCACACCATCGAACGCCTTCACTGCGGGAAATGACCGATTATAGCTCGCCAGGTCATCGGCCTTGTCCCCATAGGGCGCAACCCCTCCGCTGTCGGTTTGCCGATTCGCGGGACCATACGAGGGTCCTGTGGCCGAGCGCGATCGGTGGACCAGATTGGGCGCGGCATTTGTCATTCCCGCCCGGCTCAGGTAACGAAGCAGATCACCACGGCTCAGGAAGGTGTTGTCCCCGATCACTGTCCCGACATGGCCAGTCGAGCCCACTTGCGCCGCCGCCACGATATCGCTCGCATTCGTCGAGGCCCGACCGGTCGCCCAAGCTTCAAAGACGGCCGTACTGCTCCCGGTTTTTTTGTTTCTCCATGAGATCAGGCCATCGATTTGCGAGGTCGAAAGCCCGAGCGCCGTGAGATCGGCATAGGCGATGGACTCCTTGGTCTGGTATTTCGCCGCCGGGAAGGTGGAGGGATATCCCGCCACATTCGCATCCAACAAGCCGCCGATATTGTAGACCGTGTAGCTAAACCGCCCCACCACGGCATTCGTGGCGGACGGGATATTGTTTCCTGCGGTAAATGACTGCACGATCGCACCGTCACGCGTCAGATACGTCCACGATGGAAGATCCGCCGCGCCGAGTTGCGGACCGTTTGTGAACCACTGCGACAGCACGCGCCCGTTCCTTCCCCTGGCATCGATCCGCACAGCAGACCCAAAGGTTTTGCCATTGGCTCCGGGATCAATCTTGGTGGCCGTCCCGGATACCTTGGTGATCACCTCGGCTCCATGGGCGTCCGCGCCGCTCACTCCCATTTTCGAGGGAACCATGTTCGACGAGGCCAAGGGACGGAAGACACCGTTTGTCGACGGTTCGGAGTAGTCAACGATCTCCTGCCTGATCTCTCCCACCACCACGTCCATCGCCATCCGGGCCAGCATGTCGGACTTGATCTGATTCGTGCTGGTGAAGGAAACCTGGCGGTTCAGCAGCGCGCGGGAAAAAAACGCAAGGACGATAACCGTGATCAGTACGATCGCAGCCATCGCAATGACGAGGGCAAACCCGCGGCCCCTCCAGCCCATCGATCTGTGCATTGCAGGCTTCATTGCCGAGGCGCTCCGTACGGGTTGATAGGAAAAGCTCTTTGGAAAACGCGCACCGATTGACGCGCGAAAAGAGGCACTCCCGCCGGGAGGCCGCTGGCATTTTCCGCGATCGGAGACCAAAGAGCCACGGGATACTGCCCGGCCGAAGGAACAGGAAAGCTCGCCGCCAGGGCGGCCACCTCGGATGCCTTCAACCGCTTGACCGCGTCGGGATCTATCGCGACCACCCCCACGATGAGGCTGCTCACGCAGCTGAGATCGGTCATGGACGAGGGATTTTCCTCGGAGTCCAGCCGTACCGGAGGGGAGTACACCACCTGTCCCAAAGCCTGAAGCGATGTGCCATCGGACAGAGAAACACTATTGCCGCTTGGGTAGAGCTGATATCCCACCACGACCCGTATCACTGCGGGAGCCAGCACATCAAAATCTCCCAAGCTCAGGGTCACCCCGATACTCGTCAATGAAACCGGCAGCCCATTGGTCTCATACCCGGTCACCCCTACCGCGTTCGTCCCCTGCCAGGCGATCGGGATCGCCCCTCGCAGCAAACATGGAGTCGGCGTATCCGTCGTGACATTCACCTGATAGCCGACAAGCGAGTATCCCCGGTTATTCGTTCCCCCGACCCCGGCAGCCATCACCCCCGAGACAAACAACAGGCCATAGGGCGGAGCGGCGCCAAATGAACTCGTCGATTGAAAGTCGATGTCGGGCCTGCGGACCATTGCAGCCAGATCAATGCCCAAGCGATCAAACGCCAGCCTCGCCTGCGCTGCGGCATCGATACCCGCATTACTCATGCGCGATGCGCTCAAGGTCGCTGTAATGATCTGCACGATCACCAAACCCAGGATGGCCAGGATCGCCACGCCCACCAGGACCTCGATCAATGTGAATGCCTTCCCTCGCTTCATGGTGCAGGAAACGATACCAGTGCCTCGACCGATCCCCTTACCTTTGCCGGGTTGGAGACATCCGCCGCACTGGAGGTATTTGTGGCCGGCCAATTCACCACCAGCCGGGCCACCATGGGCTTCACTCCCGAGGCCCCCGGCGCCTCAAGGTAGGAAACCGATGCCTGAAAGCGGGGTCTCCCCGCTGCGAGGGACACCGGCATCTCCATATCGTTTACCCCGGTGGTGAAGAAGCTTCCCGCCAGGATCGCAGGGTCGAAAGTCACTCCCCCGGGAGCGGAGCGATAGGGCAAAGGCAGCCCAAAAAGCGATGACTTTCCCCCATTCAGACTGGAGTGCGTATTTCGCAGATCGGCCTCCAGCATCGTCAGCATCGCGGCAGCCCGTGTTTCCTCCACGGAAACCTGGTTGCTTTTCAGGCCGACCCCCAGCAACCCCACGACGGAGATGATGACGAATGCGAGGATGCCAACAGCGATCGCCACCTCAACGAGGCTAAAGGCGCGTATGGAGATGGGGATGTCTCGGACCACAGAGATTCAGGAGAAATGATAAGCCTGCCCGGGCAGACGGGCTGCCGCCTAAAGCGCCACCTCGCCGGCCCGGAGAATGCGAATCGAACCATTAATGCCGGAAAGCCGGAGGATGAACGGATTCTTGCCCATGGCAGAGGTCGCGCTGCCGCTGGCAGGTTGATCGATGGCTATTTTGATGTAGCGTGCAGGCTCCTCGAACGAAACTCTCGCCTCTCCCGTCGGAGAAAACTGGATCACTCCCGTGAAATCCATCAAACCCAACCCTGCGGTGGCGCGCTTGAGCGGTGACATGACGGCCCCCTGCACATTGGCGCCAAGCGGAGTGACATCATTGCGGGTATCGACCGGCAGGCTGCCCTGGAGGGAATCGAAAATGCGTAGATTTTGCAAAACCAGCGGTCGGCTGAGAGCCGGCCACACGCTGGCATCCGTCATATCCCCCGCAGCGGAGCCATTCGCAGAAAAAATCGGCTGAGCTACGAGGACAGGCAGCACCTGTCCATTCGCCGCCGGAGCATCTCCGAGGAGGATGCGCACATACGTGCGGTTGGCCATGGCATAGGCCCGGGCCATTTCCAGAGTACTGGAAAGATCTGCGACCGCCTTGTTTACCGTGCTGCCGCCACGGATCGACTGAAAGGCAGGCACAGAGACCGCGCTCAGCGTGATGATGATCGCCATCACGGCAAGCAGTTCGATGAGAGAAAAAGCCTCGCATCTGAACCGCGAAGATCGTTGGGGGGAGTGACTCATTCGACGTATGTGCAAGGTCTCTCGCCGAGGCAAAAATCGCAAGCCCGGGGTTTAGCTAAGATTGCATTTTCCGTTATCCAATATCGACATCCCCCTCTCGGGAGGAGAGCCTGCATTCCAGAAATGCCAAGGCGCCGCATCCCTCGATGCGGCGCCTGGAAATCCGGCCTGCGATTGGCTTTTACTCTCGTACGGCACGCCTGCGGAAGACCATGAGAAACGCAAGTCCCAAGCCCACCAGAGCCCAGGCGCCCGGCTCCGGCACGGCGGCAACGACCAGATCGCCAGTCGCTTCCGTGAAGGTGAAGTCCTGTCCGCCGGAGAGGGACTTCCACACGCCGGAACCCGCCGAGGTTTCCGCCCAGGCGCCCGAGTAAAATCCGCCGGCAAAAGCCAGGGAATCAAAACCGCCCAGATCATAGCCGGCGGTAAAGTCAAAGAGGTTGTAAGTAGCGCTGGCGATCGCCGCGGTCATCGTAAGCCTTAACACCCCGTCGTAGGTGAGAAGCTGCGACGCACCGATATTCACCGCATCGTAACCACCAAGCACACCGCGGCTGGTTCCAGCGATCTCCAACGATGTCAGCGCAGAATTGCCGCTCAAGGTGAGCGCGTTGGAGAAGGAAATAAGACCTTCCGAGTTTCCCGGCGAGAGAACGCCGGTGATCGTCGTCGCGCCCCCCACGACACCCGTGCCGCCAAGCGTACCAGCCACCGAGACACTCGCAGAGGCATTTGTCGAACCATCGACTTTCAGTGTTGCGCCCAGGGCGACATCGATTGCCCGCGTGTTGGCCAGACTCCCGGAGATGACAAGCGTCCCGGCGCTTACCGCAGTGTCGCCCGTGTAGGTGTTGGTGTTGCCGAGCACCAGCGTTCCAGAGCCGGATTTGGTCAGGCTCCCGCGCTGGGCGGTCGTCGACGTTGCGGCATAGGTGTCGCTCACGACGCCGGAAACGGTCAGCGTATTCGAACTGGTAACGTCGATCGTCCCGGTATTTGTCAGAACGACGCCTCGATCATTTGTTCCGGCGCCTCCATTATTCAGACCGAAGCTCGACGTGGCCCGGAGCGTGCCATTATTCAGGTTTACGGATGCTCCGGTCGCCTGCGCTCCGAGATTTGCATTCGCGCTGACACTCAGTGTGCCGCCGTTGACATAGGTAACCCCCGTATAGGAGTTGATCCCTCCCAGCGTCAGGGTCCCCTCGCCGGTCTTGGTCAGCGCATTGGAGCCGCTGGCTCCGATCACCGAGTTGATCGTCAGGCGATCGGAGGCTGAATCCGTGCGCACCACCATTTCAACCGAAGTATTCCCCCGGATCGTTCCGCCGCTGATCGTGGTGGAGCCGCCGCCAGCCCGGAGCAAACCACCATTGGCAAAGGACACGATCGCACCGTCGGCGATATCGAGGTCGACTGTGCCAGCCCCGTCAAATTTGATCGTATTGACAATGATCGCGCCCTGGTTGGTGATCGAGGATGTCACGAGATTGTGACTCGCGGCCGTCAATGCGCCCGATGCGTTGACAAAACCGGCATCCGATCCGTACACGGCGGCCCGGATATATGTCCCGCTGGCATTCATGTACCCATAATTGGCTCCGTTCACAAATACACCCTGGTTAACGAATCCCGCCGAGGCCCCCGTGAGGTTGATGCTGTTGTCCGCGCCAGCCGTCCCATCCGCGTAAACAAAATTTGCCGTGGCGCCCGTCGTACGAGCAGCCAGAGAGCTAAAAGTCAGCGAGCTGCTGGTCGCAGCCCCCTTGGTGGATTGAACGATATTGTCTCCCTTGGAGAAAGTCAGCGCGCCGAGCGACTGCGCCTTCGTTCCGGCGGCACTTGTGTTGTCATACCAGAACTTGGCTCCCTGCATGGTCAACACTCCGGTGGCCGCCAGCGAACCCGTACCGCCATTGAGCCGCAGGGTTCCTCCGCCGAGCATGGTGCCTCCCGTGTAGGTGTTTGCTCCCGAGAGCGTCTGGGTGCCCGCCCCCGTTTTGACCATGCCGATGTAGCTGGTCCCGCTGCCATTCTGGATCACGCCACTGAAGCTGTAATCGTCATCGCCAGCCAGCTCCGTCCAGCGAGTACCGCCCCCGGTGCCCCGGGTGTACAGTCCTCCCCCGCCAGTTCCGTCGTTGATGCCGGCGATGGTGAAGAGGTTGCTGGATGATCCTCCGTCGCCGCGGCTAAAGGTGGCCCCGGCATTCAGATACAGCGTATTGCTGGCGTTCAGCGCGGCAACCGCCGTATTGCCCCCGGCAGCCGACGCCACTGTCAGCGTCCCTGTATTGACTCGGACGGCTCCTGAAAATGTATTGACGCCGCTCAAGGTCACCGCGCCAGTGCCGGTGGAATTCAGGGCGATCTCCACCGCATTGCCCGTGATATTGCCACTCAGCGTGAGCCCGAGAGACGAGGCGTTGTTGATCTCAAGATCGTCGTTCAGCGTGATGCCCGACGAAATGATGTTAGCCGCGCTTGTCGACAGTTGATTGATCTGGGCAGGAGAACCGCCGTTGTCCATGATCAGGACAGCGCCCCCGGAAGAAGCCACCGTATAGGAATTCGTGGCATTCGTGTCACCGATATTGAGGATTCCCAGGGTCCGCGAGGTCGAGTCGATGGTGATCGTCCGGTTGGGAGTTATGTTGAACGTCAGATTGCCAGTGGAACCCTGTCCATCTGCGATGATCCCGTTGAGCCACTTGGAAGAGTCACTCCAGTTGCCGTCGGTGTTCGAGTTCCATGATCCGCTGGCCGCATGCGTCGCGGTGGCCAGGCATGTTGCGATGGATACGATGATCGCAGTGATCCGACCGGGATTCACTCGATCTCGGGTCGGGGAATGAGACATTCGGTTCATGGGAATGAAATAGGGATGGGGGGGAAAGGCCTGTCAGCTTCCTGCAAATAAGCTCTGGGGAGAGATAAATCGCGAGCAAATAGGCCTGTCGGATTATCACAAATAATTATCAATTCTTAACTTTTGTCCACAATAAACCACCGATTGCATAGAGAAGCAGCCCTCCGTAAGCAGGAAGCCTGAGGGCATCGTCATCGTGCGGCCACGAGCATCTCTCTGGGCGACGAAGCACGCTCAGGAATGGCTCTGGAGAGAGCCTCCAGCACACTCCGCCGCGACGAATCGGGCGCGCACTCGGCTCTCACCCCCAAGAGGCGAGTCCAGTCGGCCGCCGTCTCGGGATCGATCGGCTCGTCAAGGTCGGCGATCCAGTCGGCAAACGCCCCTCTCACCCCCAGCAATTGTGCAGCGGGATAGGCCGGATCGCCGGGCGCAAGATCACGAAAGAAGATGATCATCGCTCCGTTACGAATCAGTTCCTGCTGAAGCTCGGCGATGGGAACGAGCCGGGCAGGAAGGCGGTAATCGATCATCAGATGAGACGCCACACCCGCCGCCTCGCCCAGCGCCATCCAGCAGGGTTCCATGCGCAGGGTGCCAAAGCCCATGTGGCTGGCGCTCACCGCGACCGGGACGAGGAGATTATCGAGGGTCTTGGGCGTCATGATGCCAAACGGCACGGTGTACGGCAGCGTGTTGACACTCACGAAGCCATCGAGATGCACCCGCCCGGGTTCGCGCTTGTGCACGGCATGGCTGTCTACCGGATAGTGGCTGGCCGCGATGGAAGTCGGATGCACCGGGGGACGACCGCCCGGCTCGACTGGCAGCGCGTCGTGCGCGAGGAAACAAGCTTCCCCGACAATGCGACGCCCCTCGCGCACATAGACCTGCCTGGGAAAGTTTCCGTTGTCCGTGTATTCGTCGGCGGCCAGGCCAAATCGCTGCGCGTTTTTCCGAAAGGACTCGGGCACCTCGGGGTCGTTCTGGAGGAACCAGAACAAACCGAGGGTGTAGTTGCGCAAGCGCTCTTGAAATCTGTCCCGCCAGGCCCAGTCCGCCGTGGGCCAGGGATAGTTCTCCTCGGGAAGGTCTGTGGAAATGAAGGCCAGATGCTGATTGTTGGCATCGGTTTTTCCGTTCGGCAGCCAGACGATATTCGTGATGCGCCCAATGCCATCCCACTCGCGTTCGCGCACATGGACGCCGGGCATGCGATCGAGCTTCAGGTCTTGCGCAAGCGAGGCATACTCCTCGCGATCATATCCCGGCGGCCTGGAGAACGGCACACGATTCTCCGGCTGATCCGTAAGGCAGAGGCGAAAGTTGTACGCCTGAATGGTGTCGTCTCCTTCAAAGGTCGAGCCCTCCCCGATCTCCTCATGAAAACCCCAACGCTGGAAGACCCTCCCGGCCATTGGCTCCCTGTAGTCCGCAAATCCCTCACGCCGGGTGGAAAAAGGCGCGCCGGATGCCGCCGCCAGGTCACCTTCGTACGTCGCGTCGATGAAGATCTCGCCCGCATAGGTCTCCAGCGCTCCGGTGTCGCGATCGAGGACTCTGATGGAAGAAATGCGTCGCCGGGCGGCATCCACCCGATCCGGTCGCGCATCGAACTGCCGCCGGATAAAGACCTCGATCCCCGGGCACTCACGGATCATCCCCCACAGCACCCGCTCGGCAACCGACGGCTCGAAGTGAAAGCCATCGCTGCAAATGCGAAACTGCTCCGAGCCCTCCCCATAAGCGTCGAGATAGTATTGACGCAACCTTTCCGTAAACTCGCGGAACAAGCCTGCCGCGGCGGCCCGGGTCGAGATATCCGTCGCGCCCAGACCGTTGGCGGGCAAGCCTCCGATATGTGCCGTGCGCTCGAGAATGATGGCCGACCGCCCGCGGCGCGCCGCAGCGATGGCGGTCATGATGCCGCCCGGCGTCCCGCCTACAATGACAAGATCAGCCCGGCGCTCCGGATGCCTGCCGGATGAATGGTCGGAGTCCACGGCACGGATTATTTTTTGACGACGAGATACTGGGGAGCCCCGGAGATCGCGAGTTCCACCACGCCGCTCCTGACCTCCGCCGGAGCGGTCTTTCCGTAGATATCCACCACCTCGATCGTTCCGCTGGCATTCACCGGGATTTTCACTGTGTGCGGCGTCGCCTTCTCGGCCGTCTGCATCTGCGGAGGAGAGGTCCATACCACCACCTTTTCCGCGCCCGAGGGCGTGGTGAAACTCATGGCAAAATCCCTCGCATCGCCGATGTCGATGCGCTTGTTGAGCGCATACCCCTTGAGCTGCTCGACCAGCACTCTGCACGCGGTATTCACCGGGAGCTGCCTGTCGGGTTTATAGAGCGAGAAGCCCTCCTTGTCGCTGCCCATCCACTCGTACCAGATGGTCACATTGACATTGCAATAGAGATCGATGAGGTACTGGCGTACGACATGCCATGCCTGGTACTCTGCCGCCAGAGCCTCGTCGCCCCCGGCGTATCCCTCGGCTTTGCCCAAGGGAAACCCCCGCTCGGAATTCACCACCGGGATATCAGCGGGACCGCCGTTTTTCGCCATCGACTTGCGCATGATCTCATACGCCTCGATGTAGTCCTCCGGGCTCTTGAGACCGTACGGATGCACAGACCATCCATCGATGCCTGTCTTGAGGATGCCCATGGCAAAGATCGCGTCCATCCACTTGTACGACTCGCTCCACATATTTGAGACCGAGCCCCCCAGCACGATGCACTTGGGATTGGCTTTCTTCATTTCCGGCACGGTCGCCTTGACCAGGCCATAGTATTCCGCAGCGTACTCCGGGGTATTCCCCTTCTTTCCATGCTTGCCCCAGAAGGTCATCACGTTGGGCTCGTTCCAGATCTCCCAGATGATATCTTCATCCTTGTACCGCTCGGCCAGCGCGGCGGCAAACTTCGCGTATCCCGTACGGCCCGGCTCGTCCTTGGCATGAGTGCCGTAGAGTTTGTTGCTGAAAGCGATGCAGCCTATGACCTTCAGACCGCGCTTTTTGCACTCGGCCAGGAGTTGATCATACTTGGCAAAATCATAAACGCCCTGCTGCTTCTCAACCGCTTCCCAGATAAACCCGCGCCGCACCCACGCCAGCCCCAGATCCTTGATGAGGTCGAGATTTTCCGGCGAATCGGTCGGCCCCTTGAGCTGTACGCCAAAACCACTCGGAATCGGCTTCCCGGTTGGCGGCCATTCGACAGCGGCCATGGATGCCGAATTCGCAAACATCGTAGTTGCGCAGGCCAATACCGCGAGACGGGGAAAATGATTGAGGGAGATCATGCAGCCATGACAATGCGTCATATCGTTACGGACCTCTAGCGCCAGAAATTATCTCTTTCTGACATTCTACAGCCTTCGCGCGATGGCGCGGCCCTACGCCCCCCGGGTAAAGACGATGCTGATGATCTGGTGCGGCGTAAACGGCACTCTGAGCCGGGAAGAGAATCGCCCATTCCCCTTCCCGCAGGCATCGCCCAGGGCGGCCCTCCAGCCTCTACCCGGAGAGATCCGCGCTTCTCCGCGCACACCGCCAGCCTCGTGCAGACGCAACAGCCAGCGATCCTCGTCCAGCGGCTGCACCCAGGCCGGGATCAAAGACTCCCCGCCCTCGATACCTTCAAGAGGAGAGGAAACATGCGATCCCCGATAAGCCACCGGCTCCGTGAACAGCGTATCCGCCAGGGAAGCTGGATGCGCTCCGCGGCTCAAGCCGCCGTGATATCGGCCGAGGACCAGACGAATCTTGTGATGTCCGATATCCGTATGCTTCGCTGGAGGCTTCACCCGCGACAGGGCTGGCGGCCAGGCGATCCGCATCCCATCGTATCCGACGACCTTGGGGCTCCGCACCAGACTCAGCCCGAGCACCCCGTCGCGCACACTCGCTCCATACCTCGCCTCGGTCACGGCGAAGAGTCCATCACTCTCCCGTTCGTCAGAAACCGCGAGCCAGCGGCTGAAAGGCACCTCCCACATCGCCTCCGCATGCATGCCTGAGGGAACCTGAGGCCTCTGCACACTGCCGTAGGGGATGCCAAATCTTGCCCGGGAAGAAACGTAGCCGGTCGGCACGAGCAGCTTGAGAAGGGCGTACTCCTCCCGCCACTCGAGATCGACAGTCAGTTGCAGCAGCGAACTCTCCGCCTCGAGAGCGTACTCGATCGTAGCCGAGCTCTTCCGCCCGATGGGGCGCCGCACGCGAATGCCGCCTCGATAAGCCCCCTCGCCAAATCGTTCTATCACGGCGGGGGCATCGCAAATGGCGCCGAGTGAAAGCACATGCCGGTCGAGGTCCCAGGCTTCGAACCGTGCCGGTTTGTCCGTATAGATCGCCAGCCGGCAGGCGGGACCCGTCAATATCGCATCCTCCCCGTCCCACCGGAGACCCCGCAGCCAGCCCTGCTCGTCAAAACGCACCAAGCACGCAGCGTTGCCAAAAGAGTTTTCTCCGATGGAGATCCTGTCCGTCGACTCGACGGCGGCTTCCGCGACGGAGAGGCCCGACAGTGGTGGCAGTTGCACGCGGACGGCCCCACCCGGCCGGGTAATCCATCTGGAAACCTCCACGGCGTGGGGATTGAAAAAGCATTCCCTCCCTCCCTTCCGGGACAGGCATGTCTTCACCTCGCTCCGCTGCTCGCGAGCCAGCCTTTGCAACTCCGCCACCCCCTCGGCGTAAACATCCCAGACGGAACTGCCCGGGATATAGTCATGAAATTGCGCGAAGATCAGACGTTTCCATACCGCCGTGCGATCTGGCGCCAGGCCCATCGCGCTGCTCACCGCCTCGCTGACCTGCAAAGCGCGCTCAAGGTCGCGAAACGCTTCTTTCACTCCGCCATGCGTCGTGTAGGCACCTCGATGACCTTCCAGGTAACACTCTCCGGCATGTACAGGCAGGCTCTCCCGGTACCCGGCGAGCCGGTCGAAGAATGCCTCAGGCCGATCCCACCGGACTCCCGGCATGCCGGGCATACCGTCCAGCCGACGCGCGCGCTCGCACATCTCCGCAGTGGGGCCGCCTCCGCCGTCTCCATACCCGGTCGGCAGCAGGTATTCGTCGTGGATATCAGCCTGTTGATAACCCCACGAGGAGTTCTTGAGTTCCGCCGCCTCGAGCGCGGCATTGTACCCGCATTCCTGCGTGACGTGGGCCAGCACCTCGGAGCCATCATTACCCCGCCAGACAAAGCTGCTGTAGGGAAAGCGATTGACCAGGCTCCAGGTCAGCTTGGTGGTGAAAAAGTACTTTGCTCCCGCCAGGCGAATCATTTGCGGAAGACACGCCGAGTATCCAAAGACGTCCGGCAGCCAGACAAGGCCCGCCCTGCGACCTGCGATTTTCTCAAACTCCTGCTGGCCGACGAGAAAGCTGCGCAACAGCGCCTCGCCGCAGGCGATGAGAGTATCCGACTCCACGTACATCGCGCCAGTCGCCTGCCAGCGGCCGGAACGGATCCGTTTCCGCACCTCGTCATACAGTCCCGGAGCCCGACGCTGCACCGCCTCGTAGCTGGCCGGCTGGCTGTATGCAAACCGGAGTTCCGGATACTGCTCCATCAAGCGGTTGACGGTCGCAAAGGTATGGACCGCCTTCTGCTCGCCAATGCGCTCGGGCCATAGCCAGACGAGGTCGATATGAGCATGTCCCGTCAGCGTCGCATGGAGCAGCGGCCGGAGGTTTCGCAGTTCCGCAAAAGCGCGGCTCATCACCCTGCGTCCCGCCTTCGCCCCTGCGGTCTCAAGAGCATCACAGGCGTCGTCGAGCCAGCGCAGGAGCCGCTTGTAGACCGGGCTATGGCTCTGGACCGAGGCCTGCGTGTGTCCCGGCGCCACCTCGGGCGCCAGACGGGGATCTTCCTGCTGGCGGAGGGCAAGGGCCACATCCAGGAGGCATTTCAGATCGTGCCACGCATGCCAGGCGTCGTCATTGCGCCGAAGCAGAAAGGCTCCTTCAAACAGGCTGCCCTGCGCGGACAACCCTTTCCCTTCCGGATGCCAGATCGCGCTCTGGACGCAATGCGCCTCCACCCAAACCTCGGAAATCCCCCGCGGGAGCAGGCAATACCTGTGCGCGACATCAAACCCGAAGAAAGGCGACCCGTCGACATGCAGGGTGGCCTCGCCCTCATCGCGCCAGGCGAACCAGTCGGCAGTGCCCGTCTTGCGCGGGAAAACCACCTTGCACCACCGCTGATCGAAAAGCCTCCCCCAGGGCACACGGGGTCGCAGGCGTTTCAATGGCATCCGGCGGGCGGCCTCCCAGCCAATGAGAGCCGGCCCGCTCCTGGTCGCAAAAACATCCACGGGTGCCTGATCCATCCAGATCTCCGCCTGTATCCGCCGCATAACGGAATCCGCCCGCAGCGGCACCTGGGAAAGGAGGTGATGTTTGGGGAGCATGGCGATGACTTTACCAATCCTGGACGAATTTTTCCCAGTACCGCTTTGACTCTCCGCCCTGGCCGCCGCCGGTCTCTCCCCCTTCGCCGCGCAAGGCGCTCATGCTCTTGAGAGCAGACTGCCCGTTGCTTTTCCCCTCTCCCTTGCCTTTGCCCGTGCCGCCCTCTCCCTCTCCTCCCGGCTGTCCCTCGCCAGCTCCCGGCCCTTCCCCGGGCGCCTTTGCCGCAGCCAGTCCCTGCGCTTTTTCCAGCTCTGCGCGCACCGATCCCATCAAGGCCTCGGCCTTCTTGAGATCCTCCTGGTATTTTGCATTCTCGGGTTTCATTCCGGCGGCAGCTCCGAGATTCATCATCGCTTTTTCCAGGCTCGCCGAGGCAGCGCGCAGATCGCCCGGGGAAGCCTTTGGCGCTTGATCCGCTGCTGCATTCTCGCCTGGCGGCGGCGTATCCGGCAGTTTGCCTTTCAAGGCAGACTCCACCTTGGCCAGTTCCTTGGTTCCCGCCTTGGAGTACAGTTCCGGCAGGAGCGCATTCGCCTCAGCCAGGCCCTTTTGGGCCTCCTTGTTCCCGGGAGCCAGATTGAGCGCCCCGGAGTAGCTCTTTGATGCTTCCAGTGCATCCTGGAGCTGGGAATCTGCCTGGGCCTTGTCGACGCCGGGTTTCTTGCCGTCCTTGCCATCAGCCTCCGCCCGGGTTTTGTCGGCTTCGAGACTCTTCTGGAGGTGCTTCATTGCGAGGTCACCATTCGCCATGTAGGCGTCCTCCAGCTTGGCTTTCACCTGGGCTCCAAATTCTGCCGCCTCCTTGTTATCGGGGTTCAACGCCTGAGCTTCGTCCAGTTTGGCGCTGCCGTCTTCCAGGCTCTTGAGCTGATTATTGCCAAAGAAGGTCTCTGTCTGCATGGCCTTGGCGGTCTGGTCTTTCGCCGCGCGTGTCAGGAGATCGGAAAGATCGGCCTGCTGTTTCTTCAACTCCTCCTTTAACCCCTGATCTCCGGGGGTCAGGCCAATGGCTTCCTCCAGCTTGCCGGTGATCGTTTCACGTTGGTCGTACAGTTTCTGAAATTCCTTTTCCGAGATCGTCTTCAGTTCGCTCTGCGCTTTATCCGCCTCGGCATCTGCCTTGTCCGCATTTTTGCGAAGCTCGTTGCTCAGCATTTTCTTGGCATTGTCGACCAGGGGCTGGTTTTTGCTGTTCAGCTCGGCAGCCCGCTCAAAGGCCTGGAGCGCCTCGCGCAGGGTCTTTTCCGTGTAGGCCTTCGTTCGCTCGCCGCCGATCTCAAGCAGTACCTTCTCAAGCTGGATCTTGACCGTCTCCAGGTTGTCCTTTGCCTCGCGTGTCCCCTGCACCTGCAACTGGGCCTCATAGCTGCCAAGGGCCTCCTCAAATGCCCGCACGGCGCCGACGCTGCTGCGATTGGGGCCGGGCTGCAAGGACGCAACGCCCTTGCGCAAAGCGATGGTTCCGAGCTGGAACAGTACCTGCGCCTTTAGCTTCGGGTCATCGCCCAGGCTGTCCACGGACTGAAATACCGTGCGCGCTTCGTCATAGCGTCCCGCCCGATAAAGACCCAGCGCGTAGTTGTAACCGGCATAGGGATCGGTCGGGCTCTGCCCCATATTCTCCTTCAGGGCCGCCACGGCTTCATCTGCCTTTCCTGCGGCAAAGAGCTTCTCCGCGTCGTCCAGGGAAGGCGGGCTGGCTTGGACGCAACTCATGCCGACAAATATCGCCGCCACCGCCGCGACCCGAGCCGCAGGACGCTGCTGCGGAGTACTGAAGGACACGGGCTTCACCACCGGCACGCCTGTCTGAACAGCACCAACCTTCTTTCGCGGACGCCCAAGCAGCGGCTCCAGCACGATTAACAGGATCGCCGCTGCCAGCGGGATCTGAAACCACTCATCATAATCGCGCGTCTTGATATGCCGGCTTTTCTCCAGCAGCGACCGGACATTTTTTGCCCGAATGTCCTGAAACACGTTATCCCCCGGGCGAAACTCAAAATACTGTCCGCCGCTCACACTGGCGATGGCCCGGAGCGCCTGGCTGTCGAGACGGCTGACGACCTCGCTCCCATATTGACTGCGCACCCACGGGGCGGGCTTTTTCTCGCCCGGTTTGAGCCGCTCCTTGTCCGGCACCCGGCTCCCCGCAGCGGTACCCACGCCCACCGTGTAGATGGTCAGGCCGTCCGCCTGCTTCGCCTTGCGGGCCGCGGCGATGGCGTCGCCCTCCAGGTTTTCCCCATCCGTGATAAGGATGAGGATTTTCGATTCGATCTTCCGGCTGCGCATCATCTGCGTAGCGGCCTCGATGGCCTCGGGGATGTTGCTGCCCTTCTTGGAGATCGACCGGGGCCCAGCCTCCCTGAGGACAAAATCGAGCGCGGTATAATCATGGGTGAGCGGAGCCTGGACGAAAGCCTTTCCCGCGAAGAGAACGAGGCCGATACGGTCGGTCTTCTGGCCGAGGATCCACTCGCTAAGGGCTTTTTTGACGGCCTCGAGCCGATTGGGCGGCACATCCTCCGCCCACATGCTCTTGGACACATCGAGGGCGACCACGATATCGGCGCCGAGCCGCTCATCCGCCTCGCTTCGGGGGCCGGTCAGCGGACGCGCCATCGTTATCGCGAGCAGGACGAGCACGCCGCCCGCGAGCAGGAACCGGAGGCGCTTTCTCCTCCAGTCCACCGAGGCCATGATGCCGGGCAGAAGCGACGGAGAGAAAAACCGCTCCATCCGTCGGCGGGCAATGCGCTGCGAAAGCCTCCACAAAATGAAGCCCGCAGCCGGAACGACCAGCAACGCCAGGAACCAGGCGGGAGCGGCAAAGATCAGGGAACCCGCGACCATATCGTATTGCCTCCTATCCATCCACCGAGGACCGTCAGCAAGGCGGACAAAACCACCCAGGGAAAGAGCTCCTCGTACATGCGCGACTGCTTTTGTTCAAATTTCGACCGCTCCAGGCGATCGATCTCCCGGTAAATGGATACGATGCTTTCCAGAGAGGCGGCTTGAAAATACATGCCGCCCGTCTTGGAGGCGATGCGGCTCATGAGCGAGTTTGCATTGCCTATTCCCACGGAACGCGGATTCATGAACTGTACAGTATAGACGCGGATGTTTTCCTTCGCCGCCACATCCGCCGCTTCCAGGGGAGAGATTCCGTAGTTATTTCCGCCATCGGATGTGACGACAATGATCCGCGACTTGGCCTTCGACTGCTGGAGGAGATCCACCGAGGAAAGGATACCCTCACCGATCGCCGTCCAGGCCTGAAGCTTGATGTCCTTGAGCACTTCCTTGATCCAGTCGCCATCGATCGTGAGAGGGCTCAGGATGTAGGTATCAGCGGCAAACCCGATCATGCCAAAGCGGTCGTTGGGCCGCTTGTCCACCATGTCGCCGATCGCCATGATATAGGCGTCCCGCTTGGACACCATCCCGGTCTTGGTGGGGAAATCCCGGGCATCCATCGAGCCCGACACGTCGACGCAGAAGACGATATCCACTCCATTCCGGGCATCGGGAGACTCCCCGACGTCGAGCCTCGGACGAGCCATCGCGACAATGCACAGCGCGAGCGCCACCAGCCCCAGATGCTTGATCCATCGACCGGGACCCCGACGGGGGGCGACCCCGATCTCGCGCACCAGACGAAGAGCGGAATACGGCACCGTCTCGACCGTTCCCCGAGCTCCCCTCAGCCAGGCGGCGAGCGGCACCAGCCCGAGAAGCAGAAGCCACCACGGCTGGCCAAAACTGAAAGATGCAAGGCGCTCGATCATACGGCGGCGGACGTCGATTTCTCCTGGGACTGTGGAGTGGTATCGCGGACGAACCTCTCGGCCGTGGCAAAGAGAGCCTCCATCTTCTGGAGCGCAGCAGAACGCCTTGCGAACTTCACCAGATCGCATTGCCGAAGAAAATCACCGAGCAGTTCGCGGTGCTCGGGTGAAAGCGCTTCACTGTCCCTGGCCTCCTCGAGGAACTCCTCGGTCGAGCGATGCGGCGCGCGCAATTCAAAGCGGTCCTGGATGTAGACGCGCAGGATGCGAGAAATCTCGATGATGAAATCCATCTCTCTCTCCTCCGAAAGCCAGGCATGCAACCTCCGCAGGGCCTCAAGGGCTCTCTCGTGAGCAGTAAGTTCCGGGCTGGCGGCTGCTGCGGCAAGTTTGCGGCCACGCAACCAGAGAAAAGCTCCCGCCCCGGCAGCAGCCAGCACGATGGCTACAGCCAGCCACACCCAGAGCGGCACCCCCTCGCCGGGAGCGTAGGCCCACTTCAGGTTATCCACGATGACCGGCTTTTCATTCATCGACGGCGCATCCTTCGATCAAAGAAACTCTTCAGCGCCAGTTGAAATGGCTTTCCGGTTTCGAGTTCGATGATATCGAGCCCGGTCCGCTCCAGCACGCGCCGCCTTGCCGCTCTTTCGGAAAGCGCCCGTTTTTGAAAGGCCTCCCGCAGCCGGACATCCGAGGTATCGACCTCCATCCAGTCCCCCGTCTCTGCATCCTCGAGCGAAATGACACCTACATCTGGCAACTCCACCTCCCGGCGGTCAAAGATGCTCACCGCTATCACATCGTGGCGCTGGTTCGTAACGCGCAGGGCTTTTTCAAAGCCCTCATCCAGAAAATCCGAGATCACAAACACCACTGCCGGACGAGTCATGACCAGATTCAGGTAATCCAGCGCGTTCTTTAGGCGGGTTCCTTTGTGGGCCGGGCGGAAATAGAGGATCTCGCGGATCAGGCGAAACACGTGGGAACGGCCCTTGCGAGGAGGGACAAAGGACTCCACCTGATCGCTGTACAGGATAAGCCCCACTTTGTCGCTGTTGCGGCACGCACTGAAGGCAAAGACCGAGGCGACCTCTGCAGCCAGTTCCTTTTTGCTCTGGGTCCCCGACCCCAGCTGATCCGATGCGCTCACGTCCACGAGGACCATGATGCTCAGTTCGCGTTCCTCCCGGTACTTCTTGATATGCGGGTTCCCGGTACGCGCCGTAACGTTCCAGTCGATATTCCGGATATCATCGCCCGGCTGATACTCACGCACCTCCTCAAAGTCCATGCCCCGGCCCTTGAAAACCGAATGGTAAGCGCCCGCGAGGAGATTCTGCGCCATTCGATTGGTGCGGATCTCGATACGGCGGATCTTTTTAAGATATTCGCGCGGAATCATTCTCGGTATGAAGAAATTCGTCTCAAGAGACGGCCCGTTTTCCGCCGATCAAGGCACGGGAACACGATCCAGTATCCAGCCGAGGATCTGCTCGGTGCTCACCTCCTCCGCCTCAGCTTCGTATGTCAGCAGCAGACGATGGCGCATCACGTCCAGCGCGATGGACCGCACGTCCACCGGCGTCACATAAGCCCGGCCCTGCATGAGAGCATGCGCCTTGGCGGCGAGCGTCAGGTTGATCGTGGCCCGGGGGGAGACTCCGTAGCGTATGAGCCCCTCCAGCTTCTTATCCACCTTGCCCGGTCGCCGGGTCGCGTAGACAAGCTGGATGATATAGTTCTTGATGTTGGGATCGAGATACACCCGATCCACCAGCGTGCGCAGATAGAGGATCGTGCTGGTGTCGATAACCGGATCGAGCGAGATCTTGGGAGCCGTGGACGCCATCAGGTCAAGGATGCGTAATTCCTCGTCCTCCGACCCGAAGTCCACGATGACCTTCAGCATGAATCGGTCGACCTGGGCTTCCGGCAACGCGTAGGTCCCCTCCTGCTCAAGCGGGTTCTGCGTGGCGAGGACGAGGAACGGCTGCGGCAGCGGGTATGTCTGGTCACCGATCGTCACCTGATGCTCCTGCATGGCCTCAAGCAACGCACTCTGTACTTTTGCGGGAGAGCGGTTGATTTCATCGGCCAGGACGAGATTCGCAAAGATCGGCCCCTTTTTCGTGGAGTAGGTGTGATTCCTCGGGTCGTAAATCAACGTTCCCACCACATCGGAAGGCAACAGATCCGGAGTGAACTGAATGCGCTTGAAATCGGCTTTCACCGTCGCCGCCAAGGCCTTGATCGTCGTCGTCTTCGCCAACCCGGGCACGCCCTCCAGCAGCACATGGCCATTGCTCAACAGGCCAATGATCAGGCGCTCGACCAGATAACGCTGGCCCACCACCATTTTGGACATCTCAGCGATCACCGCGGGAATCCACCCGACAGCAGCAGTGATCTCCGCCTGAAGGGCGTCGAGGTCTGATGATGGAGACGCGGAGGCTTCGCCCTCCAGGAGTTCGGAGTCTGGGTTTGTGGATATCATCGGAAAAGATACGCGGGGGAGCAGGAGAATTTGCCAGCCAGTTTCAGGCCCTCAACAATATCTGACGCCCCTCGGGAAGCGACCAATTAAAGTTATCCATTTGCAACTTTCGCTGTAATGAATTCCCTATGGCTTTTTTCATCTTTTGACTCGGATTTCACACCTCCCTCCGTGCAAAGCTTTCCGGGAGGTATTCCCCGATTTGGCCGTCATAAGCCGTGACCAACAAAAACCGAACGCGCGACTTCGCAAAGGAACACCGGGGATCTCCATCCCTTATCGGAAATCACAATGCCTCCATCTTCGGAAAAATCGCGAGATTTCCGCAAGGAGGCTCACCCCAGATTCACCACGAGGCTCCGCGGCTCGGTCATTTCCTCCATGGCGTAGTGGATGCCTTCGCGGCCGAAGCCGCTGTCCTTCACGCCGCCGTAGGGCATGTTTTCCACGCGGAAGGTCGGCACCTGATTGATCATCACACCGCCGACGTCGAGAGCCTCGTAGGCCCGGAAGGCCTTCGTAATGTTCGGTGTGAAGACACCGGCCTGAAGGCCGAAGGCAGAGTCGTTCACGATGCCCAGCGCCTCCTCGAAGCTATCGTAAGGCTGGAGCACGGCGAGCGGGGCAAAGGCCTCCTCGCAGGAGACTGCCGCGTTGCCGGGGGCGTTTTCAATGAGGACGGGATGCAGGAGGGAAGCGCCCTCGACCTTCAGCGGAGTGAGGAGTTTCGCCCCGGCGAGTTCGGCGTCCTGAATCCAGTCGACGACCTTGTCGCGGGCACGGGCGTTGATCATCGGGCCAACGATCGTGGCGGGAAGCGAGGGATCTCCGGCAGCGATCTTCTCGCGAATGCAGGTGACGAGCTCCTGGCGGAAATCCCCATAAATCCCGCGGTGCACAAGGATACGCTGGACGCTGATACACGACTGGCCTGCGTAGCCGTAGGCTCCCGAGGCGACCTTGGGAATGGCGGAGCGCCAGTCGGAGTCGGGCTCGATCACCACGGCGGCATTGCCTCCGAGCTCGAGCGCGACCTTGAGCTTCGCCGCCTCACTCTTGAGCTTCCAGCCGACGTCAACGCTGCCGGTGAAGCTCAGCATCTTGATCCGCTCGTCCATGAGGAGCTGCCGGATGTGCTCATGGCCGAAAGGGGTGACATTGATCTGCCCCGCCGGGAGGCCTGCAGCATGCAGCACCTCGGCGAGGAGGAGCGCGGAAAGCGGAGTTTTCAGCGCGGGCTTGAGCACCATCGTGTTGCCCGTCGCGATGGCGGGAGCCACCTTGTGGGCGACGAGGTTGAGCGGGAAATTGAACGGCGTAATGCCGAGGATGATGCCGAGCGGAAACCGCCGCACGAGGCCAAAGTGATTGCGCCCCGGCTTCGTCGCGCCCATCTCAAGCACCTCGCCCTGGGCATGCGCCGTCTCATAGGCCGCCTGGCGAAAGCAGATTTCCGCGCGCTCGACCTCCACGCGGGCAAAGGTCACCGGCTTGCCCGCCTCGGCGATAAGCGCGGCGATGAAATCCGCCCGCCGCGATGCGATGCCATCCGCGATGCGCGTGAGCAACTCGGCCCGCTCGACCGGCGGCGTCTTGCGCGTGACCTCGAACGCCGCCGCGGCGGTGGCTACCGCCTCCTCGACATGAGCGGCCTCGGCGACTGCGACCTCGGCCAAGAGTTCGCCATTCCACGGATTTTCCACCGCATGGCTCTCGCCCGAGTTCACCCAGGCCCCGTTCAGGTAAAACGCCTTGTTGCTCATAGTCGCTCCACTTCACGCTTCTCGACGAAGATGGGCAATCCTTCGCGTGTGAAATTTGCCATCAGCTCCTCGGGATCGAGAGCCTCCGGCATCATGACGCCGCGCTCGGGGATCTTGCCCATGACGAGCAGCTTCGCTGTGAGCGCGGGCGGGATGCCCGTCTGCACAAGCGTAAGCGAATACCCGTAGCGTTCGTAGGTGTCGCGGTGGTTGTCCATCGAGTATACGAAGTACTCCACCCTGCGGCGGTCTTTCGTCCCTCGCACCTCCGTACCGACGCAGGAGTATCCGTCCACGGTGGGCCCGAGTTGCGCGGGCTTGGGCAGATGCGCGCTGGCCACCCGCACCGGGGCGACCTCCACGCCGTCGACCTTCACCTTTTTCCACGTGTCGAGGTTCAGGAGCTGGAGTGACTTCGAGATGTTCACCACCTTGTCCGGGATGCTGTACTTAAAGACGGAGTACCGCACCCCCTTATCCACAAAGGGCGGATAGATCCCGAGACTCACGCCCTCCTCGTGCGCGACGGCGTAGGTTTTCTGGAGGCCGATGGGGTCGGGGAACCGCACCCACTCCACCTCCGTCTCCAGCGGACGCCCGCTGATGACCTTGCCGTCCTTGACGAAGTACGGCGACGCCCCCAGCTCCTCAAAGAACGTCTCGGGCGAAAACAGCACCGCAAAGCGATATCCGCGCACCTCGGCGTTATCCGCATCGAGCACGCGAATGCTGGAAGCCGTGTCGAGCCGGTCCATCGCCCAGCGGGCAAAGACATTCACCGCCCCGGGGTCCATCCCCATGCAAAGAATGCCTGCGAGGCCGCGCTGCAGGTATGCGTCGTTGAATTTCTCAATCTCGGCCTCGAAGGAATTCTTCCCCGGTCGCTTCACCCCGGGGGGCGAATAAATATCTGCCGCCATGTCCAGGTAATGCGACCCGGCACGTAAGCAGGCCTCCATCACGGAGTGGTTGGTCTGGCAGACGCAGGCATTGCACGTCACCTCGACCTTGTGTTCTTTCATTAACGCGGCGAGACGCTCTGTCTCCATGGCATTTGCCTGCACGACCACGAAGCGGCTCTTCGGAGTTTTCGCCGCAAGATGTTGCGCGAAAACAGGATCCAGATCCGCCAGGACAATCTTGTCGAAGCAATCGTACTCATGGAGCTTCTGCCCGATGACAGAGCCCACGCCGCCTATCCCGATGACCATTGCGTTAGCCATACTATAGGGTGCTTATACGTAACTAAGATACCCCAAGACCTTTATTTGCACAAGCCGCAGAGGTTTCCTCTCGACAGTCGAAAGTTGGACCTTGCACGCTCGCCGCGCGCTATGAAGCTCTCTCTTTCGGTCCTCGTACTTTTGGTTCTGGCTACTTTTGCCTCCCAAGCCGCCTTGCAGGATTTCGATATTACCGCGACACGCGAGAAAATGGGGCAGGAGCGTGGACGCGCAGACGGAAATACCACGGTTACGACCAAGGAAATCCGTTATCGCATCGAGGTAAAAAGCCGATCTTTCAAAGCCCTCGAAAATGTCGAGGTGAAGTATCGCGTTTTTTACAAGGACCAGGAGGCAGGAGCCACCGGAGACGGAGTTCTGCGATCGCAAAATGGTTCAGAGAAATTTCCTCTCGTCGGTGCGCAAGCAACAGTCACGCTGAGCACTAAACCATTCCAATTGACAACCGAACAACTGGACGGCAACTGGTACTACGATTCGGGTTCCGGAAATAAGTCGTCGGACCGCGTAGCGGGGATATGGGTCCGGGTTTATATCAATGGACAGCTCAGCCAGGAGTTCTGCAACCCGTCCACCATCTCCCGAAAGGCCGACTGGAAGGATTAAGGCCTTCTCTTCTCAACCGTCACTCCCCAACATCATGAAATCCATCGTTATCCCGGCTCTAGCAGGTCTCGCTCTCACTACGCTCTCTCTTCACGCCGAAGACCGGACTCCAACCATCGTCACCAATCCCCCGGCACCAGCGCCGACCGAGCTGAAGCCAATCTATTGCTACTTCAAGGAGGGGATCATCACCCGCAAGAGCAAGAACAAGGTCGAGTTTGACATCACCCTGGCCGGAGACATCCCCAACAACATCGATCGCGACATTTTCTTCACCTATTCGATCCAGCTCGATATCGACGCCAATGCTTCCACCGGCACTGCCTCGATCTCCTATCCGGGCTTTGGTGAAGATATCGGCCTTCGCATTTACAAGCCGCGCGGCACGAATCGGTTCACTGCCGAGGATGCCACAGCCATGGTAAACGGAAAGAAGGAGACCATGACAATCTCGAAGGTGAAGGTGGATGGGAATAAACTCACTTTCGAACTCACCTCCCCTCTCTTTGGAGATTACCCGCAGTCCAAGGCGCTCTTGATGGCCAGCGTCAGCAAGTACGAAAACGGGCAGGAATCCGCCTCCGTCACAGCGGATCAACTCCCGCGCGGCGGCTCGTTCATTATCAAAGGCAACTAGCCTCGGCATCCTGGTGAAACCGAAAATTTTTCTACTGATCGCTAGTCTGGCTCTTTCCATTCTGCCAGCGAGGGCCGCCGACGGCACGCCGGTGATCGTAACGAATCCCCCAGCACCCGCGGCCACGGAGGAGAAACCGGGCTACCTGTACTTCAAGGAAGGACTCATCACCCGCACAAGCAAGACCAAGCTGGACTTTGACATCACGCTGGCAGAGGAAATCCCTGCCAATATCGACCGCGACCGCACTGTGACCTTCTGGGTGAAGTTCGACGTCGACAACAACGCCTCGACCGGGCGCGCCTCCATCACCTTTCCGAGCTTCGGAAAGGATATCGTCTGCTGCATCTACAAACCCCGGGGTACGAACCGGTGGCAGACGTACTCCAGCACCCTGACCCTCAAAGGCCGAAAGGAAACCGTCGACCTCTCCAAGGTCAAGGTCAATGGCAACAAGCTCTCCTTCCAGGCAAGCTCCCAGGCGTTCAGCGGACGCCCGGAAATGCACGCCCTCATGTCGTCCTGCATTGGCCAGTACGACGATGGGGAGGAGACATCAGCGAATACGACAGATCAGCTCCCGCGCGGTGGAGCGTTTACAATCACGGGGGACTAACCTCCCCGCCTCTCCCGCGTCAATCGCGGCGCGGGACGATGTCGACTGGCTGGCGGACTTTGGCGATCTTGTTTTCGCCGAGGACGCCGCGCCACTGGATGCCTGGATAGAGGATGGACCGGCGACCGATGATGGAGCCGGGCGAGAGCACGCTGTTGCAGCCCACCTCGGCCTCGTCGCCGACGATTGCGCCGAATTTCCGCAGTCCAGTTGAGACCGCCTTTCCATCAGGGTCGACGACTGATACCTCGCGCTTGTCGAGCTTCACATTGGACAGGATCACGCCCGCCCCGAGGTGCGCCTTGTATCCGAGGATGGAGTCGCCGACGTAGTTGTAATGCGGCACCTGGGCTTCGTCAAAAACCAGGCAGTTCTTAAACTCGCACGAGTTGCCCGCCACCACCCCGTTGCCGATGATGACGTTTTCGCGGATGTAGCAGCCGTTGCGGATCTCGCACCCCTCCCCGATCCAGGCCGGCCCCTTGATCATCGCGCCATGCTCGATGACAGTGCCGCGCCCGATGAAGACGGCATTGCTGATGAAAGGCTTGCCGATCAGCTTTCCGTAGATGCCTGGCTTGAGGCGAAACTGCAGGTACGCGGAGATTTTCGGGAGGGCCTGCCACACTGCCTCCACATTCTCGAAGATCACCCTGTGTTCCGTACGGGTGAGATCGAGAAAACGATCTGGCTGGAACATCCGGGAACTATGCGCGACGCCACGCCGGACCGGAAGCGGAAAAACTCCCGGCCGGGCCAGGGCCGGTAATCGCCCTATCCCTTGCGGGAGACTTTCTGGCCGTCCTTCGTGTCCTTGACCTGCCAGCCGAGGGCGAGGATCTGGTCGCGCAGCACGTCGCTGAGCGCCCATTCCTTGTTGGCCCGGGCAGCGGTGCGCTGGTCGACCAACGCCTGCACCTCGGCCGGAACGCCTTCGTCGTCGGCCGAGAAATTCAGCACCGAGTCGATGCGCTCGCGCCACGCGAGAAGCGACCGAGCCTGCCCCGGCGTAAGCTGCCCGGCGTCGAGCAGACGGTTGGATTCGCGGATAAGCTCAAACAACGCTCCGAGCGCGGCTGAGATATTCAGGTCATCGTCCAGGGCCGCGCCGAAACGCTCGGGATCAAGCGTTTCCGGCAATGGCTCCGGCGTGGTCGAGGCGGTCTCCTGCAACCGCCGACTCCATTCGTCGAAACGGGCCAGCGACTTGCGTGCGGCCTCGAGGCTTTCGAAGGTGAAATTCAGCTGCTCGCGATACTTTACCGAGAGCAGCACGTAGCGGACCTCGCGCCCCGTCCATCCCTTGGCCTGGAGGTCGCGGAGGGTGAAGAAATTGCCCTCGCTCTTGGCCATCTTGCGGCCATCGACGAGGAGGTGTTTGCAGTGGAGCCAGTAGCGAACGAAGGGTGCGCCCGTCACGCTCTCGCTCTGCGCGATCTCCGCCTCGTGGTGCGGGAAGATATTGTCCTCACCACCGCAGTGGATATCGAGGCTCGCACCGAGGATCGCCGTCGCCATCGCGCTGCACTCGATGTGCCAGCCCGGGCGGCCGCGTCCCCAGGGGCTTTCCCAGAAGACATCGCCATCGGCCTCGTCCCACGCCTTCCACAGCGCGAAATCGCCGATCTGCTCCTTCTCGTACTCGTCGCTGGCCACACGGCCGGAGGGCTGGAGTTCATCGAGATTGAAGTGCGCCAGCTTCCCGTAGTTCGGGAAGGTGCGGATGCGGAAATAAACCGATCCATCCTCCGCGCGGTAGGCGTGGCCTTTCTTCACGAGATCCGAGATCATCTCAATCATCCGCGTGATGTGATCCGACGCCGTGGCCTCGGGATAGTGCGCCGCGCGCTTGATCCGCAGCGCATCGAGATCCTGAAAGAACGCCTGCTTGTATTCCCGCGTGAACTCGCCCAGCGGCACCCCGGCATGGCGGCACCCGCGAATGGTCTTGTCATCCACATCGGTGAGATTCATCACGCGATCAATTGTAAACCCGCGAAACTCCAGGTGACGCTGGAGCAGGTCCTCAAAGACATAGGCGCGGAAGTTGCCGATGTGCGCGTAGTTGTAAACCGTCGGGCCACAGGTGTACATACGCACGCGGTGCGGGTCCGTCGGCTGAAAGTCCTCGATCTCCCGGGTGAGAGTATTGAAAAGGCGAATGCTCATTGACGTTCGATGGCGGCGACCGCCATGGCGGCTATCCCTTCCCCGCGCCCGAGGAATCCCAGTTTTTCGTTGGTCGTGGCCTTGATGCCCACATGACCGCGAGGCAGTCCCAGCGCCCCGGCGATGTTTTCCTTCATGGCCGTGAGATGCGGCCCGATCTTGGGCGCCTCGGCGATGAGGGTCGAGTCGATGGTGTTCAGCACATGCCCGCGCTCGTCCAGCACGGCGCGCACGCGCCGCAGGATCTCCAGGCTGCTGATTCCTCGTATCGACTCATCCGTATTGGGGAAAAGATGCCCGATATCGGGCTCGCCCGCCGCGCCGAGGATGGCGTCGGCGATGGCGTGGCACAGCACGTCGGCGTCGGAATGCCCCTCGAGCCCGAGCGGGTAGTCAAAGGTCACGCCGCCCAGCACGAGGGGACGCCCCTCCACCAGGCAATGCACGTCGTAGCCGATGCCGGTCGCAAACATCTTAAAGACCCAGGTCGAGTTTGCCGCTGTAGGCGACGATGCCGTACTTCTCCTTCACGGTCTCGTGCGGCGTGAGAGTCACGATGCCGCCCGCCTTTTCGACGAGGAGCAATCCGGCCGCGATGTCCCAGATGCTGATCTGGCTCTCGATGTAGGCGTCGAGTCGTCCGCAGGCCACATAGGCGATGTCGAGCGAGGCGCTGCCCATCATGCGGCACTTCTTGGCGGAACGCGCCATGCGCTCGAAGAGCGGGAGCCCGCGGTCGATCGACTCGGAGGTCTTCGCCACGCCCACCGAGACCACGGCCTCGGAGAGCTCCTTGCGCTGGCTCACCTGGATCGGCTGGCCGTTCAGCGTAGCGGGAGAGTTTTCATCCACCGCCCACAGGTCGTCGCGCATCGGATCGTAGATCACTCCGACAATAATCTGTCCCTTGCGCCGCAGCGCGATGGAGACGGCAAAGTGCGGAATGCCGTAGAAGAAATTCACCGTGCCGTCGATGGGATCGATGATCCACTCGTACTCGCTTCCGGCCTCGCCGCGCACGCCTTCCTCGCCGAGGATGGCATGGTCGGGGAATCGCGAAAGCAGCAGCGATTCGATCAGCGCCTGGCTGCGGCGGTCGAGTTCGAGCTTGATGTCGTGCGCCTCGTTGGCGTCTACGTTCAGGGGACGCTCAAAGGCGGCGCGCAAAAGGCCGCCCGCCGCCTGTGCGGCTTCGATGGCTGTTGTGAGATAGTCGGACACGGGCTCGGTTTTAGAGGGCGGCGCGACTGGGCGCAAAAAGATTTTCTCACCTGCCGGAAGAGGGCCACCGCTGCGGGCGGCGTCACCGCGCCTCGCGGGCAAAAAATTTGGGAGAAGCCTTTCGGCCTCTCCCAAATCACGTTGAGTCGTTCGCGGCCGCGAACAACCAGGTTATTTCTTAGCCGCTTTTTTGGCGACCGGCTTCTTGGCAACGGTCTTCTTGGCGACCGGCTTTTTAACAGCGGCCTTCTTGGCCACCGGCTTCTTAGCGACCGCTTTCTTAACGGCGGGCTTTTTAGCTGCGACGGTCTTCTTGGCTGCGGGCTTCTTCGCGACTGCTGCCTTCTTAGCCGGAGCGGCTTTCTTGGCAGGAGCTTTTTTCGCGGGAGCCTTCTTGGCTGCGGGTTTCTTAGCAACTGGCATCAAATTTCCCCCCTTTCCATTCGCAACTGCGAAAGATTGTGAAAAGCATGTGAATAACTCACTATGCGCTGTGAATAAGTCGCCACTCCCCTCTCGTCAACGAAATTTTCTCGATTTTCTCTTGATTTTTTTGAGGCAACTCCATCAGGAAATTTCGCCCTGCGAGCCGCGGAGCAAGATTTCATGAGCCTTCGCGGCGATTTCGTCCGTCGGCCAGAGCCTTCCGACGCCTTCATATCCGCACGCTAACATTCCTTCTTCCGGTCCGATAAACTCGGCTCCGCGCTCGCGCAGCGTCTCCACATTTTTCTGTGTGGCGGGATGCAGCCACATCTTTCCGTTCATCGCGGGAGCGATGAGAAACGGCGCGCGCGTAGCGAGCGAGATGGATGTGAGCGCGTCATCCGCGATGCCATTGGCGAGCTTCGCGATCACATTGGCCGTTGCCGGAGCGATGAGAAAAAGATCCGCGCGATCCGCGAGGTCAATGTGCGTAGGCCTCCAAGACTCCTTTTCATCGAAGACGCCGGTCGTCACAGGATTGCGCGAGAGCGTCTGGAATGTCATGGAGCCGATGAACTCCGCCGCATTGGCCGTCATCACGACATGCACGCTGCATCCATCGCGGGTAAGGCGGCTCGTCAGATCAGCCGCCTTGTAGGCTGCGATGGAACCACAGACACCGAGAACGATGGTTTTCATGGCGTATTGACGTAGCGGCGGGTGAGCTGGCGCTCGGCCTGCATGATGGCGCGGAAGCTCTCCACATCCTCGGGAGGCGTCCGGCTGATGATCGTGTACTTGTACTCGTACCAGCGCTCCATCTCGGCGACGGCATTGCGCACGCGCAGGGCGATCTGCTCGGGCGCCTCGGTGCCTCGCCGCTCCAGGCGCTGGCGGAGTTCCTCCACGCTGGGAGGCATCACGAAAACATCGGCAAGCGAGTCGGTGATGAACCTGTCGCCGCAGGCTCGGATGGATGCCGCACCAGCGATGTCGACATCGATGAGCACATCGAGACCCTGGCGCAGGTTTTCGATCACCGTGCTCTTCAGCGTGCCGTAGTAGCGGCCATGGACCTCTGCGTACTCCAGGAACTCCTCCGCCTCCACGCGGCGGGTGAACTCCTCCTGGGAAAGGAAGTGGTAGTGCTCGCCATCGCGCTCGCCGGGACGGGGCGCGCGCGTGGTGCAGGAGACGGAATACACAAAATCCTGGTTGGCGCGCAGGCCCGCGCAGAGCGTGGTCTTTCCTCCTCCGGACGGAGCGGAGAGAACGAACAGGACACCAGTGCGTTGGAAGGTGCTATTCAATGTTGGCAAGTTGTTCGCGTATCCTATCAAGCTCAGCTTTGGCGTCCACGACGACGCGTGAGATTTCCGCATCGTTGGCCTTGGAGCCGGTCGTGTTCCACTCACGTCCCATCTCCTGGGCGAGAAACTCCAGCGTGCGCCCGACCGGGGCGTCGGATTTCAGCGCGTCGCGGAATTGCGCGATGTGGCTGTCGAGCCGCGTCAGCTCCTCGGCGATGTCGCAGCGCTCGGCAAAGACGGCGATTTCCGTGGCCAGCCGCGGCTCCATCACGTCGATGGGCAATTGCGCGGACTCCAGGCGGCGCAGCAGATTCTCGCGCTGACGCTTCGGCACATTGGGCGCGAGCGTGCGCACGCGCTTCACCATCGCGACCATGCGCGTGAGGGATTTCGCAAGGTCCTTTTGCAAATGAGCGCCCTCGCGTACGCGCATCTCCAGCAGGGCGTCGAGTGAAAGCCCGAGAGCCTTCTTCACCGCGGGGAGCACGTCGCGCTCCGACGGATCGCCCGCGCGGATCACGCCCGGCGCGGCCAGCACGGTCTCCAGGCTGATCTCGCCGGTGAGGCCGAGATGCTTCTGCAAGGCCTTCGCTTCTTTCAAAAACGCCGCGGCGCGTTTCCGGTCGATCAGTCCGTGAACAGAATCGTCTGTCGTTTCGATCGCCACCGACACCTGCACCTTGCCGCGCGACACGCGCTTGAGGACTTCCTCGCGCACATGCGGCTCCAGCCAGGCGAGTTCGCGGCCGGCGGCCAGCGATACCTCGGCCTGTTTGCGGTTGACGGAGAAACACTCCACGACGGCGCGCACGCCTTTGGCGGCGGTCTCGCCGCGTCCGTGGCCGGTCATGCTCTTCATCGGAAAATCATTAGCGGGCGGGGGCGCCTGTTGTCACGACTGGACTCGACGCCGCGCGAAGAGCAGCCGCGCCACGACCAGCACGACGATCACTCCGGCGAAGAAAACCACGAGCAGCCGGGTGATGCGGTCAAAGACCTTGTCGGCCAGTTCATTCGAACTCTTGTCGATCAGAGCGGTCAGCTCCGTCACCTTGGACTGCCCGGTGGCAGGATCTTTCTCAAGCAGGCCGTTCAGTCCGGAGACCGAGCTATTGAGCCGATCCAGCGCCGTCGTGGTCTCGCGCAGATAGGCGGCGTAGTCCACCGACGGGTCGATCTTCCCGCTGAGATCGCGCAGGGCGAGCACACTGGTATCGAGCGACCTGGAAAGGCGCTCGCCGCTTTCCACCGTGGCGCGCACCTCGGGCAGGAGTTCCTTCACCAGGGCCTGGTTGTGATCGATGCCAGCCTGGAGTTTCACGGGAAGTTCATCCACGAGCAGATTCAGGCGCTCCAGATCAGGCTGGATGGTGGTGATGGGAAAAGCCTGTCCGATCTGCGCGAGCGTCAGCGAGGTCTGCTGCTCCAGGATGCGCGGCGTGCGCTCCATGTAAAACATGACGCGTTCACCGTAGAGCAGGGAAGTATCGACCTTGCTCAGAAGGCGGCGCAGCGAGGCCAGGATGCCCCCTGCGGTATTCGCAGGGTCAAAGTCGCTCAAGCGCACGCCGTCGAGATTGCGCAGCCTCACATCGGCGACCTCGTGCATCTTCGGATTGCCCTCCTCCCACGCCACGATGAGAGAGCGGAGATCTCGCTGCTGATCGGATGTGAGTACGCCCGCCGCGATCTCCCAGACCTCCTTTTCCATCTGCGTGTAGACCGCATTCAAGGGCGAGGCCGACTCCCCAAAAACCTCGGGCACCCAATACCGCTTCACCGACCATTTCCCCACAGTAATGAAAGTCGTCATGTCGAGCAGTCCCGAGCGAGGATCGCTGGATGCCGCGATCGCCATCGAGGCCGAGCCAAAGCGAACCTTCCACGACAGCGCGGCCACGCGCTTCGCGGCGTCGGGTTCGGTCGCGACATAGGCGTCTATGGCATTCCAGATGGCGGAGACATAGCGGTCCGAGAAATCCATGATGTCGCGCTGCAGGCGACGCGAGGAAACGTCGGCATCACCGCTGAGCGGATCCTGCTCCGCGCTGCCCTCCAGGATCGCGCCCGGCCTGGGCGCGGCGGAAGCCTGGCTCACCGCCATCGCCGATCCCAGGCATACGGTCAGACTTGCTCGACAGATGCGGGGATGGAGGAAGGCGGGAATGCGCATGCTTTTCTCCGGGTATAGCAGGCAGGGAAGAAAGGGAAACAGGCGTTTTCCGACCTCTAGAACGTGAAGCCAAACCCAAACTGCCACGCTCCGATCGGGTCACCCTCCTTGCGAATGAGATTGTACCCGTAGTCGACTCGCAGCGCCCCGATGGGCGTGTAGAGCCGCGCGCCGAGCCCCGGCCCGACTCGGGTGTAGCTCCACGAAAGCGACTCCAGGCTGGGCGACAGATTGCCCACATCGACAAACCCCGCGACGTAAAGCGCCCGCCAGATCGGCCACTGAATTTCCACGTTGCCGAGCAGGTACGCCATGCCGCCGACCGGATAGCCGTTCTGGTCCTTCGGCCCGAGGCCATCAAGCTGGAAGCTGCGGACGGTATCCGGCCCCCCGAGGAAGAAACGCTCAGGGATAGGGGCCGTGGTATTGTTGTCATACGGAACCATCAGCCCGGCCCGGTGATTCAGGATCAGGAAAGGAACGAATGGCCGCTCCGGCGTGATCTTGCGAAACGGCACGTACCACGTGGCCTGAACAGAAAGGCGGAGAAATGACACCTCGCCTGCCAGATAGCGCGAGGCGACGTCGCCCTGCCAGTTGAGGAAGTACCCCTTGGTCGGCGAAAGCAGATCATTGCGCCGGTCGAGCGTCTGCTCAAAGCTCACCGCTCCCAACGTGTAATCGTCGAGCGCATCGTTCGCCTCATCGCCGTAGATCACCGTGTTGGTCACAGCCTTCCACTGATACCCCGCCCTCCAGCCGGTGAGATCGTTCTGATCAAACTGCCTCTCCACGTTGAAGCCGCCTCCGTATTGACTCACTTTAAATGCGGGCGTTTCCTCGCGCTGTGCGAATCCGCTGACAGTGGCAATGACTGGAGTGCGCAGGAAATAGGGATCGGAGAGCGCGGCCTGGATGCCGTAGTTCTTGGTCGAGATATTGCCGCGCAGGGAAAAGCGGTTGAGCGTGCCGAGGAAGTTGCGGTCTGTATAGGTGGCGTCGGCAAAGCCGCGCTGCCATTGTCCATACCCGAGCGTGGTGGTGAGCAGCTTGGCCGCTGTCTCCGCCACCTTGACGACCATGTTCACCGTGCCATCGGAGGTCGGCGTCTGTCGTGCATCCACATCGGAGAAGGCTCCGGTAAACCATAGCCGCCGGATCCCGGCATCCACGGTCGTCGCGTCGTAGGTCGTTCCCGCCTTTACCCCGAGCCGCTGGAGGATGGCCGTCGTGAGCGTGCGTCGGTTGCCAGTCACTCCGATCGTCCCCATGCGAAACTGGCCGCCCCGCTCCACCACGATGACGATACGCACTCCGCCAGTCACAGCGTCGAAGGTCGTCTGTTGGGTCACGGTGGCGTTGAAATAGCCGTGGGCCTTGAGGTAATCCTGCACCTGCGAGCGAATCGTCAGTTCCTGGCCAGGATGATAAACACCGCCCTGCGCGCGCTGCGCGATCTCGCGCACCTTTTCCGGGAGTTCGCTGGTACTCTCGACCACCGCCTCATCGACGATCGATTGCGGTCCGGGCGCAACCGTCACGGCGACGTTCACCATCCTGCCCTCAAAGTCCGGCTTCACCCGCACCGTCGCGCCTAAAAATCCATCCTGCACCAGCGCCTGGCGGATGCGCTCGGCGGCGCTTTCCGTCGCGCTCTGCACGTAACGCAAGGCCCCAAAGGGATTCCGCGTCGCCTGTCGCATTTCGGCGGTGAAGATGTCCTCCATCCGCTCAGGGGTAATCGCCTCGTCGCCGGAGAATGTCACTTTGCCGAGCAGGTACTTCGGCCCTTCGCTGATGGTGAAAACCACTGTCGATCCCGTGAAGCGGTAATCGACATCGGCGTCGGGCAATCCCTGCTCGAACAAAAACTCCCGCAGGAAATACGCCGCGTCATCCGCCGTGGTCGGTTCGATCGGCGGAGTGAGATCGATTTCGTAACGGCTCAGCGCCTTGATCAACTGCGCGCGGGTATAGGTCTCGTTTCCCTCAAAGACAAACTCCGTCGCCTGCTGCGCCATCGCCGCAGCGCACCACGCGAGGAAAGAAATGAGAACCAGCCCCCTTCTCATCGGAACCGGAACTGGTAGGTGACACCGGCATTGTAATAGCCGTAGCTGTCACGTTCGCTCATCACGGAAATCCCGCGCCAGATCTCAAACCGCCCGCGAATCCCCGCGCGATCGTAGGGATCGACCGGCGGCACCGCGCTGATCTGGAGACGGTTGACCAGCGATTCCACGTCGAAGCCCTTGGCATCGATCTGGCGCAGCAGCGTGCGGAGCACCAGCAAACCGCCCTGCCCGGCCGCCGCCTCGCCAAACCCCGCTCCGGCATACGCTCCCGGTGCAAAACCTGTCGTCAAAAGGAGCACGATCGACTCCTGCGGAAGCGGCGGCTCGGAGCGGAGGATCAGATGCTTCTCATCCAGCGGACCGTAGGCATACGCCTGCACGGTGTAATCCAGCGCCTGCGCGGTGGCGTGGATGTCCAGCATGGGCACCCATGGGCTGGCGGGTGTAAAGGTGATTTCGCCCTGCGGGATCTGCATCGTGCTGAAGGGGAGATAGGCTCGCGTATCCTTCAAGGTCACCCGACCGGAGGGAACCGGATTGCCCAGCGTGCCGACGATGCGCAGGTCGGGAATGATTTCGCCCGATGCGATATTGCCGACGATCTTGAATGGCGTCTCGTTGGAGATCCCGATGTCCACCGTCCATGCAGCGAACGGCGGAGGCGCGAGCCCGGCCAGCACGGGCGGAACCCAGAGGGGCCCATTCACCGGCGATGGCACCAGCAGCGGCGTGATCTCCAGCTTCCTGTACACCCGTCCATCGACCAGCTTCACCGCACCAGTGACTGCACCGCCCGAGTTATCACCGCGGGCGCGGATATCGAGGTTGGCTCGCAGCCGCAGACCGGCGTCGCGAGCAAGGAGGATCTTTCGCCCGGTAAACGCGATGTCGTACTTGAGGTTCTTCGGATCGGAGAACGTCACGCCTCCCTCCACCCGAAACGGGCCCGCCGCCATGTCTCCCGTGAACCGCTCAACCGCCACGCTATCCGAGTCAAAGCGCATGGAGCCATTCAGATTGCCGATGATCGGCGCACGGGTGGAAATCTGGAAACTCCCGCCCGCGAGCGCGATCACGCCCTCGACCTTCGGCTTTGCCAGCGTGCCGGAGAGCGTCAATCCGCCCGTCAACGTCCCTGTCAGGCGTCGCATCGACGGAAAGAACGGCTGTAACGCACCCACATCCGTGCGAGGCACCGAGACGCTGCCCGAGATCGTGCCGTCGGGATTGGCCCAAGCCAGCCTGCCATCTGCTCCGCGCACGAATCCGAAGGGAGCCTGCGCCGAGATGGTGAGCGAAGGAAAACCCGGTGTGGCCAGCGTTCCCGCCAGCGAAGCCTTGCCACCAGCGGCGTGCAAGGTCGCGTCGAAATTCGCACGCGGACTGGTGCGATCCTCCATGCGCACGGCGAGGGCTCGTCCCTGCAGGGAACCATCGACCACCAGCGCCGCAGGCAGCCCCGAGGCTTTCAGATTCAGCGCCAGCGTGCCTTCCGTCGGGAGGGCCTGACCGAAGAGTCGCCCGAGATCGGAAATGCCGAGTGCTCCCGCCGTCGCGAGATTTGCAGCAACCTCCCGCCCGGCGATCAAAGCCTCGCCCAGCGATTTCCTCGCCACGAGGGCGGAATAGTCAACCGGCAGGTACACGTCGCCGCCCGCCAGTGGAGTCGACCCCGAGATGAGCTTGAGCCCCGAAACCGAAAGCCCATCCGGCGTAAAGGAAATCGCCGTGGTGAGTTGCAACGGACCGGACGAAAGCTCGCAGGCCGTCAAGTTCAGCGCCGTCGGCGAATACGATCCGGCGAATCTTCCATTCAACCCGCTCGCCGTCTTCTCCGTGAAAAAATCGCGCAGTGTGATGTCGAAAGTCCCCGAGTGCCCGACCTCACTCCCGTTGCCATCCCACTGCGCTGTGACGCCGCCGGAATAAATTCCCGACGCCTCCGATCCCGGGATGAGAGACAGAAACGGACTGATCTCGCCAATGTCCGCCCGCAGCGTGCCGGAGTAGGCAAAAGGCTTTTGCAATGCCACCTCGCCCGAGCCGCGAATCGTATCCGTCCCGCTCTGGACCTCCAGCGAGGTGATCGTCGCCTTTCCGTCGCGGAAGACCGCCTCGGCTCGCGAACGATCGATCATCAGGCCCCGAAACGAGGCCTCGCCGGTTTCGATGCTTGCCGTGCCATCGAGCACTCCGCTCTTGCGCGACGCCGCGCCGAGCACCGACACCCAGCCCGCCGCATCCTCGCGCGGCAAGCCGCACCACTCCGCCAGATCGCCGCCTTCCGCGCGGCCCCGGAGATTGACCAGGAAGTCTCCCTCCTCCGCGTCGAAATGGCCGCCGGTCGTGGTCAGCTCGCCATCCCCCTCCAGCGAGCTTTGCTGCCGGGCGATGGCAAATCGCTTCACGCGCAGCACCTCGTTTTCATAGGAAGCCGCCGCCTCCAGCGTGTCGCAGGACCGGCCCTGCCACTCGAGATCCTTCAGCAGCAGGCGCACCGAGGATCGCGCCTCGAACATCCGCTCGGGAATCCCCCGGAACGTATACCCGCCCTCGACCAGCGTGCCCGTCGGGACAGGATTGAAGTTCATGAGCTCGCAGAGCGGAGCGAGGGATACGTTCCGCGCCGTGACCGTGGTATCGATGCCCGGAAGCCCGCGATATCCGATGAAGGTGATCTGTCCGTTGAGCGTTCCGCCGAAGGCATTCCCATCGAGCGTGAGCGTGATGCCCTCGAGCTGGGTAAATCGCGCCTCGAAAAGATTCACCTTCATATCCGGCCGCAGCGTGAAATCGGAGAGCGATGCCGTGCCGCGCCCCCACTGCGTCACCGCATGCAGCGGCCCGATCCGGGTATGGATGCCCCCCGCAGTCACCTCAACCCAGTCTGCTGTGAGGGTTCCCCCCTGATCCTCACGGAAATCCGCGGCCGCGTTCACCAGCCGGTAGGACTGGTCGACACCGAGAAAGGTCAGGTCCGCCTGGCGCAGCCGCACCTCATGCGGGAGGAACTTCATGATCGTCTCGGCCTGGAGTCGCAGTTCCTCCGCTGTCAGGTCCGGAATGTGCGGCGGGGGAGGCAACGCCGTCGGCCTCAGGTCAAAGCTTCCGCGGATACCCTCGATCTCCGCCAGTTCGATCAGCCGCCGCCTCCCTTTCCAGACGCTCCAGAGATCGGAGAAATCCACCTGGAGCCGCTGCACGCGGACATCCGTGGCGGAGCGCTTCGGGTCGTCGGCATAAATATGCACATCGGAAAGCACCACCGGACGACCCGCCGCAACCTGGACCTCGCCGATGGTGATCTTCCACCACGCCATCCCGATCACGTGACGCAGGCCTTCCCGCAAGGCGAGGCCGAGCAGCAAGGGGTGAAGTACGACCACCAACAAGGCGAAAGCCGCCAGCACGGCCAGCAGGCGTTTCCAACGCGAGTGCCGGACGCGCGGACGCGGCTCCTCAATCATGGGAGCACGGTCTCCGGAGTTAGGCCTTGATACGTCGAGTCCGGACGCATAGAGAACAGCTACATTACGGCGTCAATGCCGTCTTGTGGGAACATGAAAAGCAAGAATTTCGGCGATTGGGCGGTCGCATTGGTGGTGGTCGCATGCAGCGTGGCACTTTTCGCCGCGCTTGCCATGGCTTTAAGCGGTCGCCTGATCACGCAACCGGGCCGCACCCTGAAGGTCTATTTCCACGATGTCACCGGCATCAAGGTCAGTTCCAATGTCCGCTATGCCGGGGCTCCCGCCGGTCGCGTCGCGAGCATTCGCATGCTCTCGCCGCAGGAACGCATCGCCACGGGCGATCCGCGCAATATCGTGGAGCTTTCCCTCGCCATCGACCGCCGCGTCCCCGCCCTGCCCGCCGATGTCGAGGTGAGCGTGGCCGCCGATACTCTGCTCGCAGACAAGTTCATCCTCATCTCCGGCGGTGATCCTGCCGGCCCGATCCTCGACGACAAGTTCGTGCTCCAGGGCGTCACCCCCGTCACCTTTGACCGCCTCACCCGCAATCTCGACAGCGTCATCGACGGCATCTCGGGCATCCTGAAGAGCTCGCCCGGCGACTCCAGCGACCTCTTCGACCGCCTTCAGGCCTTCATCCAGAACGCCCAGAAGGCCCTCGACGAAGCTCGCGGCCTCATCACCTCGGCCAAGCCCGTCGTGCAGGACGCCTCCGCTCTCCTCACCGACTCGCGTCAGTTGATCTCGACGAACCGGGATGGCATCACCCGCACGGTGACGAACCTCGAGCGAGCCAGCGTGTCGCTCGACAAGCTCACCGTCCGCGCCACGACCTTCATCAACACCACGGAGACCAAGATCACGCCGCTCCTGTCGGACTTCCGCGTAACCGCTGAGAATCTCAAGATCACCTCGACCTACACGCGCTTCCTCCTCCGCAGCCTCGCGGCGCGTCCGCAGCAGCTCATCTGGGGCAATCGCCGTCCAAATGAACTCCCGAGCCCCGAGGAAATCCTCAAGTCCGCCAAGCCGCTGCCTTATAGCAACTAGCGGTTCCAGCGGCGAATCGCCGGGAGATCAAACTCCCGGTCGAGCACCGAGATGCAACCCGTCTGCAGCATGAGCTGGGCGGCAAAAACCGGCGGCAACCCGAGATAGCAGGCCGCCAGAGTTCGCAGCAGGTGCCCATGGGCAAAAATCGCGACGGGGCCGGGTTCATTTTGGACGCGCTCCAGCACCCGGCGGGCTCGGTCGGCCACCTCGTCATGCTTCTCACCGCCCGGATACCCGTGCGTCCACGGCGTCCAGGCGGGCTCTTTCTCCCGGATCTGCTCAACCGTCAGGCCCTCATAATCGCCGTAGTTCCACTCCATCAGGTCATCGACCGTGACGAGCTGCGGACCAAATCCACAAATCTCCGCCGTCTCGCGCGCCCGGGCAAGCGGGCTGCTCAAGATCGTCTGGAAAGAAAAGCCCTCCAGCTTGAACGCCGCCTTCCTCGCCTCGGAGCGGCCTTCCTCGTTCAACGGCATGTCCTTGCGACCCGTGTGCAGACGCAGGTCTGTCCAATCCGTGCGTCCGTGGCGTATGAGTACGATCATTCCAGACACGTTGCACCCCATCTCCCATCGGGCAAGCGACAAAACTTCCGCACCCGGGCAATTGCCTCGTGAGGCGCCTCGATTCCCCAAGCCAGGGAAGACCTGCTGCATCGCTTCATCCCCCCATGGAAACATCCGGTGATTCCCCGCAGGAAATCCCTTTCCCTCGGGTACTTCCGATGCAAACATGAACAAGCAATCGCTTCGAGCACTATGAAACATCACGGCTTCGATGAGTTGGATTTGATGATTCCCGAATTGCACGATCCCGAGCAGGAGGCCAGAGCCGGTACGGCTCTTCGCGGCATGCCGGGCATTGAATCCGTGCGATTCGTCACTGGCGGCGCCCTCGTCACCTATCGCGCTGACAGCGTGAGCAAGGACGAGATCTGCCACACCCTGCGGCAGGCGGGGTTCCGCGCGAGCACCTTTCAGGACTCGTTTTCCGGAGCCACCGGCATTTCCTCAGATTGAGCAGTTCGCAGAAGGGATGACGGGATTATTGAAGAATTCCTGCACGCAACATTGCGTCTCGTACGACGGGGAAATGCTTTTCCCTCTTGTCATCTTTGGGGTGATCAGTAGCCTCACGGCTCGCACATGACGTTGGCAAATCTTTTATCGGCCGAGCAAATCGTGCCGGAAATGAAGGCCAAAGGACGGTGGGAGGCCATTGCTGAATTGGTCGACAGGCTGGTGGTAGCGGGTCGCATACGCGCCGATGACCGGGAACACGTTCTCGAGTCCATCAAACAGCGCGAGCAGACCATGAGCACCGGCATCGGCTTCGGCATCGCCATCCCTCATGCTTCGTCGGAGAAAGTCGGCGAAGTCGTGGCGTCCTTCGGTCGGTCGACCACTGGCATCGAGTTTGAATCGCTCGACGGCCAGCCGGTCTTCTTTGTCGTGCTCTTCGTCGTTCCCCGCGATCAGTTCCAGACCCACCTCCGCACGCTGGCCGCCATCGCGAAGTTTCTCAATGACAAGGCGGTGCGCGACGAACTGGGCAAGGCCAAGGACTCCCAGCAGATTCTCCAGGTTTTCGAAAACCGTTCTCCCCGCGGATAACACATGATCACCGTTCGCGAACTCCTCGCGGAACGGCTCAAGTCGGCGCTCGACGCCGCGGGCTTTTCCGACATCACTCCCGAAGTCACCCCCACCGCCGACGCGCGTTTCGGCGACTACCAGGCGAACGCGGCGATGATCCTCGCCAAGCAGCGCCGGATGAATCCCCGCCAGGTCGCCGCCGAGATCATCCAGCACCTCGCCGTCGACGACATCTCGGCCGCACCGGAGATCGCCGGCGCCGGGTTCATCAATTTCCGCCTCCTCCCGCAATTCCTCGCCGACCGCGCGCAGGAAATCGTGAAGGACGACCGCCTCGGCGTGTCGGACTCGAAGCAGCCGCGCCGCATCGTCGTCGACTTCAGCTCGCCCAATGTGGCGAAACCGATGCACGTCGGCCACATCCGCAGCACGATCATTGGCGACACGCTCGTGCGCATCGCCCGGTTCCTCGGCCACGAGGTCATCGCCGACAACCACATCGGCGACTGGGGCACGCAGTTTGGCAAGGTCATCTACGGCTGGAAGCACTTCCTCGACCGCGAAGAGCTCGCCGCCAATCCCATCGGCACGCTCGTCGGCCTGTACCGCAAGGTCAACGCCGCGGAAGAAACCGACGAGGCGCTCAAAAAGACCGTGCGAGAAGAACTGGTGAAGCTCCAGCAAGGCGACGCCGAAAATTTCGCCATCTGGCAGGAAACCGTGAAGCTCTCCTGGGCCGAATTTGAAAAAATCTACGGCCTGCTCGATATCCAATTCGACGCCGTGTTGGGCGAAAGCGCCTACAACGACGCCCTCGCCCCGCTCTGTGAACGTCTGGAAAAAGATGGCATCGCCGAGATCAGCGAAGGCGCGCTCTGCATCTTCTTCCGCGACATCCCGGAGCTGGCCGAGAAACCCGCCATCGTGCGCAAGGCCGACGGCGGTTTCCTCTACGCCACCACCGACCTCGCCACCATCGAGTATCGCGTGAAGCACTGGAATCCCGACGCCATCTGGTACGTCGTCGGTGCGCCCCAGGCGCTCCACTTCCAGCAGATTTTCCTCGCCGCCCAGCGCATGGGCGTCAATGCCGAGCTGAAACACATCGCCTTTGGCAGCATCCTCGGCGAGGACCGCAAGATCATGCGCACCCGCGCCGGAGAAAGCGTGGGCCTCGACGATGTGCTGAATGAAGCCATAGAACGCGCCACCGCTGTGGTCTCGGAGAAAAATCCCGACCTCCCGGCCGAGGATCGCGACGCAATCGCCCGGGCCATCGGCCTCGGCGCGGTGAAGTACACCGAGCTCTCGCAGCACCGCATGACGGATTACGTGTTCTCGTGGGAGAAGATGCTTTCCTTCCAGGGCAACACCGCGCCGTATCTGCAGAACGCCTACGTGCGCATTCGCTCCATCTTCCGCAAGCTGGAAACGCCCTTCGACCCCGCCTCGGCCACGATCAGCGTGAACGAAGATGCCGAGCGCGCTCTCGCCATCAAACTCGGTCAGTTCGCCGAGATCCTCCCACTCGTGTTGGAGGATTTCCGCCCGAATCTCCTCGCGAACTACCTCTACGAGCTCGCGATCACCTTCCATGGCTTCTACGAAGCCTGCCCGGTGCTGAAGTCCGGGGAGCCGGTACGTTCCTCCCGCTTAGCCCTTTGCGACCTCACTGCCCGCATCCTGCGGCACGGTCTCGGGCTGATGGGAATACAGTGCCCCGAGCGAATGTAATAATTCGCTCGCCCCACCTTTCGAATCCCATTATTTTTCCATCCCGAAGGGTGCCATCGCACAAGGGGATAGAATTTTCATGAAAGAACTCACGCCTGCCGACCTGACAGTCAGAAACCTGGGCGAGCGAACCATCGTTTCGCCTCTGGAAATCCAGTTCGGCGAGATGGGATACGAACACGCGTTTTTCTCCGATGATTCGCGCGTGCTGGTGGACCACTCGCTGAGCCATCTGAAGAACCTCCATGGCGCGGAACCCGCCTGCTTCGAAGTAGCCGGACCGCGACGCAAGATCTACTTCCACCCAAGGAAGACCACCGGCGCCATCGTCACCTGCGGCGGCCTGTGTCCCGGGTTGAACGACGTCATTCGCGCCATCGTCAACCAGTCCTTCTACCGCTACGGCGTGCGCCGCATCTTCGGCATCCGCTACGGGTTTGAAGGCCTCGTGGAATCCTACGGCCACCAGCCGTACAACCTCACCCCCGAGTCCGTGAGCAACATCCACTCCTTTGGTGGTACGCGGCTCGGCTCGTCGCGCGGTCCGCAGGACCCGGCGAAGATGGTGGACTACCTCTCCGATCTCGGCGTCAACATCCTGTACGTCATCGGAGGCGACGGCTCCCAGCGCGGAGCGCTCGCGATTGAACAGGAAGCGATTCGCCGCGGCATGGAGCTTGCCGTTGTCGGTGTGCCCAAGACCATCGACAACGACATGATCTACATGGACAAGAGTTTCGGCTACGAAACTGCCTGCGCCGCCGCAGTCACTGCCATCAACGCCGCGCACACTGAGGCCCGCAGCGCCCGCAATGGCGTCGGCCTTGTCCGCCTCATGGGCCGCCACTCCGGCTTTATTGCCTGCTCCGCCTCCATCGCCAGCGGCGATGTGAATTGCGTCCTCATTCCCGAGGTGCCGTTCGAGCTCGATGGAGAGCATGGCGTGTTGGCCAACCTCTACGAGCGCGTCATGCGCCGCGGCCATTCCGTGATCATCGTGGCTGAAGGCGCGGGCGAACACCTCATGACCGGCCCCGGCGGGGCGGATGCCTCGGGCAACAAGAAGCTCGGCGACATCGGCGTCTTCCTGAAAGGGAAGATCGAGGAGTATTTCCGCAGCCGCGAGACCGAGCTCACGCTCAAGTACATCGACCCGAGCTACATGATCCGCAGCGTGCCAGCCTCTCCGCAGGACCGCATCTACTGCATGCGCCTCGGCCAGGCCGCCGTACACGCCGCCATGGCGGGCAAGACCGGCATCGTCGTGGGCCGCTGGCACAGCACCTATGTGCATCTGCCGATCAGCCTCGTCACCTCGGCCCGCAAGCAGGTCGACCCCAAGGGCGACATCTGGCTCTCCGTGCTGGAGTCGACCGGACAACCCGCCCGGTTCTTCTAGGCCGCCGCCCGACCAACCTCACTCCCAAACGCTCCGCTCGCCTCGTGACTGGCGGAGCGTTTTTCTTTACGGATCAAGACACTCCTTAGTGGAGCATCTCGATCGTCACGGCGTTCTTCAGCTCCTCGCCGCTGTCAAAGGCGGCCACGTTATCGAGCGTGGTCTGGGCGATGTTCCTGAGCGCGGTCTCGGTGAAGTACGCCTGGTGCGACGTCACGAGCACATTGGGGAAGGCGATGAGGCGCTGGAGCACGTCGTCCTGGATGATTTCCTCGGAGAGATTTTCGTAGAAAACGTCCGCCTCCTGCTCGTACACGTCGAGGCCGAGGTAGCCGATCTGGCCGCTTTTGAGGCCCTCGATTACAGCCGGGGCGTCGACGAGCGCGCCGCGGCTCGTATTGATGATCATCACGCCGCGCTTCATCTTGGCGATGCTGTGCTGGTCAACGATATGGTACGTATCCGGCGTGAGCGGACAGTGCAGGCTCACGATGTTGGACTCGGCAAAGAGCGTGTCGAGGTCGACGTATTTGCCCAGCGCGCCGAATTCCTTGTTGGGAAACACGTCGTACCCGAGCACGCGCACGCCGAAGCCTGATAGGATCTGCGCCATCACGCGGCCGATCTTGCCCGTGCCGACGAGGCCGATCGTGCTGCCATAGAGATCGAAGCCCTGCAGGCCCTCGATCGAGAAGTTGCCGTCGCGCACGCGGTTGTAGGCGCGATGAATCTTGCGGTTCAGCGCGAGAATGAGCGTGAGCGCAAACTCCGCCACCGCATACGGCGAGTAGGCCGGAACGTGCGTGACCTTGATGCCGATGGAGTCCGCGTGACGGATGTCCACCTGGTTGAAGCCGGCGCAGCGCAACGCGATGAACTTGATGCCAAACGTCTTGAGCTGATCCAGCACGTGGGCGGTCAGGATGTCGTTGACGAAGCAACAGATCGCATCGTGTCCCTGGGCGAGAAAGACGGTGTTGGAGTTGAGTTTCTCTTCAAAGAAATTGAACTCATGCTCCACCGCGCCGTTGGCGGCGAGAAGGAACTTCTGGTCGTACTGCTTCGTACTGAACACGGCGATTTTCATGAGTGGCAAAATGGTGCGCACGTCTTTGCGGTATTCAGACGCTGATTGGCAAGGCTTTTACGCCTTGAGCTCGCGTCGAAAAACCCGGACTTCATGCCCGTTGGCGGTCGTTTCCGCCATCTCGAGCCACCCCATGCGACGAAACAATCCGTCGGCGGCTTCCGTGAAAAGGTACATCTCCCCGTGTCCCGCTTCGCGCGCAAACCGTTCCGCTTCACGCACGAGGAATGCTCCCACACCCCGCCCGCGATGCTCCGGCAGCACCAGCAAAGTAGCCAGCCAGGGATTCAAATGCTCAAAGCCCGGCAGGTCATCCTCGATCACGCTCACGGTGCCGAGCAGTGCATGATGCTCGTCGAGCGCGGCGAGCGTTGCGGGTATCCCCCCATCCGTCCGGGCAGTGCGAAACTCCTCCACGGCCTCACCCTCGCCCCATGCAAGATAGAGGTGCGCCCATTCGTCGGCACATCGTTGCGCCAGCGGAGGGATCAGCGCCGGGTGATTGGCGAGATAGTCAATGTGCATGAAGACGTGATCGGAAACCCGGAAAGCCTCAGATCTTGTCGGCTTCCTGCTCCTGGAGTTCCCGACCGATGCGCCGATTGCGATACCCCTGGGCTCGGAACGCCGCGACAACCACCAGAACCGTCGAGGCGATGCCCGCTCCGATTGGCAGGGCAGAACTCACGACGTGGAAAATCTGCAGGATCTGCAAAACCAGCGTCGCGAAGCAGAGAGCGACAACCAGCAGCACATACCGCCCGCACGCCTTGCGATAAGCCGGATCGCTATCCAGCAGCTTCCGATGCGCCATACGATAAACAGCGAGCTGCCGCTCCGGAGGAAACTCCCGCAAGCCGGGCGTATCGCGGTAACACGGCACAGAAAACCGTCCCATTGCTCCAGCCTGACAGACGCCGAACGGGTTTTCAATCCCGCGCTAAACCAGCGCAAGAAGAGCCAGCAACCGCCCCGTCCGCCCCATCTCGCGGCGATAGGAATAGTACGTTTCCGGATGTGACGCCGTACAGGTGCCGCAATCGATCACCTCGCGCACCCCGGCCTCGCTGGCGTCGCGCACGATCTGCGCGGCGAAGTCGAGTTCGTAATGCGGCGGTCGAATGCACGGGGCGATCTGCACGAGCAAATCTTCCGCAGGAATGCCGTAGTGCTCGCGCAAGGCATCGATGGCGGAAACCACGATGCGCTTTTCCGTTCCCTTCTTGCCGGAATGCACCAGCCCGATCCCCCGTCCCTTTTTGTCGACGAGGTAGACCGCAGCGCAATCGGCCACGTAGACCGCAAGGCACACGCCCTGGGATGAGGTAATAAGCCCGTCCGCTCCGGGAATCGGCTCGGAAGTCGGGCCGGAGACTGGAGCGACCAGATTGCCATGCACCTGCTCGGCCACGACGAAGGGCATGCCGGAAAATCCCGCCTCATCGGCGGTGTGGCGATGCACCTCCCAGAGCCGCGCCAGGGCGGTCTCACGGTCGGTCAGCACATCGACGCCGGGCGCGCGTTGGAGAAACGCGGCCCGCACGAAAGGCAGTGCGTCGAGGGCGGGAAACGTCTCGACGGGGCAGGCGATCACTTGGAGGGATTCGCCTTGCTCGGCTTCTTTTTGGGAGCCGGAGTCGGATTGGTCTCGAGGATCGGCTTGATCAGGTCGCTGTCGCGGAAGGCGCGCGGCAGGGCCGGCTGCGGCTTCTCGGGATTTGTCGCCTTCTGGAAGTGGGCCGTTTCCGCCTTGCTGAGAGCCTGCGGATTGAGCGGACGAACGAGCGGATCGGAGAAGGTCTCGACGTACTGGGTATCGAGCGAGAGCGCATAGTCGTAGCTGGCCATCGCGGCGATGTAATCGTAGCGGGCCTGAAGCACGTTCGTCTGCGCCTGGAGGAGCTGCACCTGGGCGTTCAAGACGTCGAGCTGGGTGCCGGCGCCGGCATCGAGCCGCTCGCGAGCGAGTCGCAGGGCTTCCGTGGCTTGTACGACGCTGGCCGTCTGGCTGTCGATGGTCTCCTTGGCTTGCTGCAGGTTGGAGATCGACTGCTGCACATCGAGCACGACCTGGCGGATGCCATTGTCGTAGGTATTCTTGGCCTGCATCAACTGCGCCTTGGCCTGGGCGACATTGCCGTAGGTCAGACCGCCGTCCCAGATGTTCCAGGTACCCGTGGCACCGAAAAACCACCCTGCAAGCGTGTCAGCGAGATTGGTCGATCCCGTGTTGTTCGTGTATTGGTAACCGCCATTTGCACTGACCGTCGGAAGGAATCCGGCGAGCTGGGCGTTGACGTTGGCTCCATTGGAGAGAATGTCCAGGCGCTGGGCCTTGAGAGCCGGGTTGCGAGCGACAGCCACGCGGATCGATTCATCCGTGTCGATCTTGCGCGGATTGTAGCCGAGATTGCCGACTACGTTGAACGGCACCTCGCTCGGGCGGCCTTTCGGATAATCCATGCCGAGCAGGGCGACGAGCTGGTAAAGCGAAATGCGGTAGGCATTCTGCGCCTGAATGAGCGGCGGCTGGGCATTGGCCAGCGCCACCTCGGCCTGCAGCACGTTGAAGCGCGGCACGGTGCCCGCCTCGTAGCGATTCTGCTGATCCTTCACCTGCTGCTGGAGGAGGTTGACGTTCTGCTCCTGCGCCACGATGAGCGCGCGGTTCAGCACCACCTGGTAGAACTGAGTGACCACCTGCGAGACGATGTTGTCGATGGTCGCACGGAGGCTGAAGAACGCGCTGTTGTACGCGGAGCTTCCCGCCGAGATGCCCGCCACTGCCTGGAGGTCAAAAATCGTCTGAGTCGCCTGGAACTGGATGTTCCACGTCTGGTTCTGCACGCCGCCCGAGTTGCCACCAAAGGTCAGCACCGTCGGCTTTTTGCCGTTGGGATTGGGAATCTCGATCGTTGTGCCAGTAGAGCGGCCATTGGTCGTCAGGTCCTGCGCCTGCTGGGTGTAGCCCGAGGAGATCCCGAGCTGAGGCATCACCTGCGACACCACCTGGATCAACTGGCCGCGAGTCAACCGGATCTGCTGGATCGCATTGAGGATCTGCGGATTCTGCTTCAGCGAGATCTGCACTGCGTCGTTCAGCGTCAGGTCGGCGACATTCGGGTTGCGCTGGCGGGCGATAAGAGCCGTGAGCGATTTTTCAAAATCGGCCATCACCATCTTCTGCTTCATCGCCAGCTCCTCGGAGCTCTCCATTTTACCCGTCTCCTTGGTCGGCAGGAGGTTCTCTGCGGCTTGAGTCGGCGTGGGCAGAGGAGGGAGCTGGTCGGAGAGCGTCGAGGCGTCCGGCAGCACCGGTGTCGGCAGTGGCGGCGGCGTCAACGGCATCGTTCCGTCCGGCAGGGGCGTGGGTGCCGGAGTCACTCCCGGCGTGGCTGTGGCCGCCGGGGTCGGAGTCGGCGAAGCAAGGGTGACCTGCACCGGATTGGCCAGCGTGGTCGGCTGCTGGCTCAGGTTGTACGGCGTCGGCATCGGCGGCGGCGTGCCAGGCCCCGCATAGGCGGGCATCTGGGGCAGCACGGGCTGATTCGCGCTCAGGTTGGGCGTCGGCAGCGGAGCCGGGGTCGGGAACTGGCTGCTCGTGTTCGTCTGGGCAAAGCCCGTGGCGGCCGTGATGGCCCAGGCGCAAACGGTCGTCCTGTAAATCGTGCTGACGGTGACTAGGCTTCGCATGACTTTTCCTTGTTGTGGCAAAATTGGTAAATTTTCTCGTAGATGTTCAGCCAGGAGCAGCGCTCTTCCGGCTCGAGCATGTCCATGATCTGGCTGAGATTGTTGACGATGTCCTGACGCATCCGCTCGACCAGTTCCATCCCCTTGGGCGTGATGCGCACGAGGACCTTGCGACGATCGTTGGTAGCGTGAGTACGCTCGACGTACCCGAGATTTTCCAGACGATCGACCAGTCCCGTGGCGGCGGCGGTGGAGTGATCCATCCGCTCGGCCACCTCGCTCATCGTCACCGGCGCCCCGTCAGCCAGATGGCCAAGCAGGAAATACTGCGGAAACGATACCTGCCCGCGCCCGAGTTGCTCGGAGAGGCGGAGCACGAAACAGCGCTGGAGTGACATCACGATATCGGCAAGCCGCTCCACATCGGGGCGGCTCTGGTTCGCTGTCAGGTCTATCGCCATGAAAAATAGTTAAGGTGGTTAAGGATTAGGGGGCAAACTTCATATTGTCAACCATCATGGCTTGTAAACCCGGTCTCCGGTCGAAGGAGTTCCAGACACAATGTCGGCGATGAGAAAGGGCGGCTTGCGCAAGGGGCTGATATGGAGGCTGGCGGTCTCGCGCTGGTTCGAAATGCAGACGAGGGAGTCGCCGGGGGAACCCGGGGTGTAGACCAGCGCGTCGATCAGGACAAACTTGTCGTCGAGGTTGACCATCTTGACCGTGCCGATCAGCTGGGCGGGCTGGGCCTTGGGCGGTTCCTTCTTCTTGGGAAAGAGCTTATCGAGCAGCCCGAAGCAGGAAAACACCTGAAGGAGCAGGGGCTTTTTCATTTTCGGCGCCGGGGTCGGCGAGGGTGTCGGCATCGGAGGCGAACGCAGGAAGCTCGGCTGCTGGCCCGTCGCGGCGTTCTCAGCCGACTTGGGCTCTTTCTGACCAAAGAGGGAGCATCCGGCTGGCAGGAGCGCCAGCGCGAGGGCAAGTGCGATGCTCCCAAAAACGCGCATTACCGGCCGCATCCCCCTGCGCCACATCCGCAGGACGAGGTGTGAACGTGCCGGTGAGCCGACGAGGACGAGCCCGTCAACACGCCCACTCCTCCCGCGATCACGCGACGAACGGGCTCACCGCTCTCCGGATCGTGAGTCAACGCCGCATCCTTGATGCTCTGGCGAATCTCGAAGCGGCGCGGCTTGGCACCCTTCTTTGCCGGGATCGTTTCATACACGTACGTGGGCATTCCGAGATGTAGAGTCCCACTGTCGCTCGCTGACAAGTGTAAATAATGCAAACTCGCCACTTGTCACACAGCCACATCAGCCGGAAAAAGATAGGAATGCCGGAGATTTACTACCTGGGCCCCGAAGGAACCTTCTCGCATATCCTGGCCCGGAAGCGATTTGGCCGCCGAGCCAGCCTCGTCGCCTGCCCCGCCATCGAGGCCATCTATGATCGTGTGCGCGAGAATCCCGACGGCCTCGGTCTCGTCCCGGTGGAGAACTCCAGCGGCGGCACGGTTTACGATTCCGTCGACGCCATGATCCGCAACGCCGGGAAGATCTTTCTCCGCGAGGAGCTCTCCCTCGACGTCCGCATCGCCCTCCTCGGCCACGCCGGGCAGGAGGTGACGACGATCTACTCGCACTTCATCCAGCTCAAGCACCACGCAGACTGGCTCAGGCAGAGGTATCCCAAGGCCCGCCAACGCGCCGTGGCCAGCACCGCCATCGCCGCGCAAAAGGCGAAGGCGTCACCGCATGCCGCTGCGCTCGCCTCGCCGGGAGCAGCCGATGTCTACGGCCTCGACGTGCTGGAGAAATCCCACGCCGGGAGCGTAAACGTCACCCACTTTGCCATCATCGGCACATCGCCCGCTCCCGAGATCGACGAGGTGCGCAAAACCGCCCTTATCGCCGCCCTGCCCAACTCCTGCGGCAGCCTTCACCAGTTCCTCGGGCCTTTCGCCCGTCTCGGCGTGAGCCTTACCCGCATCGTCTCGCGACCCGTCCCCGGAAAACCGCAGACTTACGTCTTTTTCGTCGAGATCGAGGGCGGGGAGCACGATCCCGCCGCCGCGAAGGCGCTGGCCCGCGCACGCAAGCTTTCCGAGTCGCTCGTGAGCCTCGGAACGTTCCCCGTGCGAGGGCGTTTCAAATCGTAAGTTGCAAACCCGCGATTCTTTTGCCAATTCACACCTACCCATCATTATGAAGCGAGCTGTCCTACTCCTCTTTGCCCTTGCCGCCCTGGCGCAAGCGCAGGAACCGGCCACCATCACCATCCGCAAAGGCGACACCACCAGCGTGGCGCTCAAAGCTCTCGGAGGCGGTGACGGCGCGGCTGCCACCAAGGTGCTCCAGAACGATCTCGATCTCTCCGCCCTCTTCTCGATCACTCCGCCAGAGCGCGCGAGCTACGTCATCTCCGGCAACGCCAATGGCGGTTCTCTGGAGGGTCAGGTCGTCGACCAGCGCGGCAGCGTCGTGCTCCAAAAGACCTACTCCGGCGGCACCCGCGCCGCCGTGCACCACTTCGCCGACGACATCGTCGAGACGCTCACCGGCAAAAAGGGCATCGCGAGTTCCAAGATCGCCTTCGTCGCCACCCGCACGGGCCGCAAGGAGATCTATACCGCCGACTACGACGGCGCGAACGTCCGCCAGTTGACCAACGACGGCTCGATCAGCGTGGCCCCGGCGCTTTCCGCCGATGGCACGAAGCTCGCCTACACCGGCTACCAGAGCGGCTATGCCGATATCTACCTCGTCGATCTCGCCTCCGGCGCTCGCAACCGCATCATCAAATTCCCCGGCACCAACTCCGGCGCCTCCTTCTCGCCCGACGGCGACCGCATCGCCTGCACGCTGAGCAAGGACGGCAACCCCGAGCTCTACATCATCGGAGCAAATGGCTCCGGCGCCCGCCGCCTGACCAAGACCGCTGGAGTGGAATCCTCGCCCACCTGGTCGCCCGATGGCTCGCAGATCATCTACTCCTCCGACGATCGCGGCGGTCCGCAGCTCTTTAAGATCGGCGCAGGCGGAGGCTCCGGCCAGCCCATCTCGACCGGCTACAACTACTGCACCGAGCCGAGCTGGTCGCCCGATGGCCGCAAGGTTGCCTTCACTGTCCGCACGGGTGGCTTCTCCATCGCCGTGAAGGATCTCCAGGGCGGCGCCACCCAGCTCCTGACCGCTGGCGAAGATCCCGTCTTCGGCGCGGATTCCCGCCACGTGATCTTCAGCAACGGCTCCTCGCTCATCCTGCTCGATACGCAGAATGGCCGTCAGGTTCCGATCGTGACCGGACTCGGCAAAGTGACCGAGCCCGCCTGGTCGCTGTAAGGCCAGCTTTTCTCAACGGCGTTGGCGGACTCTCCGCGCGGCGAACATCGCCCCGCATCCCGCCAGCGCCAGCCAGATCACCGACGGCTCCGGCACTGCGACGTACTTCAGGTACACGGAGCCGTCATCCGCCTTCTCAACCACGTCGAAATTCCCATAGGTGAACGACGAGTTTCCATCACCCGAGTCTTCCCACGTGTAGGATGTCGCCTGGGAAAAATCCCAGATCTTCCACTCGTGGTCCGTCGTCCAGAAGGGATCTGCGGTATCCGGCGTGATCACCCCTGCCGCAAATTGAAGATAGACCGTCACCGGAGCATCGTTCGATCCCACGTGGGCATCCCCGAGGAATGTCAGGAGGTTCCACTCGATGCCTGCCTGAGAGGCATCATCGGTCAAAGAATCCAGCTGCCAGAAAAACTGTGAGCTATTCAGATCGGCCGAGCCTTCAAAGGTGATATTGCCTCCCGACGTCCCGGAGGTAATGACACCCCGGGCGGTGGTCGATCCCGCGAGCGTTCCGCTCCCAGCCAGCGTGCCGCCGGGATTTGCCGAGCCTTGTCCCACCTCGGCCACGATCACGTCACCGGAGATCGTTCCGCCGGAAAGCAACAGCGTGCCATTATTTTGCACGGAGACATTGCCCGCCACTGCCCCGGCCCCACTGACTGAGAAAGTCGCGTTTGCCTGCACGGTTACGTTGGCTGACCCCGTAGCCGACCCTTGGGCGCTCTGAGCCGAGAGGGTGCCGGAGTTGACCGTCACCGTACCTGACAGCGTGCTCGAGTTGTCTCCGCTCAGCGCCACCGTGCCGGGACCGAAGGTTGTCAGTCCCGCCGAGCTGGAGATCGTCGAAGAGATCGCTCCACCTGCCTCACTGGCATAAATCACGCCCTCGGCTCCTCCAAAATCCAACACGCTGGCCGAGATCGAACCGCCATTCAGGATCACCCCGGCAGTATCGCCCGCCTGCTGCGAACCGACCTCAAGCGTCGAGTTCGTTCCAGTCACTTCGGCCCCATTGACCTGGATGGCATACACACTGGCAGTCCCGTTTGTGGCGATGGCCTGGGCCGTGTCTGCCGCATAGATCGTGGAGCTGGTCGCCGCATCGATTGCCGTAGTCAGGGAAGACACTGCCGTTGCCTTCTGGAACCCTGCGCTTTCGTCGTAGTTGAGGAAATACCCGCTGGCATTCGCGTCATTATCCTGTCCGACAATGTACGGACCGACCATGCCGTTCGCACTCACGGGCCGACTCGCCGATCCCCCCGCCACGAAGACTTGCTCGGTCGTGCCGAGCGCCGAAACACCGTGGGCGGGAATGATGACGAATGTCCCTGCATTCTGACGGATCAGATTGCCCGAAGTCGCAGAGGGATCGCCCATCGTCACCGAGAGCGAGCTGTACCCGCCAGCGTCCACCTCCAGCGCCCCTCCACCCGATCCGAAGGTCACGGAACTGCCCGACCCGGAAGCAATGGCAAAGACGAGCGGCCCTCCACTTCCCGAAGGAGTCAGCCCGATGGTTCCGCCATTTGTGAGCGCGAATGCGCCGGTGCCCAATGGCGTCGAGTCTCCAGCGTAGGTACTGCCAAACGCCCCTCCCGAGACGGCATTGTTTCCGGTAAGATCATCGCCCGAGGTCAACACCATGGCCCCTTCGCCCGTCTTGTTAAAACCACCCGCTCCAGTCACCGCGGCCTGCACGGTGAACGTCGCGCTGTTTGTATTGATCGTCTTGTTGCTGGAGATCACCCAGTCCGCCGGGGTCCAGGCTGGATTCAGCGTCGGGTTTGCCAATGTGTCGACTGAGAAAGCATAGGCGGAATCCACGATGGCCTTCGTAGTCGAACCATTACCCACCGTGCCGTCGGAACTCTGGAGCTGCCAGTAGTCCTCCGATGGCAGCGACATGCCTGGCAAGTCCCAGCCAGCAGGCACCTGCGTGATGCCGAGCGTCTGAGGATCGCTTTCGGGAATGTTGGGGACATTTTCCAGCGTGTTCGGGTAGGCGTTGTTCAGGATGAGCTGGGCATTGCCAGTCGGATCGACCACGGCGAGAAGCGCCAGCTCATGGCCCCCTTCCGCGCTGAAACTCGTCGAACTACCGGAGTTCTGGCCGTACCACGAGATCGAAAAATCAACGAAGGTGATGCTGCTCGGGTTCGCGCCTGCGTTGGATGCAAGCTGGGAAGCCATCCAGGACGGGTTCAAGAGATTCGATGCCGAATCCCCGCCATTATAGACATAGCTGAATGCTCCGCTCAGGCCAGCCGCGGAAAGGTAATCCGAGATGCCCTGAATCGCGGCAGAATCGTACGTTCCATTCGTCGCCGAGGTCTGCATGAGCCCGCCCATGAGGCGCTCGAGATTGTATGTGTAGGGATCGTTCTGCCCGGGATAAGTCGACGGCGTGAGCTGGGTGAATCCATTGCTGCCCAGCCAGAAGAGCGACATCACCGCCGAGGTCGGCTCGCAATAGTTCTGACCATCGCCGGGCAGCTTGTTTCCGTAGGGGCCGAAATCGAGCTGAATAATGGCCGGCGTATTGGTCACCGGATCATTCCATGCCGCCGACGCCACCCCGGCCGCGAGCAACGACAAGATCCCGATCCAACCACTCTTCCTGGAAAATTTTCCCTTCATGCGATGAGATGACTCCGCGCCGGTAACACAGGGATTCCCGCTTCGCAAGACGAGTTCGGTTAAGTTCGCGATTATTTCCCCGATCACGGAAAAGCCGCAGCGATCGATCTGATGATCGACGGCTGCGGCCGGGATTTTCGGATCAGCTAGTGGCCGAGCAACGGCTCGATGGCGCAGATCGCCTTGGCGTACAGCGGATGCTTGCCGCCGCGGCTCAGCTCCATCAGCAGGATGTCCTCGATACGGGACTTGCCGGCCGACAACACCATGTTCGTGTTGCAAAACCCGCCGCCGTCGATGTAGCCGTGAAAATACTCGGAATACTCCTCGCGCCGGATGCCGAAGGAGACATCCGCCGTCTGGAACGACACCTCCGCGATATCCGCGCCGGGATTCTCCGTGACGGAGAAGTCGATATGCCCGCCGCTCTGCGGGAGGAAGAACTCCTTCCCGAGCAGCGACTGGAACTTCCAGCCAAATTGCGTGGCCAGCCATCCCAGAAGGAGCAGGCCCGTGCTGCGGCGCGAGGCCGTGATCGTAACTTTCTCGATCTCCCGCATGCGGGCATTGGCGCAGGAATGATCGAAGAGCTGCGCGAGCGCGAAGCGCGTACCGAGCAGGCGCGTCCAGTTCAGGTCGCAGAGGATCGTGCGCTCGGCATTGAGCGTGGCGATCTTGCGGGCGATGGCGAGCTGCTCGACCGGATTTCTCCAGTCCGCGCTGTCAAAGATCAGCCGGTCGATCCAGCTCCAGAGCTTCTGGTCCAGCGGCTCGCGAAATTCCCCCTGCCACCAGAAGTAAAGCGGCAGGTCGGAGTCGAGATGCGAAAAGACGATATTGGGCAGCGAATGCACCATCTCGCCATCAAGCTCGAAGGTGATCTGCTCGGAGCAGATCTGCCGCTCGCCCTTGCCCGCCATGTGGCAGTGGGCGCTGATCCAGGCGCGGGCGTCGGGTTTATCCGCAGCCGGGTCGGCGAAGATCAGCAGGGCGCGGCAGGCGTGCTCGCCCGCGATCTCCGCGATGAGTCCGGTATTCCACAGCACCGCATCCGGATTCTCGGTATAGATCGCGAGATTGATGAGAGAGGCGCGCGTCTTCGTGTCGCCGCTCTCCTCCCACAATTTCCCGAGCTCCTTGCCGATCGTGCCGATTTCCACCGGCAATCCGGGGTCCACCGCGAGGCTCATAGTCTTCTCCAGGTTGCGCCGTAGCGCTTGATGAGTTCGTCAGCCTCGGTCGGTCCCCACGTGCCCGCTGAGTACATCGCGAGATCGTCGGTTTCCTTCGCCCAGGCATCATGCAGAGCGTCGACAAACTTCCATGCTTCCTCGACCTCGTCGCGGCGGGCGAAGAGCGTCGCGTCGCCGCTCATCGCGTCGAGGAGCAGCCGCTCGTAAGCCTCCGGCGTGGCCTTGCCGAAACTGGTGCCGTAATGGAAATCCATCTTCACCGGCTCGATCTGGAGGCTGGATCCGGGCATCTTCGCGCTCATGCGCAGAGAGATGCCCTCGTCGGGCTGGATGCGGATCACCAGCACATTGCTGTCGATCGTCTCGCCCGTGGCATTGAAAAGCACCGCCGGGGCGCCCTTGAACTGCACGGCGATTTCCGTGCAGGCCTTGGGCAGACGCTTGCCCACGCGCACAAAGAACGGCACGCCAGCCCAGCGCCAGTTGTCGATATTCACCTGGAGTGCGACGTAGGTTTCCGTGACGGAATTCTGATCCACTCCCTGCTCGTCGCGGTAGGCCGCCACGCGCTTGCCGTTGATCGCTCCTGCGCCGTACTGGGCGCGGACCACGTATTTGCGCACGTCGTCGCCCACGATGGGACGCAGGGATTTCAGGACCTTGACCTTTTCGTCGCGGATGGCGTCGGCATCGAGGCCCGCCGGCGGCTCCATCGCGGTGAGGCAGAGGAGTTGCAGCAGGTGATTTTGCACCATGTCGCGCAGCGCGCCCGATTTGTCGTAGTACCCGGCGCGGCCCTCCACGCCGAGCGGCTCGCTCGCCGTGATCTGCACGTGGTCGATGTAACGGGAATTCCACAACTGCTCGAAGATCGCGTTGGCAAAGCGCAGCACCATCATGTTCTGCGCGGTCTCCTTGCCGAGATAGTGGTCGATGCGGAAGGTGTCCTTTTCCGGGAACGCCTCGACGACCATGTTGTTCAAAATCTGTGCCGTGGGGAGGTCGGTGCCGAAAGGCTTCTCGACGATCACGCGCGCCCAACTGCCAGGCTGAGCCTTGTTCAGGCCGCTCTTGCGGAGATTCTCGAGAATGACCGGGAACTGGTCGGGACCGGCGGAGAGATAAAACAGGCGGTTGCCGCGCGTGCCGCGCTGGGCGTCGAGCTCATCGAGCCGCTTGGCGAGAGCCTCGTAGCCCTCGAGGTTGTCGAACTCGCTGCGGTGATAGAAGATCGATGAGGAGAAACTGGACCACAGCTCATCATTGATCTTCTGCCGGGAGAATTTCCGGGCCGCTTCCTCGATCTCGGTGCGGAAGACTTCGTCCGTCTTGTCGCGGCGGGCAAACCCAACCACGCTCACGGCAGGAGGGAGAGCTCCGTCGGCCGCGAGATTGTACAGGGCGGGAACCAGCTTCCGGTGAGTCAGGTCGCCGGTGGCGCCAAAAATCACCACGGCGCAGGGCTCGGGCATGTTGCGGCTCGAGAGGCCTTCGCGGAGCGGATTTCCTTCGTTGGTATCTGGCATGGGCGTTTGATAAACGTTCAATCGGCTGGTGACAACGGCAATGAATTTCAAACAAATGGTCTCGTGCGCGGAGGAAATTTCGCAAAAAACCCTCGGGGAACTCCCACCGGAGGTTCGCTCGGCTGTGGCCGAGGTGCCGATTTTCTTCGAGGCGGTTCCCTCGGCCCAGGACGTTGCCGAGGGCATCGACCCCGAGACACTGGGGCTTTTTGACCCCGGCCCGGAGGCCGCCCCGATGGCTTGCATCCGGCTCTGGCTGGAGAATATCTGGTACGAGGCTGGCGACGCCGGAACGACCTTCGATGAGGAGGTCCGCATCACCCTCCTGCATGAGATCGGGCATTTCCTCGGCTGGGACGAGGACGAGGTGGAGGATCGGGGCCTTGCCTAGCATGCAACACGGGATTGCGTATTCAGCCTCAGGCAGTTAAGAAGCAACCTGATGGAAACCTCCCCGAGGGTGCCGCTACGGGCGATGCTGGCCAGGGTCTCGCAGGATGATCTGGTGATCTACGCGAATGCTTCGCTGTGCCAGTATCTCGGGGTTTCCAAGCGCGACCTCATCGGCACGCCTCTCGACGTGCTGGCCTCGCGCTGCCAGGGGGAAATCTCCAGCTGCTTCGTCCGCGACGTCAGCCATCGCACCAGCAACCATCTCGTCACTGACGGCGAGGGGCGGGTCTTCGAGGCCAAGGTCTACAGTGACGGCGGCGTGCTCGACATCGTGCTCGACGAGGTATCCGGCACGGAATTCGTCGGCAGTGACCTGCGCTATACCAGCGGCACTCCCTTTGAATCCCTTGAGGAGGACGAACTCCAGACCGCCCGACTGCCGGAGCGCCGCTATATCACCATCGGCCATACCCAACTCCGCGGCCTCGCCGAGGTCAGCGATCGCACCCCCGCCATGGACGTGCGGATCATGGCCAACTGCTTCATCGAGGAGGCGGGTGACGCCATCTGGGAATCCGGCTGTACGGTGGGGGAAATCCAGGGGGGAGCGATCCTCGGCATCTTCGGTGCACCGCGCTACTTTGCCGACCACCCGCTCCGGGCCGTTCGCGCCGCCTGCGAGCAGATGGCCAAGATGTCCCGCATCCACGGCGAGTTTCTCCGCCAGGGCAAGGAACTGCCGCCCTGCTCCTGCGGCCTCTGGACCGGTGACACGCTCGTGGGCTCCGTCGGCAACTCGTTTTCCCAACACTACACCGCCCTCGGAAAGCCGGTGGAACTCGCCCGCCGCCTCTCCGAGCTGGCCCGGCCCGGCGAGATCATCCTCCCCGAGCATACGCTCACGCACATCCTGCGCGTCCTCCCGCAGGGCTGGCAGCACGTACGCGCGGAGAACTCGAGCGAACCCGATCTGAGCGATTTCCAGTGGGTCGGCGATGAGGTTGCCGCGCTGCCGGAGAACCTGAAGCGTATCGTCTACCTCGTCGGCCCCGACGTGCAGAACAACGCCGCCAACGCCGAGTATTACTTCGATTACCTCTGGTCGTTCCGCGTCCCCGGCCGGGACCAGACCGTACCCATCCTGCGCGTCGTGCGTCCGCAGGAGGTTGGCGATTCCCTGGAACTGCGGGAGGACAATGTCATCTCCCAATCCGTCCAGACCATCGGCAAATACAAGCTCATCGAGGTCGTCGGTACCGGCGGCATGGGCAAGGTGTGGCGGGGCAGCGACCGCTTCGGCAATTCCGTCGCCATCAAGGTCCTGCACACCGCGGAATCGGTCACCGAGGCGCAGTTGAAACGCTTCCGCCGCGAGGCAGAGGTGATGGCCCGTCTCCCGCACCGCAATATCTGCCGGGTGTACGAGATGAATGAGTTTGAGGGCATTCATTATCTCGCAATGGAGTTCGTCAACGGCCTGCCGCTTTACGACCTGCTGTATGAGCACACACCAACCGATTCCGAAAAAACCTTCAGCCGCGAACAGGTCGATCTGCCGGCCCTCATTTCGTCCATTCGCTCAGCCAAGTCGCTGCGCGACAGCCTGCCCCCGCCAGAGGGCGAGAACCCGCCCGAGGTCAGCCGTCCCAAGGATACCCGCATCCTGCCCGTCGAGCAGACGCTCAACATCTTCCTCAAGGTCTGCGATGCCGTGCAGTTTGCCCACGAGCACGGCGTACTCCATCGCGATCTGAAACCGGGCAACATCCTGCTGCGTGAAGACGGCGAGCCGCTGGTGGCGGACTTCGGTCTGGCCAAGCTCAGCGCCGATGGGACGCATTCGCTTTCCGTGACCGGCCACGTCGTCGGCACGCTGGAAAACATGGCCCCCGAGCAGGCCGAGTCGAGCAAGGATGTCGACGAACGGGCCGACGTCTACAGCCTGGGCACGATCCTGTACCAGATGCTGACGGGGCGGCGGCACTTCGAGGCCACCGGCAATATCATCGGCGACGCCCAGGCCCTCCAGACCCACGAACCGCCCAAGCTCCGCGCTCTCAATCCCGCCATCGATCCCGATCTTGAGATCATCACGCTCAAGGCCCTGCGCAACGACCCCGCCGAGCGGTACCGCAACGTCGCGGCGCTGCGAGCCGATATCGAGCGCTTCCGCAAGGGCGAGGTCATCTCGGCCAAACCCGTACAGGCCGTCGACCTCATCAAGAAGCTGATCCAGCGCAACCGCGCCGTCGCCGCCGTCACCGCCGCCTCGATCCTCATTTTCATCACCGGCACGCTCGTTGCCATCGTCATCCTCTCCCGCCAGCTCAAGCGCGCCCAGGACGCCTCCGAGTTCGCCCACCAGCAGCAGGCCTTTGCCGAGGAGCAGCGCGCCCTCGCGGAACTCCGCCGCCGCACCGCCGAGGAGCAGGAAACCAAGGCCCGCGCCGCCCAGGTCCACGCCGAGGAGCAGGAAAAAATCGCCCGCGACGCCCTCGATGAGGCCCGGCGCGCAAAGGAACTCGGCGCCGAGGCCACCGCGCTCTCCGAGACCGAGCGCAAGCGCCGCGAGGAGGCCGAGCGAAATGCCCAGGCCAACGAACAGCTCCTGCGGGAAACTCGCGAGCGCATGGAAAATCTCCGCATCGCCGCGGAGAACTCGCAGGAAACCCATCAGACACCACCCGCACGCAACCTGCCCGACCCTGCCGCCGTCGACGAGCAGATGCGGGAGGCTGTGCGCATCGCGCGCTGGGATCTGGCGCCCCTGGAGGTCCAGCGTCTCTCCCGCACTCCTGGGGAGATCATCCGCCGCGCCAGCAACGCCATCGACCAGGCCTCGACGGCCCTCCTCATCGATCCCACCTTCGCCCCGGCCTGGATGCTCAAGGCCCGCATGCACCTCGCTCTCCTGGAGTGCGACACCGCCGCCGACAACTTTGCCCAGGCCGCAAAGTATGGGCGCAACGACCTCGCCGAGGACGCCCAGCGCCTCCAGGACCTCGCCCGCGATGCGCAAAAGTCCTTCGGCGACCGCCCCGAGCGCGTCCTCGCCCTCCTCGCCGACTCCAAGACGGCGGGCAACGAATCCACCATCGCGATCATCAAGGCCCTCAGCGACAAGAACGCACGCCACAGCTCCGCCGTCACGGAGAGCCGCGTCCCTGGCTCCAATGAGGTGGCTGTGGCCCTGCTGACCAGGAACCCCGGCCTCGCGATCCCCTCGGTCACCGCCGATGCCTCCGGCCGCACCACCGTAATGCTCAAGACAAGCGGCGACATCCCCGACCTTTCCCCGCTCAAGCCGCTCAATGTCTCCTCCCTCGCCATCGAGGGAGCCGCTGGTATCGACTGGTCCTCCCTGCTCTCCCTCCCTCTGGAAAAGCTCGCCCTCACGGGCTGCCGCATCGACTCGCTGCCGATGGCGCGCACTCTCCTGCGTGTGAAGTCGATCGATCTCTCCGGCAGCCGCATCACCAGCATCGATGCCCTTCGTCTGGTCGCCGCCCTTGAGGAGCTTTCGCTCGCCAATACCTACGTGAACGACATCTCGCCTCTCGCCGGATCACGCTCCCTGCGTCGGCTCGATATCTCGGGACTCAATCCCGCGGGGCTGCGCATTCTTTCCTCCCTCCCCCTGGAGTCGCTCACGCTGAGCCCCGAGGCCCTCACCGACCTCACCTGGGTCCAGATCGTTCGCAGCCACCGATCCTTGAAGATTCTCCGCTCGCCCAACGACCCCGCCGACCAGAAAGTCGCGGACTTTTTCAGCCGCCTCGACCATCAGGGTTCTCCCTGATCGTTGCCAGATTCCTTCAATTTTTTTGAACGGGGGCAACCAGCCCCCCGTCTAACCCGTAAATCTGTTGGAGGAAGTTTATGAAAAACCGCTATCGCAAAATCAACCGCAAGCACTACTCGCTCGGAGAACTGGTCGAAATCGTCTCCTCTTGCGCCCGCGACAGCCGTGAAACTCTTGCCGCCATCGTTGATCTTTTCGAAACCGGACGCGTCCGCGTCGAAAGCAACGGCAGGCTCAAGAGGGTTCGCGTTGCCGCGTAACGCTTTACATCTTTATTTACCATGCCGCCCAGCTAGGCTGGGCGCATGGTAGAGATCACGATCCAGTACGAGGGGGAGTTGCACTGTTCCTCCGTTCACGGCCCATCGCAGGCCACGCTTTCCACCGATGCGCCCGCCGATAACCTGGGGCGTGGGGCGGCCTTCAGCCCGACGGACCTTACTGCCACGTCATTAGGCACTTGCATGCTGACCACGATGGGCATCATCGCTCAGAAAAAGGGCCTCGCCATCGAACTCGCAGGCTCCTCCGCCGTCATTCGCAAGCACATGACCCCGGCCCCGCCGCGCCGCATTGCAAAAATCGAGGTGGAAATCACCATTCCCCAGCCCGCCACTCACCCGGATCGCGCGGAAATCGAGAATGCCGCGCTCACCTGCCCGGTCGCTCTCAGCCTCCATCCCGAGACGGAGAAGGCCGTGACGTTTCACTGGCAGGGATAATCCGCCGGGGTTTTTTATTGGTAACACAGCGTTCACCCGCTTACGCTTCAGCGGGTGATTGATCGTTATTCATTGCCCGAGATGCGTTCGCTCTGGACCGAGCAGCGCAAACTCGAAATCTGGCTCGAAATCGAGACCCTCGCCTGTGAAGCGATGGCCGACCTCGGAGAAATCCCCAAGGAGGACGCCGTCACGATTCGCTCCAAGGCCACTTTCAACATCGAGAAGGTCCGCGAAATCGAAAAGCGCACGAACCACGACGTGATCGCCTTCCTGGAGGAAGTCGCGACGCACGTGGGTCCCGCCGCCCGCTGGGTTCACCAAGGCCTGACCTCTTCCGACCTGCTCGACACCACGCTGGCCGTGCAGATGAACTCCGCCTGCGAGATCCTGGAGAAAGATCTGATCTCCCTGCGCGAGGCCATCGCCAAGCGCGCCATCGAGCACAAGTTTACCCCGATGATCGGCCGCAGCCACGGCATTCACGCCGAGCCGATCACCTTCGGCCTCAAGATGGCCCTCATGTATGACGAGTTTGGCCGTTCCATCGACCGCCTGCGCGAGATGCGCGAGCGCGTCCGCGTCGGCAAGATCAGCGGCGCCGTCGGCACCCACGCCCACCTCGACCCGCGCGTCGAGAAGCATGTCTGCGAGAAGCTCGGCCTCAAGGCCTCCCCTCTCTCGACCCAGATCATCCAGCGCGACCGCCATGCGGAGTTCATGACCGTGCTGGCCCTCATCGCCAGCTCGATCGACCGCTGGGCCACGGAGTTTCGTCACCTCCAGCGTACGGAAGTGCTCGAGGTCGAGGAATACTTCGCCGCCGGCCAGAAAGGCAGTTCCGCCATGCCGCACAAGCGCAACCCGATCACCGGTGAGCGCCTCAGCGGCCTCGCCCGCGTCATTCGCGGAAATGCCATGACGGCCTTGGAGAATGTCGCCCTCTGGCACGAGCGCGACATCAGCCACAGCTCCGCCGAGCGCATCATCCTGCCCGACTCCTGCACGCTCATGGATTATATGCTCGTCCTCCTGCGCAAGCTCGTCGACGGCCTCCAGGTTTACCCGGAGAACATGCGGCGCAACATGGACATCACCCGCGGCCTCTACGCCAGCCAGTCTGCTCTCCTCATGCTCACCGCCCGCGGTCTCGAGCGTAAGGACGCCTACGAGGCCGTGCAGCGCGCCGCCATGAAGACCTGGAAGGAAGGCGGCAACTTCGCCGACAACCTCGCCCAGGAGCCCACAGTTTCCCAGCACCTCGGCCCCGAGGAAATCGCCCACGCCTGTGCTCCCGAGCGGCATTTCCGCTTCGTCGAGGACAAATTCCGCGCCGTCGGCATCGAGGGCTAGTTGCACAATACAAAACTGCTGCTATCGAATCCTATGCGTAAATGTCTCATCGCCGTGGCCATGGCGGCCCTCGCGCTCTCCGGCTGCAAGAAATCCGCTCCGGCCCCGGCTCCCGAGCCGACTCCGGCCCCCACCGCGACCCCGGCTCCCACACCCGAGCCCACGCCCACTCCGGTCGTGATCGACAAAACCGCCCGCGTGATCGTGCTGTGCTACCATCGCTTCGACCAGAAGCCGAAGGACAGCCTCTCGATCTCGCCGCAGGATTTCGAGGCGCAGATGCAGGCTCTCAAGGACCAGGGCATCGAGGTCATCCCCATGGAGGACTTCCTCGCCTGGCGTCGCGGAGAAAAGAACATCCCGTCCAAGGCCGCCGTCGTCACCATCGATGACGGCTATGTCTCCGGGTACACCACCGCCTGGCCGATCCTTCAGAAGTTCGGCTATCCCTTCACCATGTTCATCTACACGGATTACGTGAAGGGCGGACCGAAGTCCGGCGGCCAGTCCATGACGTGGGAGCAGCTCGCCGAGATGCGTGATGCCGGAGTCGACATCGGCAGCCACACGGTTTCTCATACCGCTCTCACCGGCAAAAAAGGCCGCACGCCGGAACAGTACGAGGCGTGGGTAAAGGATGAACTCGAGCGCTCCAAGCAGATCCTGGAGCAGAAGCTCGGCATCCAGATCAAGACCCTCGCCTACCCGTACGGCATGCACAATGAACTGGTACGCAAGATCGCCACGGACACCGGGTACGAAGCGGCCTTCACCGTCTATGGCCAGCACCTCGGCTTCGGCGGCGATCCCGTCATGCAGGGCCGCTACGCCATCGAATCCACCAAGCCCGACGTCTTCCAGAAAGCGATCGCCTTTAGCCCGGGTGCGGCCGCTCCTGCCGGAGTGGAAGGCATCACCGCCATCCCGGCCAGCGCCGCCATGGTGACCATTCCCGCCGAGGGCGAGACTGTCACCACCGCGGAACCCGAGATCAAAGCCAACCTCGCTTCACTGGGCAAGATCGACCCGAAATCCGTCGTCATGCGCGTCAGCGGTCTCGGCGCGGTCCCGGCTACCTACGATCCGGCCACCAAGACCGTCTCGTACAAGATGCAGCAAAAGATCCGCTCCAGCGAAGTCACCGTCATCATCTCGGCCACCGCCGATGGTCGGAAAATCGAGACCCGCTGGACCTTCAAGTACGACCCGACCGCCGCCCCTGCTCCGCAGAGCTAAGCTCGCTCGGCATTCAATCACGCAAAAAGCCGGAGTTCAGCGGACTCCGGCTTTTTTTGCGTCCTGATGACGAATGTTGATCCGACCGGGACGAAACTTACTTTTGTCCCTTGAAGCAAATTCCCGCGCACCACTTTCCCCGGGTGACGATGCGGGGCTTGGAAAGTCCCCTCGCCTCGAAAGCCGCCACGACTTCCTCCGCCTGCTTGCGCAGCACACCGGAGAAAATCAGCACGCCTTTGCGCTTCAGCGCCCGCACGATGCGGGGCGCGACGGAGATGAGGACTTCGCTGAAAAGATTGGCCATCACAAGGTCGTACTGACCTCGCTCGTTGAATTCCAACGCGTCGCCCTGAGCTGATTTCACGCGGCGGCAGCCATTGCTCTTTGCATTCTGGCGCGTGATGCGTACCGCCGCCGGATCATAGTCGATCGCACTGACTGCTCCCGCGCCCAGCGCCTCGGCGGCCACGGCGAGAATTCCACTTCCCGCGCCCAGATCGAGTGCCGCAAAATCTCTCGGCAACTCCGCCGCCACATCCGCCAGGAAGCGCAGACAGGTCGCCGTCGTCGCATGCTCGCCCGTGCCAAAGGCCATCCCGGCCGGAATCAGGATGCCCGGCGGCTTGCGCCCCGAATCCTTCCACTCCCGCCATGACGGCTCGTCGGAGTACACCTTGAGCTTGCCCCGGATAGCCAGCGGCGCGCGCGGCGCGGAGGGTGTGCCGGTGAAGGCCTCGGGGGCCACCTTGATCGCACGTCCACCGAAACTCTTTATCAGCCGCTTCGATGTCGCCTCATCACAGTAGACCTCGATCTTCAGCGCACGCGAATTGGGCCACGTCAGCATCACGACCCGCTCGGGATCGAGGAACCGCAGGCGTTCCGTCCAGGCATCTTCCCACTTCTGCGAGCTGAGGCGGGTCCATCGGTGGAGGTTCTTGATCACGCGTGGTACCTTGAGCACAATTCCTCCATCGTGAAACGCGCAAAATTGATCATCGCCGCCAGCGAATCGAACGCCGACATCCTGTACGCCACCCGGTTCCGCGCGCCCGACGCCTTTGTTCTGTTGGAGGTCGAGGGCAATAAAACGCTCCTCCTGAGCGACCTCGAGATCGACCGCGGCCGCCGCGATGCCCAGGTCGACGAGGTGCTTTCCTACTCCGCGCTGGAAAGGGAGATACAGGGCAAAAAGAAGGCCCGCCCTTCCATCGCACAGGTCGTTGCACGTTTCCTCAAGTCCCGGCGCATCACCCGCGTTGAGGTGCCCGCCGACTTTCCCCACCTCATCGCCACCAATCTCCAGAAGGAAGGTGTAAAGACCACTCCCGCCCTGTCGACGCTCTGGCCGGAGCGCGTCTTCAAGACGCCCGACGAAATCAAAGCCCTCACGGCAGCCAACCGCATCGCGGAAGCCGGTCTCGCCCGCGCCGAGGAAATCCTCAGGGCTTCCGAGATTCGTAAGGACCACAAGCTCCTCTGGGGTGGAAAAACTCTGACCTCGGAAATCCTCCGCACCGAGATGGAAATTGCCGTGGTTCGCGCCGGAGGCGAGGCGCGAGGCGACACCATCGTGGCCTGTGGCGATGCCGCATGCGACCCGCACGAGCGGGGACACGGCCCGATGCTTGCCCATCAGCTCATCATCCTCGACATTTTCCCGCGTGCCGCCGGGTCTGGATACTACGGCGACATCACCCGCACCGTCCTGCGCGGCCGGGCCAGTGATGCCCAGCTCAGGATTTGGGAGACTTGCCTCGCCGCCCAGAAGTTCGCACTCAAGGCCATTCGCCCTGGCGTCGCCGGCATCGAGATTCACAACGGCATCAAGGCGTACTTCGCCGAGCAAGGGTACCCGACCGAGATTCGTGATGGACGCTGGCATGGGTTCTTCCACGGCACCGGGCATGGCCTCGGGCTGGAGATTCACGAGGAGCCCCGCTTCGCTGCCGCCACCTTCCAGCCCGGACAGGTCTTCACCGTGGAACCCGGCATCTACTGGCCCGGCGTCGGCGGTGTCCGCCACGAGGATGTGGTCGTCGTCACGGACACCGGCTGCAAGCTCCTGACGAGATATCCGAAGCCGTTCGAGCTCGCGTAGCAGGTTACTGAACCGAAGGCTTCACCGAGCGAAACACCCCGATCCGGCCGCCAGGGAGCGCCGGATTTGATGAACATCCAGTTTCGGTTGATTGTCTGAAGAACCGAGATAACTTTCCGACCGCTATGATCATGCTTTGGATTCTACTTATTGGTGTACCGATCCTGCTTGGCCTCTGGGCTCAGATGCGGGTCAAAGGCGCATTCAATCGTTGGAGCCAGGTAGCCGCGTCGTCGGGCGTCACCGGCGCCCAGGCGGCGCGCGAAATCCTGCGCGCAGCCAACATCAACGATGTCGAAGTCCTCGAGATCAACGACATGCTCGGTGATCACTACGACCCGACGCACAAGCGCCTTTGCCTGTCCACGGACGTGTACAATACCCCGTCGGTCGCCGCCCTCGGCATCGCCGCCCACGAGTGCGGTCACGCCATCCAGGACGCGAAACGTTATGCACCACTGCATTGGCGCATGGCGATCGTGCCGCTGACCATGGTGGTTTCAAACATCCTGCCGGTCATCATCCTGGCCGGTCTGTTTGTCCCTGCCCTCGGCATGAAGGTCATCATGATCGCTGCGGTCTGTTACGCGGTGCTCGCGCTCTTCCAGCTCATCACGCTGCCGGTGGAGTTTGACGCCTCCCGCCGGGCCAAGGTGATCCTCCAGCAGATGGGCATGATCAGCCCCGGCACGGAAGCCGGAGGAGTCAACAAGGTGCTCGATGCCGCCGCGCTCACCTATGTCGCCGCATTCGTCGCCGTGCTCGGCCAGCTTCTGTATTACGTCCTCATCCTGACCGGCAACCGTGGCGAAGAACGCTAAGCGCGCCACGCCGGTCGCCCTGACCATCGCCGGTTCCGACAACAGTGCCGGAGCCGGCATTCAGGCCGATCTCAAGTCGTTCTCCCACTTCGGCGTCTACGGCCTCACCACGATCACCTGCGTGGTGGCGGAGATCCCGGGCAAAGTCACAGCCATCCAGCCGGTCAAACCCGAGATCGTCGGCGAGCAGATCGCCCTGAGCCTGGAGGCGTTTCCGGTTGGCGCAGTCAAGACAGGGATGCTCTACTCGACTGCCATCATCGAGGAGGTCGCGGAGAATCTCGATCTCTACAAAGGTCCCGTCGTCGTCGATCCCGTCATGGTCGCCACCAGTGGAGACCCTCTGTTGAAAAAATCGGCCATCCTCGCCTACGAATCCCTCCTCCTCGGTCGCGCCACCCTGGTCACCCCCAATCTCGACGAACTCGCCATGCTTTCCGGACGCGAGACCAATTCGCTGGAGAAAATGAAGGAAGCAGGTCGTGCGCTCGTCGACCGCTATGGCACCGCCTTCCTGCTCAAAGGCGGCCACCTGCGCGGGCGCACTGCCATCGATTTCCTCGCCACGGAGAACGGATTCGAGGAATTCGCCGCACCCTTCGTACCCAACGTGGAAACCCACGGCACAGGTTGTACGTACTCCTCCGCGATCGCCGCCAATCTGGCCAAGGGCCTATCACTTTCCCAAGCAGTCGCCACCGCGAAGGACTACATCACCGCCGCCATCCGCCAATCCCACCGCTGGGACGGCGTGACTGCCCTACGGCATTTCCCGGCGTAAGTCCGTAGGGGCTGCGTCCCGCCGGCCTTGCAAGTGCGGCTGTCGATATCGAAAACCGTTCCCTCTCCGGGTTGAGTTTTTCCTCCGAGCGGGTCGGCGGGACGCCGACCCTACGAAGGAGCGATGCCTCTCTACCCTTTGTAGAACTTCGCGATCGTATCGACCACTTCCTTGATCTCCTCGGAGCGAAGCTCCGCGAAAATCGGCAGGGCGATCGTCTCGCGCGCCGCCGCCTCGGCATGAGGCAGGCTGCCTTCCTCGTAGCCGAGGTAGGCAAAGCACTCCTGACGATGGAGCGGGACGGGGTAATACACCGCGCAGCCGATCTTGTGCGCCTGGAGATGGGCCATCAGTTCGTCGCGGCGATGAGCGCGCAGGACGTACTGGTGATAGATGTGATGATTCTCCACCGCGCGGCCATACCATGGCTCGGCGGGTAGGGTGACAAAGTCGAGCAACCCGGCAGCCGTGAAGCCATCGCGATAGTCGGTCGCGTTGCCGCGCCGCTCGGAGTTCCATTCATGGACGAGAGGCATCTTGGCCAGCAGCACAGCGGCTTGGAGCGCGTCCAGGCGGAAGTTGCCTCCCACCATGCGATGGTAGTACCGCTGCTCCATCCCGTGATTGCGCACGAGGCGGAGCTTGTTGGCGAAATCGGCGTCCTTGCAGACGCTGATGCCCGCATCCCCGGCCGCGCCGAGGTTCTTCGTCGGGAAAAAGCTGAAGTAGGCGGAATCACCGATGGCGCCCGCTCGCGACATCTCACCCGTGGTCCAGGAGCGAAACTCCGCGCCCACGGCCTGCGCCGCGTCTTCGATGATCGGCACCGAGTATTTTGCGCTCAGGTTTTGCAACACATCCGCCGCCACACAGACGCCGAAGAGATGCACCGGGATGATCGCCTTGATCCGCGCGCCCTTGTCTGTGAGCAGAAACCCCTCGTCGTCCCGCTGGCGGGACTCCAGATACTGCTCAAGGAGTGTGAGGTCGATGAGATAGGTGGAGGGGTCGATGTCGATGAACACCGTCTCCGCGCCCACGCGATGAATACAGCCCGCCGTGGCAAAGAAGGTATACGGGGTCGTGATGACCGCGTCGCCCTCGCCGATGCCCATCGCCATCAGGATGGCGAGCTGGGCATCCGTGCCGGACGACATGCCCACGGCATGCGGCACGCCGATCAGCTCGGCGAAACTCTTTTCGAAATCCTCGACCGTCTTGCCGAGGATGAACTGCTGCGAGGCAAAGACTGCAGCGACTCCGTCAGCGACGGCGGTACGGACCCGCTCGTGCTGACGCGGAAGGTCAAGAAGGGGCACGCCCACGGCGCGCCTTACTTGACGACGCCGAACTCGGCGCGACGATTAAGAGCCCAGGCGGACTCGCCACTGCCGGGATCGGCCGGCATTTCTTCACCGAAGCTGACGGTCTGGATCTTCGATCCGCTCACGCCCATCGAGATGAGCGCATCGCGAACGGCTCCGGCGCGCTTCTCGCCGAGTCCGCGGTTGTACTCCTCCGTGCCGCGCTCGTCGGTGAAACCGGCGATGATGAGCGTCTTGTTGATGCTCTTCATCGCGGTCGCCACCTTCTCGAGCTTGATCAGCTCGGAGTCGGAAACCGAAAAGCTGTCGTAGCCGAAGTAAACCGGAGCGAACTGGCCGCGCTGGACGTTGCCGCCGAAGAAGTTCGAGCCCTCGATGCGGTCCGGCAGCGGGGTGCCCGTCACGTAGTCGCCATCAACACCGGCGAATTGATTGTTTTCCTTCTTTTTGCAGGAGTCGAAGCTCAGCACGAGCGCCAGTGCAGCAGCTACGGTTAACAGCTTTTTCATTGTGGTAATCGAAATAGGGATTTTGCCGGAAAAGATCAATGCGCGACTGCACGGGTGTGACCACCTGGCCGCCCGTGCCCCACGACGATGTAAGGAAGCTTACTTCTTGTCTTTGTCCAGCGCTTCGCGCACCTCGGCCTCGATTTTGGCGTAAAGCTCGGGGTCGCTCTTCAGCGCCTCCTTGGCGGCGTCGCGTCCCTGCGCGAGCTGCGTGCCCTTGTAGCTGAGCCAGGAGCCTCGCTTCTCGAGGACGTTTTTCTCAATGGCCAGGTCGAGGAGCGAGCCTGTGCTCGAGATGCCCTCGTTGTACATGATGTCAAACTCGGCCTCGGCAAAGGGCGGAGCCACCTTGTTCTTCACCACCTTCACCTTCGTGCGGTTGCCCGTCACGGTGCCGTCGCTGGTCTTGATCGCGCCGATGCGGCGGATGTCGATGCGGACGCTGGAGTAGAACTTGAGCGCCTTGCCGCCCGGGGTGGTCTCCGGGTTGCCAAACATCACGCCGATTTTTTCGCGGATCTGGTTCGTGAAAACGCAGACGGTCTGGGCCTTGGAGATGAAGGCGGTGAGCTTGCGCAGGGCATTGCTCATCAGGCGCGCCTGGGCTCCGACCACCGCGTCGCCGATCTCACCTTCCAGCTCGGACTTCGTCACCAGCGCGGCGACGGAGTCGAGGACGATGACGTCGAGCGCGTTGGAACGCACCAGCGTTTCACAGATGCGTAGGGCCTCTTCACCCGAGCTCGGCTGGGAAACGAGGAGATCATCGAGATTCACCCCCAGCTTGCGGGCGTAGGACGGATCGAGCGCGTGCTCCACGTCGATGAAGCCGGCCAGACCGCCGCGCTTCTGCGCCTGGGCGATGGCTGTGAGAGTGAGCGTCGTCTTGCCGGAGCTTTCCGGCCCGTAGATTTCCACGATACGGCCACGGGGAAAGCCGCCCACGCCGAGAGCGCGGTCGATGAGAATGTTTCCGGTGGGGATCACATCCACTGGGGATGTGCTGGCATCCCCGAGGCGGCGGATCGCCTCGCTGCCGTAATCCTTTTCAATCTGCTGGATAGCAAGCTCCAGGTTTTTGTTGCGCAGCGCAGCGGCTTTATCGTCTGTCGGAGAGGAGGCTTCGTCGGTCTTTGCCATAGTGTCGCCCGACTTTATCGGGATATTTCGCGATATCAAGCTCCCTTCCCGGAAAATTCCCTCCAGCGCATCCACTTCCCATCTTCGGCACCAATTCGTTGAATGATTCCACTCGACCGCGTATCGTGACGCCATGTCGGTAGCGGAAATTCGCGCGCTTCCCTTGGAGGAGAAGCTTCAGATCATGGAAGCTCTCTGGGAGGATTTGCACCCGCATTTTGAATTCGACGCGGTTTCTCCGGAACTGGCAAAATTGCTGGAGGCAAGGGCCGCCCGCATCGACACGGGAGAAAGCAAACTTCTGGATTGGGCAGAAGTCCGCAATCAGCTCGCGGCAGAATGATACGCGTTCGGATTTCCCAGGATGCCTTCGATGACATCCGGGAAGCCTCTCGATTCTACGATCAACTCTCTCCCGGGCTCGGAAAATACTTCAGGAAGCGCATTTCCGAGGACATCGAATGCCTGTCCCGCAACGGTCCCATCAATCCGGTCATTCACGGCGATATTCACCGCTTGCTATGCAACGTGTTTCCCTTCAGCATCTTCTATCGCTCCAGATCCTCGTGGCTGGAAGTCATCGCGATTCTCGATCTCCGAAGAAATCCCGCGTGGATAAGGGAGAAGCTTTCTCGAATCCGGTAAACCCCTGGAGCCCTCAAGACGCAAAAAAGCCCGCTGTTGCCAGCGGGCTTTTTCAAAGGAGAGGACTTTGACTCCGCTAGAGACTAGCGGGAGTAAAGTTCGACAACGAGCTGCTCGTTGACGATCGGATTGATGTCGTCGCGGGTCGGGATGCGAACGACGGTGCCGATGAGAGCGTCCTTGTCGACCTGGAGCCAGTCCGGGGTCGCTTGAGCGGATGTCTGGTCGATGGCCTTGGTGGCGAGGCGCTTGGAACGCTCGGTCACCTTCACAGCCACCTTGTCGCCGGGCTTTACGTTCATCGACGAGGCGTTGGTCTTGCGACCGTTCACCGTGACGTGACCGTGGGAAACCATCTGGCGTGCGGCGCGGAGCGTCTTGGCGAAGCCGAGCTTCTGCACCACGTTGTCGAGACGGGTCTCGAGGAGCTGGAGCAGGATCTCACCGGTGACGCCACGTTTGCTGGAAGCGAGCGCGAAGTAGCGGCGGAACTGACGCTCGAGCACGCCATACTGGAAGCGGAGCTTCTGCTTTTCGGCGAGGGCGAGTGCGTAGTCGGAGAGCTTGCGACGGGAGCCCTTGGGGCCGTGCTGTCCCGGCGGGTAGCTCTTGCGTTCAAATGCTTTCGGAGAACCGTGGATGAGCGTGCCGTAGCGGCGGCTGACCTTGGTCTTGGGTCCTGTATAACGAGCCATAACTTTCCTTTCCTAAAATCTGATCAGACGCGGCGCTGTTTCGGCGGGCGGCAACCGTTGTGAGGCACCGGGGTCACGTCACGGATGACGGTGATCTCGAGGCCGATGGCCTGCATGGCGCGGACGGCGGATTCGCGACCGGCGCCGGGGCCTTTGACGCGGACTTCCACTTCCTTGAGGCCGTGTCCCATGGCCTGCTTGCAGGCGTCCTGGGCAACCATCTGGGCGGCGTAGGCCGTGCTCTTGCGGGAGCCTTTGAAGCCACACTTGCCAGCGCTCGACCAACCGATCACGCCACCGCGGAGATCCGTGATGCTGATGATCGTGTTGTTAAAGCTGGCCTGCACGTGGGCGACGCCCTGGGTGACGTTCTTGCTACCCTTGGCCTTGACGACCTTGATCGGTTCGATCGCGTCGTCGAGGGAGAGGCTCACGCTGACCGGAGCGGCGGCTTCCTTTTTCTCCTCTTTCTTAGCCTTCTTGGCAGCCTTGGGCTTGGCTTCCTTCGGAGCCGCAGCAGCGGCGGCGGCAGGAGCTTCGGCACCAGCGACGGGCGCGGCGACTTCAGCAGGAGCAGCAGACTCTACGGGAGCGGCGGCCTCAACAGGCGCGGCGGCTTCCGTGGCGGGAGCTTCTTTTTTCTTGGGGGCCGCCTTCGGCTTCTTCTCGGCGGCGGGCTTTGCGTCTCCTTCAGGAGCCGCAGGCGTAGGGTTCAATTCGTCAGCCATGATTCAATCAATTACACTTTGCCGGCTTTGGCGTTCGGGTTGCGCTGCACGCCAACGGTCCGACGCGGGCCCTTGCGGGTGCGGGCGTTGGTGGACGTGCGCTGTCCGCGGACAGGCAATCCACGCCGGTGGCGGATGCCGCGGTAGCAGTTAATGGCCTGGAGGCGCTTCAGATTGCTCTGCACCTCGCGGCGGAGATCGCCTTCGATCACGATCTTCAGCGAGTTGATCGCGTGGATGATCGCATTGAGTTGTTCAGGCGAAAGGTCTTTGGCGCGGGTGTTGGGATCGATGTTGGCAGTCTCCAACACACGCTTCGTGTTGCTCGGGCCGATGCCGTAGATGTACGGCAGCGAGGCCTCGATGCGTTTGTCACCGGGAATTTCTACTCCAAGAAGGCGGGGCATACTATTAGGTCGGTTAAGAGTTGTACTTCAGGTCAGGTAATTAGCCCTGCTTCTGCTTGTGGCGCGGATTCTTGCAGATCACGCGCACGACATTCTTACGGCGCACGATCTTGCAGCTTTCACACTGACGTTTAACGGAGGCTCGAACTTTCATTTTGCAGTTTGTGGTTTGGGCGTATCTTTATGCCGGAATGTTATGCGGCCTTTGGTGAGATCGTATGGGGACATCTCCACCATGACTCTGTCACCAGGAAGAATGCGAATGAAGTGCAGCCGCATCTTTCCGGAAATGTGTGCAAGTACGCGGTGCCCATTCGACAGTTCGACTCGGAACATGGTATTGGGCAGCAACTCGACGACCTTCCCTTCTACTTCAATAGCGTCTTTCTTGGCCATGTCAAGACTTCGGGATCGCCGTCGGTGACGAGTACGGTGTGTTCAAAATGGGCAGATGGACGACCATCCTGGGTCACCACTGTCCACTTGTCGGAAAGGAGTTTTACGCGGGCCGTTCCCATGTTGACCATGGGCTCGATGGCCAGTGTCATGCCAGCGCGCAGGATGGGTCCCGTACCGCGTCGGCCAAAGTTCGGGATCTGCGGTTCCTCGTGCAGGCTGCGGCCGACGCCATGGCCGACGAACTCACGCACCACAGTGTAGCCGTATTTGGAAATATGCTCGTCCACCGAGGCGCACACGTCGCCGAGGTGCGTTCCGGCACGAGCCAGGGACACGGCAATATTGAGCGACTGTTCCGAGACGGTCAGAAGCTGCTCGGTTGCAGGATCAATGATGCCGACGGGAATGCTCGCGGCCGTATCACCCATCCATCCATCCTGCACGACGCCGACGTCGAGCTTTACGATATCGCCGTACTGGATCTTGCGGGGGCCGCCGATGCCATGCACCACCTCTTCGTTGAGGCTGATGCAGATGTAGCCCGGAAATTTCTTGTATCCGTGAAAGGCGCTTTTCACTCCCGCCTCGGCCATATACTGGGAGGCGGCGTGGTCGATCTCGCCGGTGGTCACGCCAGGGGCGATGAGGTCAGCCAGTCGGTTGAGGATGTTCGCAGCCGTCTCACCGGCTTTGCGCATCTTCTGGATCTCGGGTCCGCGCTTGATCGGGATCATGCGAGTGCCTCCAGGGCGGCGCGCACCTCTTGCGAGTTGGCGGGGAGTTCGGCTCCGGAAATATCCCGGTAAAGCGTCTGGAAAATGGCATCGCGGCCCGGGCGGGCGTCGATCGTCTTGAGCAGGCCGACGGTGCGGTAATGCTCCACGACCGGGAGCGTGTGCTCGCGGTACTGAGCCATGCGGCTGTCGAGGGCCTCGTGGGTGTCGTCGGCGCGGCGGGCCAGCGGAGAACCGCAGGCCGGGCATGGCGTCACGGCTGTCACCTTGTGAAAAGTCTCGTTGTACACCGCACTGCACTTTGTGCACGTCAGGCGGCTGCACATACGCTCGCGGATGATGTCCTCGGGAAGATCCAGGAAATACACAACGTCGAGCTCGATCCGGCGCTCTTTCAGGCCCGCGTCGAAAGTCTCCGCCTGGCCCTTGGTGCGGGGAAATCCGTCGAGGATGAAGCGCTCGCGCCCATCGATCCACTGCCACACGACGCGCAGGGCGAGATCGTCCGGGAAGAGCATGCCTCGGTCCGTCCATTTGGCGGCCTCGATGCCAGCAGCGCTTCCGCGCGCCTTTTCCTCGCGGAGCATGGCTCCGGTCGAAGCTGCGGGAATCCCAAACGTCGCCGAGAGGAGTGCAGCTTGCGTGCCCTTGCCTGTGGCAGGCGGGCCGAGGAGGACGATCCGATTTTTCATGGCCTTACCGTCGGAAGGCGATGGAAACCGTAATACCAGCGATGACGAGCACTCCGATAGCAGCGTAGATCAATACGAGCTTGCTGTCGTCGAGCACCTGGCCCGATCCCATGCGGGGGCGAGAATCGCGAGCCCCACGGATCTTGCCTTTGCGCAGGAATCCATCGTAATGGCGCTGCAGCAGGTGCGTTTCGATCTGGCGCATCGTATCAAGCACGACGCCAACGATAATCAGTACACCTGTGCCGCCGAAGAATTGAGCGGTCATGTACGGCACACGCAGCCACTGGGAGAGAAGCTGCGGCAACACCGCAATGATCGTGAGGAAGATGGCTCCGGCAAACGTCAGCCGCGACATCGTGAAGTCGAGGAAGTCGGCTGTCGGCTTGCCCGGACGCACGCCCGGGATGAAGCCACCGTATTTCTTGAGGTCATCAGCGATCTGGACCGGCTGGAACTGAGTAGCCACCCAGAAATAGCTGAAGAAGAAAATCATCGCTCCGAAGAGCACGTAATGCAGCCATCCCACGGCCAGCATGTTGGCGAGCCACTGCGCAGTAGGATTCTGCGGGAACGCCATGTTGATGATGGTCGACGGGAAGAGCAGGATGGCCTGCGCGAAGATGATCGGCATCACACCCGCGTAGTTGACCTTGAGCGGCATGTACTGCGTCTGGCCGCCGTAGACCTTGCGACCCACCACGCGCTTGGCGTACTGGATGCTGATCTTGCGCTGAGCCTGCGTCACCGCGATGACCGAAGCGATAACGAAGACAAGGAACAAGCACAGGAGTACCAGCACGATCGGACTCACACTGGCCTGCTGCTCAGCACCCGTGGGCACGAAGGTACGCCAGGCAAACACGAGACCTGCCGGGAGCTGCGCCAGGATACCCACCGTGATGATGAGCGAGACGCCATTGCCGATGCCCCGCTCCGTGATCTGGTCGCCCAGCCACATGAGGAACATCGTGCCCGCCGTAAGGGTAAGGATCGTGATGACCTGGAACTGCCAACCCGGCACGGGAACCAGCGCCATGCCCAGACGATTCATCGTATCGATGATGCCGGGCAGGAAGGGATTGGCCTGAGGATTCTCCAGCGATTTCGCCAGGAGAAAGCCCTGAAACACGCAGAGCACGATCGTCGCATAACGCGTGTACTGCATGATCTTGCGGCGACCGCCGTCCTCGCGGGACAGCTTGCCCAGCTGCGGGATGACCGCAGTGAGGAGCTGCAGCATGATGGACGCACTGATGTACGGCATCACGCCGAGCGAGAAGATGGCGCAATGCGCCAGGGAACCGCCGCTGAACAGGTTGAACAATGCCGCAATGCCGCCCGCGGGATTGGACCCCGCGTGCTCAAACCATTGCCGCAGCACCTCTGCATTCACTCCGGGCGTCGTGATGGCGGAACCAGCACGAATGATGATGATCATCGCCAGCGTGAAGAGAACACGCTGACGAAGTTCCGGAATCTTAAAGATGTTGGTGAAGGCAGAGATCATCGGAAGAGAGACAGGTTAGCGGGAAAAAACTACTTCCCGCTAGCCGTTTCCGGCTTCCGAGTCAACGTCACCGAGCCGCCTGCCTTTTCGATCTTCTCTTTGGCAGAGGCGCTGATGCTGTCCACTTCGAGGTGGAATTTCTTCGTGGTCTCGCCACGGCCGAGGACTTTCACGCCGTCGAACGTGCCTTTGACAAGGCCCGAGCCGCGGAGGAGCTTCTCGTTGATGGCGGCGCCGTCTTCAAAGCGCTTCTCGAGGTCGTCGATGTTGACGACACCGTAGACCGTCTTGAAGGCGGTGTTGTTGAAGCCGCGCTTGGGCAGCTGACGGTAAAGGGGCATCTGGCCGCCTTCAAAACCGGGGCGGATGCTGCCACCGGAACGGGCCTTCTGACCCTTGTGGCCCTTGCCCGAGGTTTTACCTTTGCCGGAGCTTTCGCCGATGCCAAGACGCTTGCGGCGATGCTTGGCGCCAGGATTGGGTTTAAGATCGTGCAGTCTCATGGATTAAGCAGCGACGGGTTGAGCAGCCTTGGGCTTGAACTCCTTGCCGCGGATTTTGAAGATGGCTTCCTTCGGACGAAGCGCGGTGAGCGCCTCGAGGGTGGCCTTGGACACGTTGGACGGATTGCTGGAGCCCAGCGACTTCGCGAGGATGTCGCGGATGCCCACGGCCTCGATGACCGCACGCACGGCGCCACCAGCGATGATGCCGGTACCGGGCGAGGCGGGACGGAGCAGCACGCGACCGCCGCCGAACTCACCGATCACCTCATGCGGGATCGTGTTTTCATGCACGGCGATGTTGAGCATGTGCTTCTTGGCCGACTCGGTCGCCTTGCGAATCGCTTCGCTGACCTCATTGGCCTTGCCGAAGCCGATGCCCACGCGGCCCTTGTGGTTTCCAGAAACGATGAGCGCGCTGAAGCTGAAGCGGCGTCCGCCCTTCACGACCTTGGCGCATCGATTGATGAAAACCACCTTCTCTGTCGTCTCCTTGGGCTCCTTGTCGACGTTGTCGTTGGAGCGATGATTGTTGTGTTTTCTTGGAGGAGCCATGGTGGTTTAGAATTCGAGTCCTGCTTCACGGGCGGCGTCGGCCAGAGCCTTCACCTTGCCGTGGTATTTGAAACCGCCGCGGTCGAATACGACCTTTTTCACGCTCTTGGAAGAAACGCGTTCGGCGATGAGTTTGCCCACCTTGACGGCGGTTTCCACGTTCGCACGGGTCGTCTTGTCGGAGCGAAGCTCGGACTCCGTGGTATGCACGGAGGCGACCGTCTTGCCGATCGTGTCGTCGATGACCTGGGCGGTGATGTGACGCTCCGAGAAGTGAACTGCCAGGCGCGGACGCTCGGTGGTTCCGGCGACCTTCTTGCGAAGGCGCACGTGACGGAGTTGACGTTTGTTGGCTTGCTTTTCGGCCATGGCTTACTGGACGGTTTTGCCTTCCTTGCGGCGGATTTGTTCTCCGGCGAAACGGATGCCCTTGCCCTTGTAAGGCTCGGGCGGATAGTACGCGCGGATGTCGGCAGCGGTCTGTCCGACGATGTGTTTGTCGATACCTTCGATGGCGATCTTGGTGTTGTCCGCGACCGTGATCTTCACTTCCTTCGGAATGCTGAAGAGGATCGGATGGGATTTGCCGAGGCTCAGGTTGAGCTTGTCGCCTTGAACGGCGGCCTTGAAGCCGACGCCCTGGATCTCAAGATCCTTGCGGAAGCCCTGCTCGACGCCGAGGATCATGTTGGCGAGGAGCGCGCGGCTCAGGCCATGGAGGGCCTTCGACTGGCGGGTTTCATCCGAACGATCAACGGTGAGGGTATTGCCTTCAAGACGGGCGCTGACAGCCTTCGGAAGGGTCCAGGACAGCTTGCCCTTGGGACCTTCCACCGTCACGGCGCCTTCGTTGCCGACCGCCACTTTGACTTTGGCGGACACTTCAATGGGTTTTTTGCCGATACGTGACATGGCTGATTACCAGATGTAAGCGAGGAGCTCCCCGCCAACGTTTTGCTTGCGAGCTTCCTGACCGGTGAGGATTCCACGCGAGGTCGAGAGGACGGCGATGCCCATGCCGCCGAGGACGCGGGGCACTTCCGTGGCTCCGACATAACGGCGGAGACCCGGTTTGCTGACGCGCTTCAGACCGGCGATGGCGGCCGTCTTGTTAACAAACTTGTTGCGAATGCGGAGCTGCGGCCGACCCTTCTCCGGGGTCTCGAGTTCAAAGCCCTCGATATATCCTTCCTTCTGGAGGATACGGGCGATCTCACTCTTGAGCTTGGAGTAAGGAACCAGGAATTCCGTCTTGCGGGCGCCGGAAGCGTTGCGCAAGCGGGTGAGCATATCTGCGATGGGATCGGTCATTTATATGTAGCAGTAGTTAGGCAGCCGCGGCTTCCTCTTGCTGCTCCTCGGTTTTGCGCACGGGAGCCGGTTTCTTCTTGTCGGAGAAGGGCATGCCCAGCTCCGTCAGAAGCGACTTGGCTTCCTCGTTCGTGCGCGCGGTTGTGACGATGGTGATGTCAAAACCGATGTTGCGTTTGATTTTGTCGAGTTCGACTTCAGGGAAAATGGACTGGTCAGAGACGCCCAGGGTGTAGTTGCCATTGCCGTCGAAGGCCTTGGTCGACACACCACGGAAGTCACGAATGCGCGGGAGCGACATCTTGATGAGACGCTCGAGGAACTCGTACATGGTACGGCCGCGAAGGGTCACCTTCGCTCCGATCGCCTGTCCCTGGCGCAGCTTGAAGTTCGCGATGCTCTTCTTGGAGAGCGTGGCGACCGGACGCTGGCCGGTGATGAGGGCGATTTCGGACTTGGCGATTTCCAGCGCCTCTTTGCTGTCGGCGCCTGCGCCCACGGAACTGTTGACCACCACCTTCTCGATCTTGGGGATCTGGTGAATGTTCTTGTAACCGTGCTTCTCGCGCAAAGCGGGCACGACGCGCGTCTTGTATTCTGTGTAAAGCTCGGGATCGAGTTGGGTAGCCATGGTGGTTTATTTAGGCGGCTTTCTTCTTCGCCTTCTTCTCGGTGGTGGCGCGCTCGACGACTTTCACATTCGAGATGTGAATCGGGCCTTCGCGTTCAATGATGGCGCCGTTGGGGTTGTCCTGGGTCTTGCGCTGATGCTTCTTGATCATGCGCACGCCCTCGATGATGACCTGCGACTTGGTCGGGTTCACCAGGAGAATCTTGCCGGTCGAACCACGGTGGTTGCCGGAGATCACCTGGACGGTGTCGCCGCGACGGACATGGGTTTTCACAGTGCTCATAGGACTTCAGGCGCCAGGGAAATGATCTTCATGAAGTTCTTCTCACGGAGCTCGCGGGCCACGGGGCCGAAGATGCGAGTGCCGCGGGGGTTCGAGTCCTTGTCGATGATGACAATGGCGTTGTTGTCAAAACGAAGGTACGAACCGTCTTCGCGCTTAACGGGCTGCTTGGAACGCACGATGACCGCGCGGACCACGTCCCCCTTTTTCACGGTGCCGCCAGAGGAGGCCTCCTTCACGTTGGCGGTGATGATGTCACCGACGTGAGCCGTGCGGGTGGGCTTGCCGATCACGCCGATCATCGTAGCCATGCGGGCACCGGTGTTATCGGCAACGTCGAGGCGGGAGCGAATCTGAATCATAGCGGAGTCGGAAAGTTAGTGTTTGAGGATTTCGACGAGGCGCCAGCGCTTGAGGCGCGAGAGCGGGCGGGTCTCCGCGATGCTCACGCGATCACCGACCTTGGCTTCGTTCTTCTCGTCGTGGACGTAGAACTTCTTCACCATCTTGGTGATCTTGCCAAACTTCGGGTGCGGCACACGGGTGATGGTGCGGACGACGATGGTCTTGTCCATCGCGCTGGAGACAACTTCGCCCACGCGGGTCTTGCGCAGGTTGCGCTCGCGCTCCGGGGCGGTCGTCGTGGTATTGGAAACTTCTTCGCTCATGGTTACTTGGCGGATTTGGCCGCGTTGCGCTTCTCGGTCAGCACGGTCTCGATGCGGGCGGCATCGCGACGGATGCTCCGAAGCAGATGGGGTTTCTCGAGCTGGCCACCCTGCTGCTGGATGCGCAGGTTGAACGCCTCGTGGCGCAGTTCGCTCTTGCGAGCTTCGAGCTCCTTGATGGTGAGCTCCTTGAAATCAGCGATCTTGCTCATGGCTCAGGATTATTTGACAGCGTGGTGGCGGGCGACGAAGCGCGTGCGCACGGGCAGCTTGTTGGCGGCGAGACGCAGGGACTCGCGGGCGACGGATTCCGGCACGCCGTCGAGTTCGAACAGCACGTTGCCCGGACGGACAACAGCCACCCAGTACTCGGGCTGGCCCTTACCTTTACCCATTCGGGTTTCCGGCGGGCGGGCGGTGACGGACTTGTCGGGGAAAATACGGATCCAGAGCTTTCCTTTACGCTTCATGTTGCGGGTCATGGCAACACGGGCGGCTTCGATCTGGGTGTTCGTGATCCAGGCGCGCTCGAGGGTTTGCAACCCGAATTCGCCGAAGTCGATCTTGAGCGTGCGTGAGGCGTTCCCCGAGCGGCTTCCGCGCTGGGTTTTGCGATACTTCACGCGTTTGGGCATCAATGGCATGGCTCTCTATCCTCCTAAAAATTAAGCGTTGGCGGGTGCGTTCTCAGCGGGAGCCGGGGCGGCGGGCGCAGCGTCGTTGTTATGACGACGTCCGCGGGGTCCGCGTTCGCGGCGGGGAGCCGGCTGCTCGGCCTGGCCGTCCTGCTGCTTGTCTTCTGGGCGTTCCTGTTTCTTGCAGACCCAGCACTTGATGCCGATCTTGCCGGCGATGGTGTTGGCTTCGGTGAAGCCATAGTCGATCGGCTGGCGCATCGTGTGAAGCGGGATCTTGCCTTCGCGGTACCATTCGGTACGGGCGATTTCCGCACCGCCGAGGCGGCCGGAGCAGCGGATCTTGATGCCGAGCGCGCCTTGTTCCATGGCGAGCTGCACGGCGCGCTTCATGGCGCGGCGGAAGGAAATACGGCGCTCGAGCTGCGAGGCGACGTTCTCCGCGACGAGCTGGGCGTCGATGTCAGGAACCTTGATCTCGACGATGTCGATCTTCACCTGCTTGCCACCGGCGAGGCGGGAAATCTCCTCGGTCATCTTCTCGATCTCGGAGCCCTTGCGGCCGATGACCACACCCGGGCGGGCCGTGTGGATGGTCACGCGCAGGCTGTTCCAGGCGCGCTCGATGACGATGCGGGCCACGGCGGCTTGACGGAGCTTCTTCTTGAGGAACTCACGGATCTTGCCGTCCGCAAAGAGGTAGTCGGCAAAATCCTTGCGCGAGGCGTACCAGCGCGACGACCAGTCGCGGCTGATCGGAAGGCGGAAGCCGATTGGATTGACTTTCTGTCCCATGGTTATTCCTTGGTTTCGGTGGCCGTCGTCTCAGGAGCGACGGTCTCGGTAGCAGCCGATTTTGCGGCGGCGGTGGTCTTCTTGGCGCCAGTCTTCTTGGCGGCGGGTTTCTTGGATTTTTTCGCGGCCTTGTCTTCGCGGCGCTTGATCTCCACCTCGTCGGTCAGGACGATGCGGATGTGGCTCGTACGCTTGCGGATCGGGCCTGCGCTGCCGCGGGCCTTCGGCTGGAAACGCTTGAAGGTCGGTCCTTCGCCCACAACGGCTTCCTGGACGACCAGATTGGCAACATTGAGGTTGTTATTGTTCTCGGCGTTCGCAATCGCGCTCGAGAGCGTCTTGAAGATAAGCTCGGCTGCCTTCTTGGGCACAAAGCGGAGCAAGTCCAGGGCGTCCGTGGCCGGAAGACCCTGAATTTCCCGCGTGACCTCGCGAGCCTTGAAGGCCGAGATCCGCGCATTGCGGTAGATCGATTTAACCTGCATTGTTGTCGTTGTTATTTGGTTTTTCGCCGTCTACTGCCGGGCGTCCACCTTGAGGCGGTCGCCGGTTTTGATCGGCTCTTTTTCCGATGCGAGACTCTGAATGATGGCTCCACTGATGCGATCGCGCACGTCGATGACGCGCACCTCGCCGATGACCTTGTTGTCCCTCCAGATCTGGAAGGGCATGCCGATTTTCACCCCCTGCTTTTCGCCAATGTTGGCGACCACGAGCGAAAGGTCCTCTTTCACATCCAGGACCATCCCGTCGTTAAGGGTGGCTTCGACCGCGTTGGCTTTCGCCGCCGCCGGGGTGCCGAGCACCTCGTTGGTTTTGCGCAGTTCGGTTTCCACCGTCATGCGGATCTGCGGGTCGATTTGTTCGGTGCTTTTCAGAAGCACCTGTACGGCTTCGGTCAGTCTCACCAACTGGTTTACGGCGGCCTCATTTTGCTGTTTCAGCAGACGGAGGTCGCGCACCGCGGAGAGCAGGCGCTGCTCGACTTTGCCTTGATCCTTCTCGGCTCCCGGGATTCCCAGGGCCTCGAGTTTCATGGCGAGGTCGGCGGACTGGCGCTTGAACATCTCAGCCTCCGCATTTGCGATGGCCAGGCTGTCCGTCAGCGATTTGACGCTCGATCGCAGCAGGATCATTTTTTCCTGCAGGCTTTCGTCGCCATCATCACTGGAGCTGTTCTCATCGCTCATGGGCACGGTAACCGTGATCCCCTGCGCGAGGAGAATACCACTATCAGAGTCTGTCAAAGATCGGCTGCTCTGTGCCTCCGACCTTGCGGCCAGGAGGAGAGCGATAAGTCCCGCCGCTATCGCAGCGAGTCTCATTGTTACTTGGTCACTTTAGCGGTGTGAGAACCGTGTTTCTTAAAGATTCGGGTCGGGGAGAACTCACCCAACTTGTGTCCGACCATGTTTTCGGTGACGAACACAGGGATGAAGGTCTTGCCGTTGTGCACGTTGAAGGTGTGGCCCACGAAGTCGGGGGTCACCGTGCTGCGGCGCGACCAGGTCTTGATCGGCTTCTTGGCGCCGGAGTCATTCATCCGGTCGATTTTATCGAGGAGCTTCCACTCCACGTAGGGGCCTTTTTTGAGCGAACGTGCCATGGTTACTTAGCTTTTGCTTTGCGCCGCTGGACGATGAAGCGGTCGGAGTTCTTGTGCTTGCGACGGGTCTTGAAGCCCTTGGCCAGCTGGCCCCAGGGGCTGACAGGATGGTGGCGTCCGCCACCGCCCTTGCTCTTGCCCTGGCCGCCACCCATGGGGTGATCGACGGGGTTCATGACCATACCGCGGACATGCGGACGACGGCCGAGCCAACGGGAGCGACCGGCCTTGCCGCTCGACACGTTCATGTGGTCGGTGTTGCCGACCTGTCCGATCGTGGCGTAGCAGTCATCGTTGATCTTGCGGATCTCACCGGACGCCAGCTTGATGAGGGCGAAACCTGCCTCGCGGTTGGCGAGGACGGCCTGAGCGCCGGCGCTGCGGATCATCTGGGCGCCGCGGCCGGGGGTGAGCTCGACATTGTGAATGGCCGTACCGAGCGGGATCGCACGGAGCGGGAGCGCATTGCCGATCGCCGGCTCTGCCTTCTCACCTGCACTCACCTTGGCGCCGACAGAGAGGCCGGCAGGAGCGAGGATGTAGGCTTTTTCGCCATCCGTGTACTGAAGGAGGGCGATGCGGGCGGAGCGGTTGGGATCGTACTCGATCGCGATGACATCAGCGATGATGTCGCGCTTCTTGCGCTTGAAATCGATAACGCGGTACTTGCGCTTGTGGCCACCGCCGCGATGACGCGAGGTCATGCGGCCGTTGTTGTTGCGTCCGCCGGACTTCTTCAGGGGCTCCAGGAGAGATTTCTCCGGAGTGTCCTTGGTGATCTCAGCGAAGTCCGGGAGCGCCTTGAAGCGGCTCGCGGGCGTAAGGGGTCGAAAGGTCTTGAGTGCCATGGCTGTGTGTCTCCTTAGACGAGGTCGAGCTTCTCGCCCTCCTTGAGGGTTACGATCGCCTTCTTCCAGTTGGCACGACGGCCGAAGCTGGCAGTGCGCTCGCGCTTCTTCTTACCGGCGAAGTTCGCGGTATTGACGTTGACAACCGTCTTTTTGAAGAGGACTTCCACCGCACGCTTGATCTCGAGTTTGTTGGCCCGGGGAGCGACGCGGAACACGTACTGGTTCTCCTTTTCGGAAAGCAGGGTCGCCTTCTCAGTCAGGAGGACCGTTTGCAGATGGTCAAAGGGTTCGTTCATTACGCGAGCCTTTCGGAGATGGTGGTGAGAGCTTCCTTCGTCACGATGATCTTATCGAACGCGAGGAGCTGCTCGGTATTGACGTCCAGGGCGCGAACCAGCTGGGCGGTGCGGACGTTGCGGGCCGCGAGGAATGTGTTCTCGTCGAAGCCGTTGCCAATGACGAGCGTCTTGCGAGCGTCCTTGGCGGTTTCAGCCACGAGGGCGAGGAACTTTTTGGTCTTCGGCTCGGCCACAACGAAAGCGTCGGTCACCAGCACGTCGCCGGCGAGGATGCGCTCGCTGAGAGCCTTGCGGAAGGCAAGAACCTTCACCTTCTTGGGAGTTTTCTTCGAGTAGTCGCGAGGATGCGGACCGAAGGCAACACCACCGCCCACCCACACGGGGGAGGACTTGTAACCGGCGCGGGCGCGTCCGGTTCCCTTCTGGCGCCAGGGCTTCGCGCCGCTCAGGGCGACGTCGGCCTTGGTCTTGGTGCTGGCAGTACCGCGGCGGCGGTTGGCGCGCATGGCGACCACGACATCGTGGACGGCCTGGCGGCCCTTTGCCTCTTCGGTGATGAGCTCGATATTGGCCTTCTTGGCCTCTTCAGCAGTAAATACAGTGGCGCTCATGGCTTAGCTCTTGGCTGGGGCTTTCTTTTTCTTGGCCGGGCGCACGATGACATTCGTGCCCTTGGCTCCGGGAATCGCGCCGCTCACGAGGATGACACCGTCTTCCTCGCGGACCTGCAGGACTCGCAGGTTCTGAACCGTGACACGCTCGTCACCCATGTGACCAGGCATGCCCATGTTCTTCCAAACACGACCGGGAGTGGAGCGGTTGCCGATGGCGCCGTTACGGCGATGCATCATGGAACCGTGACTCGCGGGCTGTCCGGCGAAATTGTGCTTTTTGACGACGCCCTGGAAGCCTTTGCCCTTGGACTGGCCGATGACGTCGACCCATTGTCCAACCTCAAAGGTGCCGAGGCCGAGATCCACGCTCTCAGGAGCGGTCTCACCTTCAGCGAGGCGAAATTCGCGAATGAACTTCTTCGCGGTCGAGGAGGATTTGGCGAAGTGGCCGGTCTGCGCCTTGCTGACGCGTTGCGGCTTCTGGTCGCCGAAGCCGACCTGAATGGCATTGTAGCCGTCCTTCTCCGTGCTCTTGACCTGGAGAATGCGATTGCCACCAGCTTCGATGACGGTGGCGGTGGTGATGCGGCCCTTGTCGTCATAGACGCGGGTCATCCCGAGTTTTTTTCCTAAAAGTCCGATGCTCATGGCGACGATCAGATTTTGATGGTGATATCAACGCCGGCCGGGAGATTGAGCTTACGCAGCTCGTCCACGGTCTTGGCGGTGGGTTCGACGATATCCAGCAGGCGCTTGTGCGTGCGGATCTCAAATTGATCCATGGACTTTTTGTCCACGTGGGGGGAGCGGTTGACAGTGAACTTCTCGATCCGGGTCGGGAGCGGAATGGGGCCTGTCACCTTCGAGCCCGTGCGCTTGGCTGTCTCGACGATTTCGGCCGCCGAGGCGTCCAGGATTCGATAATCAAACGCCTTGAGGCGGATGCGGATGCGTTGACCGGCAGGAGCTGACATAATCTGATAAAGAACAGTTGAGGGCGGTCCCCTTGGTTAGGTGGTTAGGAAATTCGTTTTCGTCGATGCACGCGCGGTCCGGCCCAGCAGGACATCATCTTTTCGATATGGACGCGCGTTTGCATGTTTGGTTAGGCCCGCACAACCTCGGAAGGCATCAGGGGACAAAAAAAGCACTCTGAGGTGCTCTACTCATTCCCCCGTCTGTGTGCGGGAGGGAAGAAGCTATTGATACACACAATGGAAGCAAGCCTTATTTTGGAATTTCTTGGGAATTTTTTAAGAGAAACACGCGGAGCCCGTTGAATGACGGCCAGTTTCGATCCCGCACCATTGTGAATATGAGCTCGAATCTTCGTCGAGCCCGAGTCCAGCCATGGCTGCCCAGCCCGTCGCGGCTGGCGCATTCCGCGCAAACGATTCTCCAATTCCTGACGGCGGGAGATTCCATCGAAAACGCGCGGGGAGAGCATCCCTCGATGCGCCGCAGGGGCGCGCTGGACTGCCTCGCCTATTCCTCGCAACGGACGGAGAGCCTCCCCAACGGAAAGCCCTGCGAGGGTCGCTTGCTAGACAACAAAGCCAAAGCTGTCCCGATCGCCTCGTGGCGATATCCCGCTAAGCCGCAGCCGTGCCGCCGAAGATGACGCGGTGCGCGCTCATCCACTCGCCCAGCGCCTCACGGAGCTGGGAGGAGGCTTGCGCGAGCTCGCGCTTGAGCTGGCGGCGCTGACGACGGGAAACCTCGTGGCGACGCTCCTTGGCGGTGCGATACTCGGCCAGGCGCTGCTCCCAGTGGGCCAGCGCGTCGTGCATCTGCTGCTGGGCGGAGTGCAGCATCGTCTGCAGGGACTCGGAGAGCGGGGTCGGGTGGCTCTCCAAGGCTGCCGCGATGCGGCGCTGCTGCTCAGCGATCTGAGCTTTGAGGATCTTCTCCTCCGGCACGGTGCGCAGATTGCGCACGAGGCCGAGCTTGTGCAGGAGCCAGATCGACCACTTGGTGGGGTCAAACTGCCACGGCTTCACGCCATTGCGGTAGTCGTACTGAAACTCGTGGTGAAAATTGTGGTAGCCCTCGCCAAAGGTGAAGATGGCCATGAGGAAGCTGTCGCGAGCCGTGCAATTCGTCGAGTACGGACGGTCGCCAATCCAGTGGCACAACGAGTTGATGCAGAACGTCATGTGATGGACAAAGACGACGCGTGCCACACCTGCCATGAGGAAGGCCCCGAGAGCCGCCGTAGGGCCGCCCCAGAGGTAACCGATGAGCGCCGGAAGGCCGAAGCCAACCCCGAACGCCAGCGGCACGTAAAACTGGTGCTGCCACCAGGCGAGCTTGTCCTTTTGCAGGTCGCGCACCCAGGTAAGCGGCGTATCCGGCCCGGTGCGGAAGAGCAGCCAGCCGATGTGGGCATGGAAGAAGCCCTTGGAAATATCGTACGGATCGTCGTCGTGGTCGACGAACTTGTGGTGGCGGCGGTGATCCGCCGACCACCCGAGGGCGGAACCCTCAAACGCCGCCGCTCCGAAGAGCAGGGTGAAGACCTTGACCGGCCACGAAGCATGGAAAGTCAGGTGCGAAAAAAGTCGATGGTAGCCGAGCGTGATGCTCAAGCCGGTAGCGATGAAGAAGAAAAAGAACAACCAAAACTGGAAAGCATCCACACCATGGCGCATAATGTAAAGAGGCACCGCTGTGATGGTTGTGACAAAAGTCGTGATGAGAAACAGGCTGTTTGCCCATCGTACTTTTCCCCAAGGGATTCGTAGCATAAGGCCCGGAACCTACACGCGTTCCGGACGCTGGCGACTTAAATTTTCGTGAAGCGACAGTTCGACCCTCCCTTGCGGATGGACTGCCACTTGTGAGAAACTGCGCGTTTCGCACCGCCTTGGAACCCAATCTCCATCATCAGGTCATCCGCTACATCGAGCACGGCGAGGGAAATTTCGCCGATCTGCTCGTGACCGCCCACCGCCGCCAACGCGATCTCTGCCACCCCTATAGCGAATACTGCAAGGGGTTTCCCGCGCCGTCCGTCTGGCGGGAGATCCCTCCGCTGCCGCTCGACGCCTTCCGCTGGAGCCGCATCGCCACGTTCCCCGAGGCGGACGCCGTGCGCACCTTTCGCACCAGCGGGACGACGGGCGAAGGGTACGGGCAGCATCACTTTGCCACCCTCGATGTCTACCGCGCCGCCGCCCTGGCGGGATGGCGGCTCTCGGGCATTCCCTCCCATCGCGTCATCGGCCTCGTCCCGCCGCCCTCCGAGACACCCCACTCGTCGCTCAGCGCCATGGCCGGGTGGCTCGTGCAGCCGGAGGACTTTTTCTGGGCTCAGTGGGATCGCCTCGCCGACTTCCTGGCCGGCACGCAGGAGCCGGTCACGCTCTTCGGCACAGCGCTCGGGTTTCTCGATTTCTTTGAGTATCTCGGGGAACGAACATTAACCCTCCCGCCCGGCTCCGCCGCCATGGAGACCGGCGGGTATAAGGGCACCCGGCGGGATCTGCCCAAGAAGGACCTCTATGCCCTCTTCACCAAACACCTCGGTCTCGACGCAGAGGATGTCTGGAATGAATACGGCATGACCGAGTTGTCGTCGCAATTCTATACCCGCGGGCTCGGCGCCCCGCATCGCGGCGGTTCATGGGTGCGCGGGCTCGTCATCGACCCCTCCACGGGCCGCGAGGCTGCCGTCGGCGACACCGGCCTGCTCGTTATCTTTGACCTGGCGAATATCGACTCATCCTGCGTGCTCCAGACCCGGGATCTCGCCATCCGCCATGAAGACGGATTCCTCCTCCTGGGCCGCGATCCCGCCGCCCTGCCGCGCGGCTGCTCCCGCGCCGCCGACGACCTCTTGAGCCGATGAATACAGCCTCCCGGGCCGAAGCCCTCGCCCGCGCCGCAGCGCATTTCCCGATCCTCGGCCCCTGCTCCGCCGACGACCTCCTCGAGGTCGTGCGCCTCGAGCTGGGCCACCCCGAGATCCTCGACGGGTTCCGCCCGTACGGGGCGTATTTCGCCCGCGCGTATTGCCACTCCCCTCTGCTGCACATCGTCAGCGGCAACACCCCGCACGCCGCTCTCCAGAGCCTCATTCGCGGCCTGCTCGTCGGCGCGGAGAACCGCATGAAGCTTCCCTCCGACGGCCTGCCCGAGGCCGGCGAGTTCCTCTCCCTGCTCCCGGCCGCCCTCCGCGAGCGGGTCAAGATTTCCACCACGCTGCCCGCCGAGTGGCAGCGCGAGGCCGAGGCGTGGATCGTCTTCGGCTCGGATGAAACCATCACTCACTTCCGCATGCAGGCGCGGCCCGGCGCACGCTTCGAGCCGCACGGGCATCTCTTCAGCTTCGGCCTCGTCGCCAGACCCGCCCCGGGAGCCGCCGACGCCGCAGCGCGCGACATCTCGCTTTTCAATCAAAAGGGCTGCCTTTCCCCGCATGATATCTATGTGCGAGGCGATGCCGCCGCCTTCGCGGCGGAGCTGGCCCGCGCGATGGCCGACTTTGCCGCAGCCGAGCCTCCCCTCCCCGTCAGCGTGGCCGAGGCGGCGGAGATCCACAATGTGCGAGCCAACTACCGGTTCCGCTCCGCCAGCGATCCGCGCGTGAAGCTCCATGAAAGCGGCGGCTCGCTCGACTGGACCGTGATCTACGAGGACGATCCGTGGTTCGCCAGTTCCTGCCTCAACCGCGTCGTCTATGTGAAACCCTGGCCCGAGGGCAACCCGGCGGAGGCGCTCGGCCCGGTCCGCGGATGGCTCGGCGCCGTCGGCATCTGGCCTGCGGCGCCCGAGGCGGCGGAGCTCGTCTCACCCCTCGCCCCTTCCCGCATCTGCCCGCTTGGCCGGATGCAGCTCCCTCCCTGGTCCTGGCACCAGGAAGGCCGACAAAATCTCGCCGGACTCGTGCGATGGGTTGATTTTGAAGCCGATATCGGTTAAAAAGGCCGCCATCTCTCCTGTGCCAAAAGACGATTCGATCAACGCAGACGGGGTTGTGGTGGACGTTCTACCGGGAACAATGTTCCGGGTGAAGCTTCCCAACGGGCATGTCGTCCTCGCTCACATCTCTGGCAAGATGCGCAAGAATTTCATCCGCATCGTTCCCGGCGACCGCGTAAGCCTCGAGATCTCACCCTACGACCTGACCAAGGCTCGCATCACTTTCCGCGAGTCTGACTATTCCCCAAGTTCCCCCAACCGCCGCCGCTAAGGGGCCCGTATTTTTTCCTAATGGCACGCCTCCAAGTCTCCACCTTGGCCGAGTTGTATCGTAACGCCGCCGCGGCGTATGAAAACCGCCCCGCCTTTGCCTCCAAAAACGCCGAGGGCCAGTACCGGCCCACCAGCTATCGCTCGCTCTACGAGCAGGGGCTCGCCCTCGCCACCGCGCTGATCGATCTCGGCGTGCAGCCCAGGGAGCACATCGGCCTCCTGGCGGACAACCGGCTGGAGTGGATCCTCTGCGATGCGGGCGTACAGCTCGCCGGATGCGCCGACGTGCCGCGCGGCACGGACATCACGGAGGGCGAGATCTCCTACATCCTCGACCACGCAGACATCCGGGTCACCTTCGTCGAGAATCTCGCCACGCTGGAAAAGCTCGGACGCGTCCAGGGTCAGCTCAATCAGCTCGAGACCATCATCCTCATGGACCCCAAGGCCGTGCCGCGCGAGGGCGTCCTGAGATTGCAGGACCTGCTGGCCCGCGGTGCGGAGCTTCGCGCCGCCGGGGATCGCCGCGCCGAGGATCGCATCGCCGCCATCCAGCCTGATGATCTCTTCACCATCATCTACACCTCAGGCACGACTGGCACGCCCAAGGGTGTCCAGCTTACCCATTTCAACATGGTGTCGCAGGTCCGCAACCTGCCGTTTGACCTCACGCCCGGCGAGCGCACGCTCTCCATCCTCCCTATCTGGCACAGCTACGAGCGCGTTTTTGAAATGGTCGCCATCAGCATGGGCGCCTGCACGTACTATACGTCGATCCGCTCCATCGCGGAGGATCTCAAGACCGTGCGCCCCAACGTCATGTGCTCCGCACCGAGACTCTGGGAGAATCTCTACCAAAAGCTCATGCACCGCGTGGAGGAGGGAGCCCCCTTCAAGCGGCGGCTCTTCCACATGGCGCAGACGAGCACCTGCGCCGTGAAGCGGGCCGAGCGCTTCTTCCGAGGCCAGCAGCTCGACCTCACGGGTCGTTCGGCGAAGGAGAATCTCCATCTCGGCCTCAGCCACGCGGCCAACTGGCTGCTTTATTACCTGCCCCACCGCATTCTCGACAAGGTGGTCCTCTCCAAGATCCGCGAGGCGGTGGGCTGCTCGGAATTTCGCGGCACCATCTCCGGCGGCGGAGCGCTCCAGCCGCATGTCGACGAGTTTTTCAACTTCATCGGCATTCCCGTGCTGGAAGGCTATGGACTGACCGAATCTTCGCCCGTCCTCGCCGTGCGCACCTGGGACAATCTGGTCATCGGCACGGTCGGCCCGCTCTATCCGCAAACGGAAGTGCGCATCGTCGATCTCAACACCGGCGACATCCTTTATCCCGGCAAATCGCGGCACGGCCACGGACGCGGCTTGCGCGGCGAGATCCATGTGAAGGGGCCTCAGGTGATGAAGGGTTATTACAAAAACCCGGCAGGCACCGCCAGCGTACTGCACGACGGATGGCTCAATACCGGCGACATCGGCATGATCACCTTCAACGACTGCCTGAAAATCCTCGGCCGGTCCAAGGACACCATCGTCCTGCTCAGCGGAGAAAACGTTGAGCCGGTGCCGATCGAGTGCCGCCTCGTCCATTCCCCGCTCATCGACAACTGCATGGTCGTCGGCCAGGACCAGAAGGCGCTGGCCGCCCTCATCGTCCCGAGCCTGCTCGGCTTCCGCTCCTCCGGCATCCAGGCCTCCAACCTCGAGGACATCGCGAAAGACAGCGAGGCCCGCGACCTGATGGATCAGGAGCTGCGCGGGCTCATCAGCAAAGCCACGGGGTTCAAGAACTTTGAGCGCATCACGGATTTCCGTTTCGTGACGCGCCCCTTCGAGGTCGGCCGGGAACTGACGGGCACCTACAAGCTAAAACGCCACGTCATCACCGAGATGTACGGCGACCTGATCAAGGATTTGTACCCGGAGTAGCAGGCTGCTGAGGAGCGGCGGCTTCCGCCGGAGCTGCCGGCTTGAGGATTTCCCGCAGCTTGGCGACCCACTTCGAGAAGTCAGGGTGCTGGGGATAAGTCTTCACCAGGATGTAAATGTCGTTGGCCGCGCGGTTCTTCTGGCCAAGCAGGATCATGTCATTGGCTCGGGAGAAGATCATCTTCGGGCGCACCATGGTGTTGAAATCGGCGGCGAGGAAATCGAGCCGGCCCGATGTCGCGCGATCAGCCAGCACCTTCATCTCCAGATCCCACGTCTGGATGAGCGCGGGATCCTTCACCGTGCGCATCACGCTGCGGACGTTTTTCTCCAGTATGCCCGCGAGATTGCCCGGGGTAAGCTCCCAGGTGTCGCCCTTGGGCAGCCACTGCTGGAGGCGCAGCCAGCGGGTAAAAACTCCGTCGGCGATGGATTTGTCGAGAAGATCCTTTTTCGCATTCATCGCCTTCTGCGCGATCTCCCGGTCGCGCTGTGCGCGGTCGCCGGCCGGCTTGTCGGCCTGCTTTTTCTTGAGATCCAGGAAAGTGTCATCCGTCTGGATGAGATCGTTGGCATAGGCGAGCGAGGGAGAGATGAACATCTCCGGCTTGTCCGAACCCCCGCGCTCGAGCGACATCACGAGATAGCGCAGATGCAGGAGGATGACATTCTGAAACTCCGCTGACCGCAGGGCATCGCCCATGCCCGCCTTCCATTCGGAGTATGCCGCACCTTTGTTGGGCTTGCCTTCAAACTCCACTGCCTCCACGGCATCCGCATAGAGCGCTGCCGCCGCCGAGGGGGAAACCGCTGCCGAGCGCAGCTGGGAAACCGCCATCTGTCGCGCGGAAGCCAGGGTCTGCTTCTGCCTCTGCTCGATCATGTCGAGTTCCCGCAAAATCGAGTCCGCGTTGACCGGCGAGGCGTCTTGGGCGCGCACGATGGGAACAAGCATCAATCCGGCGATGACAAAGCCAGGGAGGAGGAGGGGTTTCATCGAAAGCGAATATTTGCAACCCCGCCGCCACGGTCGAGCATTATTGCTGATCGGAAAGGCTCCCCGGGGCGCGCAGTGTATGAATCGTGATCTCCGGCCGGCAAAAATACCGTGCCGCCACCCCGCAACTCCCCGTGCCCCGCGAAGTATACCCGGACATTTTCCCCTGAGTCCATCCCCCTGCGACCAAACGCCGCGGACCCGAGTAGTTGTGCAGGATCGCCTTGCCTCCCGGCAGGCAGATCTGGCCGCCGTGGGTATGCCCGCACAGCAGCAGAGCATACCCAGCCTCGGCGGCCTCACGATAAGGCTCCGGGCTGTGGCTGAGAAGGATGGCCGTCTCCCCGGCGGGCACCGCCTCCCTGGCTTTACGAAGATCATGGGTGCGGAAAAAATTCGGATCGTCGATTCCGCAAAACCAGATCCGCTGGCCCTCCCTCTCCAATGGCATCGCTTCGTTCAGGAGGATCGGCAGGCCCGCAGCCTCCAGGAATGCCACTTTTTCAATGAAATCGTGATTTCCCAACGACCCGTACCTCGGGCCGTGCAAGCTCCGCAACAGCCGCGCCATCAGGTCGAGCGAAAGATCATAGTCCTCACCGATGCGATTGTGATAATCGCCCGTGAGGACCGTCGCGTCGTACTGCAACTCGCCCAGCATCTCGATGAGCACATCGATCAGCTCCGGCTGAAGATCGCAGTGAAGATCGGTCAGGTGGAGAAGACGGAAGCCGTCAAAGACCTCGGGCAATCCGGGCAATATCACATCGCGCTCCACCAACTCAACATCGAGGCAATTGCGCCGCCCGAGCTCCTCCGCACAGAAAAGCCAGAGAACAGATCGGACAATGGCATTCACCGGCAGCAGCCGCTCAATGCGAAAGATGCCCTGCCCCTGATGGCTCTTGCGGGCCCAGATGTCGGCTTGGGCGGTGACTCGCTTGCGCAGCAGATCGGGCCCCAACCGCTGCGCGAGCGCACGGTAATCCGTATGCCCCGCTGCCTCCTGCGACGACACCCTTCTCACAAACCCCATCGACACCCCAAACCACCCGGTTTCACAAGTCCAAACTCACCTCCGGGTGGCAAAGCCAAAAAAAGTTGCCAAGTTATCCCCGGCCCGAAAACATCCCCGACGTGCGTTCCTCCCTTGCCCTCCTCACCTGCCTGTCGCTCACGGCCTGCCCGGCCAGGAAGGCTCCCGACACCGCAGCACCATCACCCGTACCCTCGGCATCTCCATCTCCAGAGGCTTCGCCGGCAGCCTCTCCGGTCGCATCACCTCCTCCCCTCGCTGTGATCGAAAATCCCGAGGGCAAACCCGACGCAGCGGAATTCGTCGGCGCCTGGACGACCATCGATGAGCAGGGCCAGCTCTTCGATATCCTCATCTTCCCCAACGGTCAGGCGGTGACAAACTGGACCAAGGGCAAACACGGGGCTCGCGGCGAACTGGGGTTTTGGCGAACCGAAAACAACCGCATCCTTATCTTTCTCGAGGATGGATGGACGGATTCTCTGGAAAAGACCGCGGACGGAGTGCTCCACCACGGTTATCCGCCAGGATCATCCCTGGATAAACCTCCGGCGACGACCGAGCCTGCGAAAAGGCTGGCGCAGAATACGGAGGACGTGGTCGGCGTCTGGCGTCTGAACAAGGAACCCGACTCGGGTTACCAATATCTCGCGCTCCAATCGAGCGGACGCGCCTTCAGTTCCGTAAATGGAGGCACCGAAGGCACCTGGAAGCAGAAGGGAAAAACGGTCGAGTGCACCTGGCCCGATGGATGGATCGACATCCTCGAGTCAACGCCGGAGGGTTTCCAAAAACGCTCCTTCATCGGCAGCAATCAGGACCCGCCAGCCGACGTATCCCCTGCCTCCCGACTGGGCGAGCAGCCCTTCGCCATCGAGCCCTGAGAGGAGTCTATCGCGAGGTCGGGGCATTTCCCCTGGCGATCGCAAGTATGGCACGAAACTTTACCGAGGCCGCCTGCACCAGTGACGCTACGATTTCGTCCTGCGAGCGGGAGTCCGTCGATGTGATCGCGATCACCCGCCACACGCGCTCCACATTGCGGCTCTTTTCCGTGTCGAACCAATCCTTTCTGGTCACAGCAGTCACCCGGAGCCCGCATTTCTGCGGTACACTGGGACGAGAGGGAGCCCGGTACTCATCCAATGAGGAAAGAGAAAACGTATTGTAGGTCATGCCGGACTGGTTTCCCATGGTGGCGGGTTGAAACCCTTCCCGGGAATACGCGGGCCCTTCCGCCTCGTCAACTGCGGCAGAGGAATACGCCAGGGAAGGAATAATCACGAGATCGGCATCATCCGGTGAGGACTTCACCGGAAACCCCTCCGTTTTCAGCGCCTGGGAAACCTGCAAAACCAGTTCACTAGCCTCAGCCGCGTCCGCCATACTGACATCGGCGACCACCGCCACCGAGCCTCGCGCCAGCTTCACGTCGCCCATCTCCGCCTTCGCAGTGACGGATGGCTCCGTCGCCGCGCATCCGGTCAGAACCAGGAGAGCGAGTGAGCAAAAAACCTTCTTTCCTGATGCCCAAAACCTCATTGTACAGAAAAACGTCCAGCCGTTTATATCTCGATCTTAAAACAAAAAGCGTGAGGCAGTCAGTTGGAAACCCGCCCGATCGGCCCGGCTTGACGGCGCGAGGCCGATACCTCCGGCGACACCGGAGTGATGACGTCCGACGATGTCTGGAGGTCCGGCTGCGGCAGATAATAGTCCGGCAATCTCGCCAGCCGCGCCTCCTGCTCCGCCAGCACCTGCGGTATGCGCTTGTTCAGCGCCTGCTGCTCCAGCCCCAGGAGCTGGGCTTCAAACGGATCCTGCCGGGAAACCTTCTGCTGCGTCGAGACGCACCCCGCCAGGACAAGAATCCCCAGACCCGCAAATCCCTTTTGAAACCATTGCATCGCGCAGCGGTCTATCCGCTTCCAGCCGCAGCGCAAAGAGACTTTTGATAAAATTTCCGTTCCCATTCCCCATTTTCCCTCCTCAGGGAGCAAATCAGCAGCACGTTCCGGGCCATCACCTCCCAGAAACTTCCAGTGATGCCCTCCGGGAATCAGGTTTCGTTCGCCTCTGCCGGAGGCACCCGGCGGCGGCGCCTCACCCTCTGATCTGAGCCCGTCCGCCCGACCATCCACACGACGGCGCATGCCACTGCGGTATAAAGCTGCAACGAGCCGATTTGCAGAGGAAAATCCACGAGCGAATGCAAGCAGACCCCCAACAGGGCAAGGCATGCCGATACAAGAAGGTAGCGGGTCTCCGACGAGAGATGCGCCCGGGGCCGAAGCAGTCTGACGCAGCCAAGAGTCATCCCTCCGAGGATCAAGGCTCCCCACAAGATGCCGCCCAACACCCCCCACTCGACCAGGGTCTGAAGATAATCTTCATGGGCTGCCATCCAGTACCAGCGACCAACCTCTTCATTTTGAGCAGCCTTGATCGACAAAGGGAAAACCAGCTCGAACGTGCCCGGACCACTGCCGCCCCAGCCGACAGCAGGCAGGGTCTGGTCCCAGATGATGTCGTACACCTGGTAGCGGAGATTGTTTATCAGATTATCCGCAGAGTCGATCCAGCGTGTGATCGAGCGCTCGAGCCCGAAAGCATACGCCAGCAGGGAAATCGCCAGGATCACCGCCGTCGGGGCCAGCCAGCGCATCCGCGGCCGATGAACCTCACGGCGCTCCCTCTCGGTAAAGAACCACCAGACGGCAAAGACCGCCAGCAGGAACATGGTGATCACCATGGCTGCGCGCGAGACATTCAGAAACGCCGCCGCCACGGCGACGAAACTCGCAAGGCACCAGAAAACCTTGCCAGCATGACCGGCCTCCTGGCGAAAGGCGAGCAGCACCCGGCCCACGATAAAGGGCGTAACCAGGTTGATAAACGCCCCGGCATTCGCGTGATACCGGAAGGTGGCAAAAAAGGTCCGGCCCGTACGATCTCCCCAGACCCAGAAAATAGCCCTCGCGCCGCTCAGGCGTTGGATCACGCCGAAAAAGATGAGGCTGACCCCCACCAACGCCACCGTCACCCATAGCCGATTGCGCCATTTGGCATCCGTCAGCATATCGGCCGCGGTAGCAAAGGCTCCCATCATGCCGGTCGCCAGCAGCATGAAAGAGAGGCTCCTCCCTTGGTCCATCGTGCCCGGCAGCCATGCCACCCAGGCCCCGACATCGTGGAACTGCGGGCCGACCGGATCAAAAACCGCCCGAGCGTTCAAGGTCATCCACCACCCCAGACCCAGGATCGCCGCAGCAAGCCCCGCCGCCCATCCCGCAATCCGGGGACGACGCCGCTCGACAACCAGCGAAAGGACAAATAGTGCCGCGAGCCCGACCAGCAGCCACCGCAGCAAATCCAGCGTCCATGGCCGGGTACTGCCGTAAGCCCATGGGGCAAAAACCAGTATGCCCAGGAGAAACCACCGGGGAATATCACGAAACGGAGGCATCGACAAAAGACCGCAAGACGGCTGAGGCTGCTCTGCTCAAATCGTATGTCAGACGCCTTTCGCTACGTCGACAGAAACGTACCGGCAAGCCGCTGGAAATACTCAGGTGTGGCGGGGTGCCGGGATCATCCGGCCGCCCGCCATGCTCATGGAAGCTCGCTACGTCGCACAGGCTCATCGCCAGCGTCTCGGCTGAAGAACTTCCGGCAAAACCCGTTCTCTACCCCTTGAGGGATGCCTCGCTCTTCGCAAGTTTCAGGTCGGCTTCAGCCATGATCCTGACCAGTTCGTGGAAGGTCACCGACGGCGTCCAGTTCAGCTCGGCTTTCGCCTTGCTGTAGTCACCGATAAGCAGATCGACCTCGGTCGGACGGAAGTAATCGGGGCTCACCCGGACGAGCGTGCGTCCCGAGCTGACATCGACACCCGTTTCCTCGACTCCCTCGCCCTTGAAGGCGAGTTCGATGCCCACGGCGGCAAATGCCAGCTGGATGAACTCCCGGACGGTGTGGGTCTCATTGGTCGCGCAAACGTAATCAGACGGCTTATCCTGCTGGAGGATACGCCACATGGCATCCGTGTAGTCGGGAGCGTAGCCCCAATCGCGCTTCGCATCGAGATTGCCCAGCACGAGGTCCGCCTGCAGACCTTCTTTGATGCGACCGGCCGCGCGGGTGATCTTGCGGGTGACGAAGGTCTCACCACGGCGGGGAGATTCATGGTTGAAAAGAATCCCGTTGGAGGCGTGGATGCCATAGGCCTCGCGGTAATTGACGATGATCCAGAAGCCATAAAGTTTTGCCACGGCATAGGGCGAACGCGGGTAAAACGGGGTCGTCTCGCGCTGCGGCACCTCTTGCACGAGGCCGTAAAGCTCGCTGGTGGACGCCTGATAAAACCTCGTTTTATCCTTCAGCCCGACTTCCTTGATGGCGTCCAGGAATCTCAACGTGCCAATGCCATCCACCTCGGCCGTGTATTCCGGCACTTCAAACGACACCTTCACATGGCTCTGCGCCCCGAGGTTGTAGATCTCGTCCGGGGCGGTTTTCTCAAGGAGGCGATTCAGGTTGCTGGAGTCCGTGAGATCACCGTGGTGCAAAAACAGCGACTTCCCGTAGATCTCAGGATTGGAAAACAAGTGATCGATGCGCCCTGTATTGAATGAACTCGCCCGCCGCAGCACACCGTGAACCGTGTAGCCTTTCGCCAACAGCTGCTCGGTGAGATACGATCCGTCCTGGCCAGTGATGCCTGTGATAAGTGCGATTTTTCCCATAAGTAATTGTCTCTATTCTAGAAGCATTGAAATTTCGGCCCGGAATTGATCCAGGATTTTTGCACGATCAAACTGTTGTGGCCAAATTAAATCCTTTTGAGAATACTTCTTCAAAGTTTCGGGCGATTCGGTCCAGCGGGAGATCAGAGCTTCCACATCTTTAGGGGGAATCACCACGCCAAATTCTCCTCCACCGCCAAAGGCGACCCAACCTCGACTCCACGCGGGACGGATCTTTTATCGCGGAAGCCAGCGCACCTGAGTGTTTCCCTCCATGTCCGTCAGGCGGCGCTTTCCGGCGCAACCGGAGTTTGGCGACGCCACCGCAAACGACTCCATATCGCCGGGATCGATCCCAGCAGGATACCCAGAGCCCCCCAGAGAAAATCCCGCAGATCGCATTGCCGGTGCGGGATCCAGAGTTGAAAGATCTCCAGGAACCCCGCCATGACCAGAAGGGCCGCCATGGTCATCGCAACGGACCGGAGTCTCCGCCCAAAAGCCGCCTGAACGAATAGGGCGACGACCAGATAACCGGGCAGATGCCTCATTGCCCCGTAGTTCTTTCGGACCCATTTCGCTGCGGGGCCGGGCAGGGCGCGAGTGTAGGAGGGCTTCAGCGGCAGGGGATTGGGAACGAGAGAAATCACCACCGCTCCCATGAGAACGACTGCGGCCAGGATGATGACGAGGCATCGGGAAACGTTCATAAGCGCAAAGCGATGCTTGCCGGGTTGTTGATCCGCCCGCGAGGAATTGAGAATCCCATCGCTGCGCGATCTGGCTATGCCCGGAAGATATCGGGAAACTTCGCGGCGAGAAAATCGCTGATCTTTTGACGAAACGCCGTCGGGGAAAAGCGTTCCGCCTGGGCGCGCATCACCCGGGGATCGAATGATGTCCCGTCCGATCGAAGCACCGCCTCACAGAGACTGTCCACGGTCTGGTCTGGAAAGAAGAGCCCCGTACTTCCATCGATCACGGTCTCAAGCGCACCGCCCTTGCCCAATGCAATCACCGGCTTGCCCGCTGCCTGGGCCTCCAGCGGAGTAATGCCGAAATCCTCGATGCCAGGAAAGACAAAGGCGCGGCATCGCTCATAGTGTTCCTTGAGCACGGAAAATGGCTGCGAACCGAGAAAGCGGACGCTCGGGCCCGCGATCTTCCTGAGATTATCCAACTCCGGGCCCTCGCCGATCACGACGAGACGCCTGCCCATGCGGGTAAAAGCCTCCACCGCCAGGTCGATGCGCTTGTAGGGGACGAGTTGCGAGACAATGAGGTAAAAATCCTCCGGGTCCCTCTGCCAGTCAAAGCTCTCGATGTCGACCGGCGGATGAATGACGACCGAGTCTCTCTGGTAGCAGCGCTTGATGCGCTCTTGGACGAAGGCCGAGTTGGCGATGAATTCCGTCACGCGACCGGCGGCGCGCTGATCGAAGCGCCGGACGTACGGGATCACCGAGCGAAACGCGAGCCGCCCGATCATCCCCGCCGTCTCGGCGCTCTTCATATAGTCGCCCTGGAGCTCCCAGAGATACCGCGGCGGCGAATGGCAGTAGCAGACATGCGGGATGTCCGGAGGGCTATATATGCCCTTGATGACGCTGGCGTCGCTGCTCAGGAGCAGCCGGGGGCCTTCCGAGACCCTGAGCGCCGAAACCGCCGCGGGAAACAGCGGGAGCATCTTCTTGTATTGCCTGGCGCTTCCGGGAATGCGCTGCAGCCACGAGGATCGGATCGGGTGCGCCGCGATCTGGGCCGAAAGCCGCGAAACATCCGCCACCAGCGTGTAGATGGTCGATCCCGGGAAAAGGAGGGAGAATTGCTCAAGGACCTTCTCCCCTCCCCGCATGCCTACAAGCCAGTGGTGTGCCAATGCGATATCGTCACGATTCATTTGCGCCGGATTCATTTTGCTGTGGTTTCTATCCTCAGGGGCGGGGAGAGATCTTCGCCCCCTCCTTTGTTATTCTTAAAGATGAGGGCTGCCCGGCGATCCACCTCAACGCCGCCGACCGCAGCAGAAAAAAGATTGTCCGAAATAACCGCCTCGCCGCCCCGGGGCGTTACGATACGGATCGCCGTCAACCGGCCATCGCTTTCTCCCCGTTGGAATATATTGCGGCGAACGACCGCTCCATCGCCAAAGGTACGCAGGGAAACCCATGCCTCTCCTTCAGGAAGAGGTTGAGTCAATATGAACATATTGTCCAGCACCGCCGGGCCGGAGGCATTGTTCGCAACGAGCTCAAGGCGCACGTTGACGAGCTGGTTTTTCTTGAAAAGAAGGTTCCCCGTACATCCATTGGCATCGTCTGCGCTCGTGACACATCCTATTCCCTGCAAGAAATTGCCATCCACCACGAGCCCTCGGAGATTTCCCGGCCTTTGGCTCACATTAAAAAACCGCAGCACCGGCCAGTCCGCGCGCGTGCTCGAGACGGCATTCCCGGAGAATCGCACATTCTCAGCGGAGAAAAATACGGCCAGCCCGCCAAACCGGCATTCCCTCACGATATTGTCTCGAGCCACGGCATCACGACATCCCTCAAAGTCGATGCCGACATCCCCGCAACGCTCGACGACGTTTCGCTCCACCGAGATACGCTCGCCCCGGCTGCCCCAGATGCCGCCCATACTCACATCGCGCACGACGTTATCCTCGATGATAATGTCTGACGCACCCCGGACGTCCTTCTCGTAACTCTTCTTCTTGTAGTTCGCCTCGCCTCCCCACCACATGATCCCGTGAGTATAGTTCTCCACCTGGTTGCCGGAAACAACGGCGTTGCGCACATATCGCAGTTCGATACCCCCGCGCCGACGCTTTTCATGTCCCACGCCATTGCAGCGGTTCCCCATCACATGGAGCCCCGAAGACGTGCGTCGATCCTGCCCCGTGAGGACAAGCGACATCCCCTCAACCTGGCAGTTCCGTATCGTAACACCATGCGATCCACTGATCTCGACCGCACGGCTTGAGGGCGGACCGGCAAACTCGATATCCTCAATGATGAGAGGTTGCGCCAACGCTGAGCGGTCTTTGATCAGAAAAGCCGCACACCCGTCTTCCTCCAGAACAACTGTCGCCCCTTTGCCGGAGATACGATGAACGGTATCCGGGATCGTTACGCTTCCCTTCAGTCGAAAGGTACCCGGCGCCAGAGTTATCTCGGCCGGGCCCGTCAGTTGGGACGAAAGGATATCGACCGCATCTGCCTCCACTGGAGCAATCACCCGCATCCCGGCCGATCCTCGGAAAAGGGTCTGCCATTCTCCTAGACAAAGAAGAGCGAAAAGACCCGCGAGCAACCAAAGAGCCAGCCGGGGCATCATTTCATCAGGATGTCACGCATCCTGCCAACTGCGACATCCCAGGAGAACTCCGCCGCGCGCTGACGGCTCTTGGCGATTATCCCCGCCCTCGCCTCATCCGGCATCGTGGAGAGCGAAATCAGGCTGGAGGCGATCTCCTCCTCGCGAACAGGATCAAAATACAAAACTGCGTCCCCGCACACCTCCGGAAGCGAGGCAGCCCGCGATACGGCTACCGGAACACCAGCAGCCATGGCCTCAAGCGGCGGAAGCCCAAATCCTTCGTAAAGCGAGGGAAACACCATCCCCCGCGAGCCAGCAACCAGGGAACGGAGATCTTCATCCGAGACCATCCCGCTAAACCGAACACGATCTCCCAGTTCCGCTGCAAAAGGTTCCACCCTGTTGTCACCTGTGATGAATCCGTCCTTCTTACCGACAATCACAAGGTCCTCGGGAATCCGGTCCTTGACCATTGAGAAGGCCTTCAGCAAACGCAGAAGATTTTTGTGAGGTTTCACGTTGCCGACGTAAACGAAATATCCCCTCGGCAAGGCCACTGGTGGCGTCGCGTGAAACCAGTCCGGACTCACTCCATTGTACACGACCTCGATCTTTGAGCGTTTGCAGCCGGTCAGCCGCACCAGTTCATCAGCAGTGAACCGGGACACACACACGACCCGTGACGCCCGCCGCACCAGCCCAAAAAGCAGTATCCTGGCATAAGCCTGCCTCGCGACACCTGGAAACATCTCGGGCCTGGCAATATGCAAGACGTCATGAACGGTTGCCACGATCGGACTCGCGGCCAATAGCGGGATATTATAATGAGGAATCCAGATCCTGGAGCAGCCTGCCAGTTTGCGCGGCACCTCGATTTGCTCTTTCAAAGAATAAATCGAGCTCGTCCCGTGCACGATCTCCCAGGACGGCAAGTGTTCCTCACACCACGCGAAAGTGCGCTCGGAATTGACCAATACCCTGCCCGGCTCCCCGCTCAATCCCTTCAACACATTCTGCAACACGGTGCCAATGCCCGAGTTGAACAGCATCCTCCCATCGACCCCCAGCTTCCCGTATTTTCTTTTCTCGCCCATTTTTGATTCCGTTACTCCATCCGGGCTGATTCGCGCCTGAGCGACAGAGCCACGAGAAACCAGTAGAACGCCATCACGGGGATCAGCAGATAGGCGCCATCGAGTGCGCTAATCATGAGATAGACAAATGCCCCTTTGATCGCTGCACGCTGGATTGATCTATCCTCACCCTGAGGAATGCCGGAAAAGGCGACCACCAACGGCCCGACCATCGCCACCAGGTAGCAAATCAAGCCCAGCACCCCGAAGGAATTGACCATGCCGATGTAGGTCATCTCGGGAATGATATCGAACTTCCCGCTCGGCAAGAACGTCAGTTGATCGATCTGCGATACGGACTCCACCTGCTCGATACGCCCTCCCAGATTGGAATCAAAGACCCAATCCCAGCCCTTTCCTGCAATATGAAGGTAAATGCTGATGCAAAAAATCACCAGCAGGGATGCGATCAGACCCACTACGATGCGCGAGAGCGTCTTGCGATCGAGCTGAAGCATGCGCAGCAAGGCGATGATAAATATGCCAGCCCAACTCGTTCTTGAAAGGGTCAGAAATATCGCAAGATAGGGCGCAATCATGCCATACCAAGCTCCCCCTACTGCTCCACACAATGGCAGCAACATCAGAGTGCAGACGCCATAGATGTTTCCATTATTGTATGTCGAAATGAGCTTGCTGATGTCGCCGCGCGCATTGTGCTTCTTTTCCAAGGTCGTTTCCTGCTGGCCGTTCGTGGTCAGAAACGGAACTTCAAAAAAGCGCCCGGTCGCCTGTTTGTAACCAAAGAGGACGAGCCCATAGATCGCGGCAAAGATCACCGCTCCGCGTATCATGCGGAGGAGCACTGGCACTGCCCTGGAATTTCCAAAGAACGATGACAACGCCACAAGGAAGAGGAAGGGCAGCACCGCGACATTCGTAAGAAGTGCCGCCGCAAAAGCCGTTTGCCGCCAGCCCTGAATCAAAAACGTCCCCAAAACGATCCCGACAAAAGGTAAAGTCAGCGCATAAGCGATCAGGTATCGCTTCGGCATCCGGAACCGGCCCGACAAAAGGCCCGCGACCAAGCTCCCGACAGCCGCGCCACCCAGCAAAAGATATCCCCAGGTAATCGGAATGCCTCCCGCGACCACCCCGCCCTTGGGAAGGGCCACTCCGAAGGTGGCGCACAGGACTAGAAGGATGGTGACAACCAGGCTCAATCGCGGGCGCCGAGCAGCAGGCGGCGCATCAGCCTCATTCGGTGTGGATATCAGCGATTTCATCTCCGGCTAAGGACCCTTTCGTAGAACTTCCCGTAACTTTGTGAGATACGACCCGTGGCATAGGACTTTGACCTCTGGAAGCACGCGGAGCGCATCTCCCGGAGGCTCTCCTGATCGAGGCCCCGAACGACCCGCACAAGCTCGGGAACGCTGTCGGCGTCGTAGACGAACCCCGTATCTCCGGGGGTCACCAGTTCAGCCAGCCCGCCGCGATTTGCCGCGATCACGGGGCATCCGAAGGAAAACGCCTCAGCCACGACACGGCCAAACGGTTCGTTCCACAAGGACGGGACGACCAGCGCGTCCAACTCCGCCAGGAATGGATCGGGATGGCTCCAGCCCTCGAATGATACCGGAAGCCCCTCCGCCAGCCGACGCAAGCGGCTCTCATATTCCGCGGTTCCTCGTCCTGCGATTCGCAGCCTCACCCCGGAGCAGTCGGCGCCTCTCAGCGCCGCCAGGACGACTTCCAGCCCCTTTTCGGGCACAAGCCGCCCGAGGTAGCCAAGTTGGATTTCCTCCGAGCCGCCTTTTCTGGCATCAGAATCCTGCATCACGACCGCATTGGAAATGACCTCGGAGAGAGCGTTGGGAAAGAACCCCATCTCCAGATGCTTCCTTAAAACAAAATTGCCTATTCCCACGACGCCGTCGACCAGGCGGGAGCGCTGTCTCTTCGGAAAAGAAAGCGTGGCACAGTGCGCGCAAGCCCGCTGGCAATTTCTCCCGGCCCGGAACATGTCGGCCCCGAGACACAGGAGCGTGTAACTGCGCAGGGTGTGCACCACAGGAAGCTTTCTCTTGCCTGCCTCCACCCAAAATGCCGTGGAGATGTCCTCAATGGTACTGGTGTGAACGATGTCAGGTTTTTCCCGGTCCAGCACGTCCCCCCAATATTTTCCATCGGGAAACCATGCCTCCTTCCCGTGCCAGGCGAGCTTGCGCAAGGCCGGCTGCTTCGCCGACTCCAGCGACCAATAAATATTGGGCGACGGTCGACGAATGACCCGAACTCCCTTCTCCACGGTCTCCGAGACTTCCTTCCCTCCAGCGAGCACGACCACCTCCGCCCCCAAATCTGCAAGGCCCGAAGCGAGCAGCCCGGTAGAGATCTCCCCGCCCCCCTTGACGTCCGGCGGATAGGCGGTACATGCGATGAGAATCCTCATGCAGTCAAAAAACCCTCGATGGAAGAACACGATGACGCAGTCTCGCCGCATGATGACTTCATTCCTTCGCTCCCGATGTCGCAAGGTCCACTGGCCGTGAGTAACTCCGCTTCTCCTGCCAGCGTTTGGTAAGCCAGCTCGTAACGGGGCGCTCCAAAAATCTGTAGGACATCCAGGCGGCAACCACGCTCGCTCCAAATGTGACAAGGGAGAGCGCCACGATCGCCATGCCCGGCAAGTGCGCCTTTTTCAGGACAAGCCCGAGCGTCATCGTGAAAAACCCATGCACCAGATAGAGCGAATAGGAAATATCTCCAAGCTCGGTAAGCATCCGTCCCGCCAGGCGCTTGCCCACCTCCAGATAGGCAAAGCCGAAGACGAGAAATGACGCAGGCAGCCCTTGAGTAAGGGCTCGCCAGTCCCCGCTTTTCCCATGCCAGAGGATCGCCAGGAAGCCCAGCGCTCCAAGCGCCAGACAGGCATTTCGCACCAGGTCCGTCGGTTCTTTCGCCTTGAGAAAGATCCACCCGATCAAAACACCAAAGTAAAACTCGAATACGATCGGCTTCGACAGGAAATGCGCAAATGCGCTCGTCTCGCTACCCAGCATACGGGCGCCAGCGATCACACACAGAAAAAAGACCGGCAGGCCGGCAAGGACGAACCACCGCTTCATCCCGGCCCATATCCAGACAGCGAACAGCAGGTAAAAATACATCTCATAGGAAAGCGTCCATCCCTGATCGAGGATCGGATGAATCGTGGCGGATATGGCATCCGGGCGAAATGCCGGCACCAGAAGAAACGAACCTGTCACATAGAGAGCGGAAAGCCCGACGCTCTTGTAGCCGATCGCGAGCGCCTTCATCGATAGAATCACACAGGTGTAGAACCAATAGATCGGATAAATCCGGATGATTCTTCGCCCTAGAAAATCCATTGCGCCGATCGGTTTGCCGCCGCGCTGGCAAACGTACATCATGATAAAGCCGCTAATAACGAAGAACAGATCAACGCCGCCTCCACCCAGAATGTTGAGCCTTGATAAATCAAGGCTGGTCGCCTTTCCAATCTCGAGACAGATATGGGCCACCACCACCAGCATCGCAGCCATGCCGCGCAATGACTGAATGCCGGTCAAAGACTTCGAAGATGTTCTGATTATTGCTGCGTTCATTATTCGGCTTCCTTTCCGTTCCCTGCGATCGCGTTCCGTCAATCGGCGGCGTTCCGCCGTTGATTCGCAAGGCGAGTTTTCCACAAACCGCTCATGCAATAGGGAGTACGCTCGTATTTTCGCGTCCATGCGCCCGATAGTAGGCGTAGACGCTTTGAATAAAATGCCGCTGCTCATCACCATTGATGCGATCGGGATCCAGCTCAAACGCGGTCAGCCGCACATCCTTCCCCTCCAACAGCGCCCCGCACGAGTCAATGGCCGTGGAATACAAGGTGACTATCTCTTCCGGAAGAATGTCCGACCCGATCAGATGCATCTCGAAGGGCACATCGATCTGGACAACAGCGAAATCCAACTGCTTTGCCAGGGACTCCAGCTTTTCCGTCGATTCCCTGCGATGAGGAAAATAGAGAAGCTTGCCGACCGGATAATGCCTGCGAATCACCTCCAGCGCATGCCGATAGTAGTCGGCGGAAAGAATGCCGAGCTCCACCTGGCAGCCTCCCAGGAACGCAACCAGGCCGGGCTCCACCTCACCCTTCACCTGTGATCGGAGGTAGTCAAATCGGTTTGGGATGACCTGGTCGCATGCGTGTATCCGATGCTGATAGATCGAGAAAAAGGTGACGCTCCGGTAGGGGTTGGTGCGCATCCCCCATCCGATCCGTTTCACATATCGGGAAAAGAGAGATGCCACTCGAGAGGCTCTCTTTTGGCCCCCGGAGGGAATCACGTCGCTGAAGCGATAATTGTAGATGCGATGCCCCGCCGTGCCGTCATCTAGCACGACAACTTCTCGGGGCTGCAACGCATGCGATACATGCCTTCCGAGATCCCATCCGAAATGTCCCACCACCATGCGGTCAAACGGCCCGAGCTTACTGGCGTAGCCCATGACGCCTGAGAATCGCTTGCGATATAGGGACCGCTCCTCTGGCGAATCGTCATAAAATACCGAGGCCCAGTCCGTTTCCTCAATCATTGCACGGATTTGCTCCGCGTTCCGATCCGAGATGGCACGACAATATACGAGATGGCACTCGTCATTCTTTGATTGAAGGGAATGGCGCGCCTCGATCGCGTTCAGCATCTGAAACGGCGAAAACACCATGTAGAGGCTCTTCATTAGTGAAATTTACCCTCCCGTTTGAGCCTTTCGTAGTGCTCGATATCGCGCATTTTGAAGACCTTTGCCGGATTCCCGCCAGCGATAGAGCATCTCGGTATGCTCTTTACCACCACGGCTCCAGCCTGAACGATCGCTCCCTCCCCGATCGTGACTCCACCGAGGATGATAACGCGGGAACCCAGCCACACGTTGTCTTCAATGCAAATGGGCTTATTGATGTTGGTCGAATCGTACGGAATTGCATTTCCGGAGTCATAATTGTGAAAAGACGTGATCAACAGACACTCTGGACCAGAGTGAAAATTGTCCCCGATCGTCACTTCAGCACTACCTTGCACGGTCATGCCATTAAAATTGCCATTACTGCCGACTGTGACCTTTTTCGTAAACCTGCTCAGCCCGTTGATTCTCAGGCCGCTCCCAGCGACAAGGCCATCACGTTTCGCAATGGCTCCATACAGCAGTCGTTTTAGCTTTTTAATAGTCATGAAATCCTATGGGAGACCACAAATGGTCGTCTGCTTTTGTTGAAAAAAGCGTTTATCTTCTCAATATTTCCATGTCTGAAATGCTTCGTCTTTACCGTCACGGCGTCGCGTTGATACTTGGCATGATCAATGTTTCAACAAGAGCAAGGCCTTGAGTTGAATCCAAGCCAGAGGGCGGGTCGCAGGAAAAATAAAATTGGCCAGAAAGAAATTGAAGAACGTCGCCAAGACTGTCGCCATGGCCGCCCCGGCGATTCCATACCGCATGATCAAAAACCAGTTCAGCGGACAAGAGATCGCTATGGAGGCAATAGAGACCCACAACAACGTCCCTTGCTTGTTAATGATCGTGAGATAGGCCGCCCGCGGCATCCCCGAAAGCTGAAAAAGCAAACCCGCGCTCAAAATCGAGAGCACGATGCCGCTGCTGGCAAAGTTCGATCCGTACATCAACGGGATGACAAATGGGGAAATCGCCGCCAGTATCAGAAACATCGCCCAGCCTATGAGGCTCAACAAACGGCATATCTGATGATACCGGCCAAAGAACTTCACATTATCGACGCTATATAGCTTCACGAGCTCGGGAAACAGCGACGTTCCCAAGAGCCCGAAGAACGGCACGATACTGTCGTAAAGCCGCGATGGAGCCGTAAACAAGCCAAGTGCTGTATCGCCTTTCAACGATGCCAGCATGAATATCGCTATGCGCATGTACAGCATGTGCAACGCCAGATTCAACGCCATCGGCCAACATTGAAAAAATAGCGTCCGGGCGTAAGCTGGGGAGAATCTCCATCGACCGCAATCCGGCGCCCGCCGACGAAACTCAATGATTAACGCGCCACTCAGCAAGAGAGATTCGACGAGACTGGCCCATGCAAACGAGTAAACCGAGGCATCATGGTAGAGCAGCGCGCACCGGATGGCCGTACTGCCAGCCAGGGAGATCGTTTTCGCTATGGCGACGTATTTTGACTCAAGTCGCGACTGGAACCAGAAATCTATCACTTCTCCGGCCTGCAGGATGGGACTCAGACTTAAGATGCCTACCAGCACCTGCGCCGCACGATCCCCCGGGCGCACCAGACCGCAAACAAAAGAGGCGATCACCAGAATCAATGCCCCTCCGCAAACCCGCCAGCACAGGGTGGTACCTAAAATAGTTTCCTTGCCCGGCTTCCCGTTGACGTAATCCCGTACAACGATACGATCGAGGCCAAATGTCGCCAGTGGCAAAAATAGCGCGACAAAGGCCATCGCATAGTTAAGCGCTCCAAACTCCCTGGGTCCCAGGTGACGAGCAATCAATGCCGTCATCAAGAGGGTCACGAACAGTCGGCATATCCGGTCTGCCATCAACCAACCAGTATTTTTGCCGACCGCCCGGGCCGCCTTGCTCTTGAGCGCTGACGCCAACTCCGTCTTGATGCCATCAAACATGGAAAGGAACTTTCCCTTTTCCGACCGACGGCCCGGAGCTTCCAAGGATTCCCCCATATCAGTCGACCTTCAAAACAACATCGCCCCACCCACTGCGATCTCGCGGTGCATCATGGCAAAAGGCATTTGCAGGAAGTAGTCGCATGGAGGCAGCTATTTCGAGATTGCCTTCAATATCATCTCGGCCACCTCCCGCACGACGCCTTCGCCGCCACGGGCCCTGGTACGCAGGTCCGCAAACTCCAGCGCGGCATCGACCGCATCGTCGGGACACACCGCCAGGCCTGCCTGCTCCAGGATCGGCACGTCGGCCAGATCGTCGCCCACATAGGCAACCTCGTCAGCCGTCACTCCTGCCTTGGCCAGCAGATCCCGGAAGGCCGGCACCTTGTCCCTGGCTCCTTGATAGAGAAAATCGATCTTCAGCTTTGCCGCCCTCCGCTCGACGATGCGGGTGTCTTCCGAGGTGATGATCGCCGTTTTGATCCCTTCGTTTCTCAGGAGTTCAAACCCCTTCCCATCGCGCGTGTTGAACTTCTTCAACTCGTCGCCGGTTTCGGAGTAGTACATCCCGGAGTCTGTCAATACACCATCGACATCCGAGACGATGAGTTTGATGCGACGAGCCTTGGCGAACAGGTCGGATGAGGCGGCGCCGCGCTCCTTGAGCATGGTCTCGACCGCGAGCCAATCCGCCGGCTCATCGAGCTCAATGAACGTCTCCTCAGGCATCACATGGGCCGCCATCTTTCCAAAAAGTCGGCAGCCATGGACCAGCAGGCCTTCCCTCTTGGTGATGTAAAACGCCCCGTTTTCCACGTGGTAGGCCTGAAAATCCTGCCTCCTCGGGCGATGGAGCGGATCGTAGTTCACTGGGGCTGCCGGCAGGCCGGGCTCCACCTTCCAGATAAACCGCTTCTGCGGCACAACCGAGAGGAGGCTGTCTGCGCCGACCCGCCGATATTCCGTGATGCCTTCGTCCAGGTCATGCGCCGTCAGGAGCGGCGATGTCGCCTGGATCAGGATGATTTCCTCGAATGTTCTGCCTTCGGAAAACTCGATCATGGCGGATTCCGTGGTAGCCGTGTCGGTGGCAGTCTCCGGACTGCGGTCCACGACCTCGACCTTGGGGAGGCCCATGCCTTCCACCGTTTCCCGGATGACCACCGAATCCGTCGACACAAAGACCCGATCGATGGCCGCGCAGGCGGATGCAGCCTCGATCGTCCACTGGCAAAGCGGTTTGCCGGCCAGCGGCCGGATGTTCTTTCCCGGGATGCCCTTGCTCCCTCCCCGGAGCGGAATGAACGCTACGACTTTCATGATGAGACGCCTTATTCCTATCTGAGGTATTGGTTGGAAGACACTAGCATTTGCACCGAAGCAGGCCGAGTCGGGACGTTCTCTCGCCGATCTAGGCGCGCGGACGCCATTTCAGCTTTTCCCGCTGGACCTTCTCGACATCCAGAAGCTCGGTCTCCTTGTACTCGATCGCAGCCGCCACGTGACGGATGTCCCGCACGAGACGACGAAGGCCATCGGGCTCCAGCGAGGCGGCGTGGTCGGTACCCTTCCAGGTACGATCCAGAGTGAAGTGACGCTCCACCCAGGACGCGCCGAGCGTGATCGCCGCGACATCAGCCGCGATGCCGAGATGGTGGCCGGAGAATCCGATCTCCTTCACGCGCTCTCCGAAGGCCGTCTTCAAACGGGAGATCTCAAGCAGGCAGATGTCCTCAAACGCGACCGGATATCCCGATGTACAGGAGTAAAGGACGACGTCCCCGGCCCGGCCCTTCGATTCAAAGAAAGCCACCACCTGCTCTTCCTCCTCGTGAGTGGTCATGCCAAAGGAGAGGTGAATCTCTCCGCCGAAATTCTCGCAGAGGTAACCCAGCATGTCGAAGTGCAGATTGCAGGCCGACGGGATCTTGATGAGGTTGGGCTGCAGGGGCGCGATCTCCTTTGCCGAGGTGAGATCCCATACCGAGGTGCTGTACTCGGTGCCAAACTCCTCGCACCAGGCCTGGAGCGTGCGATGCTGCTCGGGGCTGAACTCGAGAAACTCGCGATGCGCCCCATAGGTGTCTCCATAGGAGTGCATCGGATTCGGATGGGGCGCATTGTACTGCTCATCCGTAAGCAGCTCACGCGGGTTTCGTTTCTGGAATTTGACGACGTCCGCCTTGCAGAAGCTGGCGGCGACCATGATCATCTCTTTGGCGATGGCCATATCCCCTTTGTGGTTGCACCCGATCTCCGCAATTACCTTTGGCATTTTCATGTTAAGCTCCTCTTGAGTTGATGTCTGAAGTGAAATCTAGTGCGCTCCCTCCCAGCGGAAGAACGTCATGAGCATGATCTGAAAGTCGAGAATCGGGCTCCAGTTCTCGATGTAATAGATATCGCATCGGATGCGCTCGTTGAGGTCCGTGTCGCCGCGGAAGCCATTTACGGCCGCCCACCCTGTCATGCCCGGAACGATGTTGTGACGGGCATTATAAAAAGGAACCGTCTCGCGGAATTGCTTGATCAACTCGGGACGCTCAGGCCGGGGACCGACGAGACTGAGTTCACCCCGGAGGACATTCCAAAACTGCGGCAATTCATCGATATTCCACTTGCGCATGAACGTCCCGACCTTGAGACGCCGATCATCGACCTTTGACGCCCAGCGCGCTCCGGATTCCTTTTCGGCGTCCAGCTTCATGCTGCGGATCTTGATGATCTCGAAACTCCGGCCGCGGCGGCCGACCCGCACCTGACGGTAAAAAACCGGCCCGGGCGACTCCAGATACACCAGAGCGCAAAAGACGGCAACAATAGGCAGGCTGATCGCGCATCCGACCAGCGCGCCAAAGATGTCGACGATACGCTTCATCGTCGCATTCACCGGATGGTCGAGCGGCAGCTTGGTCACCCCGAGAAGCGGAATGCTGCTGACGGTGGTAAGCTCCAGCCCCGAGAGCAGGATCTGGAAACCCGTTGGCACCACCATGAACTGCACCATGCTCTTTTCGCACTGCCGGGCCAGCGCGAGCACGTCCTGCTCACTGCGCTTTCCATCCGCCAGGATCACGATGTCGACGACCCCGAGTTCCGAGAGTACGCCGACCTCGGAGTAGCTGCCCAGGGTCGGCACGTGGGAGGGCGGCATGAGAGAGAACGTATTTGTCGGAGGCGGCGCGCAGCCAATGACATCATAGGGATGCCAGGCATCCTTTGCGACCGCCGCCGCGAGGTGCGCTGCATTCTCGGTCCAGTCGACAAAAAGGAGACGCTGGCGAAATGCCGCCGTGTATCCCAGTGAGCTCAACAGCCGTTGAACAATGAAACGCCCGAGCAGGATCGTCACCATCAGGCTGACGAATGACATCACGACAAAGACGCGACTCAAACGCTCATCGAACTCCAGTACCAGCGCGATGCCAGGATAAGCGATCAGCCAGACGAGCAGAGCCTTGACGACGATGGGAAATGAACGCCGGAAGCGCAGCAGAGTCTCACCATTGTACGCCCCGAGAAAGAGCAGCAGGCCCAGCATCATCACCCCGCCCAGGATGATGCTCTGTCCGTAGCGATGCATGGCGATTTCCTGATTGGGAGCAAACCCGGCAGCGAAAGGCACAAAATCCCAGAGCGACGAGAAGCGAATAAAGAAAGCCCCCACCAGTCCGCCAACGATGGCGATGATATCTGTGACCACCAGCCAGAAGCGGCAGATTTCCTCAAACCGATGTCGCTTCTCCTTGGGTACGAATTGAGAATAGGGCGATTCCCCCGCTTCCTGGGAGCCAGCAGCCCTTGGAGATGTCGATACAGCCGCGCTCATTTCCTCCGAGTCTTTCTGCCGGGATTTCCCGCTGCCATCGGCACGCAGACAGGAGCGGACCAGGCCAGGCTACCGCCCTTGGCCATCGAGCTTGCGCTCCGACCAGTTGCATGGGGTTTAGTCGTGATTCCGGGCATGATGTTCTGTCGGTCCTTGGAGCTTCAGTACTCAGGCGCCCTTCGCCCCGTAGACGCTGTCTTTTGAATACTCGTCGCCGTAATAATAATAGTAGTACCCAGCACTCCGCCCTCCGATGGGCAGGCGGTTGAAGATAAACCCAGCGAGTCGGGCGCCCGATTTCTTCAACTGCTTCACCGCGCGCAGCGACGCCTTTTTCGGAGTCTTGCCGGCGCGCACGATCAGGCAGGTGATCTGGAAGCATGAGGCGATGGCCAGCACATCGCTCACGGCATTGACCGGCGCGCTGTCGACGACCACGCGATCGTACTTCTCGAGCAGTTTTTCCAGAAGGATGCGGAAGGGCTCTTCGAGGAGCAACTCGGCCGGGTTGGGCGCCCGATGCCCGCCCGGGATGATAGAGAGATTCTCATAGGGCGTCGCGACCACCACTTGCTCCAGGGTGGCGTTGCCGCTCAGATAATCCGTGAGACCGTTGAGATCGCCGCTCTTCGGCAGCAGGTCGTCCTTGAGCTTCGGCTTGCGAAGGTCGGCATCGATGATCACCGTCTTCTGGCCCTGCTGGGCAAGGGAGTGAGCAAAGTTCAAAGAGGTAAAGCTCTTTCCCTCCTGCGGGATCGCACTGGCAAACAGGTAGGTCCGGCGCCCCTCTTGCTTGCCGAGCAGGGAGAGCGAAGTCCGCAAGGTTCTAATCGCCTCGGCCTGCAAAGAAGCCGGGGACTCCACAAAAATCAGAGGATGACGGGCGGCTTCGGGATTCGACTTGTTTTTGCCCAGCATGTGACGGGTCCGCTCCTTGAGCAGGTCACCGGGCAGGCTGGAGAGCTTCTTCTTTTCCTTCAAAGCCACGTTCACCTGCTCGACGATGCCTTCCTTCCTCTGCTCGGGAATGGCCGTAAGGGCGGGCAGACCGAGGTAGCTCTCCGCCTCGTCCACAGTACGCAAAGACTGGTCCAGGAGGTCGAGAACCAGCACCACGCCGACGCCCAGCCCCAGGCCGAGCAGCAAAGACACCATCAGCACCAGCTTGGGTTTCGGTTTCGACGGCGCGCTCGGGACCATCGGCTCTTCAATGATGCGGTAAGGCGCCTGCTCCACGCCCTGCGTGATCGCCGTCTCTTTCAGGCGTTTCGTGACGGACTCGTAGAGAGCTCGATCAGACTCCACATCACGCTGCAGCACGTTGTAGGGAATGGCGACCTTATCGAGCATGAGCGCCTTTTCCTCCTGCTCCTGCAAGGCGGTCTCGAGCTTCGACTCCGAGTCCTTCGCCGACTCATAAAGCCGCGCCAAGGTTTCTCCCGCCTGGTTGGCTTCGCTCTCCAGCGACTGCTTCAGGTTGGCAATGCGGGTCTCGGCCGCGATATACTTGGGATGTTTGGGGAGATAACGGTCTTTCAGCGTCGCCAGATCGGTCTCCGCGTTGACAAGCTGCTCGCGAATAAGCGCCACCTGGGGAAGCTGACTCACGCTGTTGATTCCCAGCATATCTTCATACCGGCCTTTTTGAATGCGCTTGAGCTGCTCGATATCGGCTTCCAGCTGGATGCGCTTGCTCTTGGCTTCGGTGACCTTCGTGTTCAGTTCCTTGAGCTTCTCGACGATGATATTCTGCCGCTCCTCGAGGGAGACCGCCTTGTTCTGCTCGCGATAGGCCTGCAGCTTGCGCTCCGAGGCTTCCAGCTTGACCTTCAGCTTCTCCGCTTCCTCCTGGAGAAATTCATTGGCGACGCGGGAGAGGGCAATCTTCTGTTCAAAGTTCTCCCGGAGAAATTCCTTCAGGAAGGCCGAGGCGATCTTCTGCGCCTGCTCGGGATTTCTGTCCTCGACCACAAGCTCGATCAAGCGGGTGCCGCGGCGAAGCTGCACGGAAACCTTGGACTCCAGACGGTCGGCGAGCTCGATGTCCGTGTACCTGCCTCCGTTCTTGAGCGGCGGCGCAAAGGTGGGATCCTTCTCCAGGTTGCACACCTTGACCACGCGAAGCAGCAGCTTGCGGCTGGTCAAGGCCTGTACCACCGTGTTGATGAAATCCAGTGTCTGGGGATTCTCCTGGGCGACCTCATCGATATTGACCACCTTCTGGCTCGACTGCTCGACCAGTATCAGCGCCCGCGATTGATAGAGCTTCGGGGTCCGGATCACGTAGGCGAGCGCCGCCAGCATGACGAGGAGCGTCACCATGATGACCAGCCAGGCCTTGGCGCGCAGGAGGTTTAGCAGCCGGTCAAAATCAATCAGATCGCCGCTGTATTCACCGAGAGCGGCAAGTCCGCCTTGAGGCTTCCCGTCCCGAATCTCTCCTTGTTCTTTAGGCATACATCATAAAGCTCCAGGGGCGATTACCGTTCCTGCATGAAAGGACTTTCGACCGGGGCATGTGGCTAGAATAACGACTCTCCCACAGTCACAACGTCACCGGCCTTTAGCATGAAGGAGGCGTCGTCACCCCCCTTTGCCATGCGCTTTGCATTGAATCGTATCACCCGCTCCTTGCCATCGCTTTCCCGGCGCTTCACCGTGATGTTTGCCGGGTCGGCGATGCGGGTGTAGCCGCCAGCCAGGCCGATCGCCTGGAGCAGGCTGACCGCCTCGGTCCCCTGCATTTCATAGGCTCCCGGCTTTTGCACCTGCCCGAGCACGGTAAAGCGCTGTTTGGAATATGTCCGCACCGTCAGGCTGACTTGAGGGCTGACGAGATAGCCGTCCTTGTAACGCGTCCGCAGGATTTCCACGGCTTCGCCGATCGTCTTGCCGCCGATCGATACGTTACCCACCAGCGGAAACGACGCTGTCCCATCGCCGGACAGCCGGATCACCGCATCGAGCTCGGGCTCCTGAAACACCCGGAAGTCGAGCAGATCATTGGCTGTGAGCTTGTAGTCGGACGGCTCCGCTGCGGATTGCGCGAATGCCTGCGTCAATACGCCCATCAACAGGCCCGCCGCCATCAACACACCGGTAAGACTCTTCATAAAACGTCGTTACTACCCTGTTGTTACAACCAGCCGCACCGACGGCTCTAGAAAGTCAGATTCAGCTCCACTCCGACGCGGTTGTCGTAGAAGCTGCTGCTGCTTTCGTTCGAGTCGTTGTTGCGATACTCGTAAAAAATTCCCGTCTTGGCCCAGTCTGCCAGGTTGTAGCTGATCGAAGGGCGGGCGAAGATGTAGTTATCCACGCGGCTGGAGTCGATGTCCGATTCGGTGGCGAAGTACGTGTCGTTTTCGTATCCGAAAGCGACACCGACAAAGAACTTCTGCAACACACGCTGCTGGATCGAGATCTGGAATCCGGTGGCGACATAGTTCTGTCCCACGAGAGAATTGGAGCCGATCACATCGCGATAACCGGTCAGGCTGATCAACGTGCCGTCAAACGGAGTATACTCCAGCCCCAGCGAAAATACGGGCTCGATCCTGAACTCGTCGGATTCCCCCTGGAACTGCCGGAACTCAATACCCGCGCTGCTCTTGAAAGCCAGCTTGCCGGTCGCATCATAGCGAAGACGCCCGCGGATCTGCTGGTAATATTGCAGCGGGCTGTCGGCTACGTCGAGAATGCCTGCGACTCCCTCACCACCGATCTTTACCTTGGGCAGGATGCGGTAGTCGCCGCCGAGCTTCAATCGATAGTCGTACTGGTTGAGGTACGATTTGAAGATCTGCGTATTCTGCAGGAACTCGGCGTCGAACGTCGTCTTGTCGCTGTAGTCGTAGTTGAAGCGGATCGCATTTACGAACAACTGGCGGTCCGTGAACGCTCCCACCTCACGATCCGGACCAGTCAGATACTGGTAACGGCTCTCGATCTGGCCGGTGAGCTTGTTCCAGCGGTACTGGCCGAGAAGCGCGGCGGCCTGGTTGAAGGCGTTCTGCTGCGGATTCTGGGTGTAAAAGTATCCGGTGCCATACCACTCGGCGATGAGGAAGTTCTCCTTCAGGTTGCGATAGTCCCCGATCTCAAAGGCAAGCCCGGCCGTGACGCTCCAGATGACATCGGCCACACGATTCGTATTGCTGATGAAGATGTTGTCGTCATAGACCATCGCCGCTCCGCCCTTGGGGCGGATGCGCCAGAGACGCCTTTGCGCCTCGGCGACAGCTTTGCCATCGATCTCAACAGGGGGAGCGGAGGCGTCGACATTTGCTCCGACTCCGTTTTCCGTGTCCGGAATGGCTTCCGGCGTCGGCTGCAAAGGCGCCACCGCGTCGGCTGCCGCCTCGCTACCAAGATTCTGCCCGGATGAGGCCGGCATCAAGGGGCGAAACATATCCCGCGTCTGCGCACTCGGGATCGGATCCGCATTTGCCCCGGGCTGGGTGGGATTGATCGTTTGAGCCATGGAAAGGCCCACCATGCCGACCACGGTCGCCATCAATCCCATGGCGCTTCCGTTTTTCAATATGCGGCCACGCAAGTCCGCCCTGCTGTCGATTGACTGATCCGCAGAAGCCGGAGTCGAGTCGTGGCTGGAGCCATCAGTACCAGTGATTTGGTTCATCGCTTCTTCCCTCGGTTCAACATGTGCGCCCTAGAAAGAGGGCGAAGCAGGCGTCGGCGTGGGGGTAGGCGTCGGTACCGGAGTTGGGGTTGGACTTGCCGACGGCTGCGGAGTCGGTGTCGGCGAAGAGTTGGAACTGAAGTTGGACGGATTGGACGTGGTGGAGCCTGTCCCTGGCACGCCTCCCTGGCCTCCTCCGCTGGTGCCGCTAAGGGCGCCCGCGATGGCCGAGGCGATTGCGCTGGCGGCAGACGGAACGGCGGCCACGACGGCAGACTGCACAGCCGAAGCCGCTGCGGGTACAGCTGCAGCCACTGCTCCGGCCACACCAGCCGCCGCAGACGGAACAGCCGTCGCCACCGCGCTAGCCACGGCCGTCGCAGCTGAAGGCACCGCCGATGCCACAGCCCCGGCGACGGACGCCGCCGCAGACGGAACAGCCAATGCCACGCTCGATGCGATGGAGGCGGCAGCCGCGGGAAATGCGGCAGCCATGGCGGCGGCGATCGCCGCTGCCTGTGCTGGACTCGCCTTCGCCGCCGCGGCAGCGATCGCCGCTGCCTTCGCGGGATTGGCCTTCGCCTGAGCAAGAGCGGCAGTCACTGCCGGACTCTGCGTCTGCGCCTGGATTACCGTTGCATTGGCGAGCGTCAAAATCACACTCGCCGCCAAAACCTTGATCAATGTGCCCTTTTTCATTCCTTGTATTGTCTCGTCCGCTCAAACCTCTAGCTGCTGCTTTCGCCGCAACAAGAAGCCGATTTTTACAATTTGGTTACAGTCCCTTTGTTCCCTGCCTGCGCTCCGCTGTTTTAAAAAGTCCCAACAACGTTGCGCCAACCAGAAATCTGCGAAAGGAGTAGCAGCAGATGTGCCACTGCCAAGAAAAAGTTTTCAAAAAAAACGCCCGCCTGGGTCGACTCGACCCGGCGGGCGTGTGGGATGATTAGGGAATCCGAGCTAGACAGCGAGGGCTTCCTTGACCGTCGGAGCCTGATGTTCGTGACCCTTGCGGCCCTTGCTGCGGTCGGTGGCGACAAGGCTGTAGATCACCGGTACGACAAACAGGGTGAAAGCCGTCCCTATGAGCATGCCCGTCACTAGCACGATACCGATGCTATTACGCGCGGCTGCACCCGGTCCGCTGGCGAAAACCAGCGGCGTATGGCCTACTACCGTTGCCGCCGTGGTCATCAGGATGGCGCGCAGCCGCGTCACCGAGGCCTGCATCGCCGCTTCGACGCGAGTTAATCCGCTTTGCTGCAGATGGTTGGCAAACTCCACGATGAGAATGCCGTTTTTCGCGACGAGACCCACCAGCGTGATCAGGCCCACCTGGCTGTAGATGTTGAGCGAGGTAAATCCCAGGAAGGAGAAAACCAGCGCCCCCGACAGCGCGAGCGGCACCGATCCGAACAGAATGATGAACGGATCCCGGAAGCTCTCAAACTGCGCCGCCAGCACTAGGAAGATCAGGACGAACGAGAGCACCATGGTGGTGACGAGAGTATTGCCTTCCTTGCGGAGCTGGCGCGACTCGCCGGCGTAGTCGATGACAAACCCGGCCGGGAGCAGCTTGGCGGCCTCGTCCTCGAGCACGCGGAGGGCCTGGTCCTTTGAGACGCCCGGCGGCAGTGCGCCATGGACGGTGGCCGAGTTGAGCTGCTGAAAGCGCTTGAGTTCGCGAGGCTCGACGGAGTTCTTCAGCGTGGCGAAGGTTGAGAGCTGGACGAGCTTTCCTCCCGGACCGCTCACATAGATCTCCTTGAGCTGGTCGGCGGAAAGCCGCTCCGTTCGTTTGATTTGCGGGATGACCTTGTAGCTGCGCCCCTGGACCTGGAAGCGGTTGACGTAGTTGCCGCCGATGAGGGCGGACAAGTCAGCACCGACCTGCTGGAGATTCAGCCCGAGCGCCGCCACCTTGTCGCGATCGAAGACGATCTCGGTCTGCGGCTGGTCGTACTTCAAATCCGTATCGGCAAACATGAAGAGCCCGCTCTCGAAGGCCTTGGCCACCAGCTTGTTCGCGATATCGAGCAGCTCTTTCGGCTCCGCCGTCGAGGCAATGACGATCTCGATCGGGAAGTTGCTGCCGCCCGGCAGCGGCGGGGGAGTCACGGGAATGACCTGCAAGCCGGCAATCGCGCCGGTCTTGGGGAACAATTCCGCGGCGATCTGCTCGGTGGAGCGATCCCGTTCATCCCACGGCTTGGTCACGAGGCCGCCGAAGCCGCCTGTCGGCAGATTGATCTGGAAGGTGTTGGAAACTTCCGGCGCAGACATGAAAGCCTTGTTGATCTCGTCGGAAAAGAGCGTCACCTGATCGAGCGTGGCGTTGGCCGGCGCATTGATGATGCCGAAGATGAATCCCTGGTCTTCATTGGGCGCCAGTTCATTGGTCGAGAACATGGCCAGCGGGACGATGAGCAGCGCGATAGCCCATGGTCTTTGCCAGCACTCCCGAGTACCATTTGCGAATCGCCTCAAACCGGCGGTTCACCCACCCGGCGTACCCGCGCTCCGCATCGCCCTCGCGCAACATGCGCGACGACATCATCGGAGAAAGGGTCAGGGCCACGATACCCGAGACAATGACCGCTCCGGCGAGCGTGAAGGCAAACTCCCGGAAGAGCGCGCCCGTCAGGCCGCCCTGGATGCCGATCGGCGTATAGACTGCCGCCAGCGTGATGGTCATGGCGATGACCGGGCCGATGAGCTCCCGTGCGCCGTTGATCGCCGCCTGGAACGGCGTCTCGCCCTCCTGGAGACGGCGCTCGACGTTTTCCACCACGACGATGGCGTCGTCGACCACGATACCCACCGCCAGCACGATGGCCAGCAGGGTGAGCAGGTTGATGGTAAAGCCCGCCAGCATCATCAGGAACACCGCGCCGATCAGCGAAATCGGGATGGCGATGACCGGGATGACCACCGAGCGGACCGAGCCCATGAAGAGGAAGATCACCGCGATCACGATGAGGAGGGTCTCGATGAGCGTCTTGATCACGTCATGAATGGCGCTGTCGATGTAGATCGTCGAGTCGTAGGCCACGTCGGCATGCATGCCGGCGGGCAGGCGGGACTGGATGTCGGGCAGGGCCTCGCGCACGAGGCGCACCACGTCGAGCGTATTGGCCTGCGGCAGAGGCCATACACCCATGAAGGTCGCCTTCTGGCCGGAGAAGCGCACGTCCTCCTCGTAGGATTCCGCGCCGAGAGACACATCGGCCACATCCCCGAGCCGTACGATGGAGCCGTTCTTTTCCGCGATGACGAGGCGGCGAAACTCCTCCTCCGAACGCAGGTCGGTATTCGCGACCAGGTTCACCGCGATCATGCTCCCCTTGGTCTTGCCGACGGCCGAGAGGTAGTTATTGGCCTGGAGGGCCTGCTGCACCTGGGTGCCGGTGATGTTCAGCGCGGCGAGCTTGTCGGGCTTCAGCCAGATGCGCATGGCAAAGGTGCGTGCGCCGAGGATATCCGCCTTTTGCACGCCGGGGATGGCCGAGAGCTTCGGCTGGACGACGCGCGTGAGGTAGTCGGTGATCTGGTTCTGGTCGAGATCCTTGGAGTAAAAGCTCAGGTAGACTGCGGCAAACTCCGAGTCCTTGGACTCGACCTCGATCACCGGAGCCTCGGCTTCCGGAGGCAGGTCGTTGCGCACCTGGGCCACCTTGGCCTGGATCTGGGTGAGGGCGGCGTTGGTATCGTAGTTCAGCTTCAGGTGTACGGTGATGGTACTCACCCCCTGCGCGCTGGAGCTTTCCATGTAGTCGATGCCATCCGCGCTCGCGATCACCCGCTCCAGCGGCGTCGTGATGTAGCCGCGTACGAGATCGGCGTTGGCGCCGATGAAAGCGGTGGTCACCGTGACGACGGCGATGTCGCTGCGCGGGTATTGACGCACGCTCAGCGTCTTGATCGAGACCAGACCCGCGATCAGGATCAAAAGGTTCACCACGATCGCGAGGATCGGGCGTTTGATAAAGATATCCGTGAATTTCATAGCCTGTTGGCTGTTGGGATGACCCGCCGGATCAGGAATCCTCGGGTTTTGGCTTCTGGCTGCTGGCAGGCTGGATCGCGTTGTTGATCTGGACGGCGGAGCCCTGGCGGAGCTTGAAAACGCCGGAGGTCACCACCTGCTCGCCCGGCTTTACGCCGCTGAGGATGGACACCAGGTCGCCCTTGGACTCGCCCACCTTCACCACCTGCTGGCGTACGCCCGTGTAGGACTCGCCTTTCTTGTCCGTCATCTTTTCGACGATGTAGACCGTGTCGCCGTACGGGGCAAACTGCACCGCCGTCGCGGGAATCAGCACGCGCTTCTCCTTGTCGGGCAGGGGCACCTCGGCGCCCACGAACATGCCCGGCCGGAGCAGCCCCTCCGGATTTGCCAGCGTCGCCTGCACGAGGATGTTTCTCGTGGCTTCATCGACGACAGAGTTGACCGCGTTGATCTTGCCCCGGAACACCCTGTCCGCCAGCCCGTCGGCCTGAACGACGACATCCTGCCCGGCCTTGATCGCGCCGATCGACTGCTGCGGAAGGTAAAAATTCACGTAGATCGGATCGAGCGACTGAAGCGGAGCCACCTCCGCGCCGCTCTGGAGATACTGGCCGAGATTCACCATGCGGATACCTAGGACACCCGTGAACGGTGCGCGGATCGTCTTTTTGTTGATGAGCGAAGAAACCTCCTGCACCCGCGCCTCGGCCTGGTCGTACTGGGCCTGCGCCGCATCGAAGTCGGCCTGCGAGCTCACGCGATTTTGCAGCAGGTTTTTCTGCCGCTGGAGGCTCGTCTCGGCGAGCTTCAACTGGGCCTGCGCCGACCGCAGCTGCGCCTGTTCCTGGCTCACATCGAGCTGCACAAGCAGGTCGCCCTGCTTCACATTCTGGCCGGACTCAAAGGCGATTTTCTCCACGATGCCCGGCTGGTCCGTGCTCACCACGACGCCCTGCACGGCGGAAGCCGATCCGATTGCCCGAATAGCGGGAGTCCATTCCTCCTCAGGCGCATCGATTGCCGTCACCGCCTCAGGCGGCATTTTCATATCGGCAAACTTCGCCATCATCCCCTTGATTTGCAGGGTCTTGACGCCGCCCAGCAAGAGCCAGACTCCGGCTGCCGCTGCAACGGCGAGCACTATCGCGATAATCTTTTTAATCATGGCAGCCATTCCTTGATGCCGACCCTCTAGATGGTTCCTCGAACGATTGCCGGGTCTTGCGAAGCAATGCGACGAGTTGTTTGCGTTCCGGGGAGGACAAGGTTCCGACGGTCTCGGTCGACCAGCGCATGAACTCCGGTCTTACCTTGGCGAGCAGCTTTTCGCCCGCAGGGGTGATTTTCACATTGGACGCCCGCCGGTCGTTCGGGTCCGAGGCTCGCGCCACCAGCCCCGCCTTTTCCAGCGTATCGAGGATGCCGGTGATCGTCGCCCGGCTCACACTCGATTTCTCCGCGATCTCCGACGACCTCATGCTCCCCGTCGGCGAGGCATCGAGGATAAAAAGCAACACCATGCGGGCCTGGTTCAGCCCGAAGCGAGAGAGGAATACCGCCTCCGCGCGAGCGATCACCTCACCGGTGTGAAGCAAGTTCATATAGACCTCGCAAATGGAGGCATCTGCACCGGGAATGTCCGCAGCAGCTTCCTGCAGGCATTCATACCGGGGAAGTTCCTTGAGCAGGAAAAGCGACATGGTGGAGAGATTTAATACGATTGATGGTTAAGTCAATGAACAATTAGGCGGCTTATTACTTGGCCCCTAAGATTATTCGAGACACTCGAAAAGAAGAAAATCATCCACCGTGCATCACGGCTCGTCAGCAGTCGACGGGAGGTTGGCAAAAATGCCGGAAATGATGCAGGCCACCGCGACGAATGCCACGGTGGCCTGCTGTTCCCCCCAGAACGATTCCAACTATGCCAGGAATTTTTCGTTCCGCAAGAGAAATTTCACAAGAAAATGAAATATTTGATCACTGAAGCTTCTTCAGCTCCTCAAGAGCGAGCTTCCGGGCTCCCGAGGAACGGAATTTTTCCCCGGAGGCCTGGAGGAAATCCTCCCGGGCGAGGTCCCGTTGGCCGAGCGCCAGATGAGCCCGGCCTCGATTGAAGATCACATACGGGTCCTCGGGCCCCAATTCGGCCGCCCGGGAAAAAGCATCCAGCGCCTCGGCGGGCCTGCCCAGGAGCAGGAGCGCGTCACCCTTGCGATTGAATGCCTTGGAGGAGAGCTCGACGGCCTTTGCGTCCCCGGGGAGGGCGCACTTGCTCAGCACGGTGAGAGCCAGATCGCACTCCGAGACGGCTTTCTCCACGTCGGCGGAGGGCCCGGCGGCCTTTTTCAGGTCATCCTTGACGTTCTCCAGGACCACCGCGACCGGCGGGATCACCTCCGCCCCCGCGTCCTGGCTCTCCGCCATGCCAAGGATCGCCTGCAAAGCCGCCTCGCCGTCTCCATCGGCGGCGAGCTGATGAACCCGGGCCCATTCGTCTTTTGGGTTCCCCAGCTGCGGCGTGGGGAGCGAGGGTGGCGAAATTGCCGGGCTGGATGTGATGCCAGCCAGATAAATATCGTCTCCGACCAGGCGGGAATACTCCGCCGGCACCTGCGATCCCTTCGAGCGCCGGACGACTCCCGCCCGCGTACGCTTGAAAACCTGCTCGATCGTGATTCCCGGCGTCTTGAGATTCTTCAGGAGTTCCTCGGTGTAGAGTCCGTTTGCCCCCTCCCCGTCCAGGGCGATCTCCCCGGCATCGGTGGCAAAGGCGATAAGGGACCCGGAAGGCGGAGTCATTTCCGACAACCCGCTCCCGACCGAAAGGCTGCGGCTCCCGGCATCGCGGGCGATGGGGGTGTTCCGGCAGGCGTCGAGGATGACAATCGTGCAGGCGGCTCCGCCCGAGGTGATGTCCGCGACGGCCTGCTCGGCATTGAACAGCCGCGTCTCCGCTCTCATCCGCAGGCTGACGGAATCCGCACCGTCGGGAGAAAATCCGGATTTCACCGGCACGAGGTAATTGGACCCGCCAACCGAAATGCCATGACCCGCGTAATAGAAAACCGCCACCTCCGCGCCGGGAAGGGTCTTGCGAAAGTCCTCCACCGCGTGAATGAGCTGGTCGCGAGAGACATTGGTTTTCTCAAGGACCCGGAATCCCAGGGACCGCAGCGCAGCCGCCACCAGCCGGGCGTCATTCCCGGCGTTGCGCAAAGGGCCGACCGTTTCCTCGTAGCGGAAGTTGCCCACGACCAGCGCCGTCCGGGATGCCGGGCGATCCTCGGGATACGCTCGCGCCGCAAACCCGCAAACCCAGCAGCCAGCAAGGATGAACACCCATCGTCTGACCGCGGAGGAGGGAACGGTAACCATCGTATTGGGCTTTCCTTAAGCTTAGTGCGCCCGCACTATGCGGCGGAGTTTTCTTTCCCTGCAAGAAGAACCATGAAGGCCCTCTCCCGTCACTGCCTGATCTTTGCTCTCTCCGTGCTCGCGGGCTGCGCCACCACTACGACTCCCTCGCGGAATCCTGTCACGCCCGCGCTGCTCCCGGGCGATCCCGCCGCACCCTCTCAGGTCACGCCCTCGGAGGCTCTGGCCATCGCCCAGGTCTACACAAAGCACCAATGGCAGCCCTTCGCCCGGAACATCCTGCATGGCAACGATCCCGCCGGGGTGCGGGTCGACACACCTGACGCAAGCTACAAGCCCGCCAATGGCCGGGACGGCTGGTGGGAGCCGGGACTGGTCAACCAGGGTGTGCCTTACAAATGGGGCGGATTTGACGACGTCCAGAGCTTCGATACCGGCATCGCCTCAGGCAAAGCCGGAGGCGACGTCTCCACTCCCGCCAAGCGCCAGGCCGACAATGCGGCCGTCAGCACCCACGCCGTCGGGCTGGACTGCTCGGGATTCGTTTCCCGCTGCCTCAAGCTGCCCTCGGTGCATGACTCGTCCCAACTCCCCGCCGTCTGCGATCGGCTGGCGAGCTTTGAGGAGCTGCGTCCGGGCGACATCCTGAACGTCCCTCGCCGCCACGTCATGCTGGTGGCGGGCTGGGCAAAACCCGATCACTCCTGGGTCCTCTACTACGAGACCGGCGGCATCCCGGAATGGAAGCCCGCGCTGAAGCAGGCTCCCACGCAGGCTTTGATCGAACTCGGCTACCAGCCGCTGCGTTACAAAGGCATGGCCCGCGAAGCCCGGCCCAGCGGCAAGGAGGTGCTGACCCGGGCGGTTCGCGCCCAGGCCATCGTCATTGCCAACCCGGTGATCGGCGAGCCGTAAGGATCTAGTACAGCTCGACCGGAGAACGCTTGCCGTCCTCGGCGCTGCGCTGTCCAGCCTGTTCCTCGCCGAGAGTGGCGACGCGGAGGTCCCAGATTTCCGAGTCCACGCTGCGGAAGGCCTCTTCCGTAAACGGGGTCGGCGGAGCCAACCTGGCCTTGAACTCCGCCATCCGACCCAGCGCGGCCTCGGTTTCCGAAGCTGGAAGCTCGGCGAGGACTTTCTTCGCCTGCGCGGCGAGCTCGACGCGATGACAGATCATGAGCATGTCGTTTCCCGCGGCAATACCCTGGCGCATCGTCTCGTCGAAGCCGTAGTGATTCAGAATCGCGCCCATGTCGAGGTCGTCGGTCATGACAAGGCCGTTGAAGCCCATATCCTCGCGCAGCAGGCCGTTGATCATGGCGGAAGAGAGCGAAGCCGGCGGGCCGCCTGCCTCGAGGCCGGTGATCGTGATATGGCCGATCATCATGCTGTCCACCTTGTCGGCAAAGGCACGGAAGACGGCGAGTTCGTACTCCTCCATCAGCTCGCGGGATCGGTCGATCGAGGGCAGCTCGTGATGCGGATCGAGCCCGGCGGAGGAATAGCCGGGGAAATGTTTGCCGCAGCTCAGGATGCCCGCCTCGCGGAGCGCCTCATTGAACGCCCCGGCCTTTTCGATCACCTCGGCCACCGTGCGGCCATAGCACCGGCCGCGCAGCGAATTGTCCGCCTCATCGTCGAAGGAAATATCGAGCACCGGGCAGAGGTCGAGATTGAACCCAAAGAGCCGCAGGAGGCGTCCCGTGATATCGCCGTGCTTGCGTATCAAGCCGAGATCATTGCGGTCCCGGAGCTGCTGGGCGTTGGGCGGCTCGTTGCCGATGAGCTTGAGACGCGACACACGCCCGCCCTCCTGGTCGATGGTCACGACCGGCTCGACATCGCTGAGGTCGCGCAGGTCGTCGATGAGCTTGCGGAGCTGGGTCGGGGTCTGGATGTTGCGCCCGAAGAGGATGAATCCCCCCGGCTGGAGGTCTTTGTAAAATCTGGCCGTCTCGGCATCGAGTTCCGCACCGGGGACTCCGACGAGAAGCAACTGGCCCACATCTTGGGATGGCATATTGCTTTCAAAGATCATAAACTGCCCTCACCTGTCGAATGAATCCCTCCCCGCTCAAGATCGGCCTTTACGGCGGAACGTTTGATCCCATCCACAACGGCCATCTGCTTCTGGCGCGCGACGCCCTCGAGCGGCTGAAGCTGTCGAAGATCGTTTTCATCCCCGCCAACCTCTCTCCGCACAAACTCCGCAAGCCGCCAGCCCCGGCCGAGGTGCGCTGCGAAATGATTCAGGCCGCCATCGAGGGAGAGAAATATTTCGAAATGGACCGCTGCGAAATCGAGCGTGAGGGCCCGTCCTACGCGGTCGATACCGCCCGCCTGTATCGCGAGCTTCACCCCGAGGCGAAGCTGTTCTACCTCATCGGCGATGACAATCTCGAGGAGCTGAACACCTGGCGCGAAGTCGACCAGCTCAAGGAACTCGTTCAGTTCGTGGTTCTTACCCGCGCGGGCGTGCCGTTTCTCTCCGGGCTGCCGATCATTTCCCGAAATATCGAACTTTCGTCCACCGAGATTCGCAATCGCGTTGCCCGGGGCAATTCCATCAGGTATATGGTCCCCGTGGCCACCTGTGACGTAATCAAGAAACACCGACTCTACCGCAATGACTGACGGCGAAAAGCTGGCTCGCGCCTGCGCCGCCGCTGCGGCAGACAAAAAGGCCGAGGACATCACCGTCCTCGATATGCAGGGAATCTCCACCTTCACGGACTATTTCGTGATCTGCTCGGGCTCCTCCGAGCCGCAGCTCAAGGCCATCGCCTCGTCGATCCGCGAGCAATGCCGCGAGAAACTCGACCGCAAGCCGGCCTCCGAGGACGGCTTCCCGATCAGCCAATGGATCGTCCTCGATTACGGCGACGTGATCGTCCACCTCTTCCACAACGACAAGCGCGAGTTTTACGGCTTGGAAAATCTCTGGAGCGACGCCAAGCGTCTCGAAGTCGAGGGGATCTAGCTAAACCGGCACCCTTATGTGGGTGCATGCCTCTTCCCGGCTTCGAGCGAAACCGGGAAGACGCGAGAGGATTATCCTCGCTGGTTAAGCGGCGATGCTCAGGGCGATTTTCACGCCACTGAGGACGGCGGCGATGCGGATCGAGTCATTGACTCCCGCCTCGGAGATGCCGTGCTGGACCAGGGTGGCTTCATGCGCCTTGAGGCACATGCCGCAGCCCGCGAGCGCGGCGCAGGACATCGACATGAGCTCAAACGTGGCCTTGTCGGTCTTGAGCTGGCTCATGCGCATCATGCGCAGGCGGGGCGGGATGGAATTGTACGACTCCTTCTCCACCAGGTGGCGGAAGCGGTAGTAAACCGTATTCATCCCCATGATCGACGCCGCGGCGCGTGCGTCGTCGACGAGTTCCTCGGTCACGCCATTGGCGCGGCCTTCCTCGACGAGCGCGAGGGTGAGGGCTTCATCGCCGAGGAAAAAGGCGGAGGCGAGCACGCAGCCCCAGACCTGATCCTGGGTGAGGTTTTCCGGCCGGAGAATGGCCTGGAGGTTGAGTTTGAGGTCCTTGGCGGCCTCGGGAAGTTTATCGCGGAGCGATTCGAGAGCGGACATAAAAGAAGTGCGCCCGGTCGTTGCCGACCGGGCGCTGTAAAATCTCGTTAAACCTTGAGGGTGGCGTCGCCCTTCTTCCAGTTACACGGGCAAAGCTCGTCGGACTGGACGGCATCGACCACGCGGAGGGCCTCCTCCACGCTGCGGCCCACGGAAAGGTTGTTCACCGTCGCCCACTGGATCACGCCATGCTGGTCGACGAGGAAGCTCGCGCGCAGGCAGACGTTTTCCTTGGGATCGAGGATGCCGAGATCACCGGCCAGTTTCTGGGCGGCGATGAGCGGGTACGGCAGGCCTTTCAGGTCGGCATGCGACTGGCGCCAGGCGAGGTGCGAGAATTCGTTGTCGGTGGAACCGCCGATCAACTGCACGTCGCGATCCTTGAAGTCGCCGTTGCGCTTGCCGAACTCCACGAGCTCGGTCGGGCAGACGAAGGTGAAATCCTTCGGGTAAAACAAAAAGAAGGTCCACTTGCCCTTGTAGGTGGAGTTGTCGATTTCGATGATGTCGTCACTGGTGAGCCCGTTGCATGCCTTGGAATGAAAGGCCGGGAATAGATCTCCTACTGTCAGCATATTATCTCTGGTCTCTGATTGTTGTGGTTTTGGCCGTTTCCGGCGGCTTGGAATCTAGAACGTTTTGGGGAATTGCAAAGCGATAGTTGGGAAACACCTCTGCTCCGCCCCTTGCGATCCCGTCTCCATGACGGTAGGATCGGCAAATCAGGTTGCGTCACGCCCGGCACAGGCGTACGCTTTTCCCCGGGAAAGGAGGTATACGACGTATGAACCTCATCGAAGACACAACGATAGCATGTCCCTTCTGTGGCGAGAGCTTCGCCATCGAAGTCGATACCGAGGAGGGTTCCTATACCACGATCGAAGACTGCGCAGTGTGCTGCCGACCATTGGCTCTCACCATCCGGTGTCACCCGGGCGAAGTGGAAACGATCGACGTGGAACCCGGCTAGCACATCGGAACAACCGCGCCGCGACCCGGAGGGGGGGCAACGTCGGTAAAATCTATCGTCCAGGCGGGAAATTCCGCGTGGCGATGATCCGGATTCCCTCAAGGGTCAACTGCGGCTCGACTGCGGCAAACATGTGGGTTTGCCCGGCGATCAGGCGGGCGTCACCGCCGGTAGCGATGAGGCGCAGCCCGCGCCTGACGCCGATTTCCTTCTCGATCTCCCGGACGATCTCCTTGATGAGCCCCCGGTACCCGTAGACAGCGCCGGACTGCATGGCCTCTTTGGTGCTGCGACCGATGGCGCGCCGAGGTTCCCGTAGTTTCACCTTCGGGAGCAAGGCCGTACGGCTGTGCAGGTAGTCGGTCATGGCATTGAGGCCAGGCGCAATGACGCCTCCAGCATAGTTTCCCTCCCGCGTGAGCACGTCGAAAGTCACCGCCGTGCCGAAATCGACCACGATGGCCGGCGCTCCGTGGAGAAACTTGGCTCCGACCGCGTTGGCGAGCCGGTCCGCGCCAATGGATCGAGGCTGCGGATAGTCGATGCCGATGCCGAGATCGACTCCCGCGCCCACCCAGCAGATGCCGGAGCCAAGGGCCTTCTCGACCTCGGGATTTTTCCCGGGAACCACGGAGGCCACGGCGGCATGAAGGAATTTCCGCGTGCCGATGGCGGCTCGCAATGTCCCGGCGGCAAGCGTGGCGGTCGGGATGCGCTCGATACGACCGAGGCGCCCCCGGCTGGAAAAGGCCAGCTTGGTAAAGCTGTTGCTGATGTCGATGAGCAGGAACTCCCTCTGGCTCATTTCACGGGCTCGGGGGTTATCCTGCTCTGCATGGGCTACTTGCGGCGGCCCTTTTCGTTGCCGCGAGTCGAGGCGTCGTCACCCGCTCCGGCGGAGTTGGCGAGATCGGCCTCGTCGTCCGGCAGGAAGACGCGGAACCGCTGCTTGTCGATGGCCTTCATGTAAGCCTCGTGCGGCGATACGGCTCCGCCGACGAGCTGCTCCCAGATGGCGTCGTCCATGAACTGCATGCCCTCACCCTTGCCGCCCACGATGACATCCTGCAGCTTTTGCGTCGCGCCTTCGCGGACGATAGCCGATACGGCGCTGTTGCCGACGAGGATCTCGTTCACGGCCACGCGGCCTCCGCCGTCCTGCTTCTTGAGCAGGAGCTGGGCGACCACGCCGCGCAGCGACGAGGCGAGCATGGTGCGCACCTGCGACTGCTGGTCGGCCGGAAACACGTCGATCATACGGTCGACGGTCTTACGGGCGTTGTTCGTGTGCAGGGTACCAAAGACGAGCAGGCCGGTCTCGGCCGCCGTCAGAGCGAGGGAGATCGTTTCCAGGTCGCGCATTTCACCGACGAGCACGATGTCGGCATCCTCACGCAGGGCGGCTTTCAGACCCGCCGGGAAGGTGATGGCATGCTCGGGCACCTCGCGCTGGGTGATGATGCTCTTTTTATTGCGGTGAACGAACTCGATCGGTTCCTCGATCGTCACGACGTGACGGGAGTAGCTTGAGTTGATGTAGTCGATGAGCGCCGCCAGCGTGGTGCTCTTGCCGGAACCCGTCGGGCCCGTGACCAGGACGATGCCACCGCGCATCTCACCGAAGGTCTTGATCACCTGGGGTACGCCGAGATCCTCCAGCGACTTGATCTTGGTGGGAATGATACGGAATACCGCGCCGTAGCCGTTGGTCTGCTTCAGGTAGTTGCAGCGGAAGCGGCTCTCCTCGTCCATCTCGTAGGCAAAGTCGAGATCGCCGGTTTCCTCAAAGCGCTGCCAGCGGGCCGGCGAGCAGATCTCGCTCAGCATGAAGGCCATTTCCTCGTGGGTCAGGGCCTCTTCGCGAATGGGCAGGATTTCGCCGTGGCGGCGGATCTTGGGCGGCTCGCCCTCGCCGAGATGCAAGTCGGAGCCTCCCGCCTGAATGAGAACCTGAAAGAATTGATTGATGTATGCCATGGCTCAGTGAATCCCCAGGACCTGCCGCATGACCTGCTTGTTCTCCGAGCGATAGAACGCCTCCTCGACCGAAATGAGGCCCTGATGAAAGAGCGACGCGATCGCGTCGTCCATCAGCTGCATGCCCTGCTTGCGCCCGGTCTGGATCACGCCCGGCAGCATGTAGGTCTTGCCCTCGCGGATGAGGTTGCCCACGGCCGGGTTGTTCATCAGGATTTCCATCGCCAGGCAGCGGCCGCGGCCATCGGCGCGGGGAACGAGCTGCTGGCTGATAATGCCGCGCAGCGATTCGCTGACCATGATGCGGATCTGGTCCCGCTGGTCTGTAGGGAAAACGTCGAGCACGCGGTCGAGCGTGCGGGCCGCGTTGCTGGTGTGCAGCGTGCCGAGCACGAGGTGCCCGGTCTCGGAGGCCGTGATCGCCAGGGAGATCGTCTCAAGGTCGCGCATTTCACCGACCATGATGACGTCCGGATCTTCACGGAGCGCGCCGCGCAGGGCGGCGGCAAAGGATTTTGTGTGCGTATGCACCTCGCGCTGGGTGACGTGACAGCCCTTGGAGCGGATCACGTACTCGATCGGGTCCTCCAGCGTGATGATATGGTCGTGACGGGCGCCGTTGATCTCCTCGACGAGGGCGGCCAGCGTGGTGCTCTTGCCCGAGCCGACCGACCCGGTCACCAGCACGAGGCCGTTTTGGTACTGGGTGAGCAGCTTGAGCTGCTGCGGCAGGCCCAGCTCGTCCATCGAGCGCACGCGGCTGCTGATGATGCGAAAGGTCAGGTCGTAGCCGAGACGCTGCCGGACGACGCAGGCACGGAAGCGGCCGAAGCTGTTGGCGTAGGCAAAGTCGACGTCGCCGCGGTCGGCGATGGTTTGCTTCTGAGCGTCGGTCAGGAACCCCATCGTCAGCCGCTCGGTGTCGGCGGCGGTCAATACGGGCGCCTGCTGCCAGATCGGCTCGAGCTGGCCGAAACGGCGCCAGATCGGCTTGGAGTTGACGCTGAGGTGGATATCCGAGGCATCGGATTCCTTGCCGACCATCAAATACTGGTCGACATGGTCCAGCGTGCGGATTTCGTTGTCCTTCACGACTTCGACAGAGGAGGAAGACGCGTCTGTTGGGGTGGTCACTTGCGGAATAATGCTTACGCCGGTCCCTGAAAAAAGCAGAAAAAGACGATTTTCAAATTTCGTCCGGTTGCATGCTATTTTGCGAAGCGCTGGGCCAGCTCGCCGGCGAATCTTCCTGCGTATCTTCCGGCGTATTGGGTGAGAACGGGACGAAGATAGGGGAAGGCAAACTTGGCCACAGTGAGGGCGAGGCCGAGAGCCCCGGCGCGACCAGCGGCCTTCCTGGCTTCTTCCTTGACCGGTTCGCCCTTCGAGCCGACGAGCTTGGTGACGACGCGGGTCTTTTTCTTGGGCCCGGCGATCATCCACCCGAGCGCGGCAGCCGAGCCGATCCAGGCAAAGGAATGCTTGCGCACGCTCTGCTTGACCTTGGCCTCAAAGTCGAGCTCCCGCCGGAGCACGGCGGTATCGCGGCTCAGATCCTCGCGGGAACGCCGCAGTTCATTCAGAAGAAGCTCCTTGCTCATAGACGGAAAGATTTCAGCGAGGCGAAGTCCTTGCGAAGCTCCTCCTGGGTGATGGCAAAAACGGGTTTCCGGACCTGTCCGCGTATGAACACGTAACAGCCAATGATCCCGCCCACGTGCAAAAGGCCGAGCCCGAGCGTGATCCATAGCCAGCTCACGCCCAGCAGGGCGAGGAGGAAGGCGACAAACAGCAGGATCAGCAGATAGGCAAAGAGCGCCAGCACGAGGCCGGCCACCACCGCGATAATCACCCGGAGATAAACGCCCGCCGCTTCCTTGGCCTCGACTCCCGCAAGGGAGGACAAGGCATGGATATGCCGACCGAGCGATCCGCAAAGGTGCGTAATCGCATCGATCAGGCCATGGGTTTCCCCCCGCCCCTCGGGGGGCGGTACGGCGGCAGCGCTCATCTCGAGGATTAGCGCCGGTTAGCGGCGGAAAAGGACGCCAAGAACAAAACCAACTCCAAGCGCGATGGCGACGGCACGGAGCGGATTTTCGCGGACGTAGGTTTCCGCATCACCCTGGAAGCCCTGGGCCTTGGCCTGGGCGTCGGAGAGAGCGGATTGCGCGCGGGTCTTGTACTGTCCGGCGATATTCGTCGCCTGCCCGCGCAGTTCCTCGTATTTCGCCTTGCCGGCTTCGGAAATGTCGCGAGCGGCGGCGGAGAGATGCTCCCGGCCCGTCTCGTAGACGGAATGGGCGTGTTGTTTGACGGTTTCCGAAACCGCCTTGCCGGCTTCGGTCGCGGCGTTCAGTGCAGCCTTGGCGTGCTCAGCACTGCTTTCGAGCTTCTGGTTGGCGACCTTCGTCGCATCTTCTGGCAGGTTGGTCTCAGACATATGCGCAATGTTGGGTTACAACAGCAGTCTCGCACAGTTGCATACCTTGGCAAGCTCACGATATTGCCCCGCGCCCGGACTTCGTGATAAGGGATACCGCGATGCTGTCTGCCAAATCTTTCGCGCCCGGCCGAGTGGAGCTTCTCGGCAATCACACCGACTACAATGGGGGCGTCGTGCTCTCCGCCGCCACCCACCTGGGGATCTCCGCCCAGGGCAAGACCCGCGAAGATGGCAAGGTCGTCCTGACCTCCGAGGGAATCCCCGGAGTGGTATGCGCCGATCTCGGCAATCTCAAGCCCGCCGACAGCTGGTCGGATTATCCACTCGGCGTCACCCAGGTGCTCAAGGAAGCGGGATATCCCATCAAGGGCTATGAAGCCGACTTCTCCAGCACCCTCCCGCTCGGGGCCGGGCTGTCGAGTTCCGCCGCGCTGGAGGTCTGCACCGCCCTCCTGCTCTCCCGCCTTTTCGACTTCCAGATCGATCCCCTGCCGCTGGCCAAGCTGGCCCGCAAGGCGGAAAACGAGTTTGTCGGTGTGAGTTGCGGCCTGCTCGACCAGGTCTCCTCGGTGTTTGGCGAAAAGGAGCATGCCATCTTCCTCGACTGCCGGGCGGAATCCGTCGAGACGATCCCCTTCCCGCAAGGCGTCGGGCTCATCATCATCAACTCCGGCGTGAAGCACGCCCTCACCGGCGGCGAGTACAATGAACGCCGGGACCAATGCTTCGAGGCCGCCCGCCTCATGGGCGTGCCCGCGCTCCGCGACGTCACGAGCGAGCAACTCGAGGCCGCGAAAATGCCGGATATCGTGAAGCGCCGCGCCCGCCACGTCGTCGGGGAAAACGAACGCGTCTTCGCCGCCCTCCAGCTCCTCCGCGCCGGAGATGCCGCCGGGTTTGGCAAGCTCATGAGCGCCTCGCACCAGAGCTCGATCGAGAACTTTGAAAACAGCACGCCGGAGCTGGACGCCATCGTGACCATCGCCAAGGCGCAAAAGGGTATCTACGGAGCCCGTCTCACGGGCGGCGGATTCGGCGGAGCAGTCGTTGCGCTCGCCGACAACGATGCCTACGACACCGTGGCCCCGATCATCGCCGAGGAATACAAGAAGGCCACTGGCCACGATGCCGCCACCTATCGCTGCGAGATTGGCGACGGCGCCATCCTGCACACCTGAAGTCTAGCCCTTCTTGGGCGCACAGCCGACCGCCGGCCGGAGTCTCTTGTGCGCCCAGGGGATCGGGCGATCGTGCAAGGCGATCCTGCCTGCGATGAACTCCAGATCCTCGGCTGACGGCCCCTGGGCGGGAACGGTCAAAAACGAAGCCCTGTCGGTGAAGGCCAGCCACACGCGCTCGCCACGCCAGAGACCGAAGATCGCGTTCCACGAAATCGTCAGCCGCCGCGCCGGACCCTCGATGGTGAGCGAGTCATCGGTCAATTCATACCGCAGGTCCTGCGAACCGAAGGTCTTCAGCCAGGCCAGCGCCTCCGAGCGACGGCGCAGGTAATCCACCAGGAAGACGCCCATCAGCCCGGCCACCAGCGCGACCAGCAGAAAACCCAGCCAGTCGTGCGGCGTCCGGACGAACAGGTAGACCGCGATCCCCAGCGTGATCGCGACCATGGCCAGGCCGCTCACGCGGATCTGGCGCCACAGGAAAACGCGCACGGCGTGGATCGCGAGGGCTGGGGTAAAGGTGGCGGTAAAGCTTCGGGTCATAGGGAAAATCAGAGGCTAAATGTTATCGGCCCGCTGCCAATGCTTCTTAGCAGAAGGTTTTTTCCCGAGGGAGGAAACGATTTTTTCACGTTGGCCGACTGTTCTTTCTTACTCTTTTCGCGAATTCATGGCGAAATAGACAATAGCGCTCCAGCGCATCCAAAGATGGGTCTGATATTCGTCGTCAATTGTGGGAGTTCGTCTCTCAAGTTCACCTTGATCAATCCCGAAGACGGGAAAACGGTGGCTTACGGGCTGGCTGAAAGGCTTGGCACGCCCGAGGCTGTCGTCAATATCCGCCAGCCGGTCAAGCTGGAGTTCCAGGTGCCGAATGCAACGCATGGCGACGCGCTGGACAAGATCCTGAGCCACATCGATGGCGACATCGTGGGCGTCGGCCACCGCATCGTGCATGGCGGCGAATACTTCACGGAAAGCGTGCTGGTGGACGACAAGGTGGTCGAGTTGATCGGAGCCGCCTCCGACCTCGCCCCGCTGCACAATCCCGCCCACGTGATGGGCATCGAGGCCGCGCGCAAAAAATTCCCCGACCTCCCGCATGTCGTTGTCTTCGACACGGCGTTTCACCAGACGATGCCCAAGCGCGCTTACCTCTACGCATTGCCTTACTCCCTCTATACCAACGAGAAGGTGCGCAAATACGGTTTTCACGGCACGAGCCACCGCTATGTCGCAAGCGAGGCCGCCAAGCGCATCGGCAAACCGCTCGAGGACCTGCATCTCATCACGATGCACCTCGGCAATGGCTCCAGCACCTGCGCCATCCGCGAGGGCAAGAGCTACGACACCTCGATGGGCCTCACCCCGCTCGAGGGACTCATCATGGGCACGCGGTCGGGCGACGTCGACGCCAACCTCCACGAGTATCTCACCCGCCGCACGGGCTGCACGCTCTCCGAGGTGACCGCCATGGTGAACCGCGAGAGCGGCCTCCTCGGCATCTCCGGCCTCAGCAATGACATGCGCACCCTGGCCGAGGCGGCGGCGAGCGGACACCAGCGCGCCGCGCTCGCCATCGACATGTTCTGCTTCCGCCTGGCCAAGCACATCCTCGGCATGAGCGCCTCGCTCGACCGCATCGACGCCCTTGTCTTCACAGGCGGCATCGGTGAAAACTCCGCGCTCGTCCGCGAGAAGACCCTTTCGTTTTTGTCCCTGCTCCGTCCGCAGGTCGACAGCGAACTCAACAACCAGCACGGCCGCCCGGCCAATGGACGCATCACCACTGGAGATTCCCCCGTCCTCGCCATGGTGGTGCCGACGAACGAAGAGCTCGTCATCGCCCGGGAAACGGCGCGGTTCGTGCCTGCCCTAGCCTCATAACCCAACCATGCCTCATACCCTCTATCTCGCCCCATGCAGCACCGGCGCGGGAATCACCTCCATCGCTCTCGGGCTCGTCAGCGCGCTCGACAAACGCGGAATCCGAGTCGCCTTCTGCAAGCCCATCGGACAACCCACCAAGGAGGATGAGGGTCCCGAGCGCTCCACCCATTTCATCCGCGAGCGGACAAACCTGAATCCTGTCGAGCCCATCGCGCTCGAGGACGCCGAGCGCCTGATCTCGGCCGACCGCATGGACGAGCTCATGGAAAAGGTCGTGGGCAACTTTCACCGTTCCGCAGGCGACGCCGATGTCGTCGTGGTCGAGGGCCTCGTCTATACGCCCGACCTCCCCGGCGGCGCGGAGCTGAACCGCCTCCTCGTCCGCACCCTGTCCGCCGATGTCATTCTCGTCGGTTCGCTGGCGGGCCTGACCATGGAGGAGTTTGAGGACCGCCTCGAGTTCACCGCCCGGCAATACGGCGGGGTGGAGTCCGGCCCGGTCATCGGCTGCATCCTCAATCGCGTGCCCGATATGAAGGCCAAGACCTTCCAGGACGCCGCGTCCTATGTCGCCTCGCGCAGCCGCCGCCTCGGCCACAGCGAGTTTCCCCTCATCGGCGCGATCCCGGACAACCCGACCCTCACCCACCCTCGCGCCATCGACATCGCCCGCCACCTGAATGCGGAGGTGCTTTATGCCGGGGAAATCGAGAGCCGCCGCGTGAAAAACATGACCGTGCTCGCCCGCACGGTGCCCAATCTCATCCACACCTTCCAGGCGGGCGCGATGCTCATCACCCCGAGCGATCGTTACGACGTCATCACGGCGATCGCTCTCGCCGCCCTCAAGGCCCCGATCGGCGGACTCATCCTCACGGGCGACCTCGATCTGGATGACGACATGATGAAGTTCTGCGAACCGGGCTGGGAAACCGGCCTCCCGGTCCTGCATGTCCGCAGCAACAGCTACAACACCGCCACCGCCCTCAGCCAGATGGGCAGCGAGGTGCCCGCTGACGACCTTGAGCGCGTCCAGCTCGTCATGGATCACGTTTCCCATTTTGTCGACGCCGACTGGCTCGCCGCCCACGCCGCCCTTCCAGTCGAGGCTCGCATGTCCCCGGCCGCCTTCTGTTACCGCATCACGGAACGCGCCCGCGAATTCGAAAAGCGCATCGTCCTGCCGGAAGGCACCGAGCCGCGCACGATCCTGGCTGCGTCGCTCTGCGCCCAGCGCGGCATCGCCAAGTGCGTCCTCCTCGGCCCGCCGGATGAAATCCGCCGCATCGCCGACGCCCAGGAGATCCAGCTCCCCTCGAGCCTGGAACTCGTCGACCCGGCCACGATCCGAGGCAACTACGTCGCCCCGCTGGTCGAGATGCGCAAGCACAAGGGCCTCACGCCCAAGGACGCCGCGGAGCTCCTTGAGGACACCGTGTGGCTCGGCACCGTCATGCTCGCCCTCGGCGAAGTCGACGGCCTCGTCTCCGGCGCGGTTCACTCCTCGGCCAACACGATCCGCCCCGCGCTCCAGATCATCAAGACCAAGCCTGAGGCCAAGGCCGTTTCGTCGATCTTCTTCATGTGCCTGCCCGAGCAGGTGCTCGTCTACGGCGATTGCGCGGTAAATCCCGATCCCGACGCCGAGACCCTCGCCGATATCGCTCTCCAGAGCGCCGACTCCGCCGAGCGCTTCGGCATCCCCGCCCGCGTCGCCATGATCAGCTACTCGACCGGACACTCCGGCTCCGGGGTGGATGTCGACAAGGTGCGCGAAGCCACCCGCATCGCGAAGGAAAAGCGCCCCGACCTCCTGCTCGACGGCCCGCTCCAGTACGACGCCGCCGCCATCGCCGACGTCGCCGCCACCAAGGCGCCCAACAGCCCCGTCGCCGGCAAGGCCACTGTCTACGTGTTCCCGGACCTCAACACCGGCAACACCACCTACAAGGCCGTGCAGCGCAGCGCCAATGTCATCAGCATCGGCCCCATGCTCCAGGGCCTCAAGCGCCCGGTCAACGACCTCTCGCGCGGCGCGCTGGTGGAAGACATCGTCTACACCATCGCCATCACCGCCATCCAGGCCGGCCAGAACTAGGGCGTGTTAACATAAATATCTTTCCTGGGGGCGTAGAAAAGGTTAAGCGGGAAAGATGGAGTTAAGTGAGGAGCACTACGAAAGGATAGAGCACTGCTTTCCGAAGCACCGAGGCAGCTTGAAGTACAGCAATCTCAAGGCCTTGAACGCGATACTCTACATTGCGGAGAATGGAGCGAAGTGGCGCAAGCTCCCTGAGAAGTACGGGAACTGGCACACGATTTATACCCGTTTGAGGCGCTGGACACGCTCCGGGGTGTTGGCACGAGCCTTTGAAGT
>JAFKMU010000074.1 GCA_017305195.1 Verrucomicrobiota bacterium | reverse complement strand
GGCCAAGGCCCTCAGGCTCTCTTGACTATGTTGGATCGCCCGACGCACTGCCGCCGTCGTTCGGGCGCTCCCATGTAGTATCTGTCCCATAATTGCTCAAAGGTTGGCAGGCTTGCTTCGCCTGTTCCACCTCTCTCTGGGACTGAACATTTAGTACGACACGCCCTTGTCGCGGTCGTGGCCGAGGAGGCGGTCGATGTAATCCTCGGGGGCGAGCTTGAGCGGGACGGGGCCGTCGGGTTCGCCGCGGATGAACTGCTGCACCTCGGGGTCGGGGCTGTTCTTGATGTCGTCGGGGGTGCCGTGGGCGATGATGGTGCCGGCGCGCTTGCCTGCGCCGAGGACGATCATCTTGGTGCCGATGCGGAAGGCGCTGGCCATGTCGTGAGTGACGACGACGGCGGTCATGTGGAGCTTTTGCGTGAGGTCCATCGTGAGCTGGTCGATGACGGCGGTCATGATGGGATCGAGGCCGGAGGTCGGCTCGTCGCTGAAGAGGAGCTCCGGGTCGAGGGCGACGGCGCGGGCGAGGCCGACGCGCTTGCGCATGCCGCCGCTGATCTCGGCGGGCTTGAGATTTTCAAAGCCGGTGAGGCCGACGAGTTCCAGCTTCATCTTCACCACGAGGTCGACGATGGCGGGGTCGACCTTGCTGTTCTCGATGAGCGGCAGGGCGACGTTTTCGCCGACGGTGAGGGATTGCAGGAGCGCGCCGAACTGGAAATTCATCCCGAAGCGCAGGCGGAGCTTCTCCATCTGCTCCTCCGACATGGTGGTCGTCTCCTCGCCGAAGATCTTGATTGAGCCGCTGGTGGGGCGGAGCGAGCCGATGATGTGGCGCAGCAGCGTGCTTTTGCCGCAACCCGAGCCGCCCATGATGATCATGGTGTCGCCCCTCTCGACGGTGAAGGAAATGCCGTTGAGCACGGTGCGGCTGCCGAATTTGCGCACGAGGTCTCGCACCTCGATGACGGTTTCGCGGTTGTTTTCGCTCATCCCTTGGGGCCCTCGATGATGAAGAACATGCCGGTGAGGATCGCGTTGACGACGAGCATCACGAGGATGCAGAGCACGACGGATTTGGTGGTCGAGCGGCCCACGCCCTCGGCTCCGCCGGTGACACCCAGCCCGCTCTGGCAGGAGATGACGGAGATGAGCCAGCCGAAGACGAAGCTCTTCGTCATGCCGGAGATGAGGTCCATCATGTCGGCGCTCTCGACGAGGCGCATGATGTAGGCCGTCGTGTTGATATCCAGGGCAAAGTTGCAGATGAGCCAGCCGCCGACGAAGCCGATGTAGTTGCTGAAGACCACGAGGCACGGGAGCATGATGATCATGGCGATCACACGCGGGGCGACGAGGAAGCGGATCGGGTTGATCGACATGACCTCGAGGGCCTCGATTTCCTCCGAGACCTTCATGGTGCCCAGCTCGGCGGTGATGGCCGAGCCGCTGCGACCGATGACGACGACGCCGGTGAGGAGCGGGGCCAGCTCGCGCAGGAGCGTGATCGAGAGGAGGTCCGGCACGTAGGAGGTGGCTCCCATGCGGGCCAGCTCATGCGAACCCTGCATGGCGAGGGTGAGGCCGATGCTCAGGGAGGTGAGCGCCGCCATGGGGACGGCCTGCACGCCGATGCGCACCATCTGCTGAAAGATGGCGTCGATGCGGACGGTCGGCTTCCCGGCAAAGGGCGCGACAAAGGTCCAGTATAGAATCTGGGCGTTGAGCGTGAGAAACTGGCGCAACGCGACCACGGTCAGTTACTTGGCGGCGAGGGCCGCCAGGGCCTCGTCGCGGGTCTCGGAGATGGTGAAGAGCTCGTTCAGGCGGACGAGGTCAAAGATGGTGCGCACCTTTTTCTTCAGGCCAAAGAGGGCGATCCTGCCGCCGAAGGAGGAGGACTCGCGCACGTACTCGATGAAGGTGGCGAGGCCCGACGAGTCGATGTACTCGACATCGGTAAAGTCGATGAGGAGGACGGGGGCCTTTTCCGAGGCGCACTCGCGCAGGTCGGCGCGGAGGGTGGGGGAGGCGTGCAGGTCGATTTCACCCGTGATCTTGAGTGTGGTTGCCTGGGCGTCTTTCAACTTCTCGATCTGCATACCTGCGAGATAGCGAGGCGGGGCCGGGGAGGGAAGCTTGATTTGCGTCTGTCGAGGGTCGCACCTTGTGCGGGGCCATGAATCTGGTTTATTGGTGGCGAAATGGCTGCAGGAGAAAGATCGTGGGAGGAGATCCGCAAGGACTTCCCCGTGTTGGACCAGGAGGTCAACGGGAGGAAGCTCATCTATTTTGACAACGCGGCGACGTCGCAGAAGCCGCTGAGCGTGATCGAGGCGATGACGCACTACTACGAGCATGACAATGCCAACGTGCATCGCGGCCTCCACGAACTGAGCAATCGCGCCACTGCCGGATACGAGGGCGCGCGCGCCCGTCTCGCCGCCTACCTCGGCGCGCAGGATGAGGAGATCATTTTTACGCGCGGCACCACCGAGAGCATCAATCTCGTGGCCCGCGCCTGGGGCGAGGAATACCTGAAGGCCGGCGATGTGGTCCTGCTGACCGAGATGGAGCACCACAGCAACATCGTGCCGTGGCAGATGCTGGCCCAGCGCCGGGGAGTGAAGCTGCGTTTCATCCCGATCACGCCGGAGGGCACGCTGGATTTGTCCAATCTCGACCAGCTCCTCGACGGGGTGAAGCTCTTCAGCTTCGTCCATATCTCGAACAGCCTCGGCACGATCAATCCCGCCGCCGAGCTCGTCCGCCGGGCCAAGGCCGCCGGGGCCACCGTGCTCGTCGATGCCGCCCAGAGCGCAGGGCATCTGCCGCTCGACGTGAAGGAACTCGGCTGCGACTTTCTCGCGCTCTCGGGGCATAAAATGTGCGGCCCGACCGGCATCGGCCTGCTCTATGGCCGCCGGGAGATTCTCGACGTGATGCCGCCTTTCCATGGCGGAGGGGAGATGATTTCCACGGTCACGTTTGAGGGAAGCCAATACAAACCGTCGCCCTACCGCTTCGAGGCGGGGACTCCGGCCATCGCGGAGGCGATCGGCCTTGCCGTGGCGGCGGAGTACATCGACGGTATTGGCCGCGCCCGCATCTGGGAACACGACCAGCTCCTGGCGAAGGAAGGGCTGGCCGTATTGAGCCAGATCCCCGGCATCCGCATCCTCGGGCCGCTCGACCACCGGGCGGGCCTCGTCGCTTTCACGCTCCAGTCGGCCCATGCCCACGATGTGGTGAGCATGGCGGACCAGGAGGGACTCGCCCTGCGCGGCGGTCATCACTGCACCCAGCCGCTCCTGCGCAAGCTCGGCGTGCCCGCGTCCAGCCGCGCGAGCTTCGCCTTTTACAACACCGTGGAGGAGATTCACCGCATGGGGGAAATCCTCAAGAAAGTGCAGACCTTTTTTGCATGAACCTCGAAGAACTCTACCAGGAGGTGATCCTGGACCACAGCAAGCGCCCCCGGAACTTCGGCCCACTGCCCGACGCCACCGTGACTGTGCGCGGGGACAATCCCTCGTGCGGCGACGAGATCGAACTGTCGCTCAAGCTCAACGGCGACCAGATCGAGGACGTGAAATTCACCGGCCAGGGCTGCGCCATCTGCATGTCCTCCGCCTCGCTCCTCACCCTCAAGGTGAAGAAAAAAGACAAGGCGCAGGCCGAGGTGCTGCTCAAGGGATTCAAGGACATGCTCACCGCGCCCGAGGCCCCGGAGTCGAACGAGGCGCTGGGCGACTTGCAGATTTTTGCCGCCGTGCGGCGCTTCCCGCAGCGGGTGAAGTGCGCCACGCTCTCCTGGCGTGCGCTCGAGCAGGCGCTCGAGGCTCATGCGGGATCAGTGACCACAAAGGAGCCGGCCAGCTAGTCGGCTGAAGCTCGACGGTCGCGGAGGCGCGTAGTATTATTACGCAAAGAGTTTCCCCGATCGGCCGAAAAAGGGAGACCTTGTCCGTCCCTGCGAACGGATCGTTGAAATACGGTCTCTCCGGTCTCGACGTGTATACGTTTGATCTGTTAGTGCATCAGGTAATAGATCTCAAAAAGCATGAAGATCACCCAGGGAATGAAGGGACGGCGAGCGATGCTCTGCTCTTCGAGAACTTGTAAAGTCGTAGCCCCCTAAAGTCCCATGACAGGAAGGTCTCTTATTTTCCGGCGGGTTGACATACGCACTCTGAGGTTTTGCGCGTGATGGAGAGCGTGCTGCAAAATCCCCCGCATCCGCTGCTTCGCACGAGGGACCGCATCCTGGGTGCGGCGAGAGAACTATTTGCCAGCAAAGGATTTAAAGGTACGACTACGGCTGAGATCGCCCGTCGCGCCGGAGTGAATGAGGCGTTGATCTACCGGCATTTTCCAGCCAAGCGCGACCTGCACACGGCGATCCTCCGGGCCAAGCTCGAGGAAGAGGCGTCGCTGGAGCTCTTCCAGGCCCCGGAATCCATCGACCTGCCGGTGGAAACCGTCCTGCAGGCCGTGGCCCAGAGGTTTCTTGAGGCGCACGACCCGACCTTTCTGCGGCTTTACTACCAGAGCGCCCTCGAGGGGCATGAGCTGGCGGGGGAGTTTTACCAGCAGTTTGTCACCCGGTTCGTCAGCGTGCTGGAGGGAATGTTCGTCCGCTGGATGGCCGCAGGGCTCATCCATGCGAGCAATCCGCGCATGAGCGCGCAGGCGTTTCTCGGCATGTTGCGCAGCGCCGCGCTGAGCATCGAGCTGTTTCAGGACCCGGACTTTCTCCGTCCCTACGACGAACTGGCGAAGGATTTCACTACGACCTTTATCAACGGAATCCGGGTGTATCCGGTCCAAAGCGACCATAATCCGACCATCTAGGGGCATTTCCGTTTGCATTCCCCGGCATTCGGGGGGATGCTGTCGGTTCGCACGGGGGATATTCCGTTGGTGATAGTGGAGAGTTTCCACAGCGGATTTTAGGCAACAACCACCCATCTGCCCGTTGTTCTGTCGAACCAGCAGGTCATTCTGCGTCGTCTGAATGCGTCCATCCGTCGTGCGGTATATCTATGCAACAGGAGAAATCGATCGAAGTTGAAGGACGGATAACGAACGTACTACCCGGGACGATGTTTCACGTGGAATTGGCCAATAAGCACACGGTGCTGGCTCACATCTCCGGCAAAATGCGCAAGCGTTTCATCCGCCTGCTCAACGGCGACCGCGTGAAGCTGGAAATGTCCCCGTATGATCTGAGCAAGGCTCGGATCGTGTACCGTCTCGGCTAGTTTTTCTTTTTTTTCGGCCGGGTTTGTCTTCCGGCCATTTTCCGGGGAACACGGTTTCCCCTTTTTCGCCAGCGAGGATGTGTTTGTGTCTCGCGGCGGAGTCTCGAATGTCGCGTAAGGGTGGGCGCTCGGCCCACCCTCCTGCGACTCGCGGGCGCAAGGTCAGATATTGAGCGCCTTGCGACGATGATGCTCGTCGGGGCGATGCGCGATGCGATTGACCTCCTGCTCGGTGAGCGTGACGACCTGGCCCACGGCGGCGGCTCCCACGCGGATGCGTGCGGCCTTTTCGCACATGAACATGGCGGCCTCGACGGCCTGGGGCGATCCGCCCAGCGTGATGACGCCGTGGTTCTGCAGCAGGATGACGCGGGGGAGTTCCCCGGCATCCTTTTGGAAACTCTCGACCTCCTTGCGGATGGCCTGTGAGAGCACGAGTCCCGGATCGGTGTATGGCACGAAGGCCGAGACGTGCCCGCAGCAGACGATTTCATCGGGAAAGAGCCGTGTATCGGCAAACTCCTGCGCACGGTCGGAGCACAGGAACGCGTTGGCCGTGATCGGGTGCGTGTGGCCGACGAAGTTGATGCCCGGCAGCGACAGCAGGTAGGCGTGAAAGAGCGCCTCCACGGAGGGCTTGCGCGCGCTCTTGTCGACGCGCGACTCGAGCAGGGCGTTGTCCACATCCGTATCGGAGAGGCCCCTGGCATCCAGCAGGGCGATGAGCGGGGCGGAGTAGCACCGCACCACGCCATCGGGCGTGAGCGTCGACAGGCTGGAGCCGGACGCCTTCACCAGGAAGGTGTCGGCGTCGAGGCGGGTGGATGTATTGCCTTCCCCCAGGATGGCCAGTTGCAGGTCGGGCCGGCCGAGGCTGTGGGAGAGGGCGAGGAGGGAGTCGAGGGCGGTATCAGGCATAAAGAGGGCCAAAGTTCTGGCAGGCTCGGAAGTCCGCCGCCTCGAGGTCTGCGGTGCCGAAGGCGTTCCACGTGCTGGGACGGAAGACGCGTTCGCGCGAGACGTTGTGCATGTAGACGGGGATGCGGAGCATCGCAGCGAGACTAATAAGGTCGCTGCCGATGTGTCCATAGGCGATGGCGCCGTGGTTGGCTCCCCAGGCGTTCATCACGCTGTAGACATCGCTGAACGCACCCTCGCCCGTGAGGCGCGGGGCGAACCACGTGGTCGGCCACGTCGGGTTCGTGCGTTCGTCGAGGATGGTGTGCACGTCGTCCGGCAGTTCGACCGTCACGCCCTCGGCGATTTGCAGGGCAGGGCCGAGACCGGCGATGAGGTTGAGCCGGAACATGGTGGTCGGCATGCCGCCGCGGGTGCGGTAACGGGTGGACCAGCCGCCGCCGGGGAAATACTCGGTGATGGAGGGATGCCACGTGGTCGCCTTCAGGCAGGCGTCGACCTCCTGCTGCGAAATTTCCCAGAAGGGCTTCATCGCAGGCTGGCCATTGATCTGCTGCTCGCCCGTGCCGTCGAGGGCGGCGGGGCCGGAGTTGATGAGATGCAGGATACCGTCCTTCGCATCACCTGCGAGGGCGTGGCCGGTGACGCGCTTCACGGCGTCGGCGCTCCAGTAGGTGCGCACGTCGGCAAAGATCTGCGCCGTGTTCGTGAGCAGATGGCCGAAGAGCATCGACGCGCCGTTGAGGCAGTCGTTCTCGGTCGCCACGATGTACGGGGCGCGGGTGCCGTTCCAGTCAAAGGACGTGTTGAGGATGGCCTCGAGGAAGTCGCCGTTCGGCTGGTAATCCGTCCACTGGCGCTGGCCCTGGAAGCCCGCCGCGATGGCGTTGTGGCCGTGAGCTTCCTCGCGGAATCCCTTCTCGGCCAGCTTCGGGTTGCCCACCATGAGGTCGCGGGAGATGAGGGCCATCTTCACGCTGGTCTCCCATTCCTGGTCGAGCTGCTGGCGCGAGCGGGTCATGGACGGCGAGTTGTAATCCTTGCCCTCGGGGCAGTGGGCCTTCACCCAGGCGAAAGCCTTTTCGTACTCGGCCTCGTCGTAGATGCCCTTGTCGATACGGCGGAGGATCTCCGTCGAGTCGATGGTCTCCACGCGCATGCCGAGGTATTTTTCAAAGAAGGGCTGGTCGACGATCGACCCGGCGATGCCCATGGAGACGCCGCCGATTCCCAGGTAGGAACGGCCGCGCATCTGGGCCACGGCCAGACCGGCGCGCACGAATTGCAGAATCTTTCCCGCAACGTCCTCCGGGATGCTGCTGTCGCCGCCATCCTGCACCTCGCGGCCATAGATGCCAAAGGCGGGCAGGCCCTTCTGCGAATGCCCCGCGAGCACGGCGGCGAGATAGACTGCGCCGGGGCGCTCGGTGCCGTTGAAACCCCACACGGCTTTCGGAATGAGCGGGTCCATGTCCATCGTCTCCGAGCCGTAACACCAGCAGGGCGTCACGGTGAGGGAGACCTTCACGCCCTCGCGGGCAAACTTCTCCGCGCATGCCGAGGCCTCGGCTACGCCGCCGATGCAGGTGTCGGCCAGGACGCACTCGACGGGCGTGCCGTCGGTGTAGCGCAGGGTGGAGCTGATGAGCTTGGCGGCGGATTCCGCCATGAGACGCGTCTGGTCCTCGAGGGACTCGCGCACGCCGCCGAGGCGGCCGTCGATGGTGGGGCGGATTCCAACCTTGGGATGGGAGGGAGTAGACATGGGCAAAATTTCACCACCCGGAGGGCTGGCGGGGAAGAGCCGCGATTGACCTAAAGTTGGCAATTTTTGACTTCCCATCCCGCCGCTCCGTCCGACAATGCGGGAATGCCCTCGCCCGAGCCCCTGTACTTCAGCCGGCAGGTCTCCGACGCCCGGAGGTTTCACCTGCCGCCGGGGCGCTCCGATGTGTCCCTGGCTGTGGCCGGGGCGGGGTGGGAGGCGTGCCGGGCGGACTACGACATCCGCCGCACCAGCTTCTCGCATCTCACTGTGGAATTCGTCGCCAAGGGCGAGGGGATGGCGAAGCTGGCCGGGGAGAGATTCCCTCTGCGCCCGGGGGTGATTTATGTCTACGACCGCACGGTGCCGCACTGGATCACGGCAGGGGAGGGTGGGATGGTGAAATACTTTGCCCTGCTGCGGGGCGCTGCCGCCCGCAAGCTCCTCGCCCGGCGCGGGCTGAAGCTCGGCGGGGCGTGCACGGTGACGCGGCCCGACCGCATTCGCGAGATCTGGGACGACCTGATCGAAATGGGCTTCGGCGACCGCTCGGATCGCGAGGAGGCGTGTGCCGATACTTTGCGATACTTGATCCTCAAGATCGGAGACCTGACCACGCCCGAGGGCGAAAGCGCCTCCCTCGCCTATGCCACCTACCAACGATGTCGCGAGACGATGGAGGAGCGGTATGCGGAACTCGTCACGGTGAGCGATGTCGCGCGCGTCTGCGGCATCGATCCCGCGTACATGTGCCGGTTGTTCCTGCGCTTCGGGCGGCAGAATCCCTACCGCTACCTGCTCTGGCTGCGGGTGAACCACGCTGTCGACCTGCTGCGCCACACCTCGAAAACCGCCCGGCAGGTCGCGGAGGACCTGAACTTCAGCGATGCCTCGACCTTTTCCCGTACAGTGAAGCGCGTCTTCGGGCTCTCGCCCTCCCGGCTCGGGCGGATGCTGCCCGACTCCCGCAAAGGCGAAGATTCTTCCTCGCTTGAGTAGGCAGGTTGTTCTTTTCTTGGGAAAGATCGCATGAACACACCTCCCCAGCCCCGGCGACCGGTCTCGATGAGGCAGCTGGCGGCGGAGTGCGGGCTTTCGGTGGCCACGGTGTCGCGTGCGCTGCGGAGCGGGGCAAAGGCCTCGGCAGAGACGCGCCAGCGGGTGCAGGAGGCGGCGGAGCGGCTCGGGTATGCCTTCAACCCCTATGTCGGGCAGATGATGTCGGGCCTGCGGCGCGGAAAGCGTGAGGTGGTGCTCGGCAACCTGGCCTTCCTCTGGTGGGATGACGCTCCGGCTCTCGACGCCTCCCATACCGGAGCCACGCGGCGGCACGCCCTCGCCCGGGCGGCGGAGCTCGGGTACTCCGTATCGGAGTTTTCCCTGCGCAGGCAGACCCCGGCGGCCCTCGTGCGCGTGATGGGGCATCGCGGCATCCGCGGCGTGCTGATCCTCTCGCCGATGTCGGCGGTGGGGAAGTCCCATCTGCGCGTGAAGCTTGATGACTTTGCCTGTGTCTCCATCGGCTGGTCGTTGTACTCCCCGGCGTTTCATCGCGTGAGGTTCGATCATTTCCAGGCCACCCGGCTGGCGATCCACCATGCGAGGCGGAAATTCGGCGAGCGCCTGGCGGTGCTGGTCGATCGGAGGTTCGATCAACGCTCCGACCGCTCGTGCCGAGCGGCCTTTCTTTCCCACCATCCCGGGGGACCTGCGGCGGCGGCGAAGCTCGTTTTTGACACAGCCCATCTCGATGCCAGAAAGCTGCGCCGGGCGTACGAGGAGGGAAGATTCACCGGACTGATCGCGCTCAATGAAGGGCAGCTGCCCCGGGAGTTCTTCCAGTGGTTTCCGCGCGAGCAGATGATCTACCTCGACGACCCCGGCTCCTCGGCGAGCTTTGGCCGGGTTGACCTGCGGCATGATCTGCTGGGGCGCTGGGCGGTCGATCAGCTCGTGGGTACGATCCAGCGGCAGGAAACCGGCGAACCGGAGGTGCCGTTGACGATCTTTGTCCCGCCGCGCTGGGTGCCGGGGCCTCGCTAGAGATTGTTGCAGAGGGCGAGCGGTTTCTTTTCGACACGGCTCGGGGATTTTCGTGATAGTCGGCGGTTTGCGTGCCGTGCGGCGCGGATATTCCGATTTTTTATGAAGCTCATCTCCTCGATCGAATCACCCTCGGGTCAACCGCTGTTTTTCCTCAACGGCCAGTCCTCCGCCTACGTCCTGGGCGTGAATGCCGAGGGCTTTCTCTGTCATTTGCACTGGGGCGGTCCGGTCGCGCCGGATGCCTCGCTGGGGGCTTTCTTTGAGCAGGCCTGCATCGCGTTCAGCCCGGGTTTCCGCAAGTCGGGGGGAGGCTTGGTCGGTCTCGACACCCTGCGCCTGGAGTATCCGACGGCGAATACGGGAGACTTCCGCGTGCCTGCGTTGGATGTACAGCATCCTGACGGAACGTGCGGCCTGCGCCTGAGCTACGCCGCCCATCGCATCGCGGCGGGCAAGCCCGCTCTCGCCTCGCTCCCAGCCACCTATGTGGAAGCGGACTCGGAGGCGGAGACGCTGGAGGTCGATCTGCAGGACGAGCTGGGCGGCATCACGGTGACGCTGCTGTACACCGTCTTCGCCGGGCGCGATGTGGTGGCCCGCTCGGCTCGCATCCGCAATACCGGCTCCGCTCCGGTGAAGCTCCTGCGTGCGCTCAGCCTGGCGCTCGACCTGCGCGGATCGGACTTTGAAATGCTCCACCTGCCCGGCGCGTGGGCTCGGGAGCGCTGGATCGAGCGGCAACCGCTGCACTCCGGCGCGCAGTTCATCAGCTCCCGGCGCGGGGCGAGCAGCCACCAGTACAATCCTTTCTTCGCCCTGCTGGACCCCGCAGCCACGGAGACCACGGGCGAGGTGCGCGGCGTGAGCCTCGTGTACAGCGGCAACCACATCGGCGGGGCCGAGGTGGACCAGGTTTTTAACACCCGCATCGTCTCGGGCATCAATCCCGAGGGCTTTTCCTGGCATCTCGCGCCGGGGGCGGAGTTCCAGACTCCCGAGGTCGTGCTGGCCTACTCGGCGGAGGGCCTGGGTGGTCTTTCCCGCCAGTACCACCACCTGTACAGGGAACGTCTGGTGCGTGGCGCATGGCGCGACCGCGAGCGGCCCGTGCTGGTCAACAACTGGGAGGGCACGTACTTTGACTTCACCGCCGACAAGCTCGTCGCCATCGCCCGGGTGGCGGCCCGCACCGGAGTCGAGCTTTTCGTGCTCGACGACGGCTGGTTCGGCAAGCGCAACGACGACACCACCTCGCTCGGCGACTGGTTCGTCGATGAAAAGAAACTCCCCGGCGGCCTCGCTCCGCTGGTGAAGCGCATCAATGACGAGGGGCTGGCCTTTGGCCTCTGGCTGGAGCCCGAGATGATCTCGCCTGACAGCGAGCTGTACCGCGCGCACCCTGACTGGTGTCTGCATGTGCCGGGTCGCAGCCGCACGGAGGGCCGTCAGCAACTCGTGCTCGACTTTTCCCGCGACGAGGTCGTGCAGGGCATCGGCGACCAGCTGGTCGCGATCCTGCGCAGCGCACCCATCCGCTATATCAAGTGGGACATGAACCGCCACCTTACCGAGATCGGCTCGGCGGGGCATGCGGTCGAGAGCCAGGGCGAGGTGGCTCACCGCCACATCCTCGGCGTCTACCAGCTCATGGATCGCCTCACCACGGAGTTTCCCGAGATCCTCTTCGAGAGCTGCTCGGGCGGCGGCGGGCGCTTCGATCCCGGCATCCTGTACTACATGCCGCAGACATGGACCTCGGATAATTCCGACGCCATCTCGCGCCTGAAGATCCAGTACGGCACCTCCATCGTCTACCCGCCCTGCACGATGGGCGCGCACGTTTCCGCCGTGCCAAATCACCAGGTCTTTCGCACCACGTCGCTGCGCACGCGCGGCTATGTCGCGCTCGGCGGGCAGTTTGGCTTTGAACTCGATCTCACCACCCTCCCGGAGGAGGAGATCGCGGAAATGACGGATCTCGTCCAGCTCGTGAAGGAAACCCGACACCTCCTGCGCACGGGAGATTTTCATCGCCTGAGCGATCCTTTCACCGGGCATGTCGCCGCCTGGGAGATCGTCTCGCCGGATCGCAGCGAGGCTCTCGTGACGGCCACGCTGGCCTTCTCCGAGCCGAATTTCCTCCACCTGCCGCTGAAACTGCGCGGCCTCGACCCGGCGGCGCGCTACCGCGTCGTCCACGGCCCCGAGGGCGAATGGCCCGGCGACGTCCTGATGCAGCTCGGGCTGCCCGTGGCGTTCAAGCAGGACTTCGACAGCATCCTCTGGCATCTCAGGCGCGTGTAGAGCGCCTGATCCCGGGTGGAGGGGGAGGGTGTGTAACTGTTACACTCATCCCTGCTTGAGACGGCGGGAGAGACGGTCATTTATTTCCTCATGATGTCTCTCTCCTCCGGTCAGGCGGACGCGTGGACCAGCGCGTCGCGGTTTGTCAAAAAGTCGCTCGACGCTGATTTTGTGGTCGTTGGCGGCGGCTTGGCGGGCGTGTGCGCCGCGCTGGCGGCGGCTCGCAACGGCCTCTCGGTCATTCTCGTGCAGGATCGCTCCGTCCTCGGCGGCAACGCCTCCAGCGAGATCCGCATGCACATTGTCGGGGCGGATTGCCATGGCGGTCGCCCGGGCGCCCGCGAGTCCGGCCTCATCGAGGAGCTGAAGCTCGAGGATTCCTACCGCAACCCCCACCGCAGCTACTCGCAGTGGGACCTGCTGCTTTACGAAAAGGTGACCGAGGAAAAGTGCATCACCCTCATGCTGGATTCCGACTGCATCGGCTGCCGGATGACGGAGGCAGGCGACGCCATCGCCGCCGTGACCGTGCTGCGCAATTCCACCGAGGAGATTTTTGAGATCACGGGCCGGTACTTTGCCGACTGCTCGGGGGATTCCCGCCTGGGCTTTGAGGCCGGGGCCGACCTGCGCATGGGCCGCGAGAGCCAGGCCGAGTACGGCGAAAGCCTCGCCCCCGTCGAGGCCGACGCGAAGACACTCGGCAGCTCGATCCTCATCACGGGCCGCGAGCACCCGACGTCGCAGCCCTTCATCGCCCCGCACTGGGTGCGCAAGTTTACGAAGGATCAGCTCCACCACCGCCCGATCCACAGCTTTGAGTATGGCTACTGGTGGTTTGAGTGGGGCGGCCAGCTCGACACGATCAAGGACAACGAAGTCATCCGCCACGAGTTGCTCCGCATCGCGCTCGGCATCTGGGATTACGTGAAAAACTCCGGCCATCACCCCGAGGCTGCCAACTGGGCGCTCGACTGGGTGGGAGCGATCCCTGGCAAGCGCGAGAGCCGCCGCCTCCTCGGGCCGCACGTGCTCCTGCAGGACGACGTGCTCTCGGGCCGCATCTTCCCCGATGCCGTGGCCTATGGCGGCTGGGCGATCGATTTGCACCCGCCCTCCGGCGTGGATGCGGTGGACGAGCCGCCCTTCACCCCGACCCACGGCAAGCACCTCTACACCATCCCGCTCCGCTCGCTGTACTCGCGCAATATCGGCAACCTCCTCTTCGCCGGGCGCAACATGAGCGCGAGCCATGTGGCCTTTGCCAGCACCCGCGTGATGGCCACCTGTGCCGTGATGGGACAGGCCATCGGCACCGCCGCCGCCCTTGCGCTCCGCGACGGCCTCTCGCTCGATCAGCTCACCGAGGGCGAGGCAATACGCAAGCTCCAGCAGCAGCTCATCAAGGACGACGCCTTCCTGCCCGCCATCCCCGGCAACGACCCGGCGGATCTCGCGAAAAAAGCGACCGCCTCGGCCTCTTCCGAAAAACCAGGCCGCGAGGCCGCGCTCGTCCTCGACGGCATCACCCGCGAACTCCCCGAGCACCTCGGCCCCTGGGCCGATGGAAAGGCGCATCGCTGGGAATCCGCCGCTCTCCCCGCCACGCTCGATCTCGCCTTTCCCGAGGTCGTCGAGCTGCGCGAGATTCACCTCACCTTTGACTCCGAGTTCCAGCGCGAGCTCATTCTCTCGCTCAGCGATCATCATACGGCGAAGAGCCTGCGCGGCGCGCAGCCCGAGCTGGTGAAGGCCTACCGCGTCTACCTCGATGGCGAGCTGGTCGCCAGCGAGGACGCAAACTACCTCCGCAAGCGCGTGCATCGTCTCGACGCCCCGCGTCGCGGCTCCGTGCTGCGCGTCGAGGTGCTCGCCACGCACGGCGCACCCGAGGCGCGCCTTTTCGAAGTCCGCGCCTACTAACCCGCATCCCACTGGCCGCAGGGCTTTTCGGCTATCGAAAAGCCCCTCGTCATCCGTTGCGCCCGGCGCGCTTTTTGCGAGGGGCGTCGTTCGTTTCACCGTTTCTCTCCTTTAAGAGAGAAACGGTGAAACGAACGAAAGACACAGCCAGCGGCCCTGCCTCGCAGGGGTCGAAAACCGGAGCGCCGCGCCGTGAGCGGATTCGTTTCCCGTTCTCGCCCGGCGGCGCATTTCCTTTCGCGAAATCTCGCCGCCGAGAGAGTTGGAGCTTTTCAAAAGCCCGTGTTTCTGCTTATATTCATCCTCATGGGATATAAGACGAAACAAATCCATTTCAACGGGGAGATCGTGAACGGAAAGGGAGGTGTGCGATGAACCTTGCGCGCAACTGGCAGCTGTTTAGCGACTATCTGAAAAGTCAGTCCGCGAGCATGCAACTCGACCGGCGAGGGGCGGATTTGCTTGCGGCCCTGCAGCAGTGCGTGCGTCCCAGCACGCAGCGGCCTTCGGTCGAGATTCCGGCCCGGCAGCGCGTCATGGGGGATTGGTTCCTGGAGGGAGACCTGGGTTTCATTCATGCTCCGCGCGGAGTAGGCAAGACATGGATGGCGTTGGGTCTGGCCACTGCCATCGCGGGCGGCAGGGACTTTGGCCCGTGGGCTTCCGGTGGCGTGAGGCGAGTGTTGTACGTCGATGGGGAGATGCCATGTGAGGCTCTGGATGAGCGAATCGCGAGCATGGGCGGCAGCAAGGATCTCATCGTGCTCAACCATGAGGAGCTCTTTCACCTGACCGGGGAGCTGTTGAACTTCGCCAGTCCCGCCTCGCAGCGCGGGCTCACCGCCTACATGCTCGACCGGCAGATTTCCGTCGTCCTGCTCGACAATCTCTCGTGCCTTTTCTCCGGGGTGAGGGAAAACGACGCGGACGATTGGGAGGCCGTGCTCGGATGGCTGCTGACCCTGCGCCGCCACCGCATCGCCGTCGTGCTGGTCCATCACTCGGGCCGCAACAAGGACACCATGCGCGGAACGTCACGGCGCGAGGACGCGGCATTCTGGGTCATGAGGCTGGATGATCTGCTGCGGGAACAACACGAGGGAGTGTGCTTTCGTTCGGTCTTTACCAAGGACCGCAACAGCTCGACCGAGCAGTACGGCCTGGAGTGGCGATCCACCATGGACGACGAGGGAAACATCCGGCTTCAATCCACCAGCACCAGCCGCATGGACGAGTTTCGCCAATGGGTTGCCGACGGCCTGACCGGAGCCGAGGACATCGGGAAGGAAATGGGCCTCTCCAAGGGTAGCATCTCCCGCATGGCCAAGAAAGCCATGGAGGCCGGATGGCTCACCAAGCGGGGCAGGGAATACGCGCTCGTTCCTTAGGTGGAAAGCCTTTTGAAGTGGGATTTCGGAAGGCGGAAGTGGGAAGTAGTTATTCGGCGCAGGGCGCAGTCAGAACATGGGTAACACATCAGGTTCAGAACATAGGTATCACCTGATTGGGTTGGAGGTTACACATTGGGGCGGCTTGGAAGCTGGCGGTTTTGGGGTTGATCTGTCCGATGGGAAGGTGTGCGAAGTGGACGTCGAGGAGGTCGTGGTGGGCTGGAGTCGACCGGCTGCTTCAACCCGGGCTCGTTGAGGATGCGGGAGCCCAGGCCATCCGGCTGTCTTTCCGGTCTTCGGGGAAGAAGGCGGCGGTTGTCTGCGGATGGATGCCGGGCGCTGGGCGGGCGGAGCTGCTTACAGCAGGCCCTGCCCGGCAAGGATGGACTCCACGGCCTTGCGGGCGTCGGCGCCCATGACGCCGTCGCCCTCCAGGCGGCAGGCGAAGGCGTTCATCTTCCCGCCGCTCTCGACGTAGCCGACGAACCACCCGATGCGCGTGCCGCGATCCGTGCCGGTGCCGGTCTTGCCGTAGAGGGTCCCCTTGGCAGTGGACTGGACTTTCATGACCTCCTTGAGCTCGGCCTGGGTGCGGGTGGAAAAGGGGACGTCGCCCTTCGCGAGGCGAGCGGTGAGTTCCGCCTGCTCGATGGCGGAGAGGAGGATGGTTTTGCGATTCGGGGCGGGGAGCCAGAAGACGTCGATGCCTGCCGAGATGTCGCGGTCGCCGTAGCCCAGGCGGTCGATCCACTCCTGCATGCGGACCTTGCCGATCTGCCGGGCGAGGGCCTGGTAGGCGGGTACGCAGGAGACGGCGAAGGCCGAGCGCAGCGTCTGGTCCTGGTTCCACCCCGGGGCGACATTGCGCTTCACCCCGTCCCATTTCCAAAACGGCGCGTCGGGACTGGCGATGAGGCCGAGCTGAAGGCCGATGGCGGAGTTCCAGATCTTGAAAGTCGAGCAGGGGGCGAACTTTGCCGCACAGGCCTTCGCGTCGGATTCGTATCGCTCCCCGGTCTGGACGTCGATCTGCACATAGGCCCCCGAGCGGCCATGAAAGGCCTTCTCGACCAGGCCCGAGGGAAGCGGAAGCAGCGAGGCAGCGACGAGAAGGAGCGCGAGCATGGTTCGAATTTCGCCGGAACCCGGTGTTTCGGCAACGGGATTTGCGGGTGAGCGTAGGCGAAAACGAGTGGTTTATCTGCTTGCGGGTCGGGGGAGGGGATGCACAGTATGGGCGGTTCAGCAGTTACGGGGCGTAGCTTAGCTTGGTAGAGCGCGTGGTTTGGGACCACGAGGTCGCAGGTTCGAATCCTGTCGCCCCGACCAGTTTATTTTCCATTCTTTCTCCAGAAAGTGCCTCGTGAATAAAGGCTCAGCGGGCCACATTGCGAGATTCTTCAAAATGCAATTGGAGCCCGTTTTGGCGAAAAAAATGTTACTTTTTGTTACCTGGCTTGTTCGTCAGATCTCACCAGAGGCGCTGGGGTCTTTTGAATCCTACCCCTTCGTTATGAACACGAATCGACCGCAACCATTGATAAATAAAGGATCGTGCATTTCCTGTCTGGTGTCAAAAAGGCCTTTTCGGGAAAGTGTCCCTTCCCACGTTTCGAACGACAGAATTATCCAGAAGGCGATGGCTATACAGTTCGTGAAAAGAGGGGGTTTCTACTCTTGAGGTATTTACCCGCGAAAACCCACGCATGTTCACATGATAGATGAAGACATGAGATTGAAAGAACTGAACATCGTTGCACACGTTTGTTAAAAATAGAGTCAGGTTCATGTGTGCGATCTTTATCTGTGCTTGTCGCTGGTCGTTGGGAATCTTGCTCGCAGGGGTCATGGTGTGTCCGTTTACCGCGAAGGCCGCATTGGTTCCCGAAGACATTGGCGCTTTTGTGATCACCTCGAATGAAGCGTCTACCCTCGGGGTTCGTTACGTGGAGTCCTCCAGGCCGGGGGAAATTCTAAAATATCAGGTCAGCGACTACACCGGAGCCGTCATAAAGTCGGGAACCGTCGTCGTCGACGATCAGGGAAAGGCGAAAATTGAGATGCAGCTGCTGGCCGGGTTCTACGAATTGACATTCCCTTCGGAAAAAACGGCTTTCGGCATACTGTCGGCCCCCGGCACGGCTCCCGCCGACGGTTTCTTCTGCATGGATGGAATCCTCTCGTGGTTCGCGCAGATCCCTTTGAGGGAGCCCCTTTTCCGCAATCTGCAACGCTTCGGCATCCAACTGGTCCGCGAGCGCGTCTTCTGGGCTGAAATCAACCCCGCCAAGAACCAATGGGACTGGGAGACGCATTACCGTTACGGGACATTGCGCGCCCGATATGGCGAGAAGCGGGTACTGGAGACGTTTCACGACGTGCCGGCGTGGATCGGTCGGGGACAGGGAGACCGCTTCCCTGGCAACATGGTGGAAACGAGCGCCTCGTGGACACAGATTGCGGAACGATGGCGCGCGCATTGGGCAGGAGTGGAGGCCTGGAATGAACCGGATATTTTTTTTGGCGGAGATCAACCGGCCGAGCAATACACGACCGTGGCAAAGACCCTGCGGTATGCCCTGAATCAAGGAGGGAGCACGCCCATGGGAGGAGGCGCTTTTGCCTTTCTGAACCGTCCGTATATGGAGCTCTCCGCCTGGAACGGCCTGATCGACGCATCGGATTTCATCACCTTCCATTATTACGGCCCTCCCCTGGAGCTTGAGAACCACATCGCCGGATTCCGGGGATGGCTCAAGGCGTTCGGGCGCGAGTCCAAGCCACTCTGGATCACGGAAATCGGCTCGGCCTGGAAGGGAGACGGCGAACCTCGCCCGAAGAAAAACCTGGAGCCGCACGAGATCGACAGGATCTGGACCGGCGCGCCGGATCGGCGTCCGTTTTATGCCGAGGATGCCCCGGTGGCCTGTGACTTTGCAATGAACGCGACAGAGGGCAAGGCCTGCGGGATCGAGCGGTATTTTCCTTTCATGTATCTGCGACAGCATGAGCGGGGGAAAAATTTCGGGATGCTCGACATCCAGGGGACGCCGGTGCGCTCCATGGCGGCGTATGCCCAATCGGCGCGCATTCTCGCCGATGCGGCCTACGCCGGGGACTTGAAGCCGGAAGACATCCCCGGAGTGAAGCGCATCCGGGTTTTTGAAAAGAAGAACTCCGCCGACGCGGTCGTGGTGGCCTACACCGGACAGATCAACCCCTATGCCCAAATCCTTCCGCCCTTTCCCGTCCGAGAGGCCTATGGCGTCGACGGACGCCTGCTGCCGGTCTCGTCCGAAGGCAAAACGCCGATCCCGGATGGACTTGTCTATCTGATGGTGGAAAAGTCCACGCTGAAAGACCGGCTGGTGACCGACACCCTGGCGGGCCGCTTGTCGGCCGCATCCCGCCAGCCTGCCCCGCTAGTGGCCAAAGCCTCCCCGATCGTCCTGCAGGCGGAGGTCGATGTGAAGGAGTTCCCGGTATGCAATCGCGGATACTATCTGGCGGAAGGCACCTCCCGCTTTGCCTTCAGCGTTCGCGTGAACAACCTTTCCCCGGAAGAGAAAACCCTATCGGTGAAGACCGGCTCGGTCACGAAAGACAGCCCGATGGGAGGGAATTCGCCAGCCGGATATTTCCGGAGCATCCCATCCGCCCCTCCGGCGGCTCAGGTGGTGGTTGCGCCGAACAGTTCCGTCTCGGTTGCGTTGGAGGCCGATGTGGCGGAACTAACCGGAGGCATCGACGACAACAAACTCCTCATGGTGCTGGGGGAATCCGCCGAGGGAGAGAATCCCGCGCCTCTCGTGCTCTCGCTTTTGCCCTCGCGGCAGCTCGACGACGTGCTGGCGGCCTTTCCGTATCGTTCCCGCCTGCCCATCGAAACCCTGGGGAATTGGGAAAAAAACACTTCGGGAGAAATGGAATTCCGCCGGGTGGGAGATACCGGCTGGGGGTTCGATGTCACCTTCCGAAAGGGAAATGTCTGGGGCAAAGGAGATCGCTGGGTGTATCCGCGTCTCGCCCTTCCCGGGGAAGTTGACCGGGACAAGATCGAGGGGGTCGTGGTGCGTGCCCGCTGCCTGCACCCGGCCACGGTGAGGCTCATGTCCTGGAATGATCGGGGCGAGCATCGCTTTACCAAGATGTCTCCGGTGCTTCCCGCCGACGGGAAATGGCATGTCGTTTACCTGCCACTGGACAGCTATCTTGAGAAAAGCGAAGACGGCCAGCCTCTGGGAAGGCAGATCCGGCAAATATCGCTGGGCCTAAATATCATGCCTCCCTCCTCTCTCTTGGAGAACAGTCTCGAAGTGAGTGATTTTTACCTCGTAGGAGGACGATGACTCCCGCCGAAGCCTCCGTCCTTGTGATCGGCAGCATCAACACGGATCTGATGGCATCGGCTCCGCGGATTCCCTCGCCGGGCGAAACGGTCGGGGGAACCCGCTTTGACATCTTTCAAGGCGGCAAGGGAGCCAATCAAGCCGTGGCAGCGAGGCGCAGCGGAGCGCGCGTGACTCTTGTGGGCAGAGTGGGAGATGATGCCTTCGGGGCGGCAAACCGGGAGCATCTGAGACGCGAGGGGATCGAACTGCACATCGCCAGCGAGCGCGAAACGACCAGCGGAGTCGCCCTGATCACGGTCTGTTCCTCGGGTGAAAACGCCATCACGGTGGTCCCGGGAGCAAATGGAAATGTTTCGGAAAAAGATTGGGAAACCCTCGACTGGAGCGCTTTTTCCGTCGTCCTGTTTCAACTGGAAATCCCCCACGAAGCCGTCTGGGCCGGATTGAGGACGGCTCGGGAAGCCGGCTGCCGCACGATTCTGACCCCCGCCCCGGCGGCGATACTGCCTTCTCACGTTCTTCCACTGATTGATTTTCTCGTTCCCAACCATCATGAGATTCTCCTTTTGCAAGAGAAGCATGAAGCGGCCTCGCCGGACGAAGCCGCACGGGCGCTGCTCGACCAGGGGGTGAAAACCGTCGTGCTGACCCTGGGGGCTCACGGCGTCAGAATCTTCGACCAAAAAGGCGTCCGGCAGATGCCGGCCTTCTCCGTCGAGCCCGTGGATACGGTGGGAGCCGGAGACTGCTTCACCGGCGTCTTCGCCGCGAACCTCGCTCAAGGCGCATCGACCGAGGAAGCCGCCCGCATCGCCTGCGCTGCCGCCGCCCTCTCCGTAACCTCCCGGGGAGCCCAGTCATCATATCCCGGCAGATCGGAAACAGAGCGATTCCTGGCGCGGTAAAAACCGCTGAAGGAGAAGACCTAATGCCCCGCCTGGGAGAGGAGTTCCGATGAGACAATCTGCCATCGGATTGAGAGAAATAGCTATGGCAGAACTTCATCGCCCGGACGAAGAATGCTTATATGAAACATCCTCTCATAACATTGGACATCTTGCGGAAAGCCGGGATCGTCGCCACGGTCGCGGCAATGCTGGGCTTTGGAAATTCGCTGCCGGCACAAACGGTGATTTTCCAGATTGGAACATTCGACAACAGTCTCGCGGAATTCGAACAGGAGGGGAACAATCGCAACAACGCCCAATTCTACGTGGACGCGGGCAACTACTCGGGTAATCTCGGCAAGTCCACCTGGAATGCAGGGAACGGCGCTGGATATGGAGCCACATCGGCCACGGCAGAGCCTCTCCAACAAGGACAGATCTCCGCAGGAGGAGCGACAATAGGCTCCGACCCGACCAATACCCTGGGCTTTCCCCGTTCCTTGAACGGCCTGGATAGTGCAAATGTCCTGGGGCGGCAGGTGATTGATATCTTTTTCCAAGCTTCGTCACTTGAGCTGGCAGAACCCTATTTGAGCTTCTCGACCAGCTTCATCAGCCTTGGGACGGGGAGCTCCCACAATATCGAGTTTTACCTGAATGGCGTACTTTTCGGATCTATCAGCAATATGACCACAGCCCAAACCTACAGTGTCACATTCGCCTCCGACGATCTTCTGCTGGGTTCCAATGTGCTGAGCATAGTGCGCACCGATCCGGTCGTCGCCACGGGGCAGCCCTGGGTCGGCTTGGATGCGGTCAATCTGACGGCTGTTCCCGAACCCTCCTCCATATTACTTTTGGGAGTCGGCATGCTGTGGCTTGTCGCCGGAAGAAAAAACCGCAAACCCCAAGCCGTAAAACACTAGCTAATTCCATGAACATGATCTCCCGCATCTTTCACCACGGCGCACTGGCGTCACTTTTCCTTACCGCCCCGGTTTTCGCCGAACAGGCGATTTTTGAGATCGGAACATTCAACGGCAACAACATCGAGTTCGAACAGGAGGGAAACAATCGTAACAACGAAAAATTTTACGCGGCTCCAGGAGACTATACCCAGGTGATCGGAAAGTCCGGAGCCGGGTCTGTTTCCAGCGGCGTCGAGCCGCTGCAGAAGGGAGAAATCTTCGCGAATGGCCCGGAAGTTGAAGGCACTGATCCTTCGCATACCCAGGGCTTCCCCCGGTCGCTCAACGGAGTCGTCTCCTCCCCCCGCCCAGTGATCGACATCTTCTTTCAACTGGACGCCGATCAGGCCAAAGCCAGGAAGCTGATCTTCAACACGGCCTTTGTTCGCCTGGGAACCGGCAGCACGCACGATGTGGAGTTCTATCTGGATGGCAAGCCTTTCGGTTCCCGCAACGGGATCACGGCGGACGAAGAGGTGAAAATCGAAATCCCCGCCGGCGGCGGGTTCCAGTTTTCAGAGGGACCGCATGTCATCAGCCTCGTGCGGACCAATCCCCTCTCCGATCCCTCCACCCAGCCTTGGCTCGGGATCGACGCGGTATCCCTGAGCACGCCTTGAGAACATTCCCTGAACGCTTCCGATAGCGGAATCATGAAACGGAAGATTCTCCTCGATACCGACATCGGGACGGACATCGACGACGCCGTCTGTCTTGCCTATCTGCTGTCCCAACCGGATTGCGAACTGTTGGGAATCACCACGGTTTGCGGCGATGTGGAGGAACGGGCCTCACTGGCTGACGCCTTGTGCCGCGCGGCAGGCCGGCCGGATTTCCCGATTTTTCCGGGGCGGGAGCGTCCGATTTTGCGTGAACCGATTCACGGGAAAGCGAAGCAGGCGGAAGCCCTGACCCGCTGGAAACATAAAGCGGGGTTTCCCGTTGGGAAGGCCACAGATTTCCTGCGGAATACCATCCGGCAACACCCGGGGGAGATCGACCTTCTGGCCATCGGTCCGTTAACGAATGTTGCGGTATTGTTCCTGCTCGATCCGGAAATCGCCGGTTTGTTGCGCGGCCTCACGATCATGGGAGGTTCGGTCGGCTGCCGGTACTACGGAAATCCCGCGGAATACAACATTTACTGCGATCCTCACGCCGCGCAGGTCGTTTTTCAGGCTGGAGTCCCGGCCCTGCGGGTGGTGCCGCTGGATGTCACCACCCAGCTCACCATGAACTCCGGGGAGATGAAGGAACGGTTTTCCCACCCGCTTCTCCGCATGGTCGCCGACTTTTCCACAAGCTGGTTCGAGTCCCGGCCGGAGCTGACTTTTCATGATCCACTGGCTGCGGTGACTTTGTTCCAGGAAAACGTCTGCCGATTTGATCGCGGCCAGTTTGACGTTGAACTTCAGAGTGATCGCCTGACGGGCTTTACGCACTGGCGGGAAGATGCTCGCAACGGCCGCCACGAAGCCGCCTTGCGCGTGGATCGCGAAGCCTTCTTCCAGGCGTATTTCTCAGTTTTTTAAGCCGGGAGCCGCTTTTGCATCATGGGGCCAGCCCCATCGCCTTCAGGTTTGCGACGTGGCGTTCCCAGGCATCCCGCACCTCGGAAGGGAGACCCGGCTCCTCAGGCAAAGGGAAAAAGGTATAAAGCAGTGTCCGGCCGTTTTCCCGGTAGGCCTTGGGCAACCCGGTCTTCCAGTCGAACCACGCTTCGTATCCCGACGGCGCGGAGTTCACCACTTCCGAGTCAAAACTTCCGGTGACGCCCGCTTTTCGCACCCCTTTGAAGTAGAGGCACCTCGCGCCATCGAATTCGGCCACACCCTGGTCATGCGAGAGCTGGACCTGATCCAGTCCGTAAAAACCCGGTGAAGAATAGGAATAAGGCGGCGAGATCGGATCCTCGGCGAGGACGTTCAGCCTTTTCGTGGCGGCATCAAAACCAAACAGGGTGTTTCCCGAGCGCCAGTATTCCTGTTTCTCCCCGTTCCGGAAGGTTACGAGCTCCCGGCTGATCTGATCGCTGCGGGAGATGTCGATGCTCGCGACCTGATAGGGGTTGTTCCCGGCCTGGGGAAATGGAGGGGAATCCCGGAACGTCAGCGTCCAGCGCATGGTTCCCGACGGGCGGGTAATCGGAGTCGCCGGCGCTTCGTCCTGAGCGGGACAGACCAGGGGCGCGGTGAGCAGAAACAACGTCGCAGCAAGCTTATTCATTCACAGGTTCCAGTTGGTAGTCGATGACGTCGCCGGTCAGGCGGTCGATGGCGAGGGACAGCCAATACCGTTTTTCGCCTTCCACGAGAAATTGATCCAGGGATGTGGCATTCCGCGGATAGCGTCCGCTTTGAGCGACAAGATCGATGAGAAGGTTCCAAGTCCGGCTTTGGGAGGCGCCGGCCAGCGAGCGGACCACGGCTTCCCGGCCTGTCTTTGTCCTGTCATCGAGTCCTGGCGGGTCGCTAAAGAGAAAATCGGCCAACTGCCCCACCGTGCGCGGAAGGTTCGCCGCGGGAGATCCGCCGCTGAAGGCATACGACTGGAAGGAAGCCGCGAGGGCGTCCGCATTGGCTAGTCCGCCGAGGAGGCTCTCCTGAGTCAATGACTGCCGGGTATTCAGGGCCGCGCGGCCGCCGACAAGCCTGGATTCCTCTGCGAGGCAGAACATATCCGCCAGTCCGGCATCGGCGCTCCGGGCGGTAAAAAGATCGAGTGTTTTGAATGGCATGTCCCGAAAGACATAGCCGAGCTCGCCGACGGATCGAAACGGCCGATTCAGGATCACTGGACGGGCGGAGGTGACGCCCTCTTCATAAGGATTCACATCATACCAGGCATCCCCCGGGCGAAGAACCGCGTCATTATCACTATAGGAGTAGGAGCGATTGTTGGGATCGGAAGCTCCCTTGTTGGAAGACAAAAAGCTCAGGTACCCGTCATGCTGGAAGGGAACAGGCGAGGTATACATGAAGCGCGGCATATAGGAAAAAGCAGGCCGGTTGACGGAGGCGGAAGGATGCAGGGAGGTGTCCGCAAAGTTCGCCGAGGAAGGAACCGCCGGGGCCAGGATGCCATTGGGACTTGCGGCCGCGAGCCGAACCCATGAGAGCTGGATGCCGAAACGAAACGTCCGGGGATCGGTTTTCAGCATGGCATAGGATCTCCCTACCGCCGCTTCGGGAAATCCCGAGATCCAATCCCCGTTCATCCCCGTCCCTCCGATGCCGCTGACACCCTGATTCTCCTCGTGGCCGGCAAAGGTCGAATACGGGCGCCATTGATTATCCTCGTCGAGATACTCGAGGATGAAAACCGTACGGAACCATCCATAGATCACCCACATCTGCCAGTCGGTCGGATTGTTGATCCAACTGGCCGGGAGGACGCTGGTGATCGAAGGAAGCTGAACCGCGTTGCAACCGAGCGTGGCTCGCCAGGTCGACGACTGCCCGGTGCGGATCATGCGCGGCTCCCGATAGCTGGACTGCACATCGGAACCGTCCGTATCCGAGGTGAACTCCAAGGGATCTCCTCCCACCCCGGAGAGGGACTGGCTGGAAGAACCGAACGGGTAGAAATCCTCGGTGTGGCCGTCGGAGGGAGACCTGGCCTTGACGCTGAGGCGGTATGCCGCATCCGGGTTGATTCGCACCCGGAAGCGTTCGGGGCGCTCGGAGGAGGCGGCGGCCTGGTGGGGATTCCACAACTCGTAAGCCATATAAATATCGACGGGCGGCTTGCGATCATCGGCATAGTTGGGCCAATAGACCTTGGGGATGACCTTGTTCAGGTAAGGAAGATCTTCGATACCGTAAAACTGCAGGTCATTGAAAACCAGGCATGTGGGGTAGGAGTCTCTGTCGTATTGGTCCACCATGTTGATCCCGATGCGGATGAGCTGATAGAGCTTGTTGGTTTCGACTCCATAGGAGCGGGCCATGTCGTGCACGGTGTCCGAAGCGCCATCGGAACCGGAGAGCCCCAGGGAGCCTTCCAGGATTCCCGCCTGGAGGAGTTCAAAAAAGTTGGGTTCCCGCCCGGCAACCTGGTTGAGACGTTTGATCGTGGAGGCGTCTTCCGCGTATTTCCAGCCGCGGATGGACGATTGCCACTCCAGGCCGAACACTCTCCGAATCAGCCACCCGGCCTTGTCATTGAGATCACTTCCCGGAATCGCCGCGGCTCCATTGCGAGCGCGAAGGCTTTCGATGAAGGAAATGTCCCGCTGCAACTCGGGGCACGCATCGAACGCCGCGGTGCTCCGGTTGTTATCCTTTAGCCAGGCCAGACGGCTTAGAGGGAAGCGCGCATCGACGAGCGCCTCCCCGGGTTGGGCGGTCCTCCCGTCCAGACGGGTGAAGGAAGTGGAAACGCGGACGTTGGGAAGGTTGCGGTTGATGCTCGCTGCGTCATCGGACCTGGCCTCGTAATCGGGCGAAGGCGCGTAACCGGCAGGATTGAGCGGCCGCCATGAGGGCGCATTCAAGGTGCGGGAAAAATGCGTCAGGTAAGCGGCAGCCGTCGAAATTTTCGGATTTTTCAGCAAGTCCTGCCGGGAGAGCACCGCATTGTCGCCAGCGACCATGCTGCGGTGTCCGTCGCGAAAGGCCGCCAGCGCGGCGGCATTGGGAGAACCCGAAATCCGGGGAATGCCGGTAGCCCATTCGCGGAAAGTATCCACGCTGCTCCCGGTGCCCGCGTTGCGCCAATCGGCCAGCGCCGTGGCGGGCAGGCCGAGCACGCCAAGATCGGCGGAAGCCGGAACACCGGCAAGGTCGGCAGCAGAGACGCCGGACGGATACCCCGCGGCATTGGCGTCGAGGAGACCTCCGATGTCGTAAACCGTATAGGCGAACCGGCCGATGACAAAATCGCCCGCCGAGACATTTTTCGCATCCGCCAGCGTCGGCAGGGCCACCCCATTTCCACGAGTCACCAGCATCCACGCTGGCAGCGCATTCTGGGAACCAAGGCCCGGACCGCCAGAGCCGAACCAGCGCGCAAGGGAAAGAAACCGCCCTCCCTGCGCCGGAGCATCGATGGCAACCGGGGACGCTTTCAGGTTGGCCGGCCCGCCCGGGCGCACTCCGTTTCCATCAGAAGAAACCTTGAGCAGGGTGGCCGCTCCGGCGGCATCGGGACTGGCCACGCCGATTTTTCGCGGAAGGAAATCCTCCGCAGTCCTGGGCTGATAGATCACGAGATTGGAGGACACGAGGCTGCCGGAGTGATCGGGAGCGGCGATTTCCTCGCGGATTTCGCCGGCCACGATGTCCAGGGCCGAGCGGGCCAGCGAATCACTCCGCATGAGTCCCGCATAGGAATATGCGATCTGGCGCTGGAGCTGGGCGCGGGAGAAGAACGCCAGGATGACGATTGTCAGCAATACCAAGGCGGCCAAAGTGATGACCAGAGCCATGCCTTTCTTTCCGTATCCGAAGGGAGAAGCTGTCATGGGGATTGTTTTCCGGCAAAGGGATTGAGGGGATAGAAACGCTGATAGACGCGAACGGCCTGGCGGGCCGGAAGCGGGATGCCCGAGAGCAGCGAATTACCGGAGGCGCCCGTGGCGACATCCCCCCACGTTTGAAGCGGCGGCTGGCTGTCCATCGGTTCGGGGAAGGCCCCGGACAAAGCCTGTACCTGCGCTGCGCTCAGCGGGATCAGGCTGTCCTGGTCGATCACCACCAGACCGACCACCAGCGCGCTGATACGGCAAAGGTCCACGTATTTCGCCGTCGCGCCCCCATTGGCCGAAGAAAGAACGCGGATAGGCGGGCTATAGACGACCTGCCCGCGGGCATGCTCGATCACGGCGCCATTGGCGAGCACCGCCGGGCCGTTGTCGGGATAAAGCTGGAATCCCACCACCATGCGAATGACTCCCGGCGCAAGGAGGTCGAAGTCGTCCTGGCCCGGCTGAAGGCCCGCAGGAAGCTCCTCCCAAGCCAAGGGCAAGCCGGAGGTTGGCGCGAGACCGAAAAACTCCGTGGCATCCCAGGAGAGCGCCTTGCCGGCGCGCAACAGGCAGGGGTGGTTGACGTTCCCGGCTGGCGTGCCGATCCGGTAGGCGATCAGGGACAGGCCGCGATTGCTGCCGACGGATGCGGAAGGAACCAGGGAAAAGAACCCGAGCAGATCGGCATTTGCGCCCGTTCCCACATGGAAGTCGATGTCGTCCCTCTTGAGCAGATTCGCCAGATCCCGGCCCAGCCGGTCGAAAACAAGGCGGGATTGCGAGGCGGCATCCAACATGCGGGTGCTCGCGCGGGTGGACTGGTTGGTGGCGTTGGTGATCTGAACGAGGACCAAAGCCAGTATGACAAACACGGCGACCGCCGCCAGAAGCTCCACCAGGGAAAATGCCCGGCGGCCGTAAATGCGAACGAAGCATCGTCTTTTCATGGCGAGGGGAAGGTCACGAGGCTCTCGACGAAGCCGTTGACTTTGGATTGATCCGTCACGTCGGCGGCAGTTGCGGAGGGAAGACACGGCCAGCTTACCACCAAACGCGCCTGAATCGGCGCAAGGCTGCCGGAGGAGGGAATACGGATGTAGACAAGGGACGCCTGGTACCTCACTCCGCGGCCGGGGCCGACCGGCATTTCGTCTTCATCCAGTCCCGTGGTATAAAAGCTTCCCGCGGTCAGGGAGTCGTTGAAGGCCGGGCGGGACGGACTGCCGCCTGACTTATAGGGAGCGGGAAGCTGGAAAATGGCGCTGGTGGCGGGAGTTGCCTCGCTGAAAGAGTTTCTCAGGTCGGCTTCCAGGGAAGTCAGGATGTTGCACGCGCGAGTCTCTTCGACCGAAGACAGGTTGCTCTTCATTCCCAGGGGCAGCAAGGCCAGCACCGTCAGAAGGGCAAAGGAGATGATGCCCAGAGCCATCACGACTTCGACCAGGCTGAAGGCCGATCGACAATAGCGTCGGTTTCTCACATGTCTTCCTTTCGCAGGACGGTCAGGCTGCCGTTGATTCCTGAAAGCCGGAGAATGAAGGGATTCCGCCCACGGCGCGCTGCCGTGTTGTCGGAACCGGAAGGTTCGTCGAACCCGATCCGGATATACCGGGAAGGTTCATTCTTCAACACTCCAGCTTCTCCAGAAGGGCTGAATTGAAGGATGGAAGAAAACGTGACGGCTCCCAATGACGGAATGTCCCGGGTGAAGGAACCGATGTCCGTGCCGGAAGGAAGCGCGTCATTGCTGGTGTCGGGCATCCCGGCCTGCAGATCATCGTAAACGCAGAGATTTTCGAGAATCAGCGGACGGGTGACGAGATGCCACCGTTCCCGATTCCCCATGTCGGCAGCGGTATCCGAGGCCAGGGAGCCCTCCGCCGGGCTGATGACAACCACGACGGTGACCGGCGTCGCAAACCGCCCTCCGGCCGGTAATTGAGCCAGCGCCACCCGGACATAGGTATGGCGGGTCATGGCATAAGTCCGCGCCAGCTCGCAGGTATCAGCAACGTCGGAAATCGCCTTCCGAACCGAGCCCGCTCCGGCGATAGCCCGGATGGCCGGCCCGGAAAACGACAGCAGCACAACGAGCAGCGCCACAACGGTCAGAAGCTCCACCAGGGAAAAGGCGGGCGCGCCGGTTCGCGGAGCGGCGGGGAATGCTTGAGAGGGCGGGAGCATCGAGGGGGACTCTTCAGGATCGCGCTGAGAACAGCGGATGCCCATGTTTTTTTCTCGCAAAGGAATGATGCATTCTTTCATGGCTGGGGGAGAGAGAATTCGCTGAACACGGTTTTCATCGTCTGTCCCGGTTGGAGCAAGCGCAGAGGCGAGGCTATTTCCAGTTCCGCATAAGCCGGGTTGGCGTAAACTTGAAGATTGCCGCCGTCACTGAAGGCCCCTCCCTCGGGCGAATCCATCCACTGCACGAACACGACATCCGGATACACCGCCGCGATAAACTGGCCAAAGGCGTAGATTTTGTCATAGTCGAAATTTTCACGCGGCATTTCGACGCGAAGAACACTCTCCCATTCGACGATCTGGGCGCGGGATTCCTTTCCGCGATACCGGAAGTATCTCCGGACTTCGGGGAAATATTCGCCGCGCGCCTCCAAGAGAAAATAAACAGGAAGCCTGATCTGTGTGACGCTCCAGAGGTGCAGTGGAAAGGGGGATGCCGACTGTTTGCGGATTTCATTCCAGATCGTGAGCACCGGCTTCTTTGGATCGAGTTCCAAGGAGCGAACCATCCGGACGCCGGGGATATGAGCTGAGGGACTGACGAGCTTGCCGGAGAAAGGCCCGTCCGAATGAAACGCCCAACGACGTCTGTCGGTTTCCGGCGACGGCACGAAGGAATCGTAGGCAAATGGGCGCAGCTTTTCCGGCAGGAGCCAAAGCTTGTCCCCCCCGTAATTCCGGTATCCCTCCCAGACCGCGATCCCGGGACCCCGGGGGTTCTCGGATTTCATCCAGAGAAGATCGCGCCCGGGAGATGCGCCCCAGCCGGAGATGCGCCCGATCCCGGGAGAAACGCGCACCCACGCGGAAGGAGTCTCCCACGTCACGTCACGACAAAAGGCCCCAAGTGGAACGAGGAGAAGCAGAACAATGGCCGGACGGTATGGGAAAGCCTGCATCATGGTTGGGGAGCCGCCTTTGCAAGGGACGAGGGGATCTCCACATCCCAGATTTGCGGATAAAACAGCGGTTGCGGCTGCGGCCACGGATGCGATGCGAGATATTCGAGCACTCCCAGCACGCTCGTGCGCGATACCTCGCGGGAAGTATCCACGCCGGTAAGCCGCCACAACCAGCCCCACCCGTCGGCCCGGATCGCTTCCAGGATGCCATCGTTGCCGCTCTTTCCCCCATCAGCAGCCGAGTGACATTGGGCACGCCTTTCATATTGCGCTGGGAACTGTCCCAGCTTAGAAGCGCGATTGATGCGCATGTCATATCGGCTGATCGCCTCGATCTGCCCGGAGGTGAACCACTCCCGCCCCTCTTCCGTCACCTGAAGGCGCACGGGTTCCATCATATTGGAAAGCACCTTCGGGCTTTGGCCGAAGAGGAAGGCATAGGGCGACCCGCCCGTCATCACGGGCTGGAGCGCGACATCCTCCGCGGCGTGCTTTCCGAAAAATTTTTCGGTAAAGCCGATGCCGTATGAGCGCAGGCCGCTCTGCGGGAATACGACGAGACGCACATCCTTCGCGGCGAAGTTCAGATCCGCCGGGAGCAGAAAGCAGGTGATCTCCTTGCTGGTGCGGACGATTTCCCCGATGAAATCAAAGCTGTCCGCGCCGGGCGCCACCCGGATCGTCACGGCAAGATCCGGAGACGCGTACTCAAGGAGGAGGGTGTTTGTCTTTTTGTCAACGACGCTGCGAAAGGAGCCGCCTTGATCCAGAAATTCGGACGAGTCCAGGGAATCAGCTTGCTCCCGCCGTTCGATTTTCCAAAGCAGGCGGCTTCGCGTAAACGGCGCAGCCTTGGCGCCCGAAGAAATCTGAAAGCTTCCGTCCTTTTTGGAAAAGGCGGCGGAATAGGATGAACCGGAAATCACAACCTGCCTGTCATTCTCGGAGAAAACCGGGGCCGGGCCTTCCGGTGAGGCGGGCGCGGCCTGCAGCAGTCCCATCATGAAAGCGGACGTCACGATCAGGCGGGCGGGTGAAGAAAAGGAAATAAACGACACAAGAACAATCAAGAGGCCAGTGATTTGGGGAATGCGGAGGGGTTCCGATACCTTTCACGGTAACGACCGGGGCTTTCACCGATGTATTTCTTGAAAGCCCGCGCAAAGGAAAACGCGTCTGAGTAGCCGACAAGGGAGGCGATACGCTCCAGCTTATAGTCGGTGCGGGCCAGCAGTTCGCCAGCCTGCTGCATATGGGTCTCGCGGATCATCTGCCCCGGCGTCTTGCAAAGGATCTTCTGCGTCAGGCGGTGAAACTGGGCGACGGAACATCCGGCTTCCCTGGCCAAATCCTCGACGCTCCAGGCTTTCGATCCATTGCTATGAAGGGTCTGTATCGCTTTCTGGATATTGCGCCGCCTGCTCCCGTTCTCCTCAGCGGAAAGCCCCAGCGCGAGCAGATGGCGGCGCATCATTTGCCGGATGATCCCGGTCAAGGATGACATGACGGACTGCGAGTCCGCAAAAGGACTGCTGGATTCCTCGATATACCGAAGCAAATAGGTGAGAAAAGCTTCGGGGCTCGGAGAGAGGCCGGCGTACACCTCGGCGTCCGCGGAGAGCGGCGGACAGAATTCCGGCAGGAGATAGAACCAGCAAAACATGCCATCCTTGGTCATGCGGCACCGGCACTCGGCACCCGCCGCCGCAAAGAAGGTCTCTCCCGCTCGAAGGCTTTGTGCTTCCCCGTTAAATCCAAGAGTCGCCTCCCCCGAAACCAAAACGCCAAGAATATGAAGGTCCAGGCCTTTCCAGGTTGCTTCGTAGGGCGCCCGGAAATCACAGATTCCCGCCTTTTGAATACCCACGGTCAGCAACGGCGACTTGCTCCCCCCGCCATGGCCCAGCAGGGTCTCGGAGCTGCCCTGGGGAATGACCGTCCGGGACACCTGGAGCCCGTCCTTGTATTCGTATCGGGTAATACGCCTTTGGGCGGAGGCGGAGACGAGTGTTATGCGTTCGCAGACTTCAAACCGAGAGGATGCCAGCAGAGGAATGACGATCCTCTTAATATTGCGGGGACAGGCGACGGGGTCCTCCAAAAACAGAAGCCCGCATTCGCCGCCCATTTTTTTGGTCAATATCCCAAACTTGTCGGCGGCAGCGATCAGCAGCCGGGCGGACTTGTCGGCCCCGGGCGCCTCCCGGGCAAATTTCTCGGAGGAACACACCTCGGCGGCATATCCGTATGAATGGAGAATCGGGGCTATGCACGCGAGGTCCCGATCGATGAGCAGTTTCATGGGGGGAGTTTGATATGCTAGGCGGAATAAACGGCGGAGGAAACCTGCGGCTCTTCGATGGCGTCGCCCTTCTTGAGGGGCTGGGCGGGAGTTTGCGGCTGCGGAAATACCCCCTCATCCGCCTCGATGGCCGCGGGACGCCGCTGGGCCTGGCGAATCCGGTGAAGGTCGAATTTCCTTGTCCGGTCAAACCGGTAGATCCCGTTTTGCTCCTGAAAGACGTCGGTAAGCTGGGTGTAGCAATACCCGAACATATGCGGATTATCGAGCAGCGTCCGGCACAGCACTTCGAAGCGGGCATAAAACTCTTCCAGACTTGCCGGACACTTTCCATAACCCCAGGAGCCATCCCCCGGCCCGGCGTCCGGGTTCCACCAAATGCCCCCAAACTCGCTTACGAAGAAAGGCTGTCCCCGATACGGGACGGACAACGGGATGTCGTGGGTCGAGTTGGGCTCCCGATTGAGGAACGGCTTTCCTTCGGCCAGGCCGGTGTGATTCTCCGCGAACCGGGCGGGTTCCTGCTCGTAATCATGGCTATCGTAGATGTCGGTCTCCAGCACGCGATGGGAGTAGCCCGAGGCATCAATGACCGGCCGCGTGCGATCGGCCAGTTTGGTCGTCAGAAACATTCCCCGCGTGACATCATCCAGACGCCGGATTCGATCGGTGATAATCTGCCAAGTCTCGTTGAGCGGGCACCACCCGACGATGCAGGGATGCGAGTAGTCCCGCTCCAGAGCCTCAGACCATTGGGTGACGTAGGTGGAATCGGGTTGTTGGTTATCGCCCGACGGCCCCGAAAGATTGCACCCCCAGTCAGGAAACTCCCCCCAGACCAGATAGCCGAGGCGGTCTGCGTGGTAGAGGAACCGTTCCTCAAAAATCTTCTGATGAAGCCGGGCGCCATTGAATCCGGCATCCAGGCTCAATGCGATGTCACGCTTCAGGGCGTCGTCATCAGGCGCAGTCAGCAGACCGTGCGGATAGTAGCCTTGATCGAGAACCAATCGCTGGAAGAGAGGCCGTCCGTTGAGCAGGACAGCCTTTCCATCGATGGCCACGCTGCGCAGGCCGGCATAGCTGGACACCTGGTCAATCACCAGGCCGTGTTCATCAAGCAATTCAATAAAGACATCATACAGATGGGGATCATCCGGGCTCCACAGCCGGCGGCGATCTTCGGGAACAGGCAATTCCAGACTGGCAAGAAGGCTCGCCCCGACCGGGACATCTCCCTGCGAGACCACGCCCCATTTGTCCTCAAGCCGGGCGCGCAGCCGCAGGCCCGGTCGCGTCCTCGAGAACGTCTGCTCCAAGAATATCACGTTTCTTTCGATATCGGGAGTCAACCGCGGCCTCTTCATGGCATATTCGGAAACCGGTTCGAGCCAGACGGTTTGCCAGATTCCCGTGCACCGCGTGTAAAGGCAGCGTTTGTTGTGATAGATGTCGCTTTGTTTCCCCCGAGGCTGGGAACCCCGGTGCGCGTCCCGGGCGCGAACGACGATCTCGATGACCTGGCCGGGGAACGCTCCGGAAATGTCCTGCAAATCGCAGGCAAAGGGGGTAAAGCCGCCCCGATGCCGTCCCGCCTCCATGCCGTTGACCCACACCGTCGCATCGTAGTCCACCGCCTGAAAGTGCAGCAGGACGGAGCTTCCCTCCCATTCCGAAGGAATCTTCACCCGACGGCGATACCATACCGCATTGAGAAAGTCCGTGTTTTCCACACCGGAGAGTTTCGATTCGGGACAGAAGGGAACAGAGATCCGCCCCGATAACGGGCGCGTCACCAACCCGCGCTCCAGCCCGCTGTCGCCGGCATCGATCTCGAATTCCCATTCACCATTCAGGCAAAGCCAATTCGGACGCACAAATTGAGGGCGAGGGTATTCGGGCCGGGGAATCATGATTTGTATTTTCAACAAAGAGTAACTGCGGATATCCGTTTATGGAATGGGTGATATCCACAACCACCTTCGTGAAATACACAGGATCGGAGGGACAAGCAGCGAGTTTCTGATCCATCCGGAACACTGTCCGGCCCTGAACAGATATGCCATCGGCCTGGCGGGCGTCTCGCTGGCAGGTCCGGCGTTTCGCTTCGTGCGACATCATCCCATCCGGGGCCAGATTCTGGTCTGCTTTCGCGGGAGGGGGAGGGTTTTCGTGGACAACCAGTGGAGGCGCTGTGAAGCCGGCCAGGCCTATGTCTCTCCTCCGGCGCGACTGCATGCGTACGAGAGCCTGGGACAGTGGGAGGTTGGCTGGATAGGGTATGCCCATGGACAAATCGGGAAAGGGGCGCCCAATATCGCCAAGCCTGTCCTCATCGAAATCGATCCCCGGCCGCTGGAGCATGCCCTGTGGGGGCTGCATCAGGAGATATCCACCCGGCGGGAGCCCGCCATGCTCGATCATTGGGGGGAAATTCTTGGCACGTTGGGAGTGCGCATCCTGGAGCCTTACCGTTCCTCCCGGTTGTGGCGTCTTTGGCTCATCGTTCAGGCCGATTTGGGCAAACCGTGGACCCTTCCGGCCCTTGCCCAATTATCAGGCTATAGCGCGGAACATCTGCGTCGCCTCTGCATGAGTGAAATCGGGTGCAGTCCCATGCAGCATGTGACCCGGCTGCGCATGCAGCAGGCTATTTCCCTCATCTCGGCAGGGCATACGATCGCGGCGGCGGCGCATGCGGTGGGATACGAAAATACCTTTGCGTTTTCCACGGCGTTCAAGCGCCAGCTTGGAATCGCCCCTTCCTCTTTCCTTCACGCATCCCGCAAGAAAGAGTTGCCCGAATGAGAGAATAGGACATGGCGGCGCGCCCTGGGCGGAGGTAATTCAGAAGGGAACCATTCTCCGCCAACGTGACCCTCTCTCCCTTGGATATCCAACCTGTCGTGGAAGCCGCCATCGCTGCCACGGCTACCGCTAGAATTGGCCCCGGTCGCTATGCTCGCTGGATCGGCACACTGAAGAAAAATAGCCCGGCAATCGATGACCTCAACCCCTATGGATGTGCGGACGCCGCCAATATTCTTTATACCCTGGGGCATTTCCCGAGAGAAGACGAGGAGCGCGCAGCCAGTATCTCCGTGATTCAGTCCCTGCAGAATGCGGCGACTGGCCTATTCTCCGAAGACACACACCATCCTTACCATGTGACGGCCCATTGTGTCGCCGCTCTAGAGTTATTCGATGCTAGGCCAATCCATCCTCTCATCGAGCTCCGCACTCTGGATGCCCCTGGAGCTCTGGAAGACTTTCTTGATGGCTTGAACTGGGCAGAAGGTCCTTGGGAAGCGTCTCATCAGGGAGCAGGCATTTACGCTGCAAAAGTGCTTTGCGAAGAATCAGACAGCGAATGGGAGGAGCGGTATTTTTCCTGGCTTTGGCAGCAGGCCGATCCCCAGACTGGACTTTGGAGAAGGGGTCGCCTTTTCACCCCCGAGAGCAAGCCTCTCTTTCATCATCTTGCTGGTTCCTTTCATTACCTCTTCAACCATGAGTACGCCCGACGTCCCCAAAGATATCCGGCACGACTGATTGATTTATGCCTCGAAATCCGGACCAAAAACCTTTGGCCTCCGCTGGGAACGGAAATCAGCTTCTCTGATATCGACTGGGTCTATTGCCTGACCCGTTCGCTTCGGCAGTGCAGTCATCGTGGGGAGGAGGCACGGCAAATCCTGTCATCCTTTGCAGACCAATTCTGTGGCTTTTTGCTGGATCGGATAAATACCATGCCGGTGCCTTTTGATGACATTCACCTGCTATTTGGCTCGCTTTGCGCATTGGCGGAATTGCAGACGGCATTGCCAGGTCATCTGACGACGCGGAAGCCGCTGCGTCTCGTCCTCGACAGAAGGCCCTTCATCTAGAGTTTTGACCGCACCCTTACTTATGCAAGACCGCCACTATCGGGCCGGAACTCTAGTTTATACAAAGCGCAACCTTATCATCTTATCTTTCTGGCTCCTGTGGGGAGATTTCGCCTTTTACCCTCAAACACACTGATTGGCGTCATGACTGGAAGTTTGGCCGGGCTCGTCAATGTCCTTTTTCTTCCCGGGATAAGCCAATGGAGCGACGGCTTTCGCAGCAAAATCGGACGGCGTATTCCATTTCTCTACGTAGTGACTCCCATGGTGGTCGGATCACTTATCTTGATCGGATTTACCCCCGAGATCGGCGGCTGGCTTTTCTACCGGATTCAGTGGTGTCTGCCTTGGGAGATCGAGCAGGGTTCCTTTATACTCACCCTTCTTGGCGTGACGGTCGTGAGCTTCCATTTTTTAAATATGGTACTCGTCAACGCCTATAATTGGTTGATCAGAGACGTGGTGCCCTTGCCGGTTATGGCGCGTTTTCTGGCTTGGTTCCGCATCGTGGGAACCGTCAGTTCGGTCTTTTTCCTCTGGTTTGTTTTTCCACATCTCCTCTCGCATCGCAGAGAAATATGTCTCGGAGTGGGCCTCTTCTATTTAGTCGTCTTTCTTTCGATGTGCTCACAGGTGAAAGAGGGAGAATACCCTCCTTTCGAGTCCAAAGAACATCGCACTGGATTCCTGAGAACATTCGCCGCCTACTTCCGAGACAGCCTGAGGGTTCCGCTCTACCGCCATTTCTTTTTTGCTTACCTCCTCGTCATGTCTGCGACTTCCTGCGCAAACAGCTTCTCGACTCTTTTTATGAAGGAGTCTCTCGGGATATCAATGGATGGAATGGGCCATATCTTTTCGTGGACGGCCGCTCTCTCCGCGATCGTGTTCTTTCCCGTCGGCTGGCTGTGCGATCGTTTTTCGCCGTTGTGGATCACCTTGGGGTCGGTCGTAGGCTTGTCCCTCTTACCTCTTTTTGGATACTTTGCCGTCCAGACATGGCATCTCTACATGATATACTCTCTCTTGTTTACGCTCCCGATAGTGGCCTGGACGCTAGGGAGCATGGCTACAGCCATGCTCTTGTTTCCCGCGATAAAGTTTGGCCAATTTTCCAGTGGGCTGAATGTTTTCGGCTGTGGCGGGCTGATCGTGGGAAATTATCTTATCGGAACATGGATAGACACCTTTCACAATGATTATCGGCTGGCTTTTCTCTGGACCACCATATTAGCAGGCATTGCGATATTTCCTATGTTCTTGGTGATTCGCCATTGGAAGCGGCAAGGAGGCCCCAACCACTATATTGCGCCCCTGCCAGATGAGGCTATCTCCAACTCTTGAGGGTCTGGAAATTTCGCCATGATCCCGAAGGCCATTTTTCTTCTTGCCCATGAACACTGGAATAATGTTTACGGCACGGAAGAGTGCAGACGCTTGCAGCGGCTCACCTCGCAATCTATCCCCTTTTACGATCCCTCCTCGATTCTCGAAAACCCAAGAGCATTGGAGTCTGCAGAGATCATTCTTTCTGGCTGGGGGATGCCGATGTGCGACGCAACTTTTCTAGCTGCGGCTCCAAACTTGAAAGCCGTGTTTTATGCTGCGGGAAGCGTTCGCTGTTTCACTACGGAAGCGCTCTGGCGTCGGAACATCATCGTCAGTTCATCCAACAAGGCCCTCGCCGCAGCGGTCGCAGAGTTTACACTGGGGCAGATACTCCTCAGCCTGAAATCCATGTGGAGACAGATGGAGGAAACACGCGTCCGACGGAGGTACCGACAGGTCTCCTGTCCTGGAATTTATGGAAGTGTCGTCGGGCTGATCTCGATGGGCTCGATTGCTCGGCACCTCGTGGCTCTTTTGCGCCCCTTCCACGTGCGAATCATGGTTTATGACCCATTGCTGTCCCGAGAAGAAGCTCGCAATCTGGGCGTCCAATCAGCCTCCCTAGACGACCTTTTCAAGATGGCCGACGTGGTATCGCTCCATGCCCCTTGGCTGCCAGAGACGGAAGGCATGATCCGCGGACGTCATTTCAAGCAAATGCGAAGGGGGGCAACTTTTGTAAACACCGCGCGAGGAGCCATCGTTAACGAACCGGAAATGATCGAAGCTCTCAGGAACCGCCCCGACATATTTGCTCTCCTAGATGTCACCCATCCGGAGCCTCCGATTTTGAACTCTCCTCTCTATGACTTACGGAATATTATTCTTACTCCACACATTGCAGGCGCAATTGGAAAGGAATGCCGTCGAATGGGTGTCTTGGCTATAGATGAATTTGAAAGATATCTTAAGAAAGAAGCGCTAATCGGACAGGTGTCCGAAGCAATGATGTCAGTAATTGCATAAGAAATAAAAGCGATCGATCATATGGAATGAAAGAAGATTTCATGCGTTATGTTAATGATATTCTAAATTTTCGGAAAAATATTTGTATTGGGAATTTTTGACAGTCCTCATTGGGTGGATGATGGGCCGCTTGTGAGGCGGCTTACGAATGCTGTTCGGTGATTTTTTAAGATTTCAATTCGTAGCGTGGCCGATATTTTTGCTTTTTATCTTTCCTGCCAAGCTGAAAGCGGAGGGTGATTTTCTTTGGGCCTTGGAATCATTGGGAACACACGACAGTATCAGTATTATCCTAAGTTTTTGGCTCGGCGCGATCTACCCGCGATTTTATCGGAATCACTATGCTATTATTTACTTCGGTGGAATTGTTGCTCTCTGCGTTGC
>JAFKMU010000073.1 GCA_017305195.1 Verrucomicrobiota bacterium | reverse complement strand
ACCGGGGCGCTTTCGCCGGTGATGGCACTTTCATTAACCGAAGCAATCCCTTCAATAATCTCACCATCACTAGGAATGAAATCGCCAGCTTCAACCAAAACCAAATCCCCTGCACGTAATTGCACTGATGGAATATATACCGTCGGTTACTCTTAAGGAATATGTGAAGATGTGTGTTGGTGTTCGGAATATACTTGGACTGGCGTATGCATATATTGAGCTCATTAATAAAACCACCGCTCCGGAAACTCTTCATGGCGATCCGCATGCCTGTAATGTTTTGGTTTGTAAAGAGCAAGTGAGTAAATATGAGACTCTTCTGGTTTTGAAGCTTTGTGACTATGGAACTTCAAAATTTAATAAAAACGCAGATTCTGGAGTTCGGCATTGGAAAACTGTTTGGATGACGCTGGTATATATTACGAAGCGTCTCCCGGGAAGTGATGTGGCTAGGGCTGCTGTGAAGGAATTTAAAGAAATATCGATTGCGAATTTTAATGAAATGTCGAGGCGCCCTGATTTGTTTTCAGCAGAAGAAATGTCGAGAGCCTTGTCTGCCTTTATGCGTGACTATCTTTCTTACTGGGATTATGAGTGGAACTTTGGAGGCTAGAATTATCTTTTGCTTGCGTGCGTGATGGATTGAGGCGGGAGTTCTCATGTGTAGTATTTGTTTTCCTCGTTGCGGGGGGCGGTTGAGGAGGAGATTTTCTGCTCTATCGAGTTATTCGGATTCCGGATGGTTGACTTCTTGAAGGGAGCGGAAGCTGCTAACTTTCTAATAAGAAACTGTCAGCTTAGTAGTGGCGATACGGTATTGATACGTTAAATATTTTCTAGGAATGACATGTGTTGGATTTATCGCTCGCTTTTTCGGATGGGAATATTATGGGCGTTCCGCTAGGACGGGCTGAGACATGAAACTCGACCAGACGGATGCCTGCGGACTGTTTCCCCTCGTGCGGATTTTGCCCATGGTGGGCAATCCGGTGGAGGAGAACCCCATCGATTTGCTGTTCAATCGCTTCTTTGAGCTGGAGGGAACGCCGCTTCGCTTCCTGAAGATCCGGGTCGAGAGGGCGGAGGATCTCGGGGTCTGCCTGGAGGGGGCTCGCAAGATGGGGTTTGCCGGGTTTGCCATCACGGTGCCTTACAAGATGGCCATCGTCCCGCATTGCGACGAAATCCTGGAGTCCAGCCAGGGAGTCGGAGCGGTCAATTTCGTCACCTTCGAAGGCCCGGAGCGCCGGGCGGTCGGAAAAACACGGACGGGGTCGCGATCTGCAATTCCATCCGCCAGCAGATGGAGGTCGCGGGCAAACGCTTCCTCATTCTCGGGGCGGGCGGCGCGGCGCGCGGCATCGGGGCGGAGATCGCGCGGCAGGGGGCCGCCTCCATCGCCATCGCGGCGCGCGATGTCGCGAAAGGCCAGCCGGTGGCGGAGGCCTTGCGGCGCTTTGGCATGGCGGCGGGGTTCGCGGCGGAGGTCTTGCCCTGGAGCGGACCGCTCCAGATTCCCGACGGCACGGACATCGTGCTGAATGCCACCTCGGTCGGGGCCTTTCCCGAGCAGGGAGAGCTCAACCTGGACTGGAGTACGCTGAACAAGGCGGCGATGGCCGTCGATGTCATCACCGGCCCCCGCACCACGCCCTTCCTGCGCCGGGCGCATGAGTTGGGCCTGCTCACCGTGGATGGGGTCGACATGCTCGTCGACATCGTCCATGTCGCCCTCGCCGGGTTCGGCGTGACCGCCGCGCGCGAGGCGATCGACGCCTATGCCTGCGAACTGTCCGGCCCGCCGCTTCGGCGGTAGGAAATGTTGCGGGAAAGGACGAAAAGGCAGGGTTTGAACAAAAGGAAGCGAAGGGAACGAAGGGCTGCGACGGGGCGCTATTTCTCGGAGAGACTGATGTTCTTCATTCAGTGGCGTCTCCGTCTCGCATTGGAACTTTTTCGGGGCTGGTCATGGCTGGGGCGTCTCTTCTTTGCTCTTCGGGAATGGGGGAAACCAAAGCTGGGTTTCGTTGTCGGGCGTCCGGATGACGAGGCGCTGCTGTGTATCGGCCCAGGAGGGGTTGGGCAGGAAGGGCCGCGGGTTGATCTGGATCGCCATCGCCTCCACGAAGGCAGCGGGAGCGAAGAGGTAGACCTCCCACGAATGCGGGAAGTCGCGATAGTGAAAATACTCCCCCGCTCCGCGCGCCCTGCCGGAGTCCCTGGTGGCGAGCAGGAGGTACGCTCCTGCGTAGGCCACGATGGCCAGAGCCGCCGCGAGGATCAGGAGGACGCGCCGCCGAATGAAGGCTCTGCACGATGCTACGCGTTTCATCCGGTCGGACCGTTGGCGATGAATGGTCGCGCGGGGTTTCGTGTCATTTTCTCACCAGCGTTAACTTCTTGTCCAAGGTCTTCTTCATCTCCTTTACGAGGGCGTCGGTCAGGCGTTTCTCGTACTCCCGGGCGGAGGCGATGCCAGTCAGCCTCTGGCTGGTGGTGGTGTAGATCGAGCCGCAGGATTGCACGGTTTGCTCCACCCAGACGATGTAGTTCAGCTGCGAGCGGTTGGAGCCAAACTTGAAGAAAGGCAGCCAGCGCCATGGGGACATATCCGTCGTGATATCGTAAGTTACCGTGACCCGGGCATTGTCGGTCGTGTCATCGAACGGTTTCACCGGCGGCATATACGGCTGGCCGTGATTGTCGTGGTAAACGATGGTGCCAGCCTGCGTGGGACGAACATTGTCGGATGCCCCGCTCATTGATTCGCTGTACGAGGTGTAAAGGTTGAGCTGAAACACACCGCATTCGCGGAGGACCAGGATGAGGACGAGCAGGAGGGCGGACAGGATGAGGGCGCGTTTCACGGCTTGGCCGGGGCGGGCGTTGCGGACGGTCTGGGGTTGATGTGCAGGAAGGAAAGGATGGGCGGGTGGCCGGGGATTTCCATCGTCTGGACAAAGTATTCGATTTCGTCTCCGACAGCGCTGGGCGTGCCGCCGAGCGGGGACGTGATGACGATCTCCTGCCCCTTGCGGTCGACGAAGGTGGCCGTGCCTTCATTGGCCTGGTAGACCTTGAGGACTTTGGCTTTCTCCGTGGAGCTGGAGGTGGTCTTGGGGAAGAAGTTGCACGAGCTCAGGAGCATGGCGGCCAGCAGCAGGCTGGCGAGGGAGGTCACTCTCATGGAGGGCGAGGGTACTTTGCTTAGTGGAAAAAGCAGAGTTTTTTCCTGGCGAAATATTGTGAGAGGTGAAAATGCGGGCGCGCGGAAGGCGGTCGACTCACGAGTACGGCTCCTTACGGTCTGTGCCGCTTTCGCCAGAGATTGAGGAAGTGCTCGATTTTGGACGGGTTCAGGAGGGGGCGAGACGGAAGTCCCATCTTCTTTGTGCGGCGAAGTCGCATCGGATTTGTCCGGTGGTTGGTTTTCGGGACGGTTGATGACGGCATTTATCTGGCCTGCCTGCTGTTTTTATTGACCAGAGGCTCCATCCGGAATCGACTGGGGAGGTTGGGGCGCGCGACGCATGAAAGGGCGGCATATGAGTGAAGCAACTAGTCCAAGGCCCCGACTGATTCTGTATTCCTTCCCGAGATCGATGAATGGCCGCTCGATGAAGAGAAAAGTGAGCGCGGAACTCGCTATGACTAGCGAGGCGACAAAGGGCATGAGGAAGCTATAACCTGTGAGGTCCATTTGCGAAACATCTGCAATCTTCAGATGTGTGAAGAGGAGATAGAGCACGAGGCCATGGATAAGGTAGATGCTGAAGCTGATCTCTCCGAGGAGCAGTACGGATTTCCACCGCAGGAGGCCGAACAGGCTGTTTCCGAACGCGATGATGATAAAGAATCCCGCAATGAGGGCGACGTGAACAAGGTCCCGGGTGTCGGTAATGGGATAAACGATCGCGGCGATGAGGAGGCCAACGGCGAGGAACGAGCCGGCATGTGAACGGGCGAACTGCATGGGGCCGGGCCGCTCGGTCACGAGCCTCGCGGTGGCGCAGCCCACGGCGAAGAGCAGGAAATGCCCGCTCAATAGGCCGCCATATATCCTGGGATAAATGCGGAGCGTGATGCACAGCAGGACAAGGCTCCCGGTGAGAAGCCAGCTGCCACGGCTCAGAACGAGAGCAAGGAGGGGGAGGCTAAGGTAAAAAGCCCACTCGTATCGGAGCGTCCACTCGACCCCGGCGATGATGAGATTGGTACAGGGGAACCGATTGATGCTTCCACTCTGGAACTGCAGCCATCTCCAGTAGTCGTGAAAAAGCTCGCCAGGGCTGGACTTGAGCACGAAGCCGGAATCGATGAAGACGATCAGCGAAATGCACCCCAATACGAAGAGATAAAGCGGGATGATGCGGAACACCCGAGATTCATACAGTCGGCACCAGTCAAGTTTGCCGCGTGCCTTGAGGATCTTCCCGGTGAAGAGAAACCCCGTGATCATGAAAAATATGGCTACTCCCACGCGCCCGTAATTTGTGTAGCACACTCCGCCAAACGGCGCCCATGCACCAGCGGATTTCCAGGAGTATGTAATGGCAAAATGATGAAAAAAGACCGCTAGCGCCAGCAACCCGCGCAGCCCGTCCAGAGTGGCGAAACGGGAAGGTCCCCCCTCGGGTAGTCGAAATGCCCCGGTACGCACCAGTGCGGTCCCGACGATCACGCTGCAGAGCAGAGTCAATAACGAGTACTCTACACCCATACGTCAGCGGCTCAGGGACGAGCGATAAGGATTCCTGAAAACATCAGGTTCTTGCTTGCGACCGGTTGTTGGGGCTCCGAATGCTCCTGCTTCCCAAGAACGAGAAATTGTCAGATGCGCGTTCATCGGAACCAAGTGCAAGCAATGCCGTAAGCTTGAAAGGCGAGGATGGATTCGGCAATGAAATGTGCGTTTTCACCAGAAGCATGAGGGGCGAATGGAGGGGCTCTGAACGTGATGACGGAATCGTACGTAAGACATTGGGGTGCCGTTCTCGCAGCGTTGGTGGGAGGAGGGCCAGTGCATGGGCGGTTCCGGTCCTGGGTTGACAGACCGGCGAAGCGCATGTTTGGTCGCTGGCATGAAATGGCTGCTTTTCATCCTGCTGCTTGGCGCCGCGACGGTGCGGGGGGCGGAGGTGGAGGTGGAGCTGGCGGCGCAGTGGATTGAGCTGCCCACGGCCTCCCCGCAGGCGCGGGAGGTGACGTTTGCCGAGCCGCATGAGGCCTTTGCGGTGAATGCCTCGGAGGGGGCGGTGTCGAAGTCGTTTTCGCAGCCGGTGAGCTATGAGTTCCGCCCGGTCGAGGTCGAGTGGGTCTCGGTGCGCTACACGGGCGAAATGCGGGTGGAGAATGTGTGGGGCGATTCGTATTTGCAGGGAAATCTCGGCTGCTCCAATCGCGTGGCCTTCGACCTCGATGTGACGCGCATGGTTTCCAACGAACTGGCGCTGGAGACGGTGAACCGTTTCGTGGACCGGGGAACGTCGACGATCAATCGTGCGGAATGGCGGACGAAGGGCAAGACGCCGGTCGGTCTCACCTATGGGGTGACGGGCGGCGTGGCGGCGCAGACGGATGCGGCGGGCGCGATGCGGAATACCCGCTACGCCCGGCTGGAGCTGGCGCAGGAGCTGCCTTTTGCCCCCGTGCGGCTGCGGGTCGCCCCGAGCTTCAGCACGCAGGACACTGCGACCTCGGGGCAATCGCTCGCTGGAGTCGACGCGTCGATCACCATTCGCGCGGCGGCGCAGACCCGGGTGAGTGTGGGGGCGGCGGAGACGGAGACTTACGACACGGATGACTTTGACAGCACGACGTACCGCGCGGTGTATGCACAGGCGGAGCAAAAGCTCCTGCCCGACGCGGCGCTGAAGCTGCGCGCCTCGTACGAGGATCGCGGCGCGGCCTCGCCGGAGAGCGGGCGCATGTACGTGGGCATGGAGTCGACCTTTGCGCTGACGGATTCCATCCTCGGGGCCTTCCGGCTGCGTCACGGCCTCGGCACGATGATCACGGGCGCGCAGAATCTCTCGGAGACCCTGCTATCCTTCTCGCTCGGCGGGGGATTTTAAGGGCCGCGGCGGATCAGGAAACGAGGAATGCCAGGCGCGGGTCGGCGCGGCCGGGGTCGATCTCGACGATCTCGGTCTGCACGATGCCCTCGGCCACGAAGGGGTCCGCCGCGAGGCGCATCTCGAGTTCCTCCCGGGAGACCTGGTGGGCGAGGATGGCTCCGCCCTGGCCCGGCTCGATGCTGCCCGCGAGGAGGAAGGCGCCGTCGGCAAAGCCGCCCTGCAGCCAGCGCTTGTGCTCCTCCATGTATTGACTGGCTCGGCTGCGGGCTTCGGTGAATCTCAGGAAGGCGATGAACATGGGATGTGCGGGTGGTGAGGGATGTGCGGGAAACTCAAGCGCGCGTGCGGCGCGACGGGGATGAGGTAATGCCATCGAGCCAGGCATGCAGGATGCGCACCTCCTCGCGGAGGAAGGCCTCGTCGTGAAAGGTGCTCGCCAGCGTGGCGATGCCCTGGCTGCGGGCCAGGAGATGGAGAGCGAGCGTGCCGGCTTCCTTTTTCAACCCGAGCGCGGCGAATTGCGTGGCGAGCCACTCCTGAAAGAGCGTGAAGAGCGCGCTGGCGTGGCTGAGCGCGTGGTGCTCCAGCTTGGCGAGTTCCGAGCAGAGCGTGCCGACCGGGCAGCCGTGGAGCATGATCTTTGCGCGGTTGGCGATGAGGATGTCGATGAAGCTTCTGATGCGATCCGCGGGGCCTTCGCCGCCAGTCTCCCAGCGCTCCAGCAGCGCAGCGGTGCGGGCGAGTCGCAGGTCGATCACGGCATCGAGGATGGCGTCCTTTGTCTGATAGTGAAACGTCACATTGCCGCGCGAAATGCCCACCGCCTCCGCGATATCGGCGAAGGCCGTGTGTTCGTAGCCCCGTTCATAGAAAAGCCGGTCGGCCTCCTCGAGGATCCGGTCGCGCGTGGATGGGTGTTTCATGCGTCGCGGGAAACTAGGACGATTGTCCTAGTTTGTCAATACCTCCCATTGATTGACCTCCCGGAAACCGGGTAGGGGCGGCTCCCTGATATTTACGAAACAACCGGTTTTTCCCCGTGTGTTTCGCTGGGCACTCTGCTAAGGCAGGGGGCAGTCACTCCACAGACTAATGAAAACCATCCGGCAGTTCTTTGTCGTTGCCATCTCGGGCCTCTGCGCCCTTGCTGGCAGTTCACTCCAGGCGCAACAAACCTCCTTTAGCGTAGCCACGGCGGCAGAGCTGGAGACGGCGCTCCACGAGGTTTATCAAAACAGCACGTCCAATCCCGCGCTGCAAAACACGATCACGCTCACGGCCAACATCTCGGCGACGAGCCAGATGGTGGTGAACGCGAATGTGGTGATCGATGGCGGGTATTTCTCCATCGACATGAATAACTCCGACCGGGCGTTCTTCATCGCGGGCGGCACGGTATCCATTAGCAATCTCACTATTGCCAATGGCAACGCCACGGGCGGCAGCGGCGGCCTGGGTGGCGGCGGTGGTGCGGGATTGGGCGGAGCGATCTTTGTCGGCAGCGGGTCGTACTACGGCGGGGCGGACTCGACAGGCCCGGCGTCCCTCGCCGCCCAGGGAGTCAGTGCGCCGAATGTGACGTTGAGCGGAGTGACCTTTGCGAACAACCAGGCCGTGGGCGGCTCGGTGGGATACATTATCGGCGACCAGTTTCTCAGCGGCGGCGGCGGCATGGGAGGCAATGCCTCCACGGGCGGCGGTGACGGCGCGGGCGGCGGTGGCGGCGGATTTGGCAATGGAGCCGATGGCGCGGGCGGCACGGGGAACAACGGGTCGGCGGGAGCATTCGTCAATGTCAGCGCGGTCAACAGCACGAGCCTCTCGGCCGGAGGGGGAGGCAGCGGCGGAGATGGCAACGGGGGCGACGGCGGCGCAAATGGCGGTGGCGGCGGTGGCGGTGGCAGTCCGAGTTTTACCTATCCCGGTACGGGCGGAGGCGGCGGTGTGGCCGGAGGTTACGGGCACTATGCTAATGACAATCCTCCAAACAATGGCGGCAATGGCGGCTTCGGTGGAGGCGGCGGCTCCGGTGCGGGGTCGTATAGCAACACGGGTGGCAATGGCGGTTTCGGCGGTGGAGGCGGCGCATCGTCCCAGAGCGGCGGCAATGGCGGCTTCGGCGGCGGCGGTGGAGCGTACTCCACCGGGTCTGCAGGCACGGGCGGCTTCGGCGCGGCCAGCGCGACGGCGAGCGGCGACACGGGTAATAACAGCTCGGGCGGCGGCGGCCTCGGCGCGGGCGGTGCGGTCTTTGCCATGGCGGGAGCGACCGTGACCGTGCAGGACGGCGGCTTCTCCGGCAACACGGTGACGGGAGGAATCAGCTCGGGCAATGACAACAACGGCTCGGCCTACGGCGCGGACCTCTTCCTCGGGACGAATGTGACCTTCAATGTCTCGTCCTCCCTCAATGTCACGGCCCTCGGCGGAGCAGGCAATCTCAGTGATGCCAATGTCTCGAAGAATGCCGACGACGCCAACGCCCAGGGCGGCGTGATCAAGACCGGCGCGGGAAATCTCGTCATGAATGGGAACAACTACTACTCCGGCGTGACGACGATCAACTCCGGCACGGTCACCCTGGCCGCCGGGGCGGTCGAGAAAGGCACCAGCGTGGTGACGGTGGGGCAGGGCTCCGGCGACATCGCGACCCTGGCCCTCGGCAGCAGTTCCCGCCTCGACCTCAAGGGCTTCAACAGCAGCGACCCGCAGGCCTCCACGGATGCCGCGGTGCAGGTCGCGCAGGCGGCAGGCTCGACGGGTCAGATCGTGATCGGCGCGGGAGCCGGGACGAGCGGCGCGGATATCGGGGCGCGGGTCTTCAATGGCGGCGCGGGCGAGGCGACCCTCACCTTCCAGCAAAACTTCGCGGCGGGGTCCACCTCCAGCACGATCTATGAGTTTTACACCACCATCACCGGGAGCATGAACCTCGTGCAGAGCGGACCCGGCACCACGGTGCTCAATCCCATCTATGGCGCGAATACGATGACCGGCGATGTCCTGATCACCGGCGGTACGCTCGCCACGGCGGGCAGCGTGGCCTCGCTCGGCTCGGTGGGCCAGATCACGATCGATGGCGGCACTTTCCAGCTCGGCCAGTCGGAGGGTATTGCCAACTCCGCAACGCTGAACCAGGGCAGCGGCCGGATGGTCATCGGCGCGAGCGCCATCCAGGAGACCCTGGGCGCGTGGGTGGTGTCGGACACGGCGGTGCTGGATTTTAACAACTTCGCCGCCGGGCTCACCTTTGCCTCGCTCGAGATCGACGGCACGCTGGCGATCTACAACTACCAGGGCGCGTCGACGACGCTCACCATCCTGAGCGGTTCGGCGGTGGGCGATCTCTCGCAGGTCGCCTTTTACTCCGACGAGGGCTCGACCTACCTCGGCTCCGGCGAGATCGTCGGCACGTCGCTCCAGGTCGTGCCCGAGCCTGCGACATTTCTGCTCGTGGGCCTCGGCGCGACGGCGCTCTGGCTCCGTCGCCGCCGGGAATAACGCGCGGGTCTGTGGTTGCGGGACTGGCTCCGCAAAAGGGCGGAGCCGGTGCCGGGCGAGAGGCGATGAATCGCCCGGGTGCGCATTCGCGCCTCGTGGGCAGGATCAGTCGATACGCGCTCCTTCATGGCTGGCAGACCTCGGGGAGCGCAGCTTGCGGGCGGGGCGCCTGTGTTCTTTCTCGAAGCGCTCTCGCGTTTGGGTGGGGGCAAGAGCATGCTGGTTCCAGCGCGGTGAGCCTGGTAGCATCATCGGCCTATGGCGATGCGCTCCCTCCTGCTGGCCCTGGTGATCCTTCTTTCCGCAGTGCATGCTGCCTGGGCGGAGGATGCCGGGAACAAGCCGATCATTGTTCCCATGAATGCGCTGCGCGATGTGAGCGAGGTGGAGATCTACGACCGGCTGGCCTGGGTCAAGGCGACCGATCTCCTCGCCGCTCTCGGACGCTTGAAACCCGAGGGGGCGGAGCAGCTCTATCTGGCAGAGCGCATGATGGTGAGGCTGGATGGCGAGTATTTCATCGTGGGGGTGTTTCAACGCCACGGCAACGGCATGGAGATCATGCCGGTGGTGATCGTCCTTTTTGATGACTCTTATCGCCCGATCGTCTGGGGGAAGTTTGACGCGGCCGGTTCGGTGGTCTGGGCGACCGTGCTCCAGTCCTATGGAGGCACGGAGAGCGAGGCCGAACTGGCGGTCATCATGGAACCGGTGCGCGCCTTGCGGAACGAACTGGTTTTCGGGAAGTACGTCATCTCGCGGAGCGGAATCAAGCTCATCGGCCAGGGCCGTCGCTGGCCGCTGCCGGAGGGGGAGAAGTAGCGCGCCAGAGAAAAACGCCCGCTTGGCGGCAGGGAGCGACGCTTGCCTTCGCCTTCCGCGAAAGCTCATTGTGCTCTCGCAGCCGGGAGTCAGGATCAGGGAAAACGACCCGCCTTACGGCAGGAGGCCGTCTTTTTGCATCTGGGCCTGCACCTTCTGCGCGGCCTTCAGGTGGTTGGCGATGATGGGGGTGATCTTCTCGGCGAAGGCTTTCATCCTGGGGTTCGGGCAGGTGGAGGCAAAGGACTTCACCATCGCGAGGACCTGGGTGTGGCCCGCGACCATGGCGGGGATGTAGGCCTTGTCAAAGGCGGGGCCCTTGAGCGCGGCGAGCTTCTTCAGCGTGGCCTGGCTCGGGGCGTCGAGTTGCGTGGGCAGCGGGATGCCGCACTCGGCGGCGACTTTCGCGAGCCGGGCGTTGATCTCGGTGTGGCTGGCGGTCATGTACGCGCCGAATTTTTTCACCGCGGGCAGCGAGGCGTTGGTCTGAGCGACCTTGCCGAGCTGGATCTCCAGCAGGTCGACCATGGCGACCTTTTGGGCAAAGGCCGGGCAGGTCATGGCGCCGGAGGGCATCTGGCCGCAACACGAGGCGGGCGCTGCGGATGAGGCAGCAGGTGCGAGAGCCGGGGTGAGGGCGAGGAGGGCGGCGGGAAGGATGTGGAGGAGTTTCATGTGGGATGGGGTGGGTGGAGGTTTCAGGAAAGCGTCGGGTCGTTCCCGGGTGACGCGGGGAATGGCTGGCGGCTCGAGCGCGGCTCGCAGTCGTGGCGGAGGAGGGGATTCATGACTCTCCGGGTAGGGGTGTGCCTGAGATCAGGAAAGCACCTGCGCTCGCGAGTGCAAGACGAATGCGCGGCAGGCCGTCCTCGTCGCGCACGGTGCCTGCGTGATTGAGGATGCCGGGGCGGCCGGGCAGCGTATTCCTACGGCATCCCCCCCGGGAGGGCTGCGGGCGTCGGCTGGAGCGGCGGGTGCGAGGCGGCTGTCGGGAGACTGCATACTGCCCGAGCGACCGACGCTTGCGGGCGGCCCTCGCCGCCGAGCGGAGGCTAACGTTTTTTGGTCCGCCCTAACCCCGGGCAAAGGCGAGAAACTCGTCGGCTCGCAAGGCCTTGGAGAAGTACCATCCCTGGCCGAGCGGGATGCCCAGTTCGCGCAGGAGGGCGGCCTGCTCGGGGCGCTCGATGCCCTCGGCGATGATCTCGATGTGGCGCTCCCGGGCCATGCGGGCGATCTGCTCGATGAGCGGGATGCTGCTTTGCGCCGCGTCGTCCTCCAGGCGGTCGATGAGGGATTTGTCGAGTTTCAGGATGTCAAAGGGAGCCTGCTGGAGGAGGGAGGTCCAGTGGTCGTTGACGCCCACGTCGTCGAGGGCGAGGCGCACGAGGCGGCGGCGGCCCGTGCGGTGGATCATGGCGTGGAGGCCGATCTCGTCGGGTATTCCCCGCTCCGTGACCTCGAGGACGAGCTTGTCCGCGACTGCGCCAAGGCCGACGCGGCGGCCCGCGTACTCCATGCCGCCACGCCCGATGAGCTCGGGGGGCGTGTTGATGGCGATGTGGGCGTCCTCCGTGCGGAGGAGCCAGTCGCCCAGCTCTGAGGCCACGGTTTCCAGCACCCAATAGGTGAGCAGCCCTGCCACCGGCGTCCGCTCGACGATGGGAATGAACTCACCCGGCGGGACCAGCCGCCCGTCGGTTCGTCGCCAGCGTGTCAGCGCCTCGGCTCCCGCGCACACGCCGTCGCGCAGCCGCACGGTGGGCATGTATTCCAGAAAAAGCTCCCTCCGCTCGATGCCCTCGCGGACCGTGTCGACTGTGATCATCCTGCGGCACTTTACCGAGCCGGGCCGACCGCGCCATGGGAATTTTCACCCCGTCCGTCGGACCCGCCACGCTACGGCGTGAAGAGCCACCAGATGAGGCCGAACAACAGCCCGTTGATCGCAAAGATCGCGCCGAAGGCGACCGTGATGAAGGCCCTCTTGCTCACGCCCGGCTCCAGCACGGAGGTCTGCGGTTTTGCGGGATCGTAGGCCACGGGAATGGTCGAGCCCTCGGGGTACTTCTTGTCGTAATGCTGGGCAAAGCCGTAGCTCGCCGAGGAACCCTTCATCCCGTAGGCGATGAGGTCGCCGCGGTACTCCGTGCCGTCGACCGTGTAGGTGTAGGTGACCTCGGGTTTATAGGTCGTGCCGTCGGAATCGCTTTGGGTCTTCACCGTCGAGGAGAGGATGATCCCCTGCGCCGAAGGCCACGTCGCGCTCTCCCGCGCCTGGAGCACCGTGCGCACGCCGAACCCGGCGATGGTGGCCCCAATGAGGAAAAAGGCAGCGAACAAGATGGTGGCAAAGTTCATGACGTGACGACTTTGCTTATACATTTTCGCCGCGCCGAAAGCGATCCCAACCTTAGAAAATCAGTCCCGGGCCACGCTAATGATGCAACACCCGCAAGTTTTTCTCCCAGCGAAAACCGGCCGCCCCCCTGGTGATGCGGGGCGCAAGTGGACGTCGCCGCCGGGGCCACTCGCAATCAACGGCTGGCCCTGGCCCCCACTGGCCCGGCTCGCGCTGGTCGCCCACCCACCGGGCGAGAACCGCCTCGCGGTGTTTCCAGAGGTCTTCCCCCAAACACCCCGCGAAAGCGAGCGAGAGGGAGAGAGAACGCCACCCGCCGCCCGCAGCGGCGAACCGTGGAATTCCCACGCCGCCCGTGCGCACGCACTCTCTCTCTCGGTTCTGTTGGGTACGGTTCTGTACTGTTCTGTGTCGCGTTACATAACCGTTACGTAACCGTGACAGACGCGTTACGTAACGGTGACATAACGGTTACGTCACCGTTACATGGGCGTTACATCTGCGTGACATCATCGAAAAGCCCTCTGCCTCAGGCAGGTAGGGCAACCCGCCACCGCGCTCCGCATTCCCCGGGATCGAGCGCGAACGCCAAAAACCGCAACGGATTCCCAAAAAACCTGAGAGAGAGTGAAAGAGCCGCGCCTCGCGCACGCCGCCGCGTCCGCCCACGCGCCCGCGCGAACTCTCTCTCGGTTGGGTTCTGTTCGGTACGGTTCTGTTGGGTTCTGTAGCCCCGTGACATAACCGTGACGTCACAGTGACAACCGCGTGACGTCACAGTGACAATCGCGTGACACGAGCGGGGGGACAGATTTTTACAAAAGGAAGCAAAGAAAACGAAGGGGAAGGCAGAGGAGCCGTCGACAGAGCCGAGCTTGGGAGACAGGCGGAGCCAACGAAGCAAAGGAAACGAAGGCCCTGCCCGCCATGCCGCACCTCGGACATGCCATGTCTGAGGCCCGCGCAATGCTCTTGGCCTCATGGGGTTCCTGCCGGGAGGTTTGGCTTCCCGTCTTTGGTGAGAGCGTGATACGGTTTACACTTTCCGCTCATGTCAGACGCCGCCCCGAAAATCCCAGCCAAACAAACTATTCATGACATCCTTGAGGAATTCCGGGCAGAGGCGCAGTCCAACCGTGACCTCGGCGACCGATTCGAGCGTTTAATCTGCCGCTATCTGGAACTCGACCCACTTTATGCAGACCGTTTTTCAAAGGTCTGGATGTGGAACGAATGGCCGCAAAAGGGGAAGGTGGGCGACGTCGGAATTGACCTCGTGGCGCAGGAGCGCGCTACCGGGGAGTTTTGTGCCATTCAATGCAAATTCTACGACCCCGCGCATACCCTCGCCAAAGAGGACATCGACTCGTTTTTCACGGCGTCGGGAAAATCTCTGTTTACGTCCTGCATGATCGTCAGCACGACGGACAAATGGGGGAAGAACGCCGAGGACGCACTAGCGAACCTATCCAAGCCCGTCACACGCCTCCGAGTTCAAGACCTGGACGCCAGCCCCGTCGACTGGTCACTTTTCAGCCTGACCAGCCCCCAAACCCTCAACCTCCGCGCCCGAAAAACGCTCCGCCCTCACCAGCAAACCGCGTTGGATAAAGTCTCCAGCGGCTTTGCCGAGGCCGACAGGGGCAAACTCATCATGGCTTGCGGCACCGGCAAGACTTTCACCGCCCTGAAAATCGCGGAACACCTTGCCCCCACCGGCCACGTCCTTTTTCTCGTTCCGTCCCTCTCCCTTCTCTCTCAAAGCCTCCGCGAGTGGACAGCGGAGACCGCGCTGCCTCTTCACAGCCTCGCCGTTTGCTCGGACTCCAATATCGGAAAAAAGGTTACCAACGACGACACGGCTGAGATCACCACCTATGATCTTGCGTTTCCGGCGACCACTTCGGCCCGGCAGATCGTACGCCAGTACGACGGCATCACCGCCGCAGCCAAGGCCAAAGGCAAGCCGGGGATGACCGTTGTTTTCTCGACCTATCAGTCCATTCAGGCCGTTTCCGACGCGCAAAAGAAGGGACTGCCGGAATTTGACCTCATCATTTGCGACGAAGCCCACCGCACCACCGGCGTCACCCTCAGCGGCGACGATGAAAGCCACTTCGTCAAAATCCACGACGCGGCCTACATCAAGGGAAAGCGGCGGCTCTACATGACCGCCACCCCGCGCATTTACAGCGACGACACCAAGACCCGAGCCAAGGAATCGGATGCGGAACTCTGCTCGATGGATGACCCCGCCGTCTTTGGCGAGGAATTTCACCGGCTGGGCTTCGGCGAAGCTGTCGGCGCGGGCCTGCTTTCTGATTATCAAGTGCTCGTCCTCGCTGTGGATGAAAAATACGTCTCCACCGCCTTTCAGCGACAGATCGCAGACGCCAACAACGAATTGAATCTGGACGACGCCGTGAAAATCACTGGCTGCTGGAACGGACTGGCAAAACGTCTGGGAAAAACCACCGCTCAGGGCACTGACTTCCAGGGCGACACCGCGCCCATGCGCCGCGCCGTCGCCTTCTCCCGCTCCATCAAGGATTCCAAGGCATTCACCGAGCAATTTGCCCAGATCATCGCCGCCTATCGCGAACTGCATCCTGACGAAGATCCGTTGCAATGTGAGCTCGATCACGTTGACGGCACCTACCATGCCCTGCGCCGCAACGCCCTGCTCGACTGGCTCAAGGCTGACACGCCGCCGAATACCTGCCGCGTCCTTTCCAACGCCCGCTGCCTCTCCGAGGGCGTGGACGTTCCCGCGCTCGACGCCGTGCTGTTCCTCAACCCCCGCAACTCCATCGTGGACGTGGTGCAGTCCGTCGGGCGCGTCATGCGCAAGGCCGAGGGGAAAAAATACGGCTACATCATCCTTCCTATCGGCATCCCCGCCGACATGCCGCCGGAGGAGGCCCTGCGCGACAACCAGAAATACAAAGTCGTCTGGCAGGTGCTGCAAGCCCTTCGCGCCCACGACGACCGCTTCAACGCCACCGTCAACCAGATTGAGCTTAACGAGAAACGCCCCGATAACATCCAGGTCATCGGCGTAGGCGGCGCTGGGGATGGCGAACAGGAGCACGATGGCGACGGCAAGCCGCCAGCCCACAAGCAGGGCACCTTTTTCTTCCCCCAGTTGGAGGAATGGAAAGACGCCATCTACGCCCGCATCGTTCTGAAATGCGGCGACCGGCGCTATTGGGAGTCTTGGGCGAAGGATGTAGCCGTCATCGCCGAACGGCACACCACTCGCATCAAGGCCATTCTGGAAAACGGCGAACCCCGCCACAAGGAAGCCTTTGCCGAGTTTCTCGCCGGGCTTCATGCCAACATCAATCCCAGCATCACCGAGGACGACGCCATCGAAATGCTTTCCCAGCATCTCATCACCCGGCCCGTCTTCGATGCCCTGTTTGAAAACTACGTTTTCACTCAGCACAACCCCGTTTCCGTCGCCATGCAAAAGATGCTCGATACCATCGAGGATCAGGCACTGGAAAAGGAAACCGAGAAGCTCGATAAGTTTTACGCGAGTGTGAAGGAACGCGCCTCCGGTATTGACAATGCCCTGGGCAAACAGCGTGTCGTCGTGGAACTCTACGACAAATTCTTTCGCACTGCATTTCCCCGCATGGCCGAACGCCTCGGGATCGCCTACACCCCAGTTGAAATCGTTGATTTCATAATTCACAGCATCAACGCCGCACTCGCGCAGGAATTCAACTCCGACTTGGGGGAAAAAGATGTTCACATCATCGATCCCTTCACTGGCACCGGAACGTTCATCGTCCGCTTGCTGCAAAGCGGCCTCATTCAACCTGCCGACCTCTTGCGGAAATATAAGGACGAACTTCACGCCAATGAGATCGTCCTCCTCGCCTACTACATCGCTGCCATCAATATCGAAGAGGCCTTCCACGCTCTGCGCGGTGAGTTGGCGGGCGGGAAGGATAAGGTAGACGGATACCTTCCCTTCCAGGGCATTGTCTTAACCGACACCTTCCAAATATCGGAATCCATGGGCGACATGGAAGAGAAAATGTTCCCCGAGAACAACCGCCGCGTGCGGCGGCAGAAAAGTAGCCCCATCCGAGTTGTCATAGGCAATCCGCCTTATTCGGCAGGGCAGGGCGACGCCAACGCCAACAATCAGAACCTTAAATATCCCAAACTCGACGAACGCATCCGCACTACTTATGCCGAGCGCTCAGCGGCCACAAACAAGAACAGTCTCTACGATAGCTATATCCGCGCCATCCGCTGGGCCAGCGATCGTATTAACGGCAAGGGCATTGTCGGATTCGTCAGCAACGGCTATTTCATCGACGCAAATGCGATGGACGGCCTTCGCGCCAGCCTCACCGAGGAGTTCACGACCGTTTATATTTTTAACCTTCGGGGGAATGCCCGCACATCCGGCGAGCAACGCCGCATGGAAAAAGGCAACGTCTTCGGCGAGAGCACTCGTACCCCGGTCGCAATCTCCATTCTCATCAAGAACCCGGAAAAGAAAGGAAAGTGCGAGCTCTACTATCATGACATTGGCGACTACCTCGATCGCGAGGAAAAGCTAGAGATCATTACTCGCTTTCAGAGCATTGAGGGGATTCAGAAAAAACAGGGCTGGCACCGCATCATCCCCAACGCCAGCCACGATTGGATTAACCAGCGCGATGAGGCTTTCGGAACGTTCGTATCAATCGGGGATAAGAGGGACGACATGGCAATCACGGTTTTTGAGAGCTATTCCAGCGGCCTGAAAACCTGTCGTGATGCATGGTGCTACAATTTCTCCAGAAACGCCGTGGAAACGGACATGCAACGCATGATAGGCTTTTTCAATCAGCAGGTTGAGGAATTTGCCACCATCGGCAATGGCAAACTGAAGGCCGAACTTCCAGACCTGGCGGAGAACTTCATAGACACGAACCCCCAGGCTATATCGTGGTCACGGGGACTGATAAACGACCTTATAAGGTTGACCCGGCGCAACTACCGTTCCGAAGCTATACGGCAAGGAATCTACCGGCCATTCTGTAAACAATGGGTTTACTTTGACCGCCACCTAAACGACATGGTTTATCAGTTGTTCCGCCTTTTTCCGAGCGCGGGGCTTGAAAACCTCGCCATCTGCATGACATCACCGGGAAACCGCGGAGATTTTTCCGTCATCATTACGGACGCTCTGCCCGACCTCCACATGGCCGATAAAAGCGGAGCCAGCCAATGCTTCCCGCTCTACCTCTATGAAAAGGACCAGCCAAAGAACGAGGAGCTCATCAGCGAGCAGCAGGAAGGCGAGTTGATTGACGGTTACCGCCGCCGTGATGCCATCACCGATACCATCCTGGCCGACTTCCGCGCCGCCTACGGCAACAAGATCACCAAGGAAGACATCTTCTATTATGTCTATGGCGTGCTCCACTCCCCGGAGTACCGCCGCCGCTTCGCCGCCGATCTGAAAAAGATGCTTCCCCGCATCCCCTTTACCAAGGAAGTCGGGGATTTTCGAAAGTTCTCAAAGGCCGGACGCGAACTTGCCCACTGGCATCTGAACTACGAAACCGTGGACCCGTACCCTCTCAATGAGGTCGCCAGTGAATTGACCCTTACTCCGGAGCAATACTACCGAGTCCAGAAAATGACCTTCGCCCGCAAGGATAAGGCCATCGATAAAACCGCCATCACCTACAACGCCAATCTCACTCTCACCGGCATCCCGCTGGAAGCCTACGATTACGTGGTCAACGGCAAACCCGCTCTGGAATGGCTGATGGAGCGGTATCAAATCACCGTCGACAAAGACAGCGGCATTCGCAACGACCCGAACGACTGGATGACCGAGCATGGCGACCCCGCCTACCTCTTGAACCTCATAAAACGCATCGTCCGCGTAAGCGTCGAAACCATCAAGATCGTCAACGCTCTCCCTCCGCTGAACGAGGTGGTATAAACCACCGGCCACCGGGCGAGGGGTGTTCGCGATTTTGCTCTGATGAATTGAAGTACCCCATTTTGCGGAACGCTGAGGGAGGCATTCACGACGCCTGCCCGGCGTTTTGCGTGCCAAAACGCGGCAAAAAGGATTATCTGGGAGCACTATGTTAACAGAAAGCAAGATCACCTCGCCGGCGTTCTTTGAAGCGTGGGTCGCGGTTAGCGCGGAGAGAAAGGCTGCCCTGCTGGAGAAGTGGGTTTCCTATGCTCAGTACACTGCGGAAATCTTCGATGGGAAGGAGTCCTTTGTGAAGGCGGTGGCGGGTAAGCTCGTGGATGCGTCTCGCGGCCTCGATGTCTACTGTGGGTACTATTCCCTCGATGCTGTGTTTTTTGAGGAGACGGATAGGGTGCATTGCGCTCCCGACGGGCAGAATTGGTTTCAGAATATCCGAATCGCGTTTGAGCATGAGAATGACTTTAACGACGCTTTGTTTCAGGAGGTGAGTCATCTGATGATCACTCGTGCGGACCTGCGCGTGCTGGTTTCTTATCCGGGGAATGAGGTGGAATTGACGAAGCAACTTGAGTGCTTTGCGGAGATCATCGGGCGGGCGAATTTTGCCGGGGCTGATCCGGCTTTTCTCTTTATCGCGGGTCAGCGTGATTCCTCGCTGACGAATATCGTTTGGCGATCCTATGTCTACGACGGGAAGGAGATGATTCCCCTGTCGAAGAGGGAGGTGTAGTAGGCCGAGGCCTGGAACAGCTAAACTCCGGGGCTTGCTGGTTTTATTTCCTAGCCGGGCAGAGGAGTCTGAGGGAGGCGCAGAGGGTGAAGAGGGCGCGGAGGGATTCGGCGGGATCGGTTTCGGCGGCGGACTTTGTGGGATCGGCGGCGGGCGCGGGAGGGGTGGTGTTTTGTTCCAGGGGGGCGAGGGATTCGGCGAGGGTGCGGCCTGCGGCCAATTCGTTGAGGATGGTGTATTGACTGGCGCTGAGGCGCTTGAAGTAGACGCTGTGGTCGGCGCGGTAGATGAGGAGGTGGACCTCCTGGGGCTTGACGCGGCGGGCGATGGCGGGGCGGTGCTGGCGCGGCGGCTGCTCGCTCTGGTCGGGCTGGTTGCTTTGGTCCGCCTGGGCGCTTGGGTCGGAGCGGGCGGCGCTGGTGTCGGCGCGGAGGTGGTCGCGCATGAGGCGGATGACGATGTCGTCGACGGGATAATGGAGCGCGAGCAGGGTGGCGTGGGGCTGGAGGTCGAGGCGGAGCGTCTCGGGCGAGGCGGCGGCGAGCTGGCGGGCGGTGATGGGGCGGCGGTCGGCGGCGTCGAAGGCGACGGCCTGGGCGTGTTCCAGCCGGGCCATGTCGAGGGCGAGGGCCTGGTGCGGCGCGGTGTGGGCGGGGGATTCCGCGATGAAGGCGGGGAGGCGCTGGCCGAGGTGGCGCAGGTCGGGCGAGGTGGAGGGGTATTTCGTGAGGTAGGCGATGAGGAGCCGGTGAAAGCGGGGCTGGCCGAGGAGGGCGCAGAGGCCGGGGTAGTCCTCGTAGAGACAATCGAGGAGGCGGAACCAGTATTGGCGGTTGTAGATCTCGAGGCGCTGGAAGGCGGTGAGGCGGTCGTTGGGCTTGATGAAATCCTCGACGAGCGCGGAGGTATTGGCTCCCCCTGGCTGGCGGGGGCGCATGCGGTCGTCTTTCGTCAGAGGGGCCATGATGATGCGGGCGACCTCGCGCTGGAGGGAAGCCAAGGGAGTGGAGGGAGTTTTCAGTGGGAAGTTTTCAGACTTTACGAAGTCGGAAGTTTGATCGCGGAAGTGGGAAGTTTTTCGGAGGGAGGGTTTTTTTACGGGATGATCGCTCTCTTTCATTTTGGTGACTCGGGTGTGGTGGCCTCCTCGGCTATCCATGGCGGCGGCTTGTGGTATGGGGGGATGGTCGCGTCGAGTTCGAAGCTTTCAGATTTCACGAAGTTGGAAGTTTGATCGCGGAAGTCGGAAGTGGTTTTTTGCGACGCGGTGAGAGGTGATGGGTGCGGAAAGTGGGAAGCTTTCAGACCCTCGCGAGGTGGGAGGTCGGATCGCGGAAGTGAGACGTTTTGTGTCGTGTGGGGTTTTTGGCGGGAGGCTCGCTTTTTTTCCTTTGGGCGGGGCGGATGGGGTGTGGGGATCGTCCGTGAGCATGTTGGCGGGGGCGGAAGGGAGATCCGCGGGAGGCGGAAGTGATTTTGCGACGCGGTGAGAGGTGGTGGGGACGGGCTGGCGGCGCGATGGGGCGCGGGGCGGGAGATTGGCGAGCCGATTGGAAGGCGCCAGTGCGCGAGTGCGGGTTTTCATTTGGGCGTCACTCTTTCGGTGTTGGCCGATGGCGTGCTGGTTGGCGGGGTCGCGGTTCTCGTGCTGGCGGAGCAGCTCAGGCGGCGGCTTTGGCGGGGGCGGGGAGTTTGGTGTCGAGGTAGCGGCGGGCTTTGAGGGCTTCGGCGTGGACTTCGTCAAAGGCGGGGATGCGGTCGTCCCATTCGAGGAGGGTGGCGGTGTGGCCGGAGCGCTGGATGGCGCGGTCGTAGAGCCGCCACACGGGGTCGAGGACGGGGTGGTCGTGGGTGTCGAGGATGTAGCGCTCGAACCGCGAATGGCCTGCGATGTGGATCTGGCCGACGCGGTGGGCGGGGAGGAAATTCACGTACTCCATCGGGTCGAAGCCGTGGTTTTGCGAGGAGACGTAGATGTTGTTGACGTCGAGGAGGATGCCGCAGTCGGCGAGCTCGACGACCTCGGTGAGGAATTCCCACTCGGTCATCTCGGAGACGTGGTACTCGGCGTAGCTGCTGACATTTTCCACGCAGATGGGGACCTCGAGGAAATCGCGGGCCTCGCGGATCTTGCGGGCGGTGATGCGGGCGGCCTCAAAGGTGTAGGGCATGGGGAGGAGGTCGTGGGTGTAGCGGCCGTCGACGCTGCCCCAGCAGAGGTGGTCGGAGAGCCAGGGGGTGCCGGTGCGGCGGACGAGGCGCTTGAGCTTGCGCAGGTGGTCGCGGTTGAGCGGGTCGGCGGAGCCGAAGTAGAGGGCGACGCCGTGCTGGACGACGCGGTATTGCTCGAGGATCTGGTCGAGGACGTGGAGCGGGCGGCCGGCGTCGACCATGAAATTCTCCGAGATGATCTCAAACCAGTCGCAGGTGGGTTTTTTCTCCAGGATGTGCTGGTAGTGCGGCACGCGCAGGCCGAGGCCGATGCCGTATTGGGTGAAGCCGTTGAAGGTGTTGGCGGGCATGGTGTGTGTGGGCGGGTTGCGGGTTGTGGATCGGGAAAAATTTCGTTCCGGGTGCGGCGTGCTGGCGTGGCGGTGGCGGGGGTGCGCCGGGAGGCGAGCGTCCTGGTCGTGACGCGGCGTCTCCCGGTGCGGCGTGCGGGTGTATTGACTGCTTTTTGCCTGATCTCCAGCCGGTCATTGGCGTCGGCGGGGTGTGCTGCGCGGGGCGGCGGCTATGTTTTTCACTGCCCTGGCGGCGGCCCGGCGAGCGCAAATGACCCGCTGGATTTCGAGAGGCGGTGCGGAGTCAGGGTATTTTCATTTCCTCTCCAGCGACATCTTTGCGGCGTCGGGAGCGACCGGCGGTGCTGCTGCCTTCGCTCCGTATTGGCTGACACCCGGCGCGGGCAAGGATGCGGCTGTTGGATTGGTGGAAATACCTAGTGCTTCGAGCCGTCGGTGGCGCAGCCGCCTTTGCCCTTGCAGGAGTTTTGCCCCTTGCAGCCGTTGTCGCTGCCTTTGCAGCCGCCCTGGCCCTTGCAGGCATTCTGTCCCTTGCAGGAGTGGGTGCCCTTGTCGGCGAGGGTGCTGATCTTGACTCCCGCGCCGGTGGAGCTGGTGCTGGCGGCGTAGGAGACGGTGGTGCCGGTGAGCAGTCCAGCGAGGGCGGCGGCGGCGAGGGTGTGGGTCGTTTTCATCGTGAGGTTTGCTTTCTGTGTTGTGGTTTTGTTTTTGCCGCTGGTGCGGCGGTTCGGAAGATGTGAGCGGCGGGGGGCGGGGTTTATTCCCTGCTTTTTTCGAATTTCTTTTTGAGGGCGAAATCGACGGAGTACCGCCCGGGGCCGAAGACGAGGACGACGAGCGAGGCGAGGAGGAAGAGGAAGGGCGCGGCGGCGAAGAACGGGTCGGGGTTGCCCTGCACGAGCTGGCCGAGGGCCTCCTGCTCGCTGGTGACGTAGGCGACGATCATGGCAAAGATGAGCGGGGCCGCGCCGAGGCGGGAAAGCAGGCCGAGGGCGAGGAGCAGGCCGCCGCCGAGTTCCGTGGTGGCGACGAGGTAGGCATTCAGCGCGGGGAGGGGTATTCCCAATTCCGCGAAGAAGGCGGTGACTTTCTCCAGGCTGTGCCATTTGCCCCAGCCGGTCTGGACAAATTGCAGCCCCCACGTGAGCCGGATGGCGAGGAGCAGGGCATCCTGGAGGAGGCCGGGGAGGGTTTCGTAATGGTAGTAGGTGCGTAGGAATGCGCTCAATGGGTGCATACCCGTGAGAGCGCGAGCGGCGGCGGTTTATTCCCAGGAAATTCCGCGCATGGCGGAAAAAGGCGGGGGCCTACAGAAAGCGCTGGAGTTCCTCGGCGGAGTCGCGCCCGGAGAGGAAGTAGCTCAGCTCCCCGGAGCTCCAGCTTGCGAGCACGGCGGAGTTGCGCGTGGCGATGACGGGCGCGCCCTCGGGCGGCGGCGTGGTGAGGCGGTCCCGGGCCACGACATAGAGATGCACGGGTTCTCCCCCTGCGATGGGGAAGCAGAGGATGGAAATCTTTGCGCCCTCCACGGAGGCGACCTCGCAGCCGATGGCTCCGCGCCCGACGAGCCCGGCGGGAATCTGGAAATCCGACGGCCCGCCATGCGCGGCGAGCCAGGAGCGAATGGCCTCGAGGTCCCCGGTGCGCGACTCAAAGGAATGGGCGTGCTTTTTATCCAGCCGGGGCAGCTCGGCCGCGAGATAGCGCGGGTCGATCTGCTGCGGGAGCTGGCTCACGTAGAGGCCCAGCCCGGCGAGCACGGCGCAGGCGGCGATGGCCGCCCAGCGGGCGAGGAGCGAGGGAGCGGCGGGGCGCTCGGCGGGAAAGTCGATGGTCTTGGCCTGGGCGAGGATGGCGTCGCGCAGGCCCGGCGGCGGCTCGATGGCGCGCAGCTCCGCGCGGATGGCGGCATCCTCCTCCTGCTGCGCGGCGAACCACTCGGCCAGCTCGGGATCGCTCTCCATGAGGGCAAGCGCCTCCTCCAGTGCAGCGTGACCCGCGGGGTCATCGACTCCGGGTCTCCATGCGCTGAGGATGGTCTTGGCCTGTTCGCGATCCATTGGTGTGAGGTTTTCTATATTAAGAGCGGTGAGTGATGGAAAATATTCCCGCGATTTTTCATCCGGCGGAGGTTTTCATGGCGGCGCGCAGGGCTTCCTTGGCTCGGGCGATGCGCGACATCACGGTGCCGAGCGGGATGTCGAGGATGGCGGCGATGTCCTTGTACGAGTAGTCCTCCAGGTAGAAGAGCGAGAGCACGGCGCGGTGGGGTTCCTCCAGGCCGAGGAGGACGTCGAGGATCTCGCGATGCTCGGCGGAGGCGGAGCCGGTGGCGGCGACGGGCGGCGCGTGGGTTTCCAGCGTCTCGGGTTCCATGGCGACGATCTTCTGCGAGCGCGCGCCCTGGCGGAGGAAGTCGCGGTAGAGCGTGGTGAAGAGCCAGCTCTTGCACCGGGCGCGGTCGCGCAGGTCGTCCTGCTTTTGCGCAAAGGTGGCAAAGGTCTGCTGCGTGAGGTCGCTGGCGTCGTCGGGATTGCGCGCGAGGCTGAGGGCGAAGCGGTAGAGATCCCGATAAAAGGCATCGACGATCTGCTCAAATTCCCGCGCGTCCATGGGTGATGGGCTAGGAGTGGATCAGATTTCGGGGGGAGGGGGGAGAGATTTCAGTTTGCAGTGTTCAGTTTTCAGACTCGCGGGGTGGCGCGGTCCTGAGTGCGGGAGGCGGTGGATTTCTGGCGGGAGGGGCTTTTGCGGGTCGGGAGGGGACTGAGGGTGATATCGGGTACAGGGATCGGGGACGGCTGCGGGGCGGGTGGCGTGCGATACAGGGGCATGAGCACTTTGTTACTTATCGTTCTGGTCCTTCTGCTGGTGGGTGCGCTGCCGACGTGGCCGCATAGCTCGGGCTGGGGGTATTATCCGAGCGGCGGTCTGGGGCTGGTCCTCGTGATCGTCCTCATCCTCGTCCTGATGGGAAGGATCTGACGGCGCGGGGGCTGCCGCGAGGGCATGAAAAACTCACTCTGTCGCCAATGCCGGGCGGCGAGAGCCCCGCGGGTGGGCTGCTGCCGATGGGGCGGGATGTCTCCGCCTCGTCGCGCTCACGGCTCCGGGCCGACTGGCGCTGGCAGCGTGCTGCGGTCGGCGGCTGCATGGGGGGGTCCTTGGTTCCCGGCCAGGGGGTGAAGATTTTGCGCCGTTCGGCCTCCGGGGGATCGCTGGGGGGTGGTTCTGGGGGTTCTGGGGGTTCTGGGGGTGGTTCCCGGCCTGGGCGGCGCAGGCCAGCTGGCGGCGGATGTTTTGTTGTTTAGGTCGCGGCGGGGCTGTGGTATCTTCTCCTCGGAAGCCCAAACCCCGTAAATCCCATGGAAACGATCTGGTCATTCCTGACGGTGCAGACGCTCTTTCTGCTGGCGCCGGCGGGGTTCATGCTGATCTGTGCGCTGGCGGCTCCGATGAAGCCGGGTACGCGGTGGGATGTCTTCTTTGCCGGGCTGGTCGGCGTGGTCGCGGGCTGGGTGGCGTTTTTTGTGCTGTGGGCCGCGGGGTTGATCGGTCGGGAAACTGGCGGGCTGGATCGCGGCTTGGCGATGATCGGCCTGCTCGGGTGCTCGTACGTGAGCGCGGGGCTGTATTTCTTTTTTGCGCGGGTTTGGCGGAGTTCGCGTCACGGCGCGGTGCGCCAGGGCGGCCGCTGGGATGCGGCGCGGGACGGCCGCGAGGATCGGACGTAGGGTGAGGCGGGACTGATGATCCCGATACGAAGCATCCTCCCATATGCGGGGGACTGCAGCGTTGGTTCGGGTCTGCACAGGCCCTTTTTCAAGCTGGCCATTCCGTAAAGGCCAGAAAGAATAGATGGGTTTATTCAGGCTCGGATATGGCGGAGACTTACTATTGTTGGCGCTGCAAGACGAAGGTTCCCATGCTCACCGAGGACGAGTGGGAAATCATTCATCCATTGCTGGTTCTCAACCTCAAGCAAATCCAGGACATTCGTGTGGAGAAGGGGCTGGCGCTTGATCAAGCATTGGCGGAATACCGATCTCTAGCGTGCGAGAAGTTTGAGCAGATGACTGGATATCAGGAAACAAATATGAATGCGATCTGGCACCACCGACGATCGCTTTTCGGAAGGGAATGTCCTTCATGCGGGCATCTTTTTAGAACACCCCAATCTCGCTTTTGTGCTCATTGCGGTTGCCGTTCGTTGCCATGAGAAGCGAACGTGCGATTCGCGTGAACGCATAGAATCAATCTCCATCTTGGGCGTTGATTGAGGGAGGCACTCGCTTTTGTCGGCGTGCTGACGCGTTGGCGAGAGGCAACATGGAGCCGATCAGTGCGCGACGGACTTGGAGAAGAAATTCAGCACGACGACTCCGGCGATGATGAGGCTGAGGCCGATGATGGCGGGGAGGTCGAGGGCTTGCTTGAAGACAAACCACCCGATGAGGCTGATGACGGCAATGCCCAGGCCCGACCAGATGGCATAGGCCACGCCGACGGGAATGGTGCGCAGGCTGAGCGAGAGAAAGTAAAAGGCGATGCCATAGCCGACGAAGACGACGACGGTGGGCCAGGGTTTGGAAAATCCTTCGCAGGCCTTGAGCGCGGTGGTCCCGGCGAGTTCGGCAAAGATGGCGATAAGGAGATAGATGTACGGGTGCATGGCGGCGGGCGGCATCCTGCGATGGGAATCGGCTCGCCGTCGAGCGCGGAAGGGGGTAGGACGGTAATCATGGTGGAGGTATTAACGTTGTTTGTCCTTCTGGCTCTGCCTGCGGCGGTGGTGACGGCGATCGTTAGTGAAATTTTGCTCCGCCGTGGGAGACGCGCTTCGGTTTGGGTGGCGGTGGCAGCATCGTTGATCGTGACACCCTTGACGTTTTTGGGCCTCGTCGTGGCGTTGACGAATTGGCGGGAGGTGACATGGCGGCAATTTTGGGAAGGCGATGCAAAGCCCGGCGCAGCCGAGTTATTGCTTCCCATCATGGGAGTTCACGTAATCGCCGCGCTGCTGCTTTCCGCAGGCGTGGTCTGGCTTTATCCGCGCCGAGGTGTGATGATTTCCCAATGAGCCGGAGCTATCACGTGACTGAGCGGCAGCGCAGGTGGGATCATGATTTCAACCGCCTGCAGGACGACATGCCTGACCTGGAGTTGTCGGAGCTGGACGAGCTTTCGTTAAAAAAATGGGCGGCCAAAAACTCCGAGCTGTGGCGGCGTGCGGCTCGCGCGGTGGGAGGTCTTTGGCACACCGTTTTCAGGTTCTCTACGGATGGCAAGAGGGTGACGCGGCGAAAGTGCCGGGGAAAGCTCTCCGATACCTGCGGCCAGATCGAGCCGGGCCCGACGGCCGGGCAAGGATAAAGCGCCAGCCTAGCCCGCGGCGTCGAGGTGCTTTTTCAGGACAGCCAGGATCTCTGCCTGTTCATTCCAGGTGGCAAGGTCGAGCGTGGACCCGAATTCGTTGACGAGGCGGGGATCGGCTCCACGTGAAAGGAGGAACTCGACCATGGCGAGATGCCCCTGCCCGACCGCCTGATGGAGAGGCGTGTAGCCGTACTCTCCGCGCTGGTCGATGGCGGCGCCACCACGCAGCAGGGCATCGGCTACGGGGATGTCTCCCCAGATCGCGGCGACCTCGAGCGGACCGCCTCCGAAGGAATCGGTGCTGTCCAAAGTGACGGGTTTCCCGGCGAAGTCCGAAATCTCGGCTGCGGTGATGCGGGCCAGGGCTTCTTCAAGGGTGAGGGACATGGGTGGAGCAAAGTCATTCGGGGAGTGGCGATAAGGTGTCCGTCGGGCGGAAATAGACGGTCACTGGATATTGCCTGTTCCCCCGGGTAAGAGTGAACTTAATCGGCTGGAGGGTCTTCATGGTTCCCGACTCGGAGACGGTGAAGTCATCCTGCCTGCTGTCGGAAAGCGACAGGGCGACTGAGTATGCATAGCCGCCGTCGCGCCGGGAGATGGAGCTTTTCAGAGCCAGCGTGCAGGTCTGACCATCGAGCGTCACTGTGCTGCGGCGGATGGTTTCGCTGGTGGTTGCGTGATCCGCCTTGGGGGTGGAGGTCTGCTCTTTGCCATTTTGCAGGGCCGCCCAGGTGGTGACCGGGGCGGTGGCATCGGCGGCGTGAGCAGATGAAAGCCCCAGCAGGGGGAGGACGATCATCGCGATGAGAGATTTCCTCATGGCGGCGGTTATTTGACCGAGCCGATGGTGAAGCTGACCTTGCCGCCGCCCGGGGTGGTGGAGGACCAGCTATAGCCGAAGGGCAGGCTCGGTCCGCTGAACAGGATGCCCGCGAGCAGCCCGATTTTGAAAGTCTCCCACATGGTGATCTCCCGGCAGCCAAAGACGCGTGGCAGGGTGGAATTCCACAACCACTGAGTCAGCCCCAGCAAGACGAAAAAGACGATGATCGCAGCTGGCACAATGAGAATGAGCATCACGGGGTCCATAAGTTTAGCGAAGCGGAATGGGGCGGGAACTGCGAGCTAAAGACGCTGCGCGAGGCGAGTGAAAGATGCTTGCGCGCTCTTTCTCGGCTAAGCTGCGGGGCTTGGCGCGCGGAGCTGAAAATACGCAGCGCCAAAGAAGAAGGCGGTGTTGGCGGCGAGGACGAGGAGGAGGGTGAGGGCGAGGCGGTCGGCGTCGCGGAGCAGGTGGTCGTAGAGGGCGAAGATGCGCGTGGCGACCTCGTGCTGGGCGCTGAGGTTTGCGGAGAGGGCGACGGCGACGGTGTTGGCCTGGATCTTGTCGATGGCGTCGGGCGGGATCTTGGTGAGGGCGGCGGCGGAGGCGTGAATGACCTTTTCCCGGTCATCCTGCCGCCCGACATGGAGGAGCACGCTGATGATGGCCAGGAGATTCAGGCTGGCGAGGATGAGGAAGATGAGGGCGGTGCGTTTACGTTTGGTCATGGTCGGGCGTGTCGCCCCGGTCTTATCGGGTGGGGCGGGGGAATGATCAATCCCAAGCGCGGATTTTTTTCCTGTGCCGCTGTTTCCAGGCTGTCCCTAAGCTTATTCGTACAAAAGGCTTCTCCGTCTTTGCGTTTTGCCTAAGCTTTCATGGCGTGACCTCGTTCCTCTCGAGCTTGCGGTTATTCATGCGGTGGCGCTGGTGGGCGCCCGTTTTTGCGGCGCTTCTGCTTGGGATGCCTGAGCAGGCGAAGGCGACTTGGGCGGCGCACCGGATTATCGCCGAACCGGGGGCTCCTAGAGAGCGGCCCATCGAGATGAAGCTTGCGGAAGACAAATGCTCGGTGCAGGTGTTCCTGCCGACTGTGCCGGGGAATTCGCCGCAAGGGTACTTTCTCGTCAAAGCCAAGGTGCGGCTGTCGCGGGAGTCGCTGGAGTTTCGGATGTCGATGTTGCGTTGGTTCATGGAGTCCGAGAGATACCGGAAGAAACGAGCGACTCTTGACCGTCATTTCGTTAATGCTTCGGACAAGGCGGAGTACGCGGATATCGACCGCTTTCGGGAGATCACGCGGCTCGCACCGGAGAGAAAGGATGGGGTCAGCGGGATCTTTTTGGAGATGAGCGTGGAGGATGCAATGCGCTCCTATATCGTTTGCGATTACCTGCCGAACGGTGGCGCGATGGTGGATGATGGCGGATTTTGGGACACCTATGACCTGCCGGCCATCGTGGAGGCCGCGATCAAAGCGAAAGAGTAATGCTTGCGCGCGGGTTGCCCTGATGGGAACGGGCAGATCCTGCTTAACCATCCAGAGCGGCGGCGGTGTTCTAGGGCGTCGTGCGGGTGTGGCTGTGGCGGGCGATGGTGTTGGCCTCGGCGCGGTGCAGCTCCACGGGGTCGGGGTGGCGGGCGGATTCCTTGCGTTCCGGCTGGGGCTGGTCGGGCGGCATGACGTCGGGTTCGGCGACGTCTGGCGTGGGGGCGACCGGTGGCGCGGGATTGGGCGCGGTGGTCGGGCCGGGATAGGTCGGGGCGCTGGGGGGAGGCTGAGGCACCTCCGGCGATGGCGTGGGAGTGGGGGCGACGGGCGGGGCGGTGTCGGGTGTGGACATGGCGTGCGGGAGGGTCAGGGGTTGGGGACGGCGTTGAGGTCGAGGCGGAGGGCGAGCTTCTCCTCGGGGGTGTGAAAGAGGTCCTCGCGGAGGTTTTGCGCGAGGCGGGTGCGGTAGCGCGCGGGCAGGCCATCGAGGATGGCGGCATTGATTTCCGCGGGGGCGGCAAAGGTCCAGCGGGCATCGGGGGACTCGTCGAGGAGGGAAAGCAGGCGGCCTGTGATCTTGCGGAGCAGCCGCAGGTCCGTCTCCGCCTCGTGGCGCAGGCGTTCGGTGGCGCTCTCGGCGGGCGGAGTCCCGGCGCGATCCACCGGCGGGTCGCGCCAGCGGTCGCGTGCGGAGTCGATGGGAAAGTAGTCGACGAGCCTCGGAGCGTCCCCTTCCACGCGGTAGGCTTTCAGCCCGTCGGGGCTCGCGATATAGAGGAACGATGCATTCATGGCTTGAGGGGATCGTTTGCTGGGGAAGGCGTGCGTGTGGGGGATCGGCCTGAATCGCGCCTCGGCAGCCGCCCCCATGGCTGCGCTTTCCGCAGAGGGGTTTCGGATCTTTGTACGGACGGGAAGGGGGGAGGGGAGGAGTCGTCAGTGCGGCTCATCGAGATCGCGGTGACGAACTCGATGTCCCTATAGGCAAAGCGCAGGCCATCCATGCGGCCTGTATGCGGGATGGCATTCCCGAAGCCTGCGGCATGACCTCTGCCGCTGGCGGTGGCGTGAGCGGTATAATGCGAAGTCATGGCTCTTTGGGTTGCGGACCTTTGGACGACAAGGGTCATGTTTCGTGCCATATCGTGCAGGGCGACGCAGGAAGCTGATTGTCAATGGCATGCCGGGTATCCTTGGAAGGAGCCGCCGGGACGAAATATCGAACAGGACGAGATTTCGTCTTTTCCCCGGCGGATTCCCGTCCCGCGAAGAAAATGGATTTCGGAGGGGGTGGGGGGGGCTCCGTCTGAGGCGTTGACACCCGGGCGCGAGGCGGTGAGGCTCGGCGGGAGATTTTCCCGATGCCAGGCTGGAGCCGTTTCACGCAATTCCGAGTCGTCCTCTGGGCCGTGCTGGCCGGGGCGGTGGCGTTTCTTTTCTACGCGCGGTCGGCGGGGTCGGAGTTCGTTTACGACGCGCGGCCGCAGGTGCTCTTTGGCGATTACATTCATGAGCCGTCGCACTGGGGCGAGGTGCTGAGCTTTCGGGTGCTCGGGCAGGATGTGCTGGATGCGAATCGCCCGGTGCAGCTCGCCTCGCTCATGCTCGACTCCGCGCTGTGGGGGCGCAATCCCGTGGGCTACCACCTCACGAGCGCCGCGCTCCATGCCGCGAATGTCGCGCTGCTCTTCCTCCTGCTCATGGAGCTGGGCGGCGGCCGGGCGGGACCGGCGCTCCTTGCCGCGCTGGCCTTTGCCGTGCATCCGATGCTGGTCGAGCCGGTGGCGGAGGTTTCGTCGCGTGAGGATGTGCTGACGCTGTTTTTCCTGCTCCTCGCCATGCTGCTCGCGCTGCGCTGCGGGCGGAGCACGGGCCGGGCGATGTGGTGGACGGGCGCGGGGTGCGTGGCGGCGTCGCTGCTGGCGGTGGGGGCGAAGGAAACGGGCGTCATCGCGCCGGTGCTGGTGGGCGCGTGCGGCGTGCTCTTCCGCGAGCGTGGCACGGGGCGGCGGTGGCTGGTGGTGACGGCGCTCGCCGCTCTGGTGGTCGGCGGATTCGTGGCCGCGCGCTTCGCCTTTGAGCCGCGTGAGTCGATGATCTTTTTGCAAAAGCCCGGCAGGCTGGGCGGTTCGCTGGTGGAGACGCTGAAGCTCCAGCCGCGCATCTGGGGTTTCTACGTGCGGCAGATTTTCTGGCCGGTGGAGCTCTCCGCCATCTACACGCCGCAGAATGTCGCGCGCGTCGCGTCCGGCTGGCTGTATGTCATGCTCGCCGCCCTTGTGCTCGTGCAGGGTGTGGCGGCCTGGCGCAGCCGCGTGGGACTGCTCGGGATGCTGATGTACTGGGCTGCGATGGGGCCGGTCTCGAATCTCCTCCCCATGTACTGCCCGGCGGCGGATCGCTACCTTTACGTCCCGCTGGCAGGGCTGGCGCTGACGGTCTTTGCTCTCCTCGCCTGGGTGCGGGCCGGGGCGCGGGCGTGGCCTTACGTGGCGGCGGGCTGCGGGGTGGTATTGACTGCGCTCGCGTGGCTCGGCTGGCAGCGGCAGGAGGTCTTTGCCGATTCCTTTAACCTCTGGACCGACACCGTGGCGAAAAGCCCCGCCTCGGACAACGCCGCCAACAACCTCGGCTACGCCTGGCTGCGCAAGGGCGACAACGCGAAAGCCCTCGCCGCCTTTGAGCGAGCCCTCCAGCTCACCAATGGGAGAAAAGCCGACGCCTGGGCCGGGGCCGCCATCGCCCTCGACCGCATGGGCCGCCCGAGCGATGCTGTGCGCGCGCTACGCCGCGCGGTGGAGATCATGCCGATTTACGGAAATCCCGACCAGCTCGTGAAGTCCCTCGTCGCCGAGCCTGCCGACGCCGAGGCGTGGCGCGAGATCCGCTCCCACGCGGTGATCGATCCGTGAGCGCCTGGGGGGGCGACTTGACTTCCCGGGCGTAATACATAGTTTTACCTCATGGTCAAAACCATCTCGCGGATCGGAAACTCGCAGGGTCTCATCTTTGACGCCGCCCTGCTGGATCTGGCCCGGCTGAAGTCCGGCGATCAGGTGAATGTCGAGGTGCACGAGGGCGGAACGATCACGCTCACGCCGCTGCGACCCCGGCCCTCGGGCGAGGAGGTTTCCCGCGTCATCGGCGAGACGATGAAGGACTACGCCCGCACGATGAAGCGCCTGGCGTGAAGGCGACGCCGGAGAGCTGTTTTCATCTCACGGTCGACATCGTGCGCGAGATCCACGCGGCGGCGATCTCGGGATTTGGCGGAGCGGAGGGAGTGACCGACATGGCGCTCCTGGAGTCGGCGGTGGCTGCGCCGCAGGCGGTGCTCGGCGGACGCTCGCCCTACCGCGACATGGCCGAGGTGGCGGGGGCGTATCTTTTTTATCTCTGCAAAAACCACCCTTTCGTCGATGGCAACAAACGCGCCGCGCTCGGCGCCTGCCTCGTCTTTTTGCGCCTGAATGGCCTCCCGCCTCAGCCCGACAGCCCGGAGTGGGAGTCGCTCGTCTTTGCCATCGCCGCGAGCGAGATCGACCGGGAGGAAGCCACGCGCCGCCTGAGAAAACTCCTGCGGCGACCAGCCGCCACCCGGCGCGGAAATTGATTCGCGGCGCGCGGCGTGCTTGCTAAGTTTACGGCGTGGACCACGACTTCTGGCACGACAAATGGGCGACGAATGACATCGGCTTTCACGCGCCGATTCCCAATGCCCACCTGGTCAATTTCCTCGCGCAGCTCGCTCCCGAGCCGGGCACGCGCGTCTTTGTGCCGCTCTGCGGAAAGACGCTCGATATCCACTGGCTGCTGGCCGGCGGGTATCATGTCGTCGGGGCCGAGCTGAGCCGCGTCGCGGTCGAGCAGCTCTTCGCCGATCTGCGGGTCACGCCGCAAATCACGCCGTGCGGGCCGCTCACCCGTTTTCACGCGCCGCGTCTCGACATCCTCCAGGGCGATATTTTTGAGGTGAGCGCGGAGGCGCTCGGGCCGGTCGATCTCGTTTACGACCGCGCCGCGCTCGTGGCGTTGCCCGGCGAACTGCGCGTGCGCTACGCCGCGCATCTCCACGCGATCACGCGGTACGCGCCGCAGTTGCTCGTCTGCTTCCACTACGATCAGTCGCTCATGGGCGGGCCGCCGTTTTCCATCGGGGAAAAGGAGGTCGCCGCGCTCCATGGCTCGCACTACGCGCTCGAGCGGCTGGAGTCCGTGGAGGTCCCGGGCGGGCTAAAGGGCTGCTGCCCCGCCACCGAGGACGTCTGGGCGCTGCGCCCCAAGGCTGGCGTCTAAAACCATCGGGCCGGTATTTCCCCCTCCTGCGCGACCGGGGGAGAGTCAATAAAGCGGCGGGGAAAAGTCAGCCGGTCTTGCGGAGAAACGACCCGGGCGAGCCGCCCTGCGGAGGGGAAAGCTGCGGTTTTCCTCCTGATAGCCGTACCGGCCCCATGTCAAGCCGCGACTGCCTGCCTCCTCGGGCGGAAGAGGGAATTTTGAGGAAATTCGGCAAAAAAGTGTTGCGAATTCCGAAAAGTGGAGCACCCTATGGCCTCAGAGTAAATTGTTCAGGTTCGTTGCGCGGTAGTTGTCAGGCGGGTTTATCCGATGATGATCGAAACCCGGTTCACGGGAACGGCTATGTGATCGTCAGTTATAGCTCCTAAATCCAAAATCATATGAAACTCTACGTTGGAAATCTCTCTTTCCAGTCCTCCAGTGCTGATCTCGAAGAACTCTTCGAAGCCCACGGCCAGGTTGTCGACGCAGCCATCGTCATGGACAAAATGACCAACCGCTCCCGCGGCTTTGGCTTTGTCACCATGGGCAGCGCCGAAGAAGGCCAGGCTGCGATCAACGCCCTCAACGGCAAGCAGGTCGACGGCCGCGCCCTCACTGTCAACGAAGCTCGTCCTCGTGAAGACTTCGGTGGTGGCAACGGTGGTGGTGGCAATCGCCGCTCCGGTGGCAACGACCGCGATCGTGGCGCCCGTCGCCGCTACTAAGTAGCCTCGCGCTCTAGCTGTTTTTTAGAAATCCCGGTTCGGAGTCCTCTCCGCGCCGGGATTTTCTTTTTTGGCGGGCGGGCTGCTTTTTCCCGTGCGTTTCTTCCGGGGGCTCGGGTCGGTCAGGCTTTGGAGCCGGATCGCTGCGCCCGTCGGCGCTGCAACGTCAGGCCGCCGACCACTGCCGCGCCGAGGCCTGCGAGCGCCCAGATCGAGGGCTCCGGGACGGTGTTCACCCCGATCTTGGAGAAATTCAGGTCGATGCGCTCGGTATTGTCCTCCTCGTTCCGGCCCAGGATCTCCCCGACGCCGATCGACGCCCCGCCGAGGCCGTACTCGCCGACGTAGGCCGCGAAATAATCCGCCGGATTCACATACGTCTCCGAGGGGGTGAAGGAAAACACCGGCGAGGCGGGATTGAGGGTGAAGGAGATGGCCTCGATGCGGTCGCCATTGGGCGTGGTCCACGCGTCTCCGGTTACGACAAAGGCAAACGCCAGCGAGTTCGCGCCCATCTGCACGGAGGCGCTGTTATTCCCCAGCGCACCGCCGATAGAGGCGATGCCCGTGCCGGTGAATGAGGCGAAGAGAAACGGCGTCGAGTCATCCAGCACGGATTTGTCCCATGTGTCTCCGGTGCTGCTGAAGGTCGAGGTCGGTGTGTTCGGAAAACCCGGGATGAGAGTAAGCGAGAAGGTCACCGCCTGCCCGGTGGTGTAGCCCCCGGCGGTCGATGTCGCTTCGCCGGTAAGGGTGAATACCGTCTGGGCGGGGCTGGTTGCGACGAGTGTGAGCGCCATACAACCAAGGGCGACCATGCGAAGGAGATTTCTGTAGCTCATGCGGACTGCGCGGAGACTGCTCCGCAAGAAAGTGCGCGTCAATACACGTCTGCTCCCCATCCCGGTGTTTCGGGAGTTCTTAGCCGAGCCCCGCCGCCGGGCGAAACTCCAGCACGGCGTAGAGTTCATCCGGGCAGGTGAAGCGCACCGCGACCGGGGCGAATCCCGCCGCGCGGCCCAGCGCGTCGTACGTATCGATACTCTCCGGGTAGTCGTTGCCAAAGACGTGGCCCTTCACCGCCGCCATGTCCTCCGCCGAGAGCGCCGTCCACTTGCGCGAGACGATGTCCCACCAGCGGTCGAGCACGGCGGAGCGGGATTCCCCCGCGCGGCAGATCGGCTCGCAGACCATGAGGCAGCCGCCGGGTTTCACCACGCGGCGCAGGTCCGCGAGGAACCGCCCCTTGTCCGCCAGCGGCAGGTGATGCAGGGACAGGCCAATATACACAAAATCCGCCGCCTCCCGCAGCGTCGGCACGAGGGCAAAGAAATCCCCCTGCGTGAACTCCGCCGGGCACCCCAGCCGCCCGACATTCTCTCGCGCCAGGGAAAGCGCCACCGGGGAAATATCGACGCCACGGTACGCCGCCACCGCATGCCGCGCGAGCACCTCGGCCATGTAGCTCGCATCGCCCGACCCCAGGTCGAGCACGGAAACCGCCCGTCCGCCGAAGCCGCCGAGCACGCGGTCGAGCTCCGCATACGCCTCGCGGTGAAAGAGGTAATTCCGCTCGATCACGCGTCGGTAGATCGCCCATTGGTCGAAAAAACTGCGCACATTCTCGACATCCTCCCCCGCCCGCGCCGCCGCCTCACTGCTCATCGCCGCATGGCTACCACGGCGCGCGCCGGGTGTCTACAGCGAGCGTCGAGCGAGGATTCAATCGTGACTAGACCGTAAGCAGGGCGAAATGGTCGAGGTTTATTCTAATTTGTTTGTCGGCGAAAGTTCGATAGAATCGCGAGGTTTTAGAAAAACCGCCAAAGGTTGTTCTGACTTCACCCCCCGGCGAAGTTCGATAGAATCCTCGGCGGGTTCGATGGGCGAAAAGGCCGGTTCTGACTTCACCCCCCGGCGAAGTTCGATAGAATTACCAGGCACGCGGGCAGGTTCCCCACCCCGTTCTGACTTCACCCCCCGGCGAAGTTCGATAGAATCACGCTCCAGGGCGTGGAGAACATGAAGCGGTTCTGACTTCACCCCCCGGCGAAGTTCGATAGAATTCTTCCCCTCTCTCAACCATCGGGCGATGGGTTCTGACTTCACCCCCCGGCGAAGTTCGATAGAATGTTTGAATGAATCTCCAGAGTTTAGCCCCTGTTCTGACTTCACCCCCCGGCGAAGTTCGATAGAATACCGGCCAAAAAGAAGGCCGCGAAGAAGGTGTTCTGACTTCACCCCCCGGCGAAGTTCGATAGAATACTTTCCAAGGGCCGCAAGAAGCGGAAGGAGTTCTGACTTCA
>JAFKMU010000072.1:39112-39620 GCA_017305195.1 Verrucomicrobiota bacterium | reverse complement strand
GTGAAAATCGCGCCAGCTTTTGACTGGAGAAGAACGTCTATTGTAGTGCGAAACGAAGGGAACCACTGGATCATGGTTGGGTATGTGGACGAGACATCGGACAAGAGTGTTACCAGTCAGGATCTGAGTATCTTAAAGATCCAAGCGATTCTGCCCGGTGAACTATCCGTAATTGCATTCTCCAAACGGCTTTGCTCATTGCGTGATGGACGCCTCATCAAAGCACAGGCTGGCGGTCTGATCACCGATAGTTATTTTCACGAGTTTTTTAGGGACATTTCGCTTCAATTGTGCTTGGAAGTGGCTTCCATCGTGCCAGATTCGGAAGGCGCAAAAGCTTTCAAGCGGAACCCCTCTCCTCGCCTTGATTGGGCCATGCACTATGTTCATGTTGTAAACAAACTGCTTCTGGGCATGGCGGATATTTCGCATGGGGGCTGTATTTTAATTCTTGATCGTGTGTTGGAAGACCCATTGAACGCACCGATTATGGGCATCAAACCCCCTA
>JAFKMU010000072.1:0-39088 GCA_017305195.1 Verrucomicrobiota bacterium | reverse complement strand
AATGGAGAGCTATGGTAAATGATGAAGGGTTATTGTATTCTTCAAGAGCAGGAACCTGAGGATGAGCCTTTCTTGAATATTCAAACTCAGATCAGCGAAGTAACCAACCGCATTGATTCTTACGTGGAATCTATCTTAAAACTTACTGGTATCGATGGTGCGGTTGTGCTTGATCGACAACTTGCGGTGGTCGCCTTTGGAGCAATTATTGATGCCAAGGAGTTGCCGGCAACTGTCAATGTGCAAACTGGTCAACTCCACAATATGGCCGACTTCAGACATGTCGATCTAAAGCGGTTCGGGACGAGGCACGGAAGCGCGGCAAGGTTTGCCTACCACACCGGAGGGATGGCAATTGTGACTTCTCACGATGGCGGTGTAAAAATGATACGAAGAAAGGATGAAGCGCTTGTGATATTGAATGACGCATCTTTTGATTTGGATTTGGAACTCTAGTCGATGCCCATCAGAGAAAATTGGTGTAGCGCGCCGCGATAATCGCGGGGGATTCTGGCGAGATAAAATGTGGGGACGGAGGGCGTTTTTTCGCGATGGAAGCGGGGTTTTTCGATTTGCGAGCGGGGGGTTGAAGGCAAAGAAGCGGGCTCGACGGGAGGCCGGTAGGCCTCGGGCGGAGCCCGCTTGGGATTCAGTTTGGGATGATTTTCACATTGGCGGCGGGGACTTGGCGCAGGGCGGAGTGGATATGGTCGGCTTCGATGGTGAACGTGTTTTGGCGGGCGGCGGCGAGCCAGGCGGCTTGGGCCAGGAGGCCAAGGGTTCGCGGGTTGCCTTCGCTGGCTTCGGCCAGCAGATCGACAGCGGCGGGAGCGAAGATGTCGCGGTCGAGTCCGGCGCGGGAGACGTGCCAGTCGAGGTAAGGGGCGATGTCTTCGCGGGGCAACGGAGCCAGGGTAGTGGCGGCACTGATGCGACTGAACAGGGCGCGCTGGACGCTGAGGCGCAGGCTGCCCAGCAGGTAGTCGTCGCCCAGCATGATGAGGGCAAAGGCACTGCGGTGTCGGCCGCTCAGGCCGAGGAGGAGGCGAAGTTCTTCGAGGGCCGGGCCGGGGTAGTTCTGGGCGTCGTCAAGGACGAGCACGAGGGTGACGGGTTCGAGGTCGGCGAGGTGTTTTTCCAGCAGGAGCAGGTTGGTGGAGCGTTTGAACCGGGCGCGTTCGCCGAGTTTGGCCAAGAGGACTTCGAGGACGCCGGTGGCGGACAGCGAGGACTGGGTGATGAGGAGCGGCAGGAACCGTTTGGGTTCGAGCCCGGCGAGCCAGGTCTTGAGCAACGTGCTTTTGCCTGCGCCGGGGCTGCCGGTCAGCATCATGACGCCGCGCAGGGCGGCGGTGGTGTCCAGAAGACTAAGGGCTTCGCGGTGGGTGGCGCTGGCAAAGAGTTCGTTTGTTTTGTCGTCGGAAGCAAAGGGCGCGCGGCGCAGCCCCCAGGCGCGCAGCAGATCGTCGAGGGCGGGGGTTTTGGTCAAACGGGAGGCGGGTTCAGCGCGCATAGTTGGTTCCCCGGTGGTGGTGATTGAGCGCGCTGTTGAGGTGCAGGTCGCAGCGGCGGGCCAGACCCTGGAAGGTGTCCTTGTGCCAGACTTCCACGGGATCGAAGAGGATCGGGTCGTAGCGCAGTTGGATTGAAAGGGCACGCAGGGCAAGCGGGACTTCGAAGAGTTTTTTGCCCAGAGTGACCGTGCCGTCCTTGCGCACGACGCGTTCGGTGCGGGTGTAAAAAAGCGCGTCGATTTTATCGGGCTCTTCGACCGGGCGGATGGGATGGGAGCCGCGGTTGAACCGCTCGTGCGGGGTCTGGCCGGTGGAACTGTGTTTGCGCAGATGGTAGGCCCCGGCGATCCAGCGCGAGAGGGCGGCATTGAGTTCGGTGAGGCTGTGGACGGGGCCGCCGTCCAGGCGCAGGGTCAACTCGAAGTCGTTTTGGATGGTGCGGATGAGGCGCTCGACTTTGCCTTTGCTCCAGGCGTGGTAGGGCTTGGCGTGCAGGAGCCGGATGCCGAGGTTGGCGCAAACGATGCGGGCGTGATGGTTGACGAAGGGTTTGCCCTGATCGGTGTAGAGCTCGAGCGGCAGGCCGCGGCGCAGGACGGCTTGTTTGAGACTTTCCAGGAACGCGGCGGTGTCGCCGTTGGCATAGTAGGCGCCATAAGTGATGAGGCGGCTGTGATCGTCGATGAGGACGCAAAGCTGGGTGGTGATCACTTTGTTATCGGCGTCGCGCAAAGTCGGCCCAACGGCAAAGTCCACCATCCAGAGGTCGTTGGGCGCGGGGGCTTCGAACGCCTTCGTAGGGCCATTTTCCAGCCGTCCGGCTTTCAGACTGCGAGCGTCGTAGCCTTTGTTTTTGAGGAACCGACGCACGGCGCTTTCCGAGGGCAGGCCCCGGCCGTGTTCGTCCCAGAGCCGGTAAAGCACGCTGAAGGGCACACCGGGACTCTTGCTGATGGCATCAATGATCCAGAGACCGGTTTCTTCGTCGATGAACCGGCTTTGCCCCGCGTCGCTGCGGGCGGGTTTTCCGGCAATGCCCGCGTAGCCTTTGCTGGCATAATCCTACCACCACGTTTCCAACGTGCGGGCGGCAAAGTATCGCCCGTTCTCTCCCGGCCAGGGACGCGAGGCTGCGGCCCGCACGCATTCAGCGAGCGGACGCCCTTCCTGTTGCAGGGTTTTGATGTGGCAGATGACCTCGAAGCGCAGCAGCGCCCGGCTTTCCTTGGGTTGGGGTGCGGAGTTTTTCATGCCCCGGCGGTTTATGGCCACCGGGAGCGCCCTCCAACAAAACGGTTTTGTGGGATGGTCCTCCCGGCTCTCAGGCCGCCGCAGCGGGGACGGCCCCCCGTTCCCAATACGCCCGCAAACTGCGATAACATCCCAGCAGCGCGGTCTTGAAGTCCCGCGCCAACCCAAGCAGGATGCTCTGCGTCGAGCCAAGCTTACGCACGGCCCGCCAAAACCCGCAGATGTCTTTGCCTCCAAGCACCGGCACCTGCTGGCCAAACACCCCGCAGAGGAAGGGGATGCGTTTCGACAGAACTTTGCACGCCCGCCGAATGCTGCCCTCCTCCTTCTCGGTGGCCGGTGGAGGCCTCGCGCCTCCGCCGGCCAATCCGAATCGCTCGTCGGCCAGTTCCTCCAAACGTGCGACTTCCAGACTCCGATACGGCATCATGCCCTCCGGGATCACACTCCACGTATGCCCGCAGCGCGGACATAAATACCGCTGGACCTGGACCCGCTCGTCTCCCTCCAACCCACGGTGACGCCAGTAAATCCCATGCTTGTGCAGGATTTGAGTGCCTCCGCATTCCGGGCATTCCCGGCCTGCACACGGACGATCACTTCCGCAAAGCGACGATTGATAAATCAGCATCGCTTCAACCCTATTCACACGCCCCTTTCCCCGAAAAGTCCCACCAGCCTCGCGCCCTCCGTCCCGGAGGGGGACTCCGCTCCAGCCTTCTCGCCTACGGCTCGAAGGCTTCCGCTCCGTCCCCCTCCGGGACGGATCCCTCTTCACATTCCTCCCGTATTCCGCTCTCCAAACCCCGAGATTATTTCGAAAGTGTACACCCCCGATTCCCCGCGATTATCGCGGCGCGTAACAAAATTGGTGATGCGTTCAACCATTTCCGCCATAGCTATGCGAGCTATCAATCGAAGAGGTCAAATCATGTGGGAGAAAATTGAACCTTTCCTCAAGTGGGGGATGGTTTCGACGGGTTGGCGCAAGCGGCTTGGCACATGAGACTAGCCGCCCGTTTCGAAGCGTCGGAACATATTCCTCATTTCCGACATTTCGAAATGACAGATGCATCTTCCAAAACCGATTCAGCATTTCTATAGCTCCAGCAGTCATGATGGATTTTTTCTCGCGCAGTTATTACCTCGACAAGGAGGTTCTCAGGCCCCTTTCCCATATAATGGGGAATTGGGAGCTTACGTGGGATGCAGAAGAGCAAAAATACGTCGAGGAGGAGGGAAGCTATGCTGGGCTGCTCAATCAATTGATCGTCGAAATTGGAAAGGCCCATCCACCCAAACGCTATCATGACAATGAGGATCGTTTGGGAGAATACGTTCAAAAACACTTGAACTGGGGAATTTTGAAGAAAGGTAAATGGTGGATCGGTTGCGACTACGTTTCCTTGATTCAACAGGGAGGATTTGGCGATACCGATCAAGCTGACATGTTCCTAGCCGCCGCCGGAAGAATCCATGCGGCCAAAAAACGCGGCCAACTTCACTACGACGTTATGGAAGAGAGCCATAGAAGGATTCTTGGAGTGGTGATAACTGCCATTCTTTATCACAGGACTCACCTTATTCAGAAGTGATATTCAAAAAATTTCTGAAATTGGTCACGGTTTGAGATTCTATGTGTAACAAAATGCATGAAAGCCAATCATATACCCATCACTCAAGAACAACTGGACAAAATCTACTCTTCCGATAAGTGGGAGATCACTGAAATCAATCTCGAAGAGTTAAAAGTCATCCCAAAAATCGTAAGACCAAACGATTTGCTAGGCGCTTTTATTAGCGGCTCGCAGGATGAACCCAAACGTCTCAATTCGTATCCCTCCATTGCTGCATTCGAAGTTTTGGTATTCGAGAAAAATCCGAAGCCTGAATGGAATGAGGGACCAGTTAACGCGTATCATTACGTGATTCGTAGATCAGGAAATACAGCGTTTCCTTACATACTATCTGGCCCATATACTACGGAAACAATTATCGGCCACCACCCGGACGAACTGAACCTCGATGTTTATAACCAATAACTATCGGTGAGTTTTCCTGCTTCGGCTGTGATGTGGGTTCCTGTCTATCTTTTGGTCATTCGCCCCCAGACCTATCAACGGAAAATGGCGTTTCGGCTAGCAATGAAATTGGCCCCCAGAGCTTCTACGAGTTGGGATTTTCGGAACAACCGGTGCCTGCCGAGTTTGTAGCTGGGAAGTAATTTGCGTTGGACGTATTGATTGAAGGATCGGAGCGGTATACCGAGCCACTCTGCCGCTTCCTTCGCCTTGATAAATCCATCATCAGCACCGGGTATTTCATTCCTAGCAGGAGGAATTGCCGGAAAAGGTTCGGGGAGTGTGGGGTCGAAAAACGCAGCCGGTTTCCTGCTGAAGCGCCGTTTATGAGAATTTAGCCGCATGAGATTTGTTCAGGAGAAAGGCGCGCCGGCCGGAACGCCCGACCGACACGCCCAGCAGGATCAGCCAATCTTGATACCGTTGTTGCGGATGTGGTTCTTGGCGGCCGTAACCAGCGCCTGTTCCTGCCGCTCGGTCTTCATGTTCGGGCTGATGGTGGACTTGATGCTCTGGATCAGGTCGGCCTGTTCAGGCTTGGCCAGCCAGGCTTTCACCTTGGCGGTGTACCCCTGCTTCTGCTCCTCGTCCTTCATCTTGCGAAGGAGGAACTTTCGTTCCAACTGCTCGCGAGGAAGGTCCTTCACGTATTGGACCAAATCTGCGTTGGCCTTCATGAAGTCATTGAGCTTGTTATCGATCTCGGGGTTGATCTTGTACTGACCAGCCGTTTCTTTTCGGTTTTTGGGTGATGCGATTGCCATGGGTAATTGCGTTTGTGGCGCACGACGTTTCGGCGTTGCGGCCCCGTAGTCGTGCTGGTTGACGGGTTTGCGATGAAAGGGTGATTAGGCCTTGGCAGCAGCGGGCTTGAGTTCAGGGATCTTGTCGTCGTCCTCGTCTTTGAGGGCGTTGCCCCGCAGTCCGCCGATCTGGGCGATGACGGATTTGAGGAAGCGCTGGGCGACCTTGCGAGGACTGAGCCGCTGGCCCTCAGCATTCAGCATGACTTGGACAAGCTGATTAGTCGGGACGCGGATGCCGGCTTTCTCGACGATTTCGGATGCCTCCTTGAAGACCGAGAAAGTGTCTTCATCAAGGGTGACGGTGATGTTGGCGGGTTTGGGTGTGTTCATGTGATTAGTAGTTAAGAAGGGCCAATTCCTTGCGACGGAGAAATGGACCACCGATGACGGCAGAGATTTTCTGGCGTTCGGCGGCGGCCAACTCGGCGGCGAATTCGTCGTTGAGCCGCATCTGGGAGATGAGGAAATCCTGACTCTGGTCGTCGGATTCAGCAAAGAGCGTGATCTCGCCCGGATCGGAAACGCCTTCCTCCCATGCGGGCAATTCCGGTTGGACGCTGGACAACACATCCACGTCTTCGACCTTTGCGGGCGTTGGTTCCGGTGTCGGTTGCGGTTTGGACGATTCTCCGGCCTTCTTGAGCTGGTCGAGTTCCTGCTGCAGGGCCGGCACCTTGCCTGCCTCCTGTCGCAAGGCTTCAATGCGCTTCTGCATGGCCCGGTTTTGTTCCTGCAGCGCCTCGGCATAGGCCCGTTGTTTCACATTCGATTCGCCGGAGGCATCCGGGTAGTAGGACGGCGACGGATTCCCGGCCGGAAGCGTGGCCGGTGGATCGGGCAGATAATTCCAATCGGGCGATTGTTCGCGGCGGTAGACCGTATGCCGCTCGTGCATCTCGTCCGGGTAGTTTGGGTCTGTATAGCGGCCCACCGGATAGGCCTTCACGACTTCCGGCGTGCGAACGGAGGCCATGCGGCTGGCGGGAAGGCTGGTGCCGGGAACCGTCGTGGCAGTTTTAGGCGTGGGTTCCTTACGGGTGGCGCAACCTGCCCCGAGGCAGACGATGAGAAGAGAGATGAGATATTTCATTTGGCGGATGGGTTGGATGTGGCGGCGGAGATACGAGCTTTCGCGAGATCGACGGTTTGGGAGACGTAGAGGTAGAAGGTCGTCCCAGCGGGAACGCGGACGTAATACGGGTCGTTCTTGAGACCTTCCAAAAGGCGCTGGGAGTAGATTTGCCCTCCAGCCTGGATGCCCGCGGCGACGGCGTCCTGATACCCGCCCTGCTGTACCTGGGTGACACCACCAGTCAGCGGCGAGATGATATTGGTCATCGAGGGGAACGCTCCAGCCCCCGCCGAAATCATGGCGGCCAAGATCGCCTTGGCCTCGGCGTATTTGTCGGCGGCAATCATGTAACCACGGAGCCCGGCAGAACCGTCTGTTTCGGCCCATTGGTCGCCGTTCGTGCCGTCCGGGGCGTAGTCGAGGACCGTTCCGGAAAGCGGCAGTTCCTTCCCGTCCTGAAAGACCAGCACCCATTGCCGTTCGGAGCCGATGCGTTCACGGGCGGCAGTCTTTTGAGCCAATCCATGCACTTCGGTTCCGGCTGGGAGAATAAGCCTCCCAGCCTGCCAGACATCCTCGGTGATCAAACCGATGATGGGCGTTTCGATGTTGGTGGACTCCACCGCATTGACCAGTTCGCACCGGAGCAAGCGTCCGTAAGGCAGGTAATACTCGCTGCGGGATTCCTCCTTGGTGGCGAAAATGGCCTGGGGAATCGGCGGCGGTGGTTTGGGCGTTGGCGTTGCACGGGCGGCTTCCTGCGGCGGGTTTGGCGCGGTGGTCTGCGTCTTGGCCGGCGGCGTGACCGGAATGTTTTCCTCGAAGGAATATCCCTTTGCGGCGGTCGCCTGGGCCGGAACGGTTGGGTTGACCGGCTCCGGGGAATGGCGCGATTTGCTGCTGAAGAGGAAGGCGAGAACCAAAGCTCCCGCCACGAGGAAAAGAATCAGCCTTCCGGTGGGTTTCTGGAAAAGCTCGGTAAAGATGGTGCGGAGGTTCATTTGTAGTCGTTGGTGGAGAGTTGAGGTTCGGCACGGACAACGAGGACGTTCCATTTGTTGTCGGGAGCGAGATTATTACGCCCACCCTGTCCATTGCCGGTGATGGCGAGGAAGACGGGCGTAACGGATTTGGGCGGCATGACGCCAGAGGCATCGACGAGCGATTGCGTGTAGATTCGATCCTCTAGCCGAACAGCCAGGTCCTGCGGGTTGTAGCGCACCGCGCGGTCGGTCGTATTCTCCAGTTCCAGCCGGAAAATCAAGGTGTCGTCCTGCTCGAAGCGCCAGACATCGCGAATGCGGACATTGAAACCTTCGTAATAGCTGGTGAGACCGGGAACGGTATGGAGAACGCCGGCCAGAGCGTCTGGTGCGTCCTTCGCCAGAAGCGGGTATGCCTTGGCCTTGTCCATCAGGCCTAGCAACTGCTCCGGTACGACGGCAATCCTGCCTCCGTCCTTACCTTGCCGTTCGTCCTGGTAGAACGTGACGTTGTAGAACGGCTTGTCGGACGCCTTGAGATGCAACACGTACGCCTTCCGATTGAAGATCACCGTCAAATGGTCCTCGGCATCAGCCTTCAGCGCCCGGATGGTGAAATAGAAATTCCCCGGCGTGAAGGTGATGAGAAATCCCGCGTTTTCCTGTTCCTGGGTGGAAACGGATTTCGCATAGAGGCCGGAAATCTCCGAAGGGAACATGATCGTGGTGGTTCCGGTTTTTTGCGCCACGGGAACGTCGTAGATGATGAATTCATCAAGCGGCTTTTGGGTGATTGGCCCGGCATAAGCCGTGGCCACCATAAGGATTGAGAGGACGAAGTATTTCATGGGATGTTTAGAGCGGTTTTTCGGAGTAGGTGAAGTCCTGCACGACCAGCGGGAGCCGCCCGTTGCCGAGCAGGTCGGGATTGCGGATGAAGAGGAACTCGATCTGGAATTTGGCGGGTTCGCGGAACTCGAGGTTTTTGACCGTGCCGGTGCGAACCAGATTGCCTTCGGCTCGCACGCTGACGGCTTCATATGACTGGCCCGAGCCGTCCTTGATCTTGCGGGTGTCGAGAATGTCGATCTTGGTGACTTCGACCTTCTGGTGAATCTGCTTCTCCTTGAACTCCGGATTCTGGGCCTTGTAGATGGCAGCGGCCTTCTTCCTCGCGGGTTCTTCGAGATAGATGCGTTTCAGGAGGTCGGGCAAATCCGGCCCCACCGGATTGCGCTGGAGCAAAGCCAGGCAGGCGAGCCGCACATGGTAGGCATGAAGGCTGCCCGCCTCTTCGAATCCGAGGAGCGGCGCATAGATGAGCGTTCCGCCCGGATCGAGGATGACGACCTTTTCCTGCTGCTTCATGGCGGAAATGGTGAGGAACGGTGCAGCCACCGCGAAGGCCATGGAAAGGGCTGCAAGCCCCATCCAGAAGCGGGCGGCGATGACGTTATTGGTGATGGAAGTAATGGCGGATAGTTTCATGGGAAATCAGGCGTTGCGGTTGGCGAGCGGTGAATCCGAAGGGAGCGGCTGGGCTTTGCTCGCGTGAGAATTGAAAGCGGCTTGAGCGGCGTGCGGCGTGGCAATGCTGCCCTTGTGGTGAGACACCGTGCCGGTGTTGTTATCGACGACGGCGAAGGCGTTGGGCGCGGTCTGATGGGCCACCATGCCGGGGTTGTCCGGATTGGGGACGGAGTCTCCTCCCGAGGGAGCCGGAGGAATGGGCGGTGGCGCAGGAACATCGCCACCCATCGACCCAGATACGTCACTGGCCAGTCGGCCTGCCGCGCTGGCCGCTCCGGCCGCTCCGGCGGCCGTCTGTGCTCCCGCCAGTGCGCCTTGCACGGCGGTAGAACCTCCGAGCGTGGCGGCGGCTCCCGCAGCGGTCAGACCAGCTCCAACGGCCATCCCGGCGGCCTGCATGGTTCCCTGAATCCCGGCCTGCAAGGCAGCGGTGGTGCCGCTCAGTCCCTTCATGATCGCTCCGGCCACGAACGGCACGGACAGGTAAAAGAACACCGTGATGATGGCAGCGAAGGCCATGATGAACGGGAAGAGCAGCCAGTTTTGGACGACGATCAGATTTTGCGTGGTCTGGATGATCCCACCCGTGGTGATCGGTGCGTAGAGAAGATCGCTGATTGCAACGATGACAATATCCACCAGGCAAATGGCGACATGCCAAAGCAGGACGGTCAGGGATGTGACACAAAACTGAACGCCGAGAGACTGCGTGTAGGAGAAGAAAAGGAATCCCAGCATGAGCGGAGAAACCGCGATCAACCCGGCAATGGCGAAGTTCTGGAAGAATGTCAGGACAACGAGCATGAAGTTGCCGATGCCTTGGAAGAACATGCCGATGGCAGCGGGAACGACTTTGCCCAAATCCGTCCATGAGTCAGAGGGTTGGTTCTCGATGCGAGACCGAAGGATCTGCACGAATTTGGCCTCGCGAGCGTTAGTGAATTTACCGCGCATTTCCGCGAATGCCTTCTGGCCGTGATCCATCGCGGATGGATAGCCCGCCAGCATTCCGACAATCAGGATGGTTTTGAGGAGCGCGCCGAGAATGGCGCGAGGATCGGAGCCAGCCCGCCAGCCCATTTCCCCGATGCCGATGACACAAAGGACAAAGGCGAAGGGAGCCAGGAGCATGCGGATTTCCAGCGCGGCCTCGAAGAGATTGGAAAGAGAAGGAATCATAGACTTAGAAGGGTTAAGAGTGGAGCAACGCTCCTCAGAAGCCGGGGGGAAGGTCTTCGTTTGGGGCGGAGAAGTCGGGCAACTGCAACTCGGCTTCCGCCTCGGCTGCCATACGGGCGAGTTCGCGATTGCGGGTGCGGCTGATCTCTTCGGCGGCCACCTCTTCGGCCTGAGAGCGATTGGCGTTGAGCGTGTGAAGCAATTCCACCTGTCCGCGTGCCGTTTCCACCATGCTGTCGAGGTCTTCGAGGGCGGTTTGTGCTGTGGTCAGCGATCCCGCCAACTTCTGTACTTCCGCGTCGTCCTGGGCTCCCTTCAACTGGGTGTTGAGCCGGGAAATTTGTCGGTTGAGCACCTTCCTTTTGTTCTGGGCGCGGCCCAACAAAACCTCGAAGCGAGAGAAGGCATTATCCACGGCCCGGAAACGTCGGAGTGGATCGCTGGAATCGCGGAAGGAGGCAATACCGTCAAAGCTGCGCGTGGTGTCCAGCGCGAGACTCTTCCATGACTCGACATTGATCGGCTGAAAAAGGTCCTGCACCGTGGCGGAAAGTTCGGCTCCTTCCTGCGCGATGCCGGCCAGCTCACCGAGCGTGTCGCCGATGCCGGAATCCTCCAGATAGCCGGAGAAGAGTCCGTTATCAATGAGCGCGATGGCCGCCACCGGATCACCGATGGCCTGTTTGACCATGTTGGCCGTCTCCAGTTGCTCGCGAACCGTGGTGAGCGTGTTGTGAAGCGTGGCGAGCTTTTCCGCCCACTTGGCCTGCTCCCACGTGTATTTCAGGATGTCGAAGATGTTCTTCTGGTCCTGACGGGCTTCGACGCCGGGCGCGGCCACGGTCCACTGCGCATAAAGCGCGGGAACCGCCGCCGAAAGAACGATTGCAATGAGGATGAGTTTTTTCATGGGTATTGCTGGGATGGATTGGGGGGGTGGAGTTACTGAACGACGGGAATGGAAATCTCGTAGGGAACGGTCTTCACCGCGGCTTCGGGATCGGGCGTGATGGGAATCCGATAGAGCGACACGCGCCGCTCCGGCTTGGGTTCGGAACGCTTTTGCATGTCCTGCAAAATCCAATACTGGCGTTTCACGGTGTCGGAGGCCCCGCGTTCGTATCCCTTCTGGAATTGAGAACGGGAGGCACACGCGGGCAGGAACGCGACGACCGCGCACCACGCGCCCGCCACACAGACGGCTTTTATTTTCCTAGAGGCAAAGAAACGACGATGAGATTTCATATTAGTGATTAGGGGTTGGAAGAAACGGAGGCGGCGGATTCTGAAAGAATCCCGCTAACGATATTGGGATGGTTACGGAGCAAACGGCTCCGGTTGTCGAAGTCCTCTCCCGTCGAAGAGGAACAAAAGAGCATTTCCGGCGAAACGCGGTTGTGAATCGTTCCGCACAAAGGCTCCTGAACGTCCAAATGGTAATACGTCAGAGCCGCGTACTTATTGGAGTCAGGCAAATGCTCCGGCAACGGATACCGGGAAATCGCCTCCTTCGTCGTTTCAGAAAGGTCAACATCCCTGGCGACATCTTCAATATCGCGCCGATCATTCATCCGCGTGAAATAAAACTGCTTGGCGTTGCCAAAGACGATGGGGCGAATGCCCGAGCGTTGAAATCGGCTGTATTGCTGGACGATGGAAATGATCCAGGTGCTAAATTTGGAAAGCTGGGCGTAGAACTCCGAGACGAGTTGTTCGCCACCCGGAATGTCCAGCGTTCTGGCGACTTCCTCGAAGATCACCCGTTTCCGTGCCCCACGCGGAAGCGTGATGATGTGCTGGCGCCCGTAGTTGGCGATGAGGAATCCAGCCAGTTCCTTCAACTGCCGATTCGATTCGGGAATGTAGGTCAAATCGAAATGAGCGATTCTCCCGGTGATGGACAACGTGGAATGTCCGCAAACCAGCCGTTGCTCATTCCAGGGAGCCAACAATGTCGCAAGGTGGTTGATCTCGTCCCGGTCATGTTCGGGGAACGGAGCCACCAGCATCATTTGCTGGAGCATGTCGTGAGTCGGATAGTCCTCCGCTCCGAAGAACGCGAAGGCGGCATTGCGGACATACCGCTCCGTGTCGGGCGACTGGATGAACCGGGAAACTTCCTCGGCGGTCGGTGCCGAAATGAGACTTTCCCGCTCCTCGGATGAAGCCACATGCCGCAGTTCGGCCCATGCCTCCACGAAGGTCGCGGAAATGGGCATGTGGGCCTTCTTGTAGGCCAATGTCGCGAGCGCATGTCGCGCCACCGAATCGAGACGCGAAGCGTCCTCGCCAACCCACTCGTCAAACCGATCGGTGTAGAGTTGTTCGATGTATTGCGTAATTTGGGCAATGCGCAGATTGCGCCTGTCCTCGTCGGCGGGATGTCCGGCCATCTTGGCGACCAGCGCGGCGGCGGTGGTGATTTGCAGGTTGGTCAGCGGTGCGCCTTGGGTATCGAGATAGTTCAGGCACAGATCGCCATCCGGCTGGATGACAATGGGCGTGTGCCTCTGAGCCTGTGTCCAAATGCCGTAAGAAAGCCCTTCTTCAACGATCAACGTGAAGTCGTAATACGGATCAGTCTGCGAAAGCAGGTCCGACATGAAGGCGGATTTCCCGGCGCGCGTCATGCCCAGCAGCACCGCGAGCTGCGGCGTGCCGGAGATAAAATTCCGAACGCCGATCAAGTTGCGGTTACTCCCATCATACAGTGCCTCTGCCTCTTTGAGATGGCCGGTAAAGGTGGAAGAAAACGGCAGGATGTCGGCCAGCCATTCGTCCAGTCCGTTGTCCGCATGATGGGTGTATTTGCCCCACAACCAACCTGGCCAAGTTTGGAACCAAATGTTCTTGGTCGTTGCAGCGGAAGAGAGATTGCTGGTCCAGCATTGGGCGTCCTCCATCTGCCCGAAAGCCGTTTCGATCTGCCGAGTCTTGGAAATCAGTTCGGCCTCGCTGTCGGCCCAAACATGGACGACGTAATCATACAAGATGGGAACAACGTCGCCCTGGGCGAGATGTTTGATACGCTCCTCTTTAACCGCCTTCGAGGTCAGCAACGATTGTTTGCCTTCCGCCGCATAATCGCCGCGCACCCGCTCCAAGGAACGTTCTGCCTTGGAGATCTCCTTGCGGATGTTCTGCGGGTAGAGATTAACCGTGATGGCGTAGTCGAGGAACGGCAACGAAGTCAGCGCCCAGAAAATCCCTCGTCGGGTCCGCTGGGGCCGCCGTTTTAGAATAATCAGGTTGTGATAGTAGCCATCGGCAAAGAATCCGAATGTCTTCCCGGCCTGCACGCCCTGATGCCAGCAATTCTGATGAATGGTTTCCTCTTCGCGGAACTGGCCGATGGGATCGTAGTTGTCGCGCCGGAGATACGACGGATTGAAGAACGTGGCGTAATACCGGAACAAATCCGCGGAGGACATTGCCGTGACTCGGCAGCCGTGTGGCTCCAGTAAGGAGGTAATGACACGTCCATGCTGCTCGAATCCTTCGCCGTACTGCGCGAGAATGCGCTTATAGTGTTCCTGCAAAAGTTCCTGACTCGCGCCTGCGGGCGGATTGACGCCGATGGGCTTGGACAAAAACAGGACGAGTTTTTCCCGGCGCAGCTTGCCGTCCTGCATGGCCCGCCAATAGCGGTTGAACCGCTCGTTACGGGCAATGGTTGCCCACGAATCTGCCTCGCACCGTTCCTCAGTCACCTTGTTGTAGGCGAGGAGTTCTTCGCGATAATTGGAGTCTACCGACCAGCGGATTTGGGCGCGGGTGGATTCATCCAGTGTGTGGAGGAACTGCCGGAGCGATTCGTAAAAGTGATCCAGCGCGTGTTCGCTGGCGTGACGGAGATCGGGAACGTCGAGGACGAACCCTTTGGAAACGAAGCCGCGTTTGTCGAGGTCGTTCCAGACGATGAGATTTTCAGTGAACCAGCCGTTAGGTGCTTGCATGGGAAAAGAGGGGGTTGCGGGGTTGACGGGAGGGCGGCATCCAGCCGGAGCCGCTGGCGTGGGTTTCCAGCCAGTCGGTGTCGAAGGCCTTGGGTTTGCCCTGGCGAAAGGCGAAGACGTAGAGGGCGACGAGCGCGAACGGCACCGCGCCTGCGCCGACACTAAGTGTCGGCGCATTATGGCGGGAGAGCAGAAGGGCCAGCCCGATGCCGATCAGGAGACCGGCGAGCATGAACAGGAGGTTCATGCCCTCGATGCCCCAAATCTTGCCGTCGCTATCGTCTCCGGCATGGGTATGGACAAGTCCCTTGCTCATTTATTGGGAGACGCTGATGGTGGGCATTCCGCCTGCGTTGAAGAGGGCTTCAGCGATCACGACCGAAAGGCCGAGAAGCAAGCCGCCGACAACCGACATTTTGCCTTGGTCTGCGTTGCCGGAGCGGATTTGCCAGCCGCCGTGCGCGATGACCACGACTGCGATGATGAAGAGGAACTTTGCAATGATGCCGAGGCCTTCGGACATTGCGCCGTCCAGTGCTGCTGCGAGGATGAGTGTTTTCATACGCTCGCGACCGTAGAGGAAATATTCGCAGCCCATGCCCCGAGTTCGGGGCAAAATAAAAACCCGAAAATCAGGCAGCCGTAGGGAGATGCTTTCGCTTCCGTGATCGCCTCGTAAAGACGCTTCGCGCCAATGATCTTCGGCGGAAACAAGTCCTTGAGATCCACGCGCAGGACTCGCGAAATAAAGAGCATGTCGTCATCCGACACCCACACTTCACGGGACTCGATCTTGCACACCTTTTTGCGGGTGGCGTGTTCCATCCCGACGATTTGGAGCTTTGTGGCGAGATGATCTTGCGACCAACCCATCGCGTTACGCAGTCGCCGAATCTGGGGACCAATCAGGTTGAAATACTTTTTCACACCCGCACCGAACACTGCCTTTAGGGCGGTTTCCGGTCAGTGTGACGGACTGAACCTATAATGTGCTGAACTGAACTTTTTAGCCCCGCAGAATCATGCTTGGGCTGTCGCGGCGAGGGCTTTTCGAAGACGTCGGGAGGGCAGGCGGCGAAGCTCAATCGTGGCCGATGAATTCGTAAAGCTTACGGAAGTATGATGATGGGGTAACGGAAGAATTTCCCGCACGGCATTCAAGTTGAGGATCGTGGAGCGATTAACCCGGAGGAAGGCCGAAGATGGAAGAAGCCGCTCCCATTCCGCCATCGCACGTCGAACCATTACCGGCTCCTGCCCGCCAATATGGACATGGCTGTAATTTTGAGCCGCTTGAATGCAGGTGATCTGGGCGGCCGGCACAACTCTAAGTTCCAGGTCCGCGTAAAGAAATATGCGGTCATCTCTGGTGAAAGGCTTGGGTTTTCTGGGCGCTTTTCGGGCGAGTCGTTCCAACGCCATAGCCAGTCGATCAGGCGGTATGGGCTTGAGAAGATAATCCACGGCGTTCACCTCAAATGCTTTCACCGCGAAGGCATCATGGGCGGTGATGAAGATGATTTCGGGGACTGGCTGCAATTTGGGTAAAAGAGAGAACCCGTCGCCTTTCGGCATTTGAACATCCAGAAACACAAGGTCCGGATTCGTCTTGTGAAACTGCTCAACCGCTTCGACGACGGAGCCCGCTTCCGCTACCACGGAGATTTCCGGATGCGCGGCCAACAGTTTGCGAAGAAAATTCCTTGCAGCTTCTTCATCATCGACGATCAAGGCTCGGCGTTGTGTTTTCATAAGACTGGAATTTCGAGGCGGACTCGCACGCTTCCGTCCTTCCCCGCGATGTCGAGACGATGCCGGTCGGGATAAAGCAGTTCCAGCCGGTGGCGCAGATTTTGCAGGCCGAGATGGCTTTCCTTTCCTCGTGTTCTTGGCTCCAGCCAATGGCCTGAATTCACGATCTCCATTCGGGTCGTCTGGGCGGTCGGCGCAGTGATTCGCACAGCCACACTTAACGGAAACTCGGACGTTTCCTGTCCATACTTGACCGCATTTTCGACCAGCGGTTGCAAAATGATGCCCGGAACGAGCGCCTCCCTCAACGAGGGCTCGATTTCGCAGACGAATTCCAGACTGTCGCCGAAGCGCACTTTTTCAACCGCCAGATAGTCGCGCATCGCGTCGAATTCGCGGCCAAGCGGAATCAGGTCACTCTGGCTGTGGTCGAGCGAGAATCGCAGAAAATCGGAAAGGGATTGCACCATCCGGCCAAGGGGCGGGCTGGCCTCCTCGACTCCTGCACGGATGGTATTAAGTGCGTTGAACAGGAAATGAGGATTCGTCTGCGCCCGGAGCATCTGGAGTTCCGCTCCCTGCTGTGCGGTCTTAGCCAGGGCCAGTTCCAACTGGCGCTGCCTGCTTTGCAAGGCGTGGCGTATTCCAAGATAGAGGAAGCTCCAGCCGTAGAGCAGGCCGATTCTCTCGTAGATGACGCTGAATGCAATCGAGCGATAGCGAAAAATCTCCGCTTCGAGGGGAAGGAATTCGCGCAGGAGAAAGAATACCCCAGATTGCAGCAGCCCAGCCGCGGTGCAACCGAGGATGACAATACCGGCCATTCGGCCTGCGTTCTCCGTCCAGTAACGTCGATACAGACTCCGCAAGGCCAACGTGAGAATTAAACTGCTTCCATCACGAACGAGGCAGAGAAAGAGCGCAACACCGAATGCTCCGGTGAGTTCGATTTTCAAAGGAAACGTGACCATTACGAAAGCCGCCCAGCCAGCCATCTGAAATCTCCAGAAAATGGATAATCGCGACCACATTTCCCTTTCGGCGAATCAGAGAACTCCGCGACGCGCTTCCAGTTCGGCGCGGATTTGCAGGGATCGGGCGCGGCTCAACGGGTAAAACCACGCGGACAGCATGGCGAGAGCCCAGATGAAAACTGGCAGCATAAGATAGATCAGGAACATCCGGTTCAAGACCGAGCCGGGCTGAATGGCGAGTTTGGGATCGAAAGCGGAGATTTGCAGGACCACGCCGCCAATGCCCATGGAGAGGGCCATGGACGCCTTGATGAACCAGGAGTAGAAGGCGTTGACCGCACCTTCGCGGCGGCGGGCGGTCTGCCATTCATCCCAATCGGCCACATCCGCCTTCATGGACGGCAGAAAAAGCCACACTGCGGCGATGGCGCTTGCTTCGAAGACTCCGGGAAGGATCTGCCAATAGGGATGCTCGGGCGTCATGAGAAAGATATTGAGCAAATGCCCGACCATGCTGGTGCCAATCATGGCGAGGATCATCGTGCGCTTGTCGAATTTCTCTCCCAGCCATGTCAAAAGCGGGATGGACACGATCCCGGCCACCACCGTTGCCGTGCCCTTCAGTCCGGTAATCCATGCGCCTTGCGCGAGATTTCCGTCGCAGACGTAATAGAAATTCACATACTGGCCAAGAGCCCCCACGGAGGTCGAACCGAGGACAATAAAAAAAGAAACGCCGATGAGGTGCCAGAGCGGGAGGCAACGAAACGACTCACCGATGCTTTTCCAGAAGGGATCGGCGGTCTGCCGCGCGGCTTCGCTCGCGTAATAGCGCTCCTTGACGAACAAGGCTGGAAGCAGGCCGAAGCAAATAATGCCCACGGCAATGATCCAGCAGACAAGCCGCATTCCCACCACAATGGGTTTTTCGCCAGACTGCGGATTCGTGAAGTGGATGATCCAGGGCTGAACGGTGCTTAAAATCTGTTGGAGGAAAGGAGACTTGCCCTCAAGAGCCTTGGGATCGCCAAGGGCGAGCAGGCCAACAAAGATGGTAAAAAGCAGCAGCCAGCTTCCGAACAGGGCCGAAATTTTCCCAAAAAAAGTCATCCAGGCCGTGAGGCGGGTGCGTTCGTCGTAATCGGGAGTCAATTCGAGTTGGAGGCCGTAATACGGCATCGACCAAACCGAGAATGCCGCGAAGAAGACCATGCCGATGATCAGCAGATAAATCGACGCGGCCTTGTCGCGGAGGGAAATGTCAGCGCCGGAAAGGAAGGGAATCCAGTCGGCGATGTGGGCCAGCCACGATGTGCCATCGGCGACGCTGCCGGGCAGATGCCAGAAAGCGGGAAATATCAGCGCCGTGACAATGGCTCCGAAGAAAATGAAGGGACGGCGGCGTCCCCAGCGGGTCCGCGTGTTGTCGGAAATGTTGCCCATAATGGGATTGGTGAATGCATCCCAGCCGCGCAATAGCATCAGGATAATTCCAAGAGCCGTGGCGGGTATTTCCAAACCGATGTTGAAAAATGGCATCCAGAGCGTGCCCGTCAGGAGACCCGTGGCGACGTAATCCATATTGATGCCGACGGAGAACATGATTTTCCGAAAGAGCGGAATGCGGTCGCTCGCGGCAATACCGGCTGTCCCGGCGGACGTCGCATCGCCCGCCACCGTCTTGGAGATTTCGGCACTCATAAGGCTTCGGCGCGAAGCCAGACAACGCCTGCCGCAAACGGCTGTTCCACTGTCACGACGAGCTTTCCATTGTCAGCTAGCTGCATTTCCAAGCCCTGCTGATGCGGCTCGACGATCCGCCACGGGGTGGTTCCCGGAAGCTCAATTTCCGCCTTTGCGTCGGTCGAATCGGCGAAAGCATGGAAGACCACGAGGCAATGTTCCGGGTCTGGACGGCTCGTGCGGACGACAGCCTGCCAGCCCTTCGGGTGCTGGTAGCTTTTGTTGGTGCGGCGGTGAAGAACGGATTCGCCGTCGCGGATGATGAACTTGATGCGTTCGTAGAACTCAAGTTGATCCCGCATAAACTGAAACTGGCCTTCATCCAGTCGGGTCATTTCGCCAGACAGGCAGGCCCGGCCCAGGAAACAGGCGGCCAGCGAGTATTGCAGGCGCATCCTGCTGTCCGAATGCCGCAGCACGGCCCATATCTGCAACTGGCGCGGCAGGATCAGGCGATGAAGGTTCGCCGCGATGAGGGGAATATCTGGGCTTTCATGGGCATCACTGAACGATCCCATCGCGCAAAGTTCCATCAGGGAAGGTTCCAGGCGGTGCCCGCCAGACGAACAGTTTTCGATGATTAAATGCGGAATCTCCTCGCGCAGCTTGCGGAAGAAACGCTGCACTCCTTCGAGATGCAGCCGCAGACCTTCTCCCAGCGAGTCCGGGTGGTCGCAACCAATGCCGAGGGCTTCGTTGTAATCGACCTTGATGTAGCCGAATCCATCTTCTTTCAGGCGGTCGATCACCTTCTTTCCCAGATACTCAAAAACCCAAGGATCGGCGAAATCCCAAAAATGACGGTTGCCGATTTTCAGGGTCCGGCCATCGAAGTGCAGTTGATGGTCTTCCTGGGAGTAGGCCCTCGTGCCTTCAGTGCAGGTCTCGAATTCGAACCAGAGGCCGGGAACGAATCCCTTTTCGGCCAAGGCCGAGGCCACCGCTTTGAGTCCATTGGGGAATCGCTTTTCATCGACATTCCAATCCCCGTTGAACTGAAAGCCGTTGGCAGGCTTTTCAATCCAGCCGTCGTCAATGACGAAGATTTTTACCGGCATCTGCCGCAATCGTTCGGCGGTTTTCAGGATATAGTCCGGCGTGGGCTGGCCCCAACTCGAACACCATTCGTTGAAGAGGATGGGAAGTTCCTTCTCCAGCGCGGGCTGCGTTCGCAGGGCTTTGTTTCCCATACGAGTCAAGCGCTGGCAAATCGTGTCGATGTTTCCGACCGCTGTCGAAAGATAAGCCTTCGGGGTGCGGAAGGTTTCCCCGGCGGCAATCCGCTTGATCCAATGTCCAAATTCCCGATCGGCCAAGCCGCCGGAGAGACTCACTTTGTCGTCCCTTCGACAAATTTCCATCTGCCAGGAGGCCGGGCAGGCGAGTTGCGCTCCCCAAAAGACACCTGTGGGAATGTCTTCAATGGCCGCGAGCGAGGCAAAACCGCGCAGGGGCATCGAACCCACCTGCCCGAAGCGTTCACTGGCGAAGCCGTGATTGGTCCACGCCCGCTCCAAGTGCAGGTCTTCCAGAAGGACGGCTTCATGGCGTCCCTCGGCGGACCAAAAAGACCGGAAGCGATGCAATCGCAGCCGCTCGGACGAATCCACCTTATCGAACGGTGAGAGAAATCCGAAGCAAAAGCTGGAAATCATTTCCAGCGTGAGCGGGGTTTCTCCTTGGTTATGAAACTCACCATGAACGGTTACAGCGGCATCACCCGTTTCATAAGAAAGAACATGTACGCAAAGAAAAGACCTTGCGCCTCGAAGGGTCGTCCGAACGGTAAAACCGCTCCCGTCACCCGAAACGTTCTGGTCCACAAACCTCAAACCCACTGTTGTGGAATTTAAGCGCTGGGAACGGCCCACGCTGAATGCTCCGAGGGATTCGTCTTCCGCCAACTTGAGTTGAATCAGCGAAACCTCGCCGTTGTATGCCGGAATGGGACGCCATGAATTCGGCAAGGCCAGAACCTCGGGGGTTTCCAGATACGTGCGATGCGGTACAATCTTGGATTCTTCGCTGGCGGGATACAAACGCAACCCCACGGCGCGGGTTCTGACATCCAGATGATATTCCACCAGTAAATCGCCACATGAATAGCGGACCTGCGGCGAGTGTTCGGAAAGGACTTCCCTAATCACGCTCCCTCCCCCGTTTTATGAAAGTATCCGAAAACGTGCCGTTGCCTGACGCGGCGGTCGTGCAGCCTTGGCAATGCGCCTGAGTCATTCCCCGATAGGCGGGGATATGCCTCTCGTCCGGCAAGCTGACACTTCGAAAGGATGGATGATTTCGACCACATCGTGTGCAATTTCAAAAATTCATGGCCCGCGCCGGGCTGTCCTTCGCGATTTTTGGAACGGGTTCATTTTCTTTCAATAGGATGTAGCAGGAACCGAACTCCGGATGTCCCTCGGCTTCCAGCAGGAGTCGGAATCGAGGATCGCTCATTTTGGGAAGGCGGCATTGGACACGCGGCCCCTGAAGGTTGCAGTTTGCGTCAATTGGCCCGGCTGTCCAACGGACCAGCGGAATGCGAACCCCGTCGTGTTCCAACCATACCGCTACTTCGAATGCGCCTATTCCGTTTGGCCCGTCGTGCAATATCCATATTTCCGGGTCGAAGTTTTCGCCCGCTTTCCAGGCGAGTTTCCGGATTCGGGCGCTTAGTAACGTGGGCCGACAGGCCAGGCCGACGGCGGCGAGGGCGGGTTTCGGTTCACAGGGCCAGGAGATGAGGCTGTTGTTTGCCGCGCATGGCCAGGGTTCATTGAAGCACCAGTTAAGGGCCATGCTTGATACGGGTTTTTGACGGCGAGCTTCCTCGAAGAGTCCCTGAAATCCGGCCGCCTGAAGAAATTGTCCACGCTCGACTAATTCCTCCAGGGTTTCCGATGGACCGAAATAATGGTTGCAGGCGGCAAGGTGCAGCCAACTATCCGGCAGCCATGCAGCGAAGGCGTGATGCGTTTCCCAGGAAGTTCCCGACCGTGGAGGCCAGAGTTCCGAGGCTGGCAGAATCCGCTTCAGAGTCTCAACGGAGGCGGGACCGGGACATCCGAATTCCGAATAGGCGGAACACGAGGACTTTTGAAAGATGCCCCACGCCTCCTCCCCTGCCTCCATGTCCCGAAATACATAGTGCCCGTGTCCCATCCCTTCGACGGGTGCCGTAGGCAGGAAGGGCGTCGCCGGATCGAGTTCAAAGGTGTTTCGATTGAGCAATCTGAGAGCGAAAGCCTGATCCGTCATCCCCGACCAGGCGTTGAACAGTTCGTTGCCCCCGCACCACAAAACCACCGCCGGGTGCCGCTTGAGGCGCTTGATTAAGCTGCGGGACTCCTGATCGAGCAGGGTCAAATACGGTTCCGTGTCGGGATACGCATTGCAGGACAAAGGGAAATCCTGCCAGACCATGATGCCAAGCTCGTCACAGAGATCGTAAAAACAATCCTGCGGGGCAACCGATCCGCCCCATAACCGCAGGATGTTGAAATGGCTCTCATGGGCCAATCGCAGCTGGCTTTCGTATTCCACGCGTCCCACGGCACCGGGAAAAATGTGCGGGCAAACCCAGTTTGATCCCTTGGCGAAAATTCGCCGACCATTGATTTCAAAGGTCAGCGGCGGACGGCTTCGACTTTTCGGGAACAAATGAGGTTCCTCCCACTGGCCGGGTGCCATGCAAAGCCGCACACGGCGAAAGCCAATTCGTGCGGAGTGCCCGTCCACTTCTGCCACCGCTTCATCCAGCAAGCTCACTTCGCTAATATATCGCGAGGGCAGTCCCTGATCGTGCGGCCACCAGAGCGCAGGTTGCTCCAAGCGGAACGGAACGGACAGACGGGACATCCCCGGCTCAACTGCCATGTCCTGGGAAATCACCACCTCGCCGTCGGATTTTCGGAGCCGCCAGGTGAGGGTCATGTTCGCGGTGGCCGGAGAGTTCAACATCACCCTAAGTTCGCCGCACGCCAAGGTGCAATCTTCGCTAAGGGAATATTTCACTTCGGGAGCCTCGTGAAAATGAACAGCCGAACGCACCTCCAAAAAGGCATTCTGCCACAAACCCAACGGAATCAATCGGGGATGGAAGTCCCAGCCGTAGGAAACGGCGGGTTTGCAGCTTTCCCTCGCCTGTGCGCGACCGGCAGGCATGTCCGCCGCCTTCGGAGCCAGATGAATAAGAATGTCCAACTCCGCTCCGTCTTTCCAGGAATCCGTGACATCCAGCCGGATGGGAATCTGCATGCCGGTATGTTGCAGGAGGCGGCGTCCGCCAAGAAGAACGTCGCAGGCGTAGTCAACGCCCTCGACGATTAAAAACAGACGTTCGCCGGAAACCAAAGTCGGCGTGGCATCCAGCTCCGCCCGGTAGAGCCAGGAATAATCCTCCAACCCTTGCCAGAAGCGGACGTTGTCACCGTGAGAATAATCGGGCAATGCGTTGGCCGCCGCCCAATCGAGTTGCACGGCACCCGGCACGGTGGAGGGAATCCATGGACCCGGAAGGCCATCCGCTTCCAAACGGGCGAGCTTCCAGCGAAGGGGAATTGGTTGGCGGGCCATGGAAGAACGGTTTTATTCTTCGGCGTCGGCGTAGGAAGCGTAGATGAGTTTTAATGTTTTTTCCGCGTCATCGAGCGTGGAGAGGGGCGGAGTGCCCGTCTTCACGGAATGCACGAAGGCTTCGGCCTGGCGGACGAACGAATCGCCGTATTCCACGTCGCCGGTCAGTTTCTCGCCGTTGAAATACAGGGCATCCGTGATGGTCAGGTTGCCCTTCTCCCCCAGGATGCGGATTCCGCTCGTTCCGAAGTCCATCCCGGAAGCCCAGGATTGCATAAGGGTGGCAACCGAACCGTCGGCAAACTGAACGTTGACCAGCGCGGTGTCCTCGCATTCCATTCCGGTGAGAACGATATTGGCCTTTAGCCCCTTGATGGTTTTCGGGTAGCCGAGAAGGTAAATCATTTGATAAACCAGATGATGGCCGCTGTCCATCAAGGCACCTCCTTTCGCGAGGGCCTTCCTGGACCTCCAGCCGGACGCGTGGGCCGGGCTGATTGTATGGGTGGAGATAAAAGACGAATGGATAATCCGACCCAATGCACCGCTCTCAAGGATTTCCTTCGCCTGCCGCACCGCGCCGCGATAGACGAAATTATGAGCGGGGAAGACGATTCGGCCCGCGGCCTGGGCCGCGTCCTTCACGGTGGCAAGTTCCGCCAAGTCCGTGACCACCGGTTTCTCGACCAAAAGATGTTTTCCCGCCTTCAACCCCGCGAGAATTTGTCCATAGTGATCCGGGTTGATGCTGCCGATGATGAGGGCATCCAGACTTTCGTCACCCGCCAGGGCCGCAAAGTCGGGATAAAGGCGCAGGTTCAAGGCGGAGGCTTTTTGCTCCAGGGCGAGTTGTCGTTCATGGGGCCAGGAGCGCCCCTCGGGAATGTTCGCGGTCAATCCGACGAACTCCACGTCCGGCAAAGAGGAAAACGCCTTGTGGTGCCAGTCGAAGATAAATCCGGCTCCGACCATTCCGATTCTTAGTTTTTGCATAACGTTTATTTTGGAAAATTTGAGCCTCACGCAAAGGGTGGAAAGGATGGGAAGGGGAGGGCATCCTGACGTGCCTGGCGCGAAATCTTTTTATGCAGCGCGGATACCCCGTTCACCGGAGGCTGAAAATTCGGTCCAATCGAAGATCACGCCGAGGTATTTTTCCTTGTCCTCGCGCAGTCCCCGGTAGCCTTCCCCGGCTTGTTCGGGATTGAGTTTGTGGGTGTAGAGCGGCTCCACCGCGAGGCGGTTGGCGGCGATGAGTTCCAGGACGATTTCGGAGTTCCGCTCGATGGAATGTTTGACGAATTCGTCGCGAAAGGTCGGATACCTCCATTCCAACGCGCCCTTGAACTGCGTGAAACCCGGCAGATGGATGCGGTTGAAAACCTTGGTGACGTCCGTCACGTATTCGGCTCGCGGGCTGCCAAGCAGGATGGCTTCGCCGTAGGAGGCCACGAGTTCAGCGGCGTCGGCGATGACCGCCGAAAGCCCCGTTGCGTCAATGAGAGTGGTCACGCCACGGCTTCCCGCCAGTTGGCGGACGGCATCCTTCCAGGCCGGGTCACTCGAATCCACGGTGTGTTCGATGCCGCAACGGGAGGCGGTTTCACGGCGGCTGGCGCTTACATCCACGCCGATCACATTCGCGCCCTGGAGGCGGGCAAGCTGGGCGGCGAAGTTGCCAATGAGACCCAGCCCGGTGACCACCACCCAATCGCCGAGTTCGATCTCGGAAACACGGATCGCGGTAAAGGGAATGGTGGCCGTGCGGGTGAAGGGAACGAGGTCGAGGCGCGGGGAATTCGCATCGAGCTTGAGACACATGCCGGTGTGGCGGTCGAGAGTGTCCACCGCATAGACTCCGGCGTGCGGCCCGTAGGTCAGCGCCTTGTCGCCGATGGCAACTTTGGTTACCTGATCTCCCACGGCCAGAACTTCGCCCACCCCCACGTAGCCGGGCGTGCCGGGGAGAGGGAACCAGGTTTCGCCTCCTGACAAACACGCGAGTTCGGTTCCGGGACTTACCAAGGAATAAAGATTTCTAAGATAGACCTGATGGGCCTCCGGAGGGTGATGGGGAAGCTCGGCTTCGCCAAGCTCAACCTGCCAAGGGCGGATGAAAACGATTTTTGAGGATTTCATTATTTGCTCAATTGAGAGTCGATGACCGGCTGGATTGCATCGGCCCAGATTTGGTAGCCTTTCGGCGAAAGATGAAGGACGTCGGGCATGATTTCCCGGCTTAGGGTGCCGTCCGGCTCCAAAAATTTTTCGCCAAAATCGACGAAGATGATTTTCTTGCCGTCGCCCAGTTCGGAAAGGGCTTGGTTTACCGCTTTGATCCTGGTCCGGATTTCATCGGCGGGTTGAGCACTGCGCGGGAAAATGCCTTGAAGCAGGATCACCGATTCCGGGCATCGTTTTTGATACTCGGATATTACCGCTTTCACTCCCGAAACGGTGTTTTCCACGCTATCGCCCCAACCCAGGTTGTTGGTTCCGATCAGCAGGACGATCAGCTTGGGGTGCAGATGATCCGCCTGTCCCTGGGACAGACGCCAGAGGACGTTTTGGGTGCGATCTCCGCCGATAGCAAAATTGAAAGAACCGCATTTTTCGTAGCGCTGGCTCCAAATCTCCTTTCCGCCGCCGTGCCAACCCTCGGTGATGGAATCACCGTCGAAAATCAGGCGGATGGCGTTCGGATTTTTCTGAGCGGTCTGGTTGTTATTATTGGCTCGCTGCAACAGTTCGAGACGCGGAAGCGGGTACGTGGAGGCAGGCACGCCTTCCGGCGGCGCGGGAAAGCGGGATGGCATCGGCCAGATTGCGTCAGGCGTCTCGGCAAAAGCTGAGGAAGACAAGACGAGCAGGACAAAAAGAGGACGGATGAGGTTTGGCATAAAAAAGTGTGTGTTTGTCCGGTTGTTTTTTAATCGTTATCTTCCGTGGATGAAGCGGGGTGATCGAGTTCCGAGCCTTCCACAATTTCAACAAATGGACTCGGGCCTCCGCTAAAATTCGATGTATCAATTGTTATGGATATTTTTTCCCCAAGCCTTTTCAGTGGCAGCTTCCCGGAGCGTTCTCCGTTGAGTTTTACGGCATAGGCAACGGGATTGCGCAGCGTCTCATTTTTCAACGAAATCGTCGCGGTGCCCGTCTGCATCAAGACCGGAAGGGTTCCTTTATCGAGCAATACCGTCCTGTCCGCCGTGGTGAATCGCATATCCGTGTTCACGGCATCGGTGGAAAAAACCACGAGAAGCCGTTTCGCCTGTGTCAGCGGCTTGTCGTTGTTCAACGACACGACAGCCACCATGGCGGGAACCGAGCAATGCTCGATCGTGAGCGCATTCAATTCGACCGGCTTGTTTTGTTGTATCAGGGTACCTTCAAGGCGAGGAGTAATAACCCGCAAATAGCTTTCTCCGGTGGTCCGAAGCAAGAGTTGCGCTGTATCGCTTTCGTAAACACCCGCTTTAAGGTCGGTTCGGTTTTCAGGCCCGATGATTCCCGCCTTGCGTATGTCGGCAAGTGCCTTTTTCAGCGCGGATTGGGACCCTTCGCTTTTGATAAGTCCGAAGGCTCCATGATCTTCAAATGCGGACCCTTCAAAGACGTTGATTCGCAGAGAAGCTCCGTTCTTGGCATCGGCAGGTCGTGGCAGCGTTCCCGAATAAATCGTTCCGACTTTGCAAACCGAAAAGAGAATGGCTAATGAATTGTCGAACCCTTGGGCGTAGGCAGATCCATTAAATATCTGGGCATCCGTGACGGGAAACTCGACCGAATGCCCGGATGCTTCCACGTCCCGACGCAGAAACGCAAATGCCGCCACAACCTCGGACGCTCGATTGATCGGGTCCATGCCGGTATTATCGAATGGAATAAGCGCCGTGGGCCACAGATCTGCCGGCATGGCGAAGAGCGCGAGGAGATCCCAGTCCTGAAAGGAGGCATAGCTTGCAAAGGCAAGCCCCTGTTCATGACGGAAACGGTTCCAGAACGAGTGACCGTATTCGGTGACGAGAAAAGGACGATCCATGAGCCGGACCGGCGCGATCCATCGAAAATAGCCAATCCCTGAAGGAAGTGAACTTCCCTGCCCAATGGTGGAACCCGGCCGGATGTGGTCCGAAGGATGTGCCTGGTATGTGTGCGCGGACACCACGGGCTGCATGGCTTTGAGTCGGATTTCACCCAGGCGATACAACATGTCCCACTGGCTGGTTAGCCCTTTGTATCCGGCCTCCTTCTCCACAACCTGGAGATACCAGTTTGTTAATTGTTCGGAACTTTCGATGAAGAAGCGCTCAATGTCCTGCCCCATGGCACCACCGGCCTTATAGGCTTTCGCATCAATGCCGGGAACGCTTTTGAAAGTGCCATCGCCGGACATTGAGACATCACCCCAGGCCTTCGCCAATATCTCGACAGTGCCATATCGTTGACGCAGCCATTCGCGCCAGGAATCGTCCATATACCGCCCCAGGCCGGTTGCATCCCCGCCGTATCCGAAACGAATGTCCTGTTCGTTGAAAAATAGCATCACGGCGACCGCCGGATCTTCCGCCAAAGTTTGGCCGGTGTAGGGATTTTTGGTCGTGATAAGTTTAAGAACTCCTGCGCGCCAATTTTCCCGGAACTTCGAGTTGAAGAACATCTGAAACAAATACTCTCCCGGATGGAACTCGTTGTCCCACGGATAGGCATCCGTATAGCCAGACGGGCTTGTTGCGAGATCCAAATACGTGTAAATGCCCCGTTTCTTGAGGGCGGAAAAGAAGTAGAGAAAACGGTCAAAACGATCGGGGTGGAACGGGATGGTTTCGGGATTATCAAAGAGAGTTCCCTTTGCTTTGCGTGGAATAATCTTTTCTCCCATCAGAAACGTATCAAGACGATGAATGCGAACCATGTTGTAGCCTTGCCGCTTGATCGCTTCGGCATAGCGTTCCAAATCTTCGTATTTCGGACAGTGCTTCTCGGTCAAGGCCCGCATCGGCAGGACGGTACACGTCAGAAAGCGTTCGGCCTTTTCTCGTGATTGAGCGAACGCAAGTTTCCCCTGATCGTTGACGATCACCCGCCCCTGAGAGCCAGCAGGGATACGGGGAGCTAATTCGGAAAGGTCCAGTGCGCTCCCCGGTTTCACGAATAAGTCCGAAGTGTCAACCGCTTTCCAGTCGGCTCCGGCAACCATCTTTTTCTCAATATTCGCTTCCTCGGCCGGTTTTATATCGCCGCAGGTCATTGCCACGACAATCCACTCACAATGACCCTCCGTTTCCAAAATCACCTTTTCCACCGGTTCCGCGGGCATGGGGAAGGAAGAAAGATACACGCCGACTTGCGAACTGGGATTGCGGGCGGAATAGCCGATCAATCCATTGGGAAGCGTTCGGGGGTTCCACCAATCGCCCACATCCTTCCCGGAAATAATCTGTCGCGCATGGGTCTTCCCGGACGTGGTGACGAACGTCAACTTTGCCACGGGAAGGTCGTTCGTTCCCGAGCTTCCGCATAACGTATGGAGGAGATACAGAAACCGGCGTCCCTGCGCGGATTCAGGCAGGGCAATCTCCGTTCGATTCAGGCCGGTGGGAAGCGAGGCGCTGTCGAAAGCCAGAATGCTTCGATCGTTATTCGTCTTGGGATCAATCACCCGAAAAGGCACGCCCCTAAACCACAGCCGATTTACAGGAAAGTTGGCAAAGTCGTTTTCACTGCCCTGATCCGACCAGCCGCCCCTTTTGTCTCCGCTCACGGAATCCGCAAAACCAAAATTAGCGGCTTCCTTGAGTGGCACGGTTTGCGAGCCGGTGGTGCTGCGCAACAAAACGGGACCGATCTCAACACAGGTTCCGGGCGAAAAATCCCGGACCGTCAACAGCGGAACCGCCAAAGAACCCGCCGAATCGACTTCGGGAGCCGTGAGAAAGGGAAATGCACACAAAGTCCAATCGGGACCAAGTTCAAATTCCTTTGCGGCGTTCCGTCCCAGAAGCGTCTCAGGGGCGGAAGACATGCTGGCCGAAACCTTGATCGAGACTCGCTCACTTGCCCGAGCCCAAAACTGAACAAAATAGTCCCTGTTTCCCTCAATCGGGATCGAAGGAAAAAAGAGGAGCCGCGCGGGCCAAATATCGCGCCCGTCGGGAGACTCCTTCGATTTTAGGGAAAGCCGCAAGGCCTTTTCCCCATCCGGGGTGAAAGTGTCCCTGGCGACACCCAACTCGAAGGCGTCCGGAAGCGGCGCAAGAAACTCCGTCTTTCCGTCGGAGGCAAAATGATCTTCATCGAAGTTCCACCATTGCTCGGAGGATGAAGTCGTGGCGCACGCCGCGGAAACGAAAAGGATGGCTGCGGACAGCCCGAAAAAGAAGGGTCTCATGACACTATCCCTGCTAGCGACCGCTCCAAAAAGTGTTTGATGACGAGGTGGGGATATTTTCGAAATCCACATGTTCGATGTGACCGTCGTAAAAGAGTGTGTTGCATCCTTTCGCATGGGGAATCATTCCCCAGTAGTTAAAATAGGCATCGCTATCCAGAACGGGAAAACTGGATTCCATCACCATTGCGGTCTGCGAGGGTTTATCAACTGCCAAAAGCGACAGGGGTTGACCGACCGCGCTCCACACCGAACCGGCGGGGGAGCAATTCAGGCCATACGAGTACCGGGTTGGTGAAGGCTGGATGGCATTGGGTGCATTGATTGCCTTAATCCGCGTTGCGGGACACCGGAATACGTTCTTCAGGCAGACCGCATAGGTCGGAGTTCCAAAAGTCAGGCTGTTATCCGGATACAGGAAGGCGGCACCGCCGTCATGGATATAGGACCATATCTGGTACCCCCACATGTTGCCCTGTTGCGAACCTCCAGCCCAGCCCCCCGTAATTGCGGGGGGCAATTTGTTGTCGTGGTCATTGGCGTACGCAAATAAACCCAGGCTTATTTGCCGCAAATTTGCCGCGCATTCCGAACGCCGAGTGCGCTCACGTATGGATTTCAGCGAGGGAAAGAGAATTGCGGCAAGAATGGCAATGATGCTTATTCCCGCCAAAATCTCCAGTAGAGTGAATCCCTTGATATATCGGATACGCGAGCGCATTGGGGGTTACATCCGGCAGGCACACGTCGGTCATCCGACGCGATTTCGCCGCGTACGAAAGACGAAAAGACTCCCTGCAATGCCCAGGCCAAGCATCGCGACGGCGGAAGGCTCAGGCACGGTTGCGAGCCTTACGTCGTTGATCTCGGTTGAGGTGAGGACGGTATCATAAATTCGCAAACCGCTGAACAAGCCGGAAGGCGTGCGGTCACTAGGACTCGCCTGAGTGTCTCCCACTTGAAGGGAGCCGGTTGTACCCGATACGGCCCCGGAGTTTATGGTTTTGGTGGTTCCAAGTTGCGAGCTACTGGTGGCGACCGATCCGGAATAGAAGAGAGTGTTGTTGCTCGCCAGAGTGCCATCATAGGTAACGGCCAGAAATACCCACTGATTGTTCGCGTCCAAATTTGCTCCGGCCCCGATCGAGGTTCCGTCCACACCAAATGAGATCTGGAAATTTGATGCGGAGATCGAACCGGATGTCGGGGTCGAGATATAAAAATCCATTCCCCCGTCATTCGTGGAATTCATCGTGCTGAACAAGCGGTCGAGATTGGCCGGAGCAGCCGTCAGATTGACCCAAAGGGTGACGGTCAACTGACTTAATCCCGCAATTTTCGATACAACTCCCGCATCGACATTGCTCCCGTTTGCGCCATCGAGGCTGAGAGAATAGCCGCTTCCGGAAGGCAGGGAATTGGACCAGGTCGCGCCGCCATTGAGCGTGCCATTCGCCGCAGGAGCAGCTCCTGTATCGTATGCCGTGGTTCCGGTGCTCTGATTGAAAGAGTATTCAAGGAGCAGTGCCGCCTTGGAACTTTGCAGGCCAAGGCCAAGTACAGATAATGCGACCAGCAGACCGGAACGGAATGTGGGACCTCTTTTGATTATGTGCGAGGTGAGGTGTGATGTTGTTTTCATTTTTAGGGGTGATTCTGATGGTTTTTTCATTTCTCAAAAGAGTTCAAAGTCGGCTGCCGCCCATTACCGCAAGGAGCGTCTCCTTATGGCATCGATTTCAGCCAGACTCAGAACTCCTTCGTAAATCTCGACATCTTCCATAAGGGCAGGCGGCGTCCTGTCATTGTTGGTTGCGGAGGTGGCTCCGATTTGCAGCGGCCCCGTATTGTCCGATACCTGCCCGGACCCGATCTTCTGGGCTTTGCTGTCGAGAAGCGCCGCCGGACGGGAAAGGCTCCCGGCGTAAAACAGGACGTTTTCCGAGGTTTGTGTGCCATCGTAGGTAACGGCAATGAAAGCCCATTGCTTGTCCGCATTGATACTTTCGCTTTCGAGGGCGACGGACGAGCCGGTATTTCCATTGACCGCCAGACCCAAGGCAAAATTTGATGCCAGCAGTTCGCCATTTATTGGCTTAACAATGTGAAAATCGAAACCCTCGAATGTTTTTTCGTGGGCCGTTGAAAGGATTCGATCCAGTTTGTCGGGATTCCCCTGGAGATTGATCCACAGCGCGATGGTGAACTGCTCCAATCCTCCGAGTTTTTCGACAAGACCCGCATCCACATAATCGCTCCGCTCTCCGTGGGAAAGATCGAGGGCACCGCCGTTGCCGTGCAGGGTCGAGGCGATCCTCCCGGCGTTGCCCTGCAGGGTTCCATTCGCGGCGGTACCGTAGCCGGACGTATCGGTGATTTCCGCCCCGGAATCTTCGTCGAACGCATACTGCGCCAGAAGTTGACCTGCATGACCCTGCGCCAGCCCAATCCCGAAGGAGAAGGCAACGCCGAAGGTCGTCAGGGCAAATCGGGGGAAGTTCATGCTTCTGTTTTCTAAACCAATTCCTCCGAAACAGAAGGGAAAGAAGTTTCAAATGTTTTCTAAAAGGTTATATTTTTCAATTGTCGGGTTCGGGCGGCAAGAGACCGCTCATTTTGCGAATTTCGCGTGGGGATTTTCCCAATCTTTTGGATACCCAGAGTGAAAAATGAGGAAGACTCTTGAAACCCAGGCTGTAGGCGATGGATTTGACGCTTTGCGAGGACTCCAGAAGCGCCAGTCGCGCGGAATGAATCCGTTTCTTCTCCCAGTATTCCGTCGGCGTCAGATTCAGCGCCTGAACGAAGAGTTTGTGAAGGTGGCTTACGCTCAGGCCCGCCTCGACGGCCAGTTCGCGTTCCCGCAGGGGTTGACCAAGCGAACGGCTTTCCATCACATGGATCGCGTGCCTGACGCGGGAGTCAAGGCGCGTAATCGTGCGAGCCTCCAACCCCGCCCTCTCCATCGCACGGATATATTCCCGCATCCATCCGAAAAAGAGGCGTTGTATCTCGATATGGCGCCGGAGGGAGCCGGGCATATTGGGAAGTTCATAGGTGACACCGGGAAATTCATGCCCGACCAGACCGGAGAGGCGTTCCGCAATTCGAGTCAGCTTCCTGAGCGGATTTTCCGGCATCTCCACTGTGCGAGACCGATCAAACAAGCTCTCGCCCGTCGGCCATTCCGCGACAAAGCGAACCGAGAGCACAATCGCATCGTCGCTGAATGTCTGGAGACCCTCTTCTCCCCTTGGGAAGATCCATGTGCCCGACCCAAATTTTTGCGTCGCCGATCCGAACCGCAGCGTGGCATGGCCTTTTCGGAGATGCCAGGCGACGGCAGGCGTGCCTGGATAAACCCCGCTTGCGAAACGGCGGATGGGGCCATCATAGATCCACACAAGCTTGAGGCGCAGATCGTTCCAATTCTGAATTGGCTCGGACAGGAGCTTTGACATAATTGAATTATGTAACAAATTTGTAAAAATAAGCAACCACCCGACATTGCCCGTCGGTACGAATCGAGAGTACGTATGGCGGGATAATGAACACCATTCGCGAGATTTTGGAGACCCCTGTCGAGGAAGCGGGCGATGTGCTGGTTGCCGGGGCGGGAAGCGCGGGGGTCGCAGCCGCAATCGCGGCCGCAAGGGCTGGGGCGAAGGTGACGCTGGTCGATCCGGCGGGATTCCCTGGAGGAACGTTGGTCAGTGGAATTCCCATAGGAGGATCTTTCGACGGAAAGAGGCAGGTGGTCAGGGGAATCCTTCAGGAAATGATTGATCGCCTCACTGCACGGGGCGGGTGCGACGACGATCCATCCCGTACGACTTGGGTGAATGTCGATGTCGAGAAATTAAAGATCATTATTCTCGAAATGCTGGAAGAGGCCGGAGTTCATTTGCGCCTTCATACCCTGCTGGTGAGCGCCGTCGTCTCAGGTGGGAAACTGGAAGCCGCCGTCGTGGAAGGGAAGGCCGGCCGTCGCGCACTACGGACGGCCCGGTTCATTGATGCGACGGGAGACGCCGATCTCGCCAGCTACGCCGGAGCCAAAGTCGTGAAAGGCCGCGGGCGCGATGGCTTGATGCAACCCATGACCATGATGTTTGCCGTCGCAAATATCGACCTCAAGCGATTCGAGGTCTGGGGAGGATACACCCGACTGGAAAAGCTCTGGACGGAAGTTTCCAGCGCGGAGAATTTCAGGAACCCCCGGCGGGACGGACTTAGCTACATGTGGGGCGCGTCGTGTCGGGTTGGAGAGAAGGCCTTCAACGTCACGCGAGTCCTGCACAGTGACGGGGCGGATGCCAAGTCTCTCTCCAATGCCGAGGTGGAAGGACGCCTCCAGGCATGGGAGTTCATGGAAAAATTTCTGCGTCCACACGTTGCGGGGTTCGAGAAGGCATACATTTCATGGACTTCGGCAAAGATCGGCGTACGAGAAACCCGGAGAATCGTAGGCGAGTACGTCCTGACCAGAGACGACATCTGGAATTTTGTTAAGTTCCCGGACGCGATTAACTGTGGTTCTTATCCCATAGACATTCACAGTCCGACCGATCATACGACAGAGTATCCGACAGACCATTTTTACGGTGGCAAGTACTGGACGATTCCCTACCGTTGCCTTGTGCCTGTGGGAGTCGAAAATTTGCTTGTCGCGGGGCGCTGCCTAAGCGCTACGCATGAGGCCCTCTCGGCAGTTCGTGTGATGGCCAATACAATCGGCATGGGAGAAGCGGCAGGTTATGCTTCGGCCTTGAGTCTCAAGGAGGGGGTCTCCCCGCGTCACCTCGATCCGGAGATCGTTCGGCAAATGTTGTTAAAACATGGCGGGTGGTTAGGCGAGCTTGAAACGGCAACTCCGGATCAGGAAACTCTTCTTCCGTGCAAATAGGTCGAGAGCCTTTGCAAGGGTCGTCGGCTCCCCTTGGGAAAGTGCAATCTGGTCTTGATCTGAATGGTCCCTGGCGCTTTGCCTCTACGGCAGATCCTTCAGCATACGGCCTCTCAGAAACGGAACTTCAGAAGACTGGCCTGAAGTTTTTTCCGTGCCAAGTTCCCGGCTGCTTGGAAACCGACATGGAAAGCTGCGGGTTACTGAAAGACCTGTTTGTCGGCAGGAACATTCTCGAAGTTCAGCGTTTGGAACATTTGCACGTGTTCTACGTGCGCGAATTCCCGGTGGACGAGTGGCCGGAGGAAACGGAGCCGTGGCTGATTTTCGAGGGGGTGGATTGCTTCGCCGACGTTTATTTGAACGGAGCGAAATTGGGATCGTGTGACAATATGCTGATCGCGCATGAATTTTTTGTCGGGAACGTCCTGAAAGCCCGGAATGAGCTTCTGGTCCATATCCGGCCCGCGGTCGAAGAAGCGAAAAAGGCCGCCTATCCCCTGGGACTCCGGGCGCAGGGGTGGACTTATGAATCCCTTCACGTTCGCAAGGCTCCGCACATGTATGGATGGGACATCATGCCGCGCGCGGTGTCGACGGGCCTGTGGCGGCCCGTGAGGGTGGATTTCCGGCCGGTGGAACGCCTGGAGGCGTGTCATCTGGATACGGCGATTCTGGCGCCGGACCATGCGCACGCGGAGTTGATGCTGTATTACGAAGCGCGCCTGCAACCGGGAAACGAGGCCGATTACGAAATTGCCGTGGAGGGACGCTGCGGGGCGTCGGAATTTTCCGGTTCACAGAAGATGGCTTTTCCCGCCGGGCGTCTGCGCATCAAGCTTTCCAACCCGCAACTCTGGTGGCCGCGAGGTTCCGGCGATGCCTGTCTTTACGAGGTGGAAGTCCGGCTGCTGAAAAATGGAATCCCGATTGACATGCGCCGCTTTCGGCACGGCATCCGGCAGGTCGAACTCGTTCGCACCAGCGTCACCGACGAAAACGGGAGCGGGGAATTCGTCTTCCGCGTGAATGGAGAGAAAGTGTTCATCAAGGGAACGAATTGGGTGCCGGTGGATGCCTTTCACTGGCGGGACCGGCAACGCCTTCCGCAGATCGTGCCGATGCTGGAGGAGCTGCATTGCAACATGATCCGGTGCTGGGGCGGCAATATTTATGAGGACGATTTCCTTTTCGACTGGTGCGACGAGCACGGAATCATGGTCTGGCAGGATTTCGCGATGGCGTGCGCCTTGTATCCGCAGGACGAATCCTTTCAGACAAAACTGGCGAGGGAAGTGCGGCAAGTCGTCCGCCGTCTGCGGCAACACGCCTGCCTTGTGCTCTGGGCGGGGGACAACGAGTGCGACGAAGCGCATTTTTGGCTTCAGGCTGGCGATCCCAACCGAAACGTGCTGACACGGCAAGTGATCCCGACCGTACTTAAGGAGGAAGACCCCGGGCGGCCTTATTTGCCGAGTTCGCCCTACATCGATGAGACGGCCTTCCGCCAGGGCGGGACGCAATTTCCCCCGGAAAACCACCTTTGGGGGCCTCGTGGATATTTCAAAGACGACTTCTACACGAAAGCGGTGTGCCATTTCTCCAGTGAAATCGGCTATCACGGCTGTCCGTCCGTCGAGTCGCTACGAAGGTTTTTGTCGCCCGATAAAATCTGGCCTCCGCAGAACAACGACGAGTGGGTTCTGCATTCGACAAACCCTCGTCTCGACACGTCGATTTTCTCGCCGCCCGATTACAGGGTGAATCTCATGCTCAACCAGGTGAAGGCATTGTTCGGCACAGTCCCGGAAACACTAGAGGATTTCGTTTTCGCCAGCCAGGCCACCCAAGCCGAGGCGAAGAAGTTTTTCATCGAACGCTTCCGAAGCGCGAAATGGCGGCGGACGGGCATTCTCTGGTGGAACCTCATGGACGGCTGGCCGCAGTTTTCGGATGCGGTGGTGGACTATTATTTCAACAGGAAGCTGGCTTACGAATTCATCCGGCGCAGCCAGCAGGACGTGTGCGTCATGCTGCGGGAACCGGAGGGCGACAGCCAGCAGATTGTCGCCGTGAACGATCTCCGGCGCGAAGCGTCCATCCGGATTGCCATCCGGGATGTGGCGGCGGACCGGGAGGTCTTTTCCGGGGAATACGACCTCTCCGCCAACTGCGCCGAGGTCGTCGGCTCCCTCCCCTTCGACCCGAATCGGCAAATGCTGTATCGGATCGCGTGGAACTCCGAAGAAACCATCGGCCTCAATCACTACCTGGCGGGCCTGCCACCCTTTGACCTTTCGCATTATCGCCGATGGCTCAACGAAGCAATGCCCGAAAGCCCGGCCCGGTCATATCGGAGCAGCTTAAGTTCATGAATGCTCATATTCGGCGATTGATCGACCGTTATCCGGTGCTAAAAAGTTGTGCGGTTCCCATCCATGAGGCACTGGAGCTTCTGGAAGGCTCATTCGTCGCGGGTGGAAAACTTCTCCTGTGCGGAAATGGCGGAAGCGCTTCCGATTGCGAGCATATCGCCGGAGAATTGATGAAGTCCTTTTTGATCCCGCGGCCAATCTCCGGCGAATGCCGCAAGGCGTTAGAACGAGACGGCGAAACCGGGCGAATTGTGGCAGAACATTTGCAGGGCGGTCTGCCCTGCGTGGCGCTGACTGGCCATCCGGCTCTCAACATGGCGATTTCCAACGACATTCGGGGCGACATGGCTTTCGCCCAGCAGACCCACGCGCTGGGCCGTCCGGGCGACACGCTTTGGGGCATCAGCACGTCTGGCAACTCCGCGAATGTGCTTCATGCCTTCCATGTCGCGCGTGCACGGGAGATCCACACTCTCGCGCTCACTGGGGAAAGCGGGGGAAAGCTCAAGGGCTTGGCCAGCGTGGCGATTCAGGTTCCCGCGTCAACCGTGGTGGAAATTCAGGAACTGCACCTGCCGGTTTATCATACCCTGTGTGCCGCGCTGGAGGAACGCTTCTTCGGACGATGAAGGACGGGCTTCTTCTGGGCATTGACATCGGCGGCACAAAAACAGCCGTGATTCAGGGCACCGCAACCGGCGAAGTATTGGACCGCCACGAATGGCCATCCCGTGCGGAACGCGGCCCGCACGCCATGCTGGCCGAAATCGTTGCGGCAGCCCGGAAATTTTCCTACAGCGCGGTCGGTGTTTCCATCGGCGGACCACTAAACAGCCCCGAAGGGATCATCTATTCGCCTCCCAATCTCCCTGGATGGGATGCCTTTCCATTGAAAGCTTTCCTGCAACGTGAATTGGACACGCCGGTCAATGTCGAGCACGACGCGGCGGCCTGCGCCTATGCGGAATATCTCTGGGGAGCAGGGCGCAATGCGCACAACCTCGCCTATCTGACCTGCGGCACCGGATTCGGGTCCGGCTTTGTGTTTGGCGGGAAAATCCATCGCGGAGCGCGGGGCGGAAGCTGCGAAGCCGGACACATCGGCCTGCGTCCGGATGGCCCAATCGCTTTCGGCAAGCGCGGCAGCGCGGAAAGCTATTGCTCGGGAACAGCGCTCGGGCTGCTGGCGGCCTGGAAATTTCCTGACCGCTGGCCACATCCCCCTCAAGGACGGGAGCTTTCAGACCTTGCGGCGAGCGGCGACGCCGATGCCCTGAACATCATTCTCATTAACGCTTCCGCCGTCGGGGAAATAGCAGCCATTCTGGCCGATGCGGTCGGCTTGGATTGTATTCTGCTCGGAAGTCTCGCTTTTTACTTGGGTGCTCCCTGGCTTGACGAGGTTCGCCGCAGTTTTGAAGCCCACGCACTTCCACCCATTGCAAATGGCTGCCGCATAGAACCTGCCGGACTCGGAAAACGATTGCAGGACTGCTCTGCCTTGGCGGCGGCATTGTGTGAAATCCGATGGGGCACCTTGGAAGACAAATTGTGTCTTTCCGAAGATGCTCAAAATAACGTGCCTTAATGAAACGTAGCGCCATCAACCATTTAATTCGTTCCGCTCAAGAGTGTTTCGCGGCCCACCACTGGGCTTTGCCATCCAATGCCCGATGGGATCTTACCGATTTCGGATTGGGTGATTGGAAAAAGTATGGACTCGTACTGGTGAATCTCGCCGAAGAACCAGAGTATTGCGAGAAGCTCATGTATGCGCAGCAGGGTATGACAACGCCATCCCATGCGCATAAAAAGAAAAAGGAAGACATCATCTGCCGCTGGGGAAAATTAGCCATCAAGGTCTGGGCAAAACATCCTGCTCAAGCGGGAAATGGCCTGGTCATCATTCCGGTAAACCATGAACCGATAGAGTTTAACTCGGGTGCGATCATCGAACTCGAAGCCGGTTCTCGCGTTACCTTGATGTCGGGGGTCTA
>JAFKMU010000071.1 GCA_017305195.1 Verrucomicrobiota bacterium | reverse complement strand
GCTATGCATTTTACTCTGTCGGAGTGCTTTTATATTCGACGAGTGATTGCGAGGTGTCTTATTGCGATATATTTAATAGCTCGCGTTATGCAGTCAGTCTACGCGGCCATTGGCTTGGAACGATGATTCCGCCGGATAATGGATACAATTTCGCAGAAAACAATGCGTTCGAATATATACGTGCCACCGATTGCTTGATGGATAGTGGTGATGCGGGTATCGTTCATGCGGCCACCGTTAATGGGTCTGCTGATCCAAATGGGAGCGGAAACATTAATTACTGGAATCAAATTCTACTTTCGGGTGCATATGCCGATCCCACAATGGCGGATCCAAACCTGCCAAATGGAGTGTTCCTTGATGGTCCCGACTCCTGCCTTTATCAAGACTTTGCGAATATTAAAATTGCCTACACGTCCGGTGGCTTGTTTCGGACAAATGGAAATCCAACCCAAACAACATTTAATGTTAGTTGGACGGGGACATTTAATGAAAGCTTAATGGAGTATTCCGATATTGGATTAAAGTCTGATTTCCAGCAGGCATATAATGATCGGGAAACCGTTGTTACGGATGATCATTCCTTGGACTACTCTGAATCGGATTCAAGTTGGATTGACACGGGAATTTCAGGGCTCTATAAAGGGGATGGACGCCTTCACTGGTCTGGTAGTTCCGCCCAATATGTTCAATGGCGACCGGTTCTTCCGATTACAGGAAACTATGAGGTCTGGGTCTGGAAGATGTTGAATGATCCCTCAGCGACCTCACTCGCCTCTTACACAATTTATTATAATGGTGGCAGTCAGGTTGTTGCAGTTAGTCAGAGTTCCGGAACATCTGGCTGGGTATCATTGGGAACCTATGCATTTGTTGCGGGCCGCAGTGCATCCAGCGGCTTTGTCCGTCTTTCTGCTGCTACAGGAGATGGAAAGGCTGTCCGCGCTGATGCTGTGAAATTTATTGCATCGGAAAATTAGATTAGATTTCTTTCTGGACCCGTCGTGGGATTGGCGGAGCAATGGGCGGCACCTGTGACAACCTGATGAGTCTGGCGATTTCTTCTCCCCCCCCGTGGCAGCGCAGACTCGGGCCTGCCCCATGACACCCAGCCGGATACGGCGCGCATGCCGGGAATGGAAAAATGATGAAGTGGAGCGTTATTTCTCTCCGATAATCAGGACGCCCTTGAGCACGAAACCGGCGGCTTGTTCTTCGAGCGCTCCCGCCAGCGCATCCAAACCATGCCACACATGGGTTCGAATCTGTGAAGCGTCCAGAACTCCCCCAGCCATCCGGGAGCATGTCTCGTCGAAAAACGTGTCGTCGGCGGGAAAACACATTTTGACTTCAAAATCCCCTCCGACAGAGCCCAGGGGAAGAGTGTAGGAAAACCCATCGGGAGCTCCGTAAATCGCAGCCCGGCCACCGGGTCTCAAGCAGCCCAGTCCGACTTCAAAGACGGCCTGGTGCCCCGCCGCATCGAGGAACCAATCCGCTCCTTTGGAGGAAGTGATCTCCCGGACAACGGACTTGGCGGACTCATTGAATTCGACGGTGTGCGTGGCTCCGTTGCCCTGCGCCCACTCCAATTTCCTCGGGTTGCGACCGACGACGATGATTTGTTTGGCTCCTTTGTGTTTTGCGCACTGGCACATGACGCAGGCGGCAAAGCCGGTGCCGCCAATCACCAGACTGGCTCCGCGGAGATCCCCGAGTTTTTCCATCCAGCTCGCCACTTCCGCCAAACTGATGGCGGCAACCGCGTCTTCGACGGAAAGGGAGGGCGGCACGACATGCTGCCGGGAGGAATGGAAGTCGAGCTCCGGCGCGCCCGGTGGTGTGATATCACGGACAAGGCCGTATTCAGCAAACCCTCCCCACCCGCTATACAGGCCATCGCGGTGGGTTCCAGGCCACAGGGCGGTGGGACGGGTCACGCGGTCGCCAACGTGGAATTTCCTCACCTTGTCGCCCACCTGGATGACCCGACCCACTGCTTCGTGTCCCAAAATCGCGGGATACCAATCCGCAGGATGGTGGGCCATGTGCCCCTCGACGATGTGGCGGTCCGTCGTGCCGCACAAACCGCAGGCTTCGATCTTTACCAATGCGTCGAATGGTCCCGGCTCCGGCATGGGAACTTCCCGCACCTCGATTTTTCCATGGGAAACAACAACTCCCGCTTTCATGCGGCCTCCCAGTTGAAAATGATTCCCATCGTTTCCTGGGGGCGGTTCAACACCAGATCATAGGCCTCGGCGGCCTGCTCGGGCCGGAACCGGTGCGTGATCAGCGGCTGAAGACGGAGAAGCCCCTCTTTCATCCATCGCATGCACCGGGCAACGGCATCGCCGGAGTGACCGCAGGGAAACACGGCCTGGGCGAACTTCAACTGCATCCGGTGCAGATCGAGGGTATTGGGAGGCGGATACCAGCCTTGAAAAACCAGCTTCCCGTAAAGCTTCAAAAATTCGACCTCCTGCTGGATCATTTTCGTGCTCCCGCTCGTGTCGATGACGACATCCGCCCCCCGCCCTTCGGTGAACTCGGCGATCCGCCCCGCCAGGTCCTCCTCCAGGCTGTTCACCGCCACGTCGGCGGCATACCGCCGGGAGAGTTCGACGCGCGAAGGCATCGTGTCGGCCGTCAGAACCCTGGCCCCCCTTAAACGGCAGATCTGCGCCGCCGCATGCCCGATCACCCCCTGCCCGACCACAACAACCCGGTCTTCCGAACAGATCGCCGCCATATCGATTCCGCGACAAGCTACGGCCGCCAAGCCGGCCAGCGACGCTTCTTCTCCAGCCAGGCCGACCGGAACTTTTTCCACATACGGCATCCCCGCGAAGGAGCGGAGCTTTGAGGGATCCCCATTGACAATCGCTGGGGTCAAATGCCCGCACATCCAGTTGCCGCCATACCCCTCCGGGATTTCCGCAGCCAGAAAGTTCACGCGATCTCCACAAGAATAAATAGATCCGGCGGATGCCCCACAATCGACGACCTTTCCAACCGACAGATAGCCCGGAATACATGGGAAAGTGACATCTCCATCTGGACGCTGGCCGGTCAGCGCCCATCGCTCGGTACCCAAGCTGATGGCGCTCGTCTCCAGTTCCACGGTGATGTCCCATTCTTTCAACTTGGGCAACTCGACCGTGCGTAGTTCAACTCTCTTTGGTTCCGGGAAGACAATGGCTTTGGCATTCATAAGGAGGCAATCGCACCACCTTCCCGAGTGGCCATCAACGAAAGAAAAATGATTTTCCCATGACAGAAATGATATTTGATGAAATGCTGGGATCATGGCGACCGATTGGCTCCTGCGCATCTCCCCGTGCCAGCGGCCCGTCCTGGCCGGCATGCCTGAGGACTGCGCGTTTACGGGGAGGGGAAACCAGCCGCCCGGATGGGTGGAACCGTTTCGCGTCATTTATGACCACCAGCTGGTGCTGGTCCGCCACGGAATCTTCCGCACACGAATTGAGGGGCAGGACTACGCCTGCCCTCCGGACAGCTACATCATCATTCCTCCCGGACATTGGGAGGCGACATGGAACATCGGCACGGGAAAGGGACGGCGCCTCTGGTGTCACTTTGACTGGGTTTACACCGGCCCATGGCAAGGAACCCCTGTTATGACATTTCATCCGGCAAAACCCCGTCGGACAGAGTTGCGAGACGCACCCGAATTTGTACCCCCGACGGTTTTTCATGGAGCCATTCCCAAACCGCAACCGACCTTCGACCTTTTTGACCGACTTTTTCAAAAACAGAACTTTGGTGATTCCCACGATCAACTTGCCGGACGCTCGTTGTTACTGGAGCTGTTGATCCAATTGCTGGATGAGCAGGTGAAAGCGGTCCGTCCAGGAAAACACGTCCCCCACCTTGCGAGCCTGGTGCGAACGCAACTCAAAAATGCGGTCGAATCCGGTGAACCTATTCCATCAATCCGGCAGATGCTGGAAAAATCCCGCTACAGCTACGCGCATCTCTGTCGGCTTTTCCACGCGGAATACGGCATCCCTCCCCTCAAGTATGTGCATATGCTGCGAATCGACCGGGCGAAACTGCTGCTCAACGACACGACACTGGGGGTTTCCGAGATCGCTTACCGGGTGGGCTTCAATGATCCGGTCTATTTTTCCGAGTTGTTCAGAAAAATGACGGGGGCCTCCCCATCGGAGTATCGGAAGATGCCAGCCTGACCGGCGAGAATGATTTGCTACCTATCAAAAGCCAATGCACGTGGTGTTCCAAAAAAGCGGGCAAGCAGCCGGTCAAAGGACACCTGTCGCACAGTCGTTGAAGAGTAGCTCCCTCGCAGGCTAAAATCGCCTTGAATCGCGCTTCCAACGCCACGTGGCCAGCGGGACCAAAGAATGATGTGCGCAGAGCGTTCAGGGAGAGGAAACCGCGTCAGTCGGTAGATACCCCGGGGGTCCCGCCACCAATTTCCAACCCATCACATTATAAGCGTGATGGGTGCGAGCAAATCCCGCTTCTTTGCGGTGAAGAAGCCGACATGCTCTTCCGCGACGGCGAAAAGCTTTGTTTGAAATTCCTTGGAGGAGCGTTTCATGGCTACCAAAAACCCTCCCACAGTACCGCCAACAATAAACACAAACAGCAAACTTACTGCGGCATTCATGTTCATTACTCAATGGCAAATGCATCGGAAAGCAGTGAAACGGTAAGCGGGCCGGATGGCGGACGACCGGCTTTGAGGGCCTGCCTGATGGCGTCGCCCATGAATTTTTGCACCGTCTTTCTCATGGGCCTGGCACCAAGCGTCTTGTGCATCCCTCGCCGCACGAGAAACTCCACGGCTTCATCGGAAATCTCCAACTCGAAGCCCTTCTTGCGCAACCTGTCCAGTTCCTCGTTGATCGCAAGCCGTCCGATTTCCCGCTGAATGTCCGGCGATAGCGGCTTGAAAACGATCTTCTCGTCAAAGCGTCCGATGAGTTCTGGGCGGAAAAGCCGGTGGAGTTCGGATAGAACCGCGCGTTCCAGCGTGGCAAACGGCAACCGTGTTGGGCGGAGAAGCTGCTGCGAACCGATATTGCTGGTGCAGACGATGTAAAACCCAGAAAGGTCGTAGGTGTGGTGATCGGCCAGCGTGATCCGGGCAGCATCGAGCATCTGCAAAAAGAGGTCCCAGATCAGACGGTTAGCCTTTTCGATTTCGTCGAACAAAAGAATTCCCTGCCGGTGTTCGGAAAGGATTTTCCCCAGACGTCCCGGTCTGCCGGTTTCATCCCCCATGAACAGTTTCACGGCGTCCTGGTGAAGAAACTCCGACATGTCGAACCGGAAGATCGATTCATTCCCGAAGAGGTAGCGGGAGCATTCCAGAGTCAATTCCGTCTTCCCCACACCGGTTGGCCCAAGGAACAGGAGCGATCCCAGAGGTTTACCGGGAGGCTGCAATCCGAGTTGCCCGCGTTCCAAGACAGAACACACACGGGAAATCGCGTGATCCTGTCCCTTGATCTTCGAAACGAGATGCGATTCAAGGCCGGTGAGATGTGCAATATTCATGATTGTGTGATGGGTTGAGAGGATTTGCCCTTGAGCCACTGGCGCAAGGCGTAGTCGGGACGGAAAGAAAGGAACCATTTCGGGAAAGTTCCATCCGGGTTTATCGGAGGAATGAGACGCCTGCGGAACGGCTTTTCGCAATGCCGGATGACGGCGGTGAATTTCGGGAGCTTCCGCAACCGAAACGGCTCGAAAAACGGTTTGATTTTTCGTTGGTAGTTGTAGGAGCGCTTCCCGGCATTCCAGCCCCACGATTTTTCCACGACTTCGCGCTCGCCAATGTTTTTGGACGCGATGACGGCGGAATCCTGGTTGGCCACGGTAAAAATCAGTTCGTTGCTCAAATTGAGCATCAGGACATCGGCGTGGCGTTTATCGAGCGAACCGTGAATGGACGTGTAGGCCTGCGTGGCCAAAACCATGGTGGCCCTGGCTTCCCGGATCACTCCCGCCGCGCGGTGGTCGGCAAAGGCGGATTCCGCTCCGGTGATGATTTCCTGTCCCTCGTCGGCAAAAAGCACGATGAGATTGTCCTTTTCCCGTTCCCCGACCGGTTTGTCGAACCGGCTCAGGGCATGGAAGTAGTAGGACAATTTCAGGATGGTGTTGATGTAGAGCCGTTCGCTCTGAAACTTCTGCGGCATGGCGATGCAGACGATCTTCCCGGCGTCGATCTCGGAAACGGAAAACGACGGCTCATTGGCGCAAAAGACCTCCGCAATCTCCGGGTGCATGAAAAAATCCAGATAGTTGCTGATCGTGCCTTCCACGCCGCCGAGCTGTTCCGGCGGTTGCTCAAGATGGCTGCGAAATGCAGCCAGCAAGTCCTTCGAGCGCTGGTCTCCATAGTTGGCCAGTTCCTCGATGACCGCCTGCCCATCTTCCTTGTTGAGCAGCAAACGGTGGATATTGGGAATCGTTACGTAAGCCTCCAAGTGGCGAAGAATTTCAAACGCTGTCTGGATGGCGAGTTGAGCCTTGGTGACGAAAAAGGGATTCCCTCCCTTGCCGCCCGTCAACGAAACAGCCGTATCCACGATCACCTTGGCATACGTGGATGCCGGAACATCCGGATTGCCGGTCAGATTGATCGTGTGCGGCGGACGCCACAGCATGTCTTTTCCTAGAGGCCGGGTTTGAAGCAAAACGAGGTCGTTGCCGCGTCCGAAATGGACCGCCATTTTGACAAGGATTTCCCAGTAGAGCCCCTTTTGGTCGAGACAGATGCCGCCCCAATTGTGGACGTTCTGAAAAAGCTGGAACGTCAATGTATTGATCGCGGACTGCGTCTTGCCCGATCCCGTTCGTCCGGTGATGAGCCAGCCACGAACAAAATCCTCCATCGTCCAGGAAAGTCCGCCCATGCGGACAACAATCTTCCCGGAATGGTCGGCAGAAAAGAATGCCCATGCTCCGAAAATGGCGCATAGGGGGATGACCAAATAGGAAAGCGGAGGAGACAGGAAGAAATACGCCGCCAGCGAACCGGTGATGCACAAGAGGGAAAGCAGGGAATCAAGGATTTTCATCGAGCGATTGGGGTTGAAGGACGGAAACGAGAAAATCGAATAACCGCCGATTTGGATCAGGAATGCTCTGGGTGTAGGCCTTGAAATTGACCGTTGTGATGCCGGGTCCATCGTCAAAGGTTTGGTGGGAAAACCCGTCCACGTTGGCAGGCCGAAACGCGAAGTTTTCGCAGAGGAAAAACTCAGAGCTTCTGGACCGTCTGCCGATGGGCGAGTGATTGGGTGCTTCGATTGGCATAGCCGTTGAATCCGTGAATTTGGGAGTAGCGTTTGTGGGCGGCGCGGTAATCGCGTTTGATTTTGAAAAGCAAGTTTTGCATTTCGCGAAGCGAGCGGCGGTCCACCGTGGCAGTGAGTTTTTCCACCACTCGGACGAGTTTCGGTTTTCGCCGGCCAAGAAACCGCGACAGGCAATTGGCATCGCGTTGAGCCGTGAGCATTTTCCGCTTGGCCGCAATCGCCGTCTCCAGATTGCGGATGCTTTGGTAAGATTGCTGCAAACGGATCGCCTCCGCTGTCTGCATCTGCCGGAGGGCTTGCAGATGCGCGGAATTGAGACGCGGAGCGAAGATGATTTTATCGGCATCCATCCGATGGGAAATCACGCGCTGGGTTTCCTGCGGAGAGCGGAGAATTTGTTCCCAACGCTGATTTTCGTTCTCAAACCAACGGCGAATGTAATCCATCTGCTTTTTGTGTTTGCCGTGCTTGTAGCGTGCCGTGCTGCACCCGACATACCGGCCGTTCGCGGTACGCGGACAAATCGCGATATGTGCGTGGAGGTGGGCCGTGTCGTGATGCAGCCCGTAGGCGTATCCGATGGGATCGCCGGGATGAAACTGTTCGGCGAATTTCCGCATCACCTTTTTCAAGGTGGAGTGCAAAACCTTGTCGGGATTGATCCCGACGGCCACCAGCGCATCGTGTTGTTCTTTCGACATCGAGAAGATCAGCCGATGCGCGATGACCGGACGCCTGGCCTGGGATGGGAATGTTTCCAGATGGTGCAGCCACGCTTCCGTGATGCGGTGCTTGCGCACCGCATTCGGAAGCTGCGCGGGAGCCGTACTACTGCCATCAGGATTCCGGCGAATTTCGTGGTGCAGGAATCCTCCCGCATGGACCTGTCCGAGGGATTCCTTGGAAGCGTAGTCGGTGAAGTTTTTCAACTGCCGGCCGATTTGCAGCTCCATATCGGAACGTTCCCGCAAGGAAACTTTCCGGCTGGAAGTCTCATCCAGATATTCCAGATCCAGCCGCCCGCGCGCGGTGGATTTATGCGCGAAGATTTGCCCGTTCTTCATGTCAGCGAATCGAGGATTTCCAGCGCGTGATCGAGCTTGGTATTCATGCGCTGGAGAACGCCCGGATCAATTGTGCCTTTCATGGCGGCGGTATAAATAATCGCCTCGAAAGTTTCGGGTTTTGTTTTGTAACCGAGGGTCTTGTGGATCTCGGCGAACCGCTCCTGCGCCTCAACCGAGATGTCGAGGTCGATGCGGGCGGTGCGAGCGGGTTGTTTGCGTGTGCTGCGTTTCATGGTGTTTTATGGTTGGGTTGTTTTTGAAGAAGGGTGGATCCCTCCGGAGCGGGCCTGACACGCGCAGGAACGGCGGAAAATTGAGCGACAGCGAATCGCCGGGCACTTTTTCCGGGAAAAAGTGCTATCCCGCCGGTCGTTTGGTCCGGGAAAACGACCGCGAAGATAGAAAAGCCCGATCTGTTGGGCCGGGTTGTTTGAGGAGTCCCCGAACTCGTTTCCGAGGACTCCGGTTGAGAGGTCGATGCAGATGCCAGCGCCCTTTCTTTGCGTCCGGAGCCGGGAATTGGGGGCAGGCGAGGACGGAGAGAATGGGCGGAGGGAGCCCGAGATTTCGGGGAAGCTGCGCTGCATTGCGGCGTCTGCGATGGTGGAAGGGCCAAGGAATCGCAGCGCCCACCGTCCTGAGCAGTGGCCGCAATTCAGCGCGTCCGGAGCGATGTTTCGCACAGGTGCCGAAGGGAATGTCGGGTGATTGAAAGTGCAGACGCCGATTCGTTCCGCCCGGAGCCGGGGCTTGGGGGAGAGCGAGGACGGAAGGAATGGGCGGCAGGAGTCCGGGCATTCGGAACAGGTGAGCTGATGAGCGGCGCCAGTGAGGAAGGGCGGGGCGAGAGGTCGCAGCCCCTGCCTCCCGGAACTGGGGACGCTCATGAGCGGAGGAAAAATAAGAAGTCGCGAGGAATCCGCGGGTCGGGAGGTCAAGGCGTTGATCTGAATGGGCCGCGAAGCGAAAAGCCCATTCAGATGAACGACCGGGACGCCGGTCGTCATCCCAGGTGCGCCGATTTGCCCGAAGCGGTGGGCGTGTGCGGCGGGAGAAAGGGCAGCCGCTGACGCCGAAAGCGCAGGAGCAAATGGGCAAAGTCCGACCGCAAGTGCGTCGTAGAAAGAGAAGATTCTACCTCCGAACAGAGGTCGGCCGGCTGGTCCATCCGCCGAGTTGAGAAGGCACGGGAGCGCAGCGGACGGCCTTCTCAATTGGGCGGCGCGAGCGGTTCTCGCCAGGACGGATGTGCTGATTGGCGGAACCGGCAGGCACGGGGGGCGAGCCTGAGAGTCCTCCTGTGACCACGGGTCCGGCCAATGAGCGTCAAAAATCCGCAGGTGCGTCATGACGGGATGCCGGGCACTCACAAGCCGATTCCTTGTTTGGGAGACTGTCCGCTCCGGGGAGTCGTAACATCCGGCTGGGCCGATGCCCTGCGGGTGAGCGGTCCTCGCGGGGTCTCGATACCGCTGCGAATAACCGGGGCCTCGGAAACTTTCGGCGGTTCCGATGCCGGTTGGATGGTTTCGCCGGAACTTTCGGTGGGTTTGGGAGCCAGGATAAAGCCGATGGGTTGTTCTCCGAGCAGTCCGCCAGCCTGGCGGGCCTCGTCCACTTGGGTCTTGCTCATGACGGCGGTGAGCTTGTCGAAGGGGATCGTGCGGGTAAAATCCCCCCCGCCGTTGCCCCAATTATCGAGAACGGTCACGGAGACTTTGTTGATCTTCTGAATGATCGACCAGCCGCCTCGCGGTGACGCCCAGCATTTGCAGGCTCCTCCGACTTCCGGCCGATTCTGATCGGCGACAATCCCGCCGTCCTGTTTGAGCATGGTGCGCTCGTAGGTCAGCCGATTGGCGAAATGGCCCAGCCAACGGTCGGCCCAAGTGATGGTCGCCTGGTGATTTTTTACGGCTTTGGCCGCGATTTCCTCCACCTTCGGTTGAGGCTCGAAGCGGCTCTGGGTCGCATCCCACAAGGATACCGGCCATGTCTTTCCGTCGGTCCGCTGACTGGCACTGAGGAAATTCCCATGATCGAGATTGGCAATCCTTGCCGCGTCTTCCATCGTCAGACGCGGTTTGCTCCATGCCTTCAGGAAACGTTCGGATTCGGCCTTGGTGCGTTCCTTTTTCCGCTGTTCGGCCTCCAGTTTCTTGATGCGGCGGGCGCGGACATCGGGCCGTTCCTTGTATTTGGCGTCGAGGATCGCTGCCTCGGCGCGGGCCGCCCAGTACTTCGACGTGTCCCACATTTTGATGCTTTTGCGCATCCCATTGTCGATGCGTTCGGCATCTTTTCGGGCGCGGCGTTCGCTGTGATGCCCGACAAGAATGGGCTGCCCAAAGGGGATGTGTTCCACGATGGAATCGACCTGGTTGCGAGCCTGTTCGGCGTCCTTGGCCCGGTTCTCGCTGTAATTTTCAAAGCGTTCAGCTCGCTCCGAGGCGCGTTGGACCAGCGATTTATCCTTGTCTCCGATTTCGCCGCAGAGTTTGAGGAGCAAGTCTTCCCGTTGGGGCGTCCACATCGGAGCGACGAAAAGTTGCTGTCTGGGAGCCCATGAAAAACCGGCAGCCTTCACTTGGGTATAGGTTTCGGCATCGAGGCGGGTTCTGGCGTAAAGACGCAGTTTATTATCTTCGGGGGAATAGGTGGCGGTGAGATCCATGGAAATTGAAGGGTTACAGGTGGAGAGAGGCCCGCTGGCCGTTGGTGACGCGATGGGCGGCTACCAAGTCGGCGTTCCAGTCTTTGAGCTGGGGACAAGCGGAAGAGAGTTTGAATCCGGTCCAGTCGGTGGTGCTGTCCCAGGCTTTCTGCCATCCGAATTCCCCGGCATCGTAGTTGTTCAAAGCCACGACAAAGCTCTGGCGGCGGTCGTAGGCTTGAAACATCAGTTCTTCCGGCACGAAGGAACCGGAGCAACTGACGATGGCGAGCGGGTCATTACGGCCCGCAAAAAGCGTGTGATAGCTCAACGCCTCGATGGGCGATTCGACCGCCACAACGGTTTGCGCATTGGCGAGATCGCCGATGGAGAACCACGCCGAGAGCTTGTTCCCGAGACAAGGCCGGAAGCTGGATTCGTGGCGGGTGTCCCGCAACGTCGCCCCTTCCACCTTTCCGTGCGAACTCCGGTGAAGGAAAACAATGCCGGGATTGGGCCGGTGATTATTCGCGTAAATCGAGCCGCGTTCATGGAGTTCGTCCACAATGACTGGATCGACTTTGCGGGTTTCCACCAGATAGTCGCGGGCCTCGGGCCAGTTACCGGCACTGGGCACGGCGTATTGGGCGACCAGTTCCTCGAACGGCCTGCGTCGGTCCTCGGACCTCTTGCCGGGAGGAAAAACCAGCCCGGCACCAGTGGGCCGGAAACCTTCGGCCAGAACATGACAGGTCGTTTGGAAGTCCCCGCCGCAAAGGTGCATTTGCAGGTCAATCGCTCCCGCTCCGCCCACACCGGCCTTGTTGTCGAACCACCTGTTGCCGGTGACGACAATGTTGTGCCGCTTGCTCCGGGCGCGAATGCTCACGCCCTCCTTCGTGATCTTGAAGCCGTGCCAGTTGAGGAGTTCCCCCAAGGGGATGCCCCGCACCTGGTCAGCGGCCTTTTGGATGGCCGCGATCATGTTACCAGCCGATGCTGTGGCAGAAATCCGACACCAACTCGTCCACGACGGCCTGCGGGGTGCCAGTCGTCGCGCCGAGTTGTTCGAGGGTGGCCGCGCCGAGAAGATCAGCCCGGACGCAATACAGGACCACGGATGCCCGGAGTCCCTTTTGCTCAACGGTGTCCGCTTCGGCCACCCAGCCGAAGGTCCGGCTCAGGACTTCACAGATGCGCTGAAGCTGATCCTCGTGGGTCGGCAGGGGTTCAAGGAAGTCCACCGGGTGGCGGCGGTCGGAGTGGCGGATGTCGTTTTCGGAAAAGGTATGCGTTTTCATCGCCGCCACTCTGGCGAATGAAAACGACCCGCTTTCTCCGAATTTGGATAAAAATTAAGTTCTCAACCGAGGGCGGCGCGGAGTCACTTGTCGAGGGAATTCCTGACGCCCGACGGGCGGTTTGGGGGCAGCCGCACAGTTCGCTTCAAGCTCTTGGAACGCCAATGTAATATCATTGGCGTGGGTGGAATGGCGCTCCTTTCCCCGGATCGCGGTTGCCGTCCACCCGGATTCCCCATCCTGTACGGCCTCCACCCAACGGATCTGCCAGCCGTCCGATTTCAGCTTTTCAACAATGGTTTCCCAATATTTCGCCATCTATTGAAGGTGTTAAGCCTTGCGCACGAAGCAGGCTTTGAGGCCGACGGCTCCCACACCTTCGACCTTACAGGATATTTCGTGGTCGCCATCGACCAAGCGAATGGGGCCGGTCTTCGTCCCACCTTTGAGAACTTGTGCCCCTTTAAGGGGGAGGTCTTTGATGAGCACAACGCGGTCTCCGTCCGTGAGAGCATTCCCATTCGCATCTTTTATGATTTTGGCTGCCTCGAGTTCAGCCTCACGTAGCCACTCGTGGCCGCAGGTCATACGTTCCCATTTTTCGGCGTGCTCCAATACATCGTTCATTTCGCACTCCGGGCAAATCGTCTCGCTCATCAGGAGATGATAGGACCCGAAAGAGACGCATCAAGCTTTTGAGTAAACGCCTCGCCACGCTAAAATTTGTCGTCGATTCTGTTCTGAAAGGCTTCTCCATGCCCAATTTTCACGCATTGCTCTTGACCGGAATATGCGGTAGCACCTCCTTGGTATGTCCAAAGCAGAACTCGTCGCCCATATACAAAAATCCCTTGGAAAAGAAACCAGCGCCGCCCAGGCCGAACGCTCGCTTGCTGCCGTTATCGACGGCATCAAAGCCGGGGTGAAGAAAACGAAGAGCGTTCAGTTGATCGGCTTCGGGACGTTCAAGGTGGCCTCCCGCAAAGCCCGTGTCGGCGTGAATCCCAAGACGGGAGAAAAGATCAAGATCAAGGCCAGCAAAACGGTCCGCTTTGTCGCCGGCAAGGCGTTCAAGGGAATTCTCTAATCCTGCGTATCATGAGTTTGAACATCTCGACCGCATCGCTCCGCTCGCTGCTCGCCCTTGCGGAGAAACGTGACAAACTGACGGCTGAACTGGCGTCCATCGAAAAGCAGATTGCAGCCGCCATCGAAGGATCGACATCAGTCGTCAAAACGGTTTCCTCTCGAAAAATCCGCGGTGGTGAACTTGGCAACGCGCGTTTGCCCAGAGCCCCGAAGAAGCGAGGAAAACGCGGGGCCATCAAAAATTTGATTCTGGAAGCTCTGAAAGCGGCTGGTCCTTCTGGAATCTCCGTGAAGAAATTGTCGGCCAAGCTCGGGCTGAAAAATCGGAACGTGCATGTGTGGTTCAGCACCACGGGAAAGTCGATGGAGGAGATTCAAAAGACGGGCACAGGAATCTACCGGTTCAAGGAAACCGGTGCGAAGAAGGATACTCCAGTGGTTGCCGAGAAACCTGCAAAGGCCAAGACCTCCCGCGTTTCAAAGCCGAAAATCTCTGCCAAAAAATCCCGATTAACTGGAAAAAAATAATCGAGGCGCTCTTGGGGCGGAAACCGGATGAACCTCCGGGCGATACAGTATGCTTTGATTTCAACCCCAAGCCGCTTCGAGTCATTTGCGCCGACGATGAGGAGCCTTCCCGCGAGTTGCTGACCGGTCTTCTCGGAAAGCTGGGTCATACTGTCGTCAGCTTTCCCGATGGCGAGCAGGCTCTTGCCGCCATCGTGGCGGACCCCGGAGAGTTCGATGTTCTCATCACAGATAATGAGATGGGGCGCATGAACGGCCTCGATCTCGTCAGAGAAGTACGGAAAACCAAGTTCACAGGGAAGATCGTCGTGATTTCAGCTTACCTAGAGGATGGTCTTCGGGAAAAATACCAGGCGCTCGGAGTTAGCTCGTCTTTGGGCAAACCCTGCTCAGAAAGAGCACTTTTGGAGGCTCTCAAAAACTGAATCGTCCGCAGGGTTCTTTCGGCCTTCGGATTTTATTATCGGTCGGATTCTGTCGTGGCAGGTATGACCAATCCTCTGAAGTGGAGATTGCGAAGGGATTCAGTTGAGGGAAAATCCGATCTCCATTAAAGCCATTCCAGTTCTCTTCCGGCTGCGCTTCCTCGCTTTTTAACGGGCACAACCCCTGACTATATCTGACAAACTTCCAAGAAGACTCTCCCGTACTTCGGGATTGGGAGCAAAGCGTTGGACAAACTTCCTTAAGACATCGATGTCTGCCAATTTACAGGCGATTGCTTCCTGAATAAAATCGCGATCTTTGGAACGATTTGCTTCCAGTTTATTGTAGAGAAGATCCATCAATCCGAGAACGAGAAGTGAGTTGTCGTCAAATCTGAGAATTGTTGCCCGGTCCTCCCAACCAGGGGGTTGCGTCAGCAACGTCCATGCTCCAAGGCGCTCAATATAGAAGCCGTACTGCTCATGAAACTTACTGGTTTCGCCGAGCTCAAAAATACTTTCGTCCAAGGCGGCCATTTCGTTGTGTCGCGGCCATATATCAACATCGTCAGTGGTGGCCATTTGCGCCAGTTCTGGCGGAGCAGTGATCGCGAGAGTACCGCGCCCGACAGCCACAAATTCCTTCTCGCCTGTTAACTGCGCAAGTTGCTGAATCGCCAGTCCGAGCAGTTCGCGAGTAATCTCAACGGCCATGAACGGCAGAGGCCAATCCTCCAAACGGATGGCAATCCATGAGTGGCTGGAATTTTTCAGGCGGACGGACCAACAGTTTCGCGATGTCCTTCATGGTCCTCGTGCGTAGAAGTTCTTCCCACTGCCGCCTGCTCCATTGCTGTTGAGGGGCTTTTTTGTTGGACAATGTTGTCGTGGCGGCCTCCAAAGCCCGTACGGGATCTTCAAGGATAACCGCAGCCAAGCGTTTGCGCAGGGCCTGGGTGCGATGGGCATGGGCCAGTGCAGCCTTCTTCTTCTGACCAAGTAAACGGCGGTATTCGGTGCTAGAGATGCGAGCCTCCATGGGAATCAAGCGTTCCAACTTGGAATTTAGCACTACCGTGAGCTGGGTAAAGGCTCAAATCGCGCCTCTGCCGGAGCCCCGTTCACGCGGGTTGAGGTCGCTCCAAATGATTCACTCCGTCCCACTCAAAAAGGAGGCACCAGCCAGGATTGACTGATTTTGCAGCAGGATTACGTCCAATGATGTTGAGAGCCCGCATCTGAGTCGTCCCCATTTCGTATGCGGCAAAAGCATGGTGGTGACCGCAACAAACGAACTGAGGCTGGATACGTGTTACGCGCCGCGATAATCGCGTGAGATCTGGGGCTTCGCTTTTCGCAATAATCCCGGGGACGAGAGAGCGGGGCACGGGAGGAATGTGAAGAGGGATCCGTCCCGGAGGGGGACGGAGCGGAAGCCTTCGAGCCGTAGGCGAGAAGGCTGGAGCGGAGTCCCCCTCCGGGACGGACGGCGTGAGGCGTGAGGTGCTTTTCGGGGGAAAGGAGTTGTGAATAGGATTGAAGCGATGCTGATTTATCAATCGTCGCTTGGCGGAAGTGGTCGCCCGTGTGCAGGTCGGGAATGCCCGGAATGCGGAGGCTCTCAGAACCTGCACAAGCATGGGATTTACTGGCGCCACCTCGGGCTGGAGGGAGACGAGCGTGTGCAGGTTCAGCGGTATTTATGTCCGCGTTGCGGGCATACGTGGAGTGTGATCCCGGAGGGAATGATGCCGTATCGGAGCCTGGAAGTGGCGCGTTTTGAGGAACTGGCCGACAAGCGATTCGGTTTGGCCGATGGAGACGCAAGGTCTCCACCGGCCACCGAGAAGGAGGAGGGCTGCATTCGGCGGGCACACAAAGTTCTGTCGAAACGCATCCCCTTCCTCTGCGGACTGTTGGGCCAACAGATGCCGGTGCTTGGCGGCAAGGACATCTGCGGGTTTTGGCGGGCCATGCGTGAGCTTGGCTCGACGGAAGGGATTTTGGGGCGATTGGCCCGGGACTTCAAGACCTCGCTTCTTGGATGTTACCGCAGTTTGCGGTCATTTTGGGAGCGGGAGAATGCCTCCGTCTGAACATAACGGCGAGGCGCGACACCACCCCACAAAACCCTTTATTAGGCGGGGCAGAAGCAGGGGCGTAGAACGCGCCTGCCATGAAAAACTCCGCACCAAAACCCAAGGAAAGCCTCGCGCTGCTACGCTTCGAGGTCATCTGCCACCTCAAAACCCTTCGTCAGGACGGCCTCCCGCTCGCCGAGTGCGTGCGGGTCGCAGCCTCGCGCCCCTGGCCCGGGGAGAACGGGCAATATTTTGCCGCCCGGACCATCGAAACGTGGTGGTATGACTATGCGAGCAAAGGCTACGCAGGCATTGCAGGAAAACCCGCCCGCCAGGATGCAGGGCAAAGCCGGTTTATCGACGAGGAAACGGGCCTCTGGATCATTGAGGCCATCAGCAAGAGTCCCGGCGTGCCGTTTTCGGTGCTTTACCGGCTTTGGGACGAACACGGCCGCGGTCTGCCATCTGAAAGCTCCGTGCGTCGGTTCCTCAAAAACAAAGGCTTCGATCCCCGCAGCCTGAAGGCCGGGCGTTTGGAAAACGGTCCGACCAAAGCCTTCGAAGCGCCCGCGCCCAACGACCTTTGGATGGTGGACTTTGCCAATGGGCCGACCTTGCGCAGCATCGATGACAAAGTGATCTCCACCCAGTTGTGCGTCATCCTCGATGATCACAGCCGCCTGATCCCTTACGGGGCCTATTATCTCACCGGCGACACGGCCTCGTTCCTGGACTGTCTCAAACAAGCCATCCTGCGGCGCGGCCTGCCGCTCAAGCTCTACACCGACCAGGGCAAGCCCTTCGTCAACCACCACGCCCGCATCGTCTGCGCCAACCTCGGCATCCGGCTGCTGCACGCCAAACCCTACCACGCTTGGAGCAAAGGCAAAGTTGAACGCCTCATCCGCACCATCCAGAACGACTTCGAGCTCACCCTGCGCCTCGACGGCGGCCCGGTCCACAGCGTGACCGAACTCAACACCGCCTTCTCCCGCTGGATCGCCGCCACCTACCACCTGCGCGTCCACAGCTCCACCGGCCAGAGCCCACAGGCGAGGTTCACCGGTCATCCTATCCGCCCGATCGAAGAGCCCGACAAAATCGACCCCCTCTTTTACACCCGGAGCGAACGCGTCGTGCGCAAGGACGGCACCGTGACGCTGGGCAAAAAACTCTTCGAGGTCCCGCTCTCCCTGCGTGCCCTTGCCATCGAACTACGCTACGACCCGATCCTCTTTGATCCCGTGGAAGTCTGGCACAAAGGGGCCTGTCACGGCCTGGCCCGGCGTTGCGACCTCCACCTCAACAGCGCACTCAACCACCACCACCGGGGGACCAACTATGCGCGCTGAACCCGCCGCCCGCGCCGCCAAAGCCCCGGCCCTCGACGACCTCCTGCGCGCCTGGGGTCTTCGGCGCACACCCTTTGCCTCGGAAGACAAAACGCCCGAACTCTTTGCCACCGCCACCCATCGCGAAGCCCTCAGCCTGCTGGACACCACGGCCGCCCTGCGCGGCGTCATGATGCTGACGGGCACACCCGGCACCGGCAAAAGCACGCTGATCAAGACCTGGCTGGCCGGGCTGGAACCCAAGCGGTTCCTGCCCCTGCTCATCACCCAGTCCAGCCTGTCGGCCACCGGCGTCCTCGAAGTCCTGCTGGCCAAACTGGGCGAACGCGCCCGGTTCAAACGCTCCACCAACCTCCTGCTCCTGGAAAAACACCTCGCCGATCTCGAAGCCGTCACCCTCGTGCTCGTCCTCGACGACGCCCAGAACTATCCCGGCCCGGCCCTCGAGGAACTGCGCTTGCTGCTCGGTCTTGGTGGCCGTCAACGCAGCGCCTTTGCCCTCGTCCTTCTCGGCGACGACTACCTGCTGGGCAGCCTGCGGTTGAGCGTCCAGCGTGCCCTGTTCTCGCGCATCAGTGCAGCCACTTCCCTGGCTCCGTTGCCCCGCGAAGACATCGCCGCCTACCTCGACTGGCACGTCTCCCGCGCCGGACTTGACCGCGACATCTTCGCCCCCGCCGCCGTCGATCTGCTGGCTGAAGCCAGCGAAGGCAACCCCCGAACCTTAGGCCTTCTGGCCCAAGCCGCCTGGCTTTGCGCCGCCCGCCAAAACACGCTCACCATCGAAGCCGACCACATCCACACCGCCCTGCGCCAGGTCCCCGCCGCCAACGCGAAAATCACCCAACCTTAAATCCCAAGCGGGCTCCGCCCGAGGCCTGTCGGCCTCCCGCCGAGCCCGCCTCTTTGCCCTCAACTCCCGCCTACAAATCGAAAAACTCCGTCCCTATCGCGAAAAAACACCCCTCATTCCCACACTTTATCTCGCCAAAATCCCCCGCAATTATCGCGACAGGCAACAGGATACGTTCGACCAGCTCTGTTTCGGGTCGCCGAGGATACCCTGGCCCTTGGGCTGGAATTTCTACCGGGCGTTGTAGAGTCAGCGCATGGCACGACCGACAGGGGAGCGCCGCGCCTGCGACGATGTTATCCTGCAACGACAATCGCGCCAGAGAACTCAAAATGCCCTGTTTGGACCAGAAAAGTTTCCTCATCCCGACAGATGTTCCATTGCGCGAGCGACCATCTGAATTCGGGCGGACAATGGGCGGACAAATTCAAACCCTTTCCCGTTCTTTCCATCTGTTTCCTGTGAGAACGCTCAATTTCAAAGAAAAACCCGCAGAGCCTTTATTTATCGGGCTCTGCGGGTTTTTAAAAGAGGTGGCTGGAGAGGGAATCGAACCCCCGACACGAGGATTTTCAGTCCTCTGCTCTACCAACTGAGCTACCCAGCCTTGGGAAGGGAGGAATCTAGGGAGTAGCGCGTAAGTTGACAAGCGGAACATTGCGAAAATCTTACAAATCTCGAAACGGCATTGCGGCTCGACATTGTTTGCCGGAATTGTCTTGGTTGCAGGGCAGCATGGATAGCAGCGGCGTCATTATCATCATCGCCCTGGCAGTGGTTTTCCTGGCGATCCTGGGCATCGGGATATGGAGGGAGAAAAAGCGCCAGGAAGCGTTTCAGGCCCTGGCCGACGAAATGGGTCTTACATATGCTCCAGGTCGCAACTATAGCCTGCCGGAGCGGTATTTCTTTTTGAACCAGCTCGACAAGGGCGATAACCGCTATGTCCAGCATGTTTTCCGCGGAACCTACGATGGATTGCCGGTGATGTTTTTTGAGTATCACTACGAGACCAGCTCCACGACTTCGAAGGGCGGTCGGACCGTGCATCACTATTATTTGAGCGTGTTTTTGACCAAGGTGCCGGGTCCGGCGCCCGAATTGACCATTCGACCCGAGGGTTTTTTTTCCAAGGTGGCTCAGGCTCTGGGCTACGATGACATCGATTTCGAATCAGCGGAGTTTTCCCGCAAGTATTGTGTCCGCTCGAAAGACAAGAAATTTGCCTACGATATCTGTCATCCCGCCGCCATCGAGTTTCTGCTGAGTCACCCGTATGCGGACATCGAAATCGAAGGAAACGAGATGGCGATAGTCCAGGAATCCGGGCTGGATAAGCTTGAGATCCCCGCCAATCTCATCCTGCTGACGCGTTTCCGGCGTCTCTGGCCTGACTACCTGGAAGGAATCTCCGCATGAACGCAATGCCCTTATGGACCCTGCTGGCGATCACCGGACTCGCCGCCATCTACGTGCTGGTGCAGTACAACGGACTGATCACCCTGCGAAACCATATCGCGGAGTCGTGGAGCGATATCGATACGGAGCTCAAGAGACGCCACGACCTGATTCCCAATCTGGTGCAGGTTGTGCGCGGCTATGCGCAGCACGAGCGCGAGGTGCTCGATCGCATCGTCCAGATCCGGTCGGAGTGCATGACGCCGCACGAGCCGGGGCAAACCGGAGATGAATCACGGCTGTCCTCGGCGCTCGGTCGCCTGATCGTGCTGGCGGAGTCGTATCCTGCGCTGAAGGCAGACGAGGCTTTCCTCCGGCTCCAGAAAGAACTGGCGACTACGGAAAACCGCATCCAGGCGGCACGGCGATTTTATAACGGAAACATCCGGGATTACCGGAACAAGATAGAATCCTTTCCGGGCAGCCTGATCGCAGCAGCGTTTGGATTCCGGCCTATCGAGTATCTGGCGTTTGACTCGTCGATCTCGAGGCCGGTCGATGTCCGCCTGCCATAGCAACTCCAAGGGAGCTGCCATGGCGAACGGGAAAGATATGTCGGGGGGAGGAAGTCGAGCTAGCGCTTCTTTCCGCGCACCGGGGCCTTGGCCTTCTTGCGGGCTGGGGCCGGAGCCGCCTTGCGACGGGCAACGGGCTTCGCCTTGGCTTTAGGCAGGGCCTTCGCTGGCTTGCGGACGGGAGCGGTCTTGGCTTTTCCCTTGGCGGGCGCCTTGACGGCGGGGCGCAGGGGCTTCCGCAGTGCCGGCTTGGCCGCTGTCTTGGCGACAGGACGGGTCGGTCGGGCGGGAGCGGGTCGCTTGGCACCCTTGGCTGCGGCTTTGCCGGAGCGCTTGGGCGCTTCCTGCTCAGCTTTGTGCCGGGCGCGCCAGGCTGCTACCTGCAGGCGCACGCGTTCGCGTTGGGCTTCGATGTCTCGATGATACCACTCACTTTTTCTAGCGGCCTCCGCCTTGCGAAAGGTGGGGCTGGAGCGGTACTTTTCGGCGTACTTTTTACGGTAGTACGCTTTGCCGTATTCTTTGTCGGCGTATGGCATGATAGGGACGGATACCGCAAGGCATCGTAACGCCGCATCCGGTTTCGTCAATTCAGTTCTGCGACAAGACCTTCTGAAACTTACTTTAGAATGAGCGTAAATGCATTTCTTAAATAAGATTGAGACTCAATAAATGAGGGGTGCCCGCTTTCCTGATCCGATGGGGGTAGGGGAAAACGGGCGGTTCCACGAGGGGCTGCACTGCGCGCGAGCGACCGGAGGCTGAGTCAGGCAATACAGGATAAACCCGCCGGCTGAAGTCAATAAACGCCCCGGCGACCGGCAAAATTGCTGGGTTCCTGCGGCAGTGGCAGGAAATACCGGGGCGTTGTGGAGCGACCTTAGGCGGAGCGGCGGATGCGGTCCTTGCGCTCGTCCCGCTTTTCCTCCAGGCGGGCGAGTTCCGAGGCGAGCTGGCGGCGCAGTTCATCCTGGGCGAGGGAATCCCCGGCGGACTTTGCGATTTCACCCTCCAGAAAAACTTTCTTTTCCGCGATCTTGGCGTTGATTTCCGAGTCCACCTCGGCGATCTGCCGTTTTTGATCGTCGGTGAGTTTCTGAATCGGGGCTTCCTTTTCCAGGCGGCTCATGGCGAGTTCGTAGGCGGATTTCATGGCAGGACCATATCGCAGGGAGGGGAATTCGCCAAGAGCCGGGCGTTTGCGGATTTCGAACACGCCCTTGCCTCCGCGCGGAAGCACTTTTACTGTATCGCGCCATGCCCAACATCCGACTCCTGAGCACAGACTTTGACGGCACCCTGATCGGGTTTGATTCCGACGGGCGCTGCTCGCCCGACTTTGGCCGGGCCATCACGGAGCATCGGGCTCTTGGCGGCCAGTGGGCCATCAATACCGGGCGCAGCCTGGAGCACGCGGTCCAGGGGCTGAAGAGGTTCGCCCCGCCGGTCCAGCCCGATTTTCTCCTCACCTGCGAGCGCGAGGTCTTCCGGCGGACGGAGGATGGACAATGGGAGGCGCACGGGCATTGGAACGAAACCTGCCGCCAGAGGCATGAGGAGCTTTATGCCCTGACGGAGGAACTTTATTTTCTCATCGCCGACCGCGCGGAGAAGCGGGGCGGCATCGAGATGATCTGGGAAGAGGGAAGACTGGTTGGTTTCGTGACCCGCACCGAGGAGCTAATGGAGGCCTTCCTCAAGGAAGTCGATTTGATATCGGCGGATTTTGTTGATTTTTCCTATCAGCGCAACACGGTTTACCTGCGCTTCTGCCACCGCGATTACCATAAGGGTTCCGCCCTAGGAGAGCTGTGCCGACTGGAGGGTGTGGAGGCAATAAATGTGCTGGCGGCAGGAGACCATTACAATGATATCTCCATGCTCGATGGCCGCCATGCCTCCCACACGGCCTGTCCGGCCAATGCCATCGAGGCGGTGAAGCACAGGGTGCGGCTCTCCGGCGGTTTCGTGGCGGTGCGCAACTACGCCGACGGAGTGGCGGATGCGCTGGCCTATTATGAAAAGAAAGAGGCGGCAGGCTTTCGCGCCGCCGCCTCGGTTGGGATCTGAATTTGAGACCTGGACCCGGACTAGGCCTTCAGGCGATAGCGTCCCGCGGAGAGCTTCTGGATCGTGCCGAGCTTGCGACCGGTGCTGCTGAACCAGACGTGAACATTCTGGGCCTTGACGCCGAGCTTCTCGGAAAGTTCCTTCACGCTGATGCCTTTGTCGCCGGAAGCCTTCAGGGCGGCGAGGATGGCCTCCTTGAGAGCGCCGCGACGGCCGGAAGACTTGCTGCCCGAGGCTTTAGCGGTCTTGGCGCCGCGGCCGCGGGTCGCCTTGGCCGACACAGCTCCGCCAGCGTAGAGCGCTTCGATCTGGGTTTCGATTTTTGTGATTTCACCGAGCAGGGACTCCCGCTGCTCCGTCAGCTTCAAGATGGTCTTAAGAACCGAAGTGCTGAGTTGAGATATTGCCATAAGGGGAAAGTGCCTTAATTAGCTGGTTTGTCCAGTGCAAGAAAAATAACTAGTCCAAAATGGAAAACATCCAAATAGCCGCATGGAATGAGAACTCGAGCGCCTTCCGGGAAGCGGGCGGAGACATGGATGTCTGGAAAATTTTTCCTAATCTTCGGAATAAATCTGATCTTCCGGAAGCGGAGTTGCTGCGCTGCGAGGCTATTAACAACCCGTTAGCGAGGCAGCATGAACTCAGTTCCCGCATCGGCGTGCGTCGCATTCTAGGCCGGTATACGGGTGTTTTACCCTCTGTTCTAACTTTTGAACGAGAGGGACGGGGGAAGCCGTTTCTCGCTGGCGGGCCGCAATTCAACCTATCGCATACGAAGGATCAGATACTCTTAGGGGTGGGGCGTGAACCGGTTGGGCTCGATGTGGAATCCATCGATAGAAAAGTGAAAGCAGAGGAGCTTGCCTCCAAGTTTTTCCATGAGGAAGAGCGGGCGGCGGTGCTTGGCGACCGTCACGGAGATGAGCACCGGGCATTCCTAAAATATTGGGTGTGCAAGGAGGCGACGGTCAAACTTTCCGGCGACGGGATTTACCATGGACTGAGAGACGCGCGAATCCTATGGAAAGACGGGCGGATATCGGGAAGCTATCGCGGTAGGGCGGTGTATCTATCGATATTCTCGCCCGGTTCGGGTTTCCTGGCCGCCGTGGCGTCCTGGACTCCCTTGCGGGCGCTGAGATTCTTTTCCCTTGGCGACGGGGATTAGTGTCCTCGAACCAAATGCAGGCCAAAGCTGATCCACAACGGAATGGCCAGCAGACCGACCAGCGACGTGCCAAGCACCACCTGCAATGCCGTGGGCACGTCTCCATCGTGAACTTTCGTGACTACGATGGGAAATATGGCGGCGGGCATGGCGGCCTGAATCACCAGGATGACCTTCAGGTCTTTGTCAAAGGGCCCCAGCGCGGCGATCACCATGATGAGGAGCGGCAGCGTGACGACGCGCGCCAGCGTGGCCAGGAGGATCGTGCGGGACCCGCGCCGGAGAGCGGGAAAGTTAATGTGATCGGCGATGAGCGCTCCGCTCATGAGCAGGCCCAGCGGGACGGCGCAGACTCCGAGCAGATGAAAGGTGGAGTCAACGGCTGCCGGGATCCAGTGATCGGCCCCGAGGGCGTTCAGGATCATCGCGGAGGGGATGGTGATGACCTGCGGGTTGAGGGCTTGCCGCCAGTCCCGCTTTTCCGCGCCTTGCGTAAGCTGCCAGAGCGCGATGCTCCAGAAGGAAAGTTCGACGCCGAGCACGAGCGCGAACAATACGCCCAGGGTTTCCTTGCCGAACAGTGCGAGGCAAAGGGGCAGCGGGATGTAAGCGTAGTTTTGCACCGAGGTGGTGAAGACAAAGGTCCTCCGCACCATCGGGTTGGATTTTGGCAGCAGGCTGGCGAAGACGCGGGCCACGAGGATGCCTAATGCCACGGTGCCGACACCGGCCAGAGGCGGGATGAGCCAGTTGGCCGGGGATCGCAGGGCTTCGTTGCCGATGATCGAGTCGAGCGCCAGGCAAGGGGCCAGCACGGTGACGGTGGTGCGGATCAAGGAACGGTCGGCCTCGGCGGAGAGGATGCCGAGTTTGCGCACGGCATAGCCGACAACCATGACGACAAACACCGGCGCCACGATTTGCAGCAGGGAAACGAATTGCGTTCCCATGCCTAATCTTAGCGAAAGACGATGTTGCAGATGATCACTGCGGCGATCACCCCGGCCAGGTCGGCTGTGAGGCCTGCCGCGACGGCATGGCGCGTGCGGCGGATGGCCACCGATCCAAAATACACCGCCAGCACATAGAACGTCGTTTCTGTGCTTCCCATGATCGTGCCGCCCATGCGCGCGATCATGCTGTCGGGGCCGTACTGCTTGATCAACTCGGCAAACAAAGCCGTCGTGCCGCTGCCGCTGAGCGGACGCATGAAGATCATCGGGAGCAGCTCGGAGGGGAGGCCAAGCGGAGTTAAAAGCAGGGCGAGCGGGCGCGAGAGCAGATCGATCCCTCCGGCGGCGCGGAACATGCCGACGGCGACAAGAATCGCCACCAGATAGGGAATGATGCGAATCGCCACCTGAAAGCCCTCCTTGGCGCCCTCGACAAACTCCTCGTACACCGGCACCCGCCGCCCGGCGGCATAAAGAGGGAAGACAACCACGATCAGTGGGATGGCGAGCAGCGAGATGGTGGCGATGCCGCGCTCATACCAGGGCTTGGACAGCCATGCTTCGCCCATGGAATACGCGCCCGTGAACGAAAGGACGCCGCGGACACGATTGACGAAAAACTGAAAGTGCTCCGGGAAAAACGCCATGAGGACGAAAACGGCCGCAAACAAACATGCCACCACCGCGAGGAGGCCTTGCGCCCAGCCTTGCAGCGGCGTCGTGGGGTTCGGCAGGGTGGAGCCGGTTTCGTCCGGACCAGCCTCCAAACCGTCGGGGGATGGCGCGGGGGCGGATGCCCGGGGCAGGGCAAACATGGGAAGCTTTTCGAAAAACTTCACGACGATGATGGCCACGGCGGTGGAGCAGAGCGTCGCGATGAAGGATGTGCCGATGATCGCCGTGGGCTCGCGGGACCCGGCTGCGGCGAGCAGCGCCACCGTGGTCGCCGGGACGAGCTGGATCGAGCTCGTATTGACCGCGAGAAAAGTACACATCGCATTGGTCGCGGTGCCGGGCCGGGGATTGAGTTTCTCCAGGTCCTGCATGGCGCGAAGGCCGAGGGGAGTGGCGGCATTGCTCAGGCCGAGCATGTTGGCGGCCATGTTCATCACCATTGAGCCCATGGCCGGGTGGTCCTGAGGGACTTCGGGAAACAGGCGGCGCATGATGGGCCGGAGAGCCCGGGCCAGTATGGCCACGAGTCCGGCCTTTTCTGCGATGCGCATCATACCAAGCCAGAAGGCCATGATCCCGGCCAGGGGCAGGGCGAGGTCCATCACCGCCGTTTTGCAGGCGGTAAAGGCGGCATTGGTCACCGCATCGAGTTGGCCGGTGAGCGCTCCCAATGCGACAGCGAGAACGACGAGGCCTAGCCAGATCCAGTTGAGCATGAGAAACGCCCAGCCTCCGCGAAGACAGGGCGTCGGGTCAAAGGATTTTCGCGACGAATCTCAGGCGATCCGCCCCAGGGCGCTAAATGCCAAGGCTGGCCAGCGTGCGCCTGTCGAGGCGACCGGTGACCGGCAGGCCGTAGTCGACCTGATAGTGCTGGATCGCCTTGCTGGTTTGCGGACCAAACTCCCCATCGACCGTCCCGCGGTAATACCCCAGGCGGTAGAGCCGGGATTGTGCGGCCACGAGGGCATTGGGCCCGTAATAGCTCGGGGCTGGCGTGACTACGACCGGAGCCGGCTGATAGATGACCGGCGCGGGCTGGTAGTAAACCCGGCGGTAGACCGGTGTGATCGGTACTCCGACCGTGAAGCCAAACGAAGCGGAGGAGCTTCCCCACCTCGGACCACAATTCGGCGGCGGACAATAGCCCGGCCCCCATCCACCTCCTGCCATTGATGTTCCGGCGGAAATTGCCAAACCGACCAATGCCACTGCGAGGAGTGAACGTGTTTTCATGGATGTTGCAGGATCGAACGTACGACGAGCCCGCCTGAAATCAAGGGCGGCCTGCGAATTTCCCAGGCCGGGATTTTTACGACTGGCCGAAAGCCGGGAGAAGCGGGCGGGCGTACTTCAGGAACGTAAATGGCCACGGGATCGAGAGCACGATGAGCACGGCCGCGATGGTGTAGGCGATCGCCGAGTTCAGGAAGCGAGCACGGTCGCTCGCTGCTCGCTTGGCCCGGGAATAGCCGACCTGCGCGATGATGGCGGCCAGCAGCATGGCGGTCGGGTGCTCCACCGCAAAAAATCGGAGATAGGGGTCCTTCATGGCCGCGCCAAAGTTGGCCATCGCCGCCTTGGTCACGGGGCTGGTCGCATACAGGACGATGCCGAGGAGCACCTGGAGATTGAGGAAGCTGGTGAAGACGAGGCCGCACATGCGGTCGGATTTCGTCCACTCGCTGTTGCCCCTCACCCCGCTCCACAGCCTGAGCAGCGCCCAGGCACAGGTGAGGAGGACGACCCAGCGGAGAATGTTGTGCGTATCTTTGAGCAAAATGTCGGGAGTCATAACGGCGATGGCCTGTGATATACGTACCGGGAGCTATTCCGCGCCATCATTTTCGATCACGGGTCCTGTCGACTCTTCCTTTTTTGGCAGCTTGCGCGGCTTGCAAAGCACCTTGGATGTATTGGCCGCTCTCGCGCATTTGCGGCAGTAGAAATGCGGCTCCAGCACAAGCTCCGCGAGCTTTTCCGGGTGTCGCTCGATGTCGTGCTTGGACCAGTCACAGAGGGTTTTGCTCATGGGTCTGCCTTTACACTGGCACGGCTCGTCCCTTGCGCAAGCGCGCTTGTTGCCCTAGCTTCGATTACCGAGGTAACACACGCCATGAGTACGGAAACCATCTCAAAGTCGGAGGCGACTGCGGTCGCCAATAACCTGAAAACCCTCCTCGCGGACAGCTACGCGCTGATGGGGCAAACTCACGTCGCTCACTGGAATGTCGAGGGCCCGGCCTTCTTCCAGTTGCACACGGCTTTTCAGACCCAGTATGAAGAGCTCTTCGAGGCGGTGGACGAGATCGCCGAACGCCTGCGCGCGCTCGACGTGCTGGCTCCCGGCGGGCTGCGCACGCTTGCCAGCCTGTCCAGTGTCTCCGAGATCGGCATCGAGCAGATCCCGGCCAAGGACTACGTCGCTCATCTCATCGAGTCGCACGAACTCGTCGTGGCCGCGGCCAAGGCGGTGCGCGACAGCGCTGGCGCTGTGGAGGACCTGGAGACCCAGGATCTGGCCATCGGTCGCATCCAGACTCATGAGAAGACTCTCTGGATGCTCAAGAGCTTCCTGAAGAATCTGTAATCACCAGATATTCCAATCACCACAGGCTGCGCGACCGAGAGTTGCGCAGCCTGTTTTTTTTGCCCCGGGGCTGAGCGGCGAAAACTTCCGCCGAGTGCCTTGTCGCAGATCGGCATGACGAATCGATTGCCCGAGGCATGTCGTTTCCGCTCCCTTCTGGGAAATCGTCTGAACTCCAGAGCAGATCTTTTAGCCAGCTCTAGCGGGCTGGCGGGGTTGCCGACGCATGATCGGCAAAAAGGTCGAGCTGCTGGGGGCGGGAGAGGGGAGTAGGTTTCGCGGGTTTGCTTTTGGGTTCCGGTGGTTTCTCCTTGAGCGCGGCAAAACTTTGCCGGGTCAGGTGAGCCAGGTTCTGGAGCACCGAGCGAACTCCTTTGCTCGATGGGCGCGCAGGTTTTTCGTCGATATTCACGGGTAAAAAAGCCGGATGACGCGAGGACCTCGAGTTGCCCTTGGCCATCGCACAACTGGCGCGGGAGGCCTCGGATTGAGCCGGGTCGGCGAGGATGGAGATGCTGGTCGCTACCACAGAAAGCGTTTATCGTGTAAAATCACGATACTGGCAAGAGAATTGTTTCTCTCGGGGGCGATTGAGACGTTATCTTGAGCGAGGCTCTTGCCTAGGGGGGCGGGAAGACGTTAGGCTGGCCGGATCATGTCTTTCCAAGATTTGGGACTCTCCGATGCTGTTGTCCACGGCGTACAGCGCATGGGATATGTCGACCCATCACCCATTCAGCTCCAAGCCATTCCCGTTATTCTCTCTGGAAAGGACCTGATCGCTTCCGCACAAACCGGCACCGGCAAGACCGCCGCCTTTGGCCTGCCGATCCTCTCCAAGCTGGATTCTCCGCAGGAGTTTCCCCGCTGTCTCATTCTCGAGCCGACTCGTGAGCTCGCCATGCAGGTCGAGACGGCTTTCCGCGATTTCTCCCGTTTCATGCACCTTGAGATCGCGCTGCTTTTTGGCGGCGTGGGCTATGGGAAGCAGAAGGATACGCTCCTGAAGGGCTGCGATGTCGTCGCCGCCACACCGGGCCGCCTGCTCGACCATATCGAGCAAAAGACCATCAATCTTTCCAAGCTCGAAATCCTCGTTCTCGACGAGGTCGACCGCATGCTCGACATGGGCTTCCTGCCTGATGTGCGCCGCATCGTGGAAAAGTGCCCGAAGGAACGCCAGACGCTGCTCTTCTCGGCCACCGTGCCGGAGGAAATCGGTCGTCTGGCCTCGTGGTGCCTCCGCGATCCGGAGAAGATCGAGATCGGCGCCCGCCGCTCGCCCGCCGAGACGGTGAGCCATGCCCTCTATCCTGTCGCCGCCACGCAGAAATTTGACCTGCTCCTCGCTCTGCTGGAACGCACGGACTTTGAAAGCGTCCTGATCTTCAGCCGCACGAAAGAAGGGGCGGATCGCATCGCCCGCAAGCTGAAGACGGAGAAGCATTCCGTGGCCGTTCTTCACTCCAATCGCACCCAGCAGGAGCGCATCGACGCCCTGGAGGGGTTCAAGGCTGGCCGCTACTCGGTCATGGTAGCCACCGACATCGCGGCGCGAGGCATCGATATCGCGGGCGTTTCGCACGTCATCAACTACGACGTGCCGCAGCATCCCGAGGACTACGTGCACCGCATCGGCCGCACCGGCCGCGCCCAGAGCATTGGTGACGCGTTTACCATCATGACGGCGGAGGAGCTGCCCCACGTGAAGGACATCGAGCGCTTCATCGACCAGAAGATCCAGCGCCAGAAACTGGAAAACTTCGATTACGTCTTCTCGGCCATCTTCAACGAAGATTCCGTGGCCGCCGCCCTCAAGGGAGCCAAGGGAGTTCGCACGCACAAGGGCATGCGCTTCGGCGCCTCCCGCAAGCGTCGCTAAACAGCGGCCCGGCGCGGATACGGGGAGGAAAAATGAAATCCCGCGCTTGAAATCCGCCAGGGGTCTGCTTTAATCACCCTCCCTTTCGCGCGATTAGCTCAGTGGTAGAGCGCCTGCTTCACACGCAGGAAGTCGCAGGTTCGAACCCTGTATCGCGCACCAGTTTTATAGACTCTCTTTTCGCCCGCAAAGCCTGATAAACACAAGCTCTGCGGGCTTTTTGTTGTCAGAATGCCGGGTATGGAAAATGATGGAAAAAGCTGGTTCCGCTGTTACCCATTGTTACCCAAAACGGCCCAATCCAGCGACTTTTTGAAGGGGTTTCCTCTCGCTTTGAGGGCGGGTAGAAAACGGCTCCCCGGAAGATTCGAGGGTTACGCCTTTTTCTTGGCGCGGGTTTTCCGAGCGGTTTTCGCCGATTTGGGCTTTTGGGGCTTCCGCCCGAGGGATTCCTTCAGGCGATACATACGAGCGCCATTTCCTTTCTGACGCTACGAGCGCCTGCACAAATACCACAATAATTGTGATATTTGTGTTGATTGGAAGGCTAGCATGATAGAGTGTTTTTTATCGTGAAACGCTCTTCCAAGGAGTCTCAAGCCCGGCTTTTTGCCATCGCAGAAGGCCAAGGAGGATTTTTTACGGCAAAGCAGGCAGAGGAAGCAGGCTTTGACCGCGCCCATCACGATTACCATGTCCGCGTCGGAAACTGGCAGCGCGAGCATCGCGGCATTTACCGCCTCGCACAATTCCCGATGCCGGACCGCGGCGACCTCATTCTCTGGTCGCTTTGGTCGCGCAATCGCGCAGATGACGCCCAAGGGGTTTATTCGCACCAAACGGCTCTGAGCATTTACGATCTTTCCGACCTCATGCCGTCCAAGCTGCACATGACCGTGCCGCGCCATTTTCGTCGTAGCGCGGAGATACCTTCCATTCTGGCGCTGCACTATGGCGATCTTTCCCGCGATGAAGTGGAGGAACGGGAGGGCTATCGCGTCACCCGCCCGATTCGCGCCATTGTCGATGTCGGCCAGGACGTTTCCACAGACCTTCTTTCCCAAGCCTTTTCCGAGGCCAAGGCGCGGGGTCTCATCACGGAAACGGATGTCGAACACTACCGCGACAGGCTGCCGAATTTTCTTCGCTCCAATCGCAAGCGTCTCAAGGCGGCATGAACGAAAAGCCCCGCCAATACGCTACCGCTGCCGCCTTTCGCGTGGCACTGGAAACCCGGCTTAAGGCGATCTCGACCGCCGAAGGAGCCGATTTGCAGCGTTTGCGGCGGCAGGTTTCCTTTGACCGGCTGCTGGCCCGGTTTTTCGCCGAACGCAACGCGCCATGGCTCTTGAAGGGCGGCTACGCGATGGAGTTGCGCATGCGGGCAGCCCGCACAACCAAAGACATCGACATTTCCTTGCCCGCTGGGGCGGTGGCAGAATTTGGCGGCGAGGTTCTGAAACGATTGCAGGACAGCGCACGGGCTGACTTGGCAGACTTTTTTGAGTTTGCGATTGCCGCTCCGCAGATGGATTTGAAGGCCGCTCCGCAAGGTGGCGCTCGGTATCCGGTCGTGGCGTCCCTTGCGGGCCGGATGTTCACTAAATTCCATCTCGATGTCGGAATGGGCGATGCCGTCATTCCGCCAACGGAATTGATCGAAGGTCGCGACTGGCTCGGGTTTGCCGGTATCGCCTCCCCGAAATTCTTGGCGATTTCCAAGGAACAGCAATTCGCGGAAAAGCTACACGCCTACACGCTCCCACGTCCCGAGTCCCCCAATAGCCGGGTGAAGGATTTGGTGGATATGGTTCTTCTGGCTCGAATGGGAACGATGGATAAGACCGTGCTCAAACAAGCGATTGAAACGACGTTTGGCGTTCGCGGGACGCACTCACTGCCAGATTCGTTGCCGGAGCCGCCCGATTTTTGGAGCGCGCCATTTCTCGCGTTGACGAAAGAATGTCATATCGACGTTACTCTCGATGATGCCCTGAAAGCCATCAGTGCCTACGTCATTTCTGACGCTGAGAACCATCGGCTCTAAAAGAGTCCCTTCTTTAAGCGGTTCGCTATCCCCGGCGAGACCGCTTTTGCCGCACGGCTTCCTCGCCAAGAAGGGCCTCGACGCTGCACCCCAAGGCGCAGGCGATTTTATAGACGGTAGCCAGCGTGACCCCTTCACCCGAGGTTTCCAGCTTGTGGGCAAGGGATTTTGACACGCCGAGTTTCAGCGCAAATTGTGCATAACTCAGTTCCCCGCGCCGCCTCCGCAAGTTTTCAGATAACGATTTGGCGATGGGATTGGACACGGCCAATCCATACCGGGAATGCCGTCCATATTTATGGACGATTTCTATTGCTCACAGAGCCGATTTATCTACTCTGGCGCAGGAGAACTCCCAATGGGCACCAATCTGTTACTTCCGATCGACCGGCTCGCCAAACCGTCGCCGCCTTCGGAACTGGCCGCCCTCGTCAGACGGATTCTCGCGGAAAATGCCGGTAAGTTGGAACAGGCGATAACAGCCAGGGCATTGACCGTTTCCGTTCCCTCCGAAGACCATGCGATAGAAATTTGGGACAGCGACGCAGGGCGTATCAGGTTCGTGATCGGGGGCCTTGCACGGATTACTGAGATCGTGCCTTTCGTAATCGACTGGAAGGAAAGGATGCTTGATCTGCGGCTTTCAGAAATGGAAACCGATGAATCCAGCGAGGAGATTTCCCCCGAGCCAGTTTCCGCGCCGTCAAAAAAACTCCGTATCATTTGCGCAGAAGACAGCCTGGATGACCAAGAAAGGTTATCTGAATTGCTCTCCGGTAGAGGGCATTCCGTGACGTGCTGCGACAATGGGCAGGCAGCCTTGCAGGAGATTACAAGAGCTTCGTATGACGTGCTCGTCACAGACAATGACATGCCCCGCATGGGGGGCTTGGAGTTGATTCGTGCGCTCCAAAATACCCGTTCCATTCCGAAAATCATTGTCAGTTCCGCGTTCATGGAGCCTGAAAGGGAAGAGCAATATCGAAATTTGGGCGTCAGCCTTTTTCTTCCAAAGCCATCACCTTCTGAAAAAATCGTGAAAGCTGTCGAGGGTGATTGAGCAGCGGGCAGCGCGGCTCGCTTCCACAAATCCACACGGTGCAAGGTAGGCTCCCCATATAGGGAATCCTCGTTTCCCCCCGAAAAGAGGCGGCAAAATTGCCCCGGACTCGGGGCTAGGGCCGCGAATTTCCGTGCGAATGTCGCGGCATGAAAGCACATGCCACCCTCGACAATGACATCCGCCACTCCGACCGCCGCCATCCGGTCGATTTTCTCGAACCCCTTCCGACTCCAGAAGACCAGCTCCAACGCATTTGTGAAGTTCTGAGCCGCACATTCGGTTGGGTTGCCGAAGCTACCACGGTTGAGCAAAAGGGACTCCGGGCTTCCGTGGTCCTGTATTGCGTCCGGGCCGATCTTCTCGGCGCGGCCACCCTTGAACAACTCGGCGCAACTATCGGCGCCCCGCAAGCCGTCGTGGACGAACTGGTATCCGACTTCTGCCACAGCATTGGCTGGTAACATGAGCGCCACGACTCAGCAGACCGCCGACCAAGTGCGCGGCATTCCCCTGCGGGAATTGCTCCGCTGGCACGGCTTCAAAATCCGGCAGGAAGGCGTCAGCTTCCGCGCCCGGAGCGACCGTCACAATATCGTTGTCACCGGCAACAAGTGGTTCGACAACAAAATCGGCACGGGCGGCGCAGGCGCGATTGACCTGCAAATGCACCTTTGCGGCGGGGATTTTCAAACCACCTGCCACGTTTTGGCCGAAGGCTTCCGCCCGACCGGGGCGGGATTGGTTTTCCCTCCAAACAGGAATCCAGCCAGCAGGCGCAGGCCGTTTGAAGAACTGGCCGCCCAATACGCTGTTCCAAGCCCTGGAAACTGGCCGATAGCCCGCGACTACCTTGTCGAAACCCGGAAAATCGAACCGGCCATCGTGGACGAATTGCACGGACGCGGTTCGATCTACGCCAACAATCACCTTCCAAATCCGGGCATTGTCTTTCTTCACCGCACCCCGCACGGCAAGGTAGAGGGGGCGACGTTGCGGGATACCCGGCACGAATCCAGCTTCCGGCCCTGCCTTGGCAACAAGCTCACGGCATGGTTCGCCTTGGGCGACCTTGCCAACGCGGAGACGGTCGTTGCCGTTGAATCCCCGATTGAAGCCCTGAGTTATCATACGCTGTTTGCGAGCAGGCATGACCGGCTCGCCGTCGTCAGTTGTGCCGGTTCCTTCGTATCAGATGAGTTGATGGCGCACACATGCGAGCGCCGCCAAAACTTCATTGTCGCGTTGAATAACGACGACGCCGGCGAACTCGGTTGGCAAAGGGCATGGGACAGCACGGTTGACTGGTCCGGCTTCAAAATTTCGTCCGAATGTCCCCGGGGTAACGACTGGAATGCCGATCTTGTCGCCTCTGTCCGCGCCGCGCGCGTCACCCCCACGCAACAGCGGCCTTGCCTCCATCTGTAACCCCCTGCCACCGGAACAACCCCAAAAAACATCATGGAACTCACCGCCACCTATTCCCCCGAAGATAATAAGCTGCGCCTGTATTCCAGCGCCCGGCTCGATTCTGAGACCTATTCCCGGCTGAAAGCCGCTGGCTTTTCATGGGCACCCCGGCAGCAGCTTTTTGTCGCGCCCATGTGGACGCCGCAGCGGGCCGACTTGCTCATGGAGCTTTGCGGCGATCTCGCCGACGAGGACAAATCCCTTTCCCAACGTGCCAAGGAACGGGCCGAACGGTTTGACACTTACAGCGAGAACCGGGCCAAGGACGCCGAGCAAGCCCGTAAAAGCGTGGATGCCATCGTGGAACACATCCCCTTTGGCCAGCCTATCCTCATCGGCCACCACAGCGAGAAGCGCGCCCGGAGAGACGCCGAGCGCATCGGCGACGGAATGCGCAAGAGCATCAAAATGTGGGATACGTCGAAATACTGGACGCAGCGCGCCGAGGCCGCGATTCAGGATGCAAAATACAAGGAGCGCCCCGACGTTCGCGCCCGCCGGATCAAGAAGCTCGAAGCCGAGCAGCGCAAGAAGCAACGCACGAAAACCGAATCCGAACGGTTCATAAAGGCATGGAGCAAGCCGGGTTTGACCATGCAGGAGGCGGCCAATATCGCCAATTACGACCACCGGTATTTCTCCGGCCCCACGGAGGCCAGACCGGGAGGAATTAGCCTTTGGGACGCCACGCAAGGCCGCTACGAGCCGCAGCCGAAGGTTGAAGACATCACGGCGAGGGCCATTCAGAGCCATGAAAAAACCGTCGCGTGGGCCGACCGCTGGCTGGAGCATTACGGCAATCGGCTTGCCTACGAGCGGGCCATGCTCACGGCGGATGGCGGCATCGTGGCCGACAAAAATGCGCCGGAAATTGGCGGGGCCTGCAAGTGTTGGGCATCGCCTCGCGGTGGTTGGTCAACCATTCAGAAGGTCAACAAGGTTTCCGTGACCGTGCTGGATAATTGGGGCAACGGCGGGGATGACTTCACCCGCACCATTCCCTTTCACAAGCTTACCGCTGTAATGAGCCGGGCCGAGGTGGAAGCCGCCCGCGAAGCCGGTTTGATCTTGGGAGAACAGCCCATTGGCTTCTATCTCCGGCCCAAGCCGAGCCAGGCCGAGGCCGTCAGCGAACCGGCGAAACCCGTTCAGGAGGAATCGAAGGTTGCCCAGTCGCCGACCATCCCGAGCGGGATTCAGACCCCACGCGGCCCTCTCCCTCAAAGCCAGCAGGAGCTTTTAAAGCCACGGCCTGGGCAATCGCAGAAACGCGGAATCGGCCTGTGAACGCCTTCCGTTCCCACATGGCGCACCCGCGCTTTTGTTCCGCTCGTTGGCCGGAGCCGCTGACGGCACCGGGGGCGGCGCAGGCTTGCCCCTCGTGCCTACCGTCTCCGGCCAACCAGCTTACCTTTCAGGACGACCCGCGCCCTGACCGCCCATTGAAGAAAGGCAACCGCTTCGCTCCCCGCCATTCTTCAATCGGCGGCTGCACCCGAAGCCGACCGGCTGCTTTTCCATCTCGCACCCTGGCGATGGCCGCGCTCATTGGGCACCGCCGCGCCGGTTCGCCGGGGCTTCGACCTCTCGCCCCGCTTCCCTCCACGTCAGCCCCCAATCAGCGCACCTTTGCCGACCTGCCGGGTTGCGCCCGCCCATTCCTTCCGTCCTCGCCTTCCCCCAAGCCCCGGCTCCGGGCGGAACGAATCGGCGGCGTGATCTCTTTCGACCTCTCAAGCGGAGTCCTCGGAAACGAGTTCCGAGACTCCTTGAACTACCTGGTCCGACCATTCGGGTTTCCCACCTTCGCGGTCATTTTCCTCCGTCAAATGACCGTCAGGATAGCACTTTTCCTACGGAAAAGCGCAGAGCGGAAAAAACGCGGTTTTTCCGTCGCCCTTCGCGTGTCAGGCACGCTTCGGGAAGGCCATCGCCTCCGGCTCATTTCCGAAACGAGTTCGGATTTATTTAACCTCATTAAATAATATGAAAACCACCGACAAGCCCGCCGCCGTTCAGCTTCATTTTGAATGCTCCCTTGAAGCGAAACTTCGCTTCAACGCGCTTCACGAAGCCCTCGGGTTCAAAACCAAAGTCCAAACCTTCGAGGCGATTCTTTATTTCGTTTCCACCAAGGACAAGATCGACCCCGCCGCGCTGGAACGCATCGAGGCCGACGTAAAGGAAACGCTTCGCCTGCTCGAATCCTTCACATGAAGAACGGGCAAATCTTCGCGCGAAAATCCACAGCACGCGGGCGGCTGGATCTGGAATATCTCGATGAAACTTCCGGGCGGAAAGTTTCGTTGCGCGAACGTGCCGACATGGAGCAGCAAATCGGCAAAAAGCTGAAAGGCTTCACCGATTACGCATCGAAGGAAACACTCGGACAGGTTCACGCCGGGGGATTTCTTCACGATCACATCCGCGTCAACCGGGACGGCACCTGCACGGCACCAATGCGTCTTTCCAACGCGGAGCGCAAGCGCCGCATCACCGAATCCTGGCAGCTTCATCTTGGAAAATTCCCCTCGCAGGCGAAACGCCCAGTAATCGCACACCGCCTGATTTTTTCGATGTCGAGAGAACAGCACGACGCGCTGGTTTCCGTGGGGCTCAATCCCGATCAGGTGTTGCACTCCACCATGAAGAAGGTCATGCGAAAATTCGCCGAGGCGTTTCACCCCGGCGATTCCATCGGCTACGCCGACGGCCTGCACCACGATACGGACAACCTTCATGTTCACGTCGCGCTTTGCCCACGCACCGCGAAAGGCAGCTACGTCGGATGCAGCACTTCGCGCTTCAATCAATCGAAACACAAGCGGCAGATGGACAGGATTCGCTCATGGTTCGAGCAGGAAAACCAGCGATGGGAAAAAATTCTTCGCTCCCCGCAGGAAATTGAGCAGGCGATTTCACACCGAATGGACTCGGATAAAATCGCGTTCGCTCCGCGTCTCGCTGCCGCGCACTTGAACGCCTTGCGACACGCGCAGACCGCCGAGGCGATCCGTTTGCAGAACTCGTATCAAAGTATCTGCAATCTCGAAACCGCCATTGCCGCCAAGCGGCGGCTTCTCACGGTTCAGCGCAACGCGAATTACGTTTCACGCCTGCTTGGCCGGCGAAAGCCCAAGTTCACCCGCGCGGCGGAAAAACTCGCCGCTGCTGTTGACCGCCGTTCGCTCCGCGAAATGCAGAACCTTCTTTTCAAGATCAAACGCGACTATCGCGCCGCGCATAAACGCTACACGCAAATCCACGGATTCCATTCTTATGGCAATCGCAGCACCATCACACACAGCCATCGGCAGCAGGGCGTTAAACTCTGATTTCGTTCTCTGCGAAAACTTCGCGTTTCGTCCCGCCAACGTGGACGGCTTTTCGCATCAGACATTCGAGGACGGCGCAGCCGTTACCACCGTCAATTTCAAGGGCTACACCCAAACCATTCCCGACCCGGAACGCCGCTTGTTCGACTTCCTGACTTCCAAACTCCACCCCAAGCCCACCGATGAAAACGCTTGATTCCCTTCTTTATGGATTGTGCGCAGCCGGGGCGCTGGCCGGTTATTTTTTCCTCGCGCCGCCGCCCTCGCTTGCCATCATCGCGCTTTGCGCGGTCTTTGCCGCGTGGACGATCTTTGCGGCGGACAATTCCGGCAAGATCGTTCTCCGGCTCGGCGGTTTGTCGTGGACGATGGAAGATTTTGTTCGCGGCTGGCTCATCACCGGGAGGACCGGCAGCGGCAAGACGCAATGCGCGATCAACGCCATCACGTTTCAGATTTTCCAAAACGTGAAAAATTGGGGCGGTGTCTGTCTCGACCAAAAGGGCCTTTATTGGGAAATCCTTGTCCAGATGGCCGCGCACTTTGGGCGTAGCGACGACCTGGTTTTGCTGCAAACCCGGCCACCGGGCGAAGATATGCTTTGGCGTCCCCCGCATACCATCAACATCACCGGGAACCCGGACGTTCCCGCCTCCACGTATGCAAAAGTCATCGTGGATACGGCGGTTTCATTGAGCGGCGGACGTGGCGGGAATCCGTTTTTTCCCACAAAGGCCCAACTCGCCATCCAAACCGCCTTTGAAATTCTCCGGCACATCGAGGCGTATGTCACCATTCCGAATGTTCACCGGATTTTGCTCGTTCCCGAGGATTCCAACGCCGCACTTGAAGAACTGATGAACCGAGGCGATCAACGCTCCCGCGAGCTGGTCACAGCCTTTCGCAGCTATCTTGACCAGCCCGAGGAACAGCTTGGCGGTGTGCAGGGAACGCTGAGCACGTATTTGGAATTTTTCCTGAACCCCGAAATCTCCGAAGTCTTTTGCGCGGACGAACCGACGTTTTCCATTTCCGAGATAGACGCCGGAAAAATCGTCTGCCTCGCCATGCCACAGAAATTCCAGGCGGAACGTCTCTACATCAATACCATCCTCAAACTCTCCTATTATTTCCATGCCCTGAGCCGGTTCGACCAATCCGCCGAGGAACGGGAGCAAAACAATCTTCTGATTCTTTTCGCCGACGAGGGACAGGAGATCATCACCGGGGCGGAATCCGCCTTTGCGGATCATAGAGCCGCAGGCGTTATCCGCGAGGCCCGCGCAACCATCGTGCTTGCCACGCAAGC
>JAFKMU010000070.1 GCA_017305195.1 Verrucomicrobiota bacterium | reverse complement strand
CGCCATTCCTCCCAAGTCCAAGTCCCGGCAAGCCGGGCGGGCATTTTGCCTCCTATGGGCCAGTATAGGTTGTTACGTATCTCGTAGCTTTTCCTCGGCTCACCGGGGAGCGGCTTTTCCTGATAGTTCCAATTGGATGCGTCTCCCTCTAGTAAATCCGCATCCTCATTCCAAACCACGATGTTTCTTTCGAAAATAAACCGAAGCCTTCCCTCGGGCTTGGAGCGGCCGATCTGTGCGTTTTTTCCGAAGGCAAAGATATTGTTCCTGATGATATTATAAAATCCATAGTGCTGCCGAAACCCTGGGTCGGTAGTGTCATGCACGAGATTATTCTCAATCAGGATCCCGCTTGTGCCCTCGTCGGCATATATCCCCCATCCTCCGTAGCGATACCGGCTGATGTCGTGAATATGATTCCCTTTCACCACGGTGCCCAATGCTGCTCCGAGATTGTAGAATCCGCCCATATCGCTCAGAACTCCCCATCCCAGATGATGAATATGGTTGTTCTCGTAGCGGTTTCGATATGCGAAGGACTCGCCGTAGCCCACGTACCAGCCGGAGATCATTCCGGAGTAGAAGAAATCCCCGACGTCATTGTGGGAGACGGTGTTGTCGCTCGCATAGCCGACAAGGATGCCAACCGCGTCGGCAAAGAACCGGCCTCCCTGCTGGATGATGTTGTCATCGACGGTGATAAAACCGGTGCCCTCGCGGGGCTCGTTCGTGGGGCCGATTCGGATTCCGCCCGCTCCCAGGTCATGAAGGTGGCTGTGCCACACACCTCCATTCGTGACATCGAGGTTAAACCAAATTCCATAGGTACCGGTATGGGCGATCTCGCATTGTTCGAAGATAATTTCCCTGGAGCGGTTGATCTCGATGGCGGCTCCCAATCGATACACCGCTTCGGAATCGCCGTAGTCGTCGGTGCCCTTGGTCCATAGTTGGTGGACAAAGGAGATATTACTGAAAGTGATGTGTTCGGCTCCGTCCACTTTCACCAGCATCTCAGCCACGGGGGCCACGACTTCCGCCTGGGACATGTCCTCGTCCGGAAGTGGATAATAGAGAAGGCCTCCGTCACGCGACAGAAACCATTCTCCAGGCGCGTCCAGGGCGGCGCGATAGTTCTCCGCGTAAAACCGACCGTCGGGCTCTTTTGCCGTCAGGAATTGGCGCCACTCGGCTTTCCTAGCCTGTGTCATCAACACTGCCCCCGCTATGGGATCAATCTTTTTCACGCGGTAGCGATAGATATCCCAACTGTGAGGAACGACCAGGGTAAGGTCTCCAAGTTCCCCGGGGGTTGCCTTGCCCAGTTCCCGAATGGTTTCGTGTGAGGCGCAAAACGCCAGGTACCGGAGGCTGTCCTCCCACTTTTTTGCATCGGACCCCTCGCTTGGGAAGATGCCGGAGGTGGCGGGAGCGTCCATGTGAAGGAAGCCCTTGTTGGGAGTGCGAGCGCGCACGGCCCGGCGTCCATTGACCCAGAGTTGCTCGAAGTACCATTTCCCCTCGCGCACCTCAGCGATCTCGGCGCGCCAAAGGCCGCCCCCGACGGGTTTCCAGCCGCCAATCCTGCGACCGCCCGAGATGACAGACTGGCCGTCGGAACTGCCCTCCCAGGTGACCTGTGAATCCTGGGGCCCTAATGCAAGCGGTTCCGTGATCGAATACAACCCCTTGCCGACGAGGATGCGAGCGGGTTTCGGTGCCAGACGGGCGGCGTCGCGAGCCGCCTCCAGGGTAGAAATCGCCCCCCCAGGGCTGAGATGGATATCCGCAGAACATAAAGACCCGAGAGCGACGGGAAAAAACAGGAGGAACCGAAAGCCGTGGCGCATGGGTTAAGTGGTTCGTGGTTTTTGGCGGACTTCCAGGCGATGCTCAGCCTTTCGATCCGCCATCCGTCAGGCCCCTGACGAACAAACGCATCGAAAACATAAACAGGGCGATCACGGGGATGCTCGTAATGGCGTATCCCGCCATGAGCGGGCCGAAAAATTTGACATATTCTCCGGCGAGCCTTTGCAACTGCACCATGACAGGGAGAGAGGAGGTGTCGCTCATCACGACGAGAGGCAGGACAAATTCATTCCATTCGTTGATGAAATGCATGACCCCGATGGTGCCAAGAATCGGGCCGCAGAGGGGGAGGACGACAATCATCATTTGCTGAAAATGGTTCGCGCCATCGATCTCCGCCGCCTCGAATAAGTCTCCCGGAATGTCGGCGATAAAATTGCGCAGAACAAAAATGCCGAAAATCTGCCCGCTGGAGGCTCCCACGAAAATCAGGGCGGTAAAGGTGTTCAGAAGATTCATGCTGCCGAGAAGCCGGAAGAGTGGGACCAGGTTGGCGATCGTTGGCATCATGAGAAGGATAAGCAGGGCATTCCAAAGGAAACCCGAAAGCGGCATACGGAGGCGGGTAAAGAAGTAGGCTCCGCAAAGCGACAGGAAGAGGGTGATCACGGTGCTTGTCGTCGAGATAAAGATGCTGTTGGCAAGACTGGGCGAGATCATTCCCCAAGCGTCGATCCAGTTCCGCCACTGCATGGGAGGGGTGAGAACTCCCGGAGCCTCGTAAAACTGTTGATTGGTTTTCACGCTTACGATGAGCATCAGATAGACAGGCACAAAGGCGAACGTCAGCACGGTCCAGATTCCCGCGTGCTTGAAAAATCGCAGGAAAAGATCCTTCACTTTTTCGGACAAGAAGCTGGACGATTTCAGGCCTTCCCGATGCAAAGGAAGGCTTGGAAAGGGAATCCTTTCGCGGAGAAAGGCAAACACGGCGGAGAAGGGAAGACACCCGAGGAAAAGAAAAACGCCGATCGTACGCCACTCCGGAAGGAGCAAAAGGAGCGCCGCGGCGAAAAGCAGCCCCAAGAGACGGACAGCAGTTCTTCCCGGCGAAGAACATCGCTCTTCGCTTAGCAAATACGCGCTGAGTTTTTGCAAGGTCATCACGACCACGGTGAGAATGATGCCTACCGCGCATGCAGCCCCCATTTCCTGATTCACCAGCGCCTTGCGCAGCATGAAGAGCGCCGGCACCGTGGCCAGCCCCCCCGGACCGCCATCCAACCCTCCGGTCAGGGCGATGATCATGCTGGCATCCTTAATGGTTCCAATAATCACGAAGACAAGCATCAGATAGATGGAACTCATCAGAAGCGGCACCTCGATCCGGGAGAATTTGCTCCACCATGTGGCGCCGTCAATTTCCGAGGCTTCGTAGATCTCCTTGGGAATGTTCTGGAGCTTGGCGAGATGGGTGAGCACCGCGAAGGAACCGATCCAAGGAAATCCCCAAATGACGCAAGCGGCAAGCACGAGCCGGGGATCACCGAGCCACGCGGGATGCCCCCCCTCGACAAAGATCCCTCCCCAATGGAAAAAAGCGTCGAGGCGGCACAGGACCGTCATTAAGCCTGTACCGGAAAGAACCGTGTTTAATAAGCCTTGGGTGGCCTCGAAGAAAAATGTCCGCCAGATCAGGGCGATTACCAGAAACGGGATGACCATCGGCACCACGAACATAATTCGGTAGAAGAACTGTGTTCGCTCGCTGCGGCAGCGGTGAATCCAGACGGCAACAATGAGCGCCGGGGCCATTTTCACGACATTCCAACCGCCGAGAAAGAACGCGACTCGGAAGGACTGCCAGAAAGTCGTCGAGGCGAAAAGCTCCCGATAGTTCTTGAATCCGACAAACTCCGATATATCGGAGCCATTCCAACGGAAGAAGCTATGATAGATACTGCTCGCCGTCGGATAATAATGAAAGAGCGCGAGAAGAAATACGACCGGCACGGCGAAGAGATAGATTTCCCAGTGGTATCGGACGTGGCGCCAAGGGATGCGTTTTCCGATCATGTTATTCTGGGCGTCCGGCGGGCGCGGGAGAATCGAGGCGCTGCCTGGCGTTTTTCAGCGCCTCTGGCGTGTATTTGTACAATGTTTCCTCTTTGGCCGATGTCGGATTCGCGAATATCTGCTCTTGCAACAAGAGGTTCTGTTCATCCGCGATCTGGCGCCGGAGGATAGTCCGGTATTTGTTTCCCGCGGTCGCCGAATCTTCCGCCCCCGAAAGGATGGTTTTACGAAGTACTGCTAGAAGGACTTCGTTTTGCGAATGGGAGCGACGGCGGTTTTGCAGCGTTTTGCGAAAATTCTCCCGCCCGTCATTGAGGTAAAACTTCGTAAACTCGCGGGACATGTCCGCGTAGGGAATCTGGTGAATCAGAAAGAGGGAGTAGAGCTGGTTCCACCTCACGGACGAGTTTCCAAATGCGTTGGGATCGAACGCTGAAGTGACACCTTTGACATTGGGTTCAAAGACCTGAAGCGACGGAGCGATCTTCGCCCCCTTGACAATGGGAATCCATTTTAACAGTGCGTTGAATTTTTCGTTCTGCTTCTGGCTGGCGAGAAAAAGCAGAAAGTCGGCAGCAACGTCCGGGTGCCGGGATGTGCGGACAATCCCCATGGGCATGTTGCCTTCTGGCTTTTCGTATCTTCTGCCCTCGAAGGCACGACCAAAGACAGGATCCTCCGGGTTGGGAACGGGAAAATCCATGATCCCCAGCTCAAACTTGCCGCAGGCCTGGCTCTGGATGGCCGAGTTTTCGTAAATCCCCGCCGCAGTGAACACGGCGCGCTGCTGGGCAAAACTAAAAAATCCCTCGTCCCGGGAAAGGCCAGCCCACCCGGGCTGGAACATTTTCGTCAGGTCTTCGACCATCTGAAACCTGGCCAGATAGGAGGGGTCGGAAAAGTCAATTTTACCGCATAGAAACCCCAGGAACATCTCGTTGTTGCTGAATCGTCCATCGCGGTTGAAATCAATCTTCCGGATGGCGCCATAGCTAAGGGGATTCGCCATGCTATCCTCCAGTCGCGAGAAGTGATAGCGTGAGCCCGAGAAAGCTGCGTAAGGCTGTCCGTTTGGCATCTTCTTCGACTGGATCACCTGGATCATTTCCATGAAGGCCCGATACTCGGTCGGAGGGGCATTGAGGCCGGTGAGTTCCGTGAGCAAGGTCTTGTTGTAAAAAAGTCTGACACTGCCCATCGCAAGGGGCATCACCATGTATTCCTGAATCTCCGGAATAAAGGAATGGATCATTCCGTTTTTGAATGTGCGATAGAGCGGCGCGTCCTCCCATTCGGTGCCAGTATTGTAGGGGTTCGGGCGCGTGATGTAAGGGGAAAGCGGCAACAGATAGCGGCTGTAGAAAACGAGGAGAAGGGAATAGTCCACCATGCCCACCTCGACAATGTCGGGGGCGGTGCCGCCCATAAGCTGGGTGCTCAACCATTGGCCATAGGTGCTCTCGGGGATGGCTTGCTGGATGATTTTGACGCCAGGGTGCAGCTTTTCGTATTCGGCACCGATTTCAGTGAACCCTTCCCGCACTCCGGGCTCGAGTTGCCAATGGGCGAGACGAATAACCGTTTCCTCCGGGGACGGCTCGCTCTCTTTTCGCAAGACGATGGAAAAGACCGACCAAAGGAAAACGGCGGAAATGACCACCCAGGGAAACCTAGCGATAACTTGGCCGAGGACCTTTTTCATTGGCACGGGACGGCGAGCCATTGCGCCTCGGGCTGTTTTCCCTCCCGGAGAGCTTTTTCGACGCGATCAATGCGCTCCAGGGCTTGGCGGCAACCAAAGGCGCGATCCTCGTTGGGAAATTCCTTCAAGAATAGTTCATAATACTTCCTGGCGACGGCAAAGTTTCCCGCCTCGAATTCCGCAGCATAGGCGATGTTCCAGTAGGCGCTGGAAAGTTCATAAAAGGGAACGGTCGGATCGCGTTCAAAGGCGACGATCGACCGCTCCATCGCTTCAATGCGCTCTTTTTCCCAGCCCAAAGTATGATAACACTCCGCTGCCATGGTATCGAGAAGAGGCCGATAATCCGCTGCGGGATGACGGCTTAGGAAATCGACAATTTCCCGCAGGAGTTTCGAAGCTTCCACGCGGGTTCCTAGGGAGGCCATGATCCGGCAATGGTAAAGAAATGCCTCCTCGCCGGCAGGCGTATCTGGGTACTCCTGATATACTTTCGCGTATTCGGAGCTGAGCTTTTTGTAAGGAAGCTCCTGATCGGAGGGTTCGAGATGGCGGGCCCGAACGGAGGCAAGCGCCGCCCATGAAGCCCACCGGCTGTCCGGATGTTGCTTTTGAATCGCCGCGTAAAGTGCCAGAGCCCGTTTCAGGTCCCGCCCGGATCGGCGATGATTCGCGCAGGATGCCTCCCCGTAAATCGCCTCGATGTGAGTCTCCGAGTCTTCGGGCGTGCTGGACTCGACGCTCTGAAAGAGTCTGGCGGCTTTCTCGAATTCGATCTGCCGAAACGCCTCCCACGCCTTCCCGAGCCGTTCTTCCGGCGGAACCGCTTTTTCAGGGACTGAGTAGACGGCGCTCCACCAGAAGAGAAGCATCGTCCCGCCGAAAGTCAGCCCGACGATAATGGACTTGGCGGTGCGTACCTTCGCCGGAAGCAGCGGGGATACGGATGACCTCGGATGCTCGCACGGTGAGCTGGACATGTTCAAGGATGAGTCCACGCGGAAGGAGGCCGAAGGGCTACCTCCCGGTGTATCTGGCATTCTGCGTCGTAGCCGGAAAATCGTCGGTGCGGAATGGCGAGGCTGGCAGGCCTGCGCCATTGATAAGATTGACGGTGGGATTATCCGCCCAGCCATAACGCACGGCGATGGGGGACGGCACTTTGTCGGACCAGACGATGACACTGTCTCCCTCGACTTTCGCGTTCGCCCACACCCAGTTTTTGTCCTCGCCGCAGATCGCAAAGCCTTCGAGTTCACTATTCGGATTATTGCGAACCGCCGGAGCAGTTTCATTATCCCGACTGCTTACGGAATAAGTCGCAGGAACAGGGGCAGCTTTCAGCCCTCCATCGGCATGGAAAAAACGAACCCTGGCTTTCCCAGATTCAAAAGTCACCGATTGAAAGACCGGTCCTGAGAAAGGGATCTTCCGTCCATAGTCCTTGGCAAGTGCTATGAGCGAGAGCCGCCGCCCCACCTCCCGTTTGTCGACAGGGTGGACATCCCGTGAGTCGCCGAGGTCGATGAGAACGGCCTGGCCGGTGGCGGGCAGAGAGAGCGCCATCGACTGGGCTTCCCGGAGTTCGGCCCATGCACTTTCGCCAGGAGCGGGCTTCTTGGCGAGATAGTTGGGAAGCTGGCAGAAATAGAAAGGAAATTCACCCTGCTGCCATGATCGGCGCCAATCCTCAACGAGCAAGGGAAATGCGGTCCGATATTGGAATGCTCGCTCGGCATTGGACTCCCCCTGATACCAGATCACGCCGTTAATCGCGTACGGGATGATCGGGCGGATCATTCCGTTAAAAAGGAATGATGCGACGCTCTGCGGCGGCGGAGGCGCCTCCGGCGGCTTGGGTATCGAGGATCTTTGAGAAGCGGTCAGGACGGGGAGAGAGTACTCTTCCGTGGCCGTCCAACCTGCATTGGGAATCTTGTCACCGATTGTTATCGCGGTGGGAAAACTCGCTTCATCCGATGGTGCGTAGATGCGGATGGCGATGACATTCTTTCCGGGTCTCAGCTTGTTTGCCGGGATGTTGTACTTTCCCAGTCTTCGAATATAGCCAGCACCCGGATAATTTCGATAGTCCAGGGAGACGATGGGAGCTCCGTTGCAATAAACGCTTTCGAAGCCTTCCATAGCCCCCAGATCCAGCGGCAGAAGATTGCTCCCGGGCTGGGCGATGTCGATCTCGGTGCGTATCCAGACGGCGCCTCTACCGGAAATCTTCCCCGTTTGGACTGGTCCTGGGATTTTGACTGGTTGCCAGTCTGAAATCGAAGTGTCGGGAGTAGCGAACTGGCTTTTGTCTCTCCCGGAACTATCCTCTCGATGATTGGTTTTGAGCCATTCCGTGAAGTCGATCACCCATTGTCTTTGCTTTTCCGGATGTCCCTTGACGAAGGAGTGGATTTCGTTCTTGGCGGTTTTGAACTCTTTCACTGCGTCGAGAGCCGCCGTGCTTGTCCAAGATTCCGAAGACGTCCCACCCCAAGATGAATGAATGAGTCCCACGGGAATCCCGAGGTCGCTTTGTAATGCCTTGCCGAAATAATAGCCTACCGCGCTGAAAGCACCGGTTGTCCCCGGCGACGCAGTCACCCAACGGCCCTGACAATCCTCCTTGGGTTCTGGAGAGGCGCATTTGGTGACTTCAAACTGGCGCAACATGGGGTTCAAGGAGCTGGCAATCTCCGCCTGCGCACCCTTGCTTCTCCGGATAGGCCATTCCATGTTGGATTGGCCCGCTGCCACCCAAACCGCGCCGACTACTATGTCGTTGATCGTGATCGTATTTTTTCCCTGCACAGTCATCTGAAATGGGCCTACCCCTGAGTCGGCCAGGTTCAGAAGGATTCTCCATCTCCCATCGGGACTGGCATTCGTCTTTGCAGACTGCCCGTCCATGTTGACGGTGACCTCCTCTCCCGGCGCGGCGCGGCCCCAGATCGGTACGCGAGCGTCTTTCTTCAGCACCATACGGTCGGAGATGATTGCCGGCAGCGTTACATCAGCTCGGGCCGAGCCATATACCAGGCAAAGAATGACGGACCAAACCAGAAAGGTTCTTTTCATGAGGAGAAACTCGGAAGATTTTTTCAGCGCCTTCTTTTCCAACTCATCACCCCAACGATGGCGAGGCCCAGGCAGACCTGCAGTGTGATGTTGGCTTCGGGAACAATCTGGAGCTGGATATTGGTCGGATTGAAAACAAGATGGGCATCATAGGCCTCCAGGCCGGTGCCTATCACAAGTCCACCCGAGTAAGCTCCGGCGGAATTGAACGTGAAGAGAGTGTAGAGTCCAGGGGCAAGATCGCTAGAGGCGGCGAAATCGATAATATTAGACGAAAAGAGAATATCTCCACTGGCAGCTCCAAGGAAGGTCAGCCGATCACTGGCGTGATTGTCGGCGAGATCAAATAGGAAACTTGAGCCAGTCTGGAAATCGGCCTTCCCGGTTGATTGGGAAAGGTCGATTGTCATCATGCCGATTCCGTTGCGACCTGCGGCAATACGAGCGCCGCCGAGCACTGACAGTCCATGATTCCCAGTGGGAGCAATAACGCCGGATCCGGAAAGTGAGGCGTTTGCGTAAATCTCCACACTCCCGCTTCCCGTGGCAGACCCGGTAGAGTTACTAATGACCAATGAAGTGCCTGCCAGGGCGGTGACACCTCCCGAGAAGGTATTCCCGGACGCGGACGAAAGAACGGTCGTTCCACCAGCGATGCCGGTCGCCACTACTTGCAATACGGGGCCGCCGACATCACTGATACGCCCGTGAAATTCGACTGTAGCCGTTGAGTCAGACTGCACCCACCCTTCAAGAGAAACCTTCCCCAGTGAATTTCCTGATGTCGAAATATTTCCATCGACGCGCAACGTCTGCGCTCCGGTTCCTCCCGTTTGAAACGCATACTTGATCAGTCCAGTCCCGGTACCTGCCCGTTCCAGCGTAAGGTCTCCCTGATAGGAAACCTGCGTGGCACTCCCCAGAGCAATGGCAACGCTGGAAACGTAACCCGCGTTCATGGTGGCACTGGAGTCTTGATTCGCTGATATCCGGACGTTTCCACGAACGTCCAGGCTGTCGGCAGTCAGCAACCGGGCTCCTGTCTTAACGATATGCTCTCCTCCACCAAAGGCGTTGGAGGAGCCGATGACCACATTCCCGCCTTCAAAGACAAACCTTCCATTATAGGCGCTATTATCACCGGAGAGCGTGATGTTTCCCGAACCCACTTTGTTAACGACTCCGCCTCCCGTGAAAACACCTGAGTAGGAGGACGAAAGGTCCGTCCCTCCGATAGTAATGGAGCCGCCATTCATATTGACAATTCCCAGACCGCCTCGCAAGGAGTTGATGCTGCCAAAGACCAGCGATTTTCCATTCACATCCAGCGTCGCGCCAGGATTCATCGTATCGAAGATCACCATGCCTCCGATGGGAATCGCACCGTTGACGAGGGCTTTTACCGTGCCGTCATGGATGAACGTTCCTCCGGAGTAGGTATTCGCTCCGCCCAGCGACAAGACGCCAGCCTCGTCCTTGGCCAGGCTTCCCGCACCCGAGATCGCACTGTTCAGCGCGGTATCCTTTCCTCCTTGAACAACAAGCAGATAGCCATTGTTGGAGATTCCTCCGTTTACGACGAGATTCCCGCCGATTGCCTCCCAGTTCTGGGACTCGGAAAGGGTGACCGGGATATTAAAAACATGCGTAGCGAGAGACCGGTTTTGAATACCCGATGCACCGACACCTACCGAAGCGCTTCCGGAAAAGGTATAGCCTTGAGTGGACGCAGATTCGCGGAACAAAATGCCGCGCACGTCGGCGCCTTGGGCTAAGCCGATGCTATGGCTTGCGGTAGCGTCGTCGGAGTCGAAGACCGCCGGAAGCTGGCTGGGAGAAGCTCCTTTGCTCCAATTTCCTGCTTGCGCGAAATCCGACGTGGCACCTTGCCAGACATTGGCGGTATTTGCTGCGTCCGCCGGGTTGTCATAAATAGCCCAACGAAGCGCGTACCCGGTTTGCGCCATTCTCTCGTTTACGGCCTTGACGGGATTGTACTCTGCCCTCGTTGATAGCAGAGAGCCGCCCACCCCGCCCGCGCCCCACGCGGACCCCGCTATGGTCAGGGTGTTCTGATATCGGATGAGGATGGGACTCCCGGAATCGCCGCCTTCCCAGTACTGGAATGACACAGTGGGATCAGTAGGATTCAGAGTGACATTGATGGTGCCTTGCCCTGAGTAAGGCGTCACAGATTTTATGTGAGTAGTGGCCACAATTTGCCCGGTTGTCTTTTCGTGGCTTCCCATGACGAAAGCATCCATGCCCACATAATTGTTGGTGGATACATCAAGCAGTCGCAGTGGAGTTACTCCTTCGGAGTTCAAGAGAGTCCGATCCAAGGGAGTGATATTGATATCATGACTCTGGCCCGGAATGGAAATCGCGGGATTGCTGGACGACAGGCCGATGTTCACAACACTTCCGTTCTCGGAAACGAATCGGACGTTGTTGCCCAGCGACCAGATGCCATTATGCCGGGCACTGAATGCGTGCAATGGACTCACCATGGTAACATTGGTGACCCGGGTTGTACTGGCAGTGGCGGTACCCGTCATCCATCCGATGGCGGACCAGTCATAGTCAGCTCCAATAAACAATGGGCTCGTGTTTTCAACTGGAGAATCCGTCGTGAATCCGGAGGCAAAACGATAATTGGCTTCTGATGATTCCCCGACGACCTGAATGCCGTAACCATCTGCGACTGACAGCAGGAGACAGATCGAAAGAAGTTTTCGGAGGGGGAACTTTATCATCGCCCTAATGGTCTTCAATGTCCACGCGGCGGCAACGACGGAGAATTCAAATATCCCGAAATGGCTTTTGAAAACACGACTCCCGTTGCTCGCCGCTTAGTGAACAAGACGACCGGAGTTAAGTGCATTGCAGGGGAAGTTTTTCCGTCCAACCAACTGGTGGCCCATTCAGTACCCTGCTCGCAATTTTTTCACGCCGCTTTACTCACCAGAGCACCGAGGAGACAAGTCTTCCCCACGGGATCCGCACTAACGATGTCGCATTTTCCAAACGTTCGTCCTTTTTATGACAGCGGATGTCATGGCCTAATCGAAGTATCCGGCGTTGATATTTTGCAATGGCAACATTCATCGGCTCCCAGCAGTCGCAATCTCTCAGCGATGATGTCTTGACTGATTTCGACGCCGGGAACGGCACTCCTGACGACGAAATCAATCACGATATGAGCTATGGCGGCCTCGACTGGTGCGCAGAGGGCTTCGATTCGAGACTGATTCGTGGAGGAATAACGATACCTGCCCGGTATTACGCGGATCAGCCCTATGTGGTTCGGACAGCTAAAGGAGACTGGCTTTGTGTCCTCACCACGGGCGATGGGCTGGAAGGGTCCCGCGGCCAGCATGTCATTTCCATCCGAAGCGAAGATCACGGCAAGACCTGGTCTGAACCCGTGTGTATCGAGCCTTCCAGTGGACCTGAGGCCTCCTGGGTGGTGCCACTGATCCTGCCCTCCGGCAGGATCGTGGTCTTTTACGTTTATAACATGGATGATATCCGGGAGTTGCCGACGGAAAATCCGCCAGGTGTAACCAATCGCATGGATTCCCACGGGCACTACGTGTTCCGCTGGAGCGACGATGAAGGACGATCGTGGTCCAAGCAGCGTGGACTGATCCCTGTGCGCGAGTTTGACATTGACAGGGAGAACTCAACAGGCGGAAGGGTGCGACTCTTTTGGAACGTCGGAAAGCCGAAGATTATAAGGAATTCCGTCATATTGCCGCTCCACAAAGTCGGAGGATTCGGCCACGGTTGGTTCATTCGCTCGGAGGGAGCATTTGTGCGCTCCGACGATCTTTTAACAGCGCAGAATCCCCTGGATGCCTCGTGGATAACTCTTCCGGATGGAAACATTGGGCTGCGGACGCCGGACGGCGGAGGCCCGATTGCCGAGGAACAATGCATTTGCGAGCTAAGTGATGGGTCTTTATTCTCCGTCTACCGATCGACCGACGGGTTTCCCGTGGGAAGTTACAGCCGTGATCTGGGACATACCTGGAGCAAGCCGGGATATCTAGTTTATTACGACGGTCGACGTGTCAAACATCCGCGAGCGGCGTGTTTTGTGTGGAAGCTGACCCATGGAGGATATGCGCTTTGGTTTCACAATCATGGCGGCGATGTATTGGGAAAGCATGTCTGGCGATGCTGTCGGGGATACGACGACCGCAATCCCGCGTGGCTGGCCAGGGGCTGGGAAGTGAAAGGGAAGGACGGGCTAACTCTTGTCTGGGGAAACCCTGAAATCGCACTTTATGAGGACGATCCCCTTGTTCGCATCAGCTATCCCGATCTGGTGGAAGAAGGTCAAGAAATTTACCTAACCGAAACACAGAAGGCAACCGCACGGCTGCATCGTCTAGGAGACAATCTGGCTCGCGCCCTGAGATTTGGCGCGTCTGGGTTTCCCGGTGAAAAGCTCCGGAAGGAAGCGATTTTCGAATGGACCAAAACCAATCGGGCCACATTTGTGACTCCCCTGCCTCCATTTGTCGCGATTTCCTCCTATCCTCCTCACGGGATCGCCGATCAACGCGCAGGATTTACGTTTGAATGCGAGTTAAGGCCGAATGAGCTACGAAAGCCAGGCATAATCGCCCGGGCATGGCACCCTTCCCAAGGCGGATTTCTCCTCGAATGGACCGAAGATCGAAGGGTGAGGCTATTCTTGTCAGACGGAAGAACAGAGCACTCCTGGAGTTCCGATGGCGATCTATGGGACAGCACTACCAAAGGAAGGCTATGTGTTTGCGTTGATGGTGGCCCAAAAATCATCACATTCATGGTTGATGGGACCCTATGTGATGGCGGAAATCAACAGCAGTTTGGATGGGGGCGGGTTAGCGAGAAATTTCGCGGCGTCGGAACGAGAAATCTTGCTATCAAGCTGCGTTTTGAGGCCGTTGCCCCGGCCCTCAAGAGTTTTCGCATTTATCCCCGCGCGCTGCTTTCAGCGGAAATGGAGGCTTTGTCCAGTCTCCAGATGAAGGCGGACTCCTTTTGAGCTTTATGAAAAGTTCATCTTCCCCGGTTAGGATCGGGCTCCTGGGCGCGGGAATACGCCTGCGTAATGTTGTCTCCCTCCTTCTTCAGGAATCCAAGGGAACGATCGTCATTGCGGGCGTTCACGACCCTGATCCTCTTTCGCAACGAGCCGTGCACGAGAAATTCGGCTCTGATGTAAGGGTTTTCGATTCCGAGGAAGACCTCATGCATTCAGATATCGAGTGGATTTTTATAGGATCACCCAACTGCCACCATGCAGATCAGGCCGTCTCAGCGATGCGAGCGGGAAAGAATGTTTTCTGCGAAAAGCCATTGGCTACGCGATTTGAGGATTGCCTGCGTGTGCGCCAGGCAGAAAAAGAAACAGGCAGGATCTTCAGCTTCGGATTGGTGCTTCGATACTCGCCATTTTATCAAAGAGTGAAGCAGTTGATGGCTGAAGGAGCCATTGGAAAACTCATCTCCTTCGAATTCAATGAGACGCTCGACTTTAATCATGGCGGTTACATCTTTGGAAACTGGCGTCGGAACCGCGATCGCGCCGGAACGCACCTTCTTGAAAAATGTTGCCACGATCTCGACTTGGCGAACTGGATCACAGGTGAGCTTCCTCTAAGAGTAGCCAGCTTTGGAGGGCGCGATGTCTTTACCGAAGCAAATACCGGGTTGATCGAGAGGATCGGCCGTGGCCCCGAGATGGCCATACCCTACAGTGCTTGGCCGGATCCCCATTCTGTCTCACCCTTCTCCCAAGGAGCGACCATTGTCGACAATCAAGTCGCCATCATTCAATATTCCGGCGGCGTCAGGGGTACGTTCCACACCAACTGCAACGCCGCCATCCTCGAGCGCCGCTTTTATCTTTGCGGCACGGAAGGCACACTGCGTGCGAATGCGTATACCGGACTGATCGAATGGCGAAAGATCGGATGGAATACCGAGGTGGAGGTGATTGATATGAACATCTCGGACAGCCATGGCGGAGGTGACATAGTGATGGCGCGGAGTCTGGAGGGAACCCTCACCCGGGGCGACGCACCGTTGGCCAGCGCTCTTGACGGAATGCTTGCCTGCGTAGCTGCATTTGGCATCGATGCGGCCATGGATGAAGGAGAGATCAAGGATCTTCGGCCTTATTGGAGTGCGATCTCCGAAACTGAGGGGCTTGAGATGGCTTTTGCCAAGGTCTAGTCGACCGGATCTTAACAGTGGGGCGGGCAATGGCAGAGACTTCAAACTCCCGTCCAACTCTGTTTTTGACTGGGCCTATGCCGGCCCGTGGCAAAGGGCTCCAGCCATGACGTATCATCCGGCAAAGCCCCGGCGGCAAGAATTGCGGAAAGCGCCGGACTTCGTGCCGGAGAAGATTTTTCAAGGGGATGTTCCCAATCCTGAACAGGCTTTCGATCTTTTCGCCCGCCTGTTTGAAAAACTCCACTTCGGCGACTTCCATGGGCAGTTGGCGGGTCGCCCGTTACTTTTGGAGTTGTTGATTCATCTGCTCGACGACCGCGTGAGAACGGCGTGCCTGGAGAGACGCCCCCCCACCTCGCCAGCATGGTGCGAAGGCAACTGAGAAGTGCGGTAGAATCTGGAGAACCCATCCCATCGATCCGGCGGATGTTGGAAAAATCCCGCTACAGCTATGAGCATCTCTGCCGGCTATTCCGTGCAGAATATGGCATTCCTCCCCTGAAGTACGTGCGTGGACTGCGCATCGACAGGGCGAAGCTCCTACTCAACGACACGATCCTAAGTGTTTCCGAGATCGCTTACCGGGTGGGCTTCAGTGATCCGGTGTACTTCTCCGAGTTGTTCAGAAAAATTACCGGAAGCCCTCCTTCGGAGTATTGGAAAACTTCAGTGCTGTGCCTGCCACCTACATTCATCAACCGCGGATCGGACACCTCCGGCGCATAATTGTTTTTTGGCATGACGGCAGAATTTCGTAATCAATGTCCTTCGTGCGCAAGCGGCAGGATTCGCCAGACCGGGAGCCGCTGCGGTATCACGAAAAACTCCCATGCCACCCGTCCTTCGCAGCCAGGCTAACCACAGCATCGCTCTTGCCCGGGAGGTATTTGGCCATTTCGGCATATCTCTTCCCGCTTTTTCCAGATGGTCCGTCGCCCAATGGCAGAATGCCGGACCGGACTGCGACGAAATTCGCGACTGCATGCTGGGGCGGGACGTCACCGATTTCGGCTCGGGCCGGTTCCACGAGATCGGACGCTGCCTGTTCACCCTGCGCAACGGTCGGCTTGCCGATTCGCGTTACCCGAAATCGTACGCGGAAAAACTCATCCTTGATCCCGAAGGCCAGCGCGCTCCCGCGCATTACCACCAATCAAAACGCGAGGACATCGTCTGTCGTGCCGGGGGGAATATCATTGTTGAGCTCACCGCGACCGAGCCCGATGGATCGCCGTCTGGGCGGAGGTTTGCATTGTTGTGGACGGTATCTCGCGCACCATCGGGCCGCGCGAACGGGTGCGTCTCCAGCCCGGCGAAAGCCTCTGTATCCCGCCGAGGACGATTCACCAATTCTGGGGGGAGGAAGGAACCGGTGTGCGCATTGATGGAATCGGCTATACCGTCAGCGGCGAAGTCTCCAGCGTGTGTGACGATTGGAATGACAATGTCTTTCTTGATCCGGCTTCGCGTTTTCCCGAGATCGTCGAGGATGAACCACGGGAGTATTTTCTCTGCAACGAATACCCGAGGCCTTTATAGCCAAACGAGACTTTTGCGATTCCTTTTGGCGAATTCTCTTCTCTTTGCGTTCCTCTCCCATTTCGCCGTGACCATCTTATGAAACTCGTTCTCTTAACGCTTTCGCTCGTTCTCTTAGCATTGCCTGCGGGTGCCGAAGTTGCTCTCAACAGCCTTTTTGCCGATGGCATGGTGCTTCAGCGGGAAACGGAGGTGCCGATCTGGGGAACGGCCGATGCCGGAACAACCGTGACCGTCGAGTTTGCCGGGCAAAGCAAAGTGACGACTGCTGACGCCGCCGGCTACTGGAACGTCCGGCTTGCACCTCTTCCCGCCAGTTCGGAATCGAGAGTGTTGGAGGTGAAGTCCGCCTCTGGGTCTATGCAATTCCGTGACGTGCTCGTCGGCGATGTGTGGCTCGCTGCGGGTCAGTCGAATATGGCCTACCCCGTGATTTCCCTCCCAGACGCCAGTCAAGTTCTCGCCCGCGCCGACGACTCGCAACTCCGCTTCTTTACTGTCGCCAAAAAAGTCGCAGCCGAGCCGCAAGGAGACCTCCAGGGAAAATGGGAAGTCTCCAATCCCATCACCACGCGGGGTTTATCCGCCGTGGCCTATTTTTTTGCCCGCGAAATCCGGCGTACGCAAAACATTCCCGTCGCCGTGATCCAGGCTTCATGGGGAGGCGCGCCCATTCAACCTTGGATCAGCCTCGCGGGCTTTCGTCGCAACCCCCCGCTCGCCAAGCAACTTGCGGAATGGAAGAGCGCGCTCGCCGAACATGAAAATGTGAAGAGCAACCCTAATCTTGCGACCGACTACCTGGAGGATTTGCGAATTTGGAAACAGGAAGTTGAACCTGCCTTCAATGCGGCGTTAAAAAAATATGATGCGGAGGTAGCTGCCGGACGGACCGACGGTAAAAGGCCCCTGCCTGAACGCCCCGACCCAATCAACCCCGACCCGATGGGATTGCCGGGCCCGTCGAAGCGTCCGGTGACGCCCACGGTGATTTTTAACGGAATGATTGCTCCGCTCGTGCCCTACGCCCTGCGCGGTTTTATTTGGTATCAGGGCGAATCCGATGGGGGGAATGGACTGGAATACCGCATACTGCTCCCCCGACTGATAACCGACTGGCGCACACTCTGGAACGAGGAGGACTTGCCGTTCCTCTTCGTTCAACTGCCGGATTATGGGCCGGATTCCGAGCCTGTTGCAAAGAGCGGTTGGCCCTACCTCCGCGAGGCACAGTTTTTGACGCTAAAAGTAGTTCCTCATACAGGGATGGCGGTCACGATTGACGTCGGCAATCCCAAAGACATTCACCCTGCCCGCAAGTTGCCCGTCGGCCAGCGTCTTTCGGTGATTGCCCGCAAGCTCGCCTATGGCGAAGACATCAACGCCTCCGGACCCGTCTATGAAGATTTTTCCGTTGTCGATGGCAAAGTTAAAGTAAGGTTTGGCGAAACCGGAAGCGGCCTCACCGTGGGGCAGGTACCGGGAGCTGCTCCCGAAGCGCAAGCTCCGACGGGCGACAAATTGATAGGCTTCTTTCTCGCCGGAGAGGACAAAAAGTGGTACGAAGCCGATGCCACCATCGAAGGTGACAGTGTCATTGTTTCCAGCCCCGCCGTGCCGCACCCCCTTGCCGCCCGCTATGGCTGGGCAAACTCTCCGCGCTGCAATCTTTACAACAAAGAGGGGCTTCCCGCCTCACCCTTCCGTACGGACGACTGGCGGTAGCCCTCCGCCCGTCGGAGCGTCCGGTGACGCAGACGGTCAACGTTTTCCTCACAGCACCCGTACTTTCCTGCAGTTCTGCGAGGCGAAGAAGGCGCGGAGGCGGTCCTTGACGGATTCGGGGACGTTTTCCCTGGGCAGCCTCGGGTCGGGAGGCCGTCCGAGGCGTGCGTATTTGGAGACGCCCATCGTGTGCCAGGTCAAGATGTCGATACCGCGCAGCGAAGGGTTGCGGCGTCCGGATTTCGACTGGGACCGGACCAAGTGGAAAAAGGAACGCATCGAGGATTTTCGCATCGGAGACACCAAGCTGACGCCCGCCGCCGTCGCCTACATCAATAACGTCCTCCAATGGAAAACAGACCTGGATCTGCGGGGACCTGCGGAGGTTGCCTCCATGAACGAATCGCCGGCGGTGCCGATGGTGAAATGGATTCACCATTCCTCCAGCGCCTACAAGGCGATCTTCGGTTTTGGAAAGCCCGGGACCTGCACCGGCGCGGGGCCGGAAATGATGGCGAAGAACTTTCGCGTCTTTTGCGACCCCGCCAACTATCCCATTGTCGCGCATTGCATCTCGGGAGCCGATCGCACTGGCGCGCTAGCCTACGTGCTGAACGGTGTGCTGGGGGTGCCCGCGGATGAGCTCGAAAAGGATTGGGAGATTACCGCCAACAGCTACTTCAAATACGAGAACTTCGACGACCTGGCTGGCGGGTTCGATCACTTTGGCGCCCCTTCTGCTCCGCTTCATGAAAAAATCGAAGCTTATCTTCACGAAATCGGCATAACACCGAAGGAAATTTCCGCCTTTCGTGCTATCATTCTAGAAAATTAGTGGCCGTTTCGCGTGTTCTGGAATCCTTGTTTTGTTTCTTGCTGCGAGCGGAGATGGTTGGGAGGTGGTTTCGCCGAGCTTGTTTCACAAAAGGCTGGTTCCCTACACTCTTCTGGCATCAATGTGGGCTCTGGCCGCACGTGCGTGAAGCTTTTAACGGCGCTAAAAGGTTTTTTCGCCACAGCCCTTTCACCCTCTCTGCGGAGTCTTATCGGATGATGCACTAGCTATCTTGCAGGCGGCTTCCTGGTTCGAATCGACACCTCGGAAGCGACGGCTTCCTCATGACTGTCGAATAGTCGATACGTCGTACCGGATTTGAGGGCAACATTCGGCAGGAGGAGGGAACTCGGTGTAACTCCGTAGAAACGCTTGAACGCGGTGCAAAAATAGGAGAGTGAATTGAAGCCGCAGGCGAAAGCGATCTCCTTGATCTGGAGTTCCGAGTTTCGCGTTCCAATCATCTTTCGCGCTTCCTCAAGGCGAAGCTCGAGCAGGTAATCGTGAAGGCTCTTTCCGACATGGCGGACGAAAAGGCGGTGGATTTGACGGGAGCTTAGCCCGATCTCCTTGGACATCTGCGCGAGGCTGACATCCGCCCCGAGATTGTCGCCAAGCAGTTTCACGATCTTTCCGATAACTTCGCGACCGCGAGCTTCCGTAGCCCGGCTCTCAGCCTTGGCCGTTCCGTTTACTGGTAGCGGCATGGTCTTCCTCGCAATCGCGGCGAGTAGCAAGAAGAGCTGGGATGCATTGATCCGGGCGCTTAACGCAGACTCCTCCTCCAGTAGCCCGGAATGGAGAAGATCGTAGGTACGCTGCTTCACCTCAGCGCTGTTGGTTTTCCGAAAACTGGTAATCAACCATCCATTCTGGCGGAGCGATTCAGGCGTCGGGATAAGCTCTAGCGAGATACCGATCATTACACCCGTTTTAACGCACCTGAAACGATGCGCATACTTCCAGGGAATAAGGAGGGCCTCTCCTGAACGAAGAACGACCTTTCCGCTCGCGGCGTCTGTTGAGTCAAATTCGAACGCGCCGGAAACCGCGATCTCGATTTGATACTGATTGTGAGAATGCCAGTTGCAGAAGTGGCCTGTGGGATACGTGCCGGTGGAAATGTGACACTCCACGCAGCGAAAATGCCATCCTGCAATTTCCAGTGAAAGACAGTGAGCGAGAGATTCCGCCATATTGGCGTTCCAATGCATCACGTTTTTCTTGGATCGAAAAAGTTTGGTCCAATCTCGCATAACAGCTCTTCGGAAACGGCGGGGGATTCAGAATAAATGACATGAGAGAACCTCGCTGTCAATGAGAGCGGAGAATCGTACCGGATCCATACAACCATCAATCTCCAGACGCAAAGCGTCCCGCAGCAAGATGAAGTGTATTAGTCCGATGGCCTCCGGGAGAGGCAACCGGCGCATCGTCCTCGCGCGGCAACTATCCCTTTGCCCGGACAGCGCCTGGTGAGATGCCACAGTGTCGCTTGAAGAGCTTGGAGAAATGATAAAGATCCTCATATCCCACTCTCAACGCGACCTCCGCCACCGTGAGTGTCACATCTCGGAGCAGGTAGTGCGCATGATTCATGCGCTGGCGAATGAGGTAGGCGATAGGAGCAACCCCGAAATGCCGGCGAAACTCCTCGGAAAAATGGGCTGCAGACCAGTTCGCCATGTGCGCGAGGTCCTCCAGTGCCAGAGGCCTGTCATAGTGGGTATCCATGAACTCCCTCACTACAGCCAGCCGCGCCGGCGGTCGCTGGATGCCTGCCAGTTCGCGCTCAAGGTCACGAACCCAGTTTTCGAATAGATTCTCCGCGATGATTTCGTCGGGAGCTTGATGCGCTGCGAGTTCCTCGTGCAGCGCCGAAAGGAAAGACAAAAACGACTGAGGCGAATTCAGAATCAGCGGTTTTCTTAAAAAAGGACCGAGCCAGCGTTTGACCGCCGACCCGTCACAATGCAGCCATGAATGAACGTACCGTCGCCGCTCATTTCCATAGAACTGATGATCGTCCGGCGCCCAGATATACAGCGTCTGAGGACCGACCCATTTCGCTGCGGTTGAACATCCGGCACGGACAGGGTTGTGAAAATACATAATTAAATAATCGCCCGTCCCGCACGGTCGGTTGACGAACCCTGGCCGCATGGCTTCGCGAAGGCCGTAAGCGCGCGGACGAAACCGCGCTCCCAAGAGCGGCGATCGGGCGAAAAAACGAACCACTGCCGACATGAATCCTAAGATAGTACAAATGTTCCCTCGGAAAGTCCATTGTGAAGCGCGAACGGACGATGCAAGCTGCTTTTCGTTCATCCTTTCTTATGAATTCCTTCGGTCTTTCCCTCTCCAGTCTCCCGCTTGTCGCCAAAGCTCAAACCCGCTCGATTTCGCCAGAGAATGTCTATGGCGAAAAAGGTAAAGGAGGCATGGCGGAGCACTCCGGCCCTCCCCAGCCCGAGGTCGAACGCATCGGCCAGAATTGGGCTCCCCATAGCTGTTCCCGCGATCTCGGCAGAGGCTGGAAGGTTCGTCCCCTTATTTGCGTCAAAGCAGGGGAGACTACGACGCTGATGGACGTCGACGGTCCCGGCGTGATCCAGCAAATCTGGATGACGCCTACCGGTCATTGGCGCCACTCGATCATTCGCATCTATTGGGACGGTGCCGAGACGCCGTCCGTCGAGTGCCCGGTCGGGGACTTTTTCGCCTGTGGTTGGAATAAGTTCGCACAGATTTCGTCGCTGGCCGTGTGCGTGAATCCCGGCAGTGCCTTCAATTGTTACTGGCCGATGCCCTTCAAACGGAAATGTCGCATCACCTTCGAAAATATCGGGCTTGAGAACATGACCTTGTTCTACCAGATTAACTACTCGCTCGAGGAGGTACCGGAGGACGCCGGATATTTTCACGCGCAATTCCGCAGGGTAAATCCTATTCCCTACAAGGAGGTCTACACGATCGTCGATGGTATTGAGGGCAAAGGTCAGTACGTGGGCACCTACATGGCGTGGGGAGTCAACAACAACGGTTGGTGGGGCGAAGGCGAGATCAAGTTCTTCATGGATGGGGACGATGAATTTCCCACAATTTGCGGGACCGGCACGGAGGATTATTTCTGCGGGTCGTATAATTTTGAAAATCAGGACACCAAACAATACCAGGAATACACGACGCCCTACGCCGGGCTGCCGCAGGTGATCCGGCCGGATGGTGTCTACAACTCCCAGCAGCGGTTTGGCATGTATCGCTGGCATATCGTGGATCCGATCCGCTTTGAGAAAGATCTCAAAGTCACAATTCAAGCACTGGGATGGCGGGGACAAGGTCGTTACCTAGCTTTACAGGACGATATTGCCTCCGTTGCTTATTGGTATCAGACGACCATCTCCAAACCGTTCCCATCCTTGCCCGACCGCGATTACCTTGAGATCTGCTGACACGCTCTGATATTGGATGAAAGTCATTCAATGGGCTCTCCGCGTCGACGCGGAGAGCCCGTTCTATTTGCGGAAGAATCGACAGATGATATCGACAAAGAATCAAGGCGCAACGTCATTGAGCCAGCCGGAGTTCCGCATTACGGAAAATGGTGATTGGTGTCAGGAGCAGTAGCATTCCGCTTCACCTTCATTTACCTCAAGGACCGGGCAGTTGAGTTGCTCTCTCCAATCCTTTCATGAACCGCAGGGGATTCTCTTCCATCCGCTGTTTCCACATCAGGAGAATCTCTCTCAATGTCATTTTTTCAAAACTCATGACACTTAAAGTAGAGTGGTTTCCGTTGTGAAACGTCTGGATGGAGCCTAAACGAAAAGGGATCCCTTCTTCCACGGTTTCCCCTTCCCTCATTTCCCATGCGCCGACTCATTTCCCTGCCTGCCATCGCGGTTGCCGTTCACCTGTCATTTTTGATTCCGCTTTTTGGGCAAACGCAACCCAATCAACCCAATCAACCAAAGAGGCCGGAACCGGAGGTCCTACCGCTGTTGACAAAAGAACAGCGGTTGGAACGTGCCAATCTGGATGAGATCCTCAGGCAGTCACGACCAGCAACCGGGATGGTTCGTCTTAACGACGCAGGGCAGTTGGAACTGCTCCTGAATGGCAAGCCGAAGCCTCCTCTTATCGGCGGACTAAAAGCCTGGGTGCCTCCACATATTCTGCGCGTCAAGATCTGGAAATATGCGGATTACGACGTGGTTTGGCTTCCCATCGAATTTGGTTATGGTTCGTACCGCAACGGACATCAGCAGAGATCTTTCTGGGATGGTCCGGGGCGGTATATCCGCGAGGATGTCCAAAATGCGCTCTCTCGAGTCTTGCTGACGTATCCCAATGCCAAGATCATTTTGTGGCCGTTGATCGATGTGTACTCCGGATGGGACGACGAACATCCCGACGAGTTACACCTTACCGAAAGCGGCGAGAAGCGCGTCGCCGCTGCGCATTTCGAGCGCATTGGAACGAAAGATCCTGCCAAGAAGCATGAGCGCTATGCATGGTCAGGGTACTCGAAGGTTTTTCGTGAGGAAACAGGGGAGGCTCTCCGGGAACTGATTCATACGGTCGAAACATCACTGGAAGGCAAGCGCGTGGTGGGCTACGTGCTCGGAGGTGGTCAGGACTGGCAACTTTATGCCTGGGAGCCGCCAAACTTCCAGGGAGTCAAGGATCCGTCCCTGTTGGGAGACTACAGCAAACCGGCAGTGGCGGCCTGGAAAGAATGGCTCAAGGCTAAATACGGCACAACGGAGAACCTGTCGGCAGCATGGAATCGCCAAGTGGCGAGCTTTGAAGAGGCCGTCCCACCCGGCGTCAAGGATCTCTCGGGGAACGAGGAATTCTTCAACATGAAAACCGAGCGGCGGAACATCGACTGGCGGAGATTCAACGCCGAAGGGCGGGCGGAATTCGTGGAGTACTTTGCCAAGATCGCTCGTGATGCCGCCGGGCCGGGTAAGCTGATCGGAGTGTGCGCGGGAGACGGCGGCGCACGAATCGGTATGACTGCGAATGGATTGCTCCTCCGAAGCAAAAACATCGATCTCTACTTTGCGCAACCAAACTACGGTGCCGATCGACGCGGCCTGGGAGCTCCCGGGGGTATGGCTGCGATCCCCGCTTCCTATTCGTTGCACGGCAAGCTGCTCCTCGCAGACATGGACCACCAGACATGGATGATACCCAACACGGAAGGTCGGTTCGGAACGTTCACCATTTCCAGCAACTCACGGGGTTATGCGCGGAATGCCGGCGAGTTGGGCGCCATGTGGCGCCGCGAACTTGCTCTGCTCTGGCAAAATAGCGCCGGGGGGATGTTTCATCCGATCTACGGCGATCTGATGCTGGAAGATCCGACTATTTGGGAGGAAGCCAAGAATATCAGGGAGATTCTCTCCGAGTTCTCCTTTGCGCCCGTGAACAAGCCAATTGGAGATGTCGCCGTAATCTACGACGAGCGCGCAATTTCCTATCTAAAGCAGGCCTTGGCGGGACGACCCTATGACTGGACCGCCGGGCAACAACTGGAACTGAACAGCTCCGGCGTTCCGTATCGCGTTTACTATGCGGATGACTTCCGGGAGGGCCTCGTGCCGCCTGCCAAGGTCTATCTGTTCTGCAATATTCTCGATTTTGATCAGAAGTTTGTCGAGCAGGTGGCGTCCATCAAACAAGCGGGGGCCACTCTTGTGTGGCTGCAGGGAACCGGCTACGTCCAGCGAGACACTGATCTGGCTCTTGTTTCCAAGACTTGCGGACTTGAGGTTGCTCCCATGGAAAGCGACGTTCCGGATGTCACCCCATCCGGAGGTTCCATCGCGCGGCCATTCCTCGCTGATAAAGGAATCCTTTCCCGGCAGCCGATAACTCCCGTGAACACGCTAGGACTGCAGGTTATCGACCCTGCCGCCCAAACATGCCTGACATATCCTAATAGCTCAAAGGTCGCGATCGCCGTTCGGCAATCAGGATCATCAACCTCAATATTTGTTGGCGGATATACCTTGTCCCGGGATATGATCGCTGCCATCGCGGCGTATACCTCCTCCTGGCAGATCGCGCCTGTGGGCAACGCCGTGGCTGCAGGTCCGAATTGGCTAAGCATCCATCCGTCAAAAACCGGGGTTGTTGCGGTTCACCTAAACAGGCCGGCATCGCTTCAGGCCGTGCCACCCTTCAATCTCACCTCACCACTCGGAGCCGATCATAAACTCAACCTCCAGGCTGGAAATACCTACTGGTTCAAAATCGAGGAATAATCATGAAAGTTGGAACACTGATTCAAAATGAGAAAGGAAGGCTGGCAGCATCGCAAATCTTCGAGGCCCGCAGGAATGCATGGCGGCTATTTTCGTCGACTTTTGCCGTAGCTCTAGTCTTTGCAGCCATCGTTCGCGCCGAGCCGCCCATTCTCGACCTTACCGCGTCTGACGGAACCATCGAGGACAAGAGTTCGCACCAGCGACAGCTACAGTTCAATGGAGTTGAACCGATGAATGGGGACAAGGAAGTACTACTTCCTTCCCTTGAGGCAGTGCGAATCGAGTACGTAGATGGAGATCCCCTGTTTGGAACCGGAGCATTTACCTTCATGGTCCGATGCAAATTCGGAAGACTAGAGCCCTACCCGGCGAAGCCGTTTTTCTTCGCCGGTCGCTGGGACGTAGCGCAGGACGGGCGGGTTATCGGCCTCAGTTTCACCTCAAACGGGGTGGGAGGGGTTAATTTTGGGGTCAGTCAATTTGGAAATCTGTCAGAAAAGTCCCTGACGGGAGTCGGGCTCCCAGAACTCCCGGGTGACAAGTGGATCGTCATCGTGGGGCAATACGAACCTGGTCAGTTTCTCAGGGTCCAGCTCTATGATGCTGATGGAGAGTTGTTAGCCAGTGAAAAATCGAAGTACGCTCCACCCGTATTGCACAAGGCCATGACGCCTTTTCTGGTGGGTTGCATGCCGGAAGCCCAGATGACCGTCGGTCGCGTACTGGTATGGGACCAATGCCTCTCTGGACCAGATGTTCAAGACGAGGTCGATAAACTTGTGAAATAATCCAGCGTCGATGTCGTTTTCTTAAAATCAATGTCTCAGACGTAAAAGAACGAACAATTGTAAGTCCTCTCAATAACCACCAGATATAAAGCAACTCCACCCAACATTCCCCACAAACAATGAAATCATACCTTGCAAAAACTAAAATAGCATCCCTTTTGGCGATACCGCTAATTACTTCAGCCGTCTTTCTTACGGTGCCGACAAAGGCGGCAACTCTGGTTAATTATAACTTTGATTCCCTAACGCCAGGATCGATAAACGGCCAAGATGGCTGGACGAGTGCCAATAACGCCCAAGTGGCAACAACACCGATCGTCGGCCCGGGGGGAACATACGGCTTGTCCAATGGAACAGTGGCTTCCGGCGCAGTCGTTTCCAAAAAGAACTTTTTTTCGGCGGGCAGCCTGAGTTCCTCTGATACGGTTACCCTCACCTTTCAAGCCTATCAGGACACCTCGGGCTCGGTGGAGCTCTTTGGAATCGGATTGGCGAGCACTGATGCGGCGCACTTCGGTATCTGGAATGGCACCTTATTCCTTCGTGAAAGAGGGTTCGGGACTGCCTATAACGCTAAAAACGCCAGCGGCAACGACATTCTCTTTACGAATGATTCGTGGTACAGCATCCAAAGTGTGTGGAATCTCTCAACGGGTACAGCGACCTTGTTTTACAAAAACCTGACTGCTGGCGATGTGTCTTATACGCAGGCATTCTTTAACGCAGCGCAAACCCAGGCCAGCGTCTCGATTGGATCAGTTGCTGATGTAAGCTCCTGGACGAGCGGCTGGGTCCGGACAGGAACAACTGCCGTGGGAATCGGGTATCTGGACAACCTCTCCGCAGTCTCAGTTCCCGAACCAAATGCCCTAGTCTTGGGAATGATTGGATTGGGAGTACTGGTCGTGCGCGCTCAACGTCGCCGGGCTTCTTTCTCTGCCTAGCTCATTTCGAAAGTTGGGGATGTATCGGCCGTTAGCAGAATGTGCTGTCTGACTGACCCTGCTAGCGGCCGTCTCTTCTGTTTCTGCAAAAGGTAAGACGCGGCAGCAGTCATCGGCGCGCTACCTGTGCGGTGTATTCCCCCAAGCCACATTGCCGCCATCGTACGACCGGAGAGAGGAAACCATCGCAAGATGACTGCGGCATCGAAGAGTTTCCGCGTGCCGAATTCACCAGGGAACTCCTATTGGACCAGATGCTCCTGAGAAGGAACGCCAGTAATCCTGGTCGGCCTCTTTCGTCTAGATTCCCAATCCATTTCGCTTAATATCGAGCCACCCTTTGGCTGTTGACTCAGGTTCCGACTACCTCTCTCCCTGTTCATTGGGCACCTAAGCGGGCGGTTCACTTCCTACAATGTCTACAAAAACCTACCGGGCTGGGACTTTGACCTATACCAGGCTCGGGCTGGTTGCGCTATTCGGCTGGCTTCTTTGGGGCGATTTCATTTTCAATCTTATGGAGATTGTCGCTGGGAGCTTCATTCCCTTGAAACTCAAGGCCCTCGACGCTCCAAACTGGCTGATCGGGCTTGCTTTGACGACGGTGCCAGCATTCGTCGGCATGACGGTGCATCCCGTGATCAGTACGGCGAGCGACCGTACACGCACACGATGGGGCAGACGCATACCCTATCTGCTAGGAGCCACGCCATTTGTGACTCTTACACTCGTTCTCATCGGGTCAAGCGACTGGATCGCTGCATGGCTTCAGGCGACGTTTTTCTCCAAGATGACGCCAACGCAGGTCACTGTCTGGCTCCTGGCTTTTCTCGTGATCGCCTTTCAGTTTCTCAACACCTTCATTACCAGCACATATTTGTACTTGTTCAATGATGTCGTGCCCACTGAGCTCCTGTCCCGCTTCATGGCGCTATTTCGAATTGTCGGGATCGCGGCGACTTCGGGTTTTCAATATTTCCTTTTTGGCAAGAGCGAAACTCATATGCCGGAAATATTCATCGGTAGTGCGGTGTTATACTGCGTCTTTTTTGTCGCCATGTGTCTGCGAGTAAAGGAAGGAGAGTATCCTCCTCCGGAGGAACTTCCCGGCCAGGGATTGAATCGCGTCTGGTCGAGCGTGCGCACCTATGCGGTGGAGTGTTATTCCCACCGTTTTTACTGGTGGATCATCCTGGGCAGCATTTTTTGGGGAATCAGTTTCGCCATGATCGCCTTCCGCGTCTTCTTTGCGGAATCGGTAGGGCTGAGTCTTGATCAGTTTGGAAAACTGATGGGCGTGGCTGGGGTGGTGAGCGCATTCGTTCTCTACCCGGCCGCAGCCCTTGCGGACCGCTGGCATCCGATCCGTGTGATTCTTCTCGGGCTGGTGGGTCTGGTTGTGGTCGTGCCGCTGCAGCTTGTGTTTCTAGTCTTCGACTTACCGCCGGAGCAGTCTCGGGCAATTTACATGGTTCTGTTTGTGCTGCACATCAGCGTCCAGGCGTTCTACATTGCCGCACAGATGCCGATGGCCATGCGGCTGTTTCCCAAGGACAGGTTCGGCCAGTTTAACACGGCAGGTGCCATCATAGCAGGCCCGGTAACGATGCTGGCAGGTATCATGGTGGGTGTATGGCTGGACTGGCTCGACAATCGGATGGAAGCGCCGCTGAGCCAGTATCGATACTATCCGGCGTGGGTGGCGGGCTGCCAATTTATCTGTCTTATCTTCATGATCCTTCTCTACCGTGACTGGAAGAAGCTTGGCGGCGACGAATCCTACAGTCCCCCGGCGGAACGGAGCCCGGCAACTATCGGGTAATAAGGACTCTCTAGAGAAGAGAGGCCCCTGAAACGTCGCGAGTCTTGAGAGGTTCCTCATGGACGATGAATGGCGGAAAAAAACGATGGCGACTCTTCAGGCAGTCGTCGTCCGCTCCGAGCTGTGCCAATAACCCCCGATTATCTGATCTGACTAGATCCGTGATTTCTTAAAGTTTCCCATGTCCTCACCATTACTTACTCACCAACGTCAAGTCCATCTGGACTTCCATACCTCACCACACATTCCCGAAGTCGCAGCGGATTTTGACGCGGCAGATTTCGCGCGAACGATGAAACAGGCGCATGTAAATAGCGTCACCATTTTTGCGAAATGCCATCACGGGTACACGTACTATCCGTCACGGGTCGGACGAATCCACCCGGCCCTGACTCCCTCGGGACGGGATCTCCTCGGCGAGCAGATCGAGGCGTTGCACAGGGAGGGAATTCGCTGCCCGATTTACCTGACCGTCGGGTGGGATGCTCTCACGGCTCAGGAGCGACCAGAGTGGCGAGCGATGTTCAAGGACGGTCATTTTGCCGACTGGAGGGGACTGCCTGGCATGTGGCGTTTTGTGAATTGGCTGCATCCCGACTACCAGATGCTCCTGGAAAATCTCACGCTGGAGGTGCTCTCCCGCTATGGGAAGGAAGTGGATGGATTCTTTTACGACATCTGCTTCTTCCCCAAGGGGGCCTGCTGGTCGCCAGAGAGCGTGAAATTCCGCGAGCGCTTCGGCTTGATGGACAACAGTTCCGAAGGAGGAGAGCGTTTCATTGCCAAGGCGCATGAGGAGTTTTCGGCTCGATATTGGAAACTCATCCGGGACGCGAGGCCGGATGCCACGGTGTTTTTTAACGCGGGATCAGACATCTTTCTGGAGCGGGGACTTGGAGCACGCGCCCGATACGAAAACATGAGCCATATGGAGATCGAGTCCCTGCCTTCCGGGGCATGGGGGTATTTTCATTATCCACGGCTGGCTCGATCTACCGGCCATTGGGGTAAGCCGTGGCTGGGAATGACCGGACGATTTCAGAGTTCCTGGGGAGATTTTGGGGGGCTAAAGCCCTTGGCAGCCCTGGAGTTTGAGTGTTTCCGTCCTCAAGCGATGGGCGGTGCCAACTCCGTGGGAGATCAACTGCCGCCGCGCGGGAAGCCCGACGCGGCCGCATACAAGTTGATCGGAGAAGTTTATGAACAAGTGGCGAAGGCGGAGCCTTTCTATGCTGGATCGAAACCGCTGGTGCAGGTCGGCATCGCCACAAGTGGAGCTCCGCGTATCGAGCCCGAGACCACGGCCAAATCCGACGAAGGAGCGATCCAAATGTGCGAGGAAGCGCACTATGAATGTCGTGTGCTCGACGTGGAAAGCGAGCTCGACGGCTTGGATCTGGTCATCCTCGGCGACACTACGGCAATGACTCCGGAGTTTGCCGCAAAGCTAAGGGATTTCTATCACCAGGGAGGAAATCTGTTGATCTCCCATGCCGGGGCCTGTGACGCCGACGGCACATGGCTGCTCGACTTTGTCCCCGTGCGCATCTCCGGAACGTGCGCATATGAACAAACGTACTGGCGCACGCGGGGGAATTTTTCCAAGGACCTTGCGATGGCGGAGCGAGTAATATACCAGAAAGGCTTTGTCATTGCCGCGCCCGGCTGCGAGGTGCTGGCGGAACGCGTACATCCGTATTTCAACCGGGATGCGGTTCGCTACTGCTCACACCACCAAGCCCCGCCCAAGCCCCAGTCGAGCGGAGAGGCTGTCGTTGTCGCGGGTGACCGATTCATCTACTTTGCGGATCCTATTTTCCGTGAGTACCGGCAGTCGGGAAACATCGCTGTGCGAGATGCCTGGCGGAAATCGATGCTTCGGCTGGCGGGTCCACCCACATTTGGCCATGGCCTCGCCACGACGGTTCAGATCTATCCGAGGCAGCGGGGGAGAGATTTGATCCTGACGCTACTTCATTACATCCCTGTTCGAAAGGCGCTGAATATCGACATGATCGAAGAGCGCTCATCATTTGCCGGGCAAATCTTAAGATTGCCGGCTGCGGCGCGATGCGTCCGTGTCTTTCCTTCCGGCGAACCACTCACTCAGGTCTGCGATGGCGAATGGGCGCTGCCAACCTGGGCGAGCGGTCGACTGCTGCTAGAAATTCCAGACTATTTTTGAGAGACGGTGCAGGCTCGGAGTTGCGGCGAGGCGCCGCCGCTCCGAACCTTATCGGTGTCTTGCTCGCCAAAGCGCAGCATTTGTCTGGACTTTTCTGTCCCCAAGGGGCCGAAAGCTGCTTCGGTTTCCGAAGCCCAGGACGTGAAAATCTCGCCATGTCAAGCTCACGCTATGACGAACGGCTCATTGCCCGTCAGCGTACATCCACAGGGAGACCCTAGGCGGCCTCAATGAACGCTCGCGCAGACAACCATCCTCGCAGCAATGAACGAATTTGCTGCTATCCTTCTGGGTACACAGACTAAAGAACGCGAGGAACCAAGGAATGCGGATATTCATGGCAGAGAAAACACGATCGCTCCGCGTCCTCCACGATCTTTGGAAACCGGGCAGCCCAAGAGTCGAAGAACACATTGTCATTCCAGTCGTCGCAGACGGAAGAAACTTCGACACTTATCGAATGTCGCAGACCATTGACCTCCACCCCTCCCTCGCCCCAAAACTGATGAAAGGTGCGCGGAGGTATACTCAGGCTTTCGCCGACGCGAAGAGACACGAGCTCGCCAGCTGCGATCCGTTTCCGAAAACCATCGACTTGAATGTCCAGCGAAGAACTCGTATCGGGAGCACCGTCTTTCGTGGACTGATAGAGAAGAACGACCACCCGACCTCCGCCGCGATTGATGATGTCTTCCCTCTTTGACAGATGAAAGTGCAGAGGAGAGCGCTGCCCCTCGGGCTCAATCAATACCTTTTCGGCGTAGGTTTTGGGATAGCCGGAGCGGTCCGATCGGCCGTTCCTAAGGGTAAAGAGAGTACGTCCTAGAGTTTCAAACGACTGGCTTCCAAAATCGGTGACGTCCCAGCCGAGCATACAATCACGAATCTCTGCCGACTCCTCACCGGCCTGGAGCCATTGTTCCGGAGACCAGTAAGCAAAGGGAGGCAGTGGAAAGGAGAGCTTTTCGAGAACGGACTTGGCGGTGGCGACGGCGAGATTGATCCTCGACCGAGAAAGCGGGGATGCGCCTTGGGAGGAGTAAAGGGTGTTTGGGAGACTGCTCATAAGTGGTACGGGCGGAATACTGAACATTCGAGGAGTAGCTTTGTGGTCACTCGCAGGAGACGATGTCCCGTCAACAGGCGCGTCCAGATTCCATAATGACAAACCTTGGCGAGGTGTGCGAAAGAACGCAATCGCGGACGAAAAGATGTCCGGATTGCGCAATCGTTGTCATTCACTCCCGGGACGGCGCGACTGCATTGGCAAGAATTATAAAGGCCTGTCCGCTTTCTGAATCGAAAATCGGTTTATGCCGAACATCATTTATAGGCATATATTGGAGGAAGCCATGTTCCCCACACACAGCGCATCATCGGTAAAGGCCCGGCTCCCGGAATCTATCTCGTCGTTTCAAAAACAGGAGGGATTCACCCTTGTGGAAGTAACCCTGGCGCTCGGTCTGACCATTTTTGCCGTGATGACGGTCGTCGGCTTGCTCCCTGTAGGTTTGGGGGGATTGCGCCAGGCTGCCGATGACACGGTGAGGGCTCAGATCATCAAGGAGCTGGACGCCCGTCTTTGCATGGCGGATTCCAGCGCGCTTTTTGCGCAATCTCCAAGTGCGTCCGCCCCTGTCGAATCATGGTTTGACAGCGATGGACAAGTTGTCTCCTCAAACGACCAAGATGCTCGATTTTATGTGCGCGCAGGACAGGAAACACCGCAGTTCCCCGGAAGCGACCACGCGAATGATGCATCGACTTCGTTACGGGTATTCAGGATTGAGATCGAAGACTTGAGGACGCACACCAGGACCAAGGCAGTATTGCATGTTGCCAACAACGGTCACTGAGATGACTTGGATATCTGGGATTTCACCGGACAGACAGACCGGATGTGATCGTTGCATATCGGGGAGAACTCGGGCAGGTGCTTTCACGTTGCTGGAGCTGCTCGTCGCCTGCGCAGTTTTCATCCTGCTATTGGCACTGCTGCTTTCCATCATCGGACAAACGAGCCGATTGGTTGGGCGGAGTACGCAAAGTGTTTCCGCATTTCAGGAAGCGCGAACGGCCTTTGAGCTCATGACCCGCTCGTTGAGCCAGGCAACGCTGAATACCTATTGGGATTATCTGGACGCTAATGGAGCGTATCGGACGCCCGACAATGCCTCGACATTCCAGCCGACAAATTACGGACGAAATTCCGACCTTCATTTTCTTTTGGGGGACGCGGGCAGTGTCTCAGGAAGCGGCTATACCAGTCTGCCGGGAACAGTTGGAACCGGCCAAGCAGTTGTTTTTCAGCTCCCCTCTGGCCGGAGTGCAAACTCCCAGTACAAAAATCTCGAGCAGCTTCTGAATGCCTGCGGGTACTTCATTGAATATGGAGATCGTGTCGCTTTACCCGCTCCATTTCCGAGCGGGGAATCCAAGTACCGTTTCCGCCTGATGCAGGCGATCCAGCCTGCGGAGAGCCTGGAGGTCTTTAAGACAAAGACGGGAAACTCATGGATTCAGGGTTTGAGCCAGCAGGCACTTCCTGTCGCTGACAATATCATCTATGCTCTGATCTGGCCGCGGAGATCTCCTTCCGACGATCCTGGGGGCAAGGAATTGACCGATCTGAGTCCCTCCAAGGGGTTCGCCTTCGATTCGCGGCCCGACAGCGCTGCCGCCTCCAAATGGCCGCAACCGGATAACGTGCATCAGCTCCCGCCTGTTCTCCAGATCACCTTGGTCGCGCTGGATGAGGTTACTGCTGCTCGCGTCTGCCGATCGTCGACGCCGCCCAGTGAAATAACCTCGCTCTTCCAGGGGATATTTCAGTCACCGAGTCAAAACCAGTTTGAAGAGGATCTCAAAACCCTCGAGCGCCGGATGGGAGAAAAAGGATACGGTTTCCGTATTTTCACCACGACGATCCCTCTCAAGGAATGCAAGATGCAATGAACGTGTCCGTGAGAATTTCCTTTTCGCAGACAGGCTCCATATTGGCCGCCAAGGCCTGTCCCGTAGAGCCTGAACGACTCCGGCGAACAACGCGGAGTTCTGCGGCATTTTCGCTGGTCGAGCTTCTCGTCGTGATCGTGATTCTGGGAGTGCTGACCTCGCTGGCCATCCCGGCATTCCAATCGATCAGTCGAGGCCGGAACGTGACTGAAGCGGGGCAACTTTTGAGTGATCGACTGGCCCAGGCGAGGCAATACGCCGCGCTGAAAAACAGGGAGGTGGAAGTGCGGTTCATCGAGCTGAAGGAAAATGGAGTTTCTTCCTATCGAGCTATTCAGCTCTGGATGGCGGATGCGTCGGGAAGCTCGCCATCGATGATCGGGCGGGTGGACAAACTTCCCGTTGGAACGATTATTTCCTCGCGGGCAGAACTCTCCCCGCTGCTTACGGCGGATCCCTCCATTCGTGGGTCCATGAATGTTTCCGGTTACGGAAACTGCGCGTACAGCGGTATCCGGATCGACTCGGCGGGATCGCTGGGAGGATCGATCACGACCAATGACTTTCTGACCATCCATGCGGAGCAGGATCAGACCGTGCCCCCGCTCAACTATTTCACCCTGCGGGTTAATCCCGTGACAGGTCGCGTCACGGAATACCGACGCTGATCCACCTCATATTTCCCATGAAAAGGTTTTTCAAAAAAGCGCCATTGTCTGGAAAGACATTTCTTCGTCCGGGAGACTGGTCCGGGGGAGATCACCGACATCGAGGCGCTGCGCTCGTCATTGTTCTGGCGCTGCTTGTTCTCGTATTGGGGCTGGTAGTAGCTTTTTTGACCCGGACGAGTACGGAGCGCTCAGCTTCATCCGCCTATCTTTCCTCCGCATCCACGCGACAATTGGCTGAGACGGCGATTAATCTGGTGCAAAGCCAGATTCGCGACGCCACGACCCAGGGAAAGGATGTTTCATGGAGCTCGCAACCTGGAATGATTCGGACCTTCGGTACAGTAGGCAATCCCGGCAGCGCCTTGCAAAAGGTATACAAGCTGTACTCGGCGGATGGCTTGATCTCCACTGCGTTCAGCCAAGGGACGGATTTGCCTTCCGGAACGTGGTCGGACGACATCGCGCTCTGGACGGATCTGAACGCTCCAGTGATGGGGCGAAACCCAAATGATCCGACGCTAGACCGAATCCCGCAGTTTCCCATCCTCGATCCCAGGGCCTTGGGGAGCGTGGAGGGGTTCTCCGTCAGTTCACCGCCGACCGGAAGCAAGTTGACTGGCGAGGAGAAGGATCTGCGGCTTCCCATGCCGGTCAAGTGGCTGTATGTCCTGCAGGATGGCAAGATCGTGGCACCCACCGGGAGCGGAAGCCAGGCCGTCGTCGCGGGAGCCACCAAAGACAATCCGGTGACGGGGCGGATTGCCTTCTGGACGGATGACGAAACCTGCAAGGTAAACGTCAATACATCCTCCGAAGGAACCTATTGGGACACACCGCATGTGATTGCCAAGGATGACTGGGAACTTGCCGACAAACAGCCCGCTCAAGGAGAGTTCCAGCGATATCCTGGACACCCCGCCATGACGGCGCTTTCCCCGGTCCTGTTTGCTGACAGTGCCACGCTCACGGAGCCGCTGACGAAAGCGGAACGGGACGCGATTTACGAGATCGTTCCCCGGGTCGTGGGCGGAGGGTCGGATGCCGGCACAGTGATCGCCCCAGGCGCATTGAAGCCAGATGCCGACCGACTTTATGCGAGCGTTGACGAGTTAATATTTAGCAGTAACAGGGCATCGCAGACCGCAGCGTCGGGGTTAACGAGCAAAAAACTCGAGGCGGCGAGGTTCTTTCTCACTGCCTCCAGCCGCGCTCCGGAAGTCACTCTTTTCAATACACCCCGCGTCGCAGTCTGGCCGGTAGTCTATAATCATCTTACAACCAATGCATCCCGTGCGACAGCATATGACCGGTTGATAGCCTTCTGCTCGACCATCGGCGGGCAGCCCTACTATTTCCAAAGAGAAAACTCCAAGAGTCCCACCGCCGACTGGACTGGCATTCCGCGCAACCAGGAACTGCTCCGCTATTTGCGCGCCCTGTCGGATCTGCCGTTACCCGGATACGGAAGCACCTTGCGATCAAAAACGAGCGTCGACGACCGGGATCAGTTGCTCGTCGAGATATTGGACTATATCCGCTGCACAAACCTCTATGACGATAATCTCTCGCCGAACGGCTATAGCTCCCAGAGTGCCGCCGACAATGCCGTGCAATTTACCACAGGGCGAAAAACCACCACGCTGGATGTCTGGAAAGGCCATGGGACAGTCACGCCGCTGAAGGTTCCTCAAGGCTTGGGCTCCTCCTATCCCTCGGGCGTTCCAGATACCACCTCGCTTCAGGGCTTCGGGCGCTTTGCAACGATCTCCGAAGCTGGACTTCTTTTCATCTGCTGTGCAGACGGCGCCGCAGGAACCGCAAGTGCGCCCGTCGGTCCTCCCAACGGAAGCGATTCGGTGGCGGATGCCAAGCGCGCAAGCAACAGTTTTCCGGGAGATGCCACCTATCCGAAGAACAAAACCCTCGTAGCTCCCTTGGCAGCGACCGAGCGCCGCATTCAGGCGATGCTGCTCTTTGACTTCTTTGCGCCTGCGCACGGCTGGACGCAGTTTGCCATGGATTACACGCTGGAAGTCGAGCAACTGGGTGGCTTGCAGGTCAACAGCATCTCTCTCGGGATTCCGTCTCCGGTGACTGTAGATTTTGGCGATACCGGAGTCTGGGGATACCATCCGTGGGGATCTTATATCGGAAGCCGCAAAGGGCTCGTTGACCGCTATGTCTCGGAGGCCCGCGCACCGCTGCCAGCCGATGTCCAATCCAAACCCTACCTGACTCCGTACAACCTCGTCGGGGTTCCCATTACGATTTCGGTGCCAAGCGGGCCAAACCCGGTGATGCAGTTCTCCGGCGGCACGGTGCGGGTAAAGATCCTAAGTCGCTCCGCCCTCGTGCAAACTATCGACCTGGAATTTCCGGCGGCAGATTTCCCTATTCCTGAGTTGAAAACCTCCGGTACGCCCGCCAGTGCCGAGGGAAATAGAGGCCAGGGCACTCCTGCGACGGACATGCAGTATTGGTGGGCGTTCCAGCGAGATGGGGCGATCGATGGCCACGGTGGCGGACGATTGACGAATCCCGATGGGCGACCCAGGAATGGAGCAGGGTCCATCATCTGGCCGACAGATACCTTTCGGACGATCATTCCGTATCACGGCGATTTCCGACTGGTCGCCGGCAGTTCCTACGTTCCGCCGGGAGTCTTTATGCCGACCTTGGGATACTTCAACACCACAAGGGTGGCGGCAGGTGCCGAAAACTATCTGAACCCCCTGCCACAAATCCTCAATCAGATGACGGGAAGCGCGTTGTCCGACACCGAGGGCGGACCATCGCCCGGTTTTGGCGCCGGTTTTTTCGAGCCTCCGCTCGCGGATCGGCTCGTGGCAAATGCCAAATATGACAACAAGTTCTTTCCCAAGTTCCCCAAATTCAAAGAGAGCGCCGGAGCGCCAGACCGATCCGCCAAGGCATTTCAGGCGTACGGGGATTTTGACAATGGCGTGGCGGTTACGGCCGATGGCGCCTATATCAACAAGCCAGACGAGGGCAATAACTACCGGGGCGACGGCACCAAGGTGCCCTACTTCAAAGACAACTTCAGTCAGGTCGCAGTCGGGAAGACGTTTTTCTCACCCAATCGCCAGACCCCTGGCCCGGGAATGTTTGGCTCCCTGCCCACGCGGCTGAAATCAGGAAACCAGGCCTTCGATAGCAGCAATCCGTCAAAGAACACGGGAAACACATGGTGTACGCTTTTGTTGAGACCCCAACCAGGGCACTCCGGTGCGAGCGACCCTCCGGATCATCTGTGGCTGGATTTCTTTTGGATGCCGGTCGTAGAGCCATATGCCATTAGCGAGCCCTTCTCCACGGCTGGAAAGATCAATATGAACTACGCCATCGAGCCCTTCTCGTACATCAAAAGGGCGACCGGGCTGGTGTCACTGCTCCGTGCGGAAGAAATGCTCGCGATCCCAACAGCCGCGCGATCCGCAGATTACAAACTGAACGACATCGCCCCATTGTCGGTAAACCTTCGCCTACCAATCGACGCGCAAGAAACTCTGAAACAATTTGACTTGCGCTTCTCAGACGGGAAGGTTTTCCGATCCGCAACGGAAATCTGCGAAATCCATCTTGTTCCCAAAGGCCAGCAACTCACCGGAGATGGAAGCAATGCCGACAGCGTGATGGCGACTTTCTGGTCGGTGAATTCTCTGTCGGGAGACAATTCTCGAGAACGTCCCTATGCCAACCTCCAAGGCCGGTTGACCACGAAGTCAAACACCTTCACCGTCCATTACCGCGTCCAGTCTCTCAAGCAGGTGCCGAGATCCAGTACTGTAGAGTACGCGAAATGGAATGAGCAAAAGGATGTTGTCCTCGGCGAGATGCGGGGTTCCGTGACAATGGAGCGTTTTATCAAACCGAGCGAGACAGGCATTCCTGATTACGCCTCGATCTATTCGGGCAACCCGGCCGCTACCCCACGGGATCTGGGGAGTTTTTACAAATGGCGGATCGTCAATGCTCGAGAGTTTAGTCCCTGAGTGTGCATTTGCACTTTTGATCAAGAACGCGCATTCCGCACTCAGAATGATCCTTTTGCAAGGATGCCAGGATGCCCAGTCTGGATAAGGCATTTTCCAAGTTTTTGAAGTCGCTGCGTGGCGAGCGAGTTATGCGGCCTTGGCGAAAGATCTGGGGTTTCAGAATCAACGCTCTACCGGCTCACCAATGGAGAGCAATCCGCAACGCTTCGCGGTGTAGAAAACATCCTTCAAAAGTTGCGTCTGTCGCCAGCCGATGTTTTCAAGGAAGAAATCCATCGCAAGAGAGGCCGCCGTGGCTGAATAAGGTATGATGGCGGTAACCAAGATTGATGTTTTGAGATGCAATCGATTTTTGGACCAATAGTGTTTAGTTATTGGAATGGAGGGAGGACTCGAACTGGGAGGGAGAGAGGTAACCGAGGCTGGAGTGCTTGCGATGGGTATTGTAGTAGCCGTCGATGTACTGGAAGATTTCGAGCCTGGCGTCGGAGGGGTTTTGAAAGCAGCCGCCTTGAAGCATTTCGGACTTGAGGGTGCCGAGGAAGGATTCGGTCCAGGCATTGTCGTAGGGGTTGGAGCGACGGGACATGCTTTGGATCATGCCAGCGCCCGCCAGGGCGGCACGAAAGGCGTGGCTGGCATATTGTGACGTGACTCGACTTTTTCGCGCCAGGGGATGAGTTAGTCTGGGACCAAAAGGAACCAGAAGAAATGAAGGGAAAGAGATACAGTACCGAGGATAAAATTCGCATTTTGCGGCAGGCCGACCGAGGGCAAAGCATCGGGGAAGTGATT
>JAFKMU010000069.1 GCA_017305195.1 Verrucomicrobiota bacterium | reverse complement strand
CTCCATCTGCCCGAACTGCTTCTTCCACCGGTGAAACGTCACCTCCGAAATGTTCGCCTCCCGAATCACTTCCCCGATGCTTTGCCCTCGGTCGGCCTGCCGCAAAATGCGAATTTTATCCTCGGTACTGTATCTCTTTCCCTTCATTTTCTCTGGTTCCTTTCGGTCCCAGACTAACTCATCCCTTGGCTCTAGAAAGTCGAGTCACGTCAGCAGCGCATACGGGATTATCCTGCGCTTCGCGCTGGCTCTGCGAGTGTGGCTTCGCCTGGAAGCACTTGTCCCGCACCAGCGGGACTAGCAGTCGAACTATGTTCTCATCCCGACGAGAGGCCATTTCCCAAAAACCGAACGGTTTTTGGCAGCGCATACGGGATTCGAACCCGTGTACCGGCCTTGAGAGGGCCGTGTCCTAGGCCTCTAGACGAATGCGCCTTCGAGAGTCGGGCAAGGTATCGGAGAATTTTTATGCTGACAAGTCCGAATGCACAGCGATCTTTTCGTGCGGATGAAATTGTATATCAAGCCCTGGTGCCCCTGGTGCGTCGAGGCCGTTGCGTGGCTGAAGGCGCGCGGCTACGCTTTTGAGCCGATCGACGTGCTCTCCAGCGAGGCGGCGTATGCCCATATGCGCAAGATTTCCGGACAGTCGCTCACCCCCACCCTGGAAATGCCGGATGGCAAGGTGCTGCCGGATTTTGATGTGAGGCAGCTTGAGAAGTTCCTCCAGACGAACGATATTCAACCGGAATGATATCCGATCTCCTGCTGGTGGCCGGCGTGGGAGTCGCGAGCGTGGCTCTGCGCTCGTTCCAACACCCGTTTTTTGTCCGGCTCGGCACCCTGGGCATCCTGGTCACCTCGTTCCTTGCCGGGTGGCTGCTCGGAGGCAGCGTCGCGATGGGCGTCGTTCTCGCCCTGAGCTGGCTGTTCCTGCCCTGGCTGGAGATCCTCACCCGCATCCGCCGGATGAGATTGCCCGCCGACCGGGTGATCGAGTCACGCCGTCCGCCAACCCGGAGCGAATTCCCCAACCTCTCGGAAGTCTCCCAGGAAATCGAGGACTGCGGCTTTGAATACATCGACGACCTGGGCTGGGACCACGACTCCGCAAAAAATTACTACCGGGTCTTTGAGCATTCCGAAAAACGCCTCCAGGCCGCAATCTGCCTGTCGGAGCAGGAGGAACTCGCGTTTTTCTACATCACGGTCACGGCCAGAACCTCGGACGGACGGACGCTTTCGACCTGGAATTATCCGTTTTCCTACGGGCTGAAGCTGGAACCGCGGACCAAGGTGCAGCGATTCCTCGCTCCCGGGCCATTCGGGAGCATTCTCGCCTCGCAGGAGCGGTTCCTCGAGCGGGAGGGATGCGGAAAGGATGACCGAATCCTGATCCCTCACGACGAGCTGATCCCGACTCTGCAGGGAGACATGCGCGGCCAGATCGCCCACAATGTCGATGCCGGGCTGCTTCAGCGGGTGGAGGACAACCGCGTCCGCTACACGCCCCGGGGGATGTTTTTCCTCTGGTTTCAGTTCCTCCGCGATCTCCTGCGGATTTCCTGACGGTCAGATTCCCGGCTCTTCCTGGAAAAGCTCGTCCTCCTGATAGGGTTTCCAGCGTGGTCGGCCAATGAAGTGCCCTTGGGCGCAGGAAATCCCGATCGAACGGAGGAGTTCCATCTCCTCCGCGGTTTCCACAAACTCGGCCACGGTGTCGATATCGAGATTTTTCGCGATGATCTGCAAGGCCCGGAGGACAGCCTGGTTGAATGGCTGCCGAGGCAGGTCGCGGACAAAGGCGCCGTCGATCTTCATGAAATCGATGGGCAACGTCTTGAGGTAGGTCAGGGAGGAGAAGCCGGAGCCAAAGTCGTCGAGGCCAAACTGGCACCCTAGCTTTTGCAGCCGGGTGATCGCGCCCGAGGCGTGCTGGAGATTGGGGATCAGCTCGTTCTCGGTGATCTCAAAGAGCACCCGGTCGGGAGAGATGCCCGAGTTTGCCAGCATGCTCTCGACGAACTCGCAGTAGGTCTCGTCGCCGAAAAGCGATCCCGAGATATTGATGGAAACCGAAAGCCCCGGGGTGGTGGCGAGCGCCTCAAAGGCCTTGGTAATGACAAAGCGGTCGAGCTTGGTCGTCTGGCCCGAGCGGCGGACCGCCGATAAAAAGACCGCGGGGTTCACCGGCTCCTCGCGCCGGGAGTCCACGTAGCGAAGCAGCACCTCGTGAAAGAGTATTCTCTTGCCCGAGACCGAGTAGACGGGCTGAAACCAGAGCTGGAGCGAACCGTCGCGCATGGCCGTCTTGATCCGCGACGACCAGTCGGTGTCGGCGATGAGCTGGCTGATCTCATTGGTCTCGGGACGGTGAACCTCGACGCGGTTGCGCCCGCGCGCCTTGGCCGCGTAGCAGGCGGCATCGGCATTGGCCATCACCTCGGGGGAAGCCAGCAGGCCGTCGATCACCGCCACGCCGACGGATGCTCCCACGCGAAAGCTGCGGTCGCCGGAGGTGTAGACGATCTCCTCCACCCGGTCGACGATCGACTCGGCGATCTCGCAGGCCTTGGGCATTTCGCAGGCGGGGAGGATGAGGACAAACTCATCCCCGCCGAACCGCACGAGCACATCGGAGCGGCGGGTGAGATTTTTCAGCACATGGGCGACCTGGAGCAGAAGCTTGTCGCCGGCATCATGGCCGAGGGTGTCGTTGATGATCTTGAAATTGTCGAGATCGAGATAAAGCACGGCTCCGGGCTCCCCGCCCTTGGCGCGTTCGACGGCCAGGGAGAGCGCGGGGTCGAGCTGGCTGCGGTTGCTCAACCTCGTGAGCGGATCGTGCTGGGCGAGGAACTTGAGCTGATCCTCGAGCTGCTTCCTGCGAGCGATCTCCTTCACGGCCGCTTCGGCGACAGTGAGGCGCACATCGAGCAGGCCGGGGTTGTAGGGCTTGCCGATATAGTCATCCGCTCCCGCATCGAGAATCTCGCGCAAGTCCTCGGGTCGGCTATTGCCTGTTCCCACCAGGATGTAGACATACGCGCCCTGCGACTGGGAGCGCAGCTTGCGGCAGAGCTCCAGGCCGCTCATGCCGGGGAGCTGGATATCGAGGGTGATGAGCGGAAAATCCTCCCGCTCCAGCCGCTCCAGCGCGAGCTCGGCGGATTCGCAGCCGACCACCTCGTGTCCGCGGGAGTGAATGATGCGCTCCAAAAGCATCCGCGTGGGACGGTCGTCTTCGACGACGAGAACTTTACAGGCTTGCTGGGAAGAGGAGGAATCCACGCGTACGTCTGTTTCGGCAAGTGTTTCGCACCATGCGCCCGCAAGCAAGCCCGCACTGCCCCGCCGCCGAGAATTACGCTGCAGCCAGACGCGCGTAGTCGAAATTGGGCACGATATCCGCCTCAAGGTCCGAGGGTCCGCCCCGGCGATGGGAGGCTGCGTACGCAATCATGAGCGCATTGTCGGTGCGCAAAGCCGGGGGAGCCATCCGCCATTCGATCCCGGCGGAGCGGCAGGCGAGGTCGAGCTTTGCCTGGAGACGCGAGTTGCTGCTCACGCCACCGCTCACCGCGAGGAGCGTGCGGTGCTGTCGGCGCACGGCAGCCAGCGCCTTGTGGATCAGGATGTCGACGACCGCCTCCTGGAAGGAGGCGCAGATATCGGGCAGGTCCGCCGGTTCAAAGCCCCGGTCGAGAAAATACCGGACCGAGGTTTTCAACCCGCTGAAGCTGAAGGCAAAATCCCCCGACCCGAGCATGCTGCGTGGAAACTCGAATCTCCCGGGATCGCCGGTTTGCGCCAGACGATCGATCTGCACTCCGCCGGGATAAGGTAATCCCAGCAGCTTTGCCACCTTGTCAAAAGCCTCGCCAGCCGCGTCGTCCAGGGTGCGCCCAAGGAGCCGGTAATCGCCATACCCCGCCACGTCCAGCAGCATGGTATGACCGCCGCTCACGACGAGCCCGACATGCGGGGGAATCTTCGCGAGGCCGAAAAAGGGCGACAACATGTGACCCTCGATATGATTCACGGCGAGGAACGGCTTGTTCACGCCGAGAGCGAGTCCCTTGGCGGCGGACACTCCGACGAGCAGGGCGGCGGCAAGCCCTGGCCCATTCGTGGCAGCGAAGGCGTCGATCTGGTCGAGGCGCAAGCCTGCGTCGGCGAGGGCCTTCTCCACGATGCCGGGCAGCAGCGAGAGATGATTGCGGGATGCCACCTCGGGCACCACCCCGCCGTAGACGGCATGGATATCCGCCTGGCTGGCCACCTCATGGCTCAGGACATCACCGTGATCGCGCAGGATCGCCACTGCGGTTTCGTCGCAGGATGTTTCGATGGCGAGGACGATCACGATCCCTTGTCCGGCTTGTCGGATTTCTTGCGTTCCGCGTAGATCACGGAACCCTGCAGCATGTCCACGGCGCGGGAGAGCTGCGCGTCCTTGGACAGCGAAAGCACCGGTTCCCCGGTGATGCTTTCCCGCCGCATTTTCCAAAGGTCATACTCCTGCTCGGGCGTGAGCGTCGCCTTGATCGTCGGCACCACGCCGACCTCGTGAATCACCGTGCCGCTCGGCGTGAAATACCGGGCCGTGGTCAGCCGCAGGGCCGAGCCGTCCGGCAGAGAAACCACGCTCTGCACCGATCCCTTGCCGAACGTCGTCTCCCCGATCACCACCGCGCGGTTCAGGTCGCGCAAGGCCCCGGCAACGATCTCCGATCCGCTCGCGCTCGCGTAGTTGGTCAGGATGGCCAGCGGGTATTTGCGCTGTTTGCCCAGAGCCGCCGAGGTGCGGTACTCGCGCCCGGGAGAGCGGCCCTCAGTGTAGACCACCTTGGTATCCGGCGGCACAAAGAGGCCGCAGACGTCGACGGCGCTGTTGAGCAGGCCGCCGGGGTTATAGCGCAGGTCGAGCACGAGTGCCTCCATGCCCTGCTTCTCCAGGTCATCGAGGGCCTTGGCGAGTTCCGAGGCGGTGGGCTCGGCAAACTTCGTGATCCGCACGTACCCGATCTTGTGTCCATCCGTCTGGTCCGTAGGCAGGATCTGGGCATTTTTCACGCTGCGCATCTTGATCGATACGCGGGTGAGCTCGTAATCCTTGATCTCCTTGGTGCTTGGGCGCTGGATGGTGAGTGTGACCTTTTCGCCGATGTCACCCTTCAGCTTGTCGACGGCCTGCGAGATCGTGAGCTTGTCAGTGGCTTCGCCATTGATGCGCAGGATGCGGTCTCCCGGGAGCAGGCCGGCGGTGAAGGCCGGGCTGTCCTCCATCGGGTTCACAATGGTCAGCGCCCCGTCGTCGAGCGTCACCACCACGCCCAGGCCGCCAAACTCGCTCTTGGTGTCCTCCTGCATGCCCTTGAAATCCTCCGGGTCCATGAACTCGCTGTGCGGGTCGAGCTGCGAAAGCATGCCCTTGAGCGCGCCATAGGTGAGATCTTTGTAGGAAATCTTGCCGTCATTCACGTAATCCTGCCGGATGAGCTGCATGGCCCGGGCCAGCACCTGCACGCTTTCATAGGGGGAATCCTCATCGGCAGCCGGAGTCGGAGCCGCCTTCTGGGCGAACGCCGCGCCCGCCACGACGGCGAGAGATACGACGCAAAGCAAACGATGCATGAGGGTCAAGGTATCACACTTCCGGACTTTGCAAAGCCGGTCGCGACGCCTGCCACTCCCGGGTCATCCGGTCGTAAATCTTGAGAAAAGCCGCCTGCGGGTTGCCGAGCTCGCACAGATGGCGATTCACCGCCGCCAGCACGGCTCCGGCGACCTTTTCCCGATCCAGCACGCGGTCCAGCTCCACCCGGAGCGAACTGGCGGAAGCGCGTAACTCCGTCGGAAAATCCTCCCGGGCGTGATTCACGTTCAGCCCGATGCCGATGACGGCGAATGGCCGGGGGCCGGAGCGGGCCTCGATGAGAATGCCGGCCACCTTGCCGGAGTCGCCGTAGATGTCATTGGGCGGCTTGATGCGCCAGCGCCCGTCGCAGGTCGCGTCACGCAATCCCTCGCTCATCGCCACAGCGATCAGCGGCGTCAGGTCGGTCACGGCAGGACCCAGTCCCTCGCGAACCAGAAAGGAAAACCACAGCCCCAGGCCGACGGCGGAGTGCCAAGGGCGCTTGAACCGCCCGCGTCCGGCAGTCTGGGATTCCGCAAAAACCACGGTTCCCTCGGGCTCACCGCTTTCTCCCATGCGAAGGAGCAGGTCATTCGTGGAGGCGGTCTCGCGGAAAACAAGGACGCGCTTTCCCACCGTCCCCTCGCCGGCCGCAGCCTGGATCAGGTCAGGGTCAAGCAGGGTCATCGATGATCTCCATCGACAAATCCACCGCCCTAGCGGAATGGGTCAGCGCGCCGACGGAAATATAGTCGACCCCGGTACGGGCGATCTCGGGCAGCCGCTCGATCGTGATGCCTCCGCTGGCTTCAAACTCAATGCCGTCTCGCCGCATGGCCACGGCCTCGCTCATCTGCGTGGTAGTCATGTTGTCCAGCAGGATGACGTCGACGCCCTCCATGGCGACAAAGGCCCGCACCTGGTCGAGCGTATCGGCCTCCAGCTCCACTCGGATGTCCGGATGGTCGTCCTTGAAGCGCCGAATGGAAATCGCGAGATCGTCGAGGGAGGCACAGGCGGCGAGATGATTGTCCTTCACCATCACCATGTCATAGAGGCCGATACGATGGTTGGTCCCGCCTCCGGCGGCCACCGCGGCCTTTTCCAGCAGACGCCAGCCCGGGGTGGTTTTGCGGGTATCGAGGATACGCGTCTCCGTCCCCTGCACGGCCTGCACATAGCGGTAGGTGATGGTGGCCACGCCGGAAAGGCGCTGGAGAAAATTCAGCACGGTCCGCTCGGCGGTCAGCAAAGAGGCCGCCCTGCCTCGAACCTCCAGGGCAACAGCGCCTTTTTCCAGCACGATGCCATCGGGCAAAAGGTGGATGAGTTCCAAGGCCGGGTCCACCCGGCGGAAGACCTCGCGGGCAACGGCGCCCCCGGCGAGGACGCACTCTTCCCGGGCGACGATGCGCGCCGTGGCGACCCGGGTCTGATCCGTGAAATACTCGGTCGTCAGGTCCCCGGAGCCAATGTCCTCGCGGAGCGCGGCATCGATCAGGTCAAAGTCAGGCATTAGCGGCAGGCTGATGCGGTTCGAGGCCGAGCAAGCGGCGCTGCCAGTTCATGAGAACGTGCGTATTCAGATCGAGCGAAGCGGCCTCCAGTGCTCCCCGGGGGGCCACGATCGAGGGATCGAGGCCGATCTCGGCGGCCACCTTGTCGCGGGTGCGGCGCAGGCTTTCAAACCGCTCGGTCTGCTCGCGCGTCGGACGACGGCGGCGGGTCTTGGGCGGTACGGGCCACTCGTTTTCGGGAATGTGCAGGGCGAGCGCGAGGACGACCTCAAAGCTCTTCCGGCGGCGGCTGCTCATGCGCGGCGTCGAGAAAGGCTCTCCGATCACCGCCTTTTCCGCGATGCGGACGAGATCGTCGTTGCTCATCACGTGAAAGGGCGGCCGGTCCCAGGACTTTGCCTCGCCATCGCGCCAGTACCACAGCACGCGCAGGACGGATTGCGCCTGCGGGCTCAGGGTCGCGCTGCCGGAGATGCGCCAGGCGGAGTTCTCATCGCGCTCGCGCGGTTCCCGGGCTGAGGCCATCATGCGATCCCGCGATTCCACGAACCAATCCCAGCGCTCCAGGCGATGCAGCTCCGCCTCCAGGATCTGGGCGAGCGTGAGAAGATACTTGGTATCATTGACCGCGTACTCCAGCATCTGCTTGGAGAGTGGGCGGATCGCCCAGTTGGCCTTTTGCGAGGCCTTGGAGAGCTTCACGTCGAAATGCTTCGCGACCAGGGCGGCGAGACCGAGCTCGCGATACCCACAGAGGCGCGAGGCAATCATCGTGTCAAAGATATCCGTCGCGCCAAACTGGCCGTATCGGTGCAGGAGCCGCATATCGTAGTCCGCCCCGTGAAAGATCAGCCGCTTCGGCGCCAGAGCATCGTAGAGAGGCTGGAGCGAAAACCCGGCAAGCGGATCGACGAGGAAGTCCTCATTGTCCGCGCTGATCTGGATGAGGCACAGCTTCTCAAAGTAGCTGTGCAGACTGTCCGCCTCAGTATCGACGGCGATCTGCGGGAGGGGCGCAAGGCGATCGATCAGCGCCTGAAGTCCCGATGGATCTGAGATCAAGGTTCGGCGATGAATTTCTCGTGAACCGGCTCGTCGCCTGCGCGGCGGGCGCGGGGCTCGCGTACCTGGGTGTTGCCCGATGTCGGAACAGTCACGAACGGTCCGCCAGCCAGCGGCGCCACATGGGTAAACGCCACTTCTTCAGTTTCACTGGGTTTGCCTTGAAGGGGGAAGTCCTTGCGCAGGGGATGGTAGGGATATCCCTCCCACATGAGAATGCGGGTCAGGTTGGGATGCCCGTCGAACTTGATCCCCATCATATCGTAGACCTCGCGCTCATGCCAGTCGGCCGTCGGCCACAGGTCGACGACAGTGGGAGCCACTGGCTCCTCATCACTGGCCAGCGCGGCCTTGAGACGAATGTGAGAGCCCTTGCCAAGATTGCAAAGCTCATACACCACCTCAAATCGCGGCGAGTCGCCGAAATGGTCGAGGCTGGAAATATCGATCAGGTAGTCGAAACCCTGTTCGTCCTTCAAATATCTGGCCGCGTCGTGCAGAGCCTCGACCTTGATCAAAAAGGTCTTTTCGCCCCGGAAATCCGTTTCCGAGAGGATCGAGGCGGCAAATTTGTCGCGGAAGGAGTTGGCGGGATCCTGCGCACTCATACGGTCTCCAGCAGAGCGCGTTTCTGATCCTTGATAGCCGTTTCTGTCATAATTTTCTTCTGAAGCTTCATCAGGCCGTCGAGCAGGGCCTCGGGCCGGGGAGGACACCCGGAAATGTAAACGTCCACCGGGATAAGGTTATCAATGCCCTGGAGCACAGCGTAGCTGCGGTACATGCCGCCGCTGGAGGCGCAGGCGCCCATGGCGATGCACCACTTCGGCTCAGGCATCTGCTCCCAGATGCGCTGGACTGCGAGGGCCATCTTGTAGGTTACCGTGCCAGCGACGACCATCACGTCACTCTGACGGGGCGAAAACCGCATCACTTCCGCTCCGAACCGGGAGATATCAAAGCGCGAGGACGAGGCGGCCATCAGCTCGATGGCGCAGCAGGCCAGTCCCATGGGCATCGGCCAGAGCGAGTTACCACGCATCCAATTGATGGCGGCATCCAATTTGGTGAAAATCACGTTGCCCTCGATCTTCGAGTCGTAGGCGACGGGGTTGTTCTGGCTCATGCTTGTGAAGCTATTTTTAACAGCGCGAGCGGCAAGCGCAAAGTTGCGATTGTCCCCGCCCTCGCTTGTTTTTTCTGCGGTTTCATGTCACCCATGCAGGAAATGAGAGTCGGGTTCGAAGCCGGTTGGAAGATATCGGCCCCAGTGTTGGCGGTAGCCGCAATTTTTACGGGATGTTCCACAAAACCGCCCCCGCCTCCTTCCGCTCCGGCTGCGGCGGCGGTCGCTCACGTGCATCCCGCCTCCCTGGCCAGCGCCACGACCACGGATGAAACTGCCCGCAACTACGGCTCCGGCGACCAGCCAGCCGTGATTCCGCCCGCCAACCCCAAGGGATCTTCTTACGTACCGCCCGCAAGAGACGCGCGTCAGGAGCAGATCGTTTCTCTCGTGCGAAACGGCGAACTCGCGGAATCCGGTCGCGGCGTGCTGGTTTTTGCCAGGCCGGGAAAAGGCAAGAAGGAGCCGAGCGCCTCGCTTTTTGAGGAGGCCATCGTCCTGAACCGTCTCCGGTCCAAGCTGAAATCCATCCCCAACCTCCCCGAGTCGGTGTGCTCTGGAGCCACGGTACGGGATTCCGGCGCGTATCTCCGGCTCAACCAGAATATGAACGCCTCGACCGTGGCGACGATCATCGACACGGCCCTGGCCACCAGCGGCATCCGGTACGTCCAGGTCGACCTTTCGCGGATCGACGCCTGATATCCCCCGGGCAGCCTACAGCTTGAGCGAAGCCTTGAGGGTCTCCGCCACGTTCTTGACCACCTTGACGCGGGCGTACCACTTGTAGTTGGCCGGGATGACGATCCACGGCGCGTTGGGCGTGGAGGTCTTTTCAAACATGTCCTCCGCCGCCGCGTTGTGATCGCTCCAGTGCCGACGGTTGCGCCAGTCCTCATCACTGATCTTCCAGTGCTTGTAGGGGTCGGCCTCGCGGCGCTTGAAGCGGTCGAGCTGCTCGTCCTTGGAGATGTGAAGGTAAAATTTCATGACGATCGACCCGTCATCGGTGAGCTGCCGCTCGAACTCATTGATCTCGCCGTAAGCGCGCTTCCACTCCGCCTCGGTGCAGAACTTCTCGACCCGCTCGACGAGGACGCGCCCGTACCATGAGCGGTCAAAGATGGCGAGCTGGCCGTAGGGCGGGAGCTTGTTCCAGAATCGCCACATGTAGTGGTGCTGGTACTCCTCTGGCGTCGGCTTGACGACCGAGTAGACGCGACACAGACGGGGATCGAGGCGCTCGACGACACGCTTGATCGCGCCGCCCTTGCCCGCCGCGTCGGGGCCTTCCATGACGATGACGACGTTCTTCTTCTGCTCGCGCAGAAGCAGTTGCATATTGAGCAACTCGAGCTGGTACTTCTTCAGTTGCTTCTTGTAGTCATCCTGCTCGAGGGAACAGGACTGGTCGAGGTCGTCGAGTTTGATGCGATCTTTCGCCATGGCTGGTGCTCCGGGGAATTATCGGTTGAGAGTAAAAAAGGAAAGCACCCTCTTCACGCGCGCATCATCCAGGTGAACTCCACGATCTGCTCGTGAGGGATGTAAAAGTAGTCGGGGGCGTAACTTACGTTGCGGCTGAGGAAGCCGAAAAGCGCCCTCCTCCATCTGGCCAGACGATTGCCGACGTACTCGACAATGAGCTCCCGCCCGAGGACGTAAAACGTGTCGGAGCCGACCAGGGCGATCTCGCCGTTGCTCAACTCATGCGCCCTCGCCATGATCTCGGGAGCATGAGGCTCCTGCATGTAGCCGTGCATGGCGACGACATGCCAAAGCTTGTCGCTGATGCGGTGGACCTCGACGCATCGCGGCATGTCGACGTCGCTCTCCATCGCGTTCACCAGGCTCAGGAGCACGACCTGCCCGCGCAGGGTTCCTCCGCGGCGCAGCATTTCAAAAGCCCGCGCGGCGGCGTAGCGCGGCTGGCGATTGGAGGTGATGAAGACTATCTGGCCGTGACACCCCGGCTCGGCATCGAGGACGCTGGCCAGCTCCAGCACCGATCCCCGGCTGGAGCGCATATGATTGAGAATGATGGCCCGGCCGCGATGCCACGTCAGCATGGCAGCCAAAAGAATACAGGCGACAACGACGGGAAAGTAGCCGCCATTGGGAAACTTGGTCAGGCAGGAGATCAGGAACGGGATCTCGACAACGAGAAGGACAATCATGATCGCGAGAGCACGGGCAAGGGGCCAGTGCCAGCAGCGGCGCATCACCAGAAAAAGCGAGATGGTGGTGATGACCATCGTGCCCACCACGGCGAGGCCATAGGCCGCGGCGAGGTTGTCACTGGAGCGAAAGGTCAGGACCAGCAGGATGCAGGTCAGTCCCAGCAGCCAGTTCGTCGACGGGACATAGACCTGGCCGCGCTCCTCGCGGCTGGTGTGCATGATGAGGAACTTGGGGATGAAACTCAGCTCCTGGGCCTGGGCCGTGAGCGAAAAGACGCCGGAAATGAGCGCCTGGGAGGCGACCACGGTCGCCACGGTCGCGAGAGCGACGAGCAAGGCTGTCGGCCATCCCTGGGCCACCATGAGGAAAAACGGGTTGTTTGTCTGGAAATACTCGGGACGCTCCATGGCGAGCGATGCCTGCCCAAGATAGTTGAGAAGCAGCCCGGGCAGCGCGACCCCATGCCAGGCCAGCGAGATCGCCTTGCGGCTGAAGTGCCCCATGTCCGCGTAAAGCGCCTCCACCCCTGTGACCGCGAGGACCACCGCTCCCATGAGCGTAAGGGTCTGCCATCCCGCTTCCCGGACGACACCCAGAGCGTACAGGGGATTGAGAGCCACCAATACCCCGGGATTGCGCACGATCCAATACAGCCCGATCGTCCCGATGGTCACGAACCATGCGAGCATCACCCAGCCAAAAACAAAGCCCAGCCGCCCGGTGCCAAGCCGCTGCACGGAGAAAAGCAGCAGGAGGATGGCCACTGTCGCGGGAACAACCAGCCGCTTGAAATCCGGGTTGACCGCCTCGAGACCCTCCAGCGCGCTCAGGACCGAGATGGCCGGGGTGATGGTGCCATCGCCGAAGAGCAGCGCCGCGCCAAAGAGAAGCAGCAGGATGTAAAACGGCAGCCGGAGCGTATCGCTGCGGCTGTCCTTGGACCGGAGCAAAGCCAGCAGGGCAAAGACACCGCCCTCCTTGTGATAGTCCGCCCGCATGACCAGGAAGACATACTTCAACGTGACGATGAGGAGCAGGCTCCACACGATGAGGGAGGCCACACCCAGCACCTCCACCCGGCTCACAGGAGACACCGCATCAAGCGCGGTTTCAAACGTATAAAGAGGACTCGTCCCGATGTCTCCAAAGACCACGCCGAGCGCGGCAAGAGCCAAGGGCAGCTTTCTTTGTTCAGACACGGCGGACACGCCGCCGCTTTAACCGTTTGCGCGCCGACTATGAAGGATTTTTACCTCCGATCACAAAAAAAAGCGGACGCAGGAATCCTGCGTCCGCTTTTTACAAGATTTGTAGGGGAGAGTTTTTAGCTGACGTGAGCGTTGACCAGCTTGGTCATCTCAAACATCGTGACCTGCTTCTTGCCGCCAAACACTGCCTTGAGGGCTTCGTCGGCATTGATGAGGGTCTTCTTCTTCTCGTCCTGCAGGCCGTTCTTCTTGATGTAATCCCAGATCTTCTTGGTGAGTTCCGTACGGGGAAGGGGCGTCGAGCCGACGACCTTCGCGAGGACTTCATCCGGCTGAACGGGCTTTGCAAGGGCGGAATTTGCTTTCGTGGGTTTCTTGGTGGTTGCCATACGTCCGGCGGATTCTCTCAGTGTTTCCCTCGACAGGCAAACCCGAATTACAGGTCGTTTTTGAGGCGAAATCGCGTCCCGGCAACGGCGGGCGGCGTATGGAATTTTGAGATGGATTCTTCCGATCATATCTTGGAACGGACAACCCGCATTCCCCGGCCGCTGGCGGAGGTCTTTCCGTTTTTCGCCGACGCCCGCAATCTCGCCCGCATCACCCCTCCCTCCATGGGGTTTCAGATCACCAGCGCGCAGCCTTTGGAAATGAGGCGTAACCTGATGATTGAGTATCGGTTGCGTATCCTTGGCATCCCGCTTCGCTGGAGCAGTCTCATCTCGGAATGGAGCCCTCCGCACCGTTTCATCGACGAGCAGGTCACCGGGCCGTATGCCCGCTGGACACACCTTCATGAGTTCATCGCCGAGGGAGACACCACGGTGATGCGGGATGAAGTCCGGTATCGCCTCCCCTTCGGATTGCTGGGAAATCTCGCTCTTCCCTTTGTCAAAATGCAACTTCGTCATATCTTTGACTATCGCGAGTCAGCGATCCGATGCCTCTTCAGCACGCCTCCAGCTCCCCGATGACAATGGATGTCGACGTCGTGATATTGGGAGCAGGGCTGGCTGCGAGTGCGGCGGCGGTCCCCCTGCGTTCGGCAGGCTTGAGTTTCGTCGTGCTGGACAAAAGCCGGGGGGTGGGCGGTCGCGCCGCCACACGGCGGATCGACGGCATCCCGGTCGATCATGGCGCCCAATTTTTCACCGTTCGCAGCCGGGAGTTTGCGGAAACCGTGCGCCGCTGGCAGGTGGCTGGGATTTGCTCCGAGTGGACGGCAGGGATTCACCGATATGAGGACGGCAGGCTCCAGCCACCCCGGGAAGACGAGATTCACGCACGCTACGCCTGTCCCGAGGGCATGACCGCTCTGGCCAAGGCTAGCTTCCTGCCAGGGGATGTGCTGCGGGAGCATCCGGTCGTATCGGTCGAGAAAAGCGGCTCCTCTTTCGTCACCACCAGCGCCAACGGCTCATCCCTCCGGTCGCGGGCGGTTCTTGCCACCCTTCCCCTTCCGCAAAACCGCGCACTGCTGGAGGATTTCATCGACGAACCCAACCGCTTTGCCCTCGATTTCATCCCGGTCGAGCCCTGCCTTTCCGCCATCGTGGAGCTTCAAGGGCCCTCTCCGGAGTGGAAAGGCATCCAGGTAAAGGAAGAGGACACCCTTTCCTGGTTGGGAGCGGATTTCAGCAAACGGACCCCTGCTCCCCCGCGGAGATTTGTCGTCCTGCATGCATCGGCCGGGTTCAGCGCAGCTCATCTCGATGGCGACCTGTCCGCCGCAGGACGGCTCATGCTGGCGCGCGCCGGACAGATCTGCCCCAGCCTGGCCGGGTCGGACCTCCTGCACGTCCACCGCTGGCGGTTTGCCCGAGCTTCCCAGCCGCTGAACGACGTCACCTACTGGAGGCTCCCGAACGATGATCCGCTGTATCTCGCCGGAGACGCATTCGGACGAGGTAATATCGAGTCCGCATGGCTCTCGGGAGCCACAGCAGCCCGGCAGCTCGCCCTGGAACTGACAACCCCCTACAGGAGGGGCGGGATGCCGGAAGCCGGAACGACCCGGCGAGGAAGCGTGTCTCCGTCGACCCAGGTGCCCTCTACCAGTACGCGGTAGGGCACGACGGGTACTCCGCGCTCGTTGCGGTTATACATATCGACGAGATAATCGACCGCCGCCCTCCCGACGATCTTGTCATTCTGATAGATGCCAGCCACCCCGGACCCGGCCTGGTCGAGATGCAGCGAGGCGTAGCCGCAGGTCGAGGGAGCGATCTCGAGCGACCGGAGGGCATTGGCCACCTCGTGGTCCAGGGAGATGATCGCATCGGGTTTCCAGGTTTTGAACCATTTTTCAAAATCCTTCAGGAAGGTGCGCCTGACCGTCTTCTGCGCATCATCGAACTCAAAAATCGGCAACGGCTCGCGCCGTCCGAGGCGATGCTCGGCCAGGTATCCGGAGGAAAAATTCTGGTCCGTTCGCATCTCGATCACGTGGAGCGAGGTGAACCCGATTCGCCGATAACCATACGACCGAATGGCCCTCACCGCCTGCCGGGCCGATCGGTACTGGGCATTGGTCACCAGATGAAGGCGCGGAAACGCGAGGCTGAAGCCGAAGGAAAGCGCGCAGAAGTTCTCCCAGTCAAACTTGATATGCGAGAGGTGCCGGGGCTGTGGCGGCAGGAGGATGCAGGAGATGCCCCGCGCCTTCAGGATCTTGGAGATGCGGGAAAGCGACATCTCGGAGGTTGAAAACTCCTCGATCTGGTACCCGAGTTCGTTGCATCGCTCAACGGCGCCATCCCAGTAATCCCGATATCGGAGCCGGGCGGCAGGACTGGCGGTATTCTTGGTATTATCCAACCAGGCGAGAGTGCCCTGGAAATACGGTTTGTGAACTTTCCGCCGATAAATCGTCAAGGCGGAGAGCATGGGATCGGGCTGATAGCCCATTTCGCGGGCGATGCGCTGGATTTTCTCCCGGGTTTCCAGCGGGAGCCGAGGACTGTTCTTCAACGCGAGCGAGACCGTCGTCACATGAACACCAGCCGCATCGGCCACGTTCTTCTGGGAAACTCGACGAACCGCCATTTGCCTAGCTATGCCACGATACGCAGGGGAAAGATACTTTTTATCGAGGCACTCTCCCCGGAGAGAACCTCAATTTTTGCCCGCAAATTCCCGCGGCAGGACAAACTGCGCGCCTTGGCCCTGCAGAAACTCAACCATGGCCCGAAACTGATCGAAGGCGTCATCCTTCCACCCGCCCGCGTGGCCCTGCATGGCAAAATAGTCGATGCCGCGATTGTGCGCGTAGGCCTCCAGAAACGCCTCAAAATCCGGCCGCGCCCGGGTCTCGATCATGATCGGACTGGGCCGCAGGACCGTCTTTCCCGCCGGGTTCTTCGGATCTCCGTAGATCCAGACGGTAATATCCGGGTCCTCGGCGAGAACGCGCACGGTGCTGGCATCGGTGGCATTGAAAGGCGCTCCGAAACTCGTGAAGGCAAAACCCAGCTTTTCGCGAGCCAGCGCGTTGGCTTTGGTCATGTGCTCCTTCTGGCGCTCGTAGGGTTGCCCGGAGAACTCCTTGAGATTTCCCTCCGCCGCGTGATCCCACCCGTGGTGCCAGAACTCCACGCAGTTGGCCGCGTTCAGATCCTGCACCCATTTGAAGAAATCCGCGTTCCCCGACTCCAGGTACTGCGCGATGATGCCGATGCTCAGCTTCACCTCCTTTTCCCGGGCATAGTCCACCACGCGCTGCCATTGCGGGCTCACACCCCCGCCCGGGCCCGGCTTGAGATCATCGAGCTTGATGACGACCCGCGGCGGCTCCTTTCCCCGGGTGGGGTTTTTCTGAATCTCTGCTTTCAGTTCCTGGATGCGGGGCGAGTCCAGAGGCAGCGGGCTGCCCGCATCCAGGGGCGCAGGCATTTCCTCCAGGCGGATATCGTCAAAGTCCACCGCTCCGCCCGGTCCGCTCATCGGCTTGATACGAACCGCCGCGGTACGAGCCGCCTCGGGAGCGATCGCTCCGAGTTCGTACCCCGTCCATGCCTTACCGCCTGTTGCCACCGTACGTGCTTTCTTTCCCGGCGGCGGCTGGGGAGCAGGCAATTCCACCCCGTTTTCATCGTAAAACACCATCTCGATCGACGCCACTGCGGGCACGACTCCTCCTCCGAACCAGTAGCCGAGACGATAGACCCGGCCCGGCTCGACCGGCATCCGGGAACTGGTCAGCATGCCAGCGGCAGGCTGGGATATCACCTTGACCCTCAACCCGGACTCGCCCATCGACGCGGCGTCCCGTCCTGTTTCAAACGCGACGGCTGGAGCCGTCTGCGCATCCCACTTTTCCAGGCCGTTTTCGAAACCCGGATTCTCAATATTTTCCGCCAGCAAGCCCCCGGCCAATGCGGCCAGCATCCCCGCCCCGGCCAGCCAGATCCTTTTCATGCCCGACATCGCTCCGGCTAGTTTGGTGTTTTCACGAGTTCCAGCTTCACGTCATCGACATAGGTCGTGGTGCCTGACCGGTCTGCCACGCGGAAGCCGACGAGATTGAAGGCCGTCACCTTCGCTTGCATATCGGTCCGGACAAACTCCTCGCCGCCATCCAACTGGACACGGATCTCCACCTTGTCCGCAGCGGGACGAGAGAACTTCATGACCAGCTTGTGCGGCTTGTCCCAGGCGAGAGGGAGCTTGATCGGCTCTCCGACACCCGTGCTGTCATTGCCGCCTCCGATCAGCGAGTCCTTGTTCTCCTCCAGGGAGAGCCCGCCTCCCTGCGGGCCAAGCAGGAGCCAATAGCCCGCGGTGTCCCCCTTCTCCGGCGCATCGTCGCGCCCCTGCGCCAAACCTACCCGGAAGGGGCCCGGGTACTCCGGGCTCGCATTCGGTGCGCGAAACCTCACGGTCAGCGTAAGCGTGCCGCCCACATCGAGAACCGTCTCGGGGATTCGCGCAAACGCCAGGTTGTTGGCGATCGAAAGCGAGTTCCCGCTATTCAGCCCATCGGGATCGCCCGCGACGCCCAAAGCCTGCCGGTTCATCGCCGACTCCCAGACCATTTTGGACTCCACCATCTGGGAATTCTCAAACTCCCCGACATCCTCGAATGAATCCTCCGCGACCACTTCGGCACGGAGAGACGGCAGGGCGGCGGCGAGAGCCAGCGCGCCAATGACAGAAGGGAGAGTAAAACGATTCATGGGAGGAGGGATTGATCAGGATGCGGGCGTGAGCACGGTCGTGATGGTGGAATCGGCAGACGACTCGTTCAGCGTGATGCCGAGACGATACACCTGCCCAAAGCGGGATTTGTCCTTCAGGGGTTCAAAGGTCACGGTGAAAGGAGCGCCGCCCGCGCTGATGGCGACCCGCAGGGATTGGCCATCCCGCGTGACAACCCAGACGCCGGGAGATTCCTCGCGAGCCTCCCCGTAGGTCGAAAGCCCCGTGCCAAAAGCAATCGGCTTGTCCGATTTCACATGGTCGGTGACGGTAATGCTTCCCGCCTCGCGGTTGAAGTCCAGTCGGCGGGTGAGTTCGCCGAGACCGGGAACCTCATACCCGCCGCGCAGGTTGTAGGTCACCGTGTCGAGCTGGTCAGTGAAAGCGGTGTCGAGCACCTGGGCGGCGAAGTTCGACCCATTGCCTTGCAGCTTTCCATCGACGACCGGCACGGAGTGACCGAATGAGTTGTTGATCGCGCTCTGATATCTCGTGGGTCCGTAAATCTGGCCCCCGACATCCATCATTCCGGGATCAGTCAAGATCAACTTGCCATTCACGGTGACGACGAACTGGCCAAGGTCGTTGTGGGAATGAGCGACGCCGTTGTTGCCTCCCTTGATGGCGACACCCAGGGCGGGCGCGCCCCCCGGAGCGGAGCGAGCCACGAGAATCTGGTTTTTCTCAAACCAATCGCGGAGAGGTCGTGGGGCAGCAGTCCGGGCGGCCGCAGCAGCCTCGGCATCGAAACCGAGATTCACGCCCCAGGCGTAGAGAAAGTTGTAAAACGTGCCATCAAGGGTCAGCGAGCGCCGGGTGGGCAGCCCGATGCCGAAGCGAGCGCTCAGGAGGTTGTAAATCCAGTTCGGCTGCTGCTCGTAGAGCTGGCAATCGCCAAAGGCGGGATATATCCCGGGAGCAACCTCAAAGCGCAGGGGAAACTCCGCCAGTTTGCGGGCGACCGGGTCCTGCAGCAGGTCGATCTTTCCACCCGTGGCCGCATAGACGGTCTCCGCCATCAGGATGAAATGACCGAAGCCATATTTCCAATACCCCATGCCCTCGTGGGAGTAGCCGTCGGAGGCAAACCCGGCAAGATAGGTCGGAGTCTCCGACAGGGCCGCAGCCAGGACCTCCGCACGCTCGGCGCGTGAATCCACCGTGGTCAGGGCGGAGCCGACGATGCCGGCATGCACTACGGCGTTCCAATTGTTTTCATTCGTGCGCCACCAGTCTTTCTTCAGCGATGCATCGCGGGATTGCGCCAGATAGGGAGCTATGACACGTCGGGAGATATTCTCCTTCACCGCCCGGCGCTGGCTCTCAGGCATCCGGTCACCAAGCATCCCGAGCGCGGTCGCCAGGCTCCAGGAGGTCATGGCCGAGCCCAGGTCGTTGCTGCCGGTGAAGTACTGGTGCGAGGGGAATATCCAGCTTTTCTCCCCGCAGATGGTCTCGATCTCCTTGAGGATGGCGGGGACGTATTTTCCCTGGTTCGTCATGCCCTCGGCCAGCATGAAAACCGCGAGCCGGTTGCGGCGCTGGTCGAGCACCTTCTCGACCTTGCGCTCGCGGGTGCGAATTGCCTCATCCCACTCGGCGTCCGTCACCTGGGGAATCGGCTGGGCCAGCATCGCATCGGCGCGCCTGACCGTCGCGTCACGAAATTCCGCGTCCGCCGCGAGCTTGTCCCAAGCCGCTCGATTGTCGAACGAGGGTGCAAAAGTCTGGGGGGTTTCCGGCAGCATCGCCTCGATTTCCGCGATGCGCGGGGCGAGCGAGGCGCTCAGGGAAACTGCGGGAGCGGGAGATGGTTGAGCGGAGGCGGGAACCGCAGCAGCCAGGGACGCAGCACAACAGAAGGCCAACAATGACGGGGGACGTCTCATGTATTCAGCACCCTCTCTCGCTCGATTGCGGCGGGCAAAGGGATATGTATTCTAATTATCGAACCACTTGATGCGGCGACGGTCAATGACCGAGGCGGTCACGCAACTGGGCGCGATAGAGGCTCGGCGGGCTGGCAGCGGCACCCTTGAGGTCCCAGTTGGCATTGCCCTCAGCGGCTCCCTGGCAGCCGATCGCCCAGTTTTGAGCAGTGGGGGGATTTTCACAAATGAAGCGAACGGCGACGCTGTTCCAGATCACGCTGTTCGCGCCGGTCCATCCATGCCCGGTGCCGAGATTTCCGCGATTGCGGATATTCAGTTCGTTGCCCTGGACCGTGACATTGTCGAACAGCATCCCGCAGGACCAGCGCTGGTGCGGCCCGCTATCGGCGTTCGCCCGCTCCGCCATGCAGTTCAGGAAGACGTTGGGGCCGGGCGTGAGCGCATCGAAGACAAAGTCATGCCGCCCATCCGCGCTGTAGCAGTCCCGCACGAGACAAAGCTGCCCGCCGATGGCGAAGGCATACCGGCGTCCGCCCTCGATTTTTGAGACGGGCTCCAGCGACTGAGCCCGCTCCACGGTGACGGCCTTGGCAAACTTGCCGAGATGCACACAGGAATAGCCAAAGTGGACTGCGGTGACATCGCGCACCCATCCGTTCTCGACATTGTTGAAGGTGATGAACGTCCAGCCATGCTGCTCATCAGTTGACCCATCGTAGAGACTTTCGCCGCGCAGGTTCTCGATTCCGACCTCGGCAATGCGCGACAGATCGTACCGGAAAATCACCCCTCCGCCATAGGCGGCGTCGAGGGCATTGCAGATCGGGGCATCGACCTCGATCTGGTTGCCGGTGATGGCTTTGATCACGCGGTCGAAGTGCAGATTCTTCGTTCCCGGCGCCCACTGGACCACCTCGCCTCCGTCCGGCCTCGGGGGAATCGCATCCATGCCGATGGCATGAATCCACTCCACCGTGCTGGGGCGCTGGATCACGACGCGGTCGCCGACGCTGTATCGGGAGGGGTTCTTTACCGAGATCTTGGTCGCGCCGACAGGCACGTAATCGTCCGCGATCTTCTGCCAGGTGCCGGATACGGGCTTCCAGGTGACCGGCAGGTTATCCGAGCCGGCCTCGATCAGGGAATACTGCTGACGGGCCGTGGCAATGAGGACGGTGCCGTCGGGACCGCTCCCCTCGCCCCGGAGGACGATGCCTCCCGCCGTGATGCGCAGCGTGCGGCTGAGTCGATACTCCCCCTTGCGCAGGAGAAGCGCCCCGCGAATACCAGCGGCATCCGGCGGGCGCGCCGCCATGGCATCGATGGCGGCCTGCACGCGATCCGAGGCATCGCCCGGAGCCGGATCGATGGCGGCTATCACCGGCACATCGGGAATCTCCGCTTCCCCCTGATGGTAACCGCAGAAGGAAAAATCCGGGATGCGGTTCCCCTTTTCGTCGGAGGCGTATTGCAAACGCCCGTCCGCTCCCGGCCACACGTACCGGCTGGCATCACCGCCGGACGCGAGGCTCGCCGCCCCTGCTCCAAGGACGATGAGCAGCGCCACCCGGCCAAAATTGACTCGCCAAGCACGCCGCCCGCGGATACATCGCCGAAATCCCGTCTCGCGCGGCGGTACACCGTTGCACTCCGTGAAAGCACTCCGTTTCCTGCATCCATACCGCCTCGCTATCGCAACCAGTCTCATTCTGACCTCCTGCATGGTGGGACCCAACTTTTCTACGCCTGAGGCGCGGATTCAAGGAAAGTGGAAGAAATACGAGGGCATATCCGACCGCCCGCCGGTGGATATCGACCGCTCGTGGTGGAAGCAGTTTCACGATTCCCGCCTCGACAGCCTCGTCGATACGGCCTACCGGAACAACCCAAGCCTGCAGGCGGCAGGCACGCGCATCCTCGGAGCGCGCGCTGAACTCAACCAGAGCGTCGGCAACCTCTTTCCGCAAAAGCAGGATTTGATTCTCCAAGGCCGGGGCAACGTCGCCTCCGACCCGAATAACATCTGGACCCCGTCGGGCCTCAACGAGAACTACCTCTCGACCCAGGCGCTGCTCTCAGTCTCGTGGGAGATCGACTTCTGGGGCAAGTACCGCCGCCAGATCCAAAGCGATAGAGCCGGTTATCTCGCCACCATCGCCGCCTACGACTCGATCCTCGTCACCCTCGTCGCCGATGTCGCGTCCACCTACGTCAACATCCGTACCCTCCAGGCGAGGCTGGAGGTCAACCGCGCCAACATCGCGCAGCAGAAAAAGAGCGTCGAGGTCGCCATGGCCCGGAGAACGGCCGGCCGCGTCGGCGATCTCGATGTCGAGCAAGCCAAGGCCCAGCTCGCAACGACGGAGGCCGAGGGCCCGTCCATTCAGGCCGCCCTGCAGCGCGCGATCGACGGCATGGCGGTGTTGCTCGGTGAGACCCCGGCGGAAACCGAGCGTCGTGTCGGCTCCTCCAGCTCCATTCCCACGCCCCCGTCAAATCTCGCGGCTGGCGTGCCGGCCGATCTGCTGCGGCGCCGACCCGACGTTCGCCAAGCGGGACTGGAGGCCGCCTCCCGCTCCGCCCGCATCGGCGTGGAGTTTGCCAAGATCCTCCCGTCCTTCTCGCTCAATGGCACCTTCGGCTACACCGGAGGCAGCGAAAACACCTCGCTCTCCAATTTCTTCAACTGGCAGCAGGCCGCGGCAAACTCGGCCGGTTCGCTGGTCGTCCCCATCTTCAACTACGGCCGCCTCGTCAATCAGGTGCGAGTCGCCGACGCCTCGTTCCAGGAAGGCCTGCTCAACTATCAGCATGTCGTCCTGAATGCCCAGCGCGAGGTGCAGGATGCGCTGGCCGACTATGTGAACAATGCCCGCCGGGTCGCCCAGCTCCAGGCCGCGGTAAAGGCCGCCTCCAGCGCCGTGCAGATCGCCAGCCTCCAATACGAACTCGGCACCGCCGATTACGCCCGCGTCCTTACCGCGCAAAACCAGCGTCTCGCCGCCGAGGACGCCCTCGCCCAGGCCAAAGGCCTGTACGCCAACAGCCTCATCGCCGCCTACCGCGCCATGGGAGGCGGATGGGAGTTGCGCAACGAAGCCGGGGTGATCTCCCCCGCCACCCGCGCCCAGATGGCGAGCCGGACCAATTGGGGTAACATGTTGGAAATCAACCAGCATCTCCCCCCGGCGGCGGAATTCGCCCCGACACCCGGCGCGGCATCCCAGCCCTCTCGATAAAAATCTTGGCGAAAGACGGGGTCTTGGGGTAGAAATCCTCCTCACGCAACCGGATGCAGGACACTTCGCCATGTCGATGAATTCAGCTCAGCATGTCGTACCCACACCTTCGAACGTCGAACCCGATGATCACGAAGCGTTTCAGCGTGCCAGTGAGGAGATCTCGGGCTTTTTTGAAAACCAGCAGGTTTCCTTCGCGGACTACATGGCTGTCATTGGCGATCTGCGCCGGTCCGGACAGCGCCCCGATACGGTCGCGATCAGCCGGGGGCTGAGAGAACTCGCCTCCACAGAAGGCCGGGAATCCCGCCGCAAGCGCAACGAGAATCGCGACAGCAAGATCGTCCATCTCACGGCGCATACCGCGCCGGACGATGAAAATCTCGTCCGCCGCGTCCAGCAGTACGAGTCGGACCTCGAGGAGGCCTCCCGCCAGATCGAAGCCGCCACCACTCTCCGCGCGGAAATCGAGGATTTGCGCCAGGAACTGGCCGCCGCATCCCGGCGCGAAAGCGAGCTTGCCGCCGCCCTGCGCACCGCCGAGGCCAAGTCCGGGCAGGAGGCATTTCTCCAGCAGGAGCTGAGCCGCCTCAAGACTCTCATCACCAACCGCGACGCGCGGAGCGACTTCGAGTTTGTCCGCGCGCGTGCGACCTCCGTCTCCCTGCCCACGGAGACCGAGGCGCTGCATCGTGAGATCACCCGCCTCCGCGAAGCGCTCGACGAGGTGCTCGCGATGGAGGAGTTTTTCCGCCAGCAGTGGGAACAGGTATCCGGCGACATGGAATGCATGTCGGTCCTGGAGGCTGAGATCACCTCTCTCTCCGGCAAGCTGGAGGAGACTCGGCTTCGCGAGCAGGAGCTGACCGCCCGGCTTGAGGAATCCCACGGGACAGCGCATTCCCTCGAGGAGCTCAACGCGCGCCTGATCGAAAACGAGGCCCTCATCGAGGAGCTTCGCACCCGCGAATCGGCATGGGAATCGGAGCGCGAGCAGGAGGCCGAACGCACCCGGGAACCCCTGGAGTCCCTGCGCCGCGACCTGGAACTGGCTCAACTCGCCGTGACCGAGGCTCAGCACCGGGAGGAATCGCTTCAAGCCCGCCTGGAGAACCTGCTGGCCCACCCGCAGACCGTCCAGCCCGACGGGGAATCGGACCGCCTCAACGGCGAACTGGCAGCCGTGCGGCAGGACCTTGCCGAAAAAGACGCCCGCTGCCTCGCTCTCGAAGCGCGTATTGACGAACTCCTGCCGACGGTCTCCGCCTACGAGGAGCTTTACCAGCGACACACCCAGCTTTCCACACGACTCGAACGCCTGCCCGCCCTGCAGCAATCCGCCCAGGCCGCGCGCTCCGCGCTTTCCCGTATCGCTCCGGCCGCGACCGCGCCTGTAATGGAGTCCCCGCTCGACGCGGTCGATTCCCTCGCCGTCACCCTGGAGGCGGTCAATGCCGCGGCCGCGCAGTGTGAATCCGAGTTCGCCGCCCTGCGCGACGCTCTCGCAGTCTCCCGCCAGGTGGCGACCGTCGTCGAGACGCCCGCGCCAGTTGCCCCGGCCCCGGCATCCCAAGCCGCCGTGGTCCCGCAGTCTGCGGATCTCAAGCGCATCCTCGTCGAAGTGGTCGAGGTGGAGTTGGAAAAGCAGCGCAAGGCCAATGCGTCGCTGTCCAGCCGGGAGGCCGCCCTGCGCGCCCGCCTGGAGTCCGCCAAGCCGCGCTCGATCGAAGCCCGCACCGCCGAGGAGGAACTCAACGGTCAGGCCGCTTTCCGCCACGACATGAAGCAGCGGGCCAACACGCTGGCCGATCTCCTTCGCACGCTGGTCGCCAGCCTGCGCGACGGGTCCATCCAGTAGTCCCGGCTTTGCCGCCCAAGGTGTTCGCTCAAAGGCGCAGCGGCCCTCACTGCGCATCGTTTTAGGGACGCCCTAATTGAGAACGAGCAGGGCGACGATAAGACCGAAAATCCCGAACCAGAGCGCGGTCTGGATCGCGCCAAACCGATCCTGCATATTGCGCGCATCGCCGCGCGCCGCGCCCCATTTCTGGCGACGCAGATCGCTGAACGTCTGGATCTTGATGAATGACCCCACCCACTGCTGGTAGAGCAGGAGCGGCAGGTCCCAGTTGCTCATGCGGTGTCCCTCGACCACCAGGGCGCAAAGATAGATAAGCCGGGTATAGAGCACCCAAAGGGCGAAGTAGACGACGACGAAGGGCGACTCGGTAAAGATGAGGATGAGCACGCCCGTCGGCAGCACGAGACTCGTCCACATCGAGATGCGCTGATCGAGCAGGGAAAACCACGCAAAGAACCCGACTTTGTTCCAGCCAAGCGCGAGCGCGCGCCCGTTGTTGCGCAGCATGTTGCCGAACCACCGCCGCATCTTGCCCACGCTTTCCCGGAAGGGCTTTTCTCCCGCGTTCTCCAGGCAGTAGATATACGTGTCGGGCAGGTACAGCATCTCCCACCCGTTCTTCAGCAGGGTGAACCAGGTGCTCTTGTCGTCGCCCGTCTTGAACTCGATGCGTCCGTAGAGCCAGTCGTCGATCGAATCCTTTTCCACCCGCTCGATGAACTCGTCCGAGAGCGCGATCTCGGAGCGGATGAATGAGAACCGGCCCGTGAGCGTGAGCACCTTGCCGGAGAGGCTGGTCGAGCACATGTAGCGGTTGCGCAGGGAGAAGCGCAGCGTATACCAGTCCCGATACCACTGCGGCCCGTTGGTCACAGCGATGTTGTTGGTGGTGATGCCCCCGACCTTGGGGCGGAGGGCGAAAAACGGGAGGGATTTGCGGAGGATGCCATTGCCGAGGAGCGTATCGCCATCCATGAGCACGACGACGCTGCTCGGCTCGCCGAGATTCGTCCGCGCCGCCGCCCGGAGCGCATAGGCCATGCCGTATCGCTTGCCCGCCTGACGCATCATGTAGACACTCAGCCGGGGATTCGGCGGGCACTTGGCCAGGACATCGCGCACGATGACATCCTCATCCGGCCCGCCGGTCGTGATATAAAGGCGCACGAGCGAAGGGATCGAGGCCGCCTCCCTCGTGACCGAGATGAGCATTTCCTTCGTCACCCAGGGCTTTTCCTTGAAGGTCGGGATGATGAGATGGACCTGCTCCGGGTAGGGCTGCGCGATGGCGTCGGCCGCACGCCGCATGCGGGGAAAAGCGATAAAGCGGTAGATGTACGACCGCACGAGATTCACCGTCAGCCATCCGTAACGGAACAGCCCGAGGGCGCCGAGCGCAAGAATGCCTCCCCGGCTTCCCTTCTGATGCTCGACCTGTTGGAAGATCAGCCAGAGCACGACGATAAAGAAGCCGTAGATGAGCAGCGGCATCAGGACAGTCCGCCACGGAACGCGCTCGGCTCCGGGCTCGGGCAGAACGATTTCGCTCCGCATCCCTTAATCGAGCAACGTGCTCTCAGGGGTCGTGCCGAGAGACCGCGTGGGCTCGGCATCGAAGCGCTGGAGCAATTTGGACTCGTAGATCAGGTTGCCGCTCTTGACCGCGTTGACGTTGTCGTTGAGCACCTTCAGCGTCTCAGTCAGCCGGTCCTCCTCCAGTTTCATGAGGGAAACATCGCGGCGCATCAGGTCGATCTGGTTCTGGGGAAATCCCGCCTTGGGGCCCGCGTCGTCGACGCGCTTGAGCATTTTCTCAAGGGTCTCACGCCGCACGCGGGTGGACTCCAGCGCAGTCTCGGCCTGCTTGACCCGGGCTTCGGCAACGATGAGGTACTTGTCGAGCTCGGCCGGTTTCTCCTTGCCCAGTTGGTCGATGAAGCCGAGATCCTGCAGCATCTTGGTCAGAAAGGGCGCGGGATCGGGACGTTCCGCCCAGTTGGGGTTGGTGAAGGCCTTGGGAAGAAAAAAGCGGCTGCCAGCGGCGCTCTCGATTTCGTCCTCCATGAAGGCAATGCGCTTCTGCACGACATCTCGCTCCTGCTCAAGGCGCTTAAGGCCTCCTTGCAGCAGCCGCACCTGCTGGTTGGCCAGGCGTTCGCCATCACGCATGCCGCTGCCGAGCAGCTCGTTGACATTGCGAATCCGCTCATCCAGCGAGGCCATGGCCGCCTTCTCGGTAAGCAGACGGGTGCGCGCCTCAAGAACGAAATCCGAACGCGACAAGGCCCGGGCTTTCAACCCATCCAGGAGGCCCGGCATCCAGACCAGAGCCACGCCAAGCATGGCAAGCAGCAGCCCGGCCACCACCAGCCCCCGCCGCATCCAGGGGGTGAGCTTGAATCTCTTTTTCTGCGGTTCGTCGGGTTCCAGGATCGACTCCGGCGGCGCATCAGTCGGGACGGTGATCTTTCCGGCCTTTTCCAGGTCGTCGACAGAGACGGGTTCGCCCCGCATCACGCTGTCGGCGTAGAAGTGAAGTATCCCGCGCTCCCTCGGCGGCATATCGACAAACTGGCACCCGCATTCCGCCCCCTGCCAGCGCACGGGCTGCACCTGCACCGGCAGCATGTAGATGCCATCCGTGCAGGGAACCAGGAGTTCGCCCGCCTCGATCACATCGCGGCGGAGGATATCCGGGTCGGCATCCACAAGCATACCTCCGGGCGACCAGTTCTTCACCGTCAGGACTTTACCTCCAATGCTGGCCGTCATCGGCGAGGTCAGCCGCCGATATTTACGTGCACAGTTGGGTTCTGCCTGGATGTTCATGATCGCATCGTCACGACGAAGTCAGGGCGCGTGCGCCCCTCTCGCCCTAAGCAACCGATAGCATAAAGTCTCTCCCCGGAGAGTCAAACCTCCATATCAGGCCCGGCGACAGGGAAAAAAAATCGCGGCAACCGACCTGTTGCTCCCCCGCACAAAACGCGGGAATCGTCTCCCTTTCGGTCAAAAGAAAACAGAAAATGCACTGGCCGAAGGCAGCGAAAACGGCGAAAAGAACCGCCCCATTTTTGCCGTATGAAAAAAGTGAAAAGCATGTCCGAGAAGGAGTTTTTGTCCCTGCTGCTGAAGGTGCTTCCGCAGGAGACCAAGGACTCAAAGCTTGCGGATGCGATCTACAACCGCATCTCGCGGGAGGTCCAGTTGCGCAATCACGTCCAGTCGTTTGAGAACTTCTGCCAGGAGGGATCGATTCCCGACACGGAGCCGACGACGGTCGAGGAGCTGAAGAACCAGCTCGCCACGAATTTCACCGAGGCCAATATCGAGATCATCCCCGAGGAAGACGGGAAGGCCGTGGCGGTGGAGATCCAGCTGCCCGAGCAGGTGCTGAGCAACAAGGTGCGCATCATCCCGGCCGACCAGCTCGAGGAGGAGGAAGCCAAGGTGCCGATGGTCCCCTTCCCCGTCTCGCTGCCGGAAGACCCGGAGAATGTGTGGTTCCTGGCCCGCCGGGAAGACTTTGCCGCAACCGAGGCGGCGCGCTCGCTTTCCTCGATCGAGGAGGAGTTCTGGGCCACCAAGGCCGGATACAAGGTACTGAAGGATGCCGGGGAGCGCACCTTCGCCGACTTTATTGCCAATGTCCCGGCTGCGGCGCTCGCCGAGAGCGGGATGAAGCGGGTTTACAAGACCCCGGAGACCATCACCGTCCTGCGCCTGATCCCGGCCGCCGCCACAGAACAGAACGCCAGGGTCGACGACCTGGGCGACGTGGCGGAAGACGCCGTTTAGCCGAACCGCAAGATCGCCGGATTTCCGGACGGAGGGAAACTCCGCCCGGAAACGCTCACGGCTGGATCGATGAATTTCCCGCTCCCGCGAAGGCCGCCATATCCCGGCGGCTGGCTGGGCGGAGCGCCGTTCGCTTTCCGTCCAGAAGATTTGCCAGGAGCCGGTCTGCCTGCCACAGGAGAATAAACAAGCTCGCGCGTTCCCGCCTGGGCCGGTATCCTGCTTCTTCATGAGAACCTTCCCCCACCTTCTCCTGCTCCTGCTATTGGCCGAAAGCCCGCTTCACGCTGTCGATGCGCCGAAAGATCCCGACCAGGCTGCGGTCGAGAATATCAAGCAGGCAAAGGCCATGTACGAAGAGGCCAAAAACCACGCAGACTACGCAGCCAAATGCGAAAAAGAGGACGCGGACATCCTGAGCAAATTTGCCCAGATGACTTTCGAGGAAGCCGAGTGGCTGCAACGAAGCGGAGAAGCCTTCGAGAAAAAACAAATCCGGCTCGCAGAACGCTATCAGCAAAAAGCTCAGGAGCTCTGCGAAAAACGCGGAAAGCTCGGCGACAAGATAGCCGCAATCTATCAGAAGAAATGCGACAAGCCCGACTCCGCCAGCCCGGCATCAAAAAAAGATGACGCCAAAAGCAAAGCCGACCGGCTGGCCGAGATCGAAAAAAAGGAAGCCGAGCTCGCGGCGGAAAAGAAGCTCATCCTGAATAAGGACTAAGCAGATGCAATAAATCTGCAGCCACTGCCCGGCGGCGGCGCGAGTCGTCCTGGCGCGCCGTTCGTTTGGGTAATAGTCCATACAGTCTCTTCGCTATCACCGCACCATGCCGCCCCCATGGGCGGCCACATCTTGATTTAGCCCGCTCCAGGCTTCTCCCGCACGGCATCGCCCGCCTGCCGCAAGCTGCCGAGGTTGCTCAGGATCTCCCTCGTCGCCGCGGATTGATTGAGGGTGTAAAAATGAATCCCTGCGACTCCATGGTGCAGGAGATCCACGCATTGCTCGGTGGCATAGTGAATACCGATGCGCCGGACCACATCCGGATCGCCATTTGCTCGACGCAGGTCTCTCAGCAGACGCGCAGGAAATCTCGCGCCACCCGCCAGCTCTGCCATGCGGTTCAGCCCGGAGGCACTCGTTACCGGCATGATCCCGGCGACGATGGGTACATGGATGCCTGCGAGATCGCATCTCGCCCGAAAATCGAAGAAGTCCCGATTTTCAAAGAAAAGCTGCGTACAGATATAGTCCGCGCCCGCATCGACCTTCGCCTTGAGATAATCCATCTCAAGCAGGCGATTGGGGGTGCCAGGATGGCCCTCGGGGAATCCGGCAACTCCGACGCCAAACCCCCGGGGATCGGAATGCCCCCGGAACCTGCGGATGGCCCGAACCAGGTCAGCGGCATGCCGGAAATCCCCAACAGTGCCGCAGCCTCCCCCTGGCAGATCGCCCCGCAGGGCCAGCAGGTTGCTCACTCCCGCGTGGGCGTACCTTTCCAGGATCCGCTCCACCTCCCAACGAGAGTGCCCCACGCAGGTCAGGTGCGGGATGAGATTGAAAGCCGTTTCCGTTCCCAGCCTGACCACAAGGTCATGAGTCAATTCCCGGGTCGAGCCGCCAGCACCATATGTGATGCTGACAAAGTCCGGCGCAACATCCTCCAACTGGACAATCGTCTCAAACAGCCGGTCCGTGCTCTCCGGTGTACGCGGGGGGAAAACCTCCAGTGAGAGAGTCGGCCTGCGAACGGAAAATATGTCCTGAACATGCATGATGAAAACCGTCGGGGCGCCTGCCGGAATCAACACGCGGCTGGCTGCGAGCAACTCAGGCGAGCGCCTGCTTCGGAACTCCCGCGCGCATCTCCTGCGCTGCCGCGACCATGTTTTGCAGAGAGGCCCTTACCTCCGGCCAGCCCCGGGTTTTCAGGCCGCAATCAGGGTTCACCCAGAGATTCTCCACCGGCAGGACGCGGGATGCCTTGCGCAGCAACGCCGTCATTTCCTCCACAGAAGGAACACGGGGCGAGTGAATATCCCACACGCCCGGCCCCACTTCATTCGGATAGTGGAAGGCGACAAAAGCCTCCAGCAATTCCATGTTCGATCGCGAGGTCTCGATGGAGATGACATCGGCATCGAGCGCGGCGATGGAATCGATGATGTCATTAAACTCACAATAGCACATATGGGTGTGGATCTGCGTTTCATCCCGCACTCCCGAGGCGGAAATGCGAAAGGCCTCGGTCGACCAGCCCAGATACGCAGGCCAGTCGCCGCGGCGCAGCGGCAGTCCCTCGCGCAAAGCCGGTTCATCGATCTGGATGATGCGTATCCCGGCCCTTTCCAGGTCCACAACCTCATCCCGGATGGCCAGCGCGATCTGACGCGCCGTCTCGCTGCGCGGCTGATCGTCGCGCACGAAACTCCACTGCAGGATCGTGATCGGCCCGGTCAGCATGCCTTTCATCGGAAGCTCGGTAAGGGACTGTGCGTAACTGGACCACTCTATGGAGATCGGCCGGGGACGGCTGACATCGCCAAAGATGACGGGCGGCTTGACGCATCGCGACCCGTAGCTCTGCACCCATCCATTGGAGGTGAACAGGAAGCCATCGAGATGCTCCCCAAAGTACTCCACCATGTCATTGCGCTCGAATTCTCCATGAACCAGGACGTCAAGCCCCACCTCCTCCTGAAAGCGCACGCACTCCGCGGTCTTTTGCTTCAGAAAGGTCGTGTAATCCGGCTGGGAAAGCTCCCCTTTCTTGAACCGAAGGCGCGCGTTCCGCACGTCCTGGGTCTGAGGAAAGGAGCCTATCGTCGTCGTCGGAAACATGGGCAGGCCAAGGGATGCGCGCTGTTTCTCCCGACGCTCCGGGAACGCCGAGCGCCGGTGGGAAGCCGCCGCTGTGACCGCGGCGGAACGCTGCCTGACCTCCGCGCGATGGATGCGTTCGCTAATTCGCCGCGACCGGATCGCGACCTGGTTCCTGTGCAAAGCGAGAGCGTCTCCTCCGCCGCTGCCCAGCCGGGCCAGGTCCGCGACCTCGCCCAGCTTCTCCTCCGCAAAGGACAACCATTCCCGGATATCCTCATCCAGCGCGTGCTCATGCTGGAGCGATACCGGGCTGTGAATCAGCGAACACGAGGGCGCCACCAGCACGCGCGCGGCGCCAAGGGCCTCCCGGGCCCGCTCGATGAAAGCATGGGAGCGCTCGAAGTCGTTTCTCCAGATATTGCGCCCGTCGACCAAACCGAGCGACAGAATGAGGGGCTCCGGTATCCGGGAAAGGATCGCCTCAAACTCAGCGAAAGCACGGGACATGTCAATATGAAGGGCATCCACCGGGAGACTCACGGCGAGAGAGGCATTCTCCCGCAGTTCGCCGAAATACGTCGCGAGCAGGAGTTTCACCTCCGGCGCGGCGGCGCGGAGCTTCCCATAGGCGGAAGAAAAGGCTGCCTTCCAGTCGTCGTCCAGATCGAGGGCCAGGATCGGCTCGTCGAGCTGAATCCATTCCGCGCCGAGGCCGGACAGCCGTTTAAAGATCTCCGCATATACGGGCAGCACACTCTCCAGAAGGGTAAGGCGATCGAAACCCGTCTCCTGGCTTTTGCCAAGATAGAGGTACGTGAGCGGGCCGATCAGGACGGGCTTGGTCCGGATTCCCAGAACGTGCGCCTCGGCAAACTCATCGAACGGCTTGGTCGTGCCCACCCGGAAGGTCGTCGCGCGATCAAACTCAGGCACGATGTAATGGTAGTTTGTGTCAAACCACTTGGTCATCTCGCTCGCGACCACCCCTCCATGCCCGCCGCAGGCGCAACCAGCCTTTTCGCCGTTGGAACCGCGGGCGATCCGAAAGAGCAGCGGCAGGTCCACCGTCCCCCCATCCCAACGATATCGGGACGGGATGTTTCCCAGCAGGCAGCTCATGTCGAGCATCTGGTCGTAGAAGCTGAAATCGTTCGACGGAATGAGATCGATGCCCGCATTCTTTTGGATCAGCCAATTCGCCTTGCGCAGCTCCATTCCCGTGCGGGAGAGGTCTTCGAGAGAAAGGCTCCCGTTCCAGAAGGATTCCGTCGCCCGCTTCAGCTCGCGATGTCCGCCGATGCGAGGGAATCCCAGGTTGTGTGTCGTGATGATCTTGTCCACCTCAGCATTCTTGGGGTGGAAACATCCATTCTCATAACGCATTGTTTTTATGTTAATCATTCATACGATTTATGATTCATTTTCCCAATGCTCGAACTGCGCCATCTCAAAACCGTCGTCGCTCTCGCGGAAACCGGCAACCTTTCCAAGGCGGCCAAGAGGGTCAACCTTTCCCAGCCAGCGGTCTCTCATCAGATCCGTGGCGTGGAGGAATTCTACGACATTGAGCTCTTCGAACGAAAAAGCGATCCGCTCAAGCTCACCGCCGCAGGGCAGCTCCTGGTCGAGCTGGCTTATGATGTCACGAAGCGAATCCAGAACGGCGAGCGCGATCTCGCCCGCATCGCCCAGGGACAGGCCGGCGACCTTCGCATTGCGGTGGAGTGCCATTCGTGTTTCGACTGGCTGATGCCCTCGATGGACGCCTTCCGCGAGCACTGGCCGCAGGTGGAGCTGGACCTCGTCTCCGGCTTTCATGCTGACCCCGTCGGTCTGCTCGATGACAACCGCGCCGACCTCGTGATCGTATCCCACGCGCAAAAGCGCAGCGGAGTGACCTTTCATCCGCTCTTTGCCTACGAGGTGCTGGCCCTCGTTTCCCGGCACCATCCGCTGGCAAGAAAGCCGTACCTGACGGCTTCCGACTTCAAGCATGAGACGCTCGTCACCTATCCCATTCCCGACGACCGGCTCGATCTCGTCCGCGACGTCCTCACCCCCGCCCGGGTGAATCCCGAGCGAAGGAAAACCGAACTCACCGCCGCCATCCTGCAGCTCGTCGCCAGCGGACGAGGAGTCGCCGCTCTCCCCGGCTGGACGGTGCAGCCCTTCCTTGATCGCAAGTACATCATCGGAAAATCCGTTGGCAAACGCGGCCTGCAAAGCAGGCTGTACGTTGCGACCAAAACCTCGGCGGCGTCGCTCGCCTACATGCAGGAGTTCATTCGCATCATGCGCGAGGTGAGCTTCGCGACGCTGAAAGGGATCAAGGAAATCCCCTCCACATCGGCAAGGAGCTAACGAGCCGCCATCTTGTCGCTCTGGCGCGGGAAGCAGCGCATCAAAAGATAGCCTGCGGCTGCCGCGATGATCATCATTATTGTTGACGGCTCCGGCACCACCATAGCCCCGCTCGGGTCTCCGAGAGTGCCGATTGCGCTGTAGGACCGCAACGCCATCGAGCCATCGGAGTCGCCACCGGCGATCATGCCGGTCAGACTCGTAGGAGTCGATCCACTGAGCACGTTGAACAGGATGTTCCTTCCAGCGTCGCCGACCCGATTAAGGAAAAACTCTCCGCCTCGCTCCCCATCGGCCCCGTGCCTGTGCCCCAGAAATATCCATTCTGATAATTGGTCACGTCGAAGCTTCCTGATCCGCCCTCGCCGAAAAGCTCATTATTTTGCATGAGCCATGTCGTTCCCTGCATCCAGCTCCATTCGGGGAATCGAAGCTGCGACCGTTCCACCTCAAGAGGAGGCAGTGTCGTGGTAACCTCACTATAGGGAGCCATGTACGCCCAGTGGGTGACATAAGAAGAGCCACCCGAGATCATCTGCATCTCGAAATAGGTCGTGCCCTCCACGGTGCGCAACTGCCCGATGCCGATCCTCGTCGGCTAGCCCGAGCTTGAGAACAGGATGCGCACCTGTCCGCTGTCGGTCACCACTCCGTTCATGGAATTGGACGATGTAAAAGTCGTCGGGCCGATTTTGAACTCGGCCTCCGGTGTCCCGGTGAACTCCCCGTTCACCACCTCACCCAGCGACCAGATTGTCTGATCCACGATCGGGATAGCATCAGAAAAGTCGGTACTCGCGGCGGAGTAAGCCAGCATACGGCAGCCAAAACGGCAACCATCCCTCTGGTTACGATCTTGTCTTCATTGATCAATGCGAGACTCAGGCGGATAAGTCGCGGGAGAAACATCATGGAAAACTAGCCAGATTGCGGCCCAATGTCCTCCCTGGAACATCCAGTGCGACGCTCCGCGAAAAGCCATGGCGGAGAGGGTGGGATTCGAACCCACGGTGCCTTGCGGCACAGCGGTTTTCAAGACCGCCGCAATCGACCACTCTGCCACCTCTCCATGATTGGGGCCTCGGAAGCCGGAGACTCATTCCTAGCGCGATCCCGGGGATGTTCAAGCTCTCGTTCATCGAACTCCCCGGGACCCGCTGCCCTTGCTATATCCTAGGGTTCCACCCCGGAGAGTTTCTTGCCGGACTCGTAGACCGGGATTTTATCGGTCTTCTTCGTGTTCTGGTTGCCGGAGACGAGGCCGGCATATGATGGATCGTTGTAGGGATTCCACGCGCTGGCGGGGACTCCGCTCTTGAGGCTCAGGCGGAACTGGGTCTCTTTCCAATAGGTGTTGCCGCCCCCGGGGGCGATGCGGGTGCCCGAGTAGCTCACCTCGGTGTAGTAGATCTTGCGAGCGGCGTCGTAGACCTTGAGCGGCGAGGCGGAGCCGCCTTGGGTGTAGTTGGTCTTCACCTCGATGCTGGTCTCGTTGTACCCGAGGGCAAAGAGTTCGCTCAGGTCCACGTAGTAGCGGAAGGAGAGCGCCTCGCTGGCCCGGGCGGGGAAAGCGGAGCGGTTGTTGAGCAAGGCACGGATTTCCGTAAATCCTGTGCCCTGCTGGTTGATCGAGGCCTCGACGAAGTACTCGTCATCCGGCGTCTCGGGCACGGGGAAGTTCGCCAGCGGCGCGCCGCCGTACTCGGAGACCATGCGGGCGAGAGCGCCGGTGAAGCCCGCATTGTAGTCGAGCGCGACCTCGTTGGTGACATAATTGCTCCGGTCATCTGAGTATGCCGTGTCGCTGGCCGAGGACGGGCCTCCCACCAGGGCGCCGTAAAGCACATGGCGGTTGTTTACGGGGTTGGAGATGTTGTTGCTCCAAGAACCGTGCGCCGCGCGGTGATGCGGATTGATGGGCGGGTTGTTGCCAAAGCCCACGACATAGCTGCGGTTGTTCGGATTGTCGCCGAGCATGTAGTTGATCTGCGCCTTGGCAAAGTCGCGGTAGCGCGTCCCGACATCCCCCACGCGGTCGGCGTAGATGAAGGCCATGAGCGCGGTATTGGCTGCATACCGGAGGGAACCCCACTGGTCCAGCCAGGCGAGGCCGCCGGGCGTGTACTTGATGCGCGCTCCATTTTCGCCGACGGTCCAGAAGTTCAGCCAGCGCTGCGTGGCGTTCTTGTAGACGTCCTTGCCGGTCAACTGCGCGAGCAGCACGTTGGCGCCATAGACCTTGTCGTCCCACGAGATCGTCCACTTGAGCGAGGCATTCTGGAAGCGCTCGCTGTAGATCGACTCGGCCTTTTGCAGATACGAGGTCTCGCCCGTGGCGCGATAGAGCCATGCCGCCGCCCAGACCAGCTCGTCGTAATAGCCGGAGTAGGAGTTGTAGTACGAGGCCGCATCGGGGATCGCGCTGGTGTAGGTGCCGCGGTAGCTATCGGCAAAGGCAAAGAGCGTCTTCGCGTGCTGGAGGAGCTTTGTCGCGTAGGCGGAATCCTCATTTTTAAAGAGGATGTGCGCCGAGGCCAGAGCAGCAGCCGCCTCAGCCGCGATCTCGGTGCCGGGCTTGGAGGTGTCCGCCTTGTACGACGGGCGGGACATGGTCATGGTCTCCGGCGGCCCCCAGTAGGAATGGTCGCTGCCGCCGTTGCCCACCTGGCCGTAGAAGACATTGTCGCTCGGATGGGCTTTGATCAGCCAGTCCGTGCCCCAGCGGATCGCCGAGAGGAAGGCAGCCTTCTGCTGCGCACTCTGGTAGGCCGTGCCGTACTCGATACCGCCCCAGGCAAGGAGCGTCATGCTGGTGGCCATGGGCAGGGCGAACTTCACATGATCGCCCGCATCATAATAGCCGCCGCTCAGGTCGAGCCCCGCATCGCTGCCATCCTGCAAGGCGGAATCTCCGCGCCAGTTGATGCGGAAGTTTGCCGGCAGCTTTCCGGAACGCTGCGCGTCATAGAAGAAGAGCGATTTTTGCAGGGCCTCGGAGTAGTTGAACTTCCCCGTACCCGCGTTGGTTTCGCGGATCGTCACTGTGCCCACTGCACGGGAGATTTCGCCGCCGACAACAGCGGAAAGCTCCACCGTAAAGCTCTCGAGTCCTTCATTCGTCGGATCGCTCATGATCGTGACGGGGATCGTCTTGAAGGTGGCCCCCGGCTCAAAGAGCAGGTTGCCATTGGCGGCGGCATAATCCGATCCGCTCCAGGCGGTGCCGTTCTTCGTCTGGTAACTGACTCCCGCGACAGAGGTGGCGGCAGGAAGGAGCGTGACCTTCACCTGGGCCACGGTGGAGCCGGACTTCGGTTCATCCACAACCAGATCTTCGATCGCAAACTTCGGCACAACGGGCGTCGGGGTCGGGGTGGGTGTTGGCACCGGCGTGGGAGTCGGAGTTGGCGTCGCCGTTGGGGTGGGCGAAGGAGTTGCGGTCGGTGCTGGCGTAGGAGTCGGCGTGGGGTTGCCGCCCCCGCCCGAAGGCTGGAAGGTGAAGTTCGACGGCGCCTGGGTCAGGCTGCCAGGGCTGCCAATGAAGCCGAAGCTGACTGATCCGCCTGCCGGGATGTTCTTGTTCCAGGTGTAGAGCTGCGCATCGAAGGCGTAGCGGCTCGACGAAACCTGCGTGTATCCGGCGTTCCAGATCGAAGAGATGGACCGGCTCAGGTCAAACGCCAGCTTCCAATCCTTGATGACGGCGGAGGTGAGATTCTTGATGACGACCTGCGCTTCGAATCCGCTGCGCCAGTCATTGCTCACCTTGAAGGTTACGCTGACATTCCCGAGATTGACCGTCGTATTGGGCGATCCCGGGGTCGGGGTAGCCGTAGGTGCTGGCGTCGGGGTGGGAACCGGAGTAGGCGTCGGTGTTGGGGTTGGCACCGGAGTCGGAGTCGGCGTGGGAGTTGGTGTCGGTGTCGGCGTAGGAACAGGGGTGGGAGTCGGTGTCGGCGTCGTTCCTCCGCTGGAGGTTTGGAAAATGAAATCCGACGGGGCCTTGGTCAGATTGCCCGGCGAGCCAGTGAAGCCAAACGACACCTTGCCCCGGGCAGGCACATCCTTGTTCCAAAGATAAGGCTGTGCATCGAAGGTGTAGCGATCTCCGGACTTGCTCACGAGCCGGGCATTCCATGGGCTGACAGGTTCGCGCTCGATGCGGAAGGACAACGTCCAATCGCGCAGGATGCTCGACGTCTTGTTCTCGATCACGACGTCGCCCTGGTATCCACTGATCCAGTCGCTCGTCAGCTTGAAGGTGACGATCACCTGGTCATTCTCAAAACGCACATCACGCGATCCTGGCGCGGGGGTCGGAGTCGGCGTGGGAACCGGTGTCGGCGAGGGCGTCGGGGTCGGATCACCGTGGTCATGATCCGCCGTCACGTCCGGTGCGACCATGGGATCAGGGGCGGTCGTTCCGTAGTCCACACCGCCAAAGTCGAGATCGCTGGTGGAGAAGAAAACCTCGCCCACTGGATCGATGCGCTGCCAGATGACATACAAAACGTGACGTCCCTTGCGCTGCGGCAGCATCACGTCAAACATGTAGTTCTTCCCCTCCAGGCGGGCATTTTCCCCACCGGAGAGAGGCTCGAGATCGCTCCACTTCAGCGGCTGGCGGGGGTCGTAATCGGCCTTGGTGATATAGGCCTCAAAGTAGCTCGGATCGTGTGGCGTAGCGGCATAAAAGACGCAATGAAGATGCCCCGGCTGCACCTTGGTCGCGGGCCAGTCCGTACGGGCGAGGTTCAGCCCGGCATATTTATCGCGCCCGGCTCCGGGCAGCTTTCCGTCGGGGATCTGCGTGCGATAGTCGTGGTTGGGCAGCTGGCGATTGACCTCATGCCAGTCGTAAAACGCCTGCGTACCCGCGACCGCCACGGCCGCCCGGCCCGCTGCGGAGGAAGGATGCTCGGGATTCTCGAGAAATACCTCGTACGATCGACTGATCGGGCTGGCCATCGAACCATGGCCAAAGCAGGCGACCAACGACCCCAGAAACGCCGTGATGGAAAGCAGGAGGAACCTCATGGGGCGGCAGTGTGGGGATATCTCGAAAAACGTCCCGTCGAACTCGATGAACGTTCCCAAAAAGTCGGTGAATTGTCCGGGCAACTGGATGCGTCGCTCCTCTTGCCTGATCCCTCTCTGGACCCGATCCGGCCACAGGGATCAGGAGTTACACACCTCGCGGCACTCTACTCGCGCGGAGGAAAATCCTCGAGGGGAACGCCGCCATATTCCAGGACCATGCGCGCCAGGGCCCCGGTGAAGCCGGCATTGTAATCCAGCGACACCTCGTTGGTGACATAGTCGCTGCGCCGATCGACATAGGCATCATCCCGGGGAGCGGACGGCCCCCCGACCAGGGCGCCATAGAGGATGTGGCGATTGTCGCCCGGCTCGTCCATGTCCTCAGTGAGGGAACCATGTGCTCCTGCGTGGTGGGGATTGCGCGGGGGATTCCGGCCAAAGCCCACCACATAGCTCCGATGCTCGGGATTTTCGCCGAGGAGGTAGTTGATCTGCGAGCGGGCAAAATCACGGTACTGCGTCCCGTGATCCCCCACCCGGTCCGCATAGATGAAGGCGAGCAGCGCCGTATTGGCCGCATACCTCAGCGCCCCCCAGCGATCGAGCCAGGCGAGGCCGCCGGGCGTATATTTGACGCGCTTGCCATCGTCTCCCACCGTCCAGAAGTTCAGCCAGCGGGCGACGGCCTTTTTATAGACCTCCTTGCCGGTCATTTCCGCGAGCAGCACGTTGGCTCCATAGATCTTGTCGTCCCAGGTCTGGGTCCAGTGGAGATCATCATCATCCTGGAAGCTCTGGTAAAACGCCTCCGCCTTTTGCAGATAGGCCTCCTCGCCCGTCGCGCGGTAAAGCCAGGCAGCAGCCCAGCTCAGTTCGTCGAGATACCCGGAGGAGGGATAATACTCCGCCGCGTCATGAATGGCCCTAGAGTAGCGCCCACGGTGGTTATCGGCCAGGGTGAAAAGAGACCGCGCACTGCGAAGCAGCCGCTTTGAGTATTCCGGATCGTCGTGCTTGAAAAGGATGGCGGCGGAGGCCAGGGCTGCCGAGGCCTCGGCGGCGACATCGGAGCCGGGTTTATGCGCGTCGATCTTGTAGGCGGGCCGCTTCATGGTCATCACCTCGGCAGGGCCCCAGTGATTGTGATCGGTTTCCCCATGCCCCACCTGGGCATAAAAAACGTCCTCGGTCGGATGCGCCTTCATCAGCCAATCCGCTCCCCAGCGCACGACGGAAAGCAGGTTTTCCCTCTGGTGGGCCCGGCGGTATCCCTCGCCGTACTCGATCCCTCCCCAGCTCAACAGGGTCATCGCACTCGCCATCGGAAAGGCAAACTTGATGTGGTCACCCGCGTCGTAAAAGCCTCCCGTGAGATCGACGCCGACATCACTCCCATCCTCCAGCGCGGAATCGCCCCGCCATTTTACACGAAACCCCTCCGGCAATTTCCCCGAGCGCTGGGCGTCGTAGAAATACAGCGCCATCTGCAAGGCCTCCGCGTAGTTAAATCTGCCATGCCCGGAAACAGCGGTGCCTGACGGCGTCGGCGTGGCGGTTGGTGTGGCGGTTGGTGTGGCGGTTGGTGTGGCGGTTGGTGTGGCGGTTGGTGTGGCGGTTGGTGTGGCGGTTGGTG
>JAFKMU010000068.1 GCA_017305195.1 Verrucomicrobiota bacterium | reverse complement strand
GAAAAGCTGGGGCTGAGTTGCACGACGGTGACCATCCACCACACCTTGCGTCGGCTGGGCTACCGCTATAAAAAAAACGCTGCGGGCCAGCGAACAAGATCGCGCTGACCTGCGCGAGAAACGCGAGCACTGGAGACAACACCAGAAAGAGTGGGACGCCGAGCGGCTGGTCTTTCTGGATGAATCCTGCGCCAAGACCAATCTGACCCGGTTGCGAGGGCGGGCCAAGCATGGACGGCACCTCCACGATCATGCCCCCGGCGGGCAATGGCACACCACGACGATGCTGGGTTCCCTCCGCCTCGACGGACAAGTCGAGTGCATGGTGATTGAAGGAGCCGCCAACTCCCTGATCTTCCGGGAATACATCCGTCAAGTCCTGGGCCCCACCCTGCGCCCAGGCGACTTGGTGATCTGCGACAACCTCGGAGCCCATCGTGACCAAGCCGCCCGCCGCCTCATCGAAAACCGTGGAGCCCAGTTGCTCTTCCTGCCGGCTTACAGTCCCGACCTCAATCCCATCGAAATGATGTGGAGCAAGGTCAAACAGCACCTGCGCAGCGCCAAAGCCCGCTCCCAAGAATCCTTGCTCAGCGCCATTGCCCAGGCCCTGGCCTCAGTCTCTCCGGCCGATGCTCAAGGCTTCTTCCATCATGCTGGTTACGTGTGCACGATATGTTAAAGTGCTCTAAAGGGCGTATGGTGGATATGGCCGGGAAGCAAAGTCGCACGGAAACAGGAATCTCACACTCCCGCTAGAAGGGGACTTCACGTAGCAGTTCTTTTTCTTGGGATCAGCGCGGTAATCGCCATCGCGATCATCGCGAAATCTTCCGGTTTTGATCTGGCAGGGGACAGGGCGGATCAGAAGATCGATCTCCACCAATCACCGAAGATAGCAATTGCGCCTCAGCTTCCTTCGCAAAACCTGCCATCCACTGCGGCGAATGCGGTATCGGCTCCCGTCACGCTAGTGCCCTTGATAACCCAGAAGGGTTCTGCCTCACCGGCCTCGCCCGGGACGCGATCACTGCCGGTCCCGACCTCGGCTGGAGGAGTGTCAGATTCCGACCGGTTCCTGGTAGTTCCCAACCCCATAGCACCAACCGGCGCGACGAGCGTCAGGAAAGATGGAACGGAAGACAGCCCTTTGGTCGAATAAGAAATTGGCTACCCGGCATGGATTCGAACCATGAATAAAGGCTCCAAAGGCCTCTGTGTTACCGTTACACCACCGGGTAAAGAGCGGGACAATATGGGTCTTTATCGTCCCTAAATCAACGGAATTCCGTCAACGAATGAGGCCCCAGCGCTTGCTGAATGGCCAGTAAACGAAGAGCCCGCGGCCAGCCACATTTTGCTCCGGCACCGGACCCCAGAAGCGGCTGTCGCTGCTGTGGTAGCTGTTGTCGCCGAGGGCGAAATAGGATTTCTCCGGGACGCGGAACGTGCTGTTGGCAGTGGTCAGATAGTCGGCTTGGGCAAAGTTAGAATATCCCTGATACCCGTCCGTTGCAGCGATCACACGCCGGAAGACCCATTCACTAGGCAGCGCTCCGTTGATGAAAAGCTGCGGCGCAGCGATGCGCAGAGTGTCTCCTGGCATGCCTGCGAGACGCTTGATATAATGCTGAGAGTCAATTCCAGCAGGCATCCGTATTCCGGTTATCCCCGTGGTCTTGAAGACGAAAACATTTCCCCGCTGCGGTGGGAGGAAGTTGTACGACATCTTGTCCACAAAGACCTGATCGCCAGTATCGACAAACCCTCGCACGATTGGCTCGCCTTTGCGGAGCAACTTTTGCTCCGAGATTCCAAAAGAGCTCCGCAGTGTCACCTCTGGTGCAAATACTGTATAGCGGCTGTTTTCGCCGATGATGTCGGTAAAGGTGAAGAAGTTCAGGTAGGTCTTCTCCTTGATCGCCAGGATGATGTCGTCGCTCTTGGCTACTTCGTTGAAGTACGAACGCCCCAGCCAGACAAACTCAAACGCCCGCTTCAGAATATTCGGCGGGGGATCTTTTTGCGGAGAGGCCACGATGCCGTACAGGGTCGGCTGCATGGACCCTGTGGGGATCTTGAAGGGCTGGAGAAAATAAGCGCGCACCCCGGCGGCGATCACGATGGCAACGACGAACACCTCGACGTTTTCACGCCATCCGGAGTCCTTGGGCGCGGGGGCGATCCGCCCGACCTGCTTGTCGATGCGCTCGATGACCGTGCCGATCTCCTCGCGCTTGCGCGTCTTCAGAGCTGCCGTCATGGCCGCTTCCAGCTCCCGCAGGGTATCAAGGTCGGCGGAGGAAAGAATGTCCTCCTTATAGTGGATGAGACGCCTGACCGCATGGCGGTAGTGCTTGCCTTCCTTGATATGCCGCGGTGTGAAGAACATAGAAACTAGCTGGTACGGAGCACCTGGATGAAGGCTTCCTGCGGGATATTCACCGTGCCGATAGCCTTCATGCGTTTTTTGCCTTCCTTCTGCTTTTCCAGCAGCTTGCGCTTGCGGGTGATGTCGCCGCCGTAGCACTTGGCCGTCACGTTCTTGCGCATGGCGCTCACGTTTTCACGGGCAACGATCTTGCCGCCGATGGCCGCCTGGATGGAGACCTGATAAAGCTGGGTCGGAATGACCTCCTTGAGCTTCGCGGCGAGGGCACGACCTCGGGCCTCGGCCTTTTCGCGGTGAACGATCGAAGAGAAAGCGTCGACAGGCTCGCCATTGACGAGCATCTCGAGCTTCACGAGGTCAGAAGCACGATATCCGGAGGGCTCGTAGTCCATGGAACCGTAGCCGCGGGTGAGGGTTTTGATCTTGTCGTGGAAGTCGACGAGGATTTCGTTGAGCGGCAGGGTGGCCGTGATCATGACGCGGCGGGAGTCGAGGGACTCTGTGTGCTCCACGGTGCCTCGCTTGTCGAGCATGAGCTGCATCATGTCGCCGATGTTTTCATTCGGGATCATGACGAAGCACTTCACGACCGGCTCGCGGATTTCCTCGATCACGCTCATGTCGGGCAGGTTGGCCGGGTTGTCGACCTCAAGCCGCTCGCCGTTGGTCCGGATGACCTCATAGATCACGCTCGGATACGTCGCGATGATATCCATGTTGTACTCGCGGCGGAGACGCTCCTGGATGATCTCCATGTGGAGGAGGCCGAGGAAGCCGCAGCGGAAGCCAAAGCCGAGGGCGACCGAGCTTTCCGGCTGGAAGACAAAGGCGGCGTCATTGAGCTGCAGCTTGCCCATGGCCATCTTCAGATGTTCAAAATCTGCCGTATTAATCGGGTAGATGCCGCTGTACACCATGGGGTTGACCTCCTGGAACCCGGGCAGGGGTTCGGTGGCCGGGCGGCGGGCATCCGTGAGCGTATCGCCGATCTTGATCTCCGCCGTGCTCTTGATATTGGCGATGAAATATCCCACGTCGCCCGCGTTGAGCTGCTTTTGCTGGAACATTTTCGGCGTGAAGACGCCGACTTCCTTGATTTCGTAGCTCTTGTTCGTCGACATCAGCTTCACCGCCGTGCCGGGGATCACGGAGCCGGACATCACGCGGATGTAGCTGACCACGCCGCGATAACCGTCGAAGACCGAGTCAAAAACCAGGCCGCGCAGGGTGTCGTCCTGCGCCTTGGGGGCCGGGATGCGCGCAACGACGGCTTCGAGGATGTCCTGAATGCCGATGCCCGCCTTGGCACTGGCCGCGATGGCTTCGTCGGCGGGAATGGCCAGGATGTCCTCGAGCTGCTTCTTGACCGTCGGGAGATCGGCATTCGGAAGGTCGATCTTGTTGATGATGGGAATGATCGTCAGGCCTTGCTTGAGCGCCAGATGGACGTTGGCCACGGTCTGAGCCTCCACGCCTTGGGCGGCATCCACGATGAGCAGTGCGCCTTCACAGGCGGCCAGGCTGCGGGAGACCTCGTAGGCGAAGTCCACGTGGCCGGGGGTGTCGAGGAGGTTCAGGCGGTAGTCATGACCGTCCTTGGCCCGGTAGCGCATGGCGACCGGATGGGCCTTGATCGTAATACCGCGCTCCCGTTCCAGATCCATGGAATCCAGGAGCTGATCCTGCTTCTCACGTTCGGCAATGGTGCCCGTACTCTCAAGCAGACGATCGGACAACGTCGTCTTGCCATGGTCAATATGCGCGATGATGCAAAAATTGCGCGTGCGTTCGATGGACATCAGGAAAGGGTGGGGAATATCCTAGACGGAATCCCTCGGGTCAACAGTGCAAAAAGAGCAATCCACACAATTTCAATTCACGCCGCAGTTGATGTTCATCCTCGCGATGGTCGGAATGGCGCTGGCGATCCCCATGGTTTGCGTCGTTCTGGCCTACAAAGCCTACTCGACGCCCAAACGCGCCGACCTGCCGCCAGAGGCTCTCGCACCGTTGCAGAAGGCTCTGGAAGACGTGGCGTCGAAGGAACTCCAGCTACCTCCGCAGCTTTTGCCCGGCACTTCTGTATTGGAGGTATCGGCAGCTAGCACGGATGCCGGTCTGGCGACCATTCAGAAAGCCGCGTCGACTTCTGAGGGCGTCGTCCTCCCGGGGGCTGACGCTGGTCGGGTGCTTGTGCAATTACCCGCCGGGCGCGCCGAAGCATTTGCCAGGTCGTTAAAGGGAGAAAACCCCACTGAGAAGAGTGAATTGACGACCGAAGGTGACACGGCGCTCATTGAGATCCATATTACCGTAGTCCCTCCCAAACCATGATCGCCGTCGTCTTTGCCCTGGAATATGAGAGCGCCGTTTACCGGGCTCGTTCCAAACCCCAGCTCGTCGTCGACTCCTGGGTCCTGGGAGCGATGGGGTCCCGATGTGTGCCGCCGTTCGAGGCGAAGCTCGCCCGGGTCACGCCAGAGATCGTCATTTCGGCAGGCTTTGCCGGCGGCCTCAGTCCAGACACCAAGGTAGGCGATCTGGTCATCGGTCGGAACTATACCGATCCGGTGCTCATGGAGAGTTTGTCCTGCCTGGACGGATGGCGGATGGGGGACCTGTATACGGCCGATGCCATCGTCGAGGTGGCCAGCGAAAAGCTCCGGCTCGGAGCTTCGACCGGGGCGATCGTCGCAGATTTGGAGACGGCACATCTGGCCGGGATTTGTCTCAGCCGCGGAATCCCGCTCGTCAGCGTTCGTTGCATCAGCGATGCCGCTGGGGATGACATGCCAGTCCCGGCGGACGTCTTGATGAATCCGCTTACCGGGCGTCCCGAGCCGCTGGCATTGTTTCGACATCTCGTCAGCAAACCCGGCTGCGTCCCGGCTTTTAACACGCTGCTGCGGAATGCCAAGACAGCCCAGGCGGCTCTTGCCAAAGGCCTCGATCAAGTGGTCTCCGCGCTGCTGCGGAACTGATTTCCGGTTCCAATTTTAAACGATTAGCCGCCTAACCATCTCGGCGGCGCTGTTAATAACTCGCTTTCCCGCTGCCTCAATCCGAGGGCGTTTGAGTTATTTCCCAAGTTATCCCCAACCAGCTAACCCCATCATTTGCACCATGATATTTAAAACATCATATAATATATGTCATATATAGTAGCGTATGAGGCGTGGACAAAATCACGCTTCTACCGGGTTGGAGTGTCTGGGATGGCTGTAAGGCCAAAGGCACTTTTCATAGAAGAGTCATAGAGCAGCTGACGCCTGTGCGTCAGTTGATCGGCTATCTCTCCTATCTGCCGAGTGCCAAGCTTACGGCGTTCACCATCAATGTCGAGGAGCTCGGGCAATTCGTTTGCAGCATTGCATCATGGCAGTGCGTAGGTCTGGAACAGGCTGATCTTCGGTTCTGCTTTGCCGATTCCTGCTATCGCGGTTTTCGTAGTCAATCTCAACCGGAGACCGTCCGTCTGGCGGTTGTTGCGTGATGGAACGGCGCGAATATCTGCGTCAGGCCAAGGCTCGCCAGCGCTCCAAAGAAAGGCAGCTTGGCGTTGTCACTCTGACGGTCAAGTTGTCGGCTGAAGAAGCGGAGGTCTATTTCGCGGCCCTTGATCGCCAGAATGGCCCCCTCTCCGATTTTCCGCAACGGTGCATGGTTCGCGGTGCAATGTTCATTGCGAACGCCGGGAATCCACGGGGGCGTAAACTTCGTCCGGCATTGGTCCCCTCTCCGGTCATTCCGGTCAATGTTGACCCGTCAACTTCGGGGGTTCCGGCATGAGCCAGACGCGCCTGCTTCATCTGGCCTCCGGTGTGGTTCAGGGCCACCGTGTGACTATCGAGGTTGTCATGAACGAGGACGAGCCGAGGGGTTCGGTCAATCGTTTCCGTGTTTCGTTCCGTGGATTCGCTATCCGCAGGCGCGGTCAATCATACGCTGTCGCTTCTGACGCTGAGCGCGTTTTTATCGATAACGTCGATGCCTTTGGCCTGGAGGTGCGCTGGTGAATTCTCGCGTTGTCCAGTTCTGGCACTCTTTCGCCATCGGTCTTTTCCGTGCTGCCCTGCTTTTCCGTGAGAGGGGTTATCGGTCGGAAATGCGGGAATGCGCTTTGGAAGCTATCGCCTTCCAGCGTTCTGTTGACCCAACGGTTTTCCGATACCAATCGACTTTTGACGGCATTTTTGTCGCCCACCCCTCACCTACAGAGGGGGTGGCGACCTGCGCGGAGCGCGTAGGCAGCGGGCGCGAGGGTAGCGCCCGCCGCTCCGCAAGCAATGGTCGCGTGATTTGCCGAGCAAGCGGCGTGACAGAAGAGGGTGAAAGGGCTTCTGGCGCGTCGTTTGCTGGCTCGCGATTCGGTAACGAGCAGGCAAGGGCTCATGATTCCGCTTCCCCGGTAGCGGCCCCGAAACCTTGCAGGGGCCTGAGTGGTGCTCGTTTGGTCACTCGCTCTCAATTTTCACCAATTTCCAACGGCGTGCACTCCGTTCGGACGGCATCGGGTTCCCGGCCCGGTGTCGAGAATTTCACCAAAGCATAAAACCATGGATGAACTCGCACCAATCATTGATCTCGCTGTGACTCTTTTTCAAGTTGTCATGGTACTCGCCGTAGCTATCGCCGGTTTCGTTATCGGCAGAAAGTTGCTCCGTAAAGCCCGCCTCGGAGAGGTCGGTAACCCTGGCTCTGATGCTTGGGACCGTGTTCAGGCCTCGGAACGTTCTTGGGGGCCGATTCACAAGAGCTACTCCCGGCAGCAATACAAGAAGTCCGGCGGTCGTAATTTCGGCGTCGGATATCCGGGCAAGTAGTCCCCCATCTTTCACGTTCTGCGCCCTCATCTTCAAGGATCAGGCAAAACATTTACGCGTAAAAACAAAGAGAAAGGAGGTGAATATTAATGGACGCAATCACTGATTTGCTGACCGACGCCACCACGCTGTGGACGGCTGTTTCGGTTCTCGCCGTCGTGGTCATCGGATTCGTTATCGGCCGGAAGCTCATCTTCAAGCTGTAACGGCTCCCGGGTTTTCAGCGGTTCCCACACAAAAACCGCTGAACTTTTTCTTAGCATGGACTTTGTTGCATATTTTTTCGCGGGGTTATTTCTGCCGCTGTATCTCCTTTATTGGGTTGTCCGGAATTAGGCTTATGCGCATTTTCATCATTAGCTTTTTTGTATTTTCCGTTGCTTCTGCATTTTCGGCTTATCCCATGGTATGGGGTTCGGGGACTTGCCAAACTGGCGTTAGTCAGTGGAAGAGTTATACGATTGAATTTAACTAGCAGCGGTGGGGCTGTTAACGATCTTGGTGTTACTGCCACATATGACCCGGTAACAGGAAAGTACGTAGCTTCGAATTGGAGTGCCTATTACTATTCATCGACGCGAATGGCGATTGACCATCCTTATGCGACTAATTCCGATATTAACGGCATTTTTACTACCTCTCCTCCACCGACTCCGACCCCTAGTCCTACTCCAACGCCGACGCCCACGCCCACGCCGGCTCCTCTTTCATTTGATCTCAACGGCAGTGCGACTAAGGCTGTTTATCAGCTGTATATTGATGGCCAACTTTACAAGGAACAGGAGGTTACATCTGGGAACTCTACTATCGACATTCCGCACTCCTCAGAGTTTCAAGGAAAGAAGTACCTTCTTAATCTCAAGACTGTTACCTATGGCAATGAAACTTCTGTCACAAACAAGACCATTGCCGAGGGTATTATCGAGTCTGGCGATACGTATGACGACGTAGCGATTGATGCCGAAAAAGCATCCCCTCTTCCCGTTTCTTCCATTGACTCCAGCGGAAATGTCACCAAAAGCAATGTCTCTGTTTCTCAAGTAGAGTGGAAGCCCGGCGACATTGAGACGAGCTATACATTTACGGTGGGCGATAAGACTACTAGCGTTACTTACCAGGGCACCGGAGCTGAAAGCGTAACCGTGTATGAGTTACGTGCTGCTTCTGTTCAGAATATGGCCGGACAGGAGGCTATTGCTTCCGCCGTCAAGGAAAACACTGTCGCAACTTCTCAAGGAGATCAGGCTGTTATTGATGCAATCAATGCGAACACTCAAAGCACCTCGGAAGGTCTAGAAGCTTTGGCCGGTTCGATTGGTTCGCCTTCCCCTACTCCTACACCTGATCCCGGTTCTAGCCCTAGCCCTACTCCGACTCCAGCGCCCGCCAGCACGGAGCAAGAAATCGAGGAGATTGACACCTCATCATTTTCCGTGGGGCAGGGTCCTGGCACTATTGGCAATTTAAGCAATCAGGTTACGTGGATTGTTAGGATGCCGGGTACTGGTCAAGCTATTGACCTCAATCCAATGAATCAGAGTTGGTTTCCCCCGCTCGCCTTTTGGATCAGGCAAATTCTTTGGTGGATACTCACTATTATCACTGTTCGTTATATCTATTTGAAGGTCCGCGAGCTTCTTGACGGCTTTGTTCAAGCTGCACTTGGTGCCGACATTACTCGATTTGTTCGGCAAAATACTAGCTTGGTAGCTTCGATCGCTTCTCGGATTCCCGGTGCAGGCACTCTTTTGTCTGTTATCGTTTTTCTTATCGGTAACGGTCCAATAATTTCTGCCGTTATCGTTTTTAGTGGTTTCGTTGTCGCGTATTTCGCTCCTGCAGCATTGGGCTCAACCCCTCTTGTTGGTTGGTTTTTGGGCGGTCAAGGCTTTGTAGCCAATCTTGCATCTGTTCTTGTTCCTAATAATCCATCGCTTCATACAGCGTTGTATTTTCTGAATCTGTTTGTTCCTATTGATCACGCGCTCTCTTGCTTGTTCGTTTATCTTATTAGCGAGGTCGCAGGGGTATTTATGATTGCCGTAGCGTGGTTTTTGTGGCGTTCAAAAATATGAGGGCTCAATTCATCAATTCTGGCGATTCACCTGTTGAAATCGCCATTTCTGTCAACGGCGGCTCCGTCTCTCTTCTTCGTGTGCCACCGGGGGCGGTTCTCACACTTCCGGCTCATAGTGACGTTGCCCTTGTTGGTTCGTCGGCGGCCATCTCCACAGACAGCGTATCCATCGTCTCGGCTGATTTGTCCGGTCTCCATTTTGTTGAATCTGATCGAGCGGAAAGCATTGCCTTTAATAGCGGCCTAACTTTGAGCGTGCCTGTTTTTGCGTTCGTCCTGGGCTTATGGTTGCTCCGCAAGGGCTTCTTTGGACGCGGTGCGCTTGGCGAGGAATAGTTGATATGTCATCAAAAGCGATTAGCGGCAGGCCGGGAGGCGGCAAATCCTATTACGCGGTTAAGCTCGTTTTACGTGCTCTAGAACGAACTGACGGCCCTGTTGTTACCAACTTGCCGTTGCGTCTTGAAAACATCGTCAAGTATTTTCTCAAGCGAGGCATGGACGTCGCGGTTTATGATCGCGTTCAGCTTCTTACTGACGATCAAGTTTCCGAGTTCTGGAGGTATCGTGGGAATGGCATTGAGCCTCTGCCAAGGGTTACTAATGACGACTATAAGCGGGGCGTAAGGCCCGATTTCGACTCTGTTAAGCCCGGAGGTGTTACGTATTTCATTGACGAGTGTCATGACTTCCTAAATTCGCGGAACTGGCAGACAACCGGCAACGCAGTTCTCTACTACATTTCCAAGCATCGGCACCTTGGGGATGACGTATATTGGATCACCCAATCTATCAAGAACGTTGATAGTCAATTCCGCTCTGTTACTCAGGATTACACCTATTGCCGGAACTACGCCAAAGAGAAGTTCCGAGGGTTTACGAAGGGCAAGTATTTTACCGCGACCACCTATCTTGAGCCTGTAGGCGCTGGCCCGAACAAGCCAGATCCGCAGGAATCCGAAAAGTACAAGATGGAGTCGGACATCGGCGCCTGTTACTACACCTCCAAGCAGAAATTGGCTGCTGATACTGGCGAGGTTCAGCGGGGCCTTTCCATCAAGTGGGTATTTGGCGGACTTATTGCCTTGGTTGTTCTCGTTTCTGTTGTGCTTTGGCTTGGTCCGAAACTTGCCGTTGAACATTTCACCAAGCCCATTCGGGAAAAAGAGCAACGGAAGCAGGAGCTCCGCGACAAGCTTATTTCTGGCGATGCCGGCAAGGTCGGTAATGCCAGCAAAAACGCCGAGATAAACGCCGGAGCTCCTTTGACAACTCCTGATCTCGCCTTGCCCGTGCACGTGGTAGGCGTCCCTCTCCGCTTTTCTCCGGCTTCTGCTGTTCTTGAGAAACTCGGGCCGGACCGAAATAGCCTCCTACCGCAAGGAACGATTTCCCCCAGCCCTGATGGTTCCGCATTGGTTATCAGCGGTACAGACCTCCAGCGTGTTCTTTCTGTCGCCGAGGTTCTACGGCAGCTCGATTTGCGGTGCGCGGTTGTGACTATCCATTGTGTTGTAGGTCGCAGGGTCAAGGCATCGGCAAACGATGTCGGATTGTTCACTTGGCTTGAAAACATCGCTCAGGCTGATTCTTCGCGGGTTGGTGATTTGCTTTCCTCCCTCGCATTTGACTTGCAGACCGGGCTGGCGACCGTGGGCGGGGCGTGGACAGCGAGGGAGGCTCTCTCCGCTTTTTCTCAGTTCGTTTCGTCGGATTCCCGGTTTGATGTTCTCTCTTCCCCCACTCTGACGACTCTGGCCGGGCAGACTGCGCTTTTTTCGTCCGGTCGGGAAATTCCCGTCCCTGAAACAACCGTCAATCTCGGCACAAGCCAGACGAGCGTTTCATTCAAGCGGGCCGAGTTCTCTTTGAAGGTTACCCCGACCATCGACGCTTCCGGCGCTGTCAGGTGCGTTGTTGAGCAGGAAAACTCCGATGTTCTCTCTGAGGTCCGTATCGAGGGAAATAACATCCCGACGTTATCCACTCAGAAGCTCCAGACGGTAATCACCCTGGGGAAGAAACAGGTCGCCTTTGTCGGTGGAATCAAGATTCGCACTGCCAAAGACGGAAACCGTGGGACTCCATACCTTCGGAGAATTCCCATTCTCGGAATGGTCTTCGGGCGTCAGTCCTCCAGTGAAGAGGAAAGCGAGCTTTTCGTCATGTTGGCTGCGGAGATTTCACGGCCCGGCGAGGTCCCTAATAGGGCGGAACCTGCCCGAGTCGTTCCCCCTCGTCGGTCGCCCGTTGCTGACACGTCAACACTTTCCGCCGTGGCTCCGGTGGGATCGGGAAACAAACCCGTAAACAAAGGGCCGAAAAACCAAAAACAGGAGAAGTCAAAAAAATGAAGATCAAAGCACTTGTGGTTGGAGATCAGACCACGCCCGGCAAGAAGGACCCTTCCAAGGTCTACCGTCGTTTAACCCTCGTTGATCAGGATGAGGATATCGAAGGTCGCTTGGAATCCATGTTTCAGCTCTCCATTCCGGAGGAGACCAACGAGAGGAAGAACCTCGCTGGAGCTGTCGTCAGGGTCGCAATCAAGCGTATCGAGGAGTCTGATTGGCGGGGCCTCGAGTTTCGCGGCAATGTCGTCGGTATCGACGGCGTGATGAAGTTCGAGCCTCTCAAGGCGGGGCCGGGTCCGATGAAGGGCTAGGATATGCCGGAGCTTCACGCAACCATAGCGGATGGCGGCGAAGCCGCCGCCGCTGTGGTGCGTGGGCTTGTCAATCATTGCATAGTGTCACAGGACATGCCCGTTTGCGGGCTGTCCGTTTTCCGCCGGGACTGCAAGGTAGCGAAGCGAATGCAGCCCGGCGTTTCTGTTGGAAAGTTTGGGACTGGCGGACGCCGTGGCGTCATTTCGCAGTTCTCAGATCAGGCCCGGTATCGTTTTTTGCACGTGGTCAAAAACTGCGATGTCGATTTCAAGAGCATGTTGACACTCACTTACCCGGCGGATTTTCCGAGCGACGGCCAGACCGTTAAGCGGAAGCATTGGCGAGTATTCAGTCAATGGCTCAAGCGGCGGTTTCCTGGCATTCGTGGTTGCTGGTTTCTCGAATTTCAGAAACGCGGCGCACCTCATTTCCACGTTCTTCTTTCCTTTGATCTGTCGGCATATCCGCTCGTCGAACGCAGACGCACCCGGCAGAAAGGCGGTGAAAAATGGAGCAAGGTTTATCGGACCGTCGATCTACTCGAACGAGAGGTTGCCCAACGTTGGTACGAAATCGTCAATTCTGGTGATATCAAGCATCTTCGAGCAGGTGTCGCTTGGGAAGTGATCGAGGAAAGTGAAGGCGCTTTGCGCTACGCTGCATGTCATGCCTCCAAGCCTCACCAAAAGAAGGTTCCTGAAGATTATCAGAATGTCGGCGCGTTTTGGGGCTATGTTGGCGACGTCAAGGTTGAGGAGGTCGCACGAGTCGAGATGAATGCAGAGACAATTTTCGAGCGCCTCGGTTGCGACGGAATGAGCCGCAAGGGACGTGTGAAAAAATACCTCTGGGACGCAGCGGAAAAATTCTCTCCCGAGGTTTTTGCGGATCGTGACCGACGATTGAAGCAGGCGGACTTTCTAGGGATTGCCGAAGACTGATCTCTGGACTTCTGCTCCAGGGGGCAAGGAAATACAGAAGGGGGGCGCTTAAAATTTCGGCACAGGTTTTGGTGTCGGTTTGGGCTCTATTACTTGTGCTTCCGGTGTTTCAATGGTCACCATTGTTCTTTGAAGTGCGACTTCAGCAATGTTCCCGTTTGAGCATTTCAGCCTCTTCGCATGCATCGTTTCTGCCATGAAAGCCTCGGCGGCTTTTGCTAATCCTGTATTTGGAGATTTGGGATTCTCGTAAGGCAGTGCCGCCCAGGTGCACCCCGGTTGCGTATTCGCTTTCAGGATTGCCACTAGCTCTTCCTCTTTCATGATTACTGACCCTTTGCGTTTTGCGAAGGTCAGCTTCACCGCTGGTCCATTGAATTCAAGGAAGTGTACCCGTATTTTCCAGTCATCGTAAAAATACGTTTTGGTGTAACCCGTGGGAAGTAAGGGGGTCTTTTTGTTCTCGTTCGTTTCCCACGATCCCGTCTGTGGGGTTCCATATCTGGCGGTGCATTCGCCTTCGTTTTCTCCAATTCGGGCGAGAGCCTGAGAGCAAAGGGAAAGCGAAGCGACTATTGATAAAAGAAAGGGGAATTTCCTCATGCAATGTTGCGCTTATTTTTAAAGAAAGATTCCTTCTAGGGCAATCAAGGAAAACGTGAACTTATTCGATTATCGCTTTGCCTCTAAAAAAAGGCAAAAAAACCTTTTGTAAGGTATATGTCATATATAGTATCGATAGGAGGCAGTCCGGAATTGAGAGGTCCCCGGCGTTGCTCGCTTTCCGGGCCGCAGTCTTTGAGTTATCCATTGCAGGTTGCCGATGCACACGATCCTTGATGACACGCTGGACCGCTGGATCCGCGAAACCGCCCCCGCTGGCGACCTGACCTGCCACACCTTGGCGCTCAACGAGCAGGTCGGCGCCGCGACATTCACCGCGCGTGAAGAGACTGTGATCTGCGGCTCGGAGGAAGTTGCGAGGGTTTTTGAAAAATGCGGAGCGCGAGCCCGGATTCACAGAGCATCTGGCCAGAAAGCACTGCCTGGTGACATTCTGGTCACAGCCCATGGTCCAGTCGACGCCCTGCATATCGCCTGGAAGGTCTCCATCAACGTTTTGGAGTATGCTTCGGGAATCGCCACCCGGACCTCGCGCCTGATTGCGGCCGCATCCCAAGGCTCCGGCAAAGTCCGGATCGCAGCCACCTGCAAGACGTTTCCGGGAACCCGGGAGCTGAGCGCAAAAGCCGTCCTGGCTGGCGGCGGCATGCTGCACCGGCTTGGGTTGTCCGAGACGATTCTGGTCTTCGACCACCATGCCGCCTTTTTTCCGTCTTTCGAGGAATTGGTGCTCGCGGTTCCCGAGTGGAAATCCCGGGCGTGTGAACGCAAGGTTATCGTCGAGGCGGCCACCCTGGCCCACGCCGAGGCATTGGTGACTGCGGGAGTCGATGGCATTCAATTCGACAAGCTCCCCTCGCCGGAGCTGACGCGCTGTGTGCAACGTTTGCGTACAGCGCGCCCTGACCTGCTGATAATCGCCGCCGGAGGCGTGAACGAGACCAATGCGGCCGAGCTGGCAGCCACGGGGGTCGACGTACTGGCTACCTCAGCGGTCTACTTTGGCAAACCTGCGGATATCGGAGCATCCATTCTGCCAAAGTCGGAAAACGGCAATTCCCAGGATGGAGAATAACCTGGGCCGCTTCCAGAGATCGACGAACAAGTCCCCATGCGGGCTTCAGCTCCGGCTCGGATAGGCCGGATCAAAGGCGTCAGCGGTCGCGCCGTTTTCCGCCGGATTCCCGGGCTGACAACCTGTTTTGCCCTTGTATATACTTGGGAGTGAAAGCGCTGGAGGCGCCGCCGTCCGGAAGGTGATCTTCCATTTGCGGCAGTGCTGATGGCGTTCTCTCCCCTGCCCCCCAGGCCATGAATCGCAAGGTTTTCCCGTCAAACGCCAGCCCGCCAGCGTCGGGATTTACGTTGGTGGAGCTCCTTTTGGCCATCATGATCGTGTCCATCGCTTTGGTGCTTACTTTCCCGGCGCTCTCCGGAGGACGTATCCAGGCCACCAAGGTGAAGTGCTTGAACAATCTCAGGCAATTGCAGACCGCATGTTCCCAATATGCCGGCGAGAACAACGGGCGATTTCCCTCTGGCGACCGCCAGTTCATCCTGCCTCACGAGTTCGGGAATTTCTCGAATACGCTGGGCCTGTACCTGTCGGTCCCGCGCGAAAAGATCATGTTCTGCCCGGGTGATCTGATCAAAGTCCGCAACGCGTCCACGCCCCTGTATCAGAGCAACTATACCACCTATCAGTATTTCAATTTCGGCCCTCCGTTTCTCGGGACATTCAGCACGAACAAACCCGACATGTCCCGGATGGCAACCATTCCGTCCGATGTACCGCTTTGGGGATGCCTTGCGGCGACCAAAGGCGGCATAACGTATGGACACAGCGAACCAGCCGTGAAGCGCTCTTTGTCCGGAATGAATGTCGTCTATCCCGACGGGCATGGCGGCTGGGTCGACGAGAAATCCCTCGAGGTATACTACCTCCAGGACGGACTTTCGCTTTACTGGCCGAAGCCAGCTCCGCGTCCATGACGCGCTCCGCCGGGGAACGCTTCAGGACCGGGAAGACCGTGGATTGCTGGGGCGCAGGAAGGGCCGGTTCGCGGCCTCGGTGACCGTCGGCAGAAACAGCTTACGGTATCGTCCCGGGGTCTCGCCGGTGAGGCGCTTGAAGACCTTGGCAAAATGGATGCGGTCGGAAAATCCACACGCCTCGGCGACATCGTCGATGGTCTTGTTGGGATTCTTGAGCAGCTCGCGAGCGTGATCGACCCGCACGCGCCGAATGTACAGGCCGAGTTCCACCCCGGTGTGCTGCTTGAATTTTCTCCCGAGATAGTCCGGATGGCAGCGAAGGCTCTCAGCCAGTTCCTGGATGTTGAACGGCGCGTCGATGTGGGCGTGGATGTAGCGGATGCTCTCCTTGACCAGGAATGGCGGCTGATCGGTACCGCCGGGCAGGAACGCGTCGAGATCCGCGCCATTGGACGCGATCACGCCCCGGTACATGATGGCGGATTCCTTGAGGCTGCGCCGCTGGGTCTCGTAGTCCACGTGGATCAGCCCAAAGCGATAGGAGTACCCGTGCTGCCACTCAAAGTTGTCCATGGCCGACCAATAGAAGTACCCTCGCACATCCGTGCCATCCTGGATGGCTCGTCGCACCTGCAGCAGATGCATATTGAGAAAGTCGATGCGCGCGAGGTCATGCACCTTGCCGTCGAGGCCCGGCGAGTCGGCATTGGCTATGCCGTTTTCCGTCACGATGACCGGTAGGCGGTAGTGGCGATTCATAAACCGCAGGCCCCAATACAGAGCCTCTGGGGTTTGTTTCCATCCGCTCGAGGTTTCGGCATGGCCGGGTGAGAACGCCACGGCGACAGGCACCCCGCTGGGCCCGACCTTGACCGGCGTGCCCTGGAAGATGTTGCAGCCGTAGTAGTCGATCGGCTGCCGGATGATCTCCATATCCTTGCTGCCGACTTTGGGTGCGGCAGATCCATAGACCTGCAGGCCATCTTCGGGATAGCGGCCGAAAACCACCGGATCACTCGTCCAGGTGTTGTTCCAGACGCTTCCTGGAAAAACGGAGAACGTGGCCTGGCGCGCCGCCTCAACGTCAGCGGCGGAATCGGTGTAGGGATAAAAAACCGTCACGGAGGGAGACCAGCCGACCGTCGGTGTTGTCCTGGCACTGCCTCTGATGGCCTGTACGCCCCGACCGTGAGCCAGCAGGGCGTGATGCATGGCAAGCAGGGTCTCGGGAAGCTCAAGCCGGAGCCCCGGGGCGTGCTCTCCGGTGGCATACCCGAGGCCAATGAAACACTGCGGATCGGAAATCGTCCCCCAGTGCCGCACCCGATCGGAGAGCCGCTCGACGACGACACGGGCATAGTCCTCAATCCATCGCGGGCTTTCCGGATTCAGCCAGCCGCCCCGCAGGAAAAGCTCATACGGATAGTCCCAGTGAAACAGCATCACCCAGGGCTCGATGCCTGCCTCCAGCAGCCGGTCCACCAGGCGGTCGTAGAAATCCAGTCCCTTCTTGTTCACCGCACCCGTGCCCGCAGGCATCACGCGCGGCCAGGAGATGGAGAGCCGATAGGCTTTCAGCCCGATCTGGGAAAACAACTCGATGTCCTCACTGTAGCGATGAAAGTGATCGCAGGCCTCGCGACCGGACTGCCGCTCCCGGATGTGATCTCCGCTGCGGGTGAACATATCCCAGATGGAAAGCCCCTTTCCCTCCTTGTTCCATGCGCCCTCCACCTGATACGCGGAGGTCGACGCCCCCCATACGAAATGTTCCGGGAAAGTCATAAAGAAAATGATGTCGGGGAAAACGATTTTTGACGCCGCAGGCGCACCTTCAGGTCTCTATCTTGAGGGAATTTTGGTCCACATGTCGGATTATGACAAGAAAATTGTCAGAAGCAGCCCTATCTTAAGAACCGGGATGCAGTAAGGTGAAAACGTAACTTTTACCCCCTCCTCGCTCGATGACTTCTCTCCGTTCGTCTTTCCCACCCTCGTTCACTTGGGGAGCTGCTGCGGCTGCTTACCAAATCGAGGGAGCATGGAATGCGGAGGGAAAGGGACCTTCCGTCTGGGACATGCTCACCTCCCAGCCCGGCAGGATCTGGATGAATGACTCAGGCCGGGAAGCTTGCAATCATTTCCATCGTTACGAGGACGATATCCTGATGATGCGGGATCTCGGATTCAAAGCCTATCGGCTCTCGATCTCCTGGCCGCGCGTGATGCCCGCGGGCACGGGTGCGGTGAACAAGAAGGGACTGGATTTCTACGACCGCCTGGTGGACCGGCTGCTGGAGGCGGGTATCGAGCCCTGGGTGACGCTATTTCATTGGGACTATCCGTATGAGCTTTTCCTGCGGGGCGGCTGGCTGAATCCGGAAAGCCCGCGCTGGTTCGAGGAGTATGCCCGCGTTGTCGTTGACCGGCTCTCCGATCGGGTAGGCCATTGGATGACGCTGAATGAGCCGCAATGCTTTCTCGGGCTCGGGCACCTTACCGGAGAGCATGCTCCCGGGCTCCGGTTGGGGCTGGAGGAAGTGCTTCTCGCCTCGCACCATGCGCTCCTGGCGCACGGCCGTTCCGTCCAAGTGATTCGCTCCCAGGCGGTTCGCAAACCCTTCATCGGGTTTGCCCCGGTCGGCTGCATTTCGCACCCGGCAACAAATTCCGTCGCCGACGCAGATGCCGCGATGCGAGCAATGGCCTCCGTATATCCCGACAATCTCTGGAACAACATCTGGTGGGGAGACCCCATCTTCCGTGGCTGCTATCCCGAGGAAGGCCTAAGAGCCTACGGGAAGCTCGCTCCCAAGGTGCAACCGGGAGACATGGAGACCATCAATCAGCCGCTCGATTTCTACGGCTGCAATATCTACTCAAGCACCAAGGTTCGCGCCGGAGATGGTGGGCGGATCGAGGTGGTGGCCGCCGGACAGGGCGAGGCCCACACCCATTTCCTCTGGCCGGTATCTCCGGAGGCTCTTTACTGGGGCCCGAAGTTCCTAGCCGGGCGCTACGGCGTGCCAGTGGTCATCACCGAGAACGGACTCTCCCTCAACGATTGGGTGGGCCTCGACGGACGCGTGCACGATTCCGCCCGCATCGATTTCCTCAACCTCTACCTCCGGCAACTGGACCGGGCGGCTGCCGAGGGCGTCGACGTGCGCGGTTATTTTCACTGGTCGATCATGGACAATTTTGAATGGGCCGAAGGCTACAAGCATCGGTTCGGCCTCGTCTACGTCGACTACGCGACCCAGCAGCGAACTCCAAAGGACTCGGCCTACTGGTTCCGCCGGGTCATGCAGACCAATGGCGCATCGCTCTACGATGAGCCGGATCAGTCAGAACCTTCCTTCAACAACCTCCCTGAACTCCAAACCTCCCCACTATGACTCGCTCCATCCTTGCTTCCCTATCAGCCCTCTGCCTCCTCGCATCGTCTCCGCTCGTCAGGGCTGAGACCAAGTTCCTTGATTTCGCATCGCTTGATCCCGCCGGACTCAAGGGCGAAAATGACGGAACCCCCACCCTCGTCGAAGACGGCGGCGCCAAGATGATCAAACTATCCTTTCCCGCCAGCAAGGGATATCCCGGCTTTGACATCCCCGCTCCCAACGGAGCCTGGGATCTGAGCAGCGTCTCCGGCGTCGTCGCGGAGGTGACCAACACAAGCTCGGAAAAAATCGGCATTTCGCTCCGGGTGGAGAATGCCGGGGACTGGAAAAAGTCGCCGTGGAATGCAAACGTCGTCTGGCTCGCGCCGGGCGCCACGGGCAGCGTGAAGGTGAAATTCGGCGAGTCGTTTGGCAAGCCCGGGTTCGCCCTTGATCCGGCGGCTGTGACCAAGATCAAGATCTTCGTCAATGCCCCATCGGCGGAAGGCGCCGTGACGGTAAACACCATCGAAGGATTCGACGGCTAGGCTCTCGACCCCCGCCCCTTTCCAATCCCACAATTCCGCCCGGGAAACCGGGATGGTCCACACCACCTCCATTTTCTATGAAACGCTCCCTCCTCCTCGCCTCCTGCCTGAGTGCAGCCTGTGCCCTGCCATTGTTTGCCGCCGACGAAGCGGCGCCAACCCCGGTGAAACCGTATCTCGTCGAGCAGGGAGATACCTCGATCGATATCGCCCGACTTTCCCCGTCGTCAAAACAGGTGACTGCGGAGCCGGAAGGCACCGCCCTGGTGATGTCCATCGCTCCGGGCGGAGAGGAGTACCCCGGCATTCACATCAAGCCGGCAAATCCGCCGTGGGACGCCTCGGCGTTTGGATACATCGAGGCCAAACTCACCAACCTCGGCACCAAGCCGACGCTTTGCAACCTGCGCGTGGACGGCCAGACCGTGGCGGGAGAATGGGGATCAAATACGGAAGGCACCTCCATCAAGCCCGGCGAATCCGGCAAGGTGAAAGTGTATTTTGGCTACGCGTATGGCAACAAGCCATCGACCAAGATCAGTCCGGACAACATTGCAAAGATTGTCCTGTTTTGCACGAAATCCGGGGTGGAGCAAAAGATCCGCATCGACTCGATCGAGGCAGGCGGAAAGGCCGGGGACAAGCCCCCGGTGAAGCCGGAGAATGTGCGGGTCAAGCCGCCCGGCGGCGTGATCCTCGGAAAGGGCGTCGCTCCCAAGGACACTGAGATGGAAGGCAAGGAAGGCGCCCAGGTTTCCCTGAACGGCGAACAGATCGAAATGACCTTTCCGGCGGGCCAGAGCCCCAAATGGGTCTCGATCAAGCCGGAGATCGGCCGATGGGATTTGCGCGAGGCCTATGGCGTGAAGGTGGAGTTTGTCAATACCGGCGCCGACCCGGTCAACCTGCGCATCAAGGTCAACAGCAATGGCGGCCCGACGGATGTGGCCACCGTTGCCCCAGTGGCGCCGGGCGAGAGCGCCGTGGTCGAGCTTCCCTTTGAACCCGCCGTTCCCTGGCTGGGCATAAAGGACGCCACCAAGACGAGCTGGGACGGACAAAAGGGCACTGGCACCAAATTCACCAGCGACTCCGCGAGCAGCGTCACCTTCTCGGTGGCTCCCGCCGATTACAAGCAGACCATCTCGGTCAAGACGATCGTTGCCGGCGAACTCTCCCCCCGCCCCATCCCGGATTGGCTCGGCAAGCGTCCGCCCGTCGACGGCGATTGGGTGCTCACTTTTGAAGAGAACTTCGACAGCAACACCCTCGACCTGAAGAAGTGGAATGTTTACACCGAGAACTACTGGGACAAGCGCAGCCACTTCTCCAAGGACAACGTGGTTCTGGAAAATGGCGAAGCCAAGCTGCGCTACGAGAAGAAGACCGGCTTCCATAATGACGATCCCTCCCGCAAGCAGACCGATTATGCGACGGGCTTCCTCGACACCTATGGCAAGTGGGTGCAGCGCTACGGGTACTTCGAAGCGCGCATGAAGCTGACCAAGGGCCCTGGCATGTGGCCTGCCTTCTGGCTCATGCCCGACCGCGGACTCGCGGAGGGGCCGCAATGGAAGCGCGCCTACACCGGCAATGGCGCCATGGAGTTTGACATCATGGAGCACCTGGGCCGCTGGGGCCGCTACCGGTTCAATATCGCCATGCATTGGGATGGCTACGACAAGAACCACCAGCAGACCGGCTCCCAAACTATCTACTACCAGCCGGACAAGGACGGCTACATCACCGCCGGTCTTCTCTGGTTGCCGGGAGAGGCGGTCATCTACATCAACGGCAAGGAAGCCGCCCGCTGGGAGACCCCCCGTATTTCCAATGTGGCTTCGGACATCATGTTTACCAACGTGACCGGCGGATGGGATAACAATGGGATCGATGATGCCATGATGCCCGACGACTTTGTGATCGACTATGTCCGGGCCTGGCAGCGCAAGGATCTGGCCTCCGACGCCGACGGATACAAGCTGCCTCCGGGAGTCGAGCCCGGCCTGGCTGCCCCGACCTCGGCCACGCCCTGAGCCGTGTCCCGGCCATGAGCGGAATGACCACCGGCGCTCCGCCCGTCTCCAGCGCGGCGGAGCCCGCATCACGCATGCGGGTGGGCACGCTGAGCTATACAAGAGCTGGCCTCATCACCCTCTTCGTCTACCTGCTGTGGGGCGACTTTTGCTTCACGCTCATGGAGACGGTGGTGCCGAGCATCATGCCGCTCAAGTTTCACGCGATCGGCGCGCCGAACTGGGTGCTCGGTCTCGTGCTCACGACCATTCCGAACCTGATGAACACGGTGATCAACCCGTTCATCAGCTTCTGGAGCGACCGGCTGCGGAGCCGGTGGGGTCGGCGCATCCCCTTCCTCATGGGAGCGACGCCGTTCCTTGTCGTCTTTCTGACTCTGCTCGGCTACGCGGAGCCGATTGCGAAGTGGATCTACGCCTCGTTACTTGGCGGCCAGGGATCGCAGCTCACCGTCACGCTCGTGGTGATCGGCGTGTTCATGGTGTGTTTTCAGTTTTTCAATCTCTTCGTCACATCGGTTTACTACTACCTGTTCAACGATGTGGTGCCGGAGGCCTTCCTGGCCCGGTTCATGGCCCTGTTTCGCATGGTCGGCACGGCGGCGGGAGCACTCTTCAACGCCTTCGTTTTCCGCTACGCCGAGTCGCAAACCGGCCAGATTTTCCTGATCTCCGGCCTGCTGTACCTTGTCGCATTTGGGGTGATGTGCTGGCGGGTGAAGGAGGGAGAGTATCCTCCCCCGCCCCCGTTGAAGGGCGACAAGCAAAACGGCTTTGCAGCCAATCTCCGCACCTACGCCGTCGAGTGCTTCTCGCACAAGTTCTACTGGTACTTCTTCCTGGCCAACATGTCCTTTGCCATGACGTGGGTAAGCGGCACGTATGCCGTACTCACCGCGACGAATATCATCAAGGTCAGCCTGGAAACCTTCGGTCAGGTGGCGGGGGCGTGCGGCATTGTGAGCCTGGTGCTGCTTTACCCGGCGGGAGCCATCGCCGACCGCTACCATCCTCTGCGAGTGCTGCTGATCTCGACGATCCTCCAGTCATGCGTCGCGCCGCTCTCGATCACCTTTCTTTTCCTGAGGGGAATGATCCCGGATTCCATGGTGCTTTGGATCTATATCGGGCTGAGCGCGATCAGCCTTCCCATTGTCACCCTTCATTCCGCCTCGGAATTGCCGATGTTCATGAAACTCCTGCCCAGGGAGAAATACGGCCAGTTTTGCTCGGCAAACGCGCTGATTCGCTCGATCGGCTTGATGGTGGGAGGCCTTGCCTGCGGCATGTTCCTCGATGCCGTCAAGGTCTTCGGAGCCACTCCCGACCAGTGTTATCGATTCGTACCGGTCTGGAATCTCACGTGGCTGATACTTTCCGGTGTGTTTTACGGGCTGCTTTACCGCGAATGGAAGGCGCTCGGAGGCAGCACCGGGACTTACGTACCGCCCGAGGCAGGCAAGGCCTGAGCGGTTCATCCGCGCGCGCGGGCCATCGATTTTGATTCACCCGCACCGCCAAACGGGGCGACACTTCCCGGGTTATGCATGTGGTCGTTATCAGCGGCGCCGGAATGAGCGCCGAGAGCGGTTTGAGAACCTTTCGCGACAATGATGGGCTGTGGGAGGATTACCGGGTGGAGGATGTCGCCACCCCCGAGGCGTGGCTGCGCGACCGCTCCCTCGTCCTCCGGTTTTACAACGAACGCCGCAAGGCGCTCCTCGACGCTAGGCCCAACGAGGGACACAGGATCATCGCGGGGTGGGAGCGTGCGGCCAAGGTTTCCATCATCACCCAGAACGTCGACAATCTCCACGAGGCGGCAGGCTCGACGAACGTGCTCCACCTTCACGGTGAGCTGACCAAGGCCCGTTCAACGGCTGATCCGAGTCTCGTCTACGAGATCGACGGCTGGGAGATCAAGGAAGGCGATCTTTGTGAAAAGGGCTCCCAGTTGAGGCCGCATATTGTCTGGTTCGGTGAAATGGTGGATGCCATGCCGGCGGCCGAGCAGATCGCCTCGGCGGCGGATGCCATAATCGTCGTCGGCACGTCGCTCCAGGTCTATCCCGCCGCAGGCCTGGCATGGTGCGCGCCGAAGATAGCCCGGCACATCCTGATCGATCCCAATCCGCCGATCGTTCCAAAATTTGAGGTGATCAAGGCCGGAGCCTCGGAGGGTTTGGCCAAGGCCAGCGAATTGCTAGGCCTGCCGCTTCCCTGAGAAAAGTTCACGGTTCGTGAGCCTCGCAGGGTGTCTGAAAAAAATGAGACACCTCTGAGCGGTATTACCCACCCCAGATACGCGGATGACAGGGCTTAATGCCTCTTTTCCTGGTAAATCTCGTTAATTTAAACGGACAACGTCATGTTTATTTTACATCTGGCACATCTCGTGCTTGATGGGTTCTCGTTCCGATAAGAGGAACACTGCCTTGGGTGCAGGGGCATTCTCCCGTTCGGGAGAGTAGCGGCCCTGTCTTGGCTTCAGCGCGGCTTCTGTAATCCGAAAGGACGCAGATCACCGCATAACCAACCTGCTGACCAATGACCAAGGCCCGACCAAATACCCTTCTGTTTTGTGCGCTGATCGCAGCGGCAATATCGTCCCCTCTCCTCGCCGCCGACCACATCAACTCCGATGTGCCGGTCACGATGAATGCCGACGGCCAGACGTATATCTTTAACAGCGGCTACGTCACTATTCTCGGCGGGGGCAGTGATCCCGGTGTCGCTGCATCCTACAATCCCGACCCGGCCTTCCAGGGCAACCCGGTGATCGGAAATACCGTGGGAGGCAACACTCTGCGCATCGAGGACGGGGCGAAGATCACTTTCAAGATGAAGGACACTACGACCGATGGCTTGGGAACCACCAAGTGGTATCGGATGTATCTCGGAAGCTCGGCTTCCAGCGATGGCAACAAGCTGCTCGTCTCGGGAGCGGGAACCACGCTCACGGCCACAGATGTCAGCATGTTCTCTGTCGGCGGGTATGGATCAGACAATATCTTTTCCGTGACGGGCGGCGCGGTGGCCAACATGGGGCGCATCGCAGCATCCTATTTTGCGGGGGCGGGCAACAACATCGTGAGAGTTTCCGGGACATCGGTTTCGCCGGAAAATCCCGACACGGTCGTCCGGTCGACCATCAATACGACCATGCCCACGCTGCTCGGGTATTTCGGAAGCGGCGCCCGGATCGAGGTCACCGACGGCGCCCAGTTCTTCGGAGGGAATCGCGTCTATATTGGCTTTCGCGGTTCGGCCAATGATCCGCTGAGTCCCGGCACCGGGGGAGGCAACTCCGGGCTGGTGTCGGGCGTCGGTTCTCTCTTGAGCGCCTATGGCAGCAATGGCTTTGTCTCCGTCGGCAATGCCGGAGACAACAATTCCCTGCGGGTGGAAAAAGGCGGCAAGGTCAGCAGTGTGGGCGCCTATATCGGAACCGGCGGCGGGGTAAATGACGGGGTGCAAACCGGGGGCAACAATACGGCAACCGTCACGGGAGCAGGATCGATCTGGGAAATCACCAACCACTATGACATCGAGACCGGCAAAGTTTCCGCCGGAGACTTCTTTGTCGGCAAGGCTGGGTCAGGCAATAAGCTGCAAATCCTGGCGGGAGGCACTGTCTTCAACCCCAACAACATGCATATCAGCGGGGACGGTTCTCTCTCCGACGCCAAGACAGCGATCGCGACGCAAGGCAACTCGGTTCTCGTCTCGGGAGCGAATTCTGTCCTGGAAAACCAGGGGGACATTACCGTCGGCAGCCTGCTTTTGAACACCGGCACGGAGTCCGTGACCGCAACATATTCCACCGGGACGCTGAGTGTCGTCGACAAGGGGCTCGTCATGGTCGGTTCCGTGGTCAGCGAAACGGCGGTTCTCAACATCACCCAGGGGAGCGCGGTTCAGATCAATGGAGGCTTCCTCGCGCTGTTCGGCGACCTGAGTCTCTCCGATTCGTACCTCTATACGCTGATCAGCGAGGAGAAATTCTCGATCTTCACCGAGGATGGAACCTGGATCACGGCGGCGGCGAACGACTTTACGATCACCTACGTCGAGGAGGGCGAGGATAGCGGAAGCGCGACAGATGGGCTTTACACAAGCCTGAGCGGATACACGATCATCACCGCGGCCTATGTCGTGCCCGAGCCCGACGCGGTCGTCCTGCTGGTCGCGGGATTGATCGTGATCGCGGTTGGGCTGCGCCGCAAGCCGTCAAAGGCGGTGAAGCGGCCTTGTTGCGGCTGTTCGGGTTCGGTTCCCGCCCGGGATGCGAGCCGCTCCATCGGGGGATTTACGATGATCGAGATCCTGATCTCCATCGGGGTGATCGTGGTGCTGGCGTCGCTTGTCGTGGGAGCCAGCCGCCCGATGCTGCAAAGGGTCGCTTCGTTGCAGTCGGTCAGCAACCTGAGGCAGTTTGGCCTGGCCTATGCGCGGTTTGCCTCCGAGAACGAGGGCAAGATCCCGCCGACAGCCTGCAACCTCAAGGACCCTTCCGATTTTGGAGCCACAGCCTATGGGAAGTCCTGGGACTATTGGCTGCTCCCCTATCTGGGCTATGAGGTCGGAGCCGGCATCGGCAACCTGACGGAAAGCAATACGCCGAAGGGCTCCGCGGTCGAGAAGCTCTTCCTCCATGGCGCGGACCAAAACACGAGCGCAAAGATCGGCTCGCGCCGGACCTACGCCTCCAATGTCTACAACGCACCCATCGCTCAAATGATCCAGGGAAACCCGATGCGATGGATGCGTACATCGTACCTGCAAACGCTCAGCCAGCGCATTCTCCTTACAGAGTTTCCCTACACGTCGGCTCGTATCGGCCGCTCTGCCTACGCCGGTGTGACGCCCGGGCTGCAAATCTCCCTCACCGCAGGCAAGCCCGACCTGAATCCCGGCGGCAAGTTCAACTACCTTTTCGTCGACGGGCATGTCGAGACGCTCGCCCTGGAGGATACCTATACGGCCGAGGACAACTACGAAGCCGAGCCCGGCGGGCCCAAGCCTCCACCGGGCCGGGGGAAGTTGAATCTCTGGGCCAACCCCAACGGAGCAGGCTGCCCGTGCGGCTGCGGAGGCACGGGAGGAGTCTAAACATCTCTTATGAAATCCAAAACCATTCGCATCATCGGAGCGGCTATCGTTCTCGTCGCCGTCGTCGCATTCCTCTCCAGCAGGCTCGTCCTTCTGGCCTCCGAGCGGGAAAGCAAGGCCCCGCAGTCCATCGAGGCGGAATCCGCCGCACTGATGGAGAACTGCTGCAAGAAGATGAAAGCCGCACCGCCGCCTGCCGAGCCAGTGTCATCGACCAACAGCCCGGCGGGGCAAAGCCATTGCGCCACTTGCACCAAGCACAAGACCGCGCCGTGAACCGCCGTCGAGCCAGCATTGCCGCCCTGGCCTGCCTGCTGTGGGGACTGCCAGCGGCGTCGCCCGCCCGATCCGTGGTGGATGCCGCCGGGCGAACTGTCGAACTGCCCGAGCGCGTGGAGCGTGTCGCGGGCACGGCCCCTCCGCCCACCCTGCTGGTCTACATTGTCGCGCCGGAGCTCCTGGCCTCGGTCGACACGCCCGTGGAATCTTCGTTTTTTGCTTCGGGAACGAAGTTTCTCCTCCCCGCGTTCAAGAAGCTCCCCGCCGTGGGAGGCTGGCATGGTGCGGCGCGTGGAGCGAACATGGAATCCCTGTTGGCGCTGAACCCGCAGGTGGTCATCGCATGGCGAAACTCCTTTGTCATGGAGCCGGTCCTGCGTTCCTTCGAAAGAGTCCATGTGCCGGTCGTCTTCGTCGAGGAGGACCGGGTCGCAGACATCCCGGAGGCGATTCGACTGGTGGGACAGACCGTGGGCCGGGAGGCACAAGGCAATACACTGGCCGACGAGGCCCTGCGAAGGCTCGATGCGGTGCGGAAACGCGTCGCCGGGATTCCCGAGAGCGGGCGACCCACGGTGTATTACGCCGTCGGCTCCGATGGGCTGATGACACAGTTTGGCGACTCGTTTCACTATGATCCCATCCTGGTTGCCGGGGGAAAATCTGTCTTCCCGGGAGACCAGGCGACCATGGGCGGCCTGGAGCGGGTTTCCCTCGAGGAGATACTGGTCAAAAATCCGGAGGTCATCGTGACGCCGGACGCGGAGTTTTTTGCCTCGGTCGGGAAGGACCCTCGATGGGCCGATGTGAAAGCCGTGCGGGACAATCGCGTTTATCTCGTGCCGCGCGATCCGCTGAATTTCATCGACCGCCCGCCGAGCTTCATGCGGATTCTCGGAGTTCAGTGGCTGGCCGATGTCTTGTATCCCGGCGGACCGACCAGCCTCGTTCAGGAAACGGTGTCGTTTTACCGGGACTTTCTCCACGTCTCCATCTCTGAGGAGGAAGCCAGGAAACTGCTCGGCAGATGAAACCGAGGGCCTGGGTGTTGCCGGGATTTGCGATCCTGCTGCTCATCGCCATGATTTACGCCCTCGGGGCTGGCAGATTCGGAGTTGGCTGGATCGAGTTGGGGCAATTGCTGGCGGGGCAGGCTCCGCCGGGCGATGCCTCCCGGTGGAGCAACGTCTTCTTTCAGCTCCGCCTCCCTCGCATTCTCGCCGCGGGGCTGGTGGGATCGTCGCTTGCCGTGGCCGGGGCATCCTATCAGGCGATGTTTGCCAACCCCCTGGTCTCTCCCAACCTGTGCGGCGTGCTCGCGGGATCGTCCTTTGGCGCGGCCCTTGGGATGGTCATCAGCACCAACTGGCTCGTCGTGCAATTGACGACCTTCGGCTTCGGCCTGGCCGCCGTCGGTGTGGCACTCGGCATCGCCGCCTTTTTTCGCCGTTCCTCCGATCCGATGCTCATCCTGGTGCTCGGCGGCATCGTCGCTTCCGCGCTGTTTTCCGCTCTGCTGGCGATCGTGAAGTATCTCGCGGACCCTTATGACAAACTGCCGTCCATTGTGTATTGGCTGATGGGGTCGTTTGCCCTGAGCGAGTGGCCATTGCTGGGACGCACGGTGTGGCCTATGCTGGCGGCCCTCGGAGTCCTCCTGGCGATGTCTGGACGGCTCAATGTCCTGAGTCTCGGTGATGAACCGGCGCGCGCCCTCGGGCTGCCTGCCGGGCGTCTCCGGCTGGTTGCCATCATCATGGCCACGGTATTGAGTTCGCTCACCGTCGTCATCGGCGGGGAAATCGGCTGGATCGGGCTGATCATTCCCCACGCGGCTCGAATGCTGACCGGACCGGACAACCGACTCCTGCTCCCGGCCAGCGCCCTGCTCGGTGCGGCCTTTCTCATCGGCGTCGATACAGCGGCAAGGACGATGTTTCGCGCCGAGGTGCCTGTCGGCATCATCACCGCTCTGCTTGGTGTCATAACGTTTGTCGCCGTGCTCGGGCGCGCGCGGAAGGGATGGGCATAATGACTCCGCCCCTCTCCGCCCGCCGCCTGGGATTCCGCTTTCCCGGGCGCACGATTCTGCGTGATGTTTCCGTGGACCTCAAACCCGGGCGGGTCACCGCCCTCCTCGGCCCTAATGGCAGCGGGAAAAGCACCTTTCTCCGCATCCTGCTTGGGCTGCTGCAACCGGACACCGGCGAGGTCCTCCTGCGGGGCGGAGACATCCGCGCCATGAACCGGGTCGCGGTGGCCGGGCATATCGCATTCGTCCCCCAGCAAACAACAGCCGCCTTTGCCTTTACCTCCCTCGACATGGTCCTGATGGCGCGGGAATCCCGGCGTCCCTTTCTTTCGGCCAGCAGCAGCGAGGACCGGCGCATCGCCCTGGCGGCGCTGGACCAGATGGGAGCGACTACGCTAGCCGACCGTACATTCTCGCTCCTGAGCGGAGGCGAGAGGCAGTTGGTCATCTTGGCCCGGGCCCTGGCCCAGGAGACGCCGATCCTGATCCTCGACGAGCCCGCCACGGGGCTGGATTACGGCAACCAGATCCGGATGCTCGAGATGATCACCAGACTGGCTCGCGACCTCGGCAAGGCCATCTTGCAAACCACGCACGCCCCGGAGCACGCCATTGCTTCCGCCGATGAAATCCTCCTCCTGAAGGACGGTCTCATCCTGAAACGCGGCGCGCCGGGCGATGTGCTCACCTCGCCAAACCTTGCCGTCCTTTACGATCTGCCGGTTGAGAAATTCGAGCAGCACCTGCGCAACGCCGGATCACTCTCCGTTGGCGGAAACCTCCCCGGGACTCGGGAGTTGACAGAACCGCCGCGCTCCCGCTTAAGCAATGCATGCTGATTCTGGTGGGAAGTCCAAGGCGGAATGGTAACTCCTCGACGCTCGCGGAGGCGGTTGCGCAGGGAGCACGCGCAGCGGGGCAGACGCCTCGCATCGCGTTCATCGATGACTACATCACGTCATTTCTCCGGGACTGCCGGAAATGCCGCAGGGACGATGGGGAGTGCTCGATCGAGGATCGCTTTCGCGAGCTGTTCTTTGAAGCATTCCTCCCGGCGGAGGCGGTGGTCTTTTGCACGCCGATCTACTGGTATGGGGTCAGTGCTCAGACCAAGGCATTCTTCGACCGCACCTTTTGCTACTACGCGGCCTCGTACCCGGCTTCCGCCGAGGTCGTGGGCCGGATGCAAGGCAAGCGCATCGGCCTGATCCTCTCCTCCGAGGAGACGTACCCGGGAGCCAGCCTCGGGATCATTCACCAGATCCAGGAATATTCGCGCTACACAAACTCCGACTTCGTCGGCGTCGTCCGAGGTATCGGCAACAGCCGCGGTGAGGTGAACTCCGACCCATGCAAACCCCTGGCAGAAGCCGAGGCGCTGGGACGGGACATCCTGAGCCGGAAATTCTCCGACTACCACATCGACACTCCCCGGGCGGGCCGGGTCTGGCCCGCCGGGAACTGAGCCGCGACTAGTTCTTGGTCGAGGGCGTGAGATTCCCTGCGCGGATCACGTTCTGGAAGAACGCCGCGGACGGCTCAAACACGCGATCCTTCGTCTTCGGGTCCATCACGGTGAGGCCGAAGTTCGGCACATAACCCTCGGTCCACTCGAAGTTGTCCACCAGCGTCCAGGCAAAGTAGCCGCGCATATCGTAGCCCTCCGCGTCGGCGCGGCGGACCTGGTTGATATGGTCGCGCAGGTACTTGATCTTTTTCTGCTCGTTCTTCGTTCCGATGCCGTTCTCCGAGATGAACATCGGCTTGTGGTAACGGTCGCCGATCTGCTTGATCACCTGATAAATACCCTCCGGCTCGATCTCCCAGCCCATCTGGGTGTAATTCGACGACTTCTCACCCTGGCCGTGGTTGAGGAAGCTGCGGATGCTGGCGTCCTGCGTGTAGTAGTAGTTGATGCCGATGATGTCGACGACCGGCTGGATCATGTCGAGGTGGTCAAAGTTCTGGCGGCGCATCGTGTTGTACGTGCAGAGCGTCGGGTCCTGCCAGCGGTTGGGCCGCCAGTTGGGCAGCGAATGCACACTCATGATGACAGCGTCGGGGCGCTCCTTTTTGATGATGTGAGCGGCATCGATGAACATGTCGGCGCAGACGCGCATGGCGCGCTTGTATTTGAACGGGCTCAGGAGAATGCCCGGAGGCCAGTGTCCAGCGATCCACCCGAGTTGCAGTGCGCCGTTGGGCTCATTCTGCGGCACCCAGTAGCGGACGTAGGGTTTGAGAGCGCCGACCATCTTGGTCACGTAGATGTCCCATTCCTTCTGCACGTCGGGATGGAGGAAGTTGACCTCGCGCTTGTCGTAGCGGTTGTAAAGCCAGTCGGGAAAGGTGAAGTGCCAGAGCGTGACGATCGGCTCGATCCCGGCCGCTTTCAGCTTGCGAGCCATCTCGGCGTATTGGCGGATGGCGGCTTCGTTGAACTGGCCCTTCTTCGGCTCAACGCGAGCCCACTCGATGCTGAAGCGGAAGTGCGAGACGCCGATCTTCTTCAGGGCCGCCACGTCCTTGTCGAAGTTTGTCCAGGAATACGTGCCCGCGTCGCCTTTCACCGCCGCCTTGCCTTCATCGGCGAAGACATCCCAATCGGTGCGGAAGTAGTTCGGGTCCCCTTCCTTCACGCCGCGATCTTCGTTCTGGAAGCTGCTCGTCGAGGTGCCCCACCAGAACTTGCCGGTATTGAGCGCCTTGTTGCGCGCCTCCTGATCCGGAGCGGGTTTGAACTTCGACGGCGGGGTGACGCAACCGGTCAGGGCGAGCGCACCAAGAAGGGAGGCCGCAGTGAGGAAATGGTTTTTCATGAGCAAGATGCTGGAAGAGAGACCTCTCTTGTGATAAGCGCGGTATGGTATGCAAGTTCCTATCCGCCTGTCATTGCGAAATTCGCTCGCCGGGGCTGCTCTCCTCCTTTTCGCCGGATTGACCGCGGCCAGTGCCTCTCTTTATCCGGACAGCATCGAACTGACCTCGGGAAAGACCTTGCGCGGTCTCATCGTCAAGCAGACGAGCAGTGACGTGACGATCCAGATGCCCTACGGAGAGGATACGATCAAAAGCGAGGATATCGTGCGTATCCGCAACGTCGATGACGACGAGATGTGGTTCGTCCGCGTACTGACGCCGGGCTCGCTGCCGCCGTGGAGAGTCATCGCGAACGACTTGCGCAATCAGGATGAGATCAAGAGCTTTCAGGAAATCCCGGCGACAGCGGTCGACAACGGTCCGTTCAAGAACGTGCCGTACAGCTCGTTCCGGGCGAATGGCCGTCTGGAACTGAACATCTACGGCGATCCCGACGATCCGGCCGGAGTGGAAATCGGCATCTACGGCATCGCGAGGTCGAGTGAAAAGGCTCGCAAGGTCATCCGCGATTTTCTCGGCAGCTATCTCTCCAGCATTCCCGAGATCAAGGGCCTCTACGCTCTCGACCTCAAGAAGGACAACCTTCAGAAAGTCGGCGGTCTCACCATGGAAGTCTCTCTCCCCAATGCCCCGGACGCCTACGGAGCATGGTGGCTCTCGTTTTATAACGAGAAGAAACTCAACGCGATCCGTCTCAGCGATGCCGAGTATGCGAAGCTCACCCTCCCGGTCGAGGAAGTGCTCGATCACAGGGGGCGCGTCAAGGTGATGGAGTGGGAGGCCAAAGATATCCGCAGCTCTCCTCGCGCCCAGAAAGCCAGGGAGGAAGGTCGCATTCTTTTCGGCGGATTCTATCGCGATAAAAACGGCGTTTTCCGCCTTTCCGATGGCGGAAAGAACGGCACGCCGGTGACACCGCAAAACTAGCCGCCTCGCGTCGGCCCGGACCCATCGTTGCGTGGGAATCGTGATTTGCTTGCCACGATTCCCCTCACCAGCCGATTCTCTCGGATTCTGTGACAACGCCCAATCGTATCTCCGAACGTTTCCGTGCCCTGGCCGAGGCCGGGCAGTCTGGATTCGTCGCCTATATCACTGCAGGTGATCCCTCGCTTGCGGCCACACTTTCCGTCGCTCGCGCCCTCGACGAGGCCGGGGTGGACATCCTGGAGCTGGGCATTCCTTTCTCTGATCCGGTGGCCGATGGACCGACCATCCAGGCAGCCTCGACGCGTGCTCTCGCCAATGGCGCCACCGTCGCCGGGGTCCTCGATGTCGTTCGTGAACTCCGCAAGACCTCGCAGATGCCGGTCGTGCTCTTCACCTACCTCAACCCGGTCTACGTTTACGGGTTTGAGAACTTCCTGCGCGACGCCGTGGAGGCAGGAGCGGATGGCCTGCTGATTCTCGACCTGCCGCCCGAGGAAGCAGCACAGAATGCCGAGTTCCTCGTCGCCAGCGGCTTACAACCAATTCGTCTGATCGCCCCTACCACCCCACCCGCCCGCATGGCCAAGATCGTCGCAGGGGGCGGCGGATTTATCTACTACGTCTCCCGCGAGGGCGTAACCGGGGAGCAAAAGGATATCTCGGATACGATCGGCGAGCAGGTGGCGGAGATACGTCGTCACACGACGCTACCGATTGCCGTGGGATTTGGCATTTCCTCACCCGAGCAGGCTGCCGCCGTGGCGAAGCAATCCGACGCTGTCGTCGTGGGCAGCGCCATCGTGCGCCGCATCGCGGAACACGGCTCCGGGGAGGGGCTGGAGGCAAGGATCAAGGATTTCGTCAGCCCCCTTGTGCAGGCCGCACACACCCGCTAACTTCTCCGCGACAGATATGCAGTTGAAATTCACCAAGATGAACGGCGCGGGCAATGATTTCGTCATGCTCGACAACCGTGATCGCTCCCTGAGCCTCGACCCGTCCCGCATCGCGCACCTTTGCGACCGCCACCGCGGTATTGGCGCCGACGGCGTGCTCATGGTCGAGCCCTCCCTGCACGGGGCTGATTTTCTGATGCGGTATTACAATGCCGATGGCGGCGAGGCCGAGATGTGTGGCAATGGCGCCCGGTGTTTCGCCCGGTTTGCCACGAGCCTGCAGGCCAAGCCCTCGGATGAAGTCTCCTTTGAAACGCTGGCCGGACTGATCCGCGCCCAGATCACGGCTGGTCTCGTCACCATCGCGATGAGCGACCCGCATTCCCACCGTCCGCCGGAGGCGCTCGACGTCGCTGGCGAGGAAATGGAGGTCCATTTCCTGAATACCGGCGTCCCGCATGCCGTGGCGTTCGTCCAAGACCTGGAGGCCGTCGATGTCCGCAAGGCGGGCGCGGCGCTGCGCTACCATCAGGCTTTTGCGCCAAAGGGCACGAATGCCAATTTCGTCCAGACCATCGAGCCCGGGCTCATTGCGCTCCGCACCTATGAGCGCGGCGTGGAGGACGAGACTCTCGCTTGTGGCACGGGCGTCTGCGCGGCGGCGCTACTCTATCATCTCAAGTCCCAGACCCCGAGCCCGATCTCGGTGAAGGTGCGCGGAGGCGATACCCTTCAGGTCGGTTTCGAAAAGGTGGCTGGCAACTTCCGCAAGGTGACCCTCACCGGCCCTGCGGATTTTGTTTTCGCCGGGACAATTACTCTCTAGGCTTTCATTTTCTTTCCCATGTCGTTTGCAGGCACATATACAGCGTTGGTGACGCCGTTTCGCGACGGAGCGTTCGACCAGGCCGCTTTTGCGGCTTTGATCGAAGGCCAGATCCGTGGCGGCGTGGAGGGCATCGTTCCCGTGGGGACCACGGGCGAGTCGCCCACTCTCGATCATGACGAGCATAATGCCGTCATCAAAGCCGCCGTCGAGATCGCCAAGGGCCGTTGCAAGGTCATTGCCGGAACGGGATCAAACAGCACCAAGGAAGCCATCGAACTCACCGTCGAGGCCGAGCGCCTCGGCGCGGACGCGGCCTTGCTGGTAGCGCCGTATTACAACAAGCCGTCCCAGCAGGGGCTTTATCTGCACTACAAGGCCATCGCCGAGGCCGTAAAGATCCCGCTCGTGCTCTACAGCATCCCGGGGCGCTGCGGCATCGAGATCGGGGTCGATACCGTCGTGCGTCTCGCCAGGGATTTCCCGAATATCGTCGCCATCAAGGAAGCGGGCGGGTCTGTCGAGCGCGTGAACCAGCTGCGCCAGGCTCTGCCGGATTCCTTTGAGATTCTCTCCGGTGATGACTCCCTCACCCTGCCCTTCCTTTCGGCTGGCGCGGTGGGCGTCATCAGCGTGGCTTCCAATATCATCCCCAAGGAAGTGGGCGATCTCGTTCGCCATTGGCTGGCAGGACGCCCGGGTGATGCAGCGGCGGTTCATCGCAAGTACTATCCGGTTTTCAAGGACCTCTTCATCGAGCCAAATCCGGTGCCGACGAAGTATGCCCTGGCGGAACTCGGCCAGATGACGCCGGAGGTCCGGCTCCCGCTTTGCGAAATGACCGACGCCAACAAGGCCCGCGTCAAGGCAACCCTCGCCGCCGTCGGCATTCTCTAGCATGAGCGCGCTCAAGCTGATTATCAACGGAGCCAAGGGCCGGATGGGACAGGCCTTGATCAACTGTGCCGAGGCTGATCCGGAGCTCGCGGTCTCCGCTGCGCTCGATCACGGCGACGATTTTGCCGCCGCCCTCCCCGCGTGCGATGCCGTCATCGACTTTACCCATGCCGATGTCACACTCGGTGTGGCGGAAGCCTGCGCCAAAGCGGGCAAAGCCCTTGTCATTGGCACCACAGGTCATTCGGACGCAGTTCGTGCCCGGATCATGGAGCTCTCAAAGATCATCCCGATCGTTTTTGCCCCGAACTTCAGCGTCGGCGTGAACACGCTTTTCTGGCTGACCCGCAAGACGGCCGAGATCCTTGGACCGGACTTCGATCTTGAGGTCGTTGAGATGCACCATCGACTGAAGAAGGATTCCCCGAGCGGCACAGCCCGCCGTCTGGTTGAGATCCTTGCCGAGGTGCGAGGATTGAGCTACGACAGCGACGTCCGCCATGGCCGCGAAGGCATGGTCGGTGAGCGCACGCCCAAGGAAATCGGCCTCCACGCTGTGCGCGGCGGTGATGTCGTGGGCGATCATACGGTCATATACGCCAATGTGGGCGAGCGCGTGGAGCTGACCCACAAGGCATCCAGCCGAGACACCTTCGCCAAGGGCGCTCTGCGCGCTGCCAAGTGGGCGCACGGTCGCGAGCCGGGACTCTACGACATGCAGGACGTGCTCGGTCTCACCGACTAAACGCGCTATGAGAGCAGGCATCGCCCTCGGGTCCAACATCGAGCCGCGCCTGCTTTATCTCCAGGCCGCCCGTCGCGAATTGCTCGGCCTGCATACGGGCACCGATCCCGTGATCGGCTCGCGCGTCTATGAAACTGCTCCGGTGGATTGCTCCGCCGATGCCGAACCCTTCCTCAACGCTGCCCTGGAGATCTCGACCGATCTCTCACCGGGCGAACTGCTGGATCATCTGCTGGAAATCGAGATGACCCTCGGTCGGCCGAACAACCATCCCCGCAACAGTCCCCGGACCATCGATCTCGATCTTCTCTATTGTGATGGTCGCACACAGGAAGATTCTCGGCTCGTTCTGCCTCATCCCCGCATCTCGGAAAGGGCTTTTGTCCTCCTGCCGCTGGCTGACATTCGCCCACGAATGATTCTACCCGGACAGGAGCGTTCCGTGGCCCAGTTGCTCGCCGCTGTCGATCAAACGGGATGCAACATCTATTCGGAATCAGTTTATTAGGAGGGGCTTAATAGCTTTTTTTACATAAATACCTTAAGACAATCCTTTACGGAAAAGAAGGCGGCCAATCACAAATTTGCCGTCCTTACCGCTTACGATTACCCCATGGGTCGCCTGCTGGATGGCATGGGACTTGATCTGATCCTGGTCGGAGATTCGCTGGGCATGGTGGTGCTCGGAATGCCGGATACCACCGGAGTCACGATGGACCATATGGTGCATCATACCGCTGCGGTGGCACGTGGAGTATCCCAGACGATTCTGGTCGGGGACCTCAGCGCGGACGCGGCCCCCGACCCGAAGACCGCCGCCGCCAACGCCCGGCGTCTGGTCGAAGCGGGCGCCAGAGCGGTCAAGATGGAGGGCGGCATAGAGGTGCTCCCGACCATCCGGGCGATCCTCGACGAACAGATCCCCGTACTCGGGCATCTCGGCATGCTTCCCCAGCGGGTCAAGGAAGAGGGCGGCTATCGGATCAAGGGAAAAACCGAGGATCAGGCCAAGCGACTCCTGGAGGATGCCGAGGCCCTGGCTCTGGCCGGAGTGTTTGGGATCGTCCTTGAGCTGGTCACCCCGCCGGTGGCCGAGATGCTTTCGCGCGCCATTCCTGTCCCGACCATCGGGATCGGCAGCGGAGCAGGCTGCGACGGGCAGATCCTCGTCACGTACGACTTGCTCGGCATGTTTCCCTGGTTCACCCCGAAGTTTGTAAAACCCAAGGTGAACGTGGCTTCCCAGATCGAATCTGCAGTGCGAGAGTTCATTGACGAAGCTCGCAAACCTCAACCCTGACTGCTCTTTTATTTAGCCGGATTCCCTCGCATGAAAAAATCCCTGACTCTGCTCTTCTTCCTTCTTCCCCTCCTCCTCCGGGCGGAACTTCCCCCGTCGGCTTACGAGTCGATGCAATCCAAGGCTCCCGAGCTCGTCCAGATCGAGGTTCTCCGCGTGGATGTAGAGCCCGGAGAAAAGGAAAACGATCAGAAGGTCCTCGTCGTCGCCATGGTCAATGAGGTGACCCGTTCGGCGAGCGGTCTCAAACCCAACGACATCGTCAATATCTCCTACACTGTGACCGAGCACCCCAAGGGCTGGGTCGGCCCGGGACAGGTGCCGGTATTGGCCGAAAAGGACAAGTGCCCGGCATTCCTGATCAAATCCGAAACCGGCGACTATGCGCCAGCCGCCGGTCGGATGTCGTTCAGTACTTTCTAGGCGTCCTTTAGTTCAGGGTCGGATAGTCGATATATCCCCCTGCACCCCCGCCGTAAAAGGTCTCGGAGTGGAACGGATTCAACGCCGCTCCCTCGGAGAAGCGCCGGACGAGATCGGGATTGGAAATGAAATCCTTGCCGAATGCCACCGCGTCGGCTTCCCCGGCGGCCAGCACCTGCTCGGCGGTCTCGAGCGTGAACTTCTCATTGGCGATGTATGAGCCGCCAAAGTCCTGCTTGAGCGCGGGTCCGATGCGGTTTTCACCGAGCGATTCCCGGGCGCAGAGGAAAGCGATCTGACGCCGGCCGGTTTCGCGGGCCACATAACCGAAGGTTTCGCGGGGGTTCGAATCGCCGATACCATGGGAATCTCCGCGCGGAGCGAGATGCAAACCGACGCGCCCCGGCCCCCAGACTCCGATGGCGGCATCGACGACCTCAAGCATGAGGCGGGCGCGGTTCTCAATGGAGCCGCCGTATTCGTCGGTGCGGATGTTCGTCTTGTCCTGGAGAAATTGATCGAGCAGATAGCCGTTGGCTCCATGAATTTCGACGCCGTCGAAACCAGCTCGCAGGGCATTTTCCGCACCTTTGCGGTAGGCTTCGATGATACCCGGGATTTCCTCCAGCTCGAGAGCGCGCGGTGTGACAAATGGCGTGAGCGGGCGAACGAGATTCACATGGCCTTCCGCAGCGATGGCGCTGGGAGCCACGGGCAGATCGCCATCGAGGTAGCGGGGGTCGGAGATGCGGCCCACGTGCCACAGCTGGCTGAGAATGATACCGCCCTCTTCATGGACGGCCTTGGTAATGAGCTTCCAGCCCTCGACCTGCTCATCCGACCAGATGCCAGGAGTGTCGGGATATCCCACGCCCTTGGGAGTCACGGCGGTGGCCTCTGTCAGGATCAATCCCGCCGATGCGCGCTGCCGATAGTATTCGGCCATCATGGTATTGGGGATGCGCCCTTCGCTTGCACGGCACCGGGTCAAAGGAGCCATGATGATGCGATTGCGTAACTGAAAATCACCGATCTGGACGGGTTCAAGAAGGCGAAGATTCGCGGCTGTGCTCATATATTGTTCGATAACGATCGAACTATTATCCCGCATAATCAGGATGTCAAATGACATTCTTGCCATTGAGCCTCAGGCTTTATGCCATTAAGATCAAAAGGGCACATGAAGCAATACGAACATCCGGAACTCGGCAGCGTGGAAATCGCCAATGTCCTTCAGGCGCTGGCAGATCCCTGCCGTCTCCAGATTGTCCGCCATTTGCTGGACCGTCCCGAGAAGGAATTTGCCTGCAATGAGTTTCCCATCGAGGGAGCCAAGGCCACGCGCTCCCATCATTTTCAGATCCTGCGCGCAGCCGGAATCATTCGCACGCGGGTCGATGGCACGAAGTGCATGAATTCCCTGCGCCGTGAGGAACTCGAGGACCGCTTTCCTGGTCTGGTGTCTTTCCTTCTCCAGTCCACGAACTCGGCGGTTTCCGCCTGAAGAGGAAACGAAAAAGCCCGCCATTGCTGACGGGCTTCTTCGTTAAGTTTCTGGAATTCCCTTTTAGCTGGCCGTGGCCGAACTGGGCTCGGGCAATGTGCCGGACTTCGGGGTGAAGACGAGCTTCTCGCCTTCCCGACGGACGTTCAGCGTCTCGCCGGGCTTCACGTTGCCGCGCAGGAGTTCCTCGGCCATCGGGTCCTCGAGGTAACGCTCCACGGCACGACGCATCGGACGCGCGCCATACATGGGATCGTAACCCTTCTCGATGAGAAGCTCCTTGGCGGATTCCTCGAGCTCGAGGTGGATGTCCTTGGACTTGATACGGGTAACCACCTTGCTGACCTCGAGATTCACGATCGTAATGAGATCGACCTTGCTCAATGTGTGGAAGACGATGATGTCGTCCAGGCGGTTGAGAAACTCGGGTTTGAAGACACGCTTCGTCTCCTCGAGGATCTTGCCCTGCATGGTGTCGTAGTTGTCGTCCAGCTTCGGAGCGCCGAAACCCATCGAGGTCTGCTTCTTGATCAACTCGGCGCCGACATTCGACGTCATGATGATGATCGTGTTGCGGAAGTCGATCTTGCGGCCCAGCGAATCCGTGATCTTGCCCTCCTCCAGGATCTGGAGCAGGAGATGCATCACGTCGGGGTGAGCCTTTTCGATCTCGTCGAAGAGCACCACGGAGTACGGACGGCGGCGGACCGCCTCGGAGAGCTGACCGCCCTCTTCGTAACCGACATAGCCCGGAGGCGAGCCGATGAGGCGCGAGGCGGTGAACTTCTCCATGTACTCGGACATGTCGATCTGGATCAGCGCGTCTGCATCGCCAAACATGAACTCGGCGAGCGTACGGGCGAGGAAGGTCTTGCCGACACCTGTTGGGCCGAGGAAGATGAATGAGCCGATCGGGCGGCGCGGGTCCTTCAAGTCGGCACGCGAACGGCGCAGAGCCTTGCTGATCGCGATGACGGCCTCGTCCTGGCCGATCACCTTGCCCTTGAGCTCGTTCTCCATGGTCAGGAGTTTCTGAGTCTCCTGCTGCTCCATGCGGGAGAGAGGAACGCCCGTCCACTTCGACAAGACATGCATGATGTCGTCCTCGGTGACATGGACTTCCTTCTCCTCCTTGTTGGCTCTCCACTCGGCGAGGATGCTGTCGAGGCGATCCTTGGCCTGCTTCTCCGTGTCGCGAAGCGAGGCGGCTTTCTCAAAATCCTGCGCCTTGATGGCGGCTTCCTTCTCGATGCGGATCGACTCGATCTCAGCCTCGATGTCCTTGACGTTTGGCGGACGTGTCATGGCCGAGATGCGGGCGCGGGCGCCAGCCTCGTCCATCACATCGATGGCCTTGTCCGGCAGGAAGCGTCCGGTCAGGTAGCGATCGGAAAGCTTTGCGGCAAGCTCGAGGGCTTCGTCGGAGATCTTGGCCTTGTGGTGCGCCTCGTACTTCGGCCGGATGCCCTTGAGGATAAGGATGGTCTCATCTACCGAAGGGGCCTCCACCTTCACGGTCTGGAAGCGGCGCTCGAGGGCGGCGTCCTTTTCGATGTACTTGCGGTACTCGTTCAGCGTGGTGGCGCCGATGCACTGCAGCTCGCCGCGGGAAAGCGCGGGCTTGATGATATTGGAGGCGTCCATCGCTCCCTCGGCCGAACCGGCACCCACGATGGTGTGCAACTCGTCGATGAAGAGGATGACGTTCTTGGTGCGACGAATCTCATCCATCACCGCCTTGATGCGCTCTTCAAACTGGCCGCGGTACTTGGTACCGGCCACCATGAGGGCGAGGTCGAGGGTGACGACCTTCTTTTCACGCAGGATCTCCGGCACGTTGCCGTTGATGATTTCCTCCGCGAGGCCTTCCGCGATGGCTGTCTTGCCAACGCCCGCCTCACCGATGAGCACCGGATTGTTCTTCGTACGGCGACAGAGGATCTGAATGACGCGTTCGATTTCGTCGGCACGACCGATGACCGGATCGAGCTCGCCCTTCTTGGCGAGTTCGGTCAGATCACGACCGAAGGCGCGAAGGGCCGGGGTCTTGCCGTCCTTCTTGGAACCAGCTTCCTGTGGCACGCCGCCTTCTTCTTCCTGCGGTGCAAAATTCGGATCGAGTTCCTTGAGGATCTCGTTGCGTGTGCGCTCGATGTCGACCTCGAGGCTCTTGAGCACGCGGGCGGCAACGCCCTCGCCTTCGCGGAGCAGGCCGAGCAGGATGTGCTCGGTGCCCACGTAGGAGTGCTGAAGGGCCTTGGCTTCCTTGCCGGCAAGGGCAAGGACCTTCTTGACGCGCGGGGTATACGGGATGTTCCCGACCATCTTGGTCTCGGGACCGGAACCCACCTGTTTCTCAACCTCCATGCGGACGGTCTCAAGGTCGAGGCCCATCTTCTGGAGGACATTGACCGCCACTCCCTGGCCGAGCTTGATCAGTCCGAGCAGGAGATGCTCAGTACCCACATAGTTGTGGTTGAACCGATCGGCTTCCTTGCGGGCGAGCGCCAATACCTGTTGCGCACGAGGAGTGAAGTTATTCATCATTTTCGGTCGTCCCCAAGGGTTGGGTGGCGATTTTCGCGATATCCGGCTTGGGCACGACTTGTAGTTTGGCTCGAATCAGTGAAGCGCGCAAGGTGTCCCTTTCATCCGCGGACATTTTTTGCACATGCGCTCCTTTTTGAAGATGAGCAGGTTGCGTCTCGATAAAGAGCTCATCCACCAGGATTCGATTTTCATCGGGGAAAAGATTCAGATCTGTCCCCAACTTGATCACGGAAAGCAGGTTAAGCGCCTCCTTCGAGCTAATGGAGTGAGCGTAGGACAAGACGCCGTAAGCGCGGCCGATCTGGTCGAGCAGCGTGACAGGCTTCTTCTGCAGGAGCAACTGGCGGGCGTTGCACTCGTGCTCGATGATTTTTTCGATCACATCATTGAGCCGCGAGATGATCTCCTCCTCCGCCTCGCCGAGGGTCGTCTGATTCGAAACCTGGAACAGGTTGCCCATGGCTTCCGTCCCCTCTCCGTGCAGTCCGCGCACGGCGAGACCGATCTTGTTTACGGAATTGATGATCTTGTTCATCTGGTCGCTCATGACGAGGCCGGGCAGATGAAGCATCGCGGACGCCCTCATGCCGGTGCCGACATTCGACGGGCAGGCCGTGAGGTAGCCGAGCTGCGGGTGGAAGGCAAAGTCGAGCATGGGCTCCAACTCGCTATCCGCCTGGTTGATCATGGCGAAGACCTTGCCGAGTTGCAGCCCGCAGCAGATCGCCTGCATGCGCAGGTGATCCTCTTCATTGATCATGAAGCTGAGGGACTGGTTGACATTCATCACCACCCCGCTGCCCACGCCCTTGGCGGCGTGTTCACGGCTGATGAGATGACGCTCGACCAGCACCTGCTTCTCCAGCGGAGAGAGAGCCTCGAGGTTCTCGGTGTAGGCATCCTCCATCTCGGGAAGCTGCTCGACCGCGCTCTTGACGATCTTGAGCACCTCGATGCGCTCGGCTTTCTTGGCCCAGCCGGGAAACGGCTTGCTGCGGAGGTTGCGGGCGAGACGGACGCGGCTGCTGACGACGATGTTGCGGTGCGGACCGTCGCCCTTGAGCCACTCCCCGGAGTTTTCGATGATTTCAGTCAGCTTCATGCTTCCAATCCTGCCTCGATCCGACGGATCTGATCGCGAAGGTCCGCGGCTTTTTCATATTGCTCGGCCGCGACGGCTTCCTGGAGGCTTGATTGCAAGGTCTTGATCTTCTGGTCGATTTGCCGCGACCGCAGATAAGCCACCGGAGCTTTCCCGACGTGCTCGGGTCCCTTGTGCATGTTGCGAATCATGCCTTCCAAACCATCAGCAAAAACCTCGTAGCAGGTGCTGCACCCGAGGCGGCCCGTCTTCTTGAAGTCCGCTTGCGTGAAGCCGCAGACCGGGCAGCGCTGGGCGGCCGGGTTTTTCTCGATTTCCTGGGCGGCTCCCATGCCTAGCAGGAGATCGGCCAGGGCAAAACCGGTCGGGTCATTGACTCCTTTGTCCTTCGAGCATGCCTCGCAGAGATTCACCTTCTGCATCTTCCCTCCCACGATCTGGGTGAGGAAAACCGTGGCTTCCTTCTGCTGGCAAACGTCGCACTGCATGCTTAATAAATCGCCGTACCAGAGTTGGCTGTCAACTCATGGAACTTCTCGATGAATTTCAGGGTCAGCGGACCCGGCTTCCCGTCGCCAATCACCCGGGTGTCGAGCTTGGTCACGGGGATGACTTCCGCCGCAGTTCCTGTGAGGAAACACTCGTCGGCCGTGTAAATATCGTATCGGGTCATGTTCGGCTCGGAGATCGTCACGCCGAGCTGCGCGGAGATGTCGAACATCGCCTCGCGAGTGACCCCGGCCAGCGCTCCAGCCGAGATCGGGGGCGTGAAGACCTGACCGTTCTTGATCGTGAAAATGTTGTCGCCCGTGCACTCGGCCACATAACCCTGCTCGTTCAGCATGAGCCCCTCGCCGGCTCCGGCCTGCTGGGCCTCGATTTTGGCGAGGACATTGTTGAGGTAATTGAGCGACTTCACCATCGGGCTGAGCGCGCCATGCGGGATGCGGCGCGTCGAGCAGGTCACCACAGTGAGGCCGTTCTTGTACATTTCCTCGGGGTAAAGGGTGATCTTCGCCGCGATGATGATCACGCTGGCCTTGGGACACAGGAGAGGGTTCAACCCCAAGTCGCCCACGCCGCGAGTCACGACGAGACGCACATAGCCATCCTGGAGTCCATTCTGGCGAATCGTCTCCAGCAGAGCCTCGGTCATTTCAGCCGGAGTCATCGGAATGGTCAGGCAGATGGCTTTGGCGGAATCATACAGGCGGTCGATGTGCTGCTCCAACCGGAAGACACGCCCATTGTAAAAACGGATGCCTTCGAAGACGCCGTCACCATAAAGCAGGCCGTGGTCGAACACGGAAATCTTCGCGTCTTGCTTGTCGAGGAACTGACCGTCCAAAAAAATCTTCATTTGAGGTGCTGCTGCAGGTGGTAAGGGCAAGCCTGAGAGATTACGCCACGCGTCTCGTTTCCCACAAGTCCGGAGGGAACAAAAGATCACGCATCGAGCGCAACCCTGCGCCAGCTCCAATCCGCCAGATGCGCGGCGAGGAACCGCTTGTCCGCAAAATGCCGCACCTCGCCATCTTCCAGGAAGCCAAATCCCTCCCCATAGGCGCGACCGTTGACCACGCATCCCGCCGTGCCAACCGCGGCGACCTGATGGCGCCCTCGCTCCAGAGCCTCCTCACACGTGCCGTCGAGTTCGTACTTCCAGCCGATGATGAGAGCCTGGGGAAACATCTCAGGCAGGAGCGGTAGGAGCTTTGTCGCAGGTGTGAGATGAATCACGAGTTCCTTCAAATCACTACGGATCTTTCCCGTCACCCGGGCTCCCTTGACGGAACCGACCCGATAATCGGAGAGAGCCGCAGCGTGAAAAATCACCGCCGGGGCCGCGGGCAGGCCGGCAAACAGCGCTTCCAGCGAGTCATTCGTCGTAAAGGAATGCACCTGCGCCGACGATGGCGCGGGAAACGTCGCCATCTCCCCGCGAAAGCACACGACGTGAAATCCCCTCGCCGCCAGCGCGTCGCTCAAAAAAACGCCGATTTCCCCGGTGGAGTGGTTGGTGATGCGGCGAACGGAATCAATGGGCTCGTAGGCCGGGCCGCAGGTGACAACCGCAATCGGAGAGGATGGCATGAAGTCATCGTACAGTGATGACACTGCCCCCGCAACGTGCTAGCAGACAGGCATGAAGATTCTCATGGCGTCGAGCGAGTTATCGCCACTCATCCGTTCCGGCAGCCTTGCGGACACGCTGGCCAGCCTGACCAGCGAGCTTCGCACCCTCGGGCATGAGGTCAGCGTCGTACTGCCATACTACCGCGCCATCCGCGAAAACAAGTCGATCAAGGCGCGCAAAACCGGGGTGAAGTTCACCGTGCCGGTCGGGAGCGGACGCTATCCCTGCGAAGTCTTCGAGACAAAAACGCCCGCCGGAGTGCAGGTGTTCCTTGTCTCCCGGGACGAGTATTTTGACCGCTCCGGCATTTACGGCACCGACGACCGCGACTACCAGGACAACGCCGCCCGGTTCATCTTTTTCACCAAGTGCGTGCTGGAACTGGCCCGCCGCGCGGACCCGGCGCCGCAGGTGCTACATCTCCACAGCTGGGAGACGGCGATCGCCCCCGCGCTCGTGCGCGACCAGCGCCTGCCCTTCCGCACCGTGCTCAGTCCGCACGGGCTTGAGTACCAGGGCAATTTCTGGAGCTTTGACTTCGGCCTCACCAACCTGCCCGGCGACTACTTTTCCGCCCAAGGACTGGAATACTTCGGCAGCATGAACTGCCTCAAGGGCGGCATCATCTACGCGGATGCCGTGGTGCTGCCCGGCGAGCGCTTCGTCGATGCGGCGCAAACGCCGGACTACGGATGCGGACTCGACCCCGTCCTGCGCGAGCAGCGGCACAAGCTGGTCGGCATTCCCTCCTGCGACGATGTGACCGGCTGGAAACCCGATGCCGACACCGCGTTGGCAGCCCCGTATTCCAAGGGCAAGCCAGCCGCACGCGGCAGGAACACGGAGGATTTCCTCCAGGCGGCCGGGCTCGCTCCCGGCGCGTCAGCCCGCACGATTGTCACCTTCACCGAGGCGACCAGGCAGGCCGGGATCGACAGCCTGCTGGGAGCTCTCGACCGCCTGCTGGTGGAGGATGTCCGCATCGCGGTGCTGGGCGGGGTTCCGGCGGAGCTGGCGATCCCGCTCGAGGTCGCCCGCCGGAAACACGCGGGGAAATTTGTCCAGTTTGGAGAGTTCGATGAGACGCTCGCGCGCAAGGCGCTGGCGGCGGCGGACCTTCTCCTGCTGCCCGCTCCCGTGGAACCCGAGGCCGTCTGGCTCAGGCGCGCCGTCCTTTATGGCGCTATGCCCGTAGCGGTGCAATGCGGCGGCCTGTTTCAGTACGTGCGGGACTGGGAGCCGGGCGCCAATCTCGGCAACGTCATTCCGCAATACTTTGCCGCCGGCACGAACAAGGCCGCGCGGCAGCTTGCGCTCGGCAATCTCATTGTGCGCTGCGCGGGATGCCTAGTCGCCATTCCGGTGCTGCCGTGGCTTGCCGATGCGATGGCGGCTCTGGATGCAAGCCCCGCCCGTCAGGTGGCCAACTTTCACACGCTTTTCAACGTGGCGCTGGCCGTCGTGTTCATCGGACTGCTGGATCCGCTGGCGCGCCTCTGCGCGAAGCTGATCCCTCCCGGCCCGACTGCTGCTGACCCTGGTGCGCCGCAGTACCTCGATGCCGCGGTCGTCAAATCGCCGAGCCTCGCGCTTGCGGACGCGACGCGCGAGGTGCTGCGCATGGTGGATATCGTGCAGACGATGCTCACGACGTTCCTCGAGGCCCTGCGCAGCGACGACCGCAAGCTTCTTGCGACGCTGGCGGAGATGGACGATGACCTCGACCGGCTGCACAACGCCGTCAAGCAGCACCTGATGGCCATCAGCCGTCAGGACGGGCTCAGCGAGGTCGATGCGAATCGCTGCTCGGACATCCTTGCGTTCACGATCAATCTCGAGCACGTCGGTGACATCCTGGACAAGAACCTGCGCGAGCTGGCCGCGAAGAAGATCAAGCGCAAGCTCACCTTCTCCGACGATGGCTTGGAGGAGATCAGCAACATGCATCGTTGCCTGCTGGACAATCTCCATCTCGCGACGAGCGTCTTCGTGCTCGGTGACATCCAGTCTGCGAGAGCGCTGATGGCGGAGAAGGATCGGATGCGCGATCTCGAGCAGGAGGCCAATGACAACCATTTGCGGCGGCTCAGAGAGGGCAAGCCGCAGAGCATCGAAACGAGCTCGCTGCACATCGACATCACGCGCGATCTGAAGCGCATCGCCGCGCATATCGCATCGGTGGCCTATCCGATCCTCGAGCGGACGGGTTCCATTCGGCGCTCGCGGCTTCGGGATGAGGGTACGATGCCCGGCGAGCCGCAGCACCGCCCGAGCTGACGCCGCGCCGAGCCATCTGCTGCGCCATAGCTGCGGAAGGCGATAGCACCCGTTCCCAGCAGCCCCGTGGCCACGAATGACCCGCTGCCGATATGGCCGCCGCGGGCATAGCACCACGTCGGAAGGCGACAGCACCCCTTCCCAGCAGCCCGCGGCAAGAAAAAATCATGTCAGCAGGCCTGTAAGCCGGGTTCTGTCTGGAGGTTTCCCTCCGCGACGGCCATTCATCTGGGGCGCCCATTGCTGGACGCCTCGTGCAACCAACCCGGGCAGCGGCGTGGATCACGCTCGACGTGACAGGCGAACCTGTCGCGTCCTGCCGCCCCTATTCGGTTTTGCTCCCGGTGGGGTTTACCCTGCCACCTCTGTTGCCAGAGGCGCGGTGCGCTCTTACCGCACCCTTTCACCCTTGCTGCCGCGGGCGAGCCCGCTTCGGCGGTTTGCTTTCTGTGGCACTTTCCCTGGGGTTGCCCCCGGCGGCCGTTAGCCGCCACCGTCGATCCATGGAGCCCGGACTTTCCTCCACCTTGCATCGCTTGCGCGGCGCTCGGCAGCGACCGTCCGGCCGGCTGACATGAGCAGCAATAAGGGGGGCACATGGCCCCCCGTCAAGGTCTTCCAGCAGTCCCGGTTAGCGGGATCGGTCAGGCGGCGTTCCAGCCCATGACGGCCTTGATCTCGAGGTATTCCTCGATGCCGTGCTGGCCCCATTCACGGCCATTGCCGGACTGGCGGTAGCCGCCGAAGGGGGCAGCCGGATCGGCGGCCGCCATGTTCAGCGTCACCATGCCGGCGCGCACCTGCCGCGCGACGCGCTTCGCCCGATCGCGATCGGACGAGTGGACATAGCCGGCGAGACCGAACATGTGGTCGTTGGCGATGCGGATGGCATCGGCCTCGTCCTTGTAGGGCAAAATCGAGAGCACGGGCCCGAAGATCTCCTCGCGCGCGACCCGCATGTCCGGCTTCACATCGGCGAAGACGGTCGGCTTCACGTAGTAGCCCTGGTTGAGGCCTTCGGGCTTGCC
>JAFKMU010000067.1 GCA_017305195.1 Verrucomicrobiota bacterium | reverse complement strand
TCGCAGAGATCGAGCCAGTACGGATCATTCGGATAATGCGAGCAGCGGACGGCGTTGACGTTGAACTGCTTCATCATCAGCGCGTCGAGCCGCATGGTTTCGCGGTCGAGCGCCTTGCCCAGCGTGTCGTGGTGATCGTGGCGGTTCACGCCGTGGATGAGGACGCACTTGCCGTTGACGAGAAGCTGGCGGTCGCGCACCTCGACGGAACGGAACCCAACGCGGGTGGAGGTCGTCTCGACCTTTTCACCGGACGGACTGATGAGCGTGACGACGAGAGTATAGAGATTCGGAATCTCCGCCGACCACTGGAGCGGCTTGCGGATGGGAATCGACAGCTTGGCCAGCAGGCGGTCGATGGCCCCTGAACGATCCGCGGGAATCTCCTTTTCAACCGCCTTTTTCAGGACAGCCTTGCCCTTGGGATCAAAGAGTTGCACGGTGGCCTTCCAGCCCACCTCGGGCGTACCGGGGAATCCGGCGCGCACGGTCAGGTCGAGGAGGCCGTCCTCGTACTCCTCATCCAGCTTGCCCTTGGCAAAGACGTCGGCGATGTACACGGGCGCGGTCGAGTAGAGGTAGACCTCGCGATGCAGGCCGCCCATCCACCACTGGTCCTGATCCTCGATGAAGGTGGCATCCGACCACTTCACGACCACGGCGGCGACGGTATTGGCGCGACCGATCTTGACGAAATCGGTGATGTCAAACTCCGAGGGCAGGCGACAGTCCTTGCCAAAGCCCACCGGCTTCCCATTCACGTAAAGGAACAGCACGCTCTCGGCTCCACCAAAGTGAATGACCACGCGGCGGCCCTTCCAGTCGCGCGGGATGCGCACCTCGCGGACGTAGACGCCCGTCGGGTTTTCCTTCGGCACGGACGGCGGCTCGTCGGCGAACGGCATTTGCACGTTGGTGTAGTGCGGCGCGCCGTAGCCCTGGAGCGTCCAGTTGCCCGGCACGGCGACATTGTCCCAATCCTCGCGGTCCGTCTCCACCGCGACATCGGCCTCCTTCAGCAACTCGGGGCGGTCGACCATCTTGAAATTCCACTGCCCGTTGAGGAGCTGGAACCACGGCGATTTCTCACGGTTGAGCGTGCGGGCGGTCTCCACGTCGGGAAACGGGTAGGCGGTCGCGCGCATCGGCAGCCGGGCAGCGCAGAGCAACTCGGGCGAGGTCCAGGTGTTGGCCGCGCCAACACTCAAGAGAGGCAGGAGAGAAGATTGGGACATGGTGGTATGGCGAAAACGAGGAGACCTCAGGAAATTGTCACATCGTCCTTCAAAGATGGAACGGCGTCCGTATGTCGACGTCTGGCAGGCGATTCACTCCAGGAGGTTGCCAAAGACCGGCCTGAGGAGCTTGCCTCTGGGCGGCAACATGCCTCGCACGAGCAGGGACACGCGCGAAAGCGCACGCGTCCAACCGCCTGGGATGTCACGATTTCACAAGATTCCTGTGTCCCTTTAGGAGCGAGCCCGACGGCTTCCCGCGCGCACCAAGACGACGGCCAGACCGAGACCCAGCAACACCCATGTGGTTGGCTCGGGCACAGCGGTGATATTCACATAGCTGCCTCCGATATACTCGGTGCTGAAGTTGCTTCCCCCGGAGGTGGCGTTGTAATCGATTGCCCAATTTTGGCCATTGAAAGAGAAAACGGCGCCATCGGCCAGCTGGTTGCCGCCCAGCGTGAACAATCCACCATTCCAGACACCGCTGTAATTGATGAGAGTGAATGTGGTGTTCTCAGCAAAGACAACCGGCGAGCCCGCGATATTCGTCAATGTCAACTCCACGGTTCCGCTCAGGGAAAGGTCGCCATTTGCCGTCTGCAGATCCGCACCAGCGCTCAATGCGGCGCTGGAACTCACCTCGTAGGCAAACTTCGATCCGCTGGCAAATGACACCCCGCCGGAAGCAAGAGATTCAATGCTCTCACCAGGTGCCAGCGTACCGCCCGAGGCGACCGACACGTTCCCTGTAAAGGCGCCCCTGCCTCCGAGAATGCCGCCCGAGTTCACCGCCACATCTCCAGACCCCAAGCCGCTTCCTGACGTATTGCTTACGAGAATGGTGCCTGTGTTTACCGTAGTGCCACCCTGGAAGGTGTTACTGCCGGAGATCACAAGGCGATTGCCTGCACTGGCCACCGTGGTAGTGACTCCGCCCGCACCGGAGATGACACCGGACAGCGTAAAGTTCCTGCCCGACGAGCCGTTGTTATTCTTCAGGTCGATATTGCGATCGATCTGCAGGTTTCCGGAATAAGAGGTCCCTCCGCCTGTATCGGTGTCATAACTGCTCAGGATGGCTGCACCGGTGCCATTGTTCGTAAAATGTGCATCATTGAGAATAGTCCCTCCATTCTGGTTGAGATTCAGGCTGACATTACTCGATCCCGTATTGACATCACCGAGCACGATCTCTCCCGTGCCCGCGACCTTTCCCGCGCCATTCAGCCGCAATCCGCCCTGGCTGACCATCACACCGCCCTCGAAGGTATTATTAGTCCTCCTGAGCGCGAGTGTTCCAGTGCCCGTCTTCAGGATGCCGCCGGTCCCGGAAATCAAGCCGGTGCTGATGAGGATGGAACTGCTGGATGTGTTGAAGGTCGCACTCTTGTTCAGAACAATGGATCCCGCCAGCGTATTCCCGTTGGCTACGGTATAGTTGATCGAGGCCGTACCGGTACCACCGGCCGCCACCGTGATGCTTCCGACATTCATTGCGGCGTTAACGTTCAGGGACAGGGTCGCATTATTCGCGCTGCTGTCGAGGGTCACCGCCACGTTACGAAAAGCATTTGCGCTATTCATACCGAGCGTTCCCTCACTCACAGTGATGCCGCCGGTGAATGTTCCGCTCGTATTATCGGTGGCAAAATTCAGTGTTCCAGCCCCTGTCTTGTTAATGCTGCTGCTGCCTGCCAGCACCAGACTGGAGCCTCCGATCGTGGCTAATCCGTTGCCGACCGCCAGGATGGAAGTTCCCCCTCCTGATCCATCGGCATTCAGCGTCAGGGTATGAGGCCCGGAGATGGTGTAGTTATTGGCTGGTCCGGCCGTGTCAGTGAAAGAAAGGCTGCCAATCGTGCGATCGGTATCGAGGGTCACCGTGATGCTGCTGGTCAGCCCGGCACGGAAGTCTGCCGTGAAGGTCGCGCCGCTTGCCACTGGACCGGCGCCAGAATTCCAATTGGCGATATCGGACCAATTACCGCTAGCCGTACTTGTCCATGTACCATCATCGGCTTGAGCAGCTGCCTGCGCCAAAGCAAACGCCAGAGCACCAAGCACGACAGTCCGGGGAAGCGGGAATTTTTTCATAGATAATTTCATGAATTTCGGGGGTTAATGCGGTCCTATTGGTTCCGAATTTGATAAAAGGGTAAAGTGCGGAAAACTGGTTGCAAAGGGGAACCGCCGGAGAAACTAAGGATTTGGCCTGCCAATTTTTGGCACTAAAACGCTCATTATCCGCCCGAGACTCCGATAAATCCTTGCCCAGTCCAGCAGGACCGCGAATGCCACCCATATCCCGGCCAGGCAACCGGAAATCGATGGCAGATTTTTCGCACCTGACTGCCTTCAATAGTAATTGGCAGAATTTAGCTCACACTCCCTCCATCGCCACACAAGAGAGCGTTGTGTTCCCATCGGGATCACAGCTCCCCGCTGGCCGAAAGAATCCCGGGAGGCCAGGTCCGCCAGAGCGTGCGCTGCAAGCTCGGAGCTTGCGGGAAAGTGCAGCAGGTGCCGCCCGGTTCACCTGCCTTTGAGGCATGCCTCGACCACGGCTGACAGGGAGCCTGTCGCCAGACCGATCCGGGTATCAGCCGCTCCGTAATAGATGCGGAGTTCGTCAACCTCGATATCGGCAAGAGCGCCGCATGGGAACACCACGTCGTTTACGGTGCCGCGAGTTTCATAGTCCTCCTCGGGAGCGAGCAGCCAGCTCTGGGTTTTTCCGATCACCTTCCAGGGTTCCTCCAGATCCAAAAGGAAGGCGCCGATATGATAGTGGCTTGCGCCCGCCTGCCAGGCCCATACGCCATGCATGATGACAAGCCAGCCCTCGGGCGTGCGAATGGGCGGAGTGGGACCGATCTTGGTAATATTCCAGATCGAGTAACCCGGCTTGAGCACAGGACGATAGCACCCCCAGTGAATGAGGTCTGGCGAGGAAGAAAGCCAGATCGATGCGCCAGCATCGTGACCGGGACGCTCGAGGCGGTAATACTTGCCACCGATCTTTTCAGGAAAGACCGAAGGGACGCGATTGACCGGAGCGGCGACAATCTCAAGAGGCTGATAGGATTGAAAATCCTCCGTCACGCCCAGAAGCGTGAAGGGCCCCTCTCCATCCTGGTAAACTGGCGAGTTGATGTAGTACCGATCCTCGATCTGGGTGATGCGGGCATCGATCAACGTACAGTTCAGTTTATCGAATGGCGCAGGTGCGTCGATCAGATCGATGAGGGGTTCGTCGGCAATCTCAAACTTCACGCCATCGTCGCTCATCGCAACCCATCCACCCCTCGCTCTCTTGACCTCAGGCCAGCTCCATTCATAGGCGGAAAGCAGCAGAACCGTGCGGCCCTTGTACCGGGCGGGACTTGGATTGAAGACCACTGCCGCCTGCGGCATATGCGCAGGCGTTATGATCGGGTTCGCCGGGTGGCGCTTGAGGATCCGAGTTGCGTTCAACATCTTGATCGGCCTGGTTTCCGCGTGTGAGATGAGTTTGAAAATACTATCTGGCGGCGCCAGCGCCTTCTTTGGCGCGGACAAAGATGAACCGGTCGACGTAAATATTCTTAACCTTTTTCGATCCACCGCCGCGGACAAACGTGATCTTGCCATCGCTCTGGTCAAACCGGAAGGGCCCGCCAGTGGTTTTGACCAGGTTATACTGCCCTGGTTTGAGCTGACTGAACTTGATGCCCATGCCTCCCGTCTGGGGAGGATTGTTCCCAATGAAAAAGGCGATCTCATCCGGACCCGCCCCCTCCTCGGTCTCCACCCGCACATCGGCATAGATATCCCATAGCCCCTCCTCCGGCAGCTTATGGTGCTTGAGCTGGATGAATGGACCGCTGATGTCGCCCGGCATCTTCACCGTACCTCCATCGGACGCGAGGGCATCAGGTGTGACCACGATCTTGTCGAAATATCGATTGAAGCCGATATCATTGATCTCGACCCAGTCGGAAGGCGGCAGGTTGCGCGCGATTTCCGGAGGCGTGGAGTCCCTGCGCTCCATGTTGATCATCGTTGCCAGCTCGCCCGTCGCGATCGTCTTGGCCTGACGGAATTGGGTTACCTTCTCATCCTCGATGGTCTTGTTGAACCGGGCCTTGCGGTTTTCGTAATCAAGCACGAAGCCCGTCTTTTCCAGGGCCGCCGCATCGGCGTACTCCTTGCGTCGCACGAGGATGACGTAGTCGACGCACATGCGAGCCTGCCGGACATGCCTGAGATAGGTGGGATCTTTGGCCGCCGCGGCTTCAGCCTGGGCAAAAAGCGCATCCGCCTTGCTGATAAAATCCAAGGTGAACATTGCGCTGTCGACATTCGTCTTTTCCCAGATGGCCGCACGAGAGCGAACAGATACCTCATGCATAAGGTCGATGTACTGCTTGACGTACTTTCCAGCGGGGCCGAAATAGCCATCGCAGTATTCCGCCACGGCACCCTGAATATTGGTCTGAGGGTCCCATAGCATCCTTCCCATCAGCCACACACGGAGGGAGGCAAACTCTGCGCTCCGCGTATTCCAGCTCCCTTCAGCGAAGTATCCGAAGACGTTTTCCAGACCGGATAGCCATCGAATGCTCTCGGCGATGGGATAAATGTTCGGAGTCGGCTGGATGAATCCGTTGAAGTTGGTGACGTGATCCCAGAGCAGGATGGTCTTGGCGATGCGGTTCCAACCCGCGATGTCTTCCCCCAGCTTCTTGTTGCGCCCCTGGTTCAGCGGAGTGCTGTAGTCCACGTGAATGGTCATCGGATATACCAGGATGTCCTCAGGGATCGCCATGTTGGTGGGAGGAGTGAAGCTCCAATGGTAGGCATTGAAGGCCAGTTTGGCATCGGGCAATACCTTGCGAACGCGCTGTTCCACGTCGACGGTCATGTCAACGCGCGGGGCAGACGGAGCTCCGCCATGCTCCTTGGCAAAGGCCGCACTCGCGGGATCCATATCCCACCCCCAGTCATTGTCCATGAAGCCAAACCAGTAGTCGCCATAGTTCGGCACGCCGCGCAGCCGCTCGATGATCCCGTCGGCCATGATCTGGCGCACCTCGGGATTCATCATTGCGACCTGGCCACCGGCGAACCAATCCGGATGCTGGCTCATGTATTGCTTGGGCGGCATGAGCTGATAAAAGCTGGCGGTGAGACCCGGTCGCTGCCAGGAGCCATCCCAGTGATCAATCTCCGGCGCGGGCAGAAGGCTCGCCGCCCCGTGGGAATTTCCGTTAAGGAGATTGCGCGCGGCAAAGGGCTTGTCCTGCCCCTCGACGCTCAGGATCTGGCGAAACTTGAATCGCGGAATTTGCACTTCATTCGGTGCCGCGAGTTCGATGCTCGGGGAAGAAGGCACGTGGGTATAGTCAGGACTCAGCCACTTCACGCCCAGCAGGTGGTCGAGGAACCAGTTCACGCCATACATCGTGCCTCCGGGAGTGTTCCCCGCGATGACGATATGCTGACCGACGGTACGAAGAACAAAACCATCCTCGCCGAGCTTGGCGTAGTCAATATCCGGGCACAGCTTCGCGGCAAGAGTATTGTCCCGGCCCACCACGATCAGCGGGCCATCGAGAGGATGCGCATCGTGGGAGAGCGGCTGAAAGTTGCCTCCGGTGATCCTGCCGAGGTAGTCGGCAAGGTCGTTGGCGGAGTTGAGTTCGATCACGCTGGCGGCCGTACCGACATGCACCCGATAGAGCGCACGGCCATTCTCGGCGAGTTTCAGCCGGGCCGGAGCTGGCGAGGTTCCCACTGCTTCTGCGGCGGAGAGTCCCGCGGCGGCATCCGCTTCCGGCAGGGCAGCGCTCAGCCATTTTGCGGCAAGCTCCTCGCGGCGCAGCCCGGCTGCCGTCGTCTCCGGTTCCTCCGTGGGCAGCATGCTCACGTCGTCGAAATATGCCGCCCCATCTGTGCCGTCCTTTTTCCGAAGATAAAGAAGCATTTGCTCCGCAGTGGGTGGAGCCTGCACGACGCACGAATACTCCTCCCAGCCGTGGGTGCCGCCCGTGACAAAGAGCGCCTTCTCCGTGCGCTTGTCGATGGTGACGACATTGGGGCCGAACCATCCCCCCTTGATGGATCCGCCTCGATAGCTGAGCTGTACATAGACAGAGCCTTCCGGAGCATTCTCACTACGGATCTTCATCATGATCTTGTAGCGCTTGCCTTCCTCCACAGGGCGCCCGTCCTGACAAAAGAAGCTGCTTGCAACCTTGAGGCACTGGAGTCCCCCTGCGGGAGCTTCTGTCACCACTCCGCCGGTTTTCGCTCCGCTGCCCCACCAGCCCGAGGCTCCCTTTTCAAAGCCGCCATTGGACACGATCTGCCCATCAGGCGGCAACGGCGGAGGCTGCGCCCTGGTCACAGCCTCGCTGGTCGGCTCGACCTGGACTTCATCGAAGGCAGCCGTGCCCGGAGTGCCATTGACCTTGCGCAGATACAGCAGCATCTGATCCGCTCCATCCGGAGCACGGACCACCACCGAGTAGTCCTTCCAATCCTGAGTGCCGCTGGTAACGAAGAGCGCCTTCTCCGTGCGGCCTTCCACATTCGCCACGGCAGGCCCATACCAGCCGGGATTCGCCCCGCCACCGCGGAAGCTCAGTTGCGCATAGACTGCTCCCTCCGGCACCCCTTCACAGCGGATCTTCATGCGGATCTTGTAGTTCTTCCCGCCAGTCACCGGGATGTGATCCTGGCAGACAAAGTCCTCGGCGATCTGCATGCTTCCAGCCCCGGAGGCAGGTTTGTCGGGGATGACACCGCCACTCTTGACTCCTTTGCCCCACCAACCGGACGGGCCATCTTCGAAACCGCCATTCTTGACGATATTCTCGGCCTGCATCGGTGAGAATGAAACAAGGACAGCCCCTGCAAGAAGGAACACAGAGGCTATCCGGGAAAGTGCACGCACGTGTCGGGAGGAATTTTTCACAAAATCAGGAATGGAAATGATGCCGGTCACGGGTTTGCTAGTTGGCTGGTTCGATCTTCACATCGTCAAACGAGGCGACACCACCCGTGCCTCCGAGCTTCCGAAGGTATATCAGCATTTCGGTCGCATTAGCAGGGGCGTCGATGACAGAGGAGTACTCCTTCCACTCCTGGGCGCCGCCCGTGACGAAGAGCGCCTTTTCCGACCTGCCCTCGACCGACGCGACTTCAGTCCCGTACCAGCCGGGCTTGACGCCCTCTCCGCGGAAGCTCACCTGCACGTAGACTGATCCCTCGGGGGCGCTCTCGCTGCGGATCTTCATGCTGATCTTGTAAGACTTTCCGCCCTCGACCGGCCGCTTGTCCTGGCAGATAAAGCCCTCCGAGAGATTCATGCAGTTCGCACCTGCTCCGGCATGATCCGAAACAACCCCACCGCTCTTGAGTCCCGGCCCCCACCAGCCGGAGGTTCCTTCCTCGAAGCCCCCATTTTTGATCAGTTCATCCGCGCTCAAAAGGCTTGCCGATAGTATGACTGCTGCAGCGAGCACGATGAGAAACTGCGTGCCTCGCCTCGGCGAAGAAATGGAGGGAGCGTCAATGTGATAAGTTGTATTCATGGTATCGTCCGGGTCTGGGGTGTGTAGGGTGAACCTCCCGAAGGCGGAAGCGAGAAACCCTCTCGCAACGCTCCTCTTCACCGTCAAGGCACCGGCGCTGGGCGGCACAACATCGCTGGGGTGAAATGGATTTAGCAGATGCAAGGGGAGGTACTGATCCTAAGTATTGCAAATCGGCACGCTGTTCAAAATCTTGTTTACCAAAATCCCTCCGTTTGGCTTACCAATAGTACAACCAATCGAGACGCCGAAAGCTCAGTCAGTCTTCCAGAAACGTGTATTTTCTAGTCCACGAGTGCGCCCCGCCGGGCGGCAGCGTGATCTCGATGAACTGCTCAGGGGAAATATAGTCCGCTCGCGCGTGAATATCTGTACGCAGCCCGGGATCGGAGGTCTCGCAGATGATTTCCCGTCCTGCCTCGGGATGACGGAGGGCCACGATGTTTGGTCCGGCATAGCTGGCCGGGTACGCAACCGTCGCATTGATCCACCTCGGGATTGCGCCTGTAAAATGAACCGCGCGTCCAGCTACGTTCTGGCCTCCTTCCAGGCCTTTCGGCTGAATGTCATAAGGAAATGAAAGGATGTATCCGGAGGCCGTCGGCCGACCGGCAATGCGGAAGAAATCATGCGTATATTGCCGGGTCGTAATCGGTCTCGTTCCCGTGTTGGAAAGCTTCCAGTCGACCGTCACGCTCGCTCCCTCCAGCGACAACACGGCATCCAGTCGATACGAGTAACCGGGAGTCGTCCTGCCAGCAAAGATCTGATGAAATACCGCCCGGCTCGCCTGCCACTCGACCGTCGTCAAAGCGGGCTCCAGCAGTTCGGGATTCATAAACAGGTGATAGGTCTTTGCCGGTTTTCGCAGGGCGCCCACACCGATTTTAATAAAACCCTCCCCGACTGCCGCCTCCTGATATCCCGACGGCAGGACATTGGCGGGACCATCCGGGATGCAGAGATCGAACTCCGCAGCCAGTCCGGCGTGGTCGTTGATCGGATCGTGCGCGTCCGGCCGATAAAGATACTCCACGCCATCGCGGCGTACACCGAGCACGGCTGCCACCGGAGTAAATCGCGTCCCGCGATTGTATCGCCCGGGATGGTCGGGCACCATGACCCGGACTTCAAGCTGGTCATTTCGCAGGAGGCGTTCCGCTCCGTCCTCTGTCCCGGAAGATAAAACCGGCACACTCAGCAGCAGTCCTGCAGTCAGGCAAAACAGGGAGCGCATCATGATGGACGACCGCAAACTCACGCGACAGGGGTAAAGAGAATGCTTGCGACCTGATAAGGCTCGTACTCAAGCGCATTGCCCTCTCCGAGCTCCGTGATCGTTCCAAGAGAGAGATCGGTAGCCTGCAAAGTCCATCCGGTTGGCGGAGCGATCCGAATCACGCCTCGCCGTCCCGCCACCTCATGGAGACGCAAGACCCAGCGGCCGCCATCCAGCGGCGCCGCCCAACAGGGAACCAGCGTTTCTCCTCCAGAAATCTCGCCAAGCGCGGAAGGAATCGGGCACCCTCGATAGCTCACAGGTGCGGTGAAGGCCGTCTCCGCCACAGACGCCGGCTGGGACGCTCGCGGAAGGGTGATGTCGTACCGTCCAAGGACCAGCGGGATGCAATGAGATCCCATGTCGCTATACGCCGCCGGAGCCTCAAGACGCGAAAGATGCTGGGGCCAAACCGAGGCATGAACATTGTCCATCCCGGTCACCCTGGGGCTGCGCACGAGGCTCACCCCCGCCACTCCGCAGCGCACGGAGACTCCATACTTGGACTCCGTGGCGACAAACATTCCCTCGCGCTCTCCCTCGTCAGACATCGAGAAGTGCCTGCTAAACGGCACCTCCCACATTGCCTCCGAAATCAGGCCATCAGGGATCTGCGAGCGCAAGGTGCTGCCAAAAGGAGCTCCATACCGCGCATTGGCCCCGGCGTAGCGCGTTGGGAATATCATCTTGAGAAGCTTTTCCGGTTCCTGCCATTCGAGATTCACCGTCACATGCAGGAGCGGACTGCCAGCCTCGAGGTAAAAGATCACATCGGCAGTGCTCTTGTTGCCGATAGGACGATGCACGCGAAAACCTGCGCGGTGCGGCGATTCCGACCACTGCGTAACCTCGACCGGCCCTTCGCAAGGCTGCCCCAGGGACAGCGTGTTTCGATCAATATCCCAAGCCTCAAAGTTCGCCGGGCGATCCGGGTACATCACGAGATGCCCGAACGGGCCGCTAATGGGAACCTTTGCCCCATCCCATTCCACCCGATCAATCCAGCCCTCGTCGGCAAGGTGAAATTCCACCAAGCCATTTGAGACGACATTGCCGGAGACCTGGACCACGGCAGGATCTCCACAGGACCTAATCTCAACTCCGGCAAGCGGGGGGATTTCCACCCAAACCTGCTTACCCGTGGCGGGATGCTCGACCCAGCGCCGAACCTCGACAGCGTGAGGATTGAAAACACATGCCAGCTCGCCGCCCTCCTGCTTCAGAGCGGCGCGGGCACAGCCCATCTGCGCTGAAGCATGTCTCTTCAGATCGGGTAAACCCTCAGCATAAACATCCCATACTGAGCTGCCCGGGATATAGTCATGAAACTGGGCAAATACCAGACGCCGCCAGGATTCCTCCATATCCCAGCGCTGTCCCGTGACGACGGCAACTGCCTCGGCGCAGCACATGGCTCGCTCCAAACCTCGAAACGCTGCCTTCAAATCTCCATGGGTCGTGTAGGTGCCGCGGTGAAACTCCAGGTAGCACTCGCCTTGATGCACAGGAAGCTCGTCGCGCAGCTTCTCGAGCCGCTCGAAAAATGACTCGGGATGATCCCAAGTCAACTCCGGCATCCCGGGAAGCGAGCCAAGACGGCGAGCCCTTTCGCAGATCTCCGCCGTTGGCCCTCCGCCGCCATCGCCAAAGCCTGTCGGCAGCAGGCACTCCTGGTGAATGTCACCCTGCTGGTGCCCGAGCACGCAGGCTCGGATCTCCGGCACCTGGACAAAGGTATTGTAACCGGCATCGCGCGTGACATGACCGATCACCTCCGATCCATTAGACCGCCAGATGAAGCTGCTGTAGGGAAACGGATTGATCGAGTTCCACGTCACTTTGGTGGTGTAAAAGTACTTCACCCCGGTCTGGGCCATGATCTGAGGCAGGCAGGCCGAGTACCCAAAGGCGTCCGGCAGCCATGTGAGCTGCGCAGGGCGCCCCGTCATTTCCTGAAACCCTTTTTGCCCGAGCAGGAAACTGCGTGCCAGGGCCTCGCCGCAGGCGAGGATCGTATCGGACTCGACATACATAGCTCCCGTAGCCTGCCATTGGCCGGACTCCATGCGATCCTGCACCCGCCGATAAAGCCCCGGAGCACGGCGGCGCACGGATTCATAGCTCGCGATCTGGCTATAGGCAAAACGGAACTCCGGATAGTCTTCCATCAGGCGGTTCACCGTGGAAAAGGTATGCACAGCCTTGAGCTCGCCGATCCGCTCGGGCCACAGCCAGACGAGGTCGATATGCGCATGGCCAGTGAGCACGCAGCGCATGAAAGTCTTGTCGACACGCAAATCCCGATACCCTTCCGCGAGCCGCTGACGTAAGGCATCCAGCGCCTCGGTCCTGTCCCAGGCATCGACCGCTTCGTTCATGACGCGCAGCAGGAGACGGAAGGCGGGCGAGAAGCGCTCCATCGGCGCCTGCAAACCGAAGGGGACGATCCCGGCGGTCAACCTGCTGTCCTCGCGTCCGCGCTGGTCGGCGGCGAGATCAAAGAGACATTTCAGATCATTATAGGCCTGCCAGGCATCTTCATTCCTCCGGCCAAGAAAGGCCCCTTCAAAATAGCTTCCCGCAGCATCCATGGGCGAGGCTTCCGGGTGCCAGATCGCGCTTTGGATGCAATTCGACTCGACCCACGCCTCGGTCGCACCCGCCGGTAATCTGACGTGTCGATGCCCGACATCGAAGCCGAAATACGGCTCGCCATTCACGTAGAGCGTATCCTCGCTCTGACTACGCCAGTTCAGCCAGAATGGCTCACTCGAGGAGGGAATATCGAACCGATACCATCTCTGATCAAACAACCTTCCCCAAAACGAACATGGCTGGACCGGACCCAATGGCTGCCGCCGCGCCTGCTCGACATCGTATTGCCGGGGGCCGGAAGGAGTAGCCGATACATCGACCGGCAGGAACTCCTGCCATATCTCTTCGCGAAGCCTGCGGATCGCGCCGTCAATGCGGTTGATGATGAGCTGGGGCAGATGATGGGACGGTAGCATGAATGGTATTGGGAAGAGATGTGCCTACTGGGAATCGGCTTTGAGATACTTGTTCAACTCGCCGAGAAAGGGCTCGGGCATGCTGAGATTTTCCGGGGGCAGAAATCGATAGGTAAAGACCCGGGGACCCTTGCGGTAGGCCACCGGGGACTTGGAGTCCGCCGCGATCCAGGCTTCGCAATCATCGTCGGGATTCACGTAATGTTCGCAGAGCTTTCCGTCTTTCGTTGCCGTACCCGCGAGATACTTCGGATCGAGCCAGGTCATACCCGGGAAGGCATCGCGGAAATCCGACATGCCGTCATCCAGCGGCGTTGCGCGATCATTGAGCCGGGTGACATAGATGTCCGGAAAGGCCGGATAGCGGCTCAGCAGATAGTCGTCGGCAATCCAGCTTTCCGCCGTTGCTCCATTGGAGATTGTTTGAACCATCCGGGCGCGGGAGCCCGACTTCCAGATCTCGATCTCCACGATTTTCGGAGTGCGGTCATCCGTCCTTGCCGTCTTTTCACCTTTGGCATCTGTCACGATGATCTTCCACCTCCCTTGTTCCGGCGGGACCGCCGCGACCACCGGCCTGGGCGCCGCCGGTTCCTGGCCCGGCGACCACATGATCGACAGGAGAACAAAGGATATGGCAATACAGAAACGAAGCCTACTCATAAACAGCCTCCAGCTCCCTGGCGATGATCTCCCCCGTGTAGCGATCGATCGCTAGGTGCAGCCAATAGCGACGCTCTCCCTGCACAATGAAGGAACTGTTGAGCGCAGCCTCCGTTTGCGGGGCATTGGCAGCAAACATGCCCGTCTGGGCCACGACATCGATCAGGAGATTCCAAGTCCGGGTGTCGGCCGCGTCCACGAGGGCGCGCATCGCGGACTCCCGGCGCGTTTTGAAATACCCGTCGCTGGTGTTGGTGGGCCCGTTGTCAAACGCTGCCGGGAGGTCATCGCCCACCCGGGTGGCAAGCTCAGCCACATTGCGAAACGGCGCTGAGGCACGTTTCTGAATGATCAAATCGGCGATCTTGCCAGCTTCAGTGGAGGAAATCACGGGCGGCTGATTCGTTCCGTCGTCGGCCTTCTGCGAACCGGTGAGAATGGCGGACAACACAGCTTTGGATGCGGTGTTGAGGTTGACACGACCGGCCACCACTGGCTCGTCCACGACCGTGAAAAAATCCATCAGGGCTGCGTCTGCGCTGTCCGAGCTAAAGAGGTTGAGCGATTTCCAGGGATCTCCCCGCAGGGCAAAGCCCATCTCTCCGACGGAGCGAAATGGTCGATTCAGCATCGTGGGCCTCATTGCCCGTATAGCCTGGGCCGTCGTCCCCGATGCGACCTGCCAGAGAGGGAACACCTTGTTAGCTTCGTCGCCGTCGGCCCGGCGCACGACTCCGTCGAGATCCGTGACGAAACTGCTCGTCCCCGCCTTGTTGTCAGCCGTCTTGGCTGGCTGAAAGGTGTTGTTCGTGCTCCATCCGGTCCACATCGTGATGCCTGAGGGGTTCTTCGGATAACCCGAGTTCGACGTCGGCTCGGAGTCAAACCGATTGGCCCAACTATTGGGCCGGATGGTGGTTTGCGCCACGATCGGACGACCATTCAGCCCGATGGTGCTGACCATGCCTCCACGCTTTGATCTCGGGTCCATGGCGCTCAGCGCGGTGAGACCAAATGCCAGTCCACTGCCGACCGAGGTGCCGCGGCCATTGTCGGTCCCCCAGCCGGAATTCAGGTTGTATTTTCCGGTCAGCCAGGTGGTGCAGCTTTTGAAGCCGTACTGGTACCAATGATCGAGATAGAAACTCCGGGCCTGAACGGATTCATAAGTACGCCAGGCGCCGTCGTCATCCTGATACTGGAGGGCAAAAGTCGGATAGCGCCCCCCGCTCCCCAGCGCGTTACGCGCATGGTAATACGAAAGCGAAGCAGGATCGGAGGGATTGCCCGTGATCGCACGGTCCCTGGCGGGCTCCCCCGTGATCGGATTGACCGCGGAACCAAGATAGAAACCCACCAGATAACAGGGCGAGGTGGTCGTAACCGCCGTCGTGGCGGATGCATAGGAAGGTTGCGCCGGGCTGCCAAAATAGCCAGAGGGGTCATTGGTCGCGTCGATCGGCGCTCCGGCAAAAGTCACGCCACCAGTCATGGTGGAGCTTGGGATCAGCAACTGCGGCTCCGCAAATGTGGAACCGCGGGCCGTGAACTCCATGTAACGTCCGGCGAGGTTTTGCTGCGCGGAGAGAAAATTCGTTCCGCTGCTCGCTTCAAGGTAAGCCCGCCCGTCGGTGCCGATGATCCGGTACTTTCTGTCGGTCGTCTGGTCGGCAGCGTTTCCATTCGGATTCCAAAGTCCGAACTGAAGCCAGCCCTCCAGAGTGGGATACTGGGGATCACCGCGATTCGGACGGAAGATCGTTACGTAGAGGTGATTGAGATACGGCAGGCTTTCCGTACCATAGACGGGATCAAACGACCCGAACTTGATTACGGTCGGGTGATTGTCGGCATCGTATTGATCAATCAGGTTCGCTCCGATTTGGAATACCTGGACGTCCTTGTTTTGATCAAAGGTCTTCGTGACGAGATGATTGTCGTTGTCGCTGTATTTGCCGAGGGAACCGGCGAGGATTGCCGCCTTGAGAAGTTCGAAAAAATCCGGCTCTCGTCCCTGGGCAGCGACCTCGTCAAGGGTGGCAATGCTCGCGGCTCCGCCTCGATACACCCACGGCTCGCCCTTGGCCGTCGCACGAGTCAGTCCAAAAAACCTCTCGATGTCCGAACCCTCCGCAGCCGTGGCCGAGTCCGTCACCAAAGCCAGCCGGTTGAGAGGAAACCGTTGGTTGACCAGCACCTCGCCGATCTCCGCTCTGGACCCATCTGCACGAATGAAGGCCTTTTTCGTCCTCACATTGGGAACATTGCGGTTGGGCGACTCCGGCTTCTCCGCGTTGGTCTTGTATAGGAATCCGTTGCTGGCATCAGCCTGCGGACTCCACGAGGGGGCATTAAGAGAACGGGAAAACGTGCCCAGGCATTGGAGTGCGTTGGGATTGAAGTTCTCCGCACCGATGCTCGAGCAAAAGCGGATGAGCGCCTGCCTGGACGGAAATGCCTGGTCGGTCCGCCCATTGGGATCTGCCACGGGGCGCACACCCGGGGTGTCGGTCGAGCCAGATGCCGCGAGATCAACATAAGCCGGATAGACAGACGATCCGCTAAATGATAGAGCAGGGAATACGCCCTCAGGCTGCCCCGAGGCGTTGCGCAGGGAGGCGTAGTCGCGCCAGCCGACGGTGGAATTGATCCCGGCTCCCGTCATCCACGGATTTCCGGATGCATCCTTCAACTGGGTCAGATCGGCAAAAGCCAGCGATCCCTTCAAGGCATAGTTTGGCGGCATGGTCGAGCCGGAGACGTAGGGAAGCGGCGACGGATACCCGGCCACATTCATATCCAGCAGCGCCCCCTCGTCATAAATCGCGTAGGCGTAGCGCCCGATAACGGCCTTGTCGGGAGCGGCCAGCTTGACCGGCCCCGCATTGGTCACATACACCCAGCCCGGCGCCGTAAAAGCCGCCGCTCCGCTGCTCACCGGCGTAGTGTCCTGCGGTTTCTCAGGGTCTCCCAAGGGCAGCAGGTAATGACTATTCCATCGCTTGGGTGAGATGCTCCGTCCGTTTGCCGATGGCGCAGTGGAGACGGCAGGGGAGGCCGGATGATCCGTTCCCGGCGCAGCGATATCGATCGCGGTGCTGATGCGCAGCAGGGTCGGAGAGGGATTAGTCGGCGTATTCCTTACCGGCATCGTTCCCGCAGCAGAAACCGGCGTGTAAATCGTCGTGGCTCCCGCTGTCGTCCGGGTGGAACCATTGGCGATTTCCTGCTTGAGATCACCGGTGATGATATCCATCGCACTTCGCGCCAACTCGTCGGCCATGGCTTGATGCAGGCTGCTGTTGGAAAGCTGCCGATCCCACATCGAGCGCGAGAAGTATGCGACCACCAGGCCCGTCAGCAGCACGACCAGCGCAAGCACGATCACCAGCGCGACGCCTTTCTCAGGCCCGCGGTTCACGACGAGGTCGATGTATGTGGATCGCAGCTTCATCCGGTATTCAAAAGGCGGGAGACAGCGAAAACGTGCGTTCGTAGGTGTGAAGGGCGGTGGAGGCCGTGCGGGGGATGCCATTCCCGGCGTCTTCGATGACCGATTGCCACTGCGCCTTGAGGTCGCCGGGGGCGGTCATCGTGGAAGCATCGAAATCCTTCATCCTGTCGGCCAGCGCGGCAAGCTGCTCATCCGTGATCAGTTGCCGACTCTTGGGATCCACCACGGCGATGGTCACGACGATGGCGGCAACATCGCGCAGCCCGTCGACCGATGAGCGTCCGGGAATGCGTGTATCCCAGGGCGTCGCGCTTGCCGCGGAAGGGTAGACTGTCCCGTTCACACTCTGTCCGCGCAGGAGATAATAATATTCCAACCGGAAAACCTGCGGCCCCGCATTCTCATAGCGGGAATCCGTCTGGGTGGCAGATACTGCCGCAGGCCAGTTGGAGGAGATCTTGTTATCCCCCGAGGCGGAGACGAGAGGCCCTGACGGGCCTGAGTAGGCGAGGGACGCGGCGCCACTCCACTCCAGCCCGCACCCCAGCCGCTCCAGCTGATTCAAGATCCCTCCGGCGCTGCTTTCATTGATCCGCCATGCAACGACCGAGACCGGACTTTGCATCGTCGCGCTGGCCGAGGAATACCCCGGCACCTGGCTGTAGAATGCCATCCGGTCGTTGCCCGCCTGAGGATTGTTGCCGGAGGCGTCACTCGCGGCCGACTTGAGAAAATAGTCCACATCCGGCCGCCGGATCATCTGCGCAAAATCCACCGCCATCCGGCCAAACACCGCCCTCGCCTGGGCATCCGCGTCCATGCGCTGGTTCCGAGAACCGGTCACTGCCGTCGCCGAGCCAAAGATCTGGCTGATGAAAACCATCAGCACGGCGAGAACCGCCAGAGATACGAGGAGTTCCACGAGGCTAAAGCCATACGAGGCCGCCCGCCTCCATCTCATGGAGAAAATCTCGCCCATGTCAGTTTCGATCCAGGGCAACAAAGGACTCCGCATATCCCACAGGTTGCGCTGCAGAGGACGGCCACGAGACCTTCAGATGGGCCAGCGTAGCCCTTCGGGCATCCAGCCCATTGGGGGAAAATGTGACCGTCAACCGATACCGTGACCTTGCGTCTGCCGTCTTCGACCAGTTGCCATTTTCGTCGAGAAAAAGAGTGGCGACGCTTTGCGTGGTGACGGGATTGGCCGGGATGTCGATGGCGTAACGCTGTGAAGCAACCTTCTGCCCGGCAGGACTCGTCCTCGGCGTGGCTCTCAGATCGGCGGCAATGCTCGACAGGATGCCAACCGCCGCCGTCTGCTCGACCGCCGCCTGGTTGCTTCGCAATCCGACAGGGATCAGGCCAAAGACAACGATCAGACAGAATGCGGCCACCCCGAGAGCGAGCGTAACTTCCACCAGGCTGAAGCCTCCTCGCTTCATCCCTACCTCCGATATATCTTTACGTTGCCGGCAACCCCGCTCACCTGGACGGCTGCCAGATTGCTCTCATGAGAATCCACGTCGGCTCCTCGTGCAGGCTGCAAGCCGATCTCCACCACGGGCCGCAATGCGCTGCCGGCATTGTTGATACGCGCCTCCCCGCGAGGGTTGAACTCGATGGCTTTTTGAAAAACATACCCCCCCATGGAAAAGGGCGTCTGCGAGACCCCGCCGCTTTCAATCCATGTTCCCCCGTCGTTGGCCGGCGGGCGTGAATCAAAATCCGCCCCGCCGCCTGTCCCTTCCGGGAACGTTTTCAACTGCATGTTATCGATCTTCACTGCCCGGCTGAGAGGCGCGACCCGGTCCGCAGGAAGCTGCCCGGGGCTGGCCAGATCATAAATCATGGTGCCATCTTTGGAAGCGACCACCCCGATCACAATCCGGCCTTTCCCTGCACTCCCGGGCGTAGTCGCAGTGACGTTCTCTTCAAAAAATCCGACCCATACATAAGTATTGCGAGCCATCGCATAGGAACGCGCGTCCTCGATGATTGATGCCACTTCATAAGCCGCCGAGGAAACATTGCCCGCCCGGCTGATGCCACTGAATGCAGGAGCCGCTATGCCCATGATGGTGATCATGATCGCCATCACCACCAGCAATTCCACCAGGCTGAAGGCTGCTGAAGAGCCTTTGGCCTGCGAGCATTCCACTTGGGTGCTGGATAGTTTGGTCATTCAATCAGGGGGAGTGAATGTCTAAAAACTATCGAGCCATCGACGCCCATCAAAGTTTCGTTTGGAAAAAACTTTCAATTTGGCTGACCATTTTGAAGAGTGCGAAATCCCTCCCCCGCCATGACCCCAGGCTCTCCATCGCTTTTTCAATATCAGGATACGGTCGGCAGACTCAGGCTGTACATTGAAGAGCAAAAGCTGCGTCACGGCGACAGGCTCCCGCCGGAACGAAAGTTCGCCGAGCTGTTTGGCGTGGGCCGCCCCACAGTTAATAAAGCCATCGCCTGCCTGATCGCGGAGGGATTCCTCCGCCGCGACGGATACAAACTCTATGTCGCCGGATCACCGCTGACAGCGCCGAAAGCAACGCACATCGGCGTCCTATGCCCGCATCCACTGCACAAGAAGCAGCGCATCTTTCATAACCTCGTCGAAGCCGCCCATGACGTATGCCACCTAGCCAAGGTGGGCTTTACCCCGATGCTTTCGGTGGATGGCCCTCAGCAGCAGGAGCAGCTTCTGGAGATGCTCAAGCTCAAAACCGACGGCATCGTGATCTGGCCTCATCCCGACCACGACTACATGGAGACCTTCAAGCGCATCACGGAGCGCAATATCCCGCTCGTGGTCAACGACTGCAACTGGGGGCCGTTTGACTATGTCGGTGTCGATAACTTTGCCGGGATCCAGACCATCCTGGAACACCTCGCGAAACAGGGACATCTCCACATCGCCTACGTGACCAAGGACATGTCCTATCCCAACGTCGAACAACGATGCGAGGCCTACCGATACCTGGCCGCCCGGATGTTCTCGGAATCCTCGCCCGGCAGGATCTACCAGATCCCGATCGAGTCCGAGGAATCCCTGCAGGAAATCATCAAAAAGATTCAGCGCAAGGACAAGGAGGTGACCGCCATATGCTGCAGTCATGACATGGTCGCCATCGAGGTCATCCGCACCTGCCTCCAGCAGGGCATCGATGTTCCCGAGCAGATCTCTGTCACCGGATTTGACGGCATTGAAGCCGGGGAAACCTGCCACCGCCCGCTGACCACGGTGTGTCAGGATTTCTATCAGATGGGCCTGCTTGCGGTCGATCTGCTGATCCGTCGGATTCGTATGAAACACATCCGCCACGCCGCTCAAATCCAGCAAATCCGCGTCATTCCTCATCTCGTCGTACGCTCCTCCACCACCCGCTCTCCCCAGAAACCTCGTCGCGGGCCTACAGCAAAGGCAAGCAAGCACAACCAGCACCGGCGTTAAGCGCTGAGAAGTCCGCGCAGGCGAGCGGCGGCTCCTTTACCTGCACCCCTGGCTCGTTCCAAAGCCAAAAGCCGATCTCCTTTCTCCGGGATGCCTCTGGAATTTGGAAAGCCAATTTTAATACTTGGTTTTACTTTTCGATTGGGAAATAGCGCGTCAAGCGAAAGACTCACCACGAAGCCATTCCAGAACCGATCGCGCCGGGTTGCAGGATGCATGATGGTCGCAAAATTATCGAACCCAACATGAGAATACCCCCTCTGAATATAATCGCCCTTTCGGCGGCCATCCTGGCATCGCCCCTATATGCGAACACTCTCACTTACGAGCCATTTGCATATTCCCTGGAAGACGGAACCGATATGAAAGGCGTAGCGGCTGCAGCCCAGGGGCTCGCTGGCAAGTATCGACTGAAGATCACACCTGCGGCGACAAGTGATGGCACCGGAACGGCGATATTTGCCGCCGCGGGACTGGAATTTGGAAAGGACTTCCATCCGGTGTCGGGCGGCGCCGTCAACGTCACCGGTACGTCAGGCAGCGAAAAGAATGGACTGCCTACGCGTACCGAGCTCTCCGTCAACCTGAGCACTGCGCCGACAGGAACCGCCTACTACAGCTATCTGTTCAGGTTCGATTACGACTTTCCTCCCCAGAACTCCGGCAGTACCAGCACCTCAGTCCGCTTCGGCGACCTCGTTCTAGCCCCGAACTGCTCCAGAAATTTCCGGAATTCCGCCGGAGTAGGTCTGGGCAAGATCACGGCGATCAGCGGCGATTTCAATCCGTTGGGCGAGGCTGTCTATCTGGTGATCGGCAAGGTATCCGGTCCAGAAGCCTGGATCTGGATACTGGATTACCCGAGCTATGAGCAGTGGCGACAGAAAGGCGCCCGTGAGGATCAACTCGCCGGGTTCTCCCAGGCTGCGGCCACAGCAGCTCCGGCGGCAGGATCTGTCAATACCTTCGGAGAGTGCAAGATCGAGGTGTTTTCCGGGAACTTTGCCGGCAAGGCACTGTCCATGTGGCTCGACGAGATCGTCATCGGCGCCTCTCTGGTCGACGTAACCATCGGATCGGCCGCGCAAAACTAAAGCCACCCCCGGAGATCGCCAGATGCCAGCCACACCAGCAAACTGCGGATCCGTCAATATTCCGACCACGTCCTCGGGAGGGGCAGAATGTAACCTCTGGACTGGATTCTCGCCTCCATGCCCCTCGTATTCGTGCTGGCGGTGAGTTGCAAGCCGGAGCTGTGGTGTTTGTCGCACTTTTTGAAGTCATCGGAAAAGCCGATCTTTCCACGAACTGGTGGAGCATGATCTCCAGACCCGCCGCAACCGCTTCCACATGGATCGAATGCTTCATCGCGGCGCCTATTTCGTATAGTCGTCTGCGGAACCTATAGAAAATGCCTCCCCCCTCGCCGCAGCGTAAGCCCTCCCGACTCGAAAAATCGCCGAAGTCGGGCCTCGGCTACGGAAAAGTGGGAGGTCTTGAGCGACTTCCAAACTTCTTTGCCGTTGCGCCAGATTCACGCGCTCCTCACCCAGCGGCCAGACTCTTGGTTACTCCGAGAGTCGCCTGGGGAGAGGGAAATCGGGCGGCGGCAAGCCAGATCTCCACCTGAGACGCACTCCAACAGGGCAAAATACTCCCAAACCGGCCTTATCTTACCGCCATTCAGTACCGACCACTCTCGCCTTGCCGAATGAGGTTCTGCTGGAGCTGTTTTAACCCATCATTTTTGGGTATAGTGGAGCGGATTTTCCGTCTGCACCGCAGAACAAATCAAATGGACGGCGAAAGCGGCCAGATAAATATCTTGATTATCAACAATTTGCGCCCGTAGCTCAGTGGATAGAGCCCCGGTCTTCTAAATTCAAATCGTTGATTTTCAGCGATTTGCATTACTTTTCATAGCTTTGCAAATTCCTCAGATTGAAGGAAATGAGGATTTCGTAGCGTTGCGATGCTTTTCACGTTCTTCCATGAGAAACTCGCTCGACCGTAGAACGAAGCCGTAGAAAACCTCCATAATGCTTAAATCTTCTAAACTGATATCCCAACCAAGGGAGCTCCATCCAACCGATGCTCGATGAAGCCATTCCAGAGACGAGGCATGCCTCGGATCGGGCTCGGGATTGCCTAAGAGTTGTCGGGCGCAGGCAAGCAAGGTGTGGAAATCTGGCTCCTCGTTCTGTCTCCGGGCCAGCCTGATTGATGATGCCCCATCGCCCGTTTTCATTTCGGCCAAAACACGGAGTGTCGCGGTTTCTACAAGACGGAGACGCAGATGACTGGTGCCCCAATCGCAGCTCAGGAAGTTTCGGACCATGGAAGAAAACGAACTCAGAAAACCGAGTTTGCTGTTGCCTGTCGGCGTATCATCCCGCAATCCAAAATGCGTGGAGCGCAGCGACGAATCCACCGTCCTTCCACCAGTGAACGAGAGGCGGTTGGTCGGATTCGATGTGTACGATCAGTCGCCCGGTCGCGGTAAAATCCGCCCGCGTCAGCTCAACGGGATAAAATGCCTCTGCGGCATCCCACCCTGCAGGAACATCCCAGGTGCCGACGGGGCGATGATCCTTGCCGATCGATACCCGATATCTCGCGCCTAGCTGGAGATGGTCAAAGGAATGGAGAAGCAACGTCCAGCGCTCCCGATCCTGCGCGAGTCCATCGACGCGAAAATGCAGCGTCCGCGTTTTGATACCAAAACGTCTTTGCCGACCCGAAGGAAATGACTCCATCGGAGAACTCGCACGCCGTGATCCCTGGCTCATGAGCAACGGCCGCGTCATCCTCCGCTGATCGGCTGCGCGTCCCCAGCTCACGGCGCGCGCCGCAGTGCATGGCATACAGTCTCTGGCGGCCCTGGAGTACCGGATGATTCCAGGCCAGCGCGTCCAGTTTCTCAAAGTGCCAGAGTGTACAGGGCGGCGATTTTCATCCCTACCCATGCGACCAAAATCTCACCGGCTGAGGCGTCTGGTGGGAGCAATGGCGGCGGGCCGACCAGCTTCAAAACATCGATCACCGGGATCCAGACTGCGAGCAGTAGCACGGCGGCCATGGCCACGTAGGCAAGGAGCCGGAGCCAAACGTTCCACAGCATCTTTCCGGGAGGACGAGTTCGCTGCCTTCGATTGCCATGGTTCCCTTGCCTAAAAGACCTGTCTTCGACTGCTTGATCTGAATCAGTCCAGGCATCATCAGCCAGCCGAATTCAACCGGATATTCCTTTCGCTCAATGCGCTCGAGTTTTCTGTTCATTGTTTAGCGGCGCAGACGGTCGAGCGTGCGGAGGAAATAGTACCGCCGAAGACAAGAACGCTCCAAGCGAACCAGGTTCCCTCGCCCGCTATGATTTGCGCTGTCAGGAGGAAGACCACCACACCATACCTCCCATTGCTCGTCACTGACAAAAACCTCTTCCCCCAGCATGTCCATCCCGACTTATCGGACAGCCTCCAACCTCGCATAAGGCATTTTCAAGTGCCTCTTCCGCCTATGAACTTTACATTTCCATCATAGATGTAAAGCTTTACATCTATGAGAATTCCTACCCTTCTCGTGCTAGTCATCGCGTTCACTTCCGCCCAGGCCGATCCAGTCATCGCGTCGGGAAAAAAATTCGCGTTCCTCGGTGATTCGATCACCCAGTATGGTGCGTCCAACACCGCCGGATACGTGAGCCTCGTGACCGCCGCTCTCAAGCTTAACGGCATCGAGGTCGAGACGATCCCGGCAGGAATCGCAGGCAACACCTCGGATGACATGCTCGCCCGGCTCGATGCAGACATTCTGGCCAAAAAGCCCGATTTCATGACGTTGAGCTGCGGAGTCAACGACGTACTGAAAGGAGCCGCCGGAGTACCGCTGGAGCGCTATAAGGCCAACATCCTGGCCATCGTGGAGAAAGCCCAAGCTGCGGGGGTAAAGCCAATCATCCTGACCGCGACAATGATCTCCGAAAACCCGGATGAGTACACCAATAAGAACCTCGCGCCATACAACGACTTCCTGCGCGAGCTGGCGAAGGACAAGAAGTTGATGCTCGCCGACGTCAATGCCGCCATGCTCAAAGCGGTGCCGGAGGCGAAAGCGGCTTCCGCACCTCGCTGGAACAAGGACTATTACCTGACTTGCGACAGCATCCACATGGGACCTCAGGGCGATCAGTTGATGGCCGAGGTCGTGCTGCGGACGCTGGGTCTGACAGACGCGCAGATAGCAAAGGCCCGCACCGCATGGCAGGACATTCCGAAGGCCGTATCGCTGGAATTCAAACGCCAGATCACGTTGAGGGAATATCAGGCCATCGCCGAACGCGCGGCCAAGGAAAACCTTTCCTTCGCCGAATACCTCGACCGGGAGTTCCAGAAGACGCTCAGCGACGCTGCGGTATCACACTGAGTCGTCTGCCTCCGGTTCCAGACGGGATTGCCTGCCGGATGCCACAGCAGCCTCCGGCAGGGGCGGAACATAAGCATCATCACCCCCGAATCGCTTCCAGCTACGATAGAGCCGAAATGTAAGGAAGACAGCAGGTATCATAAAGACAAGCTGCCAAACCGGCAGGAGCCGATAGACATCCATCTCTCCGAAGAATTTCTTCATCACATCGAGGAAGACGCCGACAAGCAATCCTCCCAGGATAAACCCGAACGCTCGCCACAATGCATTGGCCGAGCAAAACTGGCCGTAGCGATCCCGCGGAAACAGCCTCATGAACAGCGGCGGATCCCACACTCCGAGAAGCGCGGTCATGGGGGCGACCAGCCCAACGGAGATCACGATCCATGCCCAGAAGGCCGTCTGCGCCGGCGGATGCCAGAACAGCCAGATCATCATGATCGGCAGCACCAGAAAAACCTGCATCAAGGAACCGGCCAGCACGATACGAATCGGATGATACCGGTCGGCCAGCCAGCCGGAGCCAAGGATCAAGAGCGAGGTGGAGAGGGTGATGGCAAAATTCACTTTGCCAATCTGGGCGAGATCCAGTCCGGTTGACTGATAAAAGAAAACCATGAACATCGCTCCCCCTCCGGCGATCGAACCGAGAACAGTAATCAGAAACTGATACCAGTAGTGCCAAAGCGAGTGGCACTCGAGGGCATAAGTCTTCACTGCGGCGACAAACCCGGACCGATCCCCGGCATACGGCGGCGGCGGCGGGTAGGAGCCCTCTCGTACATTGAGGCACATCATTCCGAAACCCACCAGATACAGAAGAGCCGCACCGCAGTAGATCTCCGTCGTATGGGATTCCGCAAAGGGAAAGATGAGGAGATTATAAAGAGAGACCGAGATCATCGCCACCATGCGGAACCAAGACATGAAGCGGGCGAGGAGCCTCTCCGGCACCACATCGTTGAAAAGGTACCAGAAGACGGAATTGACGAAGACATTAAAGAACGAAAAAGCCACGAACAGGCCCGACATGAGGATCAGTGAAACTGTATTCGCCGAGAGGCTTCCGAGCCAGTTCCCGGCATGTGCCGAAATGAACGCTCCCGCCTGACGACCGAAACCGAGACCGATCAGGCAGAGGACGAGAAAAGGCACCGTTGCCGCGATAAACGGAATCCTGCGGCCCCATTTGCTGCGAAAGCGGTCGCTTTTAAAGCTGATCACCGGGTTGAGGATCATTCCCATCGTCCACGGGATGGTGGAAAGCACCAGCGACATCGTGACATTCGAAGCACCGAGGGCCTTGAACTGCAGGGGCATGATGCTGGGGGTGACCGCCTCCATGAGGACGTAGCAGAAATCCCCCCACAGCAGCCAGAAGAGCAGGACGGCAAGCTTTGGCCGGGTATAGCTTAACGAACCGACACGGTATTCCGCCGATGCTTTCATCCGAGTGGGCCGATTTCCAGCGTCTTGGTAACGATCTGTCCGGGAGCCAGACGGCCAAGAGGATATCGGGCCTGTCCATTCTGGAAATACGCGTCGCAATCGCGCCCCGTCCGGTTTTGCACCCGCAGCGAAAAGCTCGGCCCGGTCTTTCGCAGGGCCAGCAGCTGGACTCCGGAGGGTTGGAGACAGCCGAACGAGCCGCTCTCAGGCAGGTCGCCGGGGCTCGGGGTGACAGGCAATACCGTGGGAGGGTGATCCAGGAAATCCGCCACCGAGTCGGGATCGACACCGTCGCCAAACAGGGCGAGGCGGAACTTCAGCTCTCCGCAATCCGTGACAGCCACCCAGGGCTTCTCGTCGGGAGCAGTCGGTACATCGTTGGCATAGCGCGTGGCGCGAGCCAGGGTGAGCCGGGTCTCGCCTTTCTGAAAGCTGGTATCGCGCAGCACATCGCTAGCCAGGCCGACTGTGGCACCGCGAGTATTGCGTCGCTGCCACCAGCGGCCGGTGGGCACCTGCCCCGGCGTTTCCCGCTCCACGATGCTGGCGGGCACGTCGCAGGTCGCGGGGCCGACGGAGGGGATCGCAAGCACCAGCCGCGCGCTGCGTTCGTTCCAGAGTAGGCGACCGTTCAGAGTGAGGCAATCCTGGTCGCGGCAGACATCAAAGGTCAGCTCCACCCAGGAGTTTCCTCCGCTCCAGCGCGTCCAGAGCCGGGAGCGTTCCGGGCCATTCTCCAGTATGCTGTGCTGCTGGAGCACCCAGTTTTCACGGATCGTATTGAGCTGAAAGGACTCCTCCTCTTCGTTCATGCCACCCCAGGAGCCAAACGGATCCTCCACCGTCAGCAGACGCAGCGGCCCGTTGAGAAACACCTTGCCCCCTCGCTTGACGACGAGCTGCTGTTTGCCGGCATCGACGCGCACATCCCAGAGATCATTGCCTATGCGCGGAGAAAGCCCTCCCCGCGCGGAACAGTCGGAGGCCCTCTTCCGGAAAACCGGCTTTGTCTTGGCGAGGCCGAGCCGGACTACCTTCCAGCCCAGCGCTGGCACGGTGAGACGTGCCACCACCCGCTTCCTCCAAGCCACGTCTATCATGGAACCGTGCTCGGTCGCGATCTCTTGAAACGGGATGGTCCGTCCGCCGGGATCCCTGAGTGTGAAGGGCACATCCTCGGGCCTGTGATGGTATTGCCAGAGAGGCCGGTAATCCAGGGCAGCCTCGATCTCGACCGGTCCCGAAACCTCATACGGGAGAGGATTCCAGATCAAGAGCGGCACATCGGCAGGCGCATCCTTGGCCGAGGGGCGCGGCACCCGCGTATCCACCCGGGAAGCCAGCCCATTGAGCGCTTCAAACCGCGCTCGCTGCGCGTGAAACAGAGCGAGACCCGTCCAATGCATCTGATCATCCATCGCCCGCTCGATGCTTGTTCCGGGAAGGATGTCGTGAAAGCTGTTGAAGAGCACACTATCCCAGGCCTCGTCGAGCCGACCGTCTCCACCTGTCGGGAGAAGGGCGCTTTGCGCCACCTCGGCCTCGCGCACAAGGTTTTCCGCCTTTCGGTAAACCGCCTTGAATTTCTGCACGGAGGAATAGCAGCCTCGCAGACAAAAACCCAGCTCCCCCCTCACGACAGGAGCAACCGCTGTTGCCGCATCTTCGCGCAAAGACCGGAAGAATCCGGTGAGCGTCGAGAACTTCACTTTCACCTCGGGATGCCGCCGCCGCCAGGCCTCGATCTCGGACAGATGCTGGCGCGTGGGACCACCGCCGTGGTTTCCCAGGCCGATCAACGCCCCGGCGTGGCGAAATGACTGCGCGATGGCTCCCTGGAGCGTTGTGTCGAGCACCTCGGAGATATTGGACCGTTCGCTGCAATACCACGGCCAGTGCTGCCGGTAACACAGAAGGCGGTCGGCATGGTCGCTGCTCCACCAGAAAGCAGGAGATTCCATGGGAAACTGAGCCCGTTGCGGCCTGGAGAAACAAAACCCCTCCATGCCGAAAGAAGACAGGACATTCGGCCACCCCGCCGAGTGGCCAAAGCTGTCCGCCTGCCATGCGATCGAGGGGCGGACGCCTACCTCACGCTCAAACCAAGCAAGGGATGTCTCGAAATGGCGGCAGAGGGTTTCCGCGGAGCACAGGTTGGAATCTGGCTGCACATGCGTGCCTCCAACGACATCCCAGCGTCCCTCGGCGATACGCTCGAGGACCTGGTCAAACATCTTCGGAGCCTGCTTCTGCAGATGCTGATAGATCACGGCCTCTCCGCGGAGAAAGGTGAGTTCGGGGAATTCATCCATCAACTCCAGCACAGTCTTGATGGTGGTGATTCCTTCGCTGAGTCCCTCGCGCCAATCCCAGAGCCATACGGGATCGAGGTGGGCATTGGGCAGGAGATGCAGCGTGAGTTGGTCGGGGTTCGTCATTGGGGGATCAGGCTAAACGAAGGCGCAGAGTGAGGATTTCGAAGGGACGGACGTTGAGCGAAACTTCTCCATCGCTCAGCGGCAGGGTGGTGCGATCGACCTCCAGGAGATTGGTCTCGGCAATACTCACCGCAGGCAGGCTCGTGCGCAGGACATACCTGCCGCGAGAACCGCGGGATTCGTAGAGACGCACGATGATGCCTTCGCCGTCTTCCGCGGGCTTGATCGTGTCGATCACCAACCCCGGGCGGTCGAGGGAGAAAAACGAGGCCTGCGTAGGCAGCGCACCCGGATGGGACTCCAGGGCTCGCAGGTGGAGAGGTCCATTCAACTCGTAAGCCTCCTCAACGACCCGCCCGGCGCGGAAATCACCTGCGTGAGGCAGCAGGGCGTAGGTGAAATGGTGTCGCCCGCGATCGGCTACGGGGTCGGGGGCTGTCGGGCTGCGCAACAAGCTAAGGCGCATGACGCAGCCATGAATATCATACCCGTATTTGCAGTCGTTCAGCAGGGCGACTCCGTAGTCGCCCTCCGAAAGGTCAGCCCATTTATGCGCACAGACTTCAAAGCGAGCCATGTCCCAGGTTGTATTATAATGGGTCGGCCGCTGGAGATGCCCGAACTGGGTTTCATAAGTAGCCTGGGCTGCGTGAATGCCGACAGGAAAGGCCACCTTAAGCAGACGATGGCTCTCGTGCCAGTCCACCTCGGTGGGGAAATCCACCCTCCGTGAACCGGCGGTAAGGACGATGCGCTGCGTCAGACGCGAAGCGCCAAACGACAGTTCGACACGCAGCGCCGCCTGCCAGGGGTCGGAGGATTCCAGAGTCACCTGGGCGCCGGACAAGATCTCGACCTGTTCCTTGTAGAAAATGTCGATATCCCAGGCATCGGCCACATTGGGCTGGTCAGGATGCAGGTGAAACTCGTTGCCGCAGGCCCCCTCGGCCAGGACCTCGCGATCCGCCGCGACATCCCACACGCTGGTCAGTGAACCGCTTGCATCCACGGTCAGCCGCAATAGTCCGTTCTCCATAAGCCATCCGCCTTCGATGGCTGTCACCGTCACCGGCGTGACCGGCGCGGCAGGCAGCCCGGCGTCCGAGACGACCGCATAGCCACAGGCAGGCACATTCACCTCCCGCAGGCGTCCCGAGGGAAGACCGAGCACCTCCCGCCGCTCCCAGCCCAGAGGGTTGAAGAGACGCACCGGCGAGAGCACACCCGATGTATTGACTTGCGCATCGATGGCGTCGAGCGCGCCCGCGAGGACAGACTGCCCGAGCGCGGTGATGGCGGCATAGTCCCTCGCGCTATCCTCATAGACCCAGCGAATCGAGGAGCCCGGGATGATGTCGTGAAACTGGTTCAGCAAAAGCAGCTTCCAGGCGCGCTCCAGCGCGTGCGCGTGGCGGTGCGGATCATCCGCTCCCAGGCCGGTGACATCATACACCGCCCGCGGAGGATCGACCGCTTTTTCTTCGGAGTGCGGCGCGAAGTGGAGCCGCAGGCACTCGGCAAACTCCGTATCACGCAGGAGATACTCCGACTTCCGATTGCCGCGTTTCGTCGCGCCATGCGTCGTGTACGTGCCGCGATGAAGCTCGAGATAAAGCTCCCCCACCCACACAGCGGGGTCCGCCGCATCAGCAATGGCCTTGGGCAGAAAGTCGCTCACTTTCTCCTGCCGCACCTGGGGCAGCCCCTCAAAGTCCTGTAACCGCCTCGCGCGCTCCAGCATCGGGATGTCCGGCCCGCCGCCGCCGTCGCCATGGCCGTAGATGTAGAGCGATCGGCTGGCCCGCCCATGTTCCTGGAAGTTGGTGAGATTGAACATCAGCTCCCGGGGGTTCATGATCCCGAGATACGTGTCGGCCGGCGGGAAATGCGTGAAGATGCGAGTCCCATCGAGTCCTTCCCAAAGGAAGGTTTGATGCGGGAATCTGTTGAACTGGCTCCAGGAAATCTTCTGGGTCACAAAGGCGTCGATGCCGCAGCCCTTGAGGATTTGCGGCATGGCTGCTGAGTAGCCGAAGACATCCGGCACCCAGGCATCCCTCGTCTCGACGCCAAACTCCTCCCGGAAAAACTTCTTACCATACAGGATCTGCCGGATAAGCGATTCACCCGAGGCCAGGTTGCAGTCGACCTCGACCCACATCGAACCGATCGGCTCCCACTGGCCGCTCCTCACCTTTTCCACGATCCCGGCATAGATCTCGGGATAGTGTGCCTTCATCCATGCGTACTGCTGCGCCTGCGAGCACCCGAAGATGTACTCGGGATACCGGTCCATGTAGGCCACGGCGGTGGAGAACGTGCGGGCGCATTTTCGCATCGTCTCCCGCAGCGGCCACAGCCAGGCCGTGTCAATATGGGCATGCCCGATGGCGGAAAGCCGATGGACGGTTTCACCATTCCGCCGCGCCAGCAATGGCGTCAGCTCCGCACGAGCTCGTAGGAGGCGCTCCGGACTTCCGGCGTCGAGATGATTTGCCGCCGCGTTCAGCGCACAGCGCAGTTCCGCGCGGCGCTGGCTGTTCTCCGGGAAGACCGACATGGCTTCCGCCGCAACCTGGAAGTCAAAATACAAAGCTCGCGCCGCATCGTCCCGAAGGGCGAGTTCCGCCTGGACCAGAAAGAAGAGCGGCCCGGGCTTGATCTCCGTAAGCCTCCCGTCGGGGATGGCCCAGTTCGCAGCCGCTTCAATATAAAAGGAAAACCGGCCGTCGGCTTCCAGGCATGCGGTGAGATCGATCTCATTGCGCGCGCGATTGATGGCAAAAACCGGCCGCCCGCACTGATAGACCAACCCTTCTGCCGTAAACCCCTCTTTGCCCTGGTCGGTCAGTTGGAACAGCACCACGCTTGCGCTGCGATCCCAGTCGGAAGGCACCTGCCCACTGACCCGGAACCAGCTCGTATCCCACGCAGGACCCCAGGCCTCGCCAACCGAAAAGGGACGATAGTCCCCCTGCATTGCCATCTCAAGTGACACCGGCTCGCCGCCGACATGCCATGCCTCCACCTGAATCGGCAGACGCTCCGGGTAGATCTCCGTCGCGAGACGTTCCAGGCTCCGCTCGATGCGGGTCTCCGTCAATCTGGGATGCTTTAACATAACAAAGTTCACACGCCGCGCGGTCGCTCTCGTTCCTCATGCTGTCGGAGCCCCCGACACAAACCCCAAACACCGCTCAGGCCAACGGCACAGTGAAACATTCAAACCCGAATTTCCATATTTTTCGTTTCGTTTTGTTATTTTTTATATTTTTAAGACATTTTTTGATTCTCTTTTTTCGTCGCGTTATTCGATGCGGCTTTCTAGGCTGCAGGAGTGGATTCCCCATTTCTTTCCACTCAATGGATTTCATCACCCCTTCGTGGCGCTCCCCGCACACCGGTACCGGTTCCCTATTTCCGCAAGAGCTTCGAGCTCCACGCTCCAGCGCGGCAGGCGACCCTGCACATCACGGCCCTCGGCGTGTATGAAGCGGAAATAAACGGCCAGCGCATTGGCGACCATGTTCTCGCTCCCGGATGGACGGACTACGGGAAGCGGGTGGCTTACCAGAGTTACGACGTAACCAGCGCGATCAAGGCGGGAGCCAACACACTCGGGGTGATCCTGGCCGACGGATGGTTCAGCGGATTTCTCGCCTGGGATGCACGGCAGCACTATGGCGACCGGCCGCAACTCGCGGCCGTGCTGACCGTGCAGACCCTCGACGGCGCGGTCACGGAGATCGCCACTGATCTCACCTGGAAAACCGAGACCGGACCGATCCTGCTAAGCGACATGCTCCGAGGAGAATCCTACGACGCCACGCTGGAGCAGGAGGGCTGGTCCGGGCCGGAGTTCGACGACAGCGCCTGGCGGCCCGTGCGACTGGCTCCCGATCCCGCGATCTCCCTCGTGCGAAGCGCAGCTCCACCCGTGCGTCGCATTTCCGAGCTGACTCCCGTGGCCAGCCGCAAGATGGAGCCGTGGCTGGACGGCGGCGTCCGCTTCGATTTTGGGCAGAACTTCAGCGGACGCCTCCGTGTGAAGATCCGAGCAAAACGTGGTACGACCCTGACCCTGCGACACTCCGAGGTGCTCAATCCAGATGGCACCCTGTACGAGGAAAACCTCCGCACGGCCACCGCAGTGGACCACTACACCTGCCGCGGTGGGGAGACGGAGACATGGGAGCCTCGATTCACCTTTCACGGCTTCCGGTACGCGAATGTCAGCGGAATGGCGGAGAGCGATTCCCTTGAGGTCACCGGCATTGTCCTGCACTCCGACACTCCGCTGATCGGTTCCTTTTCGTGCTCCCATCCCCTGCTGAACAAGCTGCAGAGCAATATCGTCTGGGGGCAGAAAAGCAACTTCCTCGAAATCCCGACCGACTGTCCGCAACGCGATGAGCGACTCGGCTGGACCGGCGACGCACAGGTCTTTGCCCGCACCGCCTGCTTCAATATGGACGTACGCGGCTTTTTCCGGAAGTGGATGCAGGACATCCGGGACGCCCAAAAGCCAAATGGGGCCGTGCCGCCGGTCGCTCCCGATGTCGCGGTCAATATCGAAGACGGCGGGCCGGCCTGGGCGGATGCGACGATCATCTGCCCATGGACCGTCTATCTCTGCTATGGCGATACCGGCATCCTCGCCGATCACTACGAGTCCATGGAACGGTACATGGATTTTCTCGCAAATCACCGCTGCAAGGACCACATCAGGAGCCATCCCGATGTTGATCCCTGGGGCGGGTTCGGCGACTGGCTGTCTCTCGACAGCGCGCCCAAGGTGGAAGGCACCACGCCGAAGGACCTGATCGGCACGGCCTTCTACGCCAATAACGCGGATCTCATGGCCAAGATCGCGCTCGTCCTCGGACGCCGGCAGGACGCCGGGAAATACACCGCGCTCCACGGCAGGATCGTACAGGCCTTTCAGCGCCGGTTCGTCACAGCCGATGGCCTGCTCACCTCGGGTACACAGACAGCGTACGCCATCGCCCTGCATTTTGGACTGATCCCGGAGGCTCATCGCGCGACTGCCGGCGCAGCGCTGGTGAGAGACATCGAGAAACGCGAGTTTCATCTCGCCACAGGCTTCGTGGGCACGCCCTACATCCTCGACGCCCTTGAATCCACCGGCCACCTGGACATCGCCTATAAGCTGCTCGAGCAGGAGACATTTCCCTCCTGGCTGTTCCCTGTCAAAAACGGAGCTACCACCATCTGGGAGCGCTGGGATGGCTGGACGCCGGAAAAAGGATTTCAGGACAAAAGCATGAACTCCTTCAATCACTACGCTTACGGGGCAGTGGGAGCATGGATGTATCGCACCGTGGCAGGCTTGGACACAGACCCCATCGCGCCCGGTTATCGCCGCATCATTTTCCGTCCTCGCCCGGGCGGCTCAATTTCTCACGCGCAAGCCAGTCTGGATGCGCCCTGCGGCAGGACGGGTATTCGCTGGACCCTGGAGGATCGTGCCCTCGCGCTGGAGCTTACCGTACCCAAGGGCGCGGAAGGAATCCTCTCGGCGCCTCCGGATTTTCCATCGGAGCACAAGACCTTCGGACCGGGAGTACACCGTCTGCTCCTGCAAAAAGCAGACGCTCCCGCGTAGCGACGACCTCTCACGATCTCCCGGGCAAAATGGGAGACGCGCCAGGAGAACTCCAGACGCGCCTCCCACCCAGACCACTGAGAAACAATGAATCAGGCCTGCCTGCGGGCAAACTGAAGACGGAGAACGAGCCTCCCGTTGCCCGGCGAACAACCCGCGGATGCGCTAAAGCGGATCGGCAGAAACCGAGAAATTGCGTACCTCGACGAACAAAGGCTGATTGCCTGCGCTGCCGCCAAAACCAGCAAACGAAACAGCGTCTCCCGCAAATGCCGTGGTGGAGATATCGTAACGCGCCGTACTGTCACCCAGAGAGACCCTAGTTACCGCCCCGGTCGCGGTATCCACGGTATAAGTGAAAAGATAAGGCTGGGTCGGATCAAACTGGCCGCCGAAGGGGATGGGCGCACCGGATTTTTCGCCCGCGACCACCAATTGGAGGCTTCCATCGTAGTTTAGCTGAAACCCTGTAAAGCCTTTGTAAGCATCCCCAAACTGCTGTTTGGGGACCGTGGAGTAAAATCCCAGCAGCGCATATCCTGCCTTGAGCGCAGCGAGATCGTACCCCGAGGCATCGTCGGAATTTCCCTCGGTAGCAGGATGCTCAAAGGTAAACTCCGCCGTGATGGTCACCAGCGACTTTGCCGCGTTGCCCGCGAGAGACGCGGCGACCGAGCCGCCATTGTGCATGCGCGCCGCATTGTCGCGCTGCCACACATCAAAGCCGCCACCGCCTGCCAGAATCCAGTTTTCTCCCGACACATTGGAACCATCCGGCTTCAATGCGGAATCATCCGGACTCATGCCCGTCAGGCTTTCCTGAGTCTCTCCGCTGGAAAATGAGGCTGAGACCAGTTCCGCGGCCCAGGCATGACCGCCGACAAGCAAGCCAGCCAGCAAGAAACTGTAAGCTAATGATTTCATAACGGCGAATCGCTCTACACAAGCCGTGAAACGTACTGACCGGCCCGAGGCGTGACCGGACTCTCAGGCACTCCGCCGCACCCGGCGCAGATGCAGGACCAAGCCAATCCCGCCAATCAGGATCATCGAAGTAGCACCGGGCTCGGGAACAACAGCCGCCACCGTCAACTCGCTAAAGCCAACCCGGGAGTGACCGCCAGAGGCGACTCCCACGTAGCTCGTCGCGGAATCCGTGAAGGCTGTGGTAGAAAACCCTGACACCGCATTCCCGCCAAACGTGATCCCCGAAACCCCGCCAGTCGCCGTATTCACCGTATAGCTCAGGGTATAGTATACATCCTCGGAGACAGTGCCCAGCGAGGCAGAAAGGCCGGTGTCCGTGCCACCGGAGTACAGCCGGAGAGTCCCTGTCTCGTCGAATGTAAATCCGGTAAAGTTTGCAAGGCTGCTAGCTCCGTTGGACTGGGTCGGCTGGACAGACCAAAAACCAAGCAAACCAACGTTATTCGACATCTGACCCGACAGGATAATGCTGGAAGTAATCGTAAACTCGACCGGCTTGGTATAGCCGCCGCTCGATCCCAAGGTCAGGCTTGCCACGGTGTTTTCCTCCGCCAGGTAAACGGCATTTTGAACGCCTCCGAGCCAGGTCGCATTCACCTGAGGGGCAGCCCAACTCCAACCGGCCCCCCACACCCAAAGGCCCCCGGGAGAGTTCGTCGAAAGGCCTAGGGAAGTGGCGTCCAAAGGTTGATTGCTTCCTGTGGAAACAAAATTGCCTGCACCAATAATCGTCTGGGCACTTACGGAACCGAGGCTAGCCGCCAATATCGGAGCAACGAAGAGAGTTCGAATGAGATTCATAGTTTTGGGGAAGAGGTGGGGGTTGAACTAACGGGATCAATTAGGCACACGCGTGAAATCTTTTCAAGATAAAAGTGGCATTTTGATACTAAAATTCAAGCAAAGTCCGATCCACCTGCCGGGCAACCATCCAAAGTCGCAGCATCGACACTGTGGCTCAGCGCTTCACCATCGCGTGCGGAGCAAGGAGGGCAAACCTTAGGCATCAGGCATCGGGAATAACCTCGGGCAGAATGATAGGTCTCACCCTGAGAGGCAAGATCGCGCCAAAGGTCCGTGGCAAAATACGACAGCCAACGCTCTACTGATGACAGGTCCAGGGCTGGGCCGGGACGGAGTAAGGCATGGGATATTTGCCCTCCGGAACGGGCTGGGCGCGCACTTGGAAGACCGGAAATGCCGGAACCTTGCCAGAGCCGGGCACGTCCTCAGTCGGATAGCTTTCACCTTGTTTCTCGATCATCAACCAAGCTCCAAAAGCCGTGCCGGGATATTCACCGATCAGGATATCCAGGTCGATGGGTTCGCCTTTCTTTGCCTCGAACCAGTCGCCAAAGCGTAGTTTGCCTACGCTGAGGCGAATGTTGGGAGCGTCCTCCGGTTCCTTCCAGCCGCTCGTATCAGCCCACCCGCCGAAGTGCGAAACAAGAGATGTCTTCCCGTTCACCGCCACCGCCAGGGCATCGTCGGCGATGCCCACAAACCGATAGGTGCCATCCTCCGGGGGAGACACCTGGCCCTTATACACAACGATCCACTGCTCCGGGCGCACGACGTCCTCGACATGAAATGCCATGGGACCCGCTCCCGCCCCCATGTTGGGAATGAAGACCTGCGTGCCATAGATCGGGCGGGTCACCCGGAAGAAGGGGCTCAGCACACTCTCCTCCCAGCCGCTCTTGAGAAACTCGCCGACCGTCCGGAAGTAATCCGCCTTCATCGGCTCCCCCTTCTGGTTCTGCTTGAAGTCGTAAAAGATGCCGATGAGTGCGCTCCCATCCGTCTCCGTCGACCCAAAGGCCGACGACGCCGGGGACTGGGCGGAAAGAGAGCAGACACCAGCCAGGGCCAGCAGGCTGGAAAGAAACAGACGCGAGCAGATCATTGTCCCGGCATCTCGCCTTCCGCGAGGTTCTTCAGGTATTGGCGCACCATTTCATTATACTCGACCGGAGGCTTTTCGCGCTGGAGCAGAGACAAGGCGGCTCGCTCCGCCGGCGAAATACCGCTGGTGGCCGAGACGTCGGTGAGCAACGCGCCTCCACCAGTCGGATTGCCCGTGCCTCCATTGAGCGGCCCGGCCCCGCCTTTTCCGAGTTCCATGCCGTCCCCGTGGCCAGGAGGCGGGGCGCCATTGGCTCCGGCGAGTGCATTGGCCGCCTTTTGCAGGCCCGCCAGGGCGGCGTCAGCTTTTTTCTGAGCTTCATTGATATTGTGACCGGCCATCATTTCATTGCCCGCTCCCTGCTGTTCCTTGCCTTGCTTCGCATCATTCTGTGCGCCTTCCAGGTTCTCACCGACATCCTTGCCAACCGAGTCTCCGGCCTGTGCCGCGCTTTTCTCGGCATCGGCAAGCGCCTGGGATGCGGCATCCAGCTTGGCCTGGGCTTCTCCGCCCTTGTGTGCTTGGGAATTCGCCTGCGCCTGCGCCAGTTGCGATTTGGCTTCCATCACCTTGTTCGCAGCGTCCTGGATGGCGGCAAATTGCGGGTCGGAAGAAGCCGACCCCTGGGAGGACGAGTCCTTCCCGGAGCCAGCCATCTGACGTTCCATCGCCTTCAGGTCATTCGCTACGCTCGCGATATTTTCCGCAGCGTTTTTCTGCTGCTGGATGACATCCTGCTTGCCTTCGACCTTGTCGATCAGCGTGCGATCCTGAGCGAGGCGATCGCTGAGGAAGTCCGTCTGGCTCTGCGCCGCCTCGGCCTTGGCCCCGGCCTGAGGGCTCATTTGTTTTACCTCCTCCTTGAGGATGGAAAGTTCGTCGGCGATGTCGGCCTGGCGTTTTGCGATCTCCGCCTGCGCGCCGACGTATGACTTCTGCGTGGAGTCCGCGAGCTGCTTCTGGTCAGAAGCGAGCTCTTTCATCCGGGTGGCAAGCTCGCGCATGCGCTCCTGAGGGGTGCGCGTCTTGTTCAGGCCGTCAATCATCTGCCGGAGCACCGCCACCACCTGGCTCTGGGGGTTCACCGCCTCGGCAAAATGACTTGCCGCTGTCTCGGAGGTCGCGAGCCCGACCTGGTCCGATAGACGACCGGTCGCTGCGATGGAATATGCCGCGGCAAAGGCGGCGGCAGACTGGCTGCGAGCCCGGGAAAGCCGCTGCAAGGTTTCCAATGCAGAATCCACCTCGTCCTTGATCGCAGTCTGCTCGGCCTGGGCTATGGCAATGATACCGGGTTCCGTCCAGCGTGAAGCCATCAGCTCGCCCTGCCGCTGAGCAGAGGTCTGCCGGACGGCCAGCTCGCGCAGACGCTGCCGCATGGAGGCCTCATCCTTCTGCGCGGTAAGGCGGTCTGCGATCGTTTGCAGCGCGGACTGAATGCTCTTCTGCCGTGTCCCGGCGCTGGCAAGCTGGGCATTGGCTCCGGCAACGTCGGGAGCGCGGCTCGCATCGCGGAGGGTTTTCACGACTTCCAGCATTTCCTTGTCGCTCAAGGTGTCGAGCTGATCGAGGATCGCCTTTCCCTGGGTCAGTTCCTTTCCGGCTACGGAGTTTGATTGAAACTCCACCAAAAGCGCCCGCAACTCCTCGCGGATGCGCTGGGTTTGCTTGCGGACCTGGTCCTGCGCCACACTGGCCTGGTATGCGGAGGCAGCAGGGGATTTCTCCACGGCGTGCGCTGCAGCCGCAAATGTTGCGACGATGGCGCAAATCAGAGCTTGGGGTGTTTTCATGGCTAACGATTGGTTCTGACGGCGGTGCCGGTCGATTCGTTGATTTTCTCCTGAGTCTTGATGAGAGATTCCACCTTGCGTGCGGTATCGCCAAAGGCATCAAGGAGTTCGAGGCGCTTTTCCTCGTCCGAGACGATACGGATCAACCGCGACCGGCTGGAGGCCAAACCGGGTCCGCTAAACGAATTGTTATCCCGGGCTTCAATGGAAAAACGGACCGTCGAGCCAATCGTTAACGGAGGCAGGAGCCTGCCCAGATCCCATGAGAACCGCTGCGGGGCAGAGCTTTCCGGCAATGGCAAGGGAATCCTCCCTCGTTCCGCCGGCGGATCACCCTGATCCCTGGTCTGCGGGCGGAAGACTTCGTAAGCGATCTCGACCTGGCTGAGACCGAAATCATCCTTTGCGGTGTAGACGATGGGAATCACGACCGAGGCCTGCGCGGTCAGTTTCTCAGCGCGGGGACTGACGATGCTGACGACCGGAGGTTTATCCGACCGCACCTCGATGCGCACGTTCACCGGCTGGGAGATCTCTCCCTTGTCATTCTCCACCGTAAGCGACACTCCGCTCAGATCCGTGGATGATACGGGGATCTCCGCCCGGAATGATCTCCGATCACCTCCCAGGACCTCAGCAGTCGCCTCTCCGCCCGGGCCCTGCAATGCGATGCGGGCCACCTTGATGGGCTGATTGGCAGCGCCCTCGATACGAAGCCTGCCTCCCGCCAGGAGCGCCAGGGTGCCCGTCGAGAGCGGGGTCTCCCCCAATCCCGTATACCCGGGATAAATCTGCGTGAAGCGCGTCTGGATGATCGAAGGCACGATCTTGACGGAGACTCGTCCGTCCTCCCCTGCCCCGTCGCCAACTTCAAACCGGTAGCGGAAGGGTTGCCGGACATTCGGCAGGGTAAAGGAATAGAATCCGCGCCGGTCCGGCGCCTCCGTCACCACGACGGCATCTTTCCTTCCATCATCGAAAATCACCACCAGCCGCCCGGACTTCGGCAGCACTCCCTCAGCCACGGCAAAAAGACTGGCATCGCCGCCCTCGACGACCTCGAGGTCTCCGGAGGTCTGAACGACACGCGTCTGCGAGGGCAAGGGAACCTTCGCCAGGAGCAGGCGCTGGAGCAGCGTGAAAGATTGCGGATAAAAGCCCGCGAAGACTCCGGAGAAGACCACACCGGAAATCGCCAGAATCTTCAGCGACTTGATCAGGCCTGCCTTCGGCACCACCCTTCGCGGCACGTCGAGATGGGTGATCTTGTTGGCGATACGCGCGATCAAGCGCCGAACCATCTCAACGGAACCCTGAATGCACCCCGGGCCGCCCCCGGCAAGCTGCACGGCGGAAATCAACTCGGATCGAAACTGCGGCATCCTCCGCTCAATGAGCAAGGCCATGGCCTCCGAGTCCATAGGACGCGAAAGCGGGAGGATTATCCCCCTCCAGGCAAGCCACCCGATCACGCCCGCATCGGCCAGCAGAAAAATGCAGCGCACAACCCACGGCAGGCCAAAGAGCCAGTCGGCAAGCCCCTGGACCAGCCAGAGAGCAGCAAGAGCGGTCAATACAACCGCCGAGCCGGCCGCCAGAGTAAAGGTCACATGCCGCCGACGCACCTGTCGGAGCACGGTGCGCAGCCCCTGAGGAAGAGCAAGACGCTCTCCTGCGGGAAGCGAAGGCTGGGGCTCAGTCTTTGTTTTCATTTCAATTGGCTAAGCCTCCTCACAAGCCACTCCGTGGAAAATAGAGCAACCAAAGCCACCAGCCACCAGCCCGACCTGTAGATCTCGCGACGTTTGTACACCGCGACGGTGGAGGATTTTTCCTGGAGCCACCCCGGCAGTTTATCCAGGTCCTCCTCGCGCAGAAAGCGTCCGCCAGCCACCGAGGACATGGCTTGAAGGAGCCGTTCATTCAGCGCGGTCTGCTGCGCCTCGAGATTGGGGTCTGTCACGGAAAACCTCAGCACAGCCTCGGGATCACGATCGGTGGCAAAGGAGTACTGCCCTGGGGTGCGCGCCACGAAATCTCCGTGAAACAGCCCCCTTCCGTCCGTGGTCAGCGTCACCGTCTGCGTCGTGGTCCGACCGTCGTTTTCGACGGTCACCTTTCCCGGTACGGAAGGCTCGATCAATGGCTGAAAGCCCTCCGCGTACAGGTTTCCCGAAATGACCACGCTCTCGCCGGTCTGGTATTCCGTCCTCACGGTCTTGAGCTGGGTGAGTTTTGACCCGCCCTCCAGAAGCTGAAGAGAGAGCGACTGCATGATCTGACCCCAGAGGATGGAGTAATATTTCTCACCCGTCCGGCTGCGCCAGCGCCAGGTCGCGTCCATCCCGATAAACACCGCGGTACCGGCGCCATAATCCTGCAAGGCAACCACCGGGCGAGGGCCATTCCGGGCGGCGGATTCCGGCCGGGGGTCCACGAGCAGCACCTCGGCCCCGGGTTTTGCACGTGACACCGGCGCAGTCCATCGCACGCCGGGAAACTCCCCCCAGATGCGCCGGTTTTCCTCCGGATCGGGGTCCATCAGTAGATAGGAGGAGGATTCCCCTTGCGGGGTGAGTTCCAGGCGAAACGACTCGGGAGAGCGCTGCGCCACCTCCTCGGCGGCCATCGCGGAGTCCGGCACGATGGGCAACACCGATGCCAGCGGAGTATCCGCGTAGGCCGTCGGATTGAAATTGGGGCCTGCAAGAAAGATAATGCCGCCGCCTGCCTCCACCCACTCGCGGATCAACTCCATGCGATCCTCTCCCAGATCCGCCGGGTTTACATCCCCGAGGATCAGCACCTGAGATTGGAAAAACGCCTCACGGTCATCGGGCAGTGCAGGCAGGAAGGGGGAGTTCTCGATATTCGCCAGGCCGGGTTCGCCGTCGATCATGACCGCCCGGACGTTCAGCCGCCGGTCCTTTTGCAAATATGCCAGCAGGTAGCGGAAGTCCCATCGGGGCTCCTGCTCGATCAAAAAGACGTCAAACTTCTGGTCCGTCACCCTCACGGATGCTGTCGCGACGTTATTTTCTGAAGACACCTCATCCGGTAACACGTTCGCCTTGACCTCCAGCTTCAACACACCGGTCTCGGCAGGCTCAAAATGAAAGAGCACCTCGGTCTCTCCCCCTGGACCGATATCCACCTCGTGCTCGTCCACGGCGGACCCGTCGGCATTCAGAGTGACAATGACCTTCGCGCTCTCCATGCCCTGAGCGCGCAGACGCGCCCGGACATCGAGACGTTCCCCGGCAAAGGCCAGCCGTGGAACGGTGATTTTTTCCACGATGACATCCGGTGCCGCCGTCACCCCCACGCCATAAACGAAGAGCGGAATATTCTCCTGTCGTGCCATGGCCGCGGCCTCTACCGGGGTGGAGCCCGAGTTGTTGGCCCCATCGGTGATGACGAGCATCCCCCCCACCCGCCGTCCATCCTGCATGGCACTGCGGAGGGCATCGCCGATCGCGGTGGCGGGTTGCTCGGGACGAAACTTTTGAAAGAATGCCCCCACCTCCTGGATCGTCGGCCTCTGCCCGCCTGAGGGGCCACCTGCATCGGAAGCACTGCGCCCGAAGGGGAAGAACACAAGGTCCGCCTGCGCCGCAAGGCGAGGCCAGAGATTCAGCTTCTCGTTGACGGCAAGCTTCTCCAAGAGCTCCCATCGCGTGATGTTCTTCAATGCTCCAATGTTTTCCGGCAGGCTTTGCTGGAGACCATTGGCAGGGTTCAAGAGCCCCGTGGCAATGGCGGCACGCTTCACATCATCCGGCTTATCGCGGCGGTCGGCAAATGCCATGCTCGAGGAAGTATCGAGAAGCACAACCAGGCTTTGTCTCACAGGTTCGTTCAGAGTGAGATTCAAAACGGGACGGACCAGCAGGATCGCAATGATGAGGAAGATCGCGATGCGCAGCGCGCTAAGCGCAACGCGGCGCACCGGACTGATTTCCAGCACCCATCGGCGATAGGCCAGCCATGTCCCGACGGCAACTGTCAGCAACAGGAAAAATGCCCAACCGGGGGCCATCCCCTCAAAGGACAGGCTCCATTCATTTCCAGAGGCGGCAAGGAAAAGCGTCTTCATGGGTCAACGAGCCCGGCTGAAACGAAAGGCGAGAATCATCTCCATCACAGTCAATACGGCGGCCAGGGCGACCAATGCGGGCCAGAATTCCCTGGTGATCACCAAGCGGGATTCCACCCCGCTCGTTTTTTTCTCGGAAGGTTTCGTCAGCGCAGCGAGTTCGGTCGGATCGATCGGCCGAAGGTTCGATTCGGCAGGATCGAGCTGCACGGCAAAGGCGCCTACGGGTCGCTCGCCCCCGGCGACGAACACCTGATATCCTCCGACGCTTTGCGTGTCTCCAAAGCGGATCACGCTATCCTCCCCCTCCGCTTCCACACGGCCTCCTCCCCGGCGTGTTCCGTCGGGCATCATCACGGAAAACTCCCGGCCGCGGAGTGCTCCCTCTACATTGAGCCGGAATGACTCGCCCGGCGAAAGCGAGAGACGGGCTTCCTGGGATCGGGTCAGATAACCGAGCAGCCTCTGCACCAGCGGAACGAACGCCGGATGCAGCGGAAGGTTGGTCATTTCCGGCGTCACCCCCGAGTCAAACAAAACGACCCGGCCCAACCCGACCCCCCACTCCAGCGCGGCAGGCGTGCCATCAGCGTGGCGCACAAGGATCTGGGGAGCCTGCCCGCCAGGAGGCGCGGGACGCGGAGTGAGCGGCAGATACCGGAGTGTCCGAATGGCACCCAGGCTGCCCTGCGAGGGATCATTCCACAGCGCTGTGACAGGGTGCTCAAAGTCGCTGCTTTGCCAGCTGGACGCAGGACTGGCTGCGTCCGCTGTCTGGAGCGGCCCGGCCTCTGCCGGCAGCAGATTCCAGAGATCCGTCGTCGCCCGCCACGCCGCCGGGTTACTCAAGGGACCAGGGAATACCACTAACTTTCCGCCCTTATGGACATAATCGGAAAGCGCCTTGGCGGCGGGGGCGGCAAGCGAGGCCACATTGCACAGGAAGACGATGTCCGCACCTTCGAGAGCGGATGCATCCAGCGCGGCGGGCCTGGCAAAGGAAAGCCCGAGATAGTACCGGAGGGATTTATCCCTGGCGACAGGCACCAGCGCGTTCGCGAGGAAATAGCCATCGCGATCGGCCATCGCATCAACCTCGCCGCCCTCCACAATGAGGGCGCTAACCGTCTTGATCACATTCACGGCGATGGTGCGTTCATTATCCACCTTCAATGCATCTGGCGGAGTGGTGGCAGTGAGCAGATGCGGGCCAGGTTCCGCGAAGCTGATGGTCATCTCCACCTGCTGGCTCCCGCCCGCCGGGATTGCCGGAATGTTGGTTTCACCAACAGAGGGACTGCGATCGGTGGAAAGAGACACCCGAATATTCTGCACGGGCGCATCACAAAAATTTGCGACATCGACCCTCACCCGCAAAGGCAGCCCGGCGGCGGCGACTCCGCCATCGATGGAGAGTCCGGTCACCGCGATATTGGGGCCTCCCTCGCCGATCGGCACAGGTACCAAGGCGATCCCGGGATTCTGCGCGACGAGACGTTGGATTTCCGCGAGCTTGTCCCATCCGGATATCTGACTGTCGGTAAAGACCCGGATTTCCCTCGGGCGCCCGGTCAGGGGGGCCAGCGTGGCAAAGGCCTGCCTGATGCCCTGTGCCAGATCGGTCCCCCGATCGGAGGTGCGGGCGGCACCTAACTCCCGCCGGGCCAGGGAGAGATCCGGCACCGGATTGGGCACCACCAGATCGGAGCGTGTCGAGACCAGTCCCAGACCGACCAGAGAATCGGCATCGAGACTGTCGAGCCATTTCAGAGCGGCCTGCCGGGCCTCGTCAAAGCGAGTCGAGGCGCCGACGGTTTCCTGCATACTGGCGGAGTTGTCCAGCAGCACCATCGCTGCCACGGTACCGCCTCCGGTCCCGGCAGATGCCAGCGCCTGCCACACCGGCCGGGCGAAGGCCAGCACGAGCAGGGCAAAGAGAAGGCATCGCACAACCAGCAAAATAAGGTCTTCGATTTTCAGCCTCCGCTCGTTTTTCCTCAAGCTGTCGGCCAGAAACCGCATCGCAGCCCAGTCAATACGACGGACCCGGAATTTGTTAAGCAGGTGAATCGCGATCGGGATGCCGATGGCCGCGAGCCCGCCGAGAACAGCCGGTTGCAGAAAGTTCATCGGCGTCCGGTGTTGCGGCGAAATGCCAGATAACCACTCAAAACCTCTGCGAGCGGCTTTTCTGTATCGGCCAGCACGTAGTGCGCATTGAACTTCTCGCAGATGCGGCGAATGCGCTGGCGATAGTCCTCAAAGTTTTTCAAGTACGACTTGCGAATGTCGGCGGGCGAGGTCTGCAACTCGGCATCGCCCTCGAGATCGCGGAACTTGTATACCCCGGTGAAGGGAAACGTGATCTCGGCGTGGTCCAGCGTGTGAAAGACGATCACCTCGTTGCCGGAGAAAGCGAGCCGCTGAAGACCGGAGGCAAGCTGCTCCTCGTCGCCAAAGAGGTCGCTCAGCAAGATCACGATACCCCGGCGTTTCGCCTCCTGGGCGAGCTGTTCCAGCGATCTACCGAAACTCGTATGCCCGGTCGCCTCAAAAGCGGCGAGACGATTCATGATGTGGTTGATGCGCCCGAGGCTGTCGGTGCGGGGCAGATAGTCGCGTCGCTCCGTATCAAAAAGCATGAGAGCCACCGCATCGCGCTGGAGCAGGATGACATAGGCCAGACAGGCGGCGAGAGCCTTGGCAAAATGCAGTTTGCTCACCTTGCCCGAGCCATAATTCATCGAGGCGCTGCCATCGACGGCGATATGCGCGACGTAGTTGGTATCCTGCTCGTATTGCTTGATGTAGTAGCGGTCGGACCGCCCCAGGACCTTCCAGTCGAGATGCCGGATATCGTCTCCCGCAGAGTACTCCCTGTGCTGGGCAAACTCGATGGCAAAGCCATGAAACGGCGAGCGATGCTCGCCGACGCGATATCCCTCGACGATGCGCCGGGCCATGAGGCCAAGGGCTTCGCCGCGGGAAACGGCCTGAGGATCGAGAAGGTTCTCCGCCATGCGAGAGAGGATGTCCGGTTAACCGTGCTGGGGGATGGACTCGAGCACGCGGGCGATGATCGTGTCCGAGGTAATGCCCTCGCTCTGCGCGGTGAAGTTCGGTGCGATACGGTGCCGCATGATGGACGGCGCGACGGCCGCGACATTATCGCATGCGACGTAGTCCTGTCCGCAAATCAGGGCGTGGGCCTTGGAGGCCATGACCAGGCTGAGGCTGGCGCGCGGACCCGCGCCGAAGCTCAAATACTGAGCGCAGAAGTCCAGAGCCCCCGCTTCCTTCGGCCGGGTCGAACGCACGATATCCTTGGCATAGCGAAAGACATGATCCGCGACGGGCATCATCTTTACCGTCTCCTGCATGTAGATCACCTGCTCGGCATTGACGACGGCCTGGGGTTCCTCGCCCTTCGGCCCAGCCGCCATCTTCATCACCAGCAGCTCTTCCTCGTCGGTCGGATAGCCCACATTGATCAGGAACATGAAACGATCGAGCTGAGCCTCGGGCAGCGGATAGGTGCCCTCCTGCTCAAGCGGATTCTGCGTGGCCAGCACAAAGAATGGGACAGGCAGAGGATAGGTCGTGCCGCCCACGGTCACCCGGCGCTCCTGCATCGCTTCAAGCATCGCCGCCTGGGTCTTGGGAGGGGTACGGTTGATCTCATCCGCCAGCACGATGTTGGCAAACAGCGGACCGGGAAGGAACTTGAACTCCTTCAGCCCGGAGGCGGGATCCTGATAAATCACCTCTGTGCCCGTGATGTCACTCGGCATGAGGTCCGGCGTGAACTGTATGCGCTTGAACGACATGTCCATCGTCTTGGCGAGCGTGGAGATGAGGAGGGTCTTGGCGAGCCCGGGTACCCCGACCAGCAGCGCATGGCTCCGCGTGAGGATGGAGATGAGGATTTCCTCGACCACCTTGTTTTGTCCCACCACGACTTTGGCGATCTCCCGCTGCACCGAGGTGTAGGCATTGCGGCAATATTCTACCGCCTGGGTATCGGTGCCGGCGGATGAAGGGTCTGTATTCGCGCTCATGAGAGAATAATGGAAGGGATGGAAGGAATGCGGAGGAAAGCAGGGGTTCGGGAAAGTGTATTGGTCTCCATGTCTAATTAATAGCTTCCGCCTGATCGGGGGAGTGTGGGGATGTCATCCTCCGATAGCCGGATGACGCTCAGGGTAAAAGCATAAGGTCTCCCACGGTATCGACATCCTTGGTATGTGCGTTGCCGAACCATGTCATGAAGGCATCGCGCCCGGCGCCGTCGTCCTCGTTTACGATCATGGTGAATCCCAGGTTGCCTCCGGGTTCCGGGATAAAAGGAGCCAATCGCTTCCACGGGATGGCAATCTCGTAAGTGACATCGCCCGTGCCGGCCTTGTCACGGTGGATGGCGAGCTGGATGTCCCGGGCTTCGCCGGTCGGGGCGCCCGCGTCGGAGGAAAGCGTACACCAGGACTGAGGGCCTTTCCGTCCTGATCCGAAGGAATACTCGTATTTGCCCGGCTTTTCCTTCGACTGCCTGGCCGGGTCGATAAGAAACTGCAGGCCATCCATGCGCCATAGGTCGGCATCCTCGAAGGCGCTGCCCCCGGCGATGTCGTCGTGGACGGTCACCGCCACATAAAGAAATCTCTCGTCCCAGAGAAACCGGAGCTGCGCGGAAAGATCCGCAGGGCCTTTCCAAACCGGTGCCTTGCGCTCGCCCAGGGCAAACCCAAAGAACTGCCCCGCCTCCTCCAGGGTCTGCACCGGCGCACTCTGCCATACGGGCTCATTCAAAAGTCCATCCACCGTGACGGGGGCCAGAGCCCGCGGCACTCCGACGAACCCCGCCGCCTGCCGCTCCAGAGACACGACCTTGCCCGCCGCGTCGCGGACCACCGCCTTGACGTGATAGACATCCAGCGGGCTGACCCCGCTCAAGGGTATCATCACCTCTTCGCTGCTCCTGGCAGCCACTTCGATGTCGCCAGAGTCCGGCGTCTGGACCTTCGCCTTGGACAAGACGATTTCAGAAAAACTCCCATCCCGAAGCATCTGCTCTCCGGCGACCTCCACGTGCCATGAGAACTTTTGCGGTGCGCCGCCATTGTTGTGAATAATGAGACGAACACCCGGTCCGCCCTTCTCTCGATAGGGCACCGGTGTCAACCGCACATCGACCAGCCCGGCCAGAGGCTTCCGCACGCAGAGCAGGCCAATGTCCGAGCCGCCCTCGCGGATAGGGAGGTCCAACCCGGCCTCGGACGCCTGCGTGTCCGCCGGTGGTTTCACCGAGAACCGAACATTTCCGCCGTCGACCGACTTGTCAACGCTCCAAAACGGCGGGGCTTTCAGCTCTACGGCCTCGGCCCGGAGACCATTTAATGCCACCTCGACGAGGTTCTCGCCATCCCGGTAAAAACGGGCCGGAACCTTGGTAAAGCCGGCCGCCGGACGCTCAAGCGACGCAGGCAACGTACGGGTCCCATTCTGGAAAAGCAGGAGCACAGGCTCCTCTCCGATGGTGAGGGATATCCCGCGCCCCTTGGCGTTCAGGAGGTTTCTGCTGCCGTCGATCCGGATCATCTCGACCTTGCCCGCACCAGGCAATGGCAGGAACACATCTTCCCGCCCTTTGTCCTTGTAAGCAATAATCAATGAATTCCCGGGCTGATCCTGGAAGAGAAACGCGCGAATGTCCGCGCCGTAAACCTTGTCGCCCACGAACTTCTTCGTCGTGATGCTGTTGACGACATTGTAGTACGCGATCGCATCCAGCTTGGGAGCATATTGATTGTAACGACAGTCGAAGACATTGTGCGCTGCGGCAAAGGTGCCGTGAATCCGGGCATCCGGGTCGGGATAGAACAGCCCGAACCACGAGACATTCATTCCACCGCCTGCGAAGAAATTGGCAAACTTGCGGTAAAGCAGCGAAGCCACCGCCAGCCGAGTGAGGCCCTGGCTGTTCATTCCGATCTCAGTGCTCCAGATCGGTTTGGCGTATCCATACTTCCGGAAGAGCTCGGGATACTTTTCGCTCAGGATGACCCGGAGGCTTTCCGGGTCCTCATAGGAATGGAAATCGTAAGCATCGAGCCACTTTCCGAAGCCCTGCTTGAAATAGTCCTCCTCGGTGCCGACGGAGGTGCCCACGACAACGATGGATGGGTCGATCTTCTTGATCTCCTCGTAAACGATACGGTAGGCCTCGACATCGTTTTTGATCTCCTCGCCTTTGCTATGAGGTTCATTGCCGAGATTGACCACCATCGGCTTCATGTGACCGTACCTGGCCAGGAAATTGCGGACGCCCTTGCGGATGAGCGCGCCGTCATTGGCCAGCAGCTCCCTCCACCCCTCCGACCTCGCCTCGATGCCAAGTGCCGGGGAACTCGTCAATACCCCGAGACCGAGTTCATGGGCGAGGTCGATCTGGGCGGCGTCGACCTTGGCGGGATCGGCTTCCATCCGGCCCCAGACATTACAAATCCTGATGCCAAGCCGCTTGGTCAAACGCGGACTCTCCGGAAACCGCTGGTCCCAGGTCCTGCTGGTGAATGGAATCTCGTCCGGTTTGAAGGCATTCGCCGCCGCCTCAGGCAGGATGGCAAAGGAGGTGGCGTGAGAGAAGGGTTCGCCTCCCGGTCTCGCGATCGCGCCTTGCAGTTCATAATACCGCCCCACTTCCAGCGGCAGGGACGAGAGGTCGACCTCCGCGCGATATTTCAGGAGTTTCTTGCCCTCGACGTTGCCCGCTGGTTCCAGGAGAACCTCCATGGGCCGGCCTTGCTCCCCGCCCCAATAGTCCCGCACCACGAGATCCACCCTGCGCCGGTCGTCAGGAAGCGCGCGATCGGACCAGACCTCGATCGCCGCCACTCGCGGGGACTCGGGATAAAGAAGATGGCCCAGATCGGAAAACCTCAGCACCATGCGCTTGAGACCATCATCAGCGGCGGCATCGGATGCAGCGCGCAACGCGAGCGCATCGAGCCAGAATCTGCCAGGTGTCTCCTTGTTGATGGATGCCACAAATCGCGCGGACACTGCTCCGTCCGGAGCGGCAACAGTCACGGTTTCCCTCTTCCAAGGCGTCTGCCGAAACCAGGCCCCAAGCTCAGTGGCGCCAAGCGAGGTTCCCGCCTTGTCAAAGAACTCCAAAGCCAGGGTGCCGTTATAGGAATTGTCCATCGAGGTGAGGTCCGAACGCCCGGCAAACTCCACCTCCAGCTTCCCACCAGAGAGTGGGAGCACGGGGCTCGAGGCCGTCACGGGCGAGCGCAGAGACGCCTCGTTTTTTTCCAGGAGCAGCGATTGCAATCCCTCGAAGTGCTCGTCGCGATCCAGCCCGACCTTGCCCGCCGTCAGCCAGCCCTGCCCGGAGAGAGATTCTCCCTCGAAAGTTTCCGTGACGACCGAGCTGGCATGGAGAAGACCTCCATGGCTCAATATCAGCCCCAGAACAGCTATCGACAGCACTTTCATGTAAGGGAGGAATATCGAGCTGATCGACACGCTATTTGATGACAGGCAGGGTGCGAATATCAGAAAATTCAATGCTGGCTTCCGGAACGCTACCCTTGCTGCTCAGCAGGACCCCCACCTTGGAGAGCGCGCCATGCCAGATTCCATCCGCCGCACCGCCCCAATGCTCACCCTTGGCGATATCGGCGATATCGACATTCACCTCCTGCCAGGACCCTTCCCCCAGCATGATCGGGTTGCTTTGAAAACACTGACCGGTTTCATCGATCAGACGCAACTTCATGCGATCCACATTGGATGCCTTGACCTTGAAGACGAGGCCGCCCACCTCGCCTGCCGAGACATCCCGCAGCATCTGGACATACGCTCCACCCTCTGAGAAATCTCCGGTCAGGCGAAGGACATCGCCACCGTCCTGAGACGAAGACTCCACCGCAACCAGCCCCCCCTTGGCGCCGGGATACTCCTGTCCATTGTCAAACACCCAACCCATCGAGGGCTGCCCGGGCTCCAGCAGCGAAATCCCTTCCTCTGCGGAAGCCAGCGGCATACCAACCACGACCAGCGCCAGGCAGAAAACAGAGAGCAGATTCCTCGGGGGGAGGGACATCAATATCATGTCCCTGCTTTTAATCCAAAATACGTCACAGTCAATCAATCTGTTTCTTTTTGAAATAAAAACAAAGGATGTGCTCGGGATGAGAAATTAAAATAAGCCATTTCCTCGCTACGGATTGCCACAGAAATCCGGGAAAAAACGCTTCGTATTGCGGAAAATGAACATTTACTCTAACTTTCAACTTTCTTCCCGTGGCCGACTCGAAATTTTTCCCGCAATACAAAAAAGTCGCCGAAATCGTACGCAAGCGCATCATTCAAGGCTCGTACTCTATCAAGCTCTTCCCCTCGGAGCGAAGGCTGGCGGAGGAATTGGGAGTCAACTACATGACGGTGCGCCGTGGTCTGCAGATTCTGGAAAAGGAGAACATCCTGACCCGCCTGCCCAATGGGAGAATGAGAGTAAAGCGCATCCAGCAAGGGGTGAAGAATCACCTGAACTTCGGATTCCTGACTCCGACCTTCACCTCGGGCGCGGTGGAGTCGTGGCGGTTGGCGATCGACAAGGTCTCCAGCACGCTGCCCTGTAGCGTCCGCCCGATCCTGTATATGCACTGGGACGATCCGATCCTCATGGATGCACTGGATGGATTTGACGGGGTGTTTCTGATTTCCATCCCCGAGAAGATTCCGGACCCCGTCGCCAAAAAGCTTCGTGAACAGGAGCATCCCGTAGTGGTGATCGACCAGGACCTTACGGCCATGGGGGCGCCTTCCATCCAGTTGTTCCCCCCGGTCTTTGTCCAGAAGCTGCTCGATCATTTTGATGCTGGCGGGCACCGCCGCATCGGCTGTTTCAATACGCAGGCCCATACCCCGGATGTGGATGATCGCATCAACCAGTGGCGATATTGGATGAACGCGCATGGCTTCACCGGTCGGCTGGTGGACGAGCCGGCATCCTCCTACGGAGACCCCGTCGAGTGCGCCTATGAGTCGATGAAACGCCTGCTGAAGAACGGCAAACCGCCCGAGACGGCCTGGCTTTTCATTACCATGCCTGCCGCGCTGGGAGCGATGCGCGCCCTCCTCGATCGCGGAATCAAACCCGGGATCGATGTCGCAATGGGTGCCGTGGATGGAGAGCGCCTTGCCTCCATGCTCAACCCTCCTCTCACAGCGTTGGAACCACCCGATCCCACTCCATTTATTTCTGTCTGCCTGGATTGGATGATGAAAGGCGGTCGCCAATGGCAGGGCCCTCTCTTGATGCGCCCATCCGACGTGCCGCTTGTCATTCGCGAATCCTCGCAAACCGGAGCCGGTCGGGGACTGACCGCCTAGCACCGTCGAGAGAAATCTGATGCGCTGGGTGAGGATCGCTTCTTGCCCGGGAGGCCCGGCGGATCTCGGCGGCCCTGGGGTTGGAAACTCTTCCGGCGAAAGCCGATTTTCGCCACAAGCCGCCTACTCGCGCCGGACCGATGTCCGGCCTGTAAGCCCGGCGATCCGCAGGATGCCCTGATTGGGCGACGTGCCTGCACTTTGCAACATGGCGACATCGATATAGCGCGCGACTGAGGAACTCACCCTCGCCTCGCCCGTCGGGGTAAACTGAATGGCTTTGGTGTAGCACAGACCGGAACCCTCCTGGATGTTCACATTGGCGAGAGCTACTCCGGCATCCGGCCGGGTGGAATTCTCGATCTTCACCAAATGAAGCTCCTGCGGCCTGCCGACCATTTCCAGCACAGAGGAACTCGACAGTGACTGCGGTGCAGACGACCACGCCAACACGTCTGTGCCGTCGCGGGAAGCGATCTGCCCGACCTTCACCGGGTCATTCACCGAAGCCGGGAGCGAAAGCACCACCCACACGTAGGTATTCTTGCTGATGGCATGCTGGCGAGCCTGCTCCAGCACACCGGAAAGAACGAGGAGGTTTTTATTCATCGTGCTCCCCTGCGTCAGCCCTGAGATCGCAGGTACGGACATGGCAGCCACAAAGGCGAGAATGGCCATCACAACAAGGAGTTCCACAAGGCTGAAGCCTCGATGCTCAGGAGAGCCAGTGCGGGGGGAGCGCATGAGCAACCCATAACAGAATTTAGGAATTGGTCAAAATAAAGTTTCAAAATGATACATTTTCTTGATTTTGCTCCATTTCGATGACAGCTTTTCGTCACCTTCCCCGTGGAACCATTTCTCCCCAACTACAAAAATGTGGCCAATCTGATGCGCCGCCGCATCCTCCATGGGGCATACGCATTGAAGTCGATTCCTTCGGAGCGTCAGCTCGCCGAAGAGATCGGGGTGAATTACATGAGCGTGCGGCGCGGCCTGCGGTTGCTGGAGAAAGACGGTCTGCTCATGCGGGGCGAGGATGGAAGGATAGAGATCAGGCGGGCAAGGCAGGGCCAGAAGACTCACTTCAACTTTGGCCTGCTGATGCCGACATTTAAATCCTCGGCCATGGGACTATGGCGCATCGCCCTGGAAAAAGCCTGCAGCCGCCTCCCGTGCAACATCCGTCCGGTGGTATATCTCCACTGGGACGACCCGGTTTTGCTGAGCGCCATCAAGGGTTTCGACGGGATATTCCTCAGCCCCTTGCCTGCGCCCCTGCCGGAGTCGCTGGCCATCCGGCTGCGTCCTCCCACGAGTTCCGTGGTGGTGCTGGATGAAGACTTCAGCGGCTACGGCATTCCGTCGATCCAGATCTTTCCATCGCTATTCATTCACCGCCTGCTCGATCATCTGAAGGCGCTGGGACACAAGAAAATCGGATGCCTCAGCACACAACCGGACAATCCGGAGATCCGCGAGCGCATCAACCAGTGGAGGCTTTGGAAAGAGATGAACGGCATCGAAGGCGCCTTGGAAAACCACCCGGTCCCCCCGCATGGAGATCCCATCCAACAGGCTTATAAAATCATGTCGCGTCGGCCGCTGGACGCCCGGGAGGAAACGGGCTGGTTCTGCACCACGACTCCTGCGGCGCTCGGATTAATGAGCGCCCTCACCGATCTCGGACGGCGAATCGGTCACGAGATCGCGGTCTGCTCCGCCAATGGCGAGGGAATCGCTGCGATGTTCGATCCTCCCCTTACCGCCCTGGAGGCCCACGATCCCGGCCCGTTCATTAATCAGTGTCTCGACTGGATGACGGAAGGAGGGCAAATATGGAGAGGTCCCCTCCTGATGCGGCCAACCGATGTCCCCCTCGCCATCCGCGGAACCACGGTCCCGGGAGCCGGCTCGTTTGCAGGCGCGCCACCGATCCCGCCGTTCCAGCCCTTGATGAACGAGGCCGCCATCCATCGCGACCTATGATCCTGAGACTTCCCAACCGCAACCACGCATTCAGCCTGGTCGAAGTCGTCCTGGCCGTGGGCATCTTTGCTTTTGTCGCTGTTGCTCTCATCGGGTTGTTCTCCTTTGGCCTCAAGCTCAACCGGGAATCCGTGGATGAGATGGAGGCCACCGCCCTGGCTCAGGCCATGCTGAATGCTCGCAAGGCCGCGCCGACCAACTCGCTTCCCAACTGCGCCCTGCCAAGACTGGATCAGGCGGCGGAAATCCTGCCGTCGTCTCCCGTCTACATTTCGGCCGATGGCTCCAGCCAGCCCAGCGCGACAGACGCGCGGTTCGGGTTGGTGTACCGCATCGCTCCACGGTCCTCGCCCTCTAGCGTATCCTCTGTCTATCTCTGCCTTTTCTGGCCCTCCGCCGCAGGAGCAAACAAGGCCCAGGGGCGTTGCGAACTCATCAGCACGGTCGCCCTGCCATGAAATCCCGCGTCCAGTCCGCCTTCACCTTGATCGAGCTGCTGCTGGCCTTCGCCGTGCTGTCGCTTCTGCTCATCCTCCTCGCCCAGGCCGTGGGCGCCGTGCAGCAGACCTGGCTGAGCGGTGTCGCCCGGATCGACAATTTTTCCAAGGCAAGAGTCATCCTGGGCATGATCGACCGCGATCTGCAATCTGCCGTGCTGCGTCCGGATCTCGCCGCATTCCTGGATGAAAATGGAAACCCCGCCTGTGCGTTTTACACGCAGATCAGCGGAGTGAATGGAAACCGGCGCCTTTCGCTGGTGCGCTACAGCCAGACCAATTTCGCCACCAACGCCGTCTTCCGCCGGGCGGATTACGGGCTCGATTTCTCCACCAACTCGATGACCCTGGCCACCACAAACAAGCTTCCCGATCTTGCAAAGGCTGTGGAGCAGGAGGTGGCCGAAGGCGTGCTGCGTTTCGAGTGGCAGTTTGTCGCGGCGGACGGAACCTTCCAGCCAGGGTATCGATTTGACTACACCAACCCGGAGGCGTCGTCCAACACCCGGTCGGTCATCATCTCCCTCCTCGCGCTCGATGATCGGGCGATCAAGATCGGCTCCGAGACCGGCAAGCTGGATGCCCTGTTGCAAAAATTCTCCGGGACCCCGGCCACCGGCCAGACGTACGCCAGCCTTTGGAATGCGGTCATCCAGAACCCTTCCTTCTCCGCGGGTCTGCCCGCTCCACTCACCGGAGGCGTACGGGTCTTTGAACGCCATTACCCCCTGCACTGAGCCATGAAAACTCCGACAATCTCCCTCCGCCGCCGAGGCACTGCTCTGGTTGTCGTCCTGTGCAGCATCGTGATCATGAGCATCCTGCTCATTTCCTATCTCGTCGCGATGCAGCTCGACCGCCTCTCGACACAAAACTATTCCCAGAGCATAAAGGCCCAGGAACTCGGCCAGGGAGCCCTGCAGGAAATCCTCGGCGACCTGCGCCAGGAGATCAATGCCGGGTCGCTGCAAGACGGCACCCCGTCCGGCGCAGTATACACGAGCAACAACGTCCGAGTCTTCATCCCATCGACCAACCTCACCACCGCGCCGGCCAGGATCGGGTTCACCACGACCCAGTTCGCCGATCTGCCAGCCACGCTGGTACGAGTCAGCCGCGCCTCGGATCCTTTTTTCTCCTCTCCTCCTGCCGGATATGAGGCATCCCTGCTGCCTGCCAACCGGGCGTCCGCCGCACCCTCCACGACTCCATCGGCCAATCGCCGCCTCATCACGGCGGAACGCTGGAACAAGCCACGCCTGTTTGGAACCAATGTCCCCACCGTCATTTCCAACAGCCCTCCCGACTGGGTCTATGTCACCCGGGGCGGAAGCCGCATCCTGTCCGCTGCCGACCTTTCCGCAACTGCGGCCTCTCCCAACCTGGGCAACACCAACACCGTGCTGGGGCGCTACTCCTTCGTGATTTACGAGGAAGGCGGCCTGCTTGATCTCAATGCGGCGGGCTACCCGTCGTCCGCACTATCCGAGGCGAACGGCACCAACGCCATCAGCGGCAAATCCTACACCGCCTATGCCGACCTGAGCCAGTTGCCCGGCATGAGCTCCGCCACTGTCGACCAGATCATCACCTGGCGGAGCAAGGGTTCCCTCGCAGCGCAGGCCTCCCGTTTCATTCCCGCCGCCACCAACAGCGCCGCCACAGGATTCCGGACTTTTGCGGGAGGCGACAATCCCCTCCTCGGCCGGCAGGACCTGATCAACTACTTCCAGCAGAACGCCTCGCTGTCCGGCAACCTCGACGCCCTTCAGTACCTGGGGACATTCAGCCGGGCGGTCAATGCCCCATCGTGGTTCCCCACCACCCCCGCAGGCTCCTCGGTCGACTACGCGGCCAATGCGGAAAGCGCCAGGATCTTTCATCCCGGAGAGGGAGCCGGAGGAACAGCCAATACTCCAAATCCCAACCGGAACATCGCCAATCTCCGTGCGCCATCGAGTACCGCTGTCACCCACTATCTGGATGACGGCAGCACGACGACGTACACCATCAAGGCAGGGGAACCGGCATTCGCCCGGAGGTTCTCCCTTGCCCGGCTGGCGTGGCTGACCTCCGATGGCCCGGCACCCGGAATGGCTGCGGCGATCAAGGAGTGTTTCGGGCTGAGCTGGACAACCGACAATCACGGCTATCCATGCTGGAAATACGATCACGGCAACTCCCAGGAGATCCTCACCCTCGACCAGGTGGCGGCATTGGGACGGGAGCCGGATTTCTTTGAGCTGCTCAAGGCGGCAATCCTCGCAGGGTCGCTCGGCAAGCACCCGGGAGCAGTCAACCTGGCCAAAGACAACAATACCGACCCGTGGTCCAGCCCTGCCGGGTTCGCCTTTGGCAACATAGGCGTCTCCGGTCTCGACTTCGATACCAGCCTCTCATTCCCCGATCTGCAGATCCTTCAGATCGGAGCCAACATCATCGACCAGTATGATGCCGATGGCTTTCCGACGGAGATCTATTTCGACCCCAGCCTCGACTCGTCCCGCACGCGCGGACCGGAGAATATCGTCTACGGCCAGGAAAACCTGCCCCAGATCACGCGGCTCTTTCCCATATATACGGAAAAGACCTCCGGATTCCTGGATGGCTGGATTCAGCCCGAGATCTGGAACATCAACCAGCAGCCCACGGCGGCAACGCTCGCAGCGAAAAGACCGACGCACTTCCGTCTCGCGCTCAACGGCTCCGCCTATGTGTCATGGTATCAGGCGGATGGCTCTGTCGCAGGCGGCAAGAGACAGTCCGCTTCCGTCTCGACGTCATTCAGCCCTTCCGAGGCGAAGTCGTACCTCTATTTTACGGATACGGGAGATGGCTCCTCCGCATTTTTCAACGCTCCCGCCATCCTGACCAAGGACAATGCAGGCACTTTCTCCGGAACATCCGCGGAAAACCTGTGGCAGGCCTCGACCTATCAAAGCACGGACGGCGGCAACCCCTTCCTGGCCTTTCACATCGGCTCCGCGATATTTGGCACAGGCACGGCGGCAATCACGGACGCCGTTGATGACGTCAACAAGCCCATCGTGGCGCAGATCGTTCCCAATCCGATCCTGACCGTCACGCTGGAATACTCCCCGGACAACGGTTCGACGTACCGGCCCTATGCCCACGTGAGCAGGATATCCTCCTATTCCTCTGATGACGCCCGAGGAGACGGCAGCGGGAGGACGAGTGTATCCAATCACTCGATGCACTATCTCTACCCTTCGGCGTATTTTGGGGTCACGGGAGATTATGTTCCCTATGTCTATCGATACTACTCGCGATCAGATCCGAGGACAGACAGGTTTTCGCTGAACCAGACGGAGCTGGACCATGCAGGAGAGGGCCCCACTGGCTATCAGGGCAAATGGAAGGCCAACATGAGCATCATCCCAAACGGGTTCACTGGGGATGGATTCAAGACAACTCCCCGGTGCAACACACCTCGACCGGATGTCGCCTCGGCAGGAGTGGGAGCAGCCAATCCGGCCAACAAATTCTTCTACACGCCCAATGCTGTACGCAGCGGGTGGGAGTACATGTGGCAAAACACCCTGGCCGTAGGAGACTGGGTGCAGAATCTGGAGTACGACTCCAATGACCCCCGGGCCAAATGGTCGTGGGCCTGGTACGGAGATCCCGACGGTGTCATCCGCCCCGGCGATGGATACCGGGTGCTCTACACGGAGCCCGGCGGCGATGGGACGATGCAGTTCACCACACCGGCAAACTCGACGGCGAATACCCAGAATGCGAGGAGGCCCGTGATTCTGAATCGCCCGTTCCGATCTGTCGGTGAGCTCGGGTACGCCTTCCGCGACCTTCCTTATAAGAGCCTCGACTTCTTTTCCAAGCAAAGCGCGGACGGTGCCCTGCTGGACATGTTTACCGTCACCGAGGAACCCGCGATCATTGCCGGACAGATCAACCCCAACTTCGCTCCCTCCAGCGTGCTGCAGGCCGTCCTGACAGGAGCGGGCAAGAAAGAGATCTCCCCCGGCCTCCAGATTTCCGCCGCCAATGCCGAGCTCATGGCCAAAGCCATCGCCAGCACCGTGCAAGCCTCGGGACCCGGCCTCGTCTCCAACCGTGCCGCCCTGGTCACAGCGCTGGCTGATCCGCTTTTCAACTCGCTGCCCGCCTCTGCCGACTCCGGGAACAAGGCCTACATCGAGGCTCCAGTGCGCGCCCTCTCGTCCGTCAGCAACACGCGCACATGGAATCTCCTGATCGACGTCATCGCCCAGACGGGTCGCATGGCGCCCAATGCCCAGACGTTGAACAGCTTCATCGTCGAGGGGGAAAAACGCTACTGGCTGCATGTCGCCCTGGACCGGTTCACCGGCAAGGTGATCGATCAGCAACTGGAACCTGTCTATGAGTAACCGTAGTCTCATCGCGTGCCTCGGCTGGCTACTCCTGGCCGCGATCCCCGGCCAAACGGCCTCCCCGATCGTGAACGTCCCCACGGGAGACGCTCTCTGGACCATCGATATCTCCTATCCGAAAAATCCGACCGGAAACATCCTGGTCCGGGAAAACCACATGCTCAAGGCGGAGGTCACTCGCAAAAGCGGCATGCGTCGCGATCGTATCTGGTGGTCTGCCACCGCAGAGTCCGAAGTCTGGATCTCAGAGACCGCCCGGCTTCGCGTGTACGAAAACCCGGACAATCGCGCCATCTACGTGATCCCGTTTTCCGACAGCACGATGACGGTGTTCGTACCGCGAGATTTCAATGAGGACATGTTTCAGTGGGTGACTCCGGCGCTCCATACCGGGGTCGAAAACTTCGATGGCCGCCCATGCGACGTCTTCGCGGGAAACATCTCTCGCACCTTCACCCTCCCCGGCATGCAAGCCACCAGCATCACCATTCCGCCGATGCCCCACAAGCTATGGCTCGACGCGGAAACCCACCAGCCAGTCGCGATGGACACTGGTGTCGCATTATACAAGTTTCGCTTCAGCGAGGCGCCGCCCGAGCCGCTCGTCATGCCCGACCGGCTTCAAAAGGCCCTTGATCGTTATCTCGCAGACCTCACCCCGAGCAAACGCGTGGAACGGCTGCGAGCCCGGGCGCAGGGAAAATGAAACCATCCCGACTCCGGCCGCACAACAGGAATGAGAACCTATTCAGACCGAGACAGCATTTCCTGAAGAAACTTTGTTCCCATCTCCTTCATCCAGATGACTTCCTTCTCATCATCGCTTCATAATATTAAGGACCGAATCCGCCTGCCTCTCTGGCCGCATGCTGCTCCCGGCGCGCTGGGAGACCACCCCGACAGGGACGTGCCGGCAATGACCTGTTACCTCCCGGAAGAAACCACCGAAGCACTGCGGGCAGCCATGATCATCTGCCCCGGCGGTGGATACTGGGAGATGATGGATGACTACGAAGGCCACGACTACGCCTTGTGGCTGAATGAACTCGGGATCGCCGCGTTTGTGCTCAACTATCGCCTCGCCCAGCACGGCTACCATTTCCCGGCCATGACGGATGATCTCACCCGGGCAATCCGCCTCGTGCGAGCCAATGCAGCCAACTGGCAGATCGATCCAGGCCGGGTCGGAGCGATCGGATCATCCGCTGGAGGCCATCTCGTCTCGGTCTTGATGACGCATTCCGAGGAAGGAAACCCAGCTGCGTCCGATCCCGTCGAGCGGCAAAGCTCGCGCCCCGATCTCGGCGTACTGTGTTACGCGGTGACAAGCATGGAAGTAACCCCGATGGAACATCTGCTGGGGCCGGAGCCCTCCCGCGAACTGATCACCCGGCTTTCCAGCAATTTGCAGGTCACACCGCAGACGCCTCCGTGCTTCATCTGGCACACTCAGAACGACCCGGTGGTCAAGGTCGAGCACGCCCTGCTCTTTGCAGAAAGCTGCCAGCGCCATCAAGTGAGTTTTGCGCTTCACATCTATCCCTCCGGCCCGCATGGCATCGGCCTCGGCGTGAATGGCTACACTCCGGATAGCGGCCAGGTATTGCATCCATGGACGGAAGAGTTGCGCCGCTGGCTGCACTCGCAGCAGTTTTGTCCGAGAATCACCAAAAGCCCGCAGGACCAAGACGCCATATCGAGTCTCGGCAGGGAAAGGTGATCTGCCCCCACAGGCCTACCATTTACAATTTAAGAAGGTTGCTGGTTGAGGACAGTGGTTGGGGTTGAGTTCGCTCTCCCCGAGCGTCATTCTTCCGAGCGAGCTGCGCGGACGGTGGCGACCCGGGCTCCGCAGACCGATGGCGACTTCGATAGCCCGGCAATCCCGGCTGAAGTCGTCCACCACGTTGAACGTCCTCATTTTGCGTCCGTCGGCCAGTTGATCGCTCATGAAGCCCATGACCACCGCTGGTTTAGCATTGCTCCGTGCCCTAGTGGCTTAACCCGATGATAAAGCCTCAAGTATTACAAGCATCCCCGGGAAAGGAGCATGCCCCTATCACACGGACCAGTGGGTGCCGAGGGGATCTCGCGAACCTTATTTTTTCGGGCCGAGCCGCTTGACGCGGACTTCCTTCACCATCACATCCGACGCGGAGTTCGAAGCGTCGATGCGGAAGTTCCATCCCCAGCTGTTGGCGAGGTTGGCATCGTTCACGCGGAAAACAAACTCCTTCCAACCGTCGTTGGGGCTGAGGGTGACCCCACCCTTGGCCTCGTGATAGCCGGTCGCTGACTCGTAGCACATCACGAATCCCGCAGCCTTGCTAGGATCAGCCCCGCGAGCCACGATGGTGATTTCCAGGTCTTTGTCACCGAGCGATGCATAGCTGTCGCTCACGTCAAAATTGATATAGTTGTTGCGATTTGCCTTGTCCGTGCGGCGGGCATAAACGCCATCCACGAGTTCCACCACGGTATTGTGGTCTCCATCCTCGCCGGCGATCTGCACGAGGCCATTTTCGACATTGGAAGCGCCCATTTGCACGCTGGCAACATCCAGCTCGCTGTAATCCTTGATCCAGGGAAACGGCTTCCCTGCATTCTCCTGCGCCTGTGCCAGGAGGGCTGGCGGCAGCGCGGTGACGAAGACCGGAGAGCGCGAAAGCTGAAGCGGCGATCCCGCCTCCTGCTGCACGGCGGTGCCGTCGAGAGCGGTGACTGTGACAGGTCCGCCGAATTGGACAGAGGCACCTGCATCCGTGGATGCCCAGATGACCAGGACGGGATCGGGATTTCCCTGCAACACGAATCCATAGGTCCCCGGAGCCAGATCCAGCCAGCCCAGCGGATGCGGATTGGCATTCACCAGCCTGGTCATGGTTTGCAGGGCAAAGAATGCCGGGCGTTTTGACCAATCCTGCCGCAGGATGCCAAAGCTGCCCTGGCCATAGTTCGGCCCCCTGCCCTCGAACCAGAAAACCCTGCGGATATCCTGGGCCAGGCAGAGCGTATAAGCCTTGACCAAGGCGGCAGCCTGACGGTCCTCGGATGCCGCGGTGTTCGTCGCGGTCGTTCCCACTTCTGTCACCCACAGCTCGATATCGTCGCGCTGTCCCGTCTTCTTCAAGAGCTTGCGAAGATTGTCCCCGAGTCCGAGAAAAACGGCCTCACGACCGGCCAGCGCAGCATCCATCAGCGAATAGGGGTGCACGGCGAGAAAATCGAAATGTCCTGACGCGCCGCTGCGAATCACGTTCTCAAGGAAACTCAGGTCCACATCCGCACAGCCAATGCCGATCTTGGCCTGGGGATTGACCTTCGCGAGTTCAAGGTCGGCTTCCTTAACGAGTTCCGCATAGTTGGCAGGCGTCGCGTTGCGGGCGAACGTCGTCGCGTTGAACTCATTGTAGACCTCCCAATAGGTAATGTCGTTTTTATAGCGCGCACCCGTCTCGCGTACGAAATCGCGCCAGTACTGGATATTCTTGATCGGGAACGTCCGGGTGCGAGCTCCGTGATCCGGGTCATTGGGGGCTGAGGATGCCCAGGGGGTCAGAAAGGCGAGGACACCCGCGAGCTGGATGTCATTCTTGCGTGCACTTTCCACCAGCGCGTCGGCCGACGTCCAGTCCCACTCCCCCTGTTTGGGCTGAATGCCTGCCCACTCGGGAAAAAGCCGCACCATGCTCACTCTGGCCTCATGCAGATACGGAAAAAGCTCGGCATGGGTGTTTCCCGTCTCCCCGCTCCCGGCAATATTAAATGCTCCTGCCGGAGCCGGTGTATTTTGAGCATAAGCAGGCACAGCCAGAACGACGGCGAGGAGGGAGAGGAAGTGTTTCATGGGGATGCGGGAAAATCTGAGGCGGGCAAAGAGGGCCGCCGCCTCGAGAACGTATTCAATTTATATCATAACTCAATTTAAAATTGGCAAAATGTTACATTTATATTGATTCATGCCCCGGGGTTTGTTCGCGTGTGGAGTGATGCAACTTACCCCCCTTCTTGGCGATCATGCCGTCCTGCAACGTGACCGGGATATTCCTGTATGGGGCTGGACGGCTCATCCTCGCGCGCGCTTGAGAGCGTCGCTCGGACCCGTCCGGGCAGAGGGAGTCTCGGGAGATGACGGACGCTTTCTGTTGCGCCTGCCGCCGCTGCCGGCAGGCGGTCCACATGTGCTAAGAGTGGAGACGCTTGATGGCTCGGACCGAGTGGAATGCCGGGATATCCTGATTGGAGAGGTCTGGCTCGCCTCCGGGCAGTCGAACATGGAGTGGTCGATGGGAGATAGCGCCTATGCTGGAGAGATCACCTCGGCGCACCCGGGACAGATTCGCATGTTCAACGTCAAGCGCCGGGTGGATCTCGCTCCGCAAAGCACCGTCGCAGGCGAATGGCAGCTCGCCTCACCCGAAACGATGTGGAGCTTCTCCGCCGTCGCAAACTTCTTTGGCCAGTCCCTGCAGGATTCCCTGGATGTTCCTGTCGGCATCGTCAATGCAAGCATGGGCGGCACGTTTATCGAGTCGTGGATCAGCAGGGAACGCCTGCTGGCAAATGCCGAAACCCGTGACTGGGTCGTGGAGTACGAGCGGGTCGCGTATCATCCCGACTACTGGGGCGAACAAATCATGCGAAAAAACCGGCTGCCCGTCGATCCGGGCAATCTCGGAGTGGCGGCGGGCTGGCACAGCGAGGCCTTTGACGACACGGACTGGCAGACCATCCCGGTTCCCAGCGCGTGGCAGGATCACGGGCACAACTACTCGGGCATCGTCTGGTACCGCAAGAGGGTGCCCCTGCCGCCGTCGCTTCAAGGCCGAATCCTTCGCCTTCAGCCAGGCCGCATCGACAAACAGGACATCACCTATGTGAACGGGAGGGAAATCGGCCGCACGGGGACCGGGCTGGATGAATCCTTTTGGAATGTCGCGAGGGATTATGAAATCCCCGCCGAAGTCACCAGCACCAGCGAACTCGTCATCGCCATCCGTGCATACTCTTTCTTCCACCATGGAGGCTTGATCGGACCAGCCGACATCATGTGTGTCACAGATGAGGACGCATGCCGCATCCCCCTCGATGGCGACTGGCGGATCACCGTGGAGCACAATCTCGGCCTTCAGGATCTCGGCCCGCTCATGATGGGGCATGGCGTGCACAACTCTCCCTCGATGTGCTTTGAGAATATGATTCGCCCACTGCTGCCGACCAATCTGGCCGGGGTGATCTGGTACCAGGGGGAATCCAATGCGGAACGCGCCCCCTCCTACCGGCGGTTGCTCGGAGATCTCATCCTCGACTGGCGCTATCTCCTCGCCCGGGAGGACCTGCCCTTTGGCATCGTGCAACTCGCCAACTACCGGCCTGCCCGCGCCCTCGAACCTCACTCCGACTGGGCCCGCATCCGTGAAGCCCAGCAGGACGCGCTCGCCCTCCCCCATACCGGGCTCGCAGTGATCCTCGACTGCGGAGATGCGGTCGACATTCATCCCAGGAATAAAAAGACCGTTGGCCTCCGTCTGGCCGCATGGGCGCTCAATCGCGTCTATGGCCGGGGAGGACCTTTCGCAGGACCGATGTACCGTGAGGCTCGGCCCGAAGGAGACCGCCTACGACTTCTCTTTGACCACACGGCGGAAGGTCTCGTCTTTAGAGAAGGCCTCCCCCCGATCACGCTAGTCATCACAGATGGCATCAGCCGCTTCGAACACGCTAGGTGCGAGATTGACGGTCATACGCTCCTGGTCTGGCATGAGGATATCCCCTCCCCCAAGGCGGTCTACTACGCATGGGCGGACAACCCGCGCGAAGCCACCTTGGAGAACAGTGCGGGACTGCCCGCCGCACCATTCCGAACCGACCGCAATCCGCAACTGCTCAAGATCGCTTCCATCCTTTAGGACCATCCGAAAAACCGCTGCCACCGGAAACCCAACCCAAAAAAGGAAGAGTCATTTCCTCCAGAAAATCGGCAGAGAAACGCTACTCACCGGGAAAAAGGCTGGTTGGAAATCTACCACGGCGTGACATACACAGGAGCGGGCCTAATTTATCGTCTCGACGCGTGTCTTCTGGATTTAAAGGATCCGTCTCAGGTAATCGCCCGCGGCGAAGATGCCATCCTCTGGTAGAGCATCCATATGAGATGACAGGCCGTGTCAGCAATGTGGTTTTCACCTGCAACGCACTCGTGGACGACGATGAAACCGTGCGCATCTACTAGGCGCTGCTGATACCTGCATCGGTCTAGCCGAAGGGAAACTTTCGAACCTCATCGTATCTGGGCCCGCCTTTTTCCTGCCGATCCCGACCGTGCTGCTCACTACGCCTCGCTGGACCACGGCATCGAAGGAATCGCCGACGAGGTCTTTTTTGCGGCCACGCAGAGCGCTCTCGTTGGCGGAGAAGATCTCAAAAAGCCATTCAGCTTGCGTGGTCTACATTCCAGAAAGCGGCGGCGCTGAGACTCTTCTTCCTCACCCGACTGCGACGCACCGTTTTCCGACAAAGGGTGCGTGAATTGACTTCCTCCTTTTTGGAGTCCGCTTGGTTCAAGCAAATCCAGCGCTCTAAAAGAGTGAAATGGATGAGAAGCCACGAAACCTCTGCCAGATTGGGATTACCCTTCCGGGTCCGACCACAAGCTCTCCCCTGGTGATTCCCTTTTAGTGCATCCAGGCAAACTCGGCGGCGAACCACCGAATGTCGTAAAGCCGCAGGACGAATATTTCTGGTTCATCACCGTTGCCGTCTGAGGACGCTGGTTCGGCAATGAACTTTCGTCACGGTTTTGGTGTCCGACAACTGTGCCGTCATAAAGGTGATCGATTCTTTGCTCTTTCAGCCGCGCGAAGAGTCCCCGGATGTCTCTCACTCCGCCCCAGGTGAACCAGATTGCGGTCACGATGGACATCAGGATCGGAACGCCGATATCAGCAATATGCCAGTAGGCAGACCAGGCCGATTCCGGCCAGGAAGCGACGAGATTCCATACGGTGCCGATGGCAAAGATGCCAACCCATAGCATGCTCCACCCAAACAGTCCCCCCGCGATCCATTTGTCCGAAAGGGTGAAGTTCTCATCCATGCCGATGAGTTTCCCCCAGCCGAGGCTGCGTCGAGGAGGCGCCTCCACCACCTCGCCGACTTGCTCCTTGATCGACGGATATTTCCCGCGATGGAGGAGGTGATCTACTCGCAATAAATCGGACCGGTAAAACGAGAAAGTTGCTGTTTTGAGGGTAAAAACCCAAGAAAGAGCAGCAGATGAAAACAAGTCGATTTAGCGAGGAGCAAATCATCGGGATCCTGAAGGAGATCGAAGCCGGAGGCGCTCTGGGAGAAATCGCGCGTCGGCAGGGGATCAGTGAAGAAACAATTTATCGGTGGAAGGCGAAGTTCGGAGGAATGGAAGTCAGCGAGGCGCAACGCCTGCGCAGCCTGGAGGACGAAAACCGGAGGCTGAAGCGCCTGGTGGCCGACCAGGCGTTGGACATCCAGATGCTCAAGGATGTGAACTCAAAAAAATGGTAAAGCCCGCGATGCGTCGTGAGGCCGCCGAGTATCTGAAGAAGAGCTATTTGGTGGGGCTGCGACGCATTTGCGGGCTGCTGCAAATGGCCCGAAGCACATTTTACCATAAGCTATCGGGGCGAGGAGACGAGGCGTTGCGAGAAGCCTTGAAGGAAACCGCGCTGCGCCGTAGGCGCTGGGGATACCGGATGCTGGGTCTGGCGCTCAAGCGCCGGGGCATTACGGACAACGCGAAACGCATCTATCGCATCTACCGTGAAGAAGGCTTGCAGGTGCGGCAGAGGCGCAAACGCAAGGCGGCCAAACCAACTCCCTCACCCAGCAACCTTATCACATTATAAATGGTACGCCTATTGGGGGCAGGTCAACACCACGGATCTTTCCCAACGCTACAAGATGGTGCTGCGCCAGCCCGGCAGCTGGGAGCCGGGACGAGTCATGACATCACCCGACGGCATTCACTGGTCGGAGCCGGTCAGCACGCCCCGTCGTCTTCAGCGGAGAGCATCTTTTCGTCAACGTCAGCGCCGGAGACGGCGAGATGACCGTCGAGATTCTCGCCGGAGGACGGCGTGCCTATTGCGCCATTTACCCGCGCGGCCTGCGACGTCTTTCACGTCGACTCCACCACCCACCGCATCCAATGGACAGCCGCCTCCGGCCTGCCGCCGGAAGCCCGGATCACACAAGCTTCCGGGATGTCGATCATCCGAAGTCCTAACCACATCCTTGATCGAATCCGCCGTCCTCCCTGCTCGTTTTTGAACTTCGAAAGCCGGGCCTCAGCGACGGAAAAGTGCGAAGTCTTGTGCGACTTCCAAACTTCTTTGCCGTTGCTCCAGATTCGGGCATAGTAGCGAACGCTATCGCCTTGCCGAATGAGGTTCTGCTGGAGCTGTTTTAACCCATCATTTTTGGGTATAGTGGAGCGGATTTTCCGTCTGCACCGCAGAACAGCACCGTAGAACAAATCAAATGGACGGCGAAAGCGGCCAGATAAGTATCTTGATTATCAACAATTTGCGCCCGTAGCTCAGTGGATAGAGCACCGGTCTTCTAATTCGAAATGGCCGATTTGGCCTTCTTTTGCCTCTTGAGGACAGACGAGGACAACTGAAGACAACTATCTCTTGGACAGTTGGTTACATACCATGCCCAATAGGACCTGAGATGACTCAAACTGACCCAAAAGATTCAGCCGGGTGACAAAGATGGGTGACAAACCTCCCTCAAATGACCCGCGCACTGTATCGCAGATAAGCGCTCGCCACAAAATCGCATCCCCGGCTCTGTCTCTTCGCGTCGCGATGCTTTGCGGCCACTTCACCCCACCCAGGATATTGGCACCTAGGCGTGAATCTACCTTCTCGTCCTCTCCCTGCATCCGGAAGGCATGGGAGAAAAGACGTCGATCCTGCTCGTCATGAAAGATCTCCGTCTTTGGATGCCCACTCGCCATCACCAGCAATACGCTCCGACGTACTCTACGTCGAACACGCCTCTCCCAACCTCCATCCCAACTGTCAAGTCGTCCGAGCAAGACCCTGCGCCCCGACACGGAATAGCGCGACGCTAAAGAGCCATTTTTAGAGGAGGATCAATCTCAAGGTGCCTGAAGACAGCGCCCCGCTGCCACTCCGCAGATAGTTCGCGGAAGAGAGTATCGAGGAAGCACCCAGGCTGGAACAGGTTTGCAGTTGCCTCCTACAGGTCGAAACACTCCCAGACTCGTGTTATATTAAAGCTATCCCACTCCCCTATCTACCGTCAAACCTACTCCGGATTACCGAATTCTCCCATTAAGATGTCCCCCTGGCGTATCATGGTGACCTTTCCTGAGAACTTGGCATCGCCATTGACATCCAGTTTAACCGTCGGATTGGTTTTGCCGATCCCGACATTCCCTGCAGACGTGATTCTCATTCGCTCCGTAGCAACATTTGAATTGGGGCTGGTCGTCTTAAAGATCAGCCTGCCAGGAAGAGACGACACCCCCGGCGGAGCATCAACTTGGATAACCATACTCGCTAATTCGCCCTTTTTACTATCAGTATCCACGCCGGTACCGACAAGAGTAAACACCGTGTCACCGTTAATCACAGGGGCATAGGAATGGAAAGTCGTACCTCGGCGAATTCCCATTATTTCCATATTGCCTTACGTTAGCCGCCGCCGCATTCGTCACTCCATCTCCGCCAACATACAAGCCTCCGTTCAATGATACAAATTTGTAGGTCAGATCACTTATTCCAGATGATCCAGCCCCACCAGCAAACACCTGCCCCTTTCCTGTAATATTAACACCAACTCCCGTTGACAAGACCCCTCCATCCCTTGCGTGAAAAGAAATATAACCAATTTCTGAACCGGGCGTTACCCCAGCGGAGTATGCGCCGATTGCGCCATAGACCACATCGGCTCCCGAAGTATTCTCCATGACGAATTCCTGAAGAACCCTGTTTGACGAAGTTGGCGCTGCAAATGGATTAATGATTCTCAATCCGTACGAAGTGGCGGCAGAGTTACCCAGCACATCCAATCTTCTTACAGCGGTGGCGACTCCCAAGCCGGTATTACCAGTCACCCGGAGATTGCTGATATTTCCCGAGGTGCCAACATCGAGATCACCGTCAATGATATGATCTCCACTCAATGTTGTTTGAGAAAATGCTTCCGATCCCAGACAGACCCACACACCGAAAGCCAATAAGATTATCGCACTTTTTTTCATATTGAAATTCTAAAGACTTGGCGCTCTTCGCTTGACTCTTGAAAACCAAGCATCACCGCGACTCCCCAAGCCCGCCTTCTACACCATTCCTGTACCGACGCGCAATTCAAATACACGTTGCCGCCAGACAATCACGATACCTTTTAAGTTCTAAGAATTGGCCAAAAACAACAATCTTATCCCCATTTCCTCAACCTTCGCAATGCCTTTGGATTGATCAAGTAAGGAAAACCTGCCACCCTCTCGCCCTGCGCAATCTTTGCTTTGGACAGATTGATCTGCCCGCATTCCATCAATTTCCATGGCTCCATGGTGATGGCATCATCAACAGCCTCCGCACCGCCCTCCCTCATGCTTCCGAGAGGCATTTGAGTAAAATCGCAGCCCTTCAAACCTTGCAATCCCCGCTCTCACCGGATTGAGATGCACGTAATCCAGCAACGCCCAAAAGCAAATCCCCGGCTCCACGGCGATCGAAAGCCGATGTTTCACATTCATCCGGTGCGTGTACGCGTTTTGCAGCCACCCCATCCCCTCCGATAGGTTCGCCTTCGGAGTCTCCAGCAGCAAATGGTAGTGATTGCTAATCAACGCATACGCGTGAATCCTCATCCCCGTCTTTTTCGCCGCTTCCCCCAGCGTCCGGATGAACGTCTTTCGATCCTCATCATCCCTCACAATCGCTTCCCTGCGATCTCCCCTCGCCATCACATGGTACATCGCCCCCGCGTACTCCACCCGCACTTGCCTCGCCATGCACTCTTTCTGTTCACCGCCTCAAAGCAATGTCAATATTAAATGGCTGACCCCGTTTTCTCGTGCCTCCGAGAGGCATTTCAGAAAGAACTTCCGATCCGCGTCGTCCTGAAAGATTGCCTGCCTTCGACTCCCCCTCGCCATTACGTGGTAGTACGCCCCGGCGTACTCGATCCGTACACTCCTCGCCATGACGCTTTCCTGCCATCTCTCATCCCCATGGTCGACTCATTCATGCAAGATCTTGCACACTGACCCCTATTTCGGAACTACCGAGGATGGTCTAAACACCTCTTTGCAAGGGACGCAATGGTTCGTTGTTCCGATGGCCATCGGAACAACGAATAGAGGAACCGCAAGACCGATTATTGCCTGGTGGGATGCATTTACCACGTTGGACAGCAAGGTCGGCGGACTCCTTCTGCGGCCGTATCTCGAACAGTTGAATGCGCCGGAAGGTCCATGCCCTTTCGAGCCCGTAACCACAAGAATGAGAATGACCACTACAATCAAAAATCAGAACATCTCGGCACCACCTTGTTGGATAGGCGTCGACGTTTCCAAAACCGAACTCCAAATTCACGCTGGCAGGAAATCAGTAAAGCTTCCCGAACAGGTCGTTTACGGCAAAGCGGGGTTGAACACAATTACCCGTCTTTTACTCAAGCTTGAGCGCCCTCATGTCGTCTTTGAAGCCTCGGGCGGCTACGATCTTGCTTTGCTTGAAAAACTTCAAGCCAGCGGGATAGCCTGTTCGCGCGTTAATCCACGCCACGTTCGCAACTACGCCAAGGCCAAAGGCCTTTTGGCCAAAACCGATAAGATTGACGCTATGCTTCTGGCGGACTACGGAGCCACGATGCGCCCCGCCATCACTCCAGAAGCAGATCCCGCCCTCGCGAATCTGGCGGCGTTGATCGCCTACCGCCGCCACCTGGTAGAAGCCCTTAGCCAGGAACGCATGCAGATGGAACATCCCAAACCTCCCTGTATTTTGGTCATGATCAAGTCACGCATCAAAGCACTCGAATCCCAGATTCAAAAACTCGATGAATCGATTGCAAGCCACGTCTCCGGGGAGCCCAGCCTAAATCGCGCAGTTACCGCGCTCTCCGCCGTCAAAGGAGTCGGCTCCTTGAGCGCCGCCGCACTTTTGGCTGCCATGCCGGAACTTGGTACCATTAATCGCAATCAGGCCGCTGCCTTGGCAGGGGTTGCTCCCTTTAACCGAGACAGTGGATCATTAAGGGGTACACGTCGTATCCATGGAGGGCGACCAGAGGTCCGCCAAGCCCTTTATATGGCCGCTGTCTCGGCTTCGCGGCACAACGAGATCCTTCGTGTCGCATACCAAACCATGCTCAACCGCGGAAAACCAAAGAAGGTCGCTCTCGTCGCCCTTATGAGAAAACTCTTAATCTGCCTTAACTCCATCATGGCTAAAATCTTGCGCGAATCAAATGCACCAATCTTATCTCCATGCTAAAAAGACAGTTGCTGTCCAGTTACAATGGGGGACGCAATATTTCTTCCATCAGGGTCGTAGTAATTTATCGGGTCGTTATTAACGTAGGCATACAAGTTAATACCGCCCTCCTCAGCGATAGGATCGCGGGAGATACGCACGCCCTGCACGGCATCGTAGGATATGGTCGATGTGCCAATATTGCACATGTCTGGTTACAGACTGTTTTTAGTTCAACGGATAAAAATCATAATCAAAACCAGACGCAGTCTCTGCAATTCGCTTAATTATATCTCTTTCCAAGAATATTCCCGAACGATCGTCGCTGTATACAACGACAGAAAGCAACGCTTTTATCGACGGCTCTTTTTTTATAGCGAGCGATACGAGCTCCTCATAATTCCCGACGAAATCTCGAAGACTCTCTTCCTGATTGAAATTTCCGTCGAACCGCGTTTCGATTTTTACGCCATTAGCTTCATGAACAAGAAGACTTTTCGCAATTTTTCCCCCAATACTCCATGAATCTGACACATCAATACCGAGCAAATATTTTATCTTTTCGCACGAGATTTCCTGACTTTCCAGCGTCCATTTTAAAAACAGGCTCCTCATAAGTTATTTATATTATACCCAGTCCAATCACCTTGCCCCTGGCCATTTTTAGGCCCTGAATAAATATCGCCATTTTTATTTTTGAAAAGATCATACCTCGAATTCGGCTGTGGCTTTAAATTGTGTGGATGTAGATCATTTTCTATGAGTTTTTTGATCTCGCCGCTAGAAAGCTTTTTCATCTTACTTAGGTCACCGCCTCCATCGTCATCGCATGAACCTGCCCCGCTTGGAGGGGCAGGAGGTTTTCCGGGCGGAACCTGATCATCATTTCCGTACATCGCGTTGTAGGCTAGGTCTGCCAGCGCATCTCCAACATTTCTTCCGTCACCGATCGGAATTTCATTGATCAAGCTTCCGAGCATATATCCACCTTGAAAAGCCAAGGCAGCTTGCCCAACAGGACTCACAGTAACTTGAGGAGGAAGCGTTACTGGGGCACCCATGAATAGCCCATAATAGTCGGCGAAATTTGTAGGACTATTGCCAACATACCCATACAAGCAAATCCCTCCCCTCTCCCCGATAGGATCGCGGGAGATCCACCTCCCAAGCTCGGCGTCATAAGCGCGAAACGGCGCGAGATACAATCTGCTCGGCAAATGAGCATAGTGTCCTGTGTACTGGAAATCACTTTCAACCGTTCCACTCAATTTCGTGCCTTGCCCATAGGCGTCGTAGCCGTATCGAGTAAGCAGGCTCGAATCGGCGCTGACCACCTCCCGCACACTCCCCAAGTGATCTCGCTCGTAAAAGCAGTTGGTTCCCGCGCTCGCGTCTCTCCAACCCTCGGAGAAATACTGCCTTGAGACCGTGCTCCCGATTCGTTGATCAGCGATGGAAAGGCCGTCCCAAACGAAAGACTTACTGCTCACTACGGTGCCTGTGCCGTCCCTTTCTACAATGGCAACCCGGCGATCCAGTCCATCATACGCCATCTCGGTGCTCGCATTGGTCCCGGCGTAGACAATCCTGGTCAGGCGGTTCTTCGCATCCCATTGGAAGGTGCGGCTTCCGTCTCCCGTCATGTTCCCATTGCCATCGTACGTGTACGTCGCAGTCGCTCCTGCGCTCATCGTCGTCGACCAGGATTTGGTCTGCGTATTCTGTGATGGGCTGAAATCCTTCGCCGTTACCGCTATGGTGTTGACTCCGTTTGTGCCGGGAACCACCGTCTCAAAAGTATTGTCCGCCGCAGGTGTGACGGATTTTCCATTCACTGTCACCTGCGCGGGTTCATCGGTATTGCCGCGAACCAATATCCCCCCGCCGCCATTCCGGCTCTGCACCTGATTGAGGTTGTTGAAGGTAAATCCGGCCATGGCTGCATCCCGCTGCTCGCTCTGGCGGTTGCCCGCCCTGTCGTAGCTGTAACCAAGCGTTTCAGCGGTCACGCTCGGTGTTGCCGTGGCTGCTGTCAAGGCCGTGAGCAGTTGATCCGCCGCGTCGTAGCCGTAGGTCGTGATCGTGTCGGTCAGCCCGTTATTCCTCTTCCACGTCGCGATATTTCCTCCCGGCTGGTAGGTGTATTCATGTGAGGAGATCACGGAGGTCAGCGCGTTGGCAGGCGCGTAGGCGATCTTCTTCAAGCGCCGCAGCCCGCTCGACCCGAAATACTCGTAGAGTGAGGCCAGCCCGCTTCCCGGGAAAGCCGAGGAAACCAACCGGCCCGAGTTTCCATCGTACCCGTAGATGAGTGTACCCAGCAGGCTCGCCTTTTGCGTGGTGCGGCCCAAGGCGTCATATTGCCAGGTTATCAGATTGTCACTGGTGCCCGATCCAATATTGCGCCCGACCAGTCGGCCCAGAGCGTCGTAGCTGTAGCTGATTTTGTCCGTCGTACCGGAGAGTGCGGAGTCCTCACTCGCGACTCGAAGGGCCCCGAGACTGCCCACCGGATGGTAGGTGTAACCCGTTGTTCCCGTGCCATCGGTCATGGAAACAACCCGCAGGTAAGCTCCATCATAGATAAACCCGACTCCAGGCGTTGCTACAGCGGCATTTGAGTACCCCTCGGTATTGAGAGAACCGTCGAGATTGTACGTCCGTGTCGTGATCTGGCCTGCCGGATCGGTGATCGTTCCCAATCGGCTGCTGAGCGGTTGGTAACCATAAATCTCCTGGCTGCCATCGGCATAAATCTTGGCCGTAACCCGCCCCTGGGCGTCGTGCTTCCATCGCGTGAGGTTGCCATTTCCATCGACAAGCGACTTGAGGTCACCGCAGCGGCACCAGGTCATCTGTGTGTTGCGCCCGAGCGGGTCGGTCGTGAGGACCAGCTGCCTGAGCGCATTGTAGTGATACCGGGTAATCCGGCCCTCACGGTCCTTCACCGAAGCGCGATCCAGTTTGTCGTAGGTGTAGGTCTCCGCCAGACCATCGGAGTAGGTGATCGAGGTCGGTCGATTCAGAGCGTCGTAGGACATCAGCGTCTCGTCGCCGTCCACATCCTTCACCTTGGTGACACGACCAATGGCATCGTAGGTGAACTCCACCACCGCCTGAGCACCACTGCTAGAATCGACTGGCCCCTGGACCTTGGTCAACCGCCCATACCCCGCTCCCGACGAAGTTCCATAGGTAAGCGTAGTCGTTTCCCCCAAGGCATTGGTCACCGTCACCACCTGGCCACGAGTATTGTAGGTGAATGTCGTCGACTGCCCATTTGCTCCGATGATGGTCTTTGGCCGATGCGCCGGATAGGCACTATCGTACTGGTACTCCACCAGCGTATCGTAGGTCGATCCGTTCTTCCTCTTCACATAGCGAGGATCGATCTGATTCACGTACTCGTATGTCGTCTCACGGCCAATGGGATCGATCGATTTGGTCATGAGGCCAAAAGGATTGGAGTGCACGCTTCCAGTAACAACATCCTGGTACTCATAGCGCTCGACCATTGCTACGGCTCCTCCCCCGGTCCCTTCCACCTTTTGCGCCATGGCGACAGGGTTACCGTCGCCTGTCAAATAGATCGGATCACTGCCTGGATACCTATACCAAATGCGGCTCATGAACGGCAGCTTGATGCTCTCAATGGTGCCGGATGCAGCACCGGAGGCAGTATGCATCCAATGGAAAATTTTCGCCTTGGAATAGTCGCCCGGATTCTCCTGCCAAGCTTTTTTACTCCAGTAGAATGAGTTACGATAATTTAGAAAATAATTCGTAAATACGATTCCTGTTTCTGCTTCCGACGGGAAGTCCGATGCCGATGTGCTCGGCGGTATAGCGGGATTGTCTGCCAAAAACTCAACTCGCTCCGAATCGCCGTATGGGTCGGTTGCCTGCACCCATCGCTTCCCGCCCACGGTAGCATCATCATATTCAAAAGAAGTCGCGCCATACGGAGTGGTCATCGACAACATCTTGCCAGTCGTATCGTACGTGAAGCTGCTCTGAATTCCAATCACGTCGGTCACCTGAGTGAGACGGGTTGTCCCTCCGGAATTCGAGTAGGAGAACACCACTTGTCGTCCAAAGGAGTCAGACACTTTGGTGACAAAGTTCGGATTTGAAGAGTCTTCATAGGACAGCGAAAACACCGCCCCATCTGAATAGGTCACCTGGGTCAGAAGAACCGACGTAGTAGAACTCGTATAGCCAAGCTCCACTGAGTTACCTTGGGCATCAACCACGCGGCTCATGAATATTTTTCGCCCGGCGGAGGTCCCGATTGCCATTCCATAAACTTGTTTTGAACCGTCGGGCATCAGTCGTTCATACGTGTTTTCGTCAACACGCACCATGCGGGCATTACTTTGTTTCGCCCTGGGACTTGTATTGATATTATCTGTCACGTCATCAAAAGACTCCCCTCCACCGCCCGGCAAACTAACCTGTACCGAGGTGTAGGACGAGCTGCTCCCGCTATCTGTGAGATAGGATAGCCATGAGCATTCCCATCGCGGCCCGAAGTTTGAATAAGCAGGCGCACTTTCCTGGCCATCTTCTCGTTGGTTGTAACTGACCTTGAAAGGAAGCAATGGTCCGAAAGCCGGGATGTACGGAATAGGGATGTCTTGAACGGTCAAACT
>JAFKMU010000005.1 GCA_017305195.1 Verrucomicrobiota bacterium | reverse complement strand
CCGATGGACCATCGAGAGAACCATCGGATGGCTTCAGAACTACCGCCGCCTTTGCATCCGCTGGGAAAAATCCACCGCCATGTTCCAAGGCTTTGTTCATCTCACCTGCTCCATCCTCCTCATAAAAACGGTTTTGGGATAGCCTCTAGTTTGGAAGACTAAGTCGCCGCCACCTTGTTCGGCGAGCCGGATAACACATGTAGTCATGTTTGACACATCAAGCAGCGGGTTTGGGGGCCAACCAGCCGCTACCACCAGGCGGCATTCGAGGCTTCCACATGCAGATTATCGATCCAAAGGAAGGGTGAGACATTGGCCGGAGTGGTTTGGGCGTTGCCATTGAACACGATGTTGCCGGGAATGATGTTAGGCGCCCGGGTCAGGAGGCCGGTCCGGATATCGCGCACCGTGCCGGTGGTGAGGTCGGAAAGGACGTATTCCCAGGTGTCCTGGGTGCTGCTGCTGGTATCCAGCGCCACCTCCAGACGGTATACATGGCTCTGCACCAGGGTGACTGCGGGCGGATTGGTGCCGCCAGTGGAGACGCTGAAGCTAAGGCCACGCAAAGAAACTTGCACGGCCGTTACCGCGCTGCCGGTGCCTGTGCCGCTGCTATTGACTAGGAAGAAGAGGCCTGGCGCCGCATTTCCAGAGGCAGACAGGAGCGGCGAGAAGTCGAAGCGGCAGTGCAGGTAGTTATTACCGCCGCCATTGGTACTCAAACCGGTGAGGGCCTTACTGACGATGCCGTCGGTGCTGCCGTTGGCGGCGTTATCCGTGAACTGCAGGGCGCGGTTCGTCCCACCGAGACTGACTACCTTCACGGTATTTGTTGTACCATTGGCAACGACTCCCAACTGCTGCCACTCACCAAGGCCGGGGTTGATGAGGGTGGAGTTCGGTTGCCCCGAGCCGTAAAGGCCAAGGGCCGCACCGTCGAAGTTGGTGCTGGCCATCGTATTGGGCGTGAAAACGCTGGCCTCGGGGATGTAGACGTCCGGATTATCCACGGCAATATACGGCGAGGCATTATAGCCGGTGGTATTGCCATTTCCATTAAAGACAATCATTGTCGGAACGATATTGGGCGCCCGGGTCAAGAGACCAGAGCGGGTGTCCAGGACGGTGGAGGTCGTCAGATCCGTCAGCGTGTAGCCCCAGGTATCCTGGGTCGTGCTGCCAAGATCCAGGTACGCGTCCACCTTATAGCGGTGGTTCTGGATAAGCGCTACAGCAGGGGGATTAGCGCCCCCAGTGATGGCGCTGAAATTCAGGCCGCGCATGGATATCTGGATGGCGGTAACCGTGCCCCCGGGGTTGATGCCGCTGCTATTGATCAGGAAGAAAAGGGTGGGCAGGTTGGTGGCTGGCGTACCCGCGGGGAGCCGGGGGGTAAACTCATAGGCGAGCTGCACATAGTTATTGCCCGAGTCGCTGGTGCTGAGGCCGGAGACGGCTTTGGAGACGATTCCATTCGAGGTGTTCGTGCTGGAGTTATCCGTGAACTGCAGGGCGCGATCCGCCCCGCCAGTAGTGATGACTTCCACCGAGTTCGTCGCGTTGGCGACGACATTCATCTGCTCCACGGAGGCGGCACCCGCATTGATGATCGTGCCATTGGCCTGGCCGCTGCCGTAGAAGCCCTCGCTGGCGCTATCCAGATTTGTGCTAAGGAGATCGCCGCCGCCCGCCCCGGCAGGTGCGACTGCGACATCATCGAATTTTACGTAGCTGCCTGGTTTCGCATCGGCGTCTGCAGAGAGTTCGATGACGGCCCAAGAATTGGTCGGCGTGAAGGATACGGTCAGCTTCTGCCAGGCCCCCACGGTTCCGCCGGTGGCGTTATCGGCCTCATCCATACCGTCCAACGCGTTGAATCCTTCAGCGCGTAGGTAGCCTTGGCCCTCATTATTGGAATAGACCCAGGCACTTAGGGTCACGGGTTGGTTGGGCGTGACCGATATGACTCGCCGGACGACGCGGCGCCCGGCCACGCTGGTGTCCAGCTTCATCGCGTAGCTGCCCGTGTGCCCGCCGGCCGACTGGAAAGCTATGCGCGAGGTATCCCAGGCACCGTCGCTGGGATCATCCGAGATCACCCAATCGTGCTTGTAGTCATTGGGAGCCTCGAAGCCAGCATTGGTCAATGCGTTCAGATTCATGTGATTCTGCAACTCGCCGTAGGAGGTAGTCAGGATATTGCGGGCGGGCGTGCTATCGCGTAACCAGGCGAAAGAGCCGGGCCAACTGGATTCGGTGGAGGACTCAAAGAGAATGACGTTGGCATAGCCATAGCGCTTGAACTGCAAGTAAGCCTGGGCCGCCCAATCCGCCTGCCATTGGTTCTTTTGCGCGAAAGTCGTGTCCCAGGTATTCCAGGTGGTGCTGAGACCGGCTTCGCTGCAGGATACCGGTTTCTGGGTGCCGCCATGCTGTTGCTGGAACTGCCAGGGCTTACTGAGGCGACCATCGATGATCTGGCTGGAATAGGCGTGGACGCCGATGTAGTCGCATACTTCAGCGACGCCGAGGTTGATCATGTCGCGCAGAAAATTGGTCTCCGGCGAGGAAGTCGGCGCCGATTCCACCATGATGCCGCCCGTGGGATCGACCTGTCGGCTGGCCTCATAGGCTGCCCGGGTGAAGTCGACGGCTTGCGCCGGCGTGAGTCCGCAGAGATCCGGCTCATTACCTACGATGTAGTAGCTGACTCTGCCGAGGCCGTTGAGACCATTGTAACGGGTCATGATCGCCATACAGCGTGCCTTATATTCCGCGACGGTATAAAGGGTCGTGGTCGTCTTAAAGAAGTCGATGACATTATGGGGACTTACGCGAGCGCTGTTGTAGTTGGCGACAAGGCTATCGTCATAAACGAGGTTGTTCTGGGTCAGCCCTTCCCGGACTATCTTGATGCCCAGGACGCTCAGGTCGGACAGCATCAGCGCCTGGTTCCAGACGGGCGCGTTATTGCGAACATCGCCATGGTTCATCCCCAGCCAATCACCATCATTGGTAGCGAGGGCCGTGTTGGAGAGTGCGGCCAGGGAGGCTATCCATGGCAGCCAGGGAGAGAAGGGGGAACGTATCATTTTGCTTTATCTGGGGTGGCGGGGGAATCTTGCCGGTAGCAACTTCGAAAAAATCACCCGCCTCTTTCCTGCTGGCGATGGTCCGGAAGTTTGACACGTCCAGCTCTTGCACCTCGCCGACCGATACGCGCAGGCTCTGCTCTATCGTGACCTCATGCGGGGGTGCTTCACCCGAAGGGCGATTATGTCTCGGTTTCACGTATTGCGTCGTCGGTGATTGCCTGGACTTAGAAAGAAGCCAGACAAACAGTATGCTCATGTCGTAGATTGCACCAGATTCGCAATGTTAAGATCGACTGTTGAAATCTGCTGGCTCAGATTTACGAAGAACTAAATGATCGCCGGAGGACGTCACACCTATAATTCCTGAGCAAGACGCCTCTCGCTTCAAGGATTCCCGTACAGCGTCACCGACGAATTTTTGCACGGTTTTTTTCATGGGTCTTGCGCCAAGGCATTTGTGAATACCCTTTCGGACAAGATATTCCTCAGCCTCTTCGGAAACGGTGAGGTCAATGCCTTGTTGGTGCAGTCTCGCCAGTTCCTCGGTAATGACCGCGCGACCGATTTGCCGCTGAGTTTCGGGACAGAGCGGTTTGAACACCATTTTCTCGTCGAAACGTCCGACGAGTTCCGGGCGGAAGGCCTGATGAAGTTCGGAGAGAACCGCCCGCTCCAAAGTGGCGAAAGGCAGTCTGGTCGGGCGCGAGAGTTGCCGAGAGCCAATATTGCTCGTACCAACGATATAGAACCCGGACAGGTCATGGGTCCGATGATCGGCCAGCGTGATGCGAGCAGCATCGAGCATCTGTAAAAGGAGATCCCAGATCAGGCGATGTGCCTTTTCGATCTCATCGAAGAGCAAAACCCCGTTTCGATGCTCGGAGAGAATTTTCCCAAGGCGCCCCGGCCTGCCGGACTCGTCTCCCAAGAAAAGTTTCACGGCATCCGCGTGGAGGAATTCGGACATATCGAACCGGAAAAGCGCGTCGTCGCCGAACAGGTAACGGGAAAACTCCCGTACTAATTCGGTTTTGCCGACGCCGGTCGGCCCCAAAAAGAGCATAGAGCCAAGAGGCTTGTTGGAAGGCTGCAACCCAAGCTGCCCGCGCTCCAGAACAGAACACACACGGGAAATCACATGATCCTGTCCTTTGATTTGAGAAGACAGGTAGGGTTCCAGGCCATTCAGTTTTTCGAGAAGAGTATTCATGATTGAGGTGCGGTTTGAGAGGGTTTGCCCTTGAGCCACTGGAGGAGGGCGTAGTCGGCACGGTAAGAGAGGAACCATTTCGGCAAACTGCCGTCCGGCTTGATCGGCGTGATTAGTCGCTTTCGAAAAGGTTTCTCGCAATGGCGGATAATCGCTGTGAACTTCGGAAGTTTTCGCAGTTGGTAGGACTCGAAAAACGGTTTAATTTTCTTTTGGTAGTTGTAGGATTGCCTACCTCCACTCCAACCCCACGATTTCTCCACCACTTCCCTCTCGCCGATATTCTTTGAGGCGATGACGGCAGAATCATGATTCGCCACCGTAAAGATCAATTCATTGCTCAAGTTGAGCATGAGAACTTCTGCGTAGCGTTTATCGAGCGAGCCGTGGATGGAGGTGTAGGCTTGGGTTGCAAGAACGATGGTGGCGCGCGCTTCTCGGATCACGCCCGCTGCCCGATGATCGGCAAACGCCGACTCCGCTCCAGTGATAATCTCCTGTCCTTCATCTGCGAAAAGGACGATGAGATTGTCCCGCTCACGCTCCTCGGCTGATTTGTCGAATCGGCTCAGGGCGTGAAAGTAGTAGGACAATTTCAGAATGGTGTTGATATAGAGGCGCTCCGCTTGAAACTTCTGCGGCATCGCGATGCAGACAATTTTCCCAGCGTCGATTTCGGAGACAGAAAACGTCGGCTCGTTGGCACAGAAAACCTCCGCAATTTCCGGGTGCATGAAGAAATCGAGATAATTGCTGATCGTTCCTTCTACCCCCCCGAGTTGTTCCGGTGGCTGTTCCAGATGGCTGCGAAATGCTGCCAGCAAATCTTTCGAGCGTTGATCTCCGAAATTGGTCAGTTCCTCGATGGCGGCCTGACCATCTTCCCTATTGAGGAGCAAGCGGTGAATATTTGGAATTGTGACATACGC
>JAFKMU010000066.1 GCA_017305195.1 Verrucomicrobiota bacterium | reverse complement strand
AGCCTCTCCAGAAAGTCTGCAAATTCTCCTTGAAAGACGCAGTCGCGGATTTCCTGTTCGCTTAGAGCGACGCCTCCAGTATTGACTCGCTCAAATAAATCATAGCGAACGACCTTGTCGCTTTTGTCGTTTAGGGTAATTACTTTTAATGGGCGTGTTCGGAAATGAAGCTGTATGCTTGAAGGGAGGTTTTTGTATTGTAGATCATTGAATTTTTTCAGTTTTCCTAGGTCTGAGAGGGTGAGGGCTGAATCAACCTTTAATTTTTCACGCAACTCCTCTGAACCGGCGAATTTTACAATGGAGCTTAATCTTTGTACGCCATCGACAACCTCCCAAGTGTTGTCGGAATTTGTGGCCATAAATAAACTTGGAACTGGAATTCCAAGAAATAGTGACTCTATCAGTTGCGAGCACTGTTTGTTATTCCAGCGAAAAAGGCGTTGGTAAGCTGGGGCGACCGATATTTGACTGTCGTCCAACATGGTAAGCAGTTGCTGGATGTGGATGTCAAATGTGTCGAAATCTACTGTTCTGCGCTGCTCTCTTAGTTGCTGATCCAGAATTGAGGCGTTGACGGAAGAAGGTGTGGAATTCATTGTAGGGTTAATGGCTTGCTGAGGATTTTTCGGAGATGCATTGAGGCATGGCAAATGATGCTGAATTCAGGGAAGGATTGGACGTTGTTCGTATTGTCTATGCTGGAATTCGCGAAGATGGTGGATGCCCTCATTGGAGGGCGTCATATAACATTAATCGGTAATTATCAAAAAGTGCAAAATAGAGATGGGAATTGATGATGTTTCGCATTTTCTCGAGCAAATGCTGGATTGAAAGGTCCTTGAAGGTTCGATGCCTATATTGGGGCGGCCAGGCATTAATTGATTCTGAGCCTCCAAGGCCAATGACATCGAAAAGAGAGAAAGGTGATCATCAACGATGCCGACGGTTCTCGGAGCGGCGTCGGCGAGAATGGTGAGATTTTCGTAATTAGAGTCGGCGTCTTCCTTTCGTACGGTTAATGCGTGGCTTGGATGGGAGCTTTCGAGGTAGCCCTCGACAGATTCAGCGTTCCGCCGCCGAGTTTGCGGCCGATCGAGCGATGGATCTCCGCAGTGAAACCTGCCCAGCCACCGAAGGCCTTTACCCAATTTCCGGTTTTTGGAGCGGGAATTTTTAATGCTTTCCCAGTTGGACTCGGTTTCCAAATGTCTGTAGGGGCGGGCAATGGTTGTTCCTGTACGTTTTGGTTTTCTCCCACTCAATAAGTAGATCGAGGGGAGGAGCGAATTTCAAGGCTTAGCCGCTGAGTTCGCGACTGGGACGGGTTTGCCGCTCGACCACCAGCTCCCGACCATGCAGCCGGCTAGGATCAAGGCCCAGAGGGGGGCGAGGTGGGAACCTTGGGCGTTTTTTTGGAGTTGGGTGGTGAGGGTGGGGGTGCCTTGGGTGAGGGTGGCGGCGGTGGCGAAGTCGGATTCGCGGAGGTCGGTGAAGCTCACGGCGGCGTCGAGGAGCGGGGTGCCGTCGGGGCTGGTGACTTCGTAGTAGCCGGGGGTGTCGGGGGCGAGGTGTTCGGGCGGGGTGGCTCCGGCGACGGTGAGGGGTTGGGCGGTCTGGAGCTGGGCGGTTTGGTAGACGGGTTTGCGGTCGCGGACCTGGGCGATGAAGCGGTGCAGGAGGAGGGGGAAGGCGGGGAGCCGGGCGAGGTTTGATGCGGCGGGATCGAAGGTGAAGATGAGCTGCGGGGCGGTGGCGGCGTGGCGCAGGAGGATGAGCGGGCGGTCGCCCTGCCAGAGAAGCGGGATGTCGCCGGGGGCGGCGGGGAGCGTAGCGGTGCCGGGGCGGAGGACGAGGCCCTGCCAGTTCAGGTCCTCCATGAGCGGGGTGCGTTCGGCGATGAGGAGGGCGGAGGGGCGCGGGGTGGTTTTTGCGGGTTCGCTCGTGGCGTTGCTCGTGGCGTTGCTCGTGGCGTTGCTCGTGGCGTTGCTCGTGGCGTTGCTCGTGGCGTTGCTCGCGGTGGACGCGGTGGACGCGGTGGACGCGGTGGACGCGGTGGACGCGGTGGACGCGGTGGGGGGCGTGGCGTCGTCTTCGGCGGGGGGAAGGGGGGCGGTTTGGGTGCTGTTGGCGGCGGGCGGGGGGAAGAGGATGGCGGGGGTGGTGGCCTGGAGCGGGTTGGCGGGGTCGTAGAGGCCGAGGAGGAGGTCGGCTCCGGCGCCGGGAATGGGGCGCGAGGGGGCGGTGAGGCGGAGGATCTGGTCGACGAGCGCGGGGGCGGTGTCGGCGGGGTGGGTGGTGGTGAGGAGGAGCTTCGGCTCGGGGCGAATGAGGGGGAGGGTGTCGTCGAGGGTGAAGCGGTCGGGGTCGAGCCGGAGGGTGAGGCGGCCGACGGCGGGCCAGCGTCCGCTGAGGACGGTGATCTGGCCGGGCTGGAGGGTGACCTCCTGCGCGGGGCCGTCGTCGATGCGCCAGCGGGCGGCCTGCGCGGTGGGGCTGAAGTTTTTGAGGTAGGCCTGCCAGGTGGTTTCGGTGGCGAGGGAGCCGACGAAGCCGAGGTTGGGGATTTTTTCGCCGATGGCGATCCAGGTGGTGCGGGGATCGAGGAGGTCGGGGGTGGCGGGGGCGTGGTCGGTGAGGACGATGAGGGGTCCGGCGGGTCCGGCGAGGGTGCGGGCGAGGCGGAGGGATTCCGCGAGGTCGTGGCTGTGGCGGGCGGGGGTCCAGGCGCGGAGGGCGGTGGCGAGGGTGGCGGGAAGGTCGGAGCCGGAGGCGAGGCGGCGGGTGGTGGAGTCGAGGATGATCCACTGGGTGCGGGCGGCGGCGCGGGATTGGTCGGCGAGCCGGGCGGCGAGGGTGTCGGCGGCGCGGCCGCGGAAGGCGCTCAGGGACGCGCTGGAGTCGAGGATGGTGACGACGGTCTGGGCGCTGGTGTCGGAGAGCCAGCGGGGTTGGGCCCAGAGGAGGGTGAGGGCGAGGATGGCGAGGAGCTGCCACCAGAGGGCGGGGGACGAGCGGAGCCAGCGGAGGCGGCGGCCTCCCTCATGCGAGGGCGGGACGCGCTGGAGGAGGAAGAGCGTGCTGGTGCGCACCTGCCGCGACCGGCGGCGCAGGAGGTGAATGGCGAGGACGACCGGCAGCCCGAGCAGGGCCCAGAGGGCGAGGGGATTGGCCAGGAAAAGTGCCGGCATGGGAACCGGAGTTTACAGAAGGGCGGGGAGGGAAGGACAGGTTTTTACAGAGCCGAGTCTGCGAGACAGGCGAAGCCAACGTCGCAAAGGACACAAAGGGGAGGCGGCAAAGGCAGGAAGGAAGGCAGCCAAGACAGGGGTCGAACAGAAGGGAGCGAAGGAAGCAAAGGGTTGGGCCTTGGGGCGGGGTGATGGGGCGCTGTGGAACTCGCGCGCGGCGGGACTGTGGGGAGGGAGGACAGGTTTTACAGAGTCGAGTCCGCGAGACAGGCGGAGCCCTGAGATGCAATCGATTTTTGGACCAATCCGTGTTTCTCAGGCCGCACGACCCATCGCGCCAAACCACCCGGCCTCGTCCTACAGGCAGAGTCTGAAAACTGAACCACTGAAAACTTGCCGTCTCTCCTTTGTGTCCTTTGCGACGTTGGCTTCGCCTGTCTCGCGGACTCGACTCTGTAAAAGAGCGCCTTCTGTATTGCCTGTTACCTCCGGTAGGGCGGAGGGTTGTGCGAGGCGATGGGGGTGGGGTAGGGGCTGGCGTAGCCTCGGTCGCAGCGGGCGGGGCGGCGGGGGCGCGGGTGCAGGCCGCTCCAGGGTGGCGAGGGCAGGTACGCGGGGTCGGGCGGAGGCTTGGGGTGGAGGGCGTGGACGAGCGCGCGCAGGAGACGGGCGGCGGCCTGGCTAATCATCGTGGTGGGTGGTGTCCTTGGGCAGGGTGGAGTTGAGGATGGAGCGGATCTCGCGGTCGAAGTCGCCCTTGAGCCGGGTGAGGATTTCCTCGGCCTCGTAGTATTCCTCGTCGGTGAGGTCGATCTCGTCGCCCTCGATGTAGAGGTAGTCGCCGGTGTGCTCGAGCTCGAGGCCGCCGCGGCGGGTGGTCCAGCGTTTTTCCTCGATGTCGGCGGTGACGGTGGCGATGAGGTCGTGGCGGGAGTCGCGGGTGATCTCGACGGGGAACTCGTATTCGATGCCGGATTCCTCGCGGAGGATGAACAGGGTGGCGATCATGGCTGTGGGTCTTTCGTGGTGGCGGGAGGTTCGGCGGCGGGCGCGCTGCTGTCGCTTTGCGTGTTGCCAGCGCTGGCGTCGGCGGGCGCGGCCGGTGTTTCGTTGATGTCGGTGGTCGAGCTGATGCCCGGCTGGCTGGCGTGGGCGGCAGGGTTGGATTGCGGTTGCAGGGACAAGTCAATAAGATGCCGGACCTGTGCGCTGCGGGAGCGGTAGGCGGCCCGCGCGGCCTGGCTGAAGGCCTGGTAGGTGGCCTCGTCGACATGGGTGCCGATGAAGCGCAGGGGAGTTTTCAGTGATGCAGTTTTCAGTTTTCAGATGGTGTGTGGCGCCGCCGACCCGGGGCTCGGATTGGGGCCTCGGTGCGGGCGGGCGGGTTGATCTCTGGTGAGGTGAACTGGGAGGGGGCGCGGCGTGGTGTGCGGGGCGCGGTTTTGGTTTTACGGTTTGGTCCCGGGTTGGGCGGCCGCTGGCTCGCTGCTCGCGGCCGGGTTTTCCTTCCTCTGGTGAGGCGGCGGCGCGGGCGGCTCTGCAAGCGGAGCGCTGGCGTCGGAAATCCCGCCCGGGCTGGCTGGCGCCAACGAGGCGGCTCTCTGCTGCGGGGAGCGGCGGGAGGTCTCGTGGGTGAGCCAGCGGCGGTAGCGGCGGCCCATGCAGGCGCCGAAGGTGGAGGGGCTTTCCTGCACGTGCTGGCCCTGGGCGCGCAGCCAGGTGTGAATGGCCTGCCAGCTCCAGCCCTTGCGGCGCAGGATGTCGACGGCGGGGATGTAGGGCTCCATGGGCGTGTAGCGGCGGGTGGCATTGCCTGCCGCCTGGGCGGCGCGGGCGAGGTCGTGGGCGGTCATCGCGAGGAGGGGGATTTGGGTTGGCGGGCGGTTTGTTTCTCCAAAGTGTATACACCTTTGGACAAAATAAGCTCGAAGACGTCGGCAAGGCTGCGGCGGGAGGCGGCGGCGATGCGGTCGAGCTGGCGGTGGAGGGAGGGCGCGATGTGGGCGCGCACCTCGGCGCTAGGCCTTGCGGGTGGGGTGGCGTTTTTCATAGTGGTGGACTTGTTCTTCGAGGATTTTTTCGATGAGTGCGGAAAGCGGGATGTCGAGTTCATTGGCCACCAGCATGAGCCGGGCCTTGAGGTCCTTGTGTATCCAGCCCGAGATGGCCCGTTTGTCCTGGTCGCGTTGGTTCGCCATGGCTATATGCTTCGGAAGTGTATACACCATTAGCTTCAGGCGTCAACCGGCTTTTGAGGATTTTTGCGGATTGGTCGATGAAGCCGGAGCCGTCGGAGAGTTCGTGGAGGAGGAAGCGGGCGAGGCCGCCGGGGTCGAGGCCATGGCGCGCCGCGGCGGCCTGGAGTTCGGCGGGCAGGTGGTGGATTTCCATGCTTGGAGAATGCCGGGGAGGGGCGGGGAAGACAACGGGGCGTGTGCGATATGGGTGCAAGGCAGGAGGGGGAGTTATTCACAGGGCGGGTGCGTGTGGGTACTTAGCCGGAGTGGGCTGGCGACGTGGAACGCTGATGCAATGAGGCGCGGCGGGGTTGCCTGCGGGTGGGTGGCGTGTGGCGGGGAGGCGGCAGGAGGGGCGGCGAGGGTATTGTGACGGAAATGACACTAAGCGTGGTTTGTGCTTAGCGGGGAAAGCTTAGCGGATGGCGGGATGTGGAGATGGGCGTGTTTTTGGCTGCGGCGTGCTGGCGGGAAGAGCGCGGGTCCGCGAGGAGCGAAGATGCGGCGAACCCGGCGCACCGTGTGGGCAGGGCTCGTGCTGGCGGGCCTGCTGGGTGGGAATGTACAGGCGGGGACGGTGTTGGGCGAGCCGGAGGGTACCGCGCTGGGCTGGTGGTCCGAAGGTGTTGGAGATGAGGGTATCGGGAGTGCGCCGCTGCCGGTTCCTGTGGCAGATAGCGGCGACTGGACCCCGCGCAGGGGCAGTCTTTACGGGGCGATACGCAGGATGCCTACGCATCGGGTGGTGGTCCCGCCTGCGTATGGGCCTGTATCGGGGTCGCAATATCCAACCGGCGGGAGTATCGGTGTGCTTTCCGGCGGTGGAAGCGGGGCGCAGCCGACGGCGGGCTGCCTGACGGTGTGCGTGCCATGGGAGCCGATGGGTTTTTCGAATGCAGCGCCGTGGCCGGGCGCTATCCCGCCGACGGGCGGCGTACTTTATGTGGGGGGCGGCGGCACGATGATGCAGGGAGGCGCGAGCGCGGAGATCGTCTCGTTCTCAGCGGATCTCGGCGGTCTGACCCTGATCGGCTCCGGGAATTTTTTGCTTAGCGACCTGGTGTCCGGGAATATCTGGACGCTCGGGGCGGATGGAACGCTCTCGCCGGTGGTCAATACACTCTCGACCGTGCCCGAGCCGGGGTCGCTCGCCGCGGGCGGGATGGCGGTGGTCCTCGCGGCGGGGTGGCTGCGGGTGAGACGCCGGGTTTCCGAGTTGCGCGCGGGAGGTTTTTCGGGGGCGGAATTGACACCTTCCCGCGACCGTACGTATGGCTACGAGACTATTACGTAATGGTACGTAATATATTGGAAATAAGTCAATTATGCAGATGTTTTGGCCTTGATGGCCGGGGCGGGGTTGTAGGAGGTTGGGAGTGCCCGAGGGGCCTTGGCTCCTTCTGCCGCGCGCGATGAAGAGACGCTGTTGGGGGGACAGGATAATCTCCTGATCCACTGGCGGGGTGAACGTCGATTTGGAGCGCGCGGTGGGCATCGGGCACCAAAGTTTAGTTGAGAAACGCCAAATCCGGCGCGGTGGGTGAGGTGCCTTCCGCGCCGGATTATTTTTTTTGGGGGGAGCGGTACGCATGCGGGCGGGGGCGAATGGTTTTTTACCGGGGGAACGTGTTTTCCCGGCTGGCGTCCGGAGCGGCGGGTCGTGTAAGGTCGCGATATTATGGAAAGCCAGAATGTGACGTTTCGGGTGCCGGTATCGATCGGCGAGTGCCTGCCAAAGAGGCTGCAGGAGCTGGGGATGACGCGGAGCGAGTACCTGCTTTCCCTGATCCGGTATGATCTCTCGATCGCGAAGCCGCACCACACGACGGGGGATTTTCACCGGCTGACCTTTGACGAGCGCGACCGCATCGACCGCGAGATCGCCAAGGCCTACCTGAGCGGCGAGTCGCTGGGCGGGTCGTGGTTCGAGAATCGCGTGAAGGAGGCGGCGAAGGAACTCTCCCTCCCGCAGGAGCCCGCACCGTCCAAAGTGGGGGAGAAGCTGCGCAAGCGGCTGCGTTCGGGAAAGTAACGGAAGACCGTTTTTACAGAGCCGAGCCTTGCGAGACAGGCGTAGCCAACGTCGCAAAGGCCGCAAAGGGTGGGCGGACCGCGCGGGTCGCCGGACGATGCGGTTCCATACGCGCTGTGCGATCACGGTTTTTGAAGGCAGGATCGAACAAAGAGGGAGCGAAGGAAGCGAAGAAGAGGTCAACGCGCCGCGCCGACTTTGGGGGAGTTTGCTCGCTTCCCCGGGGAGTTGACGTGTGGCTGGCGCGGATTGCCAAACGGTAGCCGATGGCTGGCGGCGGGGGCTGTCCAAGTGCGCCAGCGGCTTGGGAGGCTTGGGTCGTTGCCGCTTCCCGTCCGTTTGGCAGCTGCCTCCTTATTTTAGGCAGTCTGAAGAGTCGAAGCTTTTGCGGCTCAGAAGGATTGGACGGGGTCGCGCAGGGTGGAGGGTTTTACGGTGAAGGTGTAGTCGCCTTTGGGCTGCTTGGGATGGACGTCGGCAGTCGGCGGCGTGGGGAGGATGGTGAACTCGAGGGGCTTGCCTCTGCTGTCGACGAGGCGGAATGAGGGCTTCCACTCGGGGAAGCGGCCGGTGTCGTGGAGACGCTGCAGGAGCTGGCGCGTGTCGATCTGGGTAAGGACGGTGGGATGGTCGGGAACGCGAATGGATACGGCGGCCAGGTCGGCGGAGGTGGTCTGAGAGAGGACTTGGGAGTAGTTCCAGGCGAGGTCGTGGTCCAGCATGGGAGTGAGCTGGGGAAAGATGTAAAATTTGTAGACGAGAAACGCGGCGAGGGCTGCGCTGCCGGCGAAGATCAGGATGGTGGCGATGATTCTGAGGAAGCCCCGCATGGTGGGGGAACTGTATGCGGTTTTGCCGCTGGCGGGCGAGAGGGATTCGGGAGGAGAGTCGAGGATGTCGGGAGGCCGCGCAGCGAATGGCTTTCCCGTAGGGGTGGGCATCTTGCCCGCCCGTGAGTCTGGCGGGGGGAGTCTTGCGCCTTCCCTTCGCTTCCTCTTTGTTCGATCCTGTCTTGGGAAACCGTGGTGGCGCGGCGGGCGAGTATTTATCGGTGGCCGATGGCTGTGCGGTCGGCCAACCCTTTGCGATCTTTGCGGCCTTTTGTAAAAACCTGTCTTCGGTTTTGCGTTTGGGGCGGGTGCTCTGGTGGTTAAAAGCTTTTTGTAAATCTTAGTGTTAGGAATTTATTAGCTGTAAGGAGAAACAATCTTGCGTGTTTCTCCTTTAGGGTATAAGGAAAGAGGTGTTGCCGGGGGTATTGGTGCGCGGGGTGCGTGCCGGAGCCTGGCGGAATCCCAAGGAAAACCCTTCTTTATGCGAGTGAATGATCCTCTGTCGAACGCGCTGCTCTGCGAGTGCGTGAACTTTTTCTCAAGCCCCAAGGTGCCCAAGGCGCCGAAGGAAAATACGGCCCTGTCGAAGATGCCGGACCCGCCGAAGCTCGACACCACGCCGCCTCCCGCGCCTGAGCCGATCCCTCCCGCGCCAACGACGTCGAAGCTGGAGGTGCAGCAGGCGGAGGACGACCAGCGCGAGCAGGCGGCGCGGCGCAAGGGCGTGCGGGCCACGCTGATCGCGGGCGAGACGGGCGGGTTCACCCCCGCGACGGACGGCAAGAAAACCCTGCTCGGATAAGTTGATACAATTCTCTATGAGTGAAAAAATGATGGATGCCAGGCCGATCCTGGCGCGATGGGAGGGGATGAAGGCGAAGCGCTCGACGTGGGACGCGTACTGGCAGCGCATCGCGGACTACGTGATGCCGCGCAAGGCGAACATCACGCGACAGAACGCGACGCCGGGCGACTCGGTGGCGGACAACCTCTTCGATACGACGGCGGTGTATGCAAACCAGACGCTGGCCAATGGCATGCTGGCCTACATGACGCCGGCGGATGGGCAGTGGTTCAGCTTTTCCCCACCGCCGGAGAAGGAGGGCGACGACGAGGTGGCGCAGTGGCTGCAGCGCTGCACGGAGATCACGCAGCGGAATCTGGCGAATTCCAACTTCTACTCGGAGATCCACGAGCTGTATTTCGACGACGGAGCGTTTGGCACCGGGACGCTGATCGCGCTGCCGGGGCGGAATTTCCCGCTGAACTTCCAGTGTCTCCCGGCGGGGTCGTATTGCCTCGCGGAGAATGAGGAGCGGCTGGTGGATACGTGCTTCCGAGAGCTGCGGCTCACGGCGGAGCAGGCGGCGGAGAAATTCGGCGAGGAGCGGCTGAGCGAAAAGATGCGCGCCGACCTGGCGAAGATCCGCGCGACGGGCAGCGGGAGCGAGAGGGAATACACCTTTCTCCACGCCATCTATCCGCGCGGGGCGCAGGAGCGCGAGAGCGGGAAGCTCGACGGGCGCAACAAGCCGTACGCCTCGGTGTACCTGGAGCCGGAGTGCCGCCATGTCATCAGCGAGGGGGGCTTTGACGAGAAGCCCTTCTTTGCCACGCGGCATGCGCGCTGGGGTTCGGAGGTATGGGGCATCTCGCCGAGCTGGATGGCGCTGCCGGAGGCGCGTCAGCTGAATCACCTCGTGAAACACATGGACGCGCTGGCGGAGGTGAAGGCGTGGCCGCGCATCCTCGCGCCGGGCGACATGGAGGGCGAGATGGATCTCGACGCGGGCGGCGTGACGTTCTTTGACCCGTCGAGTCCGAACTCCGTGCCGCGCGAATGGGCGACGGCAGGGGATTACAACATCGGGCTGGAGCGCGAGAAGCGGAAGCAGGAGGCGATCGAGAGGGCGTATCACGTGCCGCTCTTCAACATGTTCTCGCAGATCGAGCGCCAGATGACGGCGCGCGAGGTGGCGGAGCGTAGCGCGGAGAAGCTCAACCAGTTCACCCCGGCCTTCACCCGCAAGACGACCGAGTTGCTCACGCCGCTGCTGCGGTGTGTCTTCAACCTCCAGCTGCGAGGCGGGATGCTGCCGCCGCCGCCGGAGGGAATGATCGCGCGGGACGCGGCGGGCGAGGCCTTCCTGGCTCAGCCGGAGATCGCGTATAATTCGCGCGTGGCCCTGGCCATCCGGGCGCAGGCGAATATTGCCTTCTCCCGATCCATGGAGCTGAGCGCCGCGCTGGCGCAGGCGCGGCCCGATGTGCTGGACCACTACGACGTGGACCGCATCGCCCGTGACGGGGCTCGCAATGACGGGCTGCCGGCGGACTGGCTGCTGCCGATGGACAAGGTGGAGGAAATCCGCGCAGGCCGGGCGCAGGCCCAGGCCCAGGCGCAGCAACAGCAGACGCTCATGGCGGCGGCGGACGCGGCGGGCAAGGCCGGAAGCGTGAAGCCCGACAGCGTGGTGGCGCAGATGCTCGCGGGAGGTGCGCAATGACGGAGGAGGCAAAATCGCGCAAAGTCGAGCGGGCGCGCGAGCGGCAGCGGCTGGTGAATGCCGCGCGGCGCGTGCTGGAGAGCGAGGATGGCCGGGTGCTGATGGAGCACCTGGCGGCGACCTTCCGCGTGAACGAACGGGTCTTTACCCCCGTGCGCTCGGGCGCGGATGTCTATGCCTACGACCCGATCACGGCGGCGCTGGCCGATGGGGCGAGGGCGGTGGTGCTGCACCTGCAGGGGCTCGCCGCCGCTCCCGCCCAGGGGGATGCGAATATCGAGGAACCCGCCCTCACCGTGAAAAAATGAAGCGCACGAGGAAGGAGAAACCGGCGAGCGGCGGAGCAGTGAATACGCCGCCGGAGCCTGCGCAGGACCCGCGCTTTGGCGATCTCGCGCCGGAGTGGATCGCGTGGTTCCGCGCGACGCGCACGCCGGAGGAATTCGCCGCCCGCTACGCGCATCGCGGCATCAAGTAAACCCCCGACAACCCTTAGCAAACACAGAAACCCGACTTATTGAAACCATGGAGACATTGACTGATACCCTGACGACCGAAACCAGCCCGACGACCGCCGCGCCTGCGCCGCAAGCGCCTCATGAGCCCGTAGCGAGTCCGCAGGAGGCGGCGGGATTTGTCCGCGAGGATGGGAGCTTCGCGCCCGGCTGGACGGCGCGGCTGCCCGAGGAGCTGGGCGAGTACCGCGAGAGCCTGGGGAAATTCAAGACGGTGGGCGACCTGGCCAAGAGCTACCGGCAGCTCGAGGCGTGGCGCAGCGGCAAGGGGACCTTCGTGCCGGGCAAGGACGCGACGCCGGAGGAGGTGGCGAGCTACCGCAAGGCGATGGGCGTGCCTGATGCGCCGGAGGGCTATCGCATCCGGCCGGAGGCGCTCCCCGAGGGCATGGAGTGGAACGATGACCGGGCGCGCGGCGTACTGGAGATCGCGCACCGGCACAACATCCCCGAGGCCGCGCTGCGCGAGCTGGCGGGCTGGCAGCTCCAGCAGGAGCAGGCGCTGGTGCGCGTGGCGACGGAATCCGCCCGCCGCGACCTGCAGGAGGGCCAGCGCGTGCTGAAGGAAAAATGGGGCGACCAGTATGATGCGAATATCAAGCTCGCCATCCAGGCCGCCACGGTGGCCGGGGTCGACCCGCGCTCGGTGCCGGGCTTTGCCGATCCGCAGACGGTGATGGCCTTTGTGAACCTGGCGCGGCGCATCAGCGATGACCAGTTCGTCGCCAGCGGACGCAGCAGCGCGCTCGGCAAGGGCGGCGCGGCGGAGGCCCGCGAGATCCAGACGAACCCCGACCATTCCCTCTACAAACGCTACCACGGCGGCGACACCGACACGGTCGAGTACGTGCGCTCGCTCCTGCGCCAGGGATAAGGTGATACGACTGGAGGATACCATGTCACGAGTCTATTTGCAGGAGATCCCCAACGCGCCGCAGAGCGTGGGCGGCGGGGTCATGATGAGGGCCGATGTGCGCGTCCCAAGCCTGGGCAATGTCGCCGGGAGCCTGTTGCAGGCCAAGATCCCGCAGGGGGCCTTCGATGGCCCGGCGCAGGGCATGGCGGCGGTGGCGCGCGGGCTGGCCGAGGCGGGGAAGATCCCGATGAAAGCCTACGCCGCCATCGAGCACTGGCAGCAGACCGAGCGCGAGGTGCGCGATTTCAAGGGGCTCACCGACATCGAGCTGAACTACCGCAACGCCAATGCCTCCCTCGACGAGCAGTTGCGCACGCAACCCGAGAGCCAGTGGCCCGCGGCGATGAGCGCCTTTGCCAAGTCCACCCGCGACTACGCGGCGAAGCAGCCGCTCAGCGACACCGCGCGCGCCCGGGCCGACCAGTACGAGCGCAGCCAGCTCATCGGGGCGCAGCAGCGCATGGTGAACCGCAGCCGCTCCGACCTCATCCAGGGCGCGCGGGATTCCGCCATCACGCTGAGCCAGCAGCTCAATGACGCGGGCCGTTACGAGGATGCCGTCACGCTGATGACGCAGGCGCGGGACAGCGGGCTCATCACGGTGGACGAGGAGGAGCGCTTCCACCAGCAGGCCATCGTGCGGCTGAACCACCGCAACATGCAGCAGCTCATCGGCTCCGACCCGTGGCTGGCGCAGCACGTGCTGGAGGATGATGAAAAGCTGAGCCAGCGCACCGATGGCCGCGAGCAGATGAGCTACCGCGCCCTCACCGGGGACGACCGGGCAAATTACCTCACCGCCGCGCGGCGGCAGATCGTCGAGCGGCAGCGCACCACCACCGCCGAGCTGGACACCGCCATCACCAGTGGCCAGCTCCGCGACCCCGCCGACCTCAGCGCCCGCGCCGCCCAGGCGCATTTGCCAAAGGAAGAGGTCGCCTCGTTGAGGCGCAGCCTGCGCGACATCCCCATCGACACCGAGCCGACGCACGCCCGCTACATGGCGTACCAATCGCTGCTCACCACCGCGCTGGAAACCTACGACCCGCAGGCCGACACGGGCGACGCGGGGTATGCCGCCCTGCGCCGCAGCATCCGCGAGAGCATCCCGCTGGCCGAGCGCGAGGGGTGGTTCCAGCGCCTCGACGCCCGCCGCCAAAAGGGCCGCAGCACCATATCGTACCTCTTGGGGGACGCCTACCGGACGATTGACCGCTACGAGGCGACGGGAATGCTGGGAGCGGCCAATACGGTGCAGAGCGCGGCGGGAGCGATGATGCTGAAGCGGCGGGTGGCTGGGCTGGTCGAGCGTGATACCCACGCGACGCTGCCACAAATCACCGCCCTGGTGAAGACACTGCTGGACGCGCCGGATGCGCGCCAGCGAGGGGCGGGAATGTTTCAACAACGACTGAAGGGAGCTTGAGAGATGGTACTCATAGGAGACGAGACACGGAGGAAGGAAGACTTTGCGCCGCTGGCGCGGACGATGGACTCGCTGCTGGACGATCCGCATTACCGGGCGCTGTACACCGACAAGGAATGGTTCGACGAGTTTGTCTCGCGCAGTCCTCTGGCGTCGATGAAGCGGGATTTTCCCGACTGGGAGGAGACGGCGCGCGGAATGCTGAACCACGCCTTCCTGGCCGAGGCGTGGGGCGTGACGACTGAAAACATCAGCCTGACCTATGACGGGAGGCGCGTGCCGTTTGACGAAGCCGTTTTCGGGCGCTCGATGGGAACGGAAAAGGAGTTCTCCGATGCGATGGCGCAGTTGATGAAGGAACGCGTGACCCCGGCGGAGGTCGGCGCGCGCGTCGTTCGCGGAGCGGTCGAGGGTACGCATGATGTGCGTGCGGGATTTTACGACATGACCGCCGGGCTGTTGCGCGGAGAGCGCAATTCCTACGTGGACCTGACTGCCCATGCAGCCGCTATACGCGTCCCGGAGCTGGAACGAGAGCTGTTTGCGGCGGAGCAGGAGAGACGCCAGGCGGAACATCGCGGAGCCTTGCGCGAGGCGGTGATTGCCAACGGCCGCATGGAGTCGCTGAGGCGAGAGATCGGCATTGCGCAGGCGGCGGCGCAGGGCCGGGTGGAGGAGAGTTTCTGGGGCAGCCTGTCGCGCAGCAGCGAGGAACTGGCGCGAGAAGCTCAGAGCCAGGGAGAGGAGGCGCACACGATGTTTCCGGAGGTGATCGACCCGGCGCATGATGGCTGGTGGATCATGCGAGTGGCCGATAGCGTCGGCCAGAGCGCGCCGGGTACGGCGGCGAGCATCCTGAATCCGACCTTCGGTCTGTCGCTGATGTACGCGCAGACCTACGAGGGAGCGTTGCGGGAATACCGGGCGGTGGCAGCCGAGCGCGGACTGAATCCGAGCGACGAGGCGGCGGACCGTTACGCGCACCAGCAGGCGATCCTGCAAACGCCGTTTGAACTGTTCGGGGATGTCGCGGTGGGGCGGGTTTTAAAGGCGACGCTGCGCTCGATGCCGAAGTCGCCGGTGGCGGGCGGAGCAAAGGCCTTCGGCGAATGGATCGGCGAGCGGGCCAGGGGTATCGCAGAATCCACGGCGGGCGAAACGCTGTTTACCACGCCCGCTCAGACTTACGGCGAGGCATACCTGGCGGAAGGAGCTGGCGTGAGGGACCAGACGACCTTCGGGCAAAAGACCCTCGCCAGCCTGGACGCGATGAGCATCGCGCTGGGTCAGGCGGGCTTCACCTCGGGAGGCCCGGCCATAGCCGCCGCCCTGGTGAAGGGAGCGAAGGGGGATTTCACCGCAAAGAACCTGGAGGTTCCGGTGCAGTACATCGCGCTCCCTCCGAAGGGGGAGGAGGCAACCCCGGAGGCTCTGGAGCCAAGGGCGGATTCTTCGCCCGGAAGCCAGCCGATGGAGGCTGATAAGGAGGACACCGAACCGGGCGGGCAACCGGCACCCTACGGAGTGTCGAAGGAAGGAGCGGACGTTCTGGCCTTCAACGCTGATCCAAAGGCGGATTGGGAGCAGGCGCAGGTGGTGCGCTCGACCGGGAAGGAAATCTTTGGCGAGGCTGGGATTCCGCAGGGGTCGAAGCTCAAGGGCATCCTTGCCATCATCCGAGAGTGGGGCGAGCGGACGGGCTTGTTTGCCAAGCATCAGACTCCCGCGCTGGGTGCCGAGGTTCTGATTACGCCGAATTCCATTGTCAATGATCTCAGCCATTGGGCCGGGCGTGAGAAGGTTGTTTCGGTTGCGGCTCTGCCGGAACTGCTTGGTCAAGCCGTCTACATTCAGACCCAGGAGATAAGTACACAGCCAGGGCTCAAGCATCATATCCTCGCAGCCAAACTGGAGATCGATGGCGCTCCACACATTGTCTCCATCGTCGTTCGAGAGAGCAACGGTCACCTCTTCTACGATCACGAAATCGTTGAAAAAGACAAAGGTGAGTCATCCGCAGCGACGCCGATCGGGACCAATACCCGGGGCGGTCTGCAAAATGACTCACCTTCAGTCGGAAACGTAGTCCGAAAAGCCTTGGGAGTCAAGCCGAAATCGAGCGGTTCTGTCGGCGAGAAGGGTGCTGAAGAGGCGGTAGCAAATCCCGCTCCAGGCGAAACGCGTACACCTGCTGACAGAGAATCGACCAACGCGGAATCGTCCGTTTCCGGTCGGAATGAACAAGGAGGAACCAGCCTCGGCACCCCGCCCGAAACGGAGAGCAAAGCGCAGTTTGGGGAAAAAGAGTTCTATTTTGACGAGGACCCGAGTTCGTTGGAATTTGTCCGCAGCCACTACGAAGATGCGAGTCCCGCGGTCAAAGCAGCCGTCAAGAGAGTTGATGCAATCTGGGAGGAGTTCCGGAAAGAGATGGAAAAGCTGGGAGTGGAGGTCGACTACTCAAGGCCTGATGAGCGTAGCGAGTGCATGGTGGAAGGAGACAAGATCGTCTTTTACCTCGGATACGACAAACTGGTAACAAATGAGAAAAATGCACCGCCCCGGAAGATTGGCCCGGGAGAGGCAACACGGATGACTCTGGGAGAGGAGATCATTCATGCAGTCCATCTCAAAGAGTTGGAAAGGGATTGGCAGCGCTCGAAGAGTCCGGACGACCTAAATACTTACATAGCAACCCGGCAGAGTGAGGCCTTTGCGGACATGCGTAAAACGATCGAAGGAGCGTCGGAAAGGGACCGCGAGGTCATGCTGCGGACGGTCAAGCAGAGCCACGACGTGTATTTCCGCAACTTTGAGAAGGAAATGCCGGAGAGTCCACGTGAGAAAGACATCCTCGACTTTATCGAAAAGAAGGGGAACTCCCCGACATTTATGAACGAGTTCATGCGGCAGATCGTCCAGCTCAGTGAGCAGGGGAACATAACTGAAGGTGTGCGGCGGTTCATCGGTAAAGCGATGGAATGGGTCAAGATGTGGCTGAGTGGTCTTCACAAAGGACTGCCAGGCGCTTTCCAGGGAGATTTCGGCCCGGAGCTTCAGGCGCAGGTTGAGCAAATCCAAAAGGGGCTTGATCAGATCGACCGTAGAGTCTTTCGGGAACCTCCAGCGTCCCGGTGAAAGTAGGAGTTTTGGAGCAAAGGCAGTATTACTCAAGGGGGTCGGTTGACAAAAAATGAACGAGCTGGGTAGCGTGACGTGCTATGAGCAATGAGAGAAAAGGCAAGCGCGGAGTGTCGTTTACGGCACCTTCGGCCTCCGAGGAGTCATTCTTTGAAATATTGAAATTCTTTGAGAATCCGTTGCTAACGGACGAGGAGATCATGGGTTTTTACGAGGCGAGGCAGCTTAAACTCGGCTGGTCAGCGGATGGCGCGGGTACGTTCGAAGGATTGCGGCAGGATAAATGGCTGGTCGGCCCGATCAGAAAACTGGTGCGCACGGAGGCCGGATACCTCGCGCTGGCTCTGGGAATGCAAATTCATAAGAGCGACTACGATGAGTACGCGCAGAGGATCGCGCAACTGATCAAGGGAGAAGTCGAGAAAGGTACGGCGGTCGAGGACAAGAGGTGGCTGGTCGTTGACGGAGAGAGGCTTCTGCTTTGGGACGGGGGCGTCAGTGATTGGGAAGAATGGGGTGTGTTTTTTGCCAAGCTGCAGTCTTTTTCCGAAAAGGGAGATGAAATCCTGCAACGGCTGTATGCGGAAATCGACTGGAGAAAGACAGCTACTCGGTAGATAGGCGTGGCTGGCAGTTGAGGCTTCCATTAAACCGCCCCTCGAAAACCCGCAGGCCGAAGTCGATATGGGCTTGGCGCTGAGGATTCGGAGCGGATCAGTCGAGACTTTTCGGTACGGCGGCGAGCATCCTGAATCCGACCTTCGGGCAAAAGACCCTCGCCAGCCTGGACGCGATGAGCATCGCGCTGGGTCAGGCGGGCTTCACCTCGGGTGGGCCGGCCGTGGTCGCCGCCCTGGCGAAGGGAGCGAAGGGGGATTTCATCGCAAAGAACCTGGAGGTCCCGGCGCAATATATCGAGCTCCATCCGAAGGCTGAAAAGGCGCAGGAAGAATCAGCAACTGCTTCTGAATTCCCTGAAATTCAATGGCTCGGAAAATCAGAGAGCCAGGTGAATGCAGCAAAGGGAAGGGGTCGGGCCTATAATATACATGTCGTTAAGCGTGTAAGTCGTGATCGGAAGCTTCAGAGAGGAGCTGCGATTTGGTGATTCGCTGCGCAAACGCGAACCATGGGAGTATTGCCTCGAATGCCATCTCCGGGGTCAAACATGTAAATTATAGGCCCGACCCCTTGGGCGCGTTCCCGTATCATGTCGACTTGCGGCGTTCGCCGATCACCGGCTCCATCTTTGTTTAAACCGCTAAGGTTTGCGGCCTTCCAGAATTCATAAAAGGAGGCCGATGGCTGTTTTCCTGCTTGTTAATCGTGAATAATCACGATATCGATTTCCCATGATTTTTCGAGCTTCCGGGATTATTGGCTTCGTGGTTTTTTGCCTGGCCTGCGCTGGCTGTGTGACGGTCCCGATCGAGGCGAAGACGAGCAAGGGGCAGAAGTTTTATGGATCGGCGAAGGCTCACATATTTGCCGTGAACGGGACGTTTGAAATGGTGTCCGTCGACGGGCTCAAGGCGTGGGGCAAGTATCCGGTCGCCAAGAGCGAGGTGGTCATCCCTTTTACATTTACGATGTCTGATGGACGGACGGGGAAGGGGATTTTCCTGCGGCAGGGCTCGCTGAATAATGGCAAGGGGAGCGGTGAGATCTCGGATGGGACCAAGATGGAGTTTCAGTTCGGTTCCGTGATCGATGGGACGCCGAGTCCTGTGATTGTAAACGAATACCGCATTTACTGAGAGGATGGCGGCCGAGAGCCTGTCTGAAGGTTGCCGACCGATGGCTTGCGGCGGGAAAACGGCGTTCGGTTGTGTTCCGGCTCCCTTACGGATCGCTATGGATACGCTCTGTCGCCGCGCCTTGCCGTCCACCATTTTCCCTTGCCATCCGCCCATCGTCCTTTTTCAGACAGGCTCTTAGGTTTCGTCTCGCCGTCCCTGAGTCGTTCTGGCCGAGGTTGGTCGTGCGAGCGGGGCTGGTGGAGGGCGGATCAGGGATCGCTGGCCGGCCTTTTTTCGTTTGCCATCCGGAGGAGGGTGTCGTGACGGATGGAGAAGAGCCAGCTGGCAAAGGCGAGGACAGGGAGGGAGGGAGCGGCGAGGGCAAGGTAGAGAACGGCTGCGCGGTGGGCGAAGGGATCGATGCGGGTGAGGAAGCAGCCGAGGAGGAGGACGGTCGTGAGAACGAAGAGAGCCAGGGCGAGGAAACCTGTGATGATGGAGGCGCGGAGGCTCCAGGCGGCTTTGCGCCGGAGGCGGTGTGTGGCGGATGGGCGGGGGCTGTGCTCCGTGGAAGGTTCCGGGCAGGACATGGCGAGGGGTGTGACAGAGTGGGGGCGGACTCCTTGGTGCAATAATAAATCTGACCTTCACGGTCGCGCGGAAGGTGCTGATGGTCAATAGTGCATCTGGTTGCCGAGAGGAGAGAAAGGGCGGGAGACCGCGGAACTACGGGTGACTCCCCCCTTTGCCTTGGGAGAATCGTCTTGCCGGGGATCGGCAGGGAAGGGGGGGGCGTGAGCGGATGCTTCGTTGAGAGAAGAGCCGCGATTTGAAGATTCGCTGCGCAAATGCGAACCATGGGAGGATTGCCTCGAATGCCATCTCCGGGGGCAAACATGTAAACTATAGGCCCGACCCCTTGGGCACTCGGACGGGGGGAGCTGGAGGTGGCATCCTGAGCGGCGCGGATGCCTCGACCGATGAGGCGGGGTGTCAGGCCTTCGTGGCCTTGTACATACCGACGAGGCTGGGGCGTGGGCCGTGGAATGCGAACTTTTCGTAGAAGCCCGCCTTGGTCGGGTGGGTGAAGAGGCCGACCCAGGCTTTGCGCGGGGCGGTGCGCTTCAGGTAGCGGTCGGCGTGTTCCATGAGGCGGCGGCCGATGCCGCGTTTGCGGTACGCCTTGGCCACGATGAGGTCCTGGATGTAGAAGAAGATCGCGCCGTCGCCGACGATGCGGATGCAGCCGATGATCGCGCCGTTTGACTGATCCCTCGCCACAGCGCTCCAGAGCGAGTTTTTCAATGCTGTGTCGACGGCATCGGTATGGACGAAGCGCGTCCATCCGGCGTCGGCGACGAGGCGAAGGTAGTCGGGCGCGGGAATGGGTTCCTCGCAGATGGAGATGGAGGGGGCTGAGGTGTGTCGATCGGGAGCGGGCTTCACGGTCTTTTCCAAAATTCCCACCACTTTCTGTCGGGCTGCTGTGCTCCCTGGCCGTGGATGCAGGTGTATGGTCCGTCGGCGGTGGGTATCCAGACTCCGCCGTTGCCGACGCTGACGTCAAAGAAACCGATGCGGTGCTGCTGAGCGAGGCGGAAGGTGAGTTCGCGGGCTGGTGCGGCTTCCGACCAGGCGAAGCCTGCGTAAATGACGGATCGGCCAATACTGTAGTCCGTCACCTTGGAGCTGTCGTCCTCGGAGGCGTAAGGCCCGTTCATCATGGGATAGTGGGGGATGATGTCGAGGAACCACGCGCGCAGCTCGGGGGTGGAAACCGCGGGATCGTCGTAGTGATGGTCCTCGCTCCACTTTGTTTGCTGGCGGTACCAGTCCATGAAGCCGGCCCGGGTCGTAGGTGCGGCTTTGGGGTCGAAAACCATGAGGTCGTAGCTCATGAGGCGCGGCTGTTGTTGATCAGGGAAACCTGAGGGCAGGTGTGAGGGATGAAGGCAATATCCGGCGTAAAGGGTGCAGGCGCCAGGCGGGGGGGAGTGTTGTCGGCTGCTCTCCTGGGTTTACGCGCGGCGGCGGAGGGTGGCTGCGGCGGTGAGTCCGGCGAGGCCGAGGAGGGCGAGGCTGGAGGGTTCGGGGACGGTGGCGATGTAGCTGGTGGAGGTGGACCCGGTGGAGACGCCGAGGACGCTGTCGCCGTAGACGGTGTTGCCGCTGGTGATGGCGTTGCCGGGGTACTCGATGGAGAGCCAGTCGGCGGTGTTGAAGCTGCCATCCGGGTTGCGGGTGACGTGGGCGAAGAAGCCGAGCTGGTTTTGCGGGCTGGCGAGGGTGGCGTGGTCGCCGGTGAGGTTGTAGCCATCGTCGGTGGCAACGATGCCGTCGAAGTGCGAGATGAGCGAGGCGAGGGGCTGGTTGCCGTACTGGAAGGAGGCGAAGTGGGTGTAGGCGTCGTTGCCGGTCTTGGTGGGGTCGTAGTCGACGAGGTACCCGGCGTCGAGGACGTTGTTGGCGAGGTTGCTGTAGCCGCCGGCGACAGTGTAGGTGCCGTTGGCGTTTTGCCAGATGCCGTAGGCGGTGATGCTGTCGAAGGCGATGCCCTGGACGACGGGGAGGAAGTTGCGGAAGGTCGTGGTGTTGATGTCGTAGACAAAGGCGTGGCCCTCGTCGAGCTGGGTGTCGTAGTTGCCGACGACGAGGCTGCCCATGGTGCTGTGGGCGATGGTGTAAAGGACCGTTCCTCCCGCGACGGAGTCGGGGACGTCAAACTGGCTCCAGGTGGAGACGCCGCCGATGCGGGTGTACATGAGGCCGTGGTCGTAGGAGCCGCCCTCGGAGTATTTGTAGCTGCCGACGGCCCGGATGCCATTCACGCCGAGCGATGGGTCGTAGTAGCCGGTATTGGGTCCGTAGAGGGTGGAGGTGGTGATGGTCTGGCCGCTGATGGTGGGGGTGAGCGGGGTCCAGGTGCCGTCGCGGCTGTAGATGGAGCCCTCGTAGATGATGGCCTGGGTGGCGCCGCCGCTATTAGGAATACTGAGCGAGCCGGTGATGACGGCGTCGCCATCGATGGCGCTCGCGCCACGGATGCCGGTGATGACGGTGTCGCCGGAGCCGGAGTAGTTGAATGGCGCGTAGTCGACGGCTCGGGAGGGGGTGGTGGCGAGGAGGAGCAGGGACGAGGCGACCGCAAAAGTGTGGAGGGCGATCTTCATAAGGGCTTTGTTACTCTGTCAATACAGGGAGTCAATGACGGAGAGTGGGACAACGTCCCTCACGCGCGACTCGGGCGGGCGGCCCTCGACGCCATTTCGCGCTGCCCCCCTGTTTTTCGGCCAGCTTGCTCGCAAGGGCATTTTTTCTGAATTTCGGCGAAGCCGGAGGCGGAGGATTTCCAGAGGCAGGGGCTTGGTTTCTCAGATCGAACATCCGAAGGTGAAAGGGCGGATATCCACGAGCTCCCGTTACGTGCATTCCCTTATCGGGGATGGCGTGGAAGCCAGGAATCCTTTCCAGATCAGGCTCGATGCGTTTTCAGTTGAGGGGAGACCGCGGGGCGCTCATGCTGTTGATGTTGTCCATGAAGAAGCGCATGCGTCTGTTCGCAAATGTCCCTGGGTTTCCCGGCAAAAATCACAGGACCGCCCGCATCACGATTTTATTACTGGCCGGATTGGCGATTCCCGCTTTTGCCGATCCGCCCTATGAACCCTACAGCCCTCAATCGCCGCAGATCTTGGAATTTGAGAAAGGCAGGCCGACAACCATCAAGGCAATCCAGGTGGGAACGGATACGCTCACCGGCCAGCGAGCGTTATATATTGACTATCTCCCGTCCAGTCCCAGCAAAAACATGTGGAAGCAAATCACGGAAATGTATGATGTCGCTCAACATTTTCACCCGCTTGCTTCAACGGAAAAGGTTAACAGAATCTGGGTTCGTCCAATGCTCAATTCCGATGAGATATTCAGTTCCAAAAACACCGCTTATCCTTACATCGTTAAGGATGGGGTGGCGTCGTCTGACTGGAAGATCGAATTTCAACCTTGGTTCCGCTCGGATAAAACAAAAGACTGACGGGGTGCTTGAGTTGATGGCCGCGAGGGTCGTGTTCGGCGTTTGCACGGACTTTCGCTTCGTCCGGCGATTCGCGCGGACGGTCTGGCCATTTCTCACCTTGGACAAAAAATGAAACACCTGATCTCCATCCTCGCGCTCTGCTCGGCTGGCACCACACTCTCAGCGCAGCAGCAATATCATCGTCCGCCGGGAATGCCGGAAAATCAGCTTGTTGCCTTTGACGACTACAAGCAGCCGCAGCCGGCCACGGCGACATTGCGCGAGCTGCTCGGGATCAAATCGTTCCAGTGGATGGTCCAGATACCGGATTCCGCACGGTCCCTCGTCGTCGATATTTCTTTGATTGATACCGAGTCCAAAAGCGCGAGCCAGGTGGTGGGTATCGCGGTCGAGGTAGTGCCAGCAGATCCTGCAAAACGAGAATCCCGACCGAAGTTTTTCCCGCTCCGCATCACCATGATGCCGGATGACAGCAAATCGGAGGAACCCTGGCTGACATCCCGGAACTTTGTGGCCTTGCTGGAAGTGCCGGACCTGAGCATTTCGGTCAGGCGTACCTGCTCCAATCCGTTCCGCGGAGGGGCAGGAGGCCTTTGGACCCACAGCACAACAGTGATTGCGACGCCGCTGCCAAAGGAGCCTGGCATGTGGGATGGATTCGGGACGGCATTTGATATCATGGCGAGCGGGGACGAGGACAACCGTGTGCTTAGGGTTTCATTCTCGGCTTCGCCGTTCGTGGGAGAATAATAAGAGGCAAAGCAAGCCAGCCGACCTCTGAGAGCATGTCTGAAAATTGCCGACCGACGGCTTGCGGCGGGGAAACGGCCTTCGGCTGCGTTCCGGCTCCCTCACGTATCGCTGCGGATACGCTCTGTCGCCGCGCCTTGCCGACCAGACATTTTCCTTTGCCATCCGAGCATCGTCCTTTTTCAGAAAGGCTCTGAGCAATTCAGGGACAGATGCTCGCTAAACGGCTCAAATCCTTGGCCGGGCTGACTCCCTATCAGTTCATCTGGTCCCGATTCCAAAAACCGTCAAAGCTCTTCCCCCAGCCTCTCTCCGGGACTGGACAGCTTGGCAGTGAGCGAAGTCCCAGTCTCGCCTAGGACCGAGTCGAGAGGGGGCGTTGGCCGTACGCGCGGTCGCGTCTGGCCTGCCGTCCGGTGAGAGCGGGTGCGGGGGGCTCGGTTTCGAGGGGGATGGAGGCTCCGGCGAGGGTGGCGGACTGGTGGCGGCGCGATGCCTGCTGCCGAAGCGGCCGGCGCGTCGGATGGCCCTCGCCGCTGCCGGGCGTTGGCGGCAGATTGATTTTATCCGCCCCAGGCCGGGCGGAAGAATCGCACGATGAAGGCGATGATCCAGGCGAGGGTGAGGATGAAAATCGGGACGACGAGGAGAGCGGCGGTCTGTCCGTCGAGGCGCGGCGGGGTGGCGAGATTCGCGGCGACGATCTGGTGGGTGAAGGCGGTCTGCCAGAGGAGGAACGCGGCGGCGTACCACAGGGTGATGGTCAGGAAGTAATCGCAGGCTTTGCGGAAATGCGAGGGGTCGCGCCAGGAGTCGCCGGGAAGGTTGAGATACTGTGTCGGGAGGAAACGCATGAGGTAGATGGCGGCGATGAAGAGGACCGGGATGCCGAGGCCGACGGCGAGCATGGAGGAGGTGAAGGCGGTCTTGCCCATCCAGCCATTGACGGTGCCGGTGATGTCAAAGTGCGAGGCGATGCGGTCGGGGAGCTGGTGATAGTCGTGGAGCGAGACGGCAATGAAGACGATTGCGCAGGCGATGGCGACAAGGAGGGCGAGGGGTCTCATGGAGTATTGGCTCTTTCCCGGGCGATCAGCGCCTGGACGAGCGCGGGATCGGGCGGGTTGGAGAATTCGATCATGTTTACGAAGAAGGGGTCGCCGGGGTGGAGGGTGCATTTGCTTTTGCCGATGGCGGAGGCGATCCGGCGCAGGGCGTCGTGGATGGTGACGCCGTCGAAGTTGATGGTGATGCGCTGGCGGCTGGCGACGCGGTCCTGCAGGAGCGGGGTGAGCGGGATGCCGGTGGACTTTGCCACGGCCTGGATGGCTTCGCGGGGGGTGGCTTCGCGGAGCGAGAGCCCGTGGATCATTGTGCGGAAGGGCGCTGAGACCGCCGGGACCGGGAGGATGCAAATCCAGTCGTCCTGCTCGCTGAGTCCGGCGGAGGTCTTCACGGAGTCACAGGCGAGGAGGCCCTCGATGGTGGTGATGCCAGCGGGGATGTGGACCGGGACGGGTGATTCGCCTTTCTCATAGAGCACGCGGCGGCCCGACTGGCTGAGATACTGCGCGAGGTCGTCGGTGTTCCGAATGCCGGAGAGCGGCGGGGCGAGGATGTTCTCCGCCATGGCGGGGCTGGCGAGGCCGAGGCAGGCGAGGAAAAGGAGGGGTCTCATGGGAGGGCGGGCGCAGAGGGATGTTTTATCGCAGACTAAGCATGTGGGCAAGATAAGCCGGAAAATGGGGGCAGAGGGCCTCGCGGCTTCGCGTGGTGATTGACCGCCCGGCGTGAATAGCTTAGCTAAGGCGGGATGCGATCTTTCCCGATCTTTTATATCGCGTTTTTGATCTGTATGGTCGGCATCGACATTATCGTGGTGATGTCGGGGTCGTCCTCGGATGTCTCGCATGGGAATGCGGCGAGGTTTGAAATGGTCTCTTTCACGGTGATGGCAACCATGCTTCTCCTGACCGGAGTATCGACCCTGTTCTGGATTGGCGGACTGGTGCACCTGCTCTGCAATCGTTCACTGGAGGGGACGGAGCGCATCGTGTGGCTGCTGGTGGTGATCCTGCTCAACGCGCTGGGCGCGGTGCTGTATTTCTTCATCGCCCCGCTGCCGCCCCCGCGCCGGGCGCTCTCGGCGGCGTAGAATTTCGGAGGAGTCCTGCTCTCGACTCCCGGACTGGGAGGGCTTACTCGGAAAGCGTTTTTTCGCGTCGGAGGGCCCAGACGGCGGCGAGCGGAGCCCAGAGAGGGAAGAGGGTGATGACGAAAAGCGTGAGTCCCATCTGGGAAACCCCGGTGGCGGCAGCGATGCTCAATCCCAGCGAAGGAGACAACCAAGCTGCACCGGTAAGAAAGATCATAACGATGGGCAGGACGCTCGCGACGGTGAAGACCGTGAGAGCGCTTCGCTGCTGGCGGAATATCCGGATACCGGTGACGAGAAGCAGCGCGAGGATCACGGTCGAGATGCCTGTCATCGTGAAATAGGCAGGCAGAAAGGCTTCCGGTGTACTGCCCTTGGCGGCATGGCGGGCGAGGACCCCGGGCATGCAGCTCCATGTGAAGAAAAGCCCGAGGGCCGCGCTCAGCACGGAGTATGCGCCGATGAGGCGGAGCGTGAGCGCGCCCCGGTCCAGCCAGAGATTGGCCAGGACCTGTCGCCATGGAGACCGGCTGGCCTTGTAGCTCAGCGCGAGGGTGTCGGCGAGCTGCCGGGGGTCGCCGAGTTCGGCGGCAGCTTCCCGCTCCGCCTGCTCTGGTGTGAGTCCGCGAGCGGTGGCATCCTCGACGAGGTGGAGGAAATGGTCCTCAAACTCAAGCACCGTCCGGCTGATGTAGCTGGCAGGCAGGCGGTGTTGGGTGAGGCAATACTTCAGGCGGGAGGAAAAGCTAGACATGGGAGGGGGCGAGGGTGGAGGTGACGGCCTGGGTGACGGACTGCCATTGCGCGAGCATGGAGGCGAGCTTGCGGCGGCCCTTGGCCGTGATCCTGTAGTATTGTCGTCGCCGCCCCTCGGTGACGGCCTCGCGGGTGGACAGCTCTCCGGTCTCCGCAAGGGAGTGCAGGATGGGGTAGATGCTACCCTCTCCAAGAGAAAACTGCTCCTTGCTGCGCAGCCGAATGAGGCGCACCAGCTCGTAGCCGTACTTTTCCCCCTCGGAAATGAGCTGCAGTATCAGCAACTCGGGCACGCCGTTGAAGAAGTCGGGGTTGCTCCTCGGTTTCATGGAGCCAAGCATACCTAGAACCATGAGGTATGCAAACAAGATCGGGCGGGAGACTGTTGGGGCAGTCGTCGTCGGGGGCTGGAGAGAGGTAGACGTGAGGGTTCTTTGGCGGGGGGAATCTCAGGGAGTGACCCCTTGGGGCTGTTTACCGGTGGAGGCGCTGGATGTTCGCCAGATTGTTTCGGGCTATGAAGTGGTCCTTATCCATGTCCAAGGCGAGCAGGTAGAGATTCTTTGCCTCCGTGTTGCGATCGAGTTTGCTCAGGCAACAAGCAAGATTGGCGAGACCATCGGCGGTCGTTTTGATCTGAAGCGCTTCGCGAAAGGCTGTCTCCGCTTTTTCGGGCTGGTCGGCGTGGAGGTACTCAAGCCCAAACTGGGTATGGATTTCGAGAAGGTCGCTGGCGTTGTACCTTGAGACCCTTCCTTGCTGATAGCAGCTTTCGCAGATGATTTTTCCGTCCGGGTTCCATGGATCTTCCACGCTGACATCCCGAGAGCGGGCAACCTCGACGCTTTGGCCGTCGTCGGTCGCCCAAAGCTCGGTCGCAGTGTTCTTCTCCTCGCGTTCGCAGAAGGTGCATTTCATGAGTGCGGGCTTTGACAAAGTGTACGGAGCATACGTGAAAGCATTGGGGACTGTCAGCAAATCTTGACAAACTGCGCCCGCGCGGCTGAATCGGCAGATGGCACGGCAGTTGCGTATCGAGTACGATGGGGCGGTTTATCATGTGGTGGCGCGGGGGCGCGGTGGGGCGGCGATTTTTCGCGATGATGCGGACCGCGAGACGTTTCTGCGCACGGTGGGCGAGGCCTGCGCGCGTGGCGGGTGGCGGGTTTATGCGTATGTGCTGATGGCGAATCATTACCACCTCGTGGTGGAGACGCCGGAGGGGAATCTCACGGCGGGCATGAAGTGGCTGCAGAATGTGTACACGCGCCGATTGAACGGGCGTCACGCGGGATGGGGCGAGGTGTTTGGGGACCGTTACCGCGCGATCGTGGTGGAGGCGGCGGGCGGAGGTTATCTCGAATCGCTGGTGGATTTTGTGCATCTGAATCCGGTGCGCGCGGGCGTGGTGAAATCGCGCAAGGATGGCGCGCTGGCGGGGTACGCTTGGAGCAGTCTCGCGGCGGGGTATGCGGTGGCGGCGTCGGCCCGCCCGGCGTGGCTCGCGGTGGAGGCGGGATTGCAGCGGTACGGCCTGGCGGATCGCGCGGCGGACCGGAGGAAATTCGTCGAGCGCACGGAGGCGCTGGCGCGGGAGACGGGCGGCGAGGTGACGGGGCCGAACGAGGGCGCGCAGAGTACGCTGCATCGCGGGTGGTACTGGGGCAGCCCGGCCTTTCGCGAGAAGCTGCTCAAGCGCCAGGAGAAGTCGCCGCGTCGCGGCAAGGCGCGCGCGGCTGCGTCCACCCGCCCGCGCGACCGGCGCAAGGCGCAGGAGTGGCTCGACCTGGCGCGGAAACACTTCGGCGTGACGGGGGACTTTGCCTCGGCTCCGCGAGTCGCGCGCGTGGCCGCCGCCTGGGCGCTGCACCAGCGCACAAACGAACCGCAAATCTGGATCGCCGAAACGCTCGGCCTCCGCACTGCCGCGAATGTGAGCCAGCAGGTTCGCAGCGTCGATCAAGGCACCCACGCTGCGCTGGCCGGCGAGAAGCGCTGGCGCTCATGGGAGCGGCTGGTGCGGGCGGGGGCGTAGGTGGTGCGCTCCCTGCTCGCAATTGTCGGGAGATCGGATCAGGGTGGAGCGATGGATAAGCGGGAACGCTGGACTTTCATACTCTCATGCGCAGTCGCTTTGGTGTTCGTGCTGCAGGTGCTTGATTTGTTCTCGTTCCTGTATGCGGTTCCGTACCAGATGGCTCGGGAGATCGGGTTTGAAAATTTCACTTTTGAAAAGGTTCGCACACTGCCGTGGGTGGTCATGTTTCTGCTGGTGAAGTTTTCTTTGCCTGTGAAGCTCTGCTTTGCGTTGGGGGTCGCGGGAGGGGTGATGATGATCTTTCGCCTGAAGCAAAAAGTGATCGCTATTTCTTTGGTGCGTCTATTTGGCGCGGGCGCGGGAGTGTTTCATGGCTATGTGGAAAATGCGTTTGCTTCGCCTTTGATTGGAAATACGAAATAAGCTACGAATGCCCACGTGATGAGCGCATGGAAGCGAAAGAGACCGGGATTCCTCCGGGCGATAGCTGGTCGATTGTCCATTTTTGGGTGGCGGCTCCTGATTGCTCTGGCGTCCAAGGAAGCGGAGGGGTCGATCAGGGTTTGCGACATTTCCCGTTCTGTAGATAGCGAGGGGGAGACTTCGCGGAAATTTATCCGAAATGCGCTTAAGCGTCTGGAAACTTTGAATTCCAAAGCCGCGAAGCGTCTGAGAGCGGGTGTTTCGTATATTGCCCGGGCGGATATCCCGGATGATTTTTATCTCTACCAAAAGGACAGGTTTGTCTTGGTGCGCCTGGAATTTGGATCGAAGGGTGAAGCGGAAATGTATGACGAATTTCTACTCACGCTGCAAAGGATGGCTCTTTTTGCCTACGTTAAGGGACGTGGAATTGATACGGTCCTTCATTCCGACCGCGTTGGGAAAATGGTTTATGAATATCAAGGTCGCTCTGGGTCAAGTCGGACAGGCTAGGATGTCTGAAGCGATCTGCCAAAGTGGAAGGTTGTTCCGACCGTGCGTGTCGATTCTGTGTTGCCTGATCCTGTTGCTCTCCGGGCCATCGGCCCGCGCTGGTGGCAGTATTGCCTGGGAAGATGTGCGTGGGAGGCTGGCCAAGGATGCGCCCGGGCTGCTGCGGGTGATCGAGGAGACCTTTGACGTGGATTGCGTGGGCGGCGCGCTGCGGCTCGGGCCGCGCAGCGTGGATGTGATGGAGGGTCGCGCCGATGTGGGGCAGCGGGTGCCGCCGTATACGTTTTACGGCAAAGTGCGGGGGCACGCGGGGGATTACGACCTCGTGCTTGAGATCGGCGAGCAGGGGGAGGGGTGGCAGTTCGCGGTGCGGGAGCGGGGAAAGCGAGAGTGATGGGAAGATATGGAAAAAATGGGCTTCAGGGTGGAGTCATTCTTTGGATGTTCCTCCTGTCTCTCGGCTGCCAGAGACAGCCGGAGGTGACGAAGACGCCCTCTCCGGACGGGAGATATCTGGCAATCGTCTCGCGGGACGATGTGGAGTCCGCCACGCGGATAGCGGATTTGCGGGATGGCTCGGTGAGGAAACTCACGAGCCAGCATCGGAGGTTTGACTATCAGGTGAGATGGAAGTCGCCGGTGATCTTGATCGTGGAGAGCTCGGATATCGGTTCGACAGGATTTCGTCTCGGGAACGATAATCGGTGGGAGCAAATTGATCCGCTCGTCACCATTTCACCAGATGGCAGGCTCGCTGCCAAGGTGTGGTGGAGCGGGACGGGAAAGACGATCAATATCGACGTATGCGAGTATGACGGTGAGAGAATCTCGTCGTTCATACAGACGATTTCCACATCGATTGCCGTCGACGAACTGGTCGGGTGCTTCGAGTGGGCCTCCAATGACGACATCGTGGTCCATGGCGAACATGGCGCGGTCCATCTACGGAAAGATGCACGGGGAACATGGAGCGCGAAGTGAGGTGGGAACTCGCAAGGTTTCCCGAGAGCCGGAACGTAGCGCGAAGGCTGGGAATAAGGTAATAAAGCTCTGGCGAGGATTTACTCTAAGGATTTGGCGGCGGGGTCGGCGACTTTGGGACGGCGGACCGGCCAGAGGGCCATGCGGTCGAGGATGCGGTCGCGGACGATGAGGGTGTGGAAGAGGACTGCGCCGACGTGGGCGAGGATGGTGGCAAAGAGCAGGTAGGCCAGGACGGTGTGGGCGGCGCGCAGGATGGCGAAGAGCTCCGGGTGCGCGGGCAGGATCGGCGGGAGGTGGACCGCGCCGAACATCACGATCGGATAATGGCCCGCCGAGAGCATGCCCCAGCCGATGAGGGGCAGGGCGATCATGAGGGCGTAGAGGAGCTTTTCCGAGGCGGAGGCGATGCGGCGCTCGGCCGGGGACATGGTGGGGGGAAACGGGGGGAGCTTGGTGAGCTTGCGGTTGATGAGGCGGATGATGGCGAGGATGAGGATGGCGATGCCGAGCGGGCGGTGGATGGCGACGAGCCAGTGGTAGTCGGCGAGCGACGAGACCATCGCGATGCCGATGAAGAGCATGGCGAGAATCATCACGGCCATGAGCCAGTGAAGAAGGCGCGACTGGATGGCGAACTGGGTGCGTGGCTTCGAGGTCATGGTTATTTCCCGGTTTCGGCGGTGGTGACCGCGCTGGGTTCCTTGCGCTCGCCTTCGCGGCGGGTGAACGAGACGGAATACGCGGCCGAGCGCGCGCTGAGCAGCGGATCGTCGGAAATGGCAATACCATCGGGCAGGATGGTGGGGTCAAAGTTCATATCCCGCGCGGGGCTGACGGCCTCGCTCTCGATCTGCTCGACGACGAGCGTGCCCGCGTCGATTTTTTGCCGGTCGTCGGGCCAGGTGATGGTGGCGTCGTCGGTGGGATCGCCGGGCTGGCCGATGGTGAGGATGAGCCGCCACCTTTGCGGAGCCGTGCGGACGGCGGCGATGAGGTTGTCGAAGAGGTAGTTCTTATCCAGCGTCGCGGGGTCGGCGGCGGGGCTGGGCTGGAAGGGCTGCTCGGGGATCATGGTCCAGCGGACGGGGGTGGGCTTGCCGTCCGTGCCGAGGAAGGTGAAGGCATTGAGGCCGTAGTAGGGGCTGTCGGCGAAGCCGGAGGAAATGGGGCGCTGCTGGATGAGCGGCAGGGCGCGGGCTGTGGCGGGATGGGCGGCGACGAAGGCCTGGATCTTCGCCGGGTCGGGCTTGCCAGTCGCGGGATCGGGGGCGAAGGCCACGAGCTGCTCGGCGAACTGCTGGACGTTTTGCACGGGGAAGACAGGGAGGTTGATCATGGCGGTGCGCCATTCCTCGCCGTTGGGGAGTTGAAACTGGACGGCGAGGGCGCGTACGGTGGAGGGCGCGTCGGTTACGTAGGGCAGGCCGCCGCCGAGGGAAAACCGGCCGAGCACGGGGATGCGGCCAGGGGAGAAGACCCCGGCCCGCGAGAGCGCGGCGGCGTTGCCATTGCTTTCGAAGTAGCCGCGAAAGCAGACGCCCTTGGCATGGTTGCGACGAAAGCCGGGGAATACGCCGTCGACTTTCTCAAAGGTGTCGATGACGGTCTTTTGCGTGAGGGTGTGCGGGGTGAACCATCCGGCCCGCCAGGCAAAGAGGGCGGCGACGCCGCCGAGGATGAGGCCGATGAGGGCGAGCCGCAGCAGCAGGGCGGGACGAGTCAAGGTGGGGTCGATGGTGAGGAAAGGTTTCATATCGTGCGTGGTGGTCGATAGCCCTCTGGCCGGTGATCGGACTCGCTTATTGGCTCCTCCTGGTGAGGGAGGTGTGTGGATGTGCGGGAGCGATGATTAGGCCGGGCCGGGCGGTTTGTCGATCTTTGGCGCAGACGATCTGGAGGCGCGGCGGGAACCCGGTGTAACCGCTAGCGGGCAGTTACGTAATCCCGGGGCTTTTTGCCTAACCCGTGCGCCTGAGAGCGGCGGGGGATGCGTGGATATGAAACGAGATTTACGCTGAGTGCCGTCCCGCCTAAGTTCCTTTGCAAAGGACCAAAGGCATGAGCAGGCATGATGTCGATAAAAGCAGATTCCTCAGCTTGGTGCTTCGCCACAAACCTGAGACCATCGGCGTGCAGCTCGATGAAAATGGCTGGGTCGAGGTGGATGTCCTTCTCGCCGCGCTGGAGGCCCACGGCAAGACCCTTAGCCGGACAGATCTCGACCGGCTGGTGAAGGAAAACGACAAGCAGCGTTTCGCGTTCAATAGCGACGGCACGCGCATCCGGGCCAATCAGGGCCATTCCGTGGAGGTCGATCTCGCCCTGGAGGCTGAAACGCCGCCGGAGAGGCTCTATCACGGTACGGTGGAGAGATTCCTCGGCTCCATTTTTTGCGAGGGACTGATCAAGGGCGACCGGCACCACGTGCATCTCTCGCCGAATCTGGAGACTGCGGTGAGGGTGGGGCAGCGAAGAGGCAATCCGGTCGTTCTGGAGATCGCCTCCGGCGAGATGCATCGCGCGGGTCACACATTCTGGCTCTCGGGCAATGGCGTCTGGCTGGTGGATCATGTGCCGCCGCAGTACTTGGGGCGGCTGGAGCTGCCGTGAAATGATGGCTCGGTGTGCGCAGTGTGGGGTTGATGGAGGTCGCGCCTCTCGCGGGGTGCTCAAGAGAATGCTTGCGCGAGTCATGATCTTGTAAGAAATATAACCCTGTTTTTCTTACAAAAGATCCGCGATGAGATTGAAGCAACCCATTGAAAAATCGATAATTAGCCGCATATACGGGCGTGGGAAGGGTTCTGTATGTGGATCGAGTGATTTTTTGGACTTGGGAAGCCGAGGTGCGGTGGATTTATCGCTGTCGCGTTTGGTGAAAAAGGGGATTCTGCGGCGGCTGGCGCGCGGGGTTTATGTCTACCCGGAGAAGAACCGGCTGCTGGGGGAATTGTCGCCCCGGCCCGAGGAGGTGGCCAAGGCCCTGGCTCGGCGGGGTGCGCAGAAGCTGCTGCCCTCGGGCGCCTTTGCCGCAAATCTGCTCGGGCTCACCGAGCAGGTGCCTGCCAAGGTTGAGTATCTGACGGATGGTCCGAGCCGCACGGCGATGATTCGGAATCTGCCGGTCGTGCTGAAACAATCGACTCCAGCCCGGCTGGCGACGGCGGGCCGGGTTTCGGGAACGGTGGCGCAGGCGCTTCGTTTCCTGCGAAAGGAACAGGTGGATGACTCGGTCGTGGCCCGGCTGCGGGAACGGCTTAGCGAGGGTGACAAGGAGCAGCTCATACGGGACATTCCGCTGGTGCCTGCCTGGGTGGGGGCGGTTTTTCGCAAGGTGGCCTCGGACTTATGAATGAGATCGCCCTGCTTTCGCGTGAGGATCGGCGCGCCCTTTTTACGGAAACCGGCGCGAGGAAAGGCCTGCCTCCGTTTCATGTGGAAAAGGACTTCTGGGTTTGCTGGGTCCTGTCCGTGCTGTTTCAAAACCCGAAATCCGGGCCGAACCTGACCTTTCGCGGAGGCACGTCACTCTCCAAGGCATGGGGCATCGTCGAGCGGTTTTCCGAAGACATCGATCTCGCCATGTCGCGGGAGTGGCTGGGAAAGGCGGGGAATCCCGCTGAGGCAGGCATTACCTCCTCGGAGAAGGAGCGGAGGCTGAAAGCGCTGCGCGAGGAGTGCCGGGAGATGATCGCGGGGACCTTGCTGCCGATCCTCGGGGATGCGGCCAAGGGGCTGGCCGGGCCGGACTGTCTCCGGGTGGACCCTCTGGAAATGGCGCGCGATCCTTTTTGCCTGTACTTTGAATATCCCGGGACCGGACTGCAACCTCCTGCGGACTATAACAGGGCCGTGGTGAAGGTGGAGCTAAGCGGACGGGCTGATGGCTGGCCGATGGCAGACCGGACCATCCGGCCCTACGCGGCGGAGGCTTTTCCAAAGGAAACCGGCGACCCGATCCTGACATTGTCCTGTGTGCGACCCGAGCGGACATTTTGGGAGAAGGCGGCATTGATCCATGAGCAAAATGTTCGCTCAGGGGACAGGGCTCTGGCTGCGCGGCAGGCGCGGCATCTGGCGGATTTGGTTCAACTCTGGCGCGCGGGTGTTTCGCGTGCGGAGGGCTTTGCTTCGCTGTTTGAAGGCGTGAAGCATCACCGCCAGACGTACTTTGATTACAAGTGGGTGGATTACGATGCGCTGGGAGCCGGGGATCTGAAGATCGTTCCGCCGGATTCCCGGCTGGCTGAGTGGCGGGCGGACTATGAAGCGATGCGGGCGATGTTTCATGGCGAGCCGCCCGGCTTTGATGAGATGGTTGCCGAGCTTTGCGCCATCGAGGAACGGCTGAGCCGGTTGGCATCGTAAGCTATGCGGCCTGTGTTTGCCCGCGGGTGGCTTTTGCTAATGTTTTTCCTTTGCTCGTGTGCCGTCCTGCGGGGAGGGGCTGCCGGTTTTGAGGGGGATTTTTCTCCGGAAAGTGTGCGGCGAGCGGTGGCGGAGCTTGGGGCTTCGCCTTCCGTGAAGGACCGGCTGCAAGCGGCGGAGCTCACCCAGCAGTATCCGCTGCTGCTCGGGGATGAACGGTTTTTGCAGGCGCTGGAGCGCCAGATTTCGGATGCGGATGCCGAGGTGAGGAGGTTCGCGTTTACGACGATCAAGGATGTGAGTTATGCGGCGAATCCGTCGGAACCAATTCCAAGGCGTGTTGCCTTGGTCAACCGGTTGGCGGCAATGCTGGTCGCGTATCTCGATGGCGGGGAGGGCGACGGCCTGCGAGGTGAGGCATTGAGCGCGCTGGCCGAGGTGCGGAAAAGTCCGTATTACCTGCGAAAGTAGGTCGGCGGCCAGGGCATAAAAAAAGCCCGGCGGATGGCTCGGCCGGGCTCTTTTGTTAAGTTTGGGGAATCCTAGGAATCGGCGGCGGCTTTGCCGTTCTGGATGCTCTTGATGGCGGCGTCGACCTGCTTGATGGCTTCGACGCGCCAGCCGCCTTTGTTGTGCTCGGCTTGCTGGAGTTCGGCCTTGGCCTGCTGGAGGTAGCCGAGCGCGGCGTCCATGTGCGGCTGGTCGGCGTGGACGGGGGCGGTGAAGGCGACGAGGAGGGTGGCGAGCGCGAGGGCGCTGCGGGTGAGGGTGGTTTTCATGGGATGGGGTGGATTGTGGAATGATAAGCCGGTCTCCGCACCGCGGGGACACCGGCCTGACCTTTCGGGAATGCCGATTCCACGGAACGTTGACCAACCTGACTCCCTCACTACTCCCCGGGCGTGCTGGCGTCAATGCGATCGCGGGGGGATTTCCCGGGCGTAGGATAGAGGCGGCCTGAGAAATGAGGCGTGTCCCCCTCTCCTGGCTCACGCGGGTGGAAGAGAAGCGGACGCGCCCGGGTTCAGGCGGGCGGGCGTCTGGCGAGTTCGGCCTCGAGTTCGGCGATGCGGGCCTGGAGCGGGGTGATGAGTTTTTCCACCTCCGGCTGGGTGAAGCGCGGGGTGATGTATTTCGGGCAGTTCCAGTCGTAGGAGATGACCTTGATGAGAAAGATGCGCTCGGTCCGGGAGCGGAGGGTCTCGGGGGCGAGGGTCTCGACGAGCTCGGGATGCTCGCGGGCGTCGAGGACGCGGGCGCGGCCGAGGAGCTTCAGCCGGGCGCGGCGGGGGTAGTCCATCATGAAGATGGCGACGCGGTCGTTGGCGGCGAGGTTGCCGGTGGAGAGGAGCTGCTGGTTGCCTTGGAAGTCGGCGAAACCGAGGAAGTTCGGCCCGAGGATTTTGACGAATCCGGCGGGGCCGCCGCGATGTTGCAGGTACGGCCAGCCGGTCTCGCTCACGGTGGCCATGTAAAAGCTGTCGCGGGCGGCGATGAAGTCCGCCTCGTGGTCGGTGAAGGGGTCTGTCTCCGGCGCGTCGTCGACGACATCGTGCCCGCCGAAGTAGCGATCCTGCGCCCGCTGCACGGCAGGCGTGAGGACGAGATGCATGTATTTCCGGGCCATGGGGTGGGGAGGGGGTGGCTGGGTGAGGTGTGCGGAAGGGTGTGAAGTGACGCCGGATTTGTGAACGACCTCCCCGGCTCAGGCCTGCGTGGATTACCCGCTTACTAAAGCACGGCGCGGGTTCGCGGTCGAGGGCGGATCGTGGGGGGCGGAGCGCGGAGCTTTCCGGGGCTGCGCGGGAGCGGAGCAGGGTATTTCACGGCGGCGGAGGGGGCGTCGGGCTCGCGGGCGGAGCGCCGCCAGAGGGAGACTCGATTTCCTGACGGCCCGGGTCGCGCTGGTTCAGGAGATTGACTGCTCCTTTGCGAGTGAAACCCTGAGACTCTATGCACGGTGAAAGGGGAAGGCGGCCTGGCGGGATGGGGGCCGCGTCGCCGGGGCGAGGGGCGTCTTTGTTTAAAACCCGCGTTAGGCGTGGGTGAGGTTGCGGGCGACGACGTAGAGGGCGACGCCGATGACGCTGAGGCCAAAGATGAGGTTGAGCGCGCGGGAGGGAAGGAGGGACTTGGCCCAGACGCCTGCGGTCATGCCGAGGGCGGAACCGGCGAAGAACCACGCGGCTAGGACGCCGTCGCCGCTGGAGAGGTGGGAGGCGTTGGCGGCGAAGCCTGAGGCGGCGATGAGCACGATGCCGACGAGCGAGGTGGCCAGCGCGCTCTCGATACTGATGCAGGCCACGAGGATGAGGGCGGGGACGATGAGGAATCCCCCGCCGACGCCGAAGATGCCCGAGAGGATGCCGGAGAAGACGCCTGCGGCGAAGAGCTTGCCCGCGCAGGGGAAGCTGAAGTGGGGGCGGCCGTCGGGCGTGCGGCGGCAGCGTATCCAGGAGGCGGCGATCTCTCCCTCCCGCTGGCGCAGCATGCGTACGCCGATGAAGATCATGAGCGCGGCAAAGAGCAGCAGCGAGAGCCGCTGCGGCATCTGCGCGCCGATCCAGGCTCCGAGCGGCGCGGCGGCGATGCCCCCGAGGCCGAGGACGATGCCCGCCCCCCAGAGGACATGACCGCGCCGGGCCTGAAGGATCGCGCCGTAGGCGGCGGTGAGGCCGACGATGGCGAGCGAGAGCGCGACGGCGCTGCGAAAGTCCAGCCCGAGCCCGTAGACGAGCAGGGGCACGGCAAAGATCGAGCCTCCCCCGCCGGTGAGGCCGAGGGAGAGGCCCACGATCGCGCCGTAGAGCAGCGCCAGGTGCATTTAGTGTACGGCTCCCTCCGCCTGCGCGATGCGCTCGCATTCCTCGCAGACTCCGTCGACGTGGACGGCGTCGTAGCCGGTGGAGCGCAGGTAGGAGGCGGCGAGCGAGGCGCGCTTGCCTGTGCCGCAGTGGATGTAGAGGCGGCGGCTCCGGGGGAGTTCGCCGACGCGGGTGCGCAGCCGGGTGTAGGGGAAGGACCGGGCCCCGGCGAGGTGCCCGTGCTGAAACTCCGCCGTGGTGCGGACGTCGATGATCTCGCCCTCGGCGACGGCGCGGGCGGGGTCAAAGGCGGAGAAGTCAATGCGCGGCTCGGCGTCGGCCATGAGACCGGCCTGGCGGGCGTCGGCGGCGGTGATCCATCCGGCGACGTGGTCAAAGCCGATGCGGTAGAGCTGGCGCACGGCGAGATCGGCGTCCTCCGCGTGCTCGATGACGAGCAGGATGCGGTCGCTCTCGTCGAGGTAGGACCCGGCGGAGGTGGAGAAAAACGGCGAATGCAGCGGCGCGTGGATGGCCCGGGCGACGTGGGCGGAGTCAAACTCGGCGCGGTCGTTTCTCGTGTCGAGGATGCGCAGGGCGGGGTCGGCGGCGAGGGCGGCGAATGCCTGCGCGTCGAGGCGGGCCGGGGTGGGGACCCCGCCCGTGATGGCGATGCCGTCGCGGTTCACCCGCTTCATGGTGGCAAAGTAGAGGGGCGGCTCCGGCTGGCCGGAGAGGATGTCCTTCACAAAGGCGTCGCGGTCGGAGAGGGCGAGCCGCAGCGCGCTGTTGAATCTCCGCTCGTAGCCGAGCGTCGTGGTGGGCACGGCCCCGAGGGCCTTGCCGCAGGCGCTGCCCGCGCCGTGGGCCGGGAGGATCTGGAGATAATCCGCGTAGGGCGTGAGACGTTCCTGGAGGGACTCCTGGAGACGGCGGGCGGAGGGTTCCATCACGCCTTTTTGCCCGGCGGCGGACTCGAGGAGGTCGGGGCGGCCGACATCGCCGACGAAGACAAAATCACCCGTGGCCAGCGCGATCGGCTCATCGGCTCCGCCGCCGAGATCGGTGATGAGGTAGCTCAGGTGCTCGGGGGTGTGGCCCGGGGTGTGAATGGCCTCGACGCGGATGTTGCCCACCATGAAGTGGTCGCCGTGTTTCAGCAGATGCGTATGAGGGCGGTCCTGCGGCCACTGGTAGGTCCAGCCGGGTCCGCCCTCGGCGGAGAGATAGAGATGCACGGCGGCATCGCGGGCAAACTCGCGCCCGCCGCTGACGAAGTCGGCATGGATGTGCGTCTCGGCCACGGCGGTGATGCGCAGGCCATTCTCGGCGGCGAGAGCCTGGTAGCGGCCGATGTCGCGCTCGGGGTCGATGATGAGCGCCTCGCCGGTGCGCTGGCAGCCGATGAGGTAGGCGTATTGCGCGAGATAGGGGTCAAAGATTTGTCGGAGAAACATGGGAGTGGATGGGTGGAGGGTTACTTGGAAACGGAGCAGCAGGCGCCGATCTCGGAGCGGCGGCGGGTATTCCACGGCATGCGGGCGATGATCATGCCCATGCCGCAGGTATCCGTGATGCCGGCAAACATGAGGCCCGCGCCGACGAAGGCGCAGAGCCCGATCCAGGCCGGGCTGACAAAAAAGCCGAGCGCCGCGCCGGTGAAGACGAGCGCCCCGGCGGCGATGCGCACCTGGCGTTCCAGGGACATCATCTTGGCGCCGCGATTCAGGGGCAGTCCGGCGGCCTCCCAGGCGAGCACGCCGCCATCGAGGATCTGGAGATTGCCCAGGCCGCAGGCCGCGAGCCGCTCCGCCGCCTGCCGGGCGCGATTGCCCGAGCGGCAAATGACGACGCAGGCGCTCTTTCCCTCCGCGAGCGAACGCACCGCGTCGGTGGAGAGTTCGCTCAAGGGATGCAGGACGGAACCCGCGATATGCGCCTCCTCGTATTCCGCCGGGGTCCGCACATCGAGGAGCAGCGCATCGCGCACCGGCATCTGCCCCGGCGCCACGAGGCGCGCCTGCCTGTCCAAAGTGGTCTGTGTATCGCTCATATAGGAATAACTATATCGCTATATGGTAATATGCAAGAGGTTTTTTGGAGGGGTGGGAAAAGGGAGGGGGCTGGCTTGTGGGGAAGGTTGCTTATGCCGCCGGGCTCGCAGGTGGGCAAGATGTCCACCCTACGGGGGGGAACCATCCCTCAATCCCTCACGTCGCGGCAGGGGGGCGCTCCTCCATGGCGGCAGGTTTCATTCCTCGCTCGGTATTCCCTCATTGGGAGCAAAGTCATCCTGTAAGGTGTATTGACCCCGCCTCCCGCCCGGCGTCGGCTGAGCGGATCGCCTGCGGTCAGTCGCGGAAGAGAAAGAGCGAGGCGGTCAGCAGCGCGCCAATGAGGAAAATGAGCCCGCTGCTTTCCACGAAATAGGGGTAGGCCATCAGCGCGATGCCGATGATCACGGGTTTCAGCGAACCTGACTTTTTGCCGTAGATGAACGCCCCCATTCCGATTCCTCCGAAAAGGATCATTCCGAAAAGGGCCGCGGGGGTTGGCATGCTGAAAAGGTAGACGAGGAGCGCGCGCAAGGCAATGCGGGTGAAGCCCCGCCGGGGCAAAATGGGCTCGACGCCATGGGCCGGGCGGCGGCAGCCTGGGAGGCCGAGAGGAAACCAATCCGCCGACGATGAGCACTGCCGGGTATTGCCAACATCCCAACCGCGACCCGCGCGGGGTGCCGGGGCCGTTTTACTCGCGCGGGCAGTGTCTGGCTTGCGCGGCTCCGCAGGGATGCGCGCCTGCGCTGGTGAGTGAACTGGCCTGGGATGATCTAGACACTTTCTTTATCCGGCAGCCCGGGACGGCGGAGGAGGTCGAGCAGGCGTGCGCGGCGATTCAAATCTGCTGCGTCTCCGATCTGCGCTACGGCGGGCAGGACCCGGCCATCATCGCACGCCTCGGTAATACGCGGGAATACTCGGACTTTCTCATCGACAAGTCGGGCAAGGTTTACCTGAAAACCGCTTAGCGATAATAACACACCGCCAGCGCCGCGCCGACGAGGATGGCGAAGGCCGCGATGCCGGGCAGGAGGCGCAGGCTGCCACGGAAGGCCGCGATGGCAAAGGCGACCGCCACGAGGTTGAGGATCACGATGAGCGCGAAGCCGTCGAGAAAGGTCGGCGTGGCATGCGGGGCGGCGTGCGCGGCGGGAGGGTCGCTATTCACGGCGGTTAACGAATTCATCCACAGGGCCAGAACGGCAAAGGCAATGCCGCCGCCGATTTGCATCTTGCGACGATGGCGGAGGAAGAACGCGGACTTCGCCGGGGGCGCTTCCGTGCGGGGGGCTGGAGCGTCGGGGTTCACTTGGTCCTTAGCCAAGCATAACTCTCCCCGCCCTGGGCAGGAAAAACCGAGGCGTCGCCGGAAACGGCGCTAGCGATGCTGCGGGGCGGGGCGGCGTTTTCGGAGGAGGAGCAGGAGGGAGGCGGCGGCGAGCAGGGCGAGGGAGGAGGGCTCGGGCACGGCGGAAAGGATATCGTCGCGATAAGTGGCGATGTCGATGGAGTAGGTTTGGTTGCCAAAGACCGCGTTGCTGGGGAGCTGGCCGACGGGTGTCTGGCCGCTGTAGCCGATGATCGAGACCATCACCCCGGCGAGCTCGTACTGGCCGGTGGCGGAATTGTAGGCAAAGACGCCTCCGCCCGAGTCGCCGATGGCGGCCTGCGCTTCGCCGACGACAGCGTCGAAATCGGTGACGAGGTAGGTGGTGCCGGACTGGGTCGAGGTGCCCTCGGAGGTGTTGGAGCCCCAGCGCTTGGTATTGCCTGAGGCGTATTGATAGCCGTAGAATTTAGTGGTGTTGGGAGAGCTGGTGGTCGACCAGGTGTAGGGATTGGTGGACGTATTGACGTAATACGTCGTGAGGTCGGCGGCGCGGTTCCTGCCGTAGCCGACCATGGTGAGGGGGGTGTCGAGCAACGGGGAGGAGGTGGCGAGGGAGAGATTGCTCACGGAGAGGAGCGGGTCGCCGGGGTCGGTGATGCTGATCTGGACCACGTAGAGGTCGAGCGTGCCGACGCGCTGCCCGGAGCCGGTGACGAATCCGTAGGTGGTGCCATTGAGCGTGTAGCTGCCCAGTCCCGAGCTGGCGACATGGTTGGCGGTGAGCACCCAGTAGCTGCCGCCGTATTGCCCGAGATAGATGCCGCTGGCATTGAGGCTGCCATCGGAGTAGTTCACCGAGCCGACGTAGCTCCAGCCCTGGTCGCTGGCGGGGGCGGTGTCGTTTTGCGTCCCGTCTCCCCCGGCGACGATGACGGCAGGGAGGGAGGCGGCGGTCAGGAGCAGGAGAGCGGCGACCAGTTGCAGAGATTTGGGGAGACCGTTCATGGTTGGGAAAGCCTGGGGGGAATCCTAGCTAACAGGAGAAAATTTTCGAGGGAAAAAATGGGGCGGGGGGAGATCCCTAATTTCGGTCCTAATGCCGGTGCTAGCGATTTTCATAACGACCTGGAACCCGTGCCCGGCGGCGGCGAGGGCGGCCCGGAGGTATTGGGTGCCTGGGACGGGGCATCCCGGCAGCGTCGCGGTCGCCACCAGCGCCATGGCGACCACTCCCGGGGCGTTCGCCGCTCACCAGTTGCACTGTTGTTTCAACCGCTCGGAGAGCCTGTTGGGAAATTGGCCGGCTGGCGGCTGGCGGTGGGAATACAGTGTGCGGCCGCGTGGTGGCTCGCTCCCGGATTGCAGAGGATGCGCTCTGTATTCCCGCCGCGCCGTACGGCCATGGTCCGTTTACCGACAGGCTCCAGCGCCGGGCGGATGCGCGGAGTCGACAAGGGGCGTGGGTTTGGGCATAGAGGGGGGCTCGTTTATGGCGCGTGGCGTGGTTCCCAGAGAGGTGACGGTGGCGGAGGCTCGCGGGTTTGTCCTGCGGGCGGGAGGGCTGGCGACTCCGTGGGTGTCGGTGGGGGAGGCAATACGGCATCTCGGGTATGTGCAGATGGACCCGATCGACGTGTGCGGGAAAATGCACGACCTGATCTTGCGCAATCGCGTGGCGGGGTATCGGCGCGACGGGCTGCTGGAGGCGCTGTATGCGCCGGGGGAGCGGGAGTTTTTTGAGCATTACATTCCGGGGCGCGGCGTGCTGGTGGCGCTGCCGGTGACGGAGTACCGGTATCTCGCGCGGGCGATGCGGGCGCGGCGCACGCGGGAGGGGTACGGCGGGATGCTGGATGCGGACCAGCGGCGGATGGCGCGGGTGATCCTGCGGCGCATCCGCGACGAGGGGCCGCTGGGTACGGGGGCTTTTACGGATGCGGTGCGGTCGGAGACGGGCTGGGGGACGATGGGGTCGCTGGCGCGGACGACGCTGGACAAGCTCTTCCTCCACGGGCGGCTGATGGTGGCGCGGCGGGAGAATTTTCGCCGCATCTTTGACCTGACGGAGCGCGTGCTGCCGCGTGAGATCGTCGCGGCGCGTGCGGCCTCGCCGCGTGAGGAGGCGCGGTGGCTCGTCCTGGAGCGTCTGCGGCAGCGGAGGCTGGCGCACCTCACGTCGAGCCAGCGGGAACTGGTGGAAAAGGTGATACAACCCGTGCGGGTGGGCGGCGGGCGTGTGCTGTATTGCCTGCGGGAGGATGCGGGGGTGTTTGACAGTGCGATGACGGAGCCGGGGCCTGTGCTGCTGGCTCCGCTGGACCCGGTGGTTTACGACCGGGCGGTGGCGCGCGCGGTGTGGGGCTTTGATTACACGTGGGAGGTTTACACGCCTGCGGCGAAGCGGGTGCGCGGGTACTACGCGCTGCCGCTGCTGGCGGACGGCGAGATCATCGGCCACGTGGACCCGCGCGCAGATCGCGCGGCGGGCGAACTGGTTGCCTCGACAAACGTGGCGGATCGCGCCGTGGTGCTCGCCGCGCTGCGCCCCTTGGCGGCCTTCCTCGGGCTGGCTAAGGTGCGGGTGGGGTGAGGATGTCGGCTGCGCGCGCGGCGGGTTTGTGCCGGAAGGATGGAGCGGGCGGATCACTTTGTTCTATTTCCTTGAGGCTGGCCGGGGAAAAGTCTTTGCTTCGGCATCCAGAGAAAACCCATGGCGTCACGCTTCGCTAAAATTTCTGACGGGATGTTGAGCGTGCGGCTCGGGACTTTGCTTTTCTCTCTCTGCCTTGCTGCGACGGGTGGAGCGGCGGAGCCGACTTTGCGGCCGGAGGATGGGCCGATCATGCAGGGTATGTATTCCTCCGGGAACAAGAGACTCGCGGAGTATATCGAGATCGCAACGCGCAGGATCGATCGGTTTGCCGAGGTGCAGGGGCTCTTTTATGCGGCGGAGAACCAGGTCGTGGCCTTCAGCATTCAAAAGGCGACGGAGGAGACTGGGCGGGTGATTGTGACCGTGGTGAGGGATCGGAACGCGTCGCCGGAGATCGTGATGAGGGAGTTTGATATCTCAGGCGAGCTGTGCCGCGAGATCGCGGCGCTGTGGTTCGAGGAACTAAAGAAGACCGGGTACTCGGGTCGTCCGAAGAGCCAGTGGCGGGACGACGTGGTTTTCCATCTCGCAGGCTATGTAAACGACGAGTTGTACTCCGGGTATTTCGATGGGGCCGATGCCGAGGGGAACCGGCTGGCACGGATGGCGGAGCTTTGCACCGAGGTCGTGAGAGCCTGCGAGCTTCCGAAAGTCGACGCTGCCGTCGAGGCGAAGTGGCAGGCGGCGCTGCGGGAGGGGAAGTAGGATGAGGATTGGCTCCAGTGAACCATGGGCCTGAGCGGCATTTTCTGATGTGTGGAGATTTCGCATCCCTGACGGACTTCTCGCTCTCTGTCTTTCGGGATTTCAAAGCGGATGTGGGCGAGAGATATCCGAATTTCCGAATCTCGTGGGGGGGTGAGTTCACAAAGTTCTCGCTCTCGGTGTTAATCTCTGATGCGCCGCTGGACAGGCCTGACCTTGTCGAACTGGAGGTGCATCTCGCGAAGGACTGCTAGGGAAACAACCTCCTGGTGGCCGACGTTGTTTGGGGAGATGGCGAAGGCTCTCTGGAGGCGTCCGAGGAAGTGAGATTGCTAAAGCAAAAGAAAATGTTTTAATCAGGGTTCCCCTTTTCGCTGATTTCTCCTGGCTATGGCTTTTCAGAGACGCACGCGCATCTACGTACTGGTGGCGGCATTTGTGCTGCTGATCGCGGCGGTCAGGCCGGTGGCGTCGTTTTTGCTGTGGCATGGGCCTTTGGGTCGGGCCGGGAAGCAGTCTCTGGCTGAGGTGGATCGCAAGCTTAAGCTCGTCAAAATCGACATGACGCGCGAGGAGGTGCGGGCGATCATGGGCGATCCGGTTTCCATTGTTGTAAGGGACGATGCTGATAAAGAGGTGTGGATCTTTGCCAGACCCCATGCTGCCTCGGAAGATCCCCGTTGCGTGTTTGACCGTACGAGCGGTCGTGTCGTGCGGGTGATCCCGTACGAGTGAATAAAGCCCTTGCGCGATCCCCTGGGAAAAACAAAGCGGCGGCGAAGGGCGGAACGAGGCGGCGGATCACTGCGAGGCGTCGCGATGGAGGAGGATTTGCAGCATGCGGGCGGGGTTGGAGAGAAAGTCGCGCGTGACCTGAAAGTGCTCGGTCTCCTCGTAGGCGATGCGCGAGATGCCGTCGGCGCCGCACTGGTAGATGCAGGCGTCGGGGTAGGCCATGAGGATCGGGGAATGCGTGGCGATGAGAAACTGCGAGCCCTCGCGGACGAGGTCGTGGATGCGCGAGAGGACGGTGAGCTGGCGCTGCGGCGAGAGGGCGGACTCGGGTTCGTCGAGGATGTAGACGCCATGCCCTCGGAAGCGATGCATGACGAGGCTGAGGAAGGACTCGCCATGGGACTGCTCGTGCAGCGAACGGCCGCCGTAGGCATCGCGGAGCGGGGCGGAGTCGCTCGGGGCGGCGTCGAGTTTCTCGATCTCGGTGGCGACGTTGTAAAAGCTCTCGGCGCGGAGAAAGAAGCCATCGCGCGGGCGCTCGCACCCCCGGATGATGCGCAGGTACTCGTGCAGGGGCGAGTGCGTGCTGCGGGTGGAGAAGCGGAAGTTCCGGCTGCCGCCCTCTGCATTGAAGCCGAGGCTGACGGCGATGGCCTCGAGCAGGGTGGATTTGCCGGAGCCGTTTTCGCCGACGAGGAAGGTGACGCCGGGGTGCAGGGCGATGTGCTCGAGCGACCGGATGGCGGGGAGGGAAAACGGATAGTGGCCGAAGGAGCCGACCTTCTCGCGCCTGAGCGTCACCTGCCTGATGAACTGCGGGGAAATCATGGTGGGAATGCGGGAGGGGGTCGGTGCTCCCCGCAGGGTGCCGCCTCAGCGCGGCGGAATCAATCTTGTTGAAAGAGGTGGCTGCTTTGCTGAAGGATGGCGTTCGCTACGCAGGGTCAGGCGCGGGTTGAGGCGGATGTTTTTTCAGCTATTTCACCCAGAGGGAGAAATTGATCATTATCCACAGGAGGCTGCCGGAGACTGCGCCGGTGGCGATCAGGCAACATCCGATCAGGATGTGGAAATCGTACAGCCGCTTGAGGATAGTGATGATCTGCGAGGAGTAGCCGATACGATCGAGGAGGAAGGCGGCATTGGCAGACAGGAGCAGGTAGCAAAGAAACTTCCAGACCGAGCCGATGATGATCGTTGCCAAGGCGAAGTTTGCGACGGTAACGGCGGAGAGGTGCCCGGCATTGATGGCCGCCTTGTACTGGGTCACCACGGGTTCGGACAAAGCCGATGCCGCCCATGACAACGCCAGGGCGCCGAGAAACCAGGGGATGGACCGGAGGGCGGTCGTGCCTCGGAGCGGCCACCATAAAAGAAAGAGGATCACCATGCCAGCGGTGTTGAGAAGCATGGAGCCTGTGTAGATCGTCTTCATCGTTTGACTAATGTAGGAAAAGGCGCGGGCTGCTGTGCAAGACCTTTCACGGATCGGATGACGTGCGGGGAGATGTTGCGGGAGGGGCTTGTGAAGGTCAAAAGAACGACTCCGCGCTGACGCCTAGTCTGGCGGGAGGGTGGTCGAGGAGGTTTGAGCCGGTCGGGCTTGGCTTTGGAGGGATGCGCGGGGCATTGGCGTACGGTTACGTAAGCGCGCGGATGGGGAGGCTTTTGCGGGCGGCTGGGCGGCTTGGCAGGGAGCGGGGGGTGCGGTTAATCGACGGGCTCCCGAGGTGGATTTGCTGTAGGCGCTGGGCTTAGGAACGGAGTTCGCGATTCCGGCCGTCTGGTTGGGAGAGTCCGGCGGTGTTTTTTGCACGGATGCTGGGAGATGTTAACTTTTTTCAGCGTGGTGGAGGGGAGCGGGTGTCTCCCTAATGATGGCCTTGATAAGGGTTTGTGCAGGCGAGGCGTGTCGGGCGCGGCAGGGGCTCGGCTTGCTTAAGTGAGACTTTCTTGCCTGCATGGTGCGGTCTAAGTAGACAGCGTGGAGGCATGAGTGCCGCCCTAAGCGATCTGCGGAGTGAGGTCGGGCATGGAGGCATGGCGAGGAACCTGACGGGCCGGATTTGCTGCGGGGGATGGCGAGCGAGCTATCCGGGCGGAGGCAGGAGAACGCGCGAATGCTTACAGAGACGGAAGCCATCACATTTTGACCGGGAATAATATGAAGGGATATATCGGAAGCTTGGCGGCGGTAATCGCCCTCTCGGCAGCGTCGGCGCAGGCGCAGGAGTTCATATGGACAGGAGGGGCGGGGGACGGGCTCCTCTCAAATCCCGGCAACTGGCAGGCCGGGCAGGCGCCCACGGGCAGCGCCTCCGCGTACGAGTCCCTGAATCTCGGGAGCGCATCGTCGCCGGTTGAGAATGACATCTCGGGAGCGACCTTCACGAGCATCACACTCGGGGATGGCGCGACGCTGGCGGGAGAGATGGTGCGGGCGGCGGGGCTTTACGTCCCGTACGGCTTCTCCGGAAGCGCGGAGGTAGCGGTCGACATCCGCACCTGGGACGAGTACGGCGCGCCGTACTTCTCGGGATGCCACATTGCCACGGGAAATCCGGGATTTGATCTCTCCATGAAGGGCACGCTGGAGGCTGGCGTCCCCGTGACTGTCGAGGGTACGGGCAGGCTCCTGCTCGCTGGAGAAAGGGGCAAGATCATCGCGGCGACAGGGACCTCTCCCAGCCTCAGGGTGAGTTCTGCAACCATTTCCCTCGACAACCGGGAGGCGGTTGCCACCTCAAGGATTTCCCCCTCTGTGCCGGTGACGCTCGATGGTGGCACGATCGAGCTGCTGGGCAACGCGAGCGCGGATATAGTCGAGACGCTGGGGCAGGTGAACGTCCTGGGTTCCTCCACGCTCCGGGCGGTGGCCCAGGGAGGCCGGCAGGCGGTCTTGTCCGTGGCATCTCTGGATGTGGGGACGACCGGGACGATCCTTTTTGACGCCTCTGGCGGCGGAGGCTTCCGGGTGGGGAATCTCGACACCGCGGCATTCCTCAGCGGGCAGTACCTTTTCTCCAGCCAGTCCGGGCGGTACGAGTACGCCGGGTACGACGCGTCGTCGGGCGTGGTCTCGGCGACGACCTCTACCGACCTGTCCACGGCTACGGCGCTCGACCATGTGAGGCTCGATGCGTATACCGAACTCTCCGGGACCCGGGAGGTGCGCTCGGCGGCGATCAATGCCGGGCTCGGCGGCACCGGCACGCTCCAGCTTACGGACCTCCTCGTCGAGCCGGGAGCCATGGGCGTGAGCGTGAATCTGGATTTCATCTCGCATGACGGGACCGTGACCGCAGCCTCGCCCCTGTACTCGGTCTCGCTCACCGGAGACATCGCCGGGAGCGGAACGCTGGCTTTCCGCGGCAACGCGACCGTCGGGGCCGCCGCGAGCTATGCGGGGGCGGTGTCCGTGCAGGGAAACATGTTGATCAGCGGGAGCATGGCCCATGCCTCGGGATGGACGCTGGGGAGCGATGAGGTGATAGGGCAACTCTCTTTAATGGGGCCATCCGGGGCGGCGGAGATGCCGGACCGGATCTCCGATACCGCATCTATCACCGTCTACCGGGGCCGGGTTTCGCTGGTCCGTGAGTTCGGCAATCCCGCAGGCTTCACGGAGCGCGTGGGTACGGTGAAGCTCGCAGCGGGAGCGGGACGGACGCTTTGGCTCGAGTCATCCAGCTTCAACTCCCTCTCGGACCCCGAGACGCAGGAGCGCGGGACGCTCGCGATAGCGGGGCTGGTGATTGACGCGGAGTGCAGGGATAGCACGGTGGAAATCTACGTGAGCGGAAGAGGGGCTAACCTGGAGATAGGCGGCGGGGAAATCGAGATTGGTAACGGGAACCGGTTAATGGCCAGTGTCACCTCCGGCGGAAGGCTCGCCACCCCGGGAATCCGCGTGACCGGATACGCCTCGGCTAGCGTGAACTTCGGCTCCGGCGACGCCGAGCTGGTCGGCGACCTCCGGGTGGGCGAAGGATACCTGGACTTCGCGAACTCCTCGGGTCAGGAAGGGCAACTGACGATCAGCGGCGACCTGGAACTGGGCTCGGAAAGCTGGACCAACATCTTCAACTCTGACACTTCGCTTATCACTGTCGACGGCGATCTCACTCTCGACGGGGGCCTGTACGTCGGCACCACCAACGGGATGCCCCTCTCCGAGGGAAGCTACCTCCTGCTTCGCTACACAGGGCTGCTGACCGATAATGGCTGGGAGACGGACTCCGATCAATGGGGGTGGATGGGGTTCACGGCCAGCGTGCGCGCCGACGAGGCAGGCAAGGCGATCTACCTCGATGTGGTCGCCGTGCCCGAGCCATCGACTCTCTTGCTCTCGGCCCTGGGTTGTATCGTCCTCGTATGCGCGGCTGCGCGAAGGGGCGGGAAGCCCGGTTGCTTAGTCGGCGGCACCCGCGCTGGCCGCGACTGATATCCAGGCGATCCTTCTCGTGAACGCATAAAAGAGACCGTCTGCCATCCCCGGAATGGGCCTCATCGCCGGGGAACGTCGAGCGAAACGCACTTCGCCGAGCGTTTGCGGATCATCAAAATGAAAGAACATGCACGCAGACCGCTGTTACCCACGATCACAGACTAATCACCAATGAACACACAACATTCCCATGTCGCCGGGCTGGTGATCGCAATGGCCATCGTGGTTCTGGTGTTCAATCTGTTAAACGATCGCCGTCCCATTTCGGTGCGTCGAATCGGGCTTGCTATAGCGATTATTCTCGGGACTGTAGGTGCTTATGTTGGATTGCGTCTTGCGTTCGGCATGTTTTCCTGAGGAAAAGGAGATGCGGATCAGGAGACGAATATCAAATGATGTGACTCGGATCCGGCGTCGGATGGGATTGTTTTGATTTATGCCCCCTCAGTCTTCCGATCTCTGTCTTTCCTCGCTAAACCCATATCCCATATGAAAATCCTCCAGTACCTTGTCATCGCGGCGGCGCTTACGGCGTCGGCCATCGCAGCGCCTCAGGCGATCCTGGTGAATGCTCAGCTCGTGGAGCTTGCTACGAATGGGGCCGAACTGCCGAAGGACCTTTCGCGGCTGGCGGAGCGGAAGGGCGCGGACGTGCTGGCATCGCCCCAGCTGAAGGCGCGCCCGGGCCAGCCTGCGACGGTATCTGCCACGCGCGAGGTGCCCATTCCGCCGAAGGGGAAATTTCCGGTCGGGGTGGTCCTGACGGTGCGTCCGGCCTGGGCGGGGGAGGGCCGGGTGCGGTATTCGGTCGATTTCGACGTGACGAGGCTGGAGGGCTACTTTGCTCCCTCAACGTCCCGGGCCCCGATCTTCTCGACGACCCGGGCGATGGGCATCGAAGGCACGGCGGAAATCGGGAAGCCGGTGGTGCTGGTCCTTTCCAACGTGCCGGACGAACAAATGGTGGCCGAACCGGGCAAACCAAGCCGCCCCGCCCTCATTCACCGCCGCCTGATCGCCAGCCTGAGTTTTGCGGGGGCGGGTCAGTGAGTGGGGTAATTTTTGATTTATGACACCTGCCATCCGTTTCCCAAAGGAATACAATACGCTTATCCTCAGGAGGAATGGAGAACCATTTTGAATTTATTGACATCGCTGGAGGCGTAAAGCATACGTTGGGTCGAAGCCTGCGAGATTAAGCAGGCGGAAAAACTGCGAGTAAAAACGCTCCGATGCATAGTCCAACAACGAATCCTTCAGGGCTTTGGGTGGTTATGCCTGTCTTCAACGAGGAAGAGTCAATAGTCGGCGCGATCTCCGAGTGGGCTCCAGCACTTGCATCCGTAAGCAGTGAGGCTATGCTCCTTGTCGTAGACGATGGCTCCACTGACCGGACGCCAGAAATCCTCGCAAGCATCGAGTCAGAGCATGGAGGAAGGGTCCGGGTCTTGCGCTGTACTAACCGAGGCCATGGCCAAGCGTGCCTCGCAGGCTATCGAGAAGCGCTTCGACAAGGAGCGGAATGGATATTTCAAATCGATTCCGACGGCCAATGCGATCCGAGGTACTTTCCCAGCTTGTGGTCCAGGAGAGTCGGAGCCGATATCTTGTACGGCGTGAGAACTTCCAGGGATGATGGCGGGGTGCGGCGTCTCGCAACAAACATTCTGAGGCTTAATTTGGGCCTGCTGCACAATGCTTGGTGTGATGATCCAAATGTCCCCTACAGGTTGATGAACCGTGCTGCTTTGGCTCGGCATCTGCCAAGGATTCCGGACAGTTTTTATCTGGCCAACGTCGCCTTGGCCGTCTTGATGAAGAAAGACCGCAGCCTGCGCCATGAGGCAATTTCAATTGGGTTCCGCGAAAGAACTGCCGGGAGAGGGAGTGCAGGCTTGCTTCTCTTCGCAAAACGCGCTTTCGAACTCAATCGACAGCTGAAATCGCTCAACTGAGTCGAAATAGGATGGTCCCGGAAAATCCGACTGCGTCGCTGGAGGTGTCCACGACACTTCCAGCGTTAGCGAGATGGATATTCCGAGCGCCGGTATGCGGTAAATCGGTAAGGTGAAACAGCGGACAGCCGATTTAAAAACGCTAACTTCGCCCATCTTGCGGAAAGGCCTTCAGTCGCTTCGTATGAGGATACGAGTTGCCAATCACCGGGCAGATATTTCATGATTTCACCATAGCTGGTGTTCGGCCCCTCGCGATCGGTCCAGATAATTACTAGGTTGATCTTCCTTCGTTCCTCTGTCGAAAGGGTTTTCAGGGTGGCGTTGGTGAAAATATCGGCGGCCAACGGTCGAACAGCAAAATAGGCGCTTGGATTAACAAATGCCACATCATTGGGCCGGACGGTCTGTTGCGCCCAAGTTTCGACTCTTGAGTAGCTTCTTGCCTCCCAATTGTTCCAGGTCATTATGCAAACCAGTGGAAATGAGATGGCGCAGGACGAGCCTAATAAGATTCCTAAGCTCCATTTCATCGGCGCCGGCTTTAGGCGGGGCAGGATTGCCGCGGCGACAGCGCAGGAAGGAACAAGAGCAAAGAACGCATAGTACTGAGGAAATTTCATGATCGCGAAAAATATGAGTGCAAGTCCGATCCCACCCGTCAATCCGGCGCGTGCGATCCTTGCCGTAGCCCCACCTTGAAACAACCCCGCCAAGCAAACCAAGGTCGTGGCCCACAAGACAGGATCCCTCAAACCTTGCCATTGCTCGAAACGGTTTGCCTGCATGCCAAACGTGCTATTCCAAAAGACGTCCCACACCCCGCAGCGGCTATAGAACCAATAAAGCAATACTAGCGCTGCCAAAAAGCCTGCCCCGGCTGCTGCCGCTTCTCCGGCTCGCCGGAAAAAATTGATATCAAGAAACGCGATCGCTGCGAAATAGATCATCAGCGCCAACGCAACCTGAAAGCCCGTCAATATGCACAAGAAGCCAGCAATAAAAGATGAAAGAACGCGTACGAGGGGCCTGTCGGAACTCTGGAAAAATACCCAACCGGCAAGTATTAGCATGGCGAGGGCATCTGGGCGGATTCCTTGAGAAATAGCCGAACCGTAAAGGCTCAGTAGCAGGAGCATCGCAAATAGGGCGGGCTGCCAAGAGCGCATTCCCGACAATGTTCTGGCAAAAGTCTCCGCAAAAATCCATAAAGCGACGACAAAAAAAGCGAAGGACATAAGCCTGTTTGCGACATAGCCTTCCCCAGCCCCCAAAGATATCCAGCCGGCTGAAACTAGGGCATGGAGAGGAACATTGCCCGCCCATGTTTCCGAAGGGTGCTGCCACCATGCCGAACTTCGCAACCCTGTCCCCTCAGCCAAATTGATTGCAGGATCCAAGTACACCGGTTCATCGCCGACGATGATTCGAAAAGCTGGCAATTGGGGGATCATGAATGCGCAATATGCGAACACCACCAAGGCGAACGCCAAACGCCAGTTTATCCTGATATCCGGGTTGCCCTCGCGTACAGAAACACTCATCCCGTCTGACGATAGTGTCGGCTCACGAGAAATCCAAGCGTCCATTTCCAACCGGAAAATAGGGGTTGGTGTGGAATGGCATTAAGATAAGCGGAAAATAAGTCAGGTAAACTAAATAGTGTCGTCACGAGATGTGAGTAAGTGGTAAAAGGAAAGGATGATGCCCGCATCGAAAGAAGCCGCCTATCATCGTCACGACATCAGCGAGAGGCATTGGGAGTTGTTGGAAGGTCATTTGCCCGGAAGAGAGGGACTCTG
>JAFKMU010000065.1 GCA_017305195.1 Verrucomicrobiota bacterium | reverse complement strand
TCAAGCAGCACCTGCGCAGCGCCAAAGCCCGCTCCCAAGAGTCCTTGCTCAGCGCCATTGCCCAAGCCCTGGCCTCAGTCTCTCCGACCGATGCTCAAGGCTTCTTCCATCATGCCGGTTACGTGTGCACGATATGATAAAACGCTCTAAAATCCCCTATCTCCTCACTCTACCTCCCCACGAACAACCTCGTGACTCTCTACATTGAGAGGAACTTCCGGATTCAGTTGAGTCCCTGGCAGGGCTTTCCCGACATTTTCCAAAGGCAGCCGAGCACGCAAAGGAGGTCGCCCTCATTGCAGGCGCGTTCACAGTTCTGGCTCATAGCCTTCTTTTCCGGGCAGGAATTTTTCACGGCGCGGAAGGGGTTGCAGCGGGAGATCTGGTGATACTTGCCGTCTCGCACGGCCTCCAGCTTCCAGTCGGAACCCTTTGGCCCCGGGGATTTCCAGTCGGCGCAGGGCAGCGTCCAGAATGCGGCGGCGTCCAACTCCTGGAGGAGGGTGGCGAACTGGACTTTGCTAAGTTTGATCACCCGGGTCGAGATGAGATAGGTGCGCTGTGAGCCGGGGCCTTTGGTTTCGCTTTTTATCTCCTTTACCGTCAGCGAGGGTGAGTCGCTGTTGGCGGAGACTTCGATCAGCACGGGCGACACGTCGGGGCGAGCGACCGTCAGCCGGTAGGCGTGGGCCTGCTTGTCGGCGGCTGCGAGCACTTTCAGGTCCTTGCTCCCGAACGGGTTTCCTGCTTCCGCTGCCATCGAGCGTCCGCCGAGGCTCAGGGTCAGGATTGCGGAAAGAACGAGAACGCGCCGGAGCACGGAGGGGGTCGACGAAGCCATGGCGGGAGACTCGCAGAAGCGGGTTTGGCTGCCAAGTGCTCAATGGCTTCGCGCTTCTGGCAGGACGGAAACGGAACGAAGGTTTCCCTGGAAATGGTCTGTATTTCCCATGGCGTGCCGGGTTGCCCTGTGCTATCGCACGGTCATGGGAAAAGTGCTTCGCTGCATGGCGCTGGCGGTCGGAATGACGGTGGCTACGGTATCCGCATGGGCGCAGGCAGACAGCTACACGGTTCCCATTTACGTTACCGGGACTCAGACTCCTTCGAACTACCAGATTTACGTGAGTCAGAGTGCGGATGGCAGCAACGCCGTCCCGTACCTCTTCGATACGGGCTCGCCGAACATGTTCACCGTGCAGGGGACCAATACGGCCATCGCGCCCACCAATACGTTTGCCTTTGGGGATGGCGACCCGGTCTACGGCTATTACGTCGAGGGTCGCAGCTTGAGCCTCACGACGAAGACATCCGTCCCGGTCACGCCCGTCGTTTCCAACTTCAACACCGCCATGGTTGTCCAGATCAACGGAAACACGGTCGCGAGCAATACGCCGCTCGCCGATGGCACCTATGGGGATTTCGGAGCCGGATTTTACGGCACCAGCACGCTGAGCACACTGCTCACCGCCATTCCTCTGGGGAGCAATTCCCGCCTGGGTTACGTGGTGAATGTCGCCGGAATTTCCTCTGGCGAGGGCTCGCTCACCATCGGCCTCACGCAGCAGACCATCGATACCCTGACGAATGCGCCGGGAGCGATCCAGCTCCACATGAACCACTCGTCCGACCAGATTCAGGGACCGGAGGGCCGCCTGATCACGGGGTATCTCAAGGGTGTTGCCGTGACTACGGTCACAGTCGATACGGCCAACGGTCCGGCCTCGGCGGATCTGGCGACAGTCTTCGATACCGGGGGCGGGCCCAATGGCGTAATCTACTACGGGAACTCCAGCACGCCTCCCGGCGTTTTTGATGGCTACCTGCCCAACGGATCTTTCTCCCTCACCTCGACGAGTGGGGACTCCATCGAGTCGTGGACCGGCAGCAGTCCCTGGGGCGGCTCCGTGGCGGTGATCGGAAATCAGGCCCCGAGCGAGAATCGCGTGAATACCGGCGGTTATCTTTTCGAAAACTACATCGTCATGTACGACCTGGAGTCGGCCGTTCTCACTCTTGTTCCCGTGCCGGAGCCGTCGACCTGGGCCCTTCTCGCCTGCGCGCTGGCGGTCGTACTTCCCGTCGCCTCGCGTAGAAAGCGGAGCTGAGGGCTCCTAGAGCGGGATTTTCTTCCCGGGTTCCGGGATGAGGACCTCTGTCTCGGGCAGTTCCTTGTAAATTTTCAGCTCAAACCACTCGATGGCGGAGCGGTCGCCATGGACGAGGATGATCTTTTTCGGGCGCAGGCCGACGGCGTAGTTCAGCAGTGTTTCGCGGGAGGCGTGGGCGCTGAAGTTGAACTCCTGGATGTTGCACTGGAGCTTGATTGGCGGCTGCTTCGAGTCGAGGACGACCTCGTCGCCGGGATTGGCGGACCGAATGCGCCCGGCGGGAGACTCGGGGTCGGAGTAGCCGACGAAAAACAGGCTCTGGTTGGGGTCGCCGAGGATGCGTCGACAGAAAAGGTTGGAGAGGGTGTTCTCCGTCATCATGCCACTGGAGAGGGCAAAGATGCACTTCTTGCGCGGAGCGATGGTGAAGACCTCGTTGCCCGAGAGAACGTAGGGAGCCATCTCCTGGAGGAGCTGAAGTTCCGGGTGGGCTCGCTGGGGGTCGTGGGAAAGGGCGTCGTAGATGTTGGTGAGCTTGGTGCTCAGGCCGCCGATGTAGATCGGCACAGGGGCGAGAAGGCCGCGCAGGCGCATTCGCCACAGCATGGCGAGGAGCTCCTGGGTCTTGCCGAGGGCAAAGACGGGGATCGTTACGCTGCCGCCGCGATCGAAGGCCTCGCGGATCGACCGGGCGAGGCGCTCCTCCTCCTTGGCCCGGGTGAAGCCGATCGGCGTGGGAGAGTCGCCGCGTGTCGTCTCCATGATGAGCGTGTCGACCCCGCTTTCCGGGAAGTCGGCGCCCTGGATCAGGGTCTGGTTGTCGAAATTGACATCGCCCGTGTAAAAAACCTTCTTCCCGTCGCACCGGATGAGGACGCCCGCCGCGCCGAGGATGTGGCCGGAGTTGTAAAACTCGATGGTGGGGTTGTCCTTGTCCGTGGCACGCTCGCCGGTGAGGGTGTAGCGCTGGTTGGGTTTGCAGGGAACCCACTGCTGCCGGGAAAATTCCACCCCCCGGTGGGTGAAGAGCGGATACTCCGTCAGGTTGTGCTCCTCGCGCTGGCGGAGCATGACGTTGACCGAATTGTGCAGCATCACGTCGGCGATTTTCGCCGTGGATTCCGTCATCAGGACGCGGGCCTGCGGCTCGCGGCGGGTGAGAAAGGGCAGGGAGCCGAGATGGTCCTGGTGGGCGTGCGATACAATGATCGTCTGCACGGTCCCTGCCGGCACCTGGGAATAATCCGGGGTGGCGGCGAGGCCTTCGTCCTTGGGGTGCAGTCCGGCGTCGATAATCACCGACTGGCCCTTGATCTTTAAAAGGTAGGAGTTTGCACCGATTTCGACGCGTCGCGTGAGGTTGATCAACTCCATGAATAACGGTATGCCGGGAAACGCCCGGCTGGGAAAGAAATTCTCGCCTGTCGCAACTTTCGATTTCGTGCTTTGTTCAATCTGCTGACATGCCCGCGACGAACCCTGGCGATGCTTGGACTCCCCTGCTGGCCGCTCACCTCGTGAGCCGCGCGGGCTTTGGCGGATCGCCCGACGATATTGCCTCGTTGCATTCCCTGGGCCGCAAGGCGGCGGTCGAGCATCTCCTCGCCGGAGACGAGGACGCCGACATGTTTCCGCCTCCGGAGCTGACACCGGTTGCCGATGCCTATTGGGCGTTTCGCCAGGCCAACATGATGGCCGAGGGGGAGGAAAAACGGGAGGCGCTCGGCGACTTGCGCCGCGCTCAGCTCGATCAACTCCGCGCTGTCCGGGCGTGGTGGCTCCAGCGAATGCGCTACACCCGGTATCCGCTGCGGGAGAAAATGACTCTCTTCTGGCACGGACACTTCGCCACAAGTTTTGATAAGATTAACAGCGCCAGCATGATGTATCAGCAGAATGAGACGCTGAGGAATCATGCGCTGGGAAATTTCAAGTCGCTGACCAAGGACATCTCGCGCGATCCCGCGATGATGAAGTACCTGGATCTGAACCGCAGCGAGGCCCGGCGGCCCAACGAGAACTTCGCCCGCGAGCTCATGGAGCTTTTCACCCTGGGCGAGGGAGTCCGGTACACCGAGGTCGACGTCCGCGAGGCGGCCCGGGCGTTGACCGGGTACAAGATGACCCCGGCTTCCGGAATGTTCCGGTATCAATCCAAGGCGGCTGACCTCACCGAGAAAACATTCCTCGGGCAGACTGGGACGTGGAATGGCGACGACGTGATCGACATCATTTGCAAGCAGCCCGAGTGCGCGGCCTTTATTTCCCGCAAGATCTGGGTGTATCTCGCTGGCACGGAACCGGGCCCCGACCTTCACGCCCGGCTGACCCGGAAGCTCCAGGACGCGAACTACGAGATCAAGCCGCTGCTGCGGGAGATCCTGCTCAGCCCGGAGTTCTATTCTCCGGAGGTCGTGCGCCACCAGGTCAAAGGGCCGATCCAGTGGCTGGTGCAGATTTCCCAGTCGCTGGAGGCGCCGCTGCCGCCGCCGGATTCCTGCGAGTTCATTTTGCGCTCGATGGGCCAGGTGCTCTTCGCTCCGCCGAATGTGAAGGGCTGGGCGGGAGGACGCTCGTGGATCAACGGCTCCACCTACCTTCTGCGCTGCAATCTCGCCGGCACCATCGTCGGGGCGGATGACAAACCGCTCCAGAAATCGCGCGATGCCATTCCGGTGGAGTGGGATCGCATCGCTCCGGCGGAGATGAGGAAAAATCCCGGCGCGTTGTGCGATTCGCTCGCCTTTCGCTTTCTCAGTGTCCCGCTGGAGCCGGGAGATCGCCAGAAGGTGATCGCCTTTCTCGCCAAGCGGGGACCCGACATCAGCGATGCCACGGTCCGCGACTGTGCGCATCTCATCATGAGCACACCGGAGTTCCAACTCACATGAGCGAAGAACAAACGCTACGCACGCGCAGGCAATTCCTCCGTACCGGGGTCCTCGGCGGGGCCATGGCCTGGACGCTGCCCGCCTTCATCGAAAAAACCTTCTTTGCCCTCGATGCGGCGGCGGCGGAGTCCGCCGTACAGGTCGCGACTGGCAAGGACAGCCCGATCCTCGTCATCCTCCAGATGGCGGGCGGCAATGACGGCCTCAACATGGTCGTGCCTTACGCGGACGATGCGTATTACCGCGCCCGGCCCAGGATCGGCATCGCCGCAGGCAATGTCCTGAAGGTCGACGATCATGTCGGCCTGCACCCGAAGCTCAAGACGCTGCGCGGATTCTACGACGAGGGGCGCCTCGGCGTGATTCAGGGCGTGGGATATCCCAATCCCAACCGGTCCCATTTCCGCTCGACGGACATCTGGCAGACGGCGACGGACTCCAACAAGTTTGCCAACAAGGGATGGCTCGCGAATTACTTTGACGCCTGCTGCAAGGGAGAGGACCCCGTCGTCGGCGTTTCCATCGGGGCGGAGACGCCGCTCTCGTTCTCCGGCAGCTCCGGAGCAGGCATTACTCTCACGCGCCCCGACCAGTTTCGTTTCATCTCCAATGATCCCGCGGCCGGCGAGGCCTTCGCCGACATGACCAGCAACTCCGACAATACGGGGGGCTCGGTGCAATCGCTCTCCGGCGATGTGGCTCAGGGAGATGGCAATACGCTGGATTTCGTCCGCCGCACGGCGCTGGATGCGCGGATCAGCTCCGACCGCATCCTGGAAATCACCCGGAAATCCAAGGCGCCCGTCACCTATCCCGGCAGCCGGCTGGCGACAGACCTCAATCTCGTGGCCCGCCTGATCGCGGGAGGGCTGCCGACCCGGGTTTATTACGTCTCGCAGGGCGGGTACGACACCCATAGCGGGCAGTCCGGCACGCACGAGCGGCTTCTGGGCGAGCTCGATTCCGCCCTTGGCGCCTTTGTTGCGGATCTCCGGGCGCAGGGAAATCTCGATCGCGTGACGATCATGACCTTTAGCGAATTTGGCCGCCGCGTGGCGGAGAACGCCAGCGGAGGAACCGACCATGGTGCGGCTGCGCCGATGTTTGTCCTGGGCGGAAAGGTCAAAGCCGGCTTGCACGGCACACAGCCAAGCCTGACCGAACTGGGCGATGGCGACCTGATCTACACGGTGGATTTCCGCCGCGTCTACGCGACCATGCTCGACAAATGGCTCCAGGCGCCCAGCGAAGCCGTGCTGGGGCGGAAGTTCCCGTCGCTCGGTTTTGTGTAGCGGCTAGCGTTGCCAGCCGGGCTTGTTGTCGAAGACCCAGCGGTAGTAGTCCGTACGCCGGAGCTTCGAGGCTGCGGCTTCGTCGATCACGATCTTGGCGGTCTGGTGAAATTGCAGCACCGAGGCGGGAACATCGGCCGTTACCGGCCCCTCGACCGCAGCGGCGATGGCGTCGGCCTTGCCCGTGCCAAAGGCGAGGAGAAAGATCTCGCGGGCTTCCATGATCGTGCCGACCCCCATGGTGAGGACATGGTGGGGGACTTCCTCCAGGCTGGAGAAAAAGCGGGCGTTATCCTCGCGGGTGCGGGGGGTGAGCGTTTTCAGGCGGGTGCGGGAGGAAAGCGACGACGACGGCTCGTTGAAGCCGATATGGCCGTCTCCCCCGATGCCCAGGATTTGCAGGTCGATGCCGTTGTAGGCTCTGATCTTGGCTTCGTAATCCGCGCAGGCGGCTGGCACGTCGGAAGTCAGCCCGCTGGGGATGAAGGTGCGGCCCGGGTTGAAATTCACATGCTGGAAGAGATTTTCCTGCATGAAGTGGCGGTACGAGGCCGGATGCTCCGGCGTGAGTCCCAGGTACTCATCCAGATTGAAGGCTGCCGCATGGGAAAAGTCGGCTTTGCCTTGCTGGTGGAGATGGATCAGCTCGCGGTAGACGCCCACCGGCGTGCTGCCGGTGGCGAGGCCGAGCACGGCGGCGGGCTTGGCGGCGAGGAGTGAGGCGATGCGCCCAGCCACATAGCGGCAGGCGGCTTCCGGAGACGGCTGGATGATGATTTCCACGGTTTACAGAGAGAGAGCGTTGCCAAGCTTGGTCCGGATGTCCTCGCGCAGGCGGTCGACGAAGCCGAGGGTGAACTCCACGGGGTCGAGGGAGTCGTCGGTGATGAGCGGCGTGAGATCGAGGGCGAGGGAGGCGCGGGAGACCGCGTCGGCGGCGTGGGAGTTGCCGAAGGTGGCATTGGCGCAAAGCCGCCCCACGGTCGCGAGATCGTAGCGTTTTCCTCCCGCGATCTGGGAGTCAAAGATCCCGGCGAGCGCGGAGAAGAGGTGTTCCCGCTGGCTGACGTCGAGGATGGTTTTCTCGGAGTCGATCACCCAGTCGAGGCTGCGCCACCCCTCGTAGCCGAGGAGTTTCCCGGGGCGTTGTTCCTCCGGCAGGCTGCGGATCGCCTTCAATGTCGCGCTGAAAACGGCGAGGTGCGTCTCGTGCTTGTCGGCGGGATTGTGCGTATAGACCACTCCGGGGCGCAGCTCGGAGATCAGCGCCGCGAGGTCGCGGGCGAGCCGGGCGTTGTCGGCGGACTTGAGCTGCTGCGAGCTGTAGTCGAGCTGGGCGAGGAGAGCGTATTCGCCGGTGACGGCTGCCGCACGCTGCTCGCGCTGGCGGACGGCGCGCATTTCCTGGTCCGACACGTGGCCGTAGGGGCCGGTGCGGGAGCTGCCCGCGCCATCCGTGCAGATGACTCCCGCGAAGGCTTTGCCCGGCACGTGGTAGCAGCTCAGGATGCCATGAAAGGCGTTGAACTCCAGGTCGTCCTGATGCGCTCCGATCCCGAGATGCGTGACTCCCTGCCGGAGGACGGAGTCCAGGGAGCGTCCGTCCGGGATGAAGATGTCGGCGTGCGGTTGGGAGAGGGTCAGGGCCATGCGAGGAGGGCGGCGAATCGTTGGCCGGAGTCTGTCAGGCGTGGAGTAGCCCCCGGGACTCCGGTAACGAGTCCTTTGGTGGTGTAGGTGTAGGGATCGCCGGTGTCCTTGACCCACAGGGCGACGGGGCCTTGGAGCGGCTGATTGAGCGCCTCGATGCGGATCGGGACGCCATGTCGTGTAAAGGTGATGGCCCAGGCCTGCGGATTGGCCGGCTGCCCGGCGGCGAGCCACGGGTAGTTTTTGATCAGGTCAAAGGTGGGCTTGCTCGGGATGCCGATCTTGAAGGCTGGCTCCTGGCTGGCGATGAAAGCGCGGATATCCAGGTTTTCGTTCTGCCGCGAGGCGAGCAGCACCTTGGCCGGGTCCATGCCCACGAGGTTCAGGCCATTGTACAGGCCGTGCTTGTTCGGGCTGCCGGGAAAGTGGGTGGCGTGCCAGCTTTCAAAATTCCGGCTCAGCAGCATGCACACCTCGAAGTGGACATGCGCCCTCGGGCGATCAATGCCGACGCCGGTAAAGCCCATCTGGCCAATGGATTGCCCCTGGGTGACAGACTGCCCGGGCTCCACGGAGATCGTGGAGAGATGCGCGTACAATGTGTAAAATGACGAGCCGCCCCAGCGGTGCTCGATCACCACATAGCGCCCGTAATTGGATGCTCCGGCCTCCCGGCTCACATGGACGACGGTCCCGGCGGCGGCCGCCTTGACCGGGTCCTGCGGATTGCCCGCCGCATCGCGCGAGAGAGGTTTGATGTCGATGCCCTCATGGATTTGGGCGTAAAGCACCTTTCCGCCCACGCGGACGGGGCCGCGCACATAGCCAAACTGGCCGCCCTGCCAGGGCTGGCTTTTCTGGCCCTCGAAGTCGCGGTTCACATACATGAAGAAATCCTGCGGCCTGCCATCGAGGATGGCGTGATTGGCCGTGGGGAAATCCACGAGCGGGACCGCCCCGAGCGAAAAAGCGCTCGCGAGCAGCAGAAGACCGGCGACTCCCCGCGTCATTGACTGATGACCTTCTGGTTCTTCTTCTTGGCCTCGTCCTTCGCTTCCGCGGCTTTCTGGCGCTCGGATTCCTTCAGGATGATCAGCGCATTCTTCTTCTGGGTGGCGAAATCTTTTTCCTTCCCGATGGTGGGAAATTTCGACTGCAGCTGGGCGATTTCCAGCGGGGTGAACCCGGCGGGCACCATGAGCAGGCCATCCTTGATCTTCTTGTCCACCTGCATGGCGGGTCCCACGCGGCCATTGATCAGCACGACGTCGAGGGTATCCCGCGAGGCGGTGGTGTGCTGCTCCAGCTTGTTGGTTCCATCCGCATCGAGGCGGAAATAGGCGCCGATCGAGCCCGAGCCATCCTGCGCCGGGAAGGGGTAGAAGGACACGATGTCCTTTTCGGAAACGATGGGAACTTTTTCGATGTAGATTTTCTTTTCCGGGTTGAAGAGCTGGATTTCCGCCACGAAGGAGTCCCCGGACTGCTGTTTACCCTCCGCATGGAGGCGTACGGTCACGAGGTATTTGTCGGCGGCGACGACAGAACTCAGGGAGATGAGGAGGAGGCACAGGATGCGGCCCATCCCGGGATCATAATTCTGAACTCGGGATTTGCAACACGCGCGGCCCTACAGTAGCAAGGAACCATCGATGAAACGCCGTTACCTAGCCCTGATCGCCCTCCTGCCCCTGGCCGCCCAGGCTCAGGACCTTACTCCCGCCGCGGATAAGGTTGCCGTCGAGCAGGCGGCGGAAGCCTTTGCCGTCCGCCCCCTCGACGAGAGCAGCCCGTTCTTTGTCCAGCGCGAAAGCGCCAAGTTCAAGCTCAGTCAGGCGGGTCAGCAGCGCGATGCGGATGCCAATGTCGCCGTCTACCCCAAGGTGAAAAACAGCGAAAACTCGGCGTCGGCGATGGTCGGACGGTTTTTCACCGACATGTTTTCTTCGATTCACATCGGCCGCATGCGGCAGGACCCGACGACGGAGTCCCTGACCATCGAGCCGAAAAGTTTCTCGGTCGGCGATCGCCGCGAGCTCGATACCACCTACGTCGTGCGTAACAACACGAACAAGCTCATGCGGTTGGATTTCACCACCAGCCAGCGCATCGACATCATCACCCGGGATGCCTCGGGCAACGTGATCGACAAATGGTCCGATGACCGCGCCTTCAAGCCCCAGGAGGGCATTATCATCATCAACGCCAAGGAACGTATCGAGTACAAGGAAGCCGTGCCGACTCGCGATATGAAGCCCGCGCAGCCCTACACGATCCAGGCCGATGTGATCGGTTATCCCGACTATACCGTCAACAAGGTCGTGACGCCGTCGCCCTAGACGGCGATTTCCTCTTGACCTTGTTGGAAAATCGGCAATTTTGCCTCCCCTCATACCCGCGTAAATATTTGTTGCCAAAGCGACAGACGAACACTACGCCTACCTACCAACTAAACATCTGCCATGTCCGAAAAATCCATTGAAGAAAAAGTAAAAGACATCATCGTCGAGCAGCTGGGAGTGAATCCCGAGCAGGTTACCCCGAGCGCCTCGTTCATCGAAGACCTCGGTGCGGACTCCCTGGATACCGTCGAGCTCGTGATGGCTTTTGAGGAAGAGTTTGGCGTTGAAGTGCCGGACGAGGACGCTGAGAAGCTCCAGAGCGTCGGCGACGTCATCAAGTACATCGAAGAGCGCAGCCAGAAATAAGGCGCGTCTCTCGTTTGTCGACTGACCTTTTGCGTCCCGGGCGCCTCGGCGTTTCGGGACGTTTTTTTTCCGGGCGGCCCATTGCCGCCCGGCCAGCCTGAGCGCAGACCTATGGCCGGACTCGTTATTCGTCCACGCGCCCGCATCTTGCACGGCCACGACTGGGTGTACTCCAGCGAGGTGCTCAAGGTGTTTGGCAATCCCGCCGACGGGGATGTGATCTCCATCAAGGATGGCCGGGACAAGCTCTTGGGTACGGCTCTCTACAACTCGAAATCCCAGATCGTCGCGCGCCGGTATTCCCGCCGACGCCAGGATCTCGATCTCGATTTCTTTGTCCGCCGCATCTCCCAGGCGGTGGAGTGGCGTGCGAACGCGGGTTGCGACCCGACGCTCAGCCGCATCGTCTGGAGCGAGGCCGACGGCTTGCCCGGCGTGGTGGCCGACCGCTACGGCGACGTGATCGTCCTGCAAACCCTCACGCTTGGCATGGACCAGCGCAAGGACCTGATCGTGCAGGCGCTGGCTCAATTGCCCGGCGTGACGACCATCATCGAGCGCAATGACGCTCCCATCCGCTCTGCGGAGGGGATGGAGCTGGTCACCGGACTTCTTTTGGGCAACGACCCCGGCGAGCGCGAAGTCACCCTCCGTGGCGTACGCTTCGGGGTGAATTTCCTCCACGGCCAGAAAACCGGCCTTTATCTCGACCAGGCCGATAACTACGCCGCCGTAGCCCGGCTGGCCCAGGGGAAGCGCGTGCTGGATTGCTTTTCCAACCAGGGCGGCTTTGCCCTGGCCTGCGCATTGAATGGAGCGAGCGCCGTGACGGCTGTGGAAAGTGGAGCGGAAAGCGCCCGCCGCCTGCGGGAAAACGCCGAGCGCAACGGCGTGACCATCCAGACACTGGAGGCCGACGTCTTTGAGATCCTCAAGGACGCGGAGCGAGCCGGTAGTCAATACGATCTCATCATCCTCGATCCGCCCTCCTTCACCAAGGCTCGGGCCAAGATCAAGGACGCCATCCGCGGCTACCACGAGCTGCACCTGCGTGCGGCGCGGTTGCTCGCACCCAATGGTATCATGGCCACCTTCTCGTGCTCGCACCATGTGTCGGCCGAGGAGTTTGAGTCCACGGTCGCCAGCGGCCTGGGCGATGCCCGGCGTTCCGCCCGCGTGCTGGCCCGCCTGGGACAGGCCACGGATCATCCTGTTGTGCTTCATTTGCCGGAGACCCACTACCTGAAGGGGCTCATCGTGCAATTGATGCCCGGCAGGTAGTCATTTCTGCTGGAATTTTCTCCGCATCGCCGTACTAGTGGTGCAAGCGTAAGCATTTATCTCATGCCATCGGATTTTACCAAGGACCCGGACCCTTACCTGGAATTGCAGGAATCACCGGAGGACCTGGGCGATGAGGTCCAGAAAACCAATACGGAGCTCGAGAAACTCAAGCGGCAGCTCGAAGACATCGAGAAGCAAAAGCACCGGCTCGAAGAGCTGAAGCGCCGCCAGGATGAGCTGGAAAACGGTCGCATCGACATGGCCGACAAGCTCACGCGCTCGCTCGTCACCGTGCAGCGTGAAATCGAGGAGTCCCAGAAGCGGCTCGAGCAGTTGAACCAGATTTTCAATTCCTTCACCCAGCACCTCCGCTACATCGAGGGTATCAATGCCAAGTCCTGGGGCACCAATGAGCTGCCCAAGGAACTGAGCAAGGCGCTCAGCGCCGTCGAGGATGCCCGGGCGGATTACGCCAAGGCTCTCCCCAAGATCGCACCTGACGTGCCGGTGGAGTCCGCTCCGGCAGCCTCCGGCTATGAAGCCGAGTACGGCTATGCCGAGGAGCGGGGGTTCGTTTACTGGCTCAAGAGCGGCGTAGCCTTCACTCTGCCTCTCTGGGTATTGGGTATCGTGGGGCTTCTCGTCTGGATCTGGTCGATTTCTGCGGGAACCCATTAAAATGGCGAAGCCCAACGGATCAAAACGCACCCGGCTTTCCGCCGAGGAACAGCTGCTCGAGCGACAGCGCAACGAAATCGTGCGCCGTCAGGAGGAGCTGGAGCGTCGTCTCAAGCAGCTGCCTGTGGTCCTCGAGGCCCAGGAGCAGCAGAAGCGCGAGATGACCGAGCGTCGGGCCAAGGAGGCTGCTCCGGCCATCTCTCCCTACATGGGAAGCAGCATGCGCCGACGCAATCGCACGAAGGGGCGCAGCCTGCGCACCCCCTCCCGCGAGCGGTTTCTTATCCGGTCCAAGACGATCGCCCTGCTGGTCATCCTCGCCATTATTGTCTGGCTTCTTTTGCTCCAGATTCCTTCCGTCCAGAGGGGCGGGTAAGGAAAGCATTGCAGCCTTGGAACGCACTGCGTAATTCTTTCGGGAATGTCATCTGACCGCGGGAAAGAGACCGCCACACGCACAGAGTATCTTAAGGCGTATCGCGTCATGCTGACGGCGCGAGTCCTTGAGGAGAAGCTGTCCAGCCTGTATCGCGCCGGCCATATCAAGGGCGGCGTCTTCCTCGGCCGCGGCCAGGAGGCTCTCAGTGTCTCCGTGGGCATCAATTTACGCAAAGGCGACATCTACGCCCCGCTGATTCGGGATCAGGCGGGGCGCATGGCGTTTGGCGATACGGCTCTCGACACTCTGCGCACCTATCTCGGCTCCCAACTTGGCTCGATGCGAGGCCGGGATGGCAATATCCACCGGGGACGCCCCCGGGAGGGATATTACGCGATGATCAGTCATCTGGGAGCAATGATCCCGGTCGTCACGGGCGCTCTGATGGCCCGGCGTTTCCGGGGAGAGTCCGGTGTTGTCGGCGCCACCTGCATCGGCGATGGCGGCACCTCCACAGGGGCATTTCACGAAGGGCTCAATGCCGCAGCCGTGGAGAAGCTTCCCCTCGTCATGGTCGTGGCGAATAACCAGTACGCGTACTCGACTCCCAATGACAGGCAGTACGCCTGCGCCGACCTGCTCGACAAGGCCATAGGCTACGGTGTCGCTGGTCACGAGGTGGATGGGACGGATCTGGGCGCCTGCCTGGAGGTGCTGGGCAAAGCTGTCGCAGCTGCCCGCTCGGGCGGCGGACCACAGCTCGTGGTGGGACGTCTCCTGCGCCTGGTCGGTCATGGCGAACATGATGACGCAAGTTATGTCGATCCCGCCCTGAAGGCGGCGCACGTCGGTCGCGATTGTCTCAAGGTGGCTGAGGAATTCATCGTGGCAAGCGGCTGGGCGACTCCGGAAGAGATCGGGAGCTGGAGGGTCGAAGCCAAGTCCGAAATCGATGTCACTGCGGCCAAGGTGCTGCGTGAGCCCGCTCCCGACCCGAACGAAGAAGAGTGGACTGCGGTATCCGACACCCGCCTCCAGGACAATTTTGCCGCATGATCACGTATCTCGACGCCATCCGCAGTGCCATGGATGAGGCCTTGGGCCGCGATCCTCGCGTATTTCTTTACGGCCAGGATATCGGAGCCTTTGGCGGCGCTTTCAAGGCGACCAAGGGGCTCGCGACGAAATATCCGGGCCGGGTGATGGATGCCCCGCTCAGCGAGGACGCCATTGTGGGCATCGCCATCGGCGCGGCCATCGAGGGGATGCGCCCGATTGTCGAGATGCAGTTTGCCGATTTCTCGACCTGCGGCTTCAACCAGATCGTCAATCACGCGGCGACGCTTTTCTATCGCACCGAGGTGCCGTGCCCGATCGTCGTGCGCCTTCCCTCGGGCGGCGGCCCGGGCGGCGGTCCTTTCCATAGCCAGAGCATGGAAGGGCTCTACGCCCAGTATCCCGGTCTGGTGGTGATGACTCCCGGCACGGTCGAGGACGCCTACAGCATGCTGCTCGATGCGGTGACGCTGGATGACCCGGTGATTTTCTGCGAGCACAAGTTTCTCTATAACCACCTGCGAGCCGAGGAACTGCCCAAGGAGACCACTCCCATCGGCAAGGCCCGCATCGTTCGCCATGGGCGCGATGTCACCGTCGCGACCTACAGCGCGATGGTGCACGAGTCGCTCGCCGCCGCCGACGAGCTTCGCGAGGATGGCTATCAGGTCGAGGTGGTGGACCTCCGCACGGTCAAGCCCCTCGACACCGACACCGTGCTGGCTTCCGTTGCACGCACGGGTCGCCTTCTCTGCGTGAGCGAGTCTTTTCCCTGGGGAGGCGTATCCGCCGAGGTCATCGCCCGGGTCACGAGCGAGGGCTTCGGCCTTCTCGACGCTCCGCCGCAGCGCCTGAGCGCAAAGGATACTCCTGTCCCGTATCACCCGAATCTTTGGTCGTCGCACCGGCCGACGGCGAACGCGATCGCGTCCGCGTTACGACGCCTGCTGGAAATGTAAATTTATGGCTCGCGTTCCCTTGCTCATGCCCCAATTGGGCGAATCCATCGCCGAGGCAACCATCCTGCGCATCCTTTTCAAGGAGGGTGATGCTGTGGAAGCCGATCAAGACGTCATCGAGGTCGAGACCAACAAGGCCGTGATGGGGGTCACCTCGTCCTACATGGGTGTTCTTTCGGAGATTTCCGCCGAGGAAGGCCAGAGTTACCCCGTCGGCGCTGTCCTCGGCTACATCGAGGTGAGCGACGAAGAGGCCCGCAGGCTGGGATTCGACGATGCTCCCGCCGAGGAAGAAAAGGTCACCCGCAAGAAGGAGGCCAAACGTCCCGCTACGCCTCCGGCGCCCCAGCAGGTCGAGCCGACCGTGCAGGGGCTCCCGGTTCCCGCCCATGCAGGCGGAGCCAGCTATCTGTCCCCTCGCATGAAGGCGCGCATGACCGAACTCGGCCTCCATGCCGCCGACCTCGCCGGCATCGCCGGGCGCGGAGCGGGCGGGCGCGTGACCATCGAGGATCTCGAGCGCTTCCTGGAAGACCTGGAGCGCAACCGCATCACCCCGGCCTCCTCCATGCGCGTGGCGGTCGCCGACGCCATGCGCCGCAGCGCCACCCGGCCTCTGGCCACCGTGGTGCTCCCGGTGAGGCTCGACACGATGCTGGAGCACCGCCGCACCCAGACTCCGCGCAAGGCGGGCCCCGCCCTTTATGCCATGCGCGCCCTGGCTGTTGCCCTTTCGGAAAACAGCGCCCCGGCGGGCCGCCTGATCGGCGACCGCATCGTGCATCCCCGCTCGATCGACATCGGCTTTGCGGTGGAAGCCGAGGACGGCGTGCTCGTGCCGGTCATCCGCAATGCCGACCAGTTTCGCCTCGTTGACTTGATCGACCGGTACAATCGTCTTGTCGATCTGGCTCGCCAGCGCCGTCTCCCGGCCGGCGAGACCGGAGGCTCCATCGCCACCGTGACGAACTACGGCGTCTTCGGTCTCACCATCGCCACGCCCATTCCGCTGCCCGAGCAGACCTTGCTCCTGGGCATGGGAGCAGGGCAGACCGTACCCCACTGGGATGCGGAAAAGGGCGCGTTCGTACCGGTCACGGAGGCTGCTTTCACCCTGAGCTTCGACCATCGCGTGCTCGATGGCGGCGCAGCCGGGCGTTTGCTCCGCCGCGTTGCCGAGCTTCTCAATCAGCCGGAGGAGCTGTGATCGCGGGCGGCGCAAGCCGCCGCCTCAGTTAAAATAGCATGGCCGGGCCGCGTTTTTGTGAAACGCATGAGCCCGGTGGATTTCCTCGGCCGAGACGCGGTCGCGATCCAGCGGAGGCAGACAGTTCATCGGGAAAAACTCGACCTCCGAGCTTTCAATGCTCGTGCGCGCCTCGCCTCCCAGGATCTGGCAGAAGAAGAAAATCTTGTAGATCGTGTGCGTGTGCACGGGGAATCCCGCCAGTTCGCGATCGATCACCGACGTGATCGCCACGGCTTTTACCTGAAAGCCGCTTTCCTCCAGGAATTCCTTTTCCACGTTTTGCGCGGCGGAGAGATTCACATCGGCCCAGCCTCCCGGCGGCGTCCAGAGCCCGGAGCTGGACTCCTTCACCAGCAGCACGGAGTCTCCCCGGAAGGCCACGCCTCGCACATCGACCTTGGGCGTCGGATACCCGGACTCCGCAGGCCAGCGGAACCCGCTCCGGCCGATTTCGACCGTCATGATTTCCCCGGCGACCTCGCGGAGCCGCGCGAAGCGCTCGCGGTCGAAGGGGTCCTTGGAGAAGGCCAGGCCCGCCTGGGATATGGCGGCGAGTTCACGGGAAATCTCCAGCAGGGAACGAGAAGAAGGCATTGGCAGGAGGCGGGATATTGCCGTGCCGGGTGCGCCATTGCACGATAATTAGTATCCCCGGCGATGCAATTAGGAGGCCGCGCGGCCTCTCTGCGCCATGGCTGTCGCGTTATTAGCTAATGAAACCGGGTGCATGACTCGCGGAATTTTCTCCCGGATCGCCGATCCGCAGGCCCTCCCGCACGCCGTTGACTGATCCCGCGCCGGATTCAGGAGTCGCCCTTGGGCCTGCCGCGCGGGTGGCGGGCTTTCCCCGGCTTTTCCTTGAAGACGAGCGAAGCCGCGATGGAGACAAAGAGCAGGGCGGCGACCACGATGAGCGACTGTTCCGTCTTCAAGGCGAACGACGTTCCCGAGAGCAGCATCTTGGTGCCGATGAAGACGAGGATGGCGGAGAGCCCGTAGTGGAGGAAACGGAAGAGCTTCAGGATGCCGGCCAGGGCAAAATAGAGGGCGCGCAGGCCGAGGATGGCAAAGACGTTGGAGGTAAAGACGATGAACGGGTCGCGCGTGACGGCGAGCACGGCCGGGATGGAATCGACGGCGAAGATCAAATCCGTCGTCTCGATGGCCACGAGCACCACGCAAAGGGGGGTGGCCAGCAGCCGCCCGCCGACCCGGGTGAAAAAATGGCTGCCACGGTAGGTGTGATCGATGGGCACGAGCCGTTGAAAGAGCTTCACCACCGGATTTTGAGAGGGATCCTGATCGTCCTTGTCATCCCCGATCATCTTGATGCCGCCGTAGATGAGGATGGCGGCGAAGATATAGATGACCCAGTGGAATCGCTCCAGGAGGGCGATGCCCGCAAAAATCATGGCTGCGCGCATGCACAGCGCGCCGAGAATGCCCCAGAACAGGATGCGATGCTGGTAGGCAGGCTTTACCCGGAAGTATCGGAATACCAGGGCAAAGACGAAGACGTTATCGACGCTGAGCGCCACCTCGACGAGGTAGGCGGTGAGAAATTCGATCGAGGCCTGGCCCCGATGGGCGGCCGAGCCATAATTCCCGATCCATCCCAGGTAGAGGCCCAGGCAGAAGATGAGGGCAAGAGCGACGCGGAGAGCGGTGGACTGGAGTGCCTCGGAGAGTTTGAGCTCGTGGATTTTGCGTTGGAAAAGCCCGAGATCGGCAGCCATCAACACGGCTACCACAGCCAGAAACAATACCCACCAGTACCAGTCGACCGACATTGCGTGTTTCCCGGGAACCGGCCACCCGGTCACCGTGAGGGGTGGTGCATCGCGTAGGACTCGAACCTACAACCAAGAGATTAAGAGTCTCCTGCTCTACCATTGAGCTAGCGATGCATTGCTGATGGAAGGTGATAATCACCCCCGGCTCTTCGGCAAGGAGGGTGAGTATTGCAAAAAATTCCGCGAGATCAACCGGAAATTCGCGTAGATGCGACTGCCCGCTGTACGACCTTCTCGAGTTCCTCAAGGTGGATCGGCTTGGCGAGGAAGTCATCCATGCCCGCGGTGAAGCAGGCATTTCTGTCGGAATCGGCGGAATTGGCCGTCACCGCCGAGATGCGCACCGGGCGCATTCCCTGCCGGGCCTCGATCACCCGGATCTGGCGTGTGGTCTCCAGGCCATCCATCTCCGGCATCTGAATGTCCATGAGGATGAGTTCGAATTTTCCCGAGCCGAAGGCGACGAGGGCCTGTTCTCCCGAGGCTACGGCCTGGGCGATGCCGCCGAGCTTGTCGATCATGTGCAGCATGAGCTTGCGGTTGATCGGGTCGTCGTCGACGACAAGGATGGTCGCCGCGCTCGGCTCGGCGGGCATGGCGAGATTTCCCGTCGAGGCTGCGAGGGCCGGGAAATCCGGCGTGCGCAGAGGGAGCGAGAAGTGAAAATCGGATCCCTTGCCGGGAGCTGTCTGGACGCCGATCTCGCCGCCCATGGACTCCACGAGCCGCTTGCAGATGGACAATCCCAGCCCGGTGCCTCCAAACCGGCGGGTAAATGAGGGATCGACCTGGCTGAACGGCTTGAACAGGCGGTCGATCATCTCGGCTGGCACGCCCGGGCCGCTGTCCACGACGTGGAACATCACCCGGTCGCCCCCCTCGGAGGACGCCAGCGACACCTTGATGAGGATGAAGCCCTCGCGGGTGAACTTCACCGCGTTGCCCACGAGATTCACCAGCAGTTGGCGGATGCGGATATCGTCGCCCAGGATCTGGCTCGGCACATCTTCCTCGACCTTGGTTACCAGCTCGATCGAGCGGTCGGTCGAGGCCAGTGCGAAGAGCTGGCTGATCTGCCGGACGATCTCCCGGACGTCGACAGGCACTCTCTTCATGTCCAGCGCCTCGTACTCCATGTGGGAGTAGTCCAGGATGTCCTCGAGGATCTTCAGCAGGGCCTCGCCGCTCATCCGCAGCGTGGCGACGTAGTCGGACTGCTCCTTGTTGAGCGGAGTCCTCTCAAGCAGCGAGGCAAAGCCGAGCAATCCGTTCATCGGGGTCCTGATTTCATGTCCCATCAGGGCGAGGAACTGGCTCTTGGCGCGGTTGGCGATCTCCGCGGCATCCTTGGCCTGCTGCATTTCGTGGACGGTGAGCTTCTGCTGCGTGATGTCGGAGAGCGTGAGGACGACGCCATCATTGAGTTTCACCACCGTGATGCGGAACCACACCTTGCCGAGCGGACCAGTCTCGGCCGAGTGCTCCATCTCGTACCGGCTGCCGCTCATGGTGACATGAACGCAACGGCCGAAGAAGTCGGGCGAGAAGGAGAGGGGGAATTCGTTGGAGGTCCAGGGATGTTCGTGTTCGGCGAGCGCATTGCGCAGGATGCTCTCGGCCGCCGGATTGTAGAAGACGAGGCGGAAGTCCTTGATGTCCCTGCGCAGGTCGCGAATCGCCTCCCCGGCGATGATGCCATCCAGCGAGGAATCGGTGATGCTTTGCAGCAGGGCGCGGGTTTGTTCGCGGCTGCGAGCGGCGTCCCGGTGCTGTTCGCGGGCGTTTACCAGCGCGTAGGTGGTCGGTACGAGCAGGCCGATACATCCGGCAATGATCCACCAGAGCAGCGAGGTCGACTCGTGGCGTGACTGCTGGATGGCTTCCGGCCGCAGCCAGCTCAGGATCTTCCAGCTTTGCGGGTTGCGTATCGAGGACTGCCCTCCGGTCTGGCCGATCTGGATCGTGTCGTAGGAAAAATAACCCTGCGAGCTGGTCGCGAGAGAGCCCGTCAGCGGGAGACTGGTGTAGTTCCACTGCTGGTTTCCGGCTCTGGGCGGGGAACTCATGCCCTCCTCATCGCCGATCCACCGGCCGGTGGAGTCGGCCAGATAGGTGGTGCCTTGCCAGCGGGAATCCTCCGAGGAGATGCGTTTGAGGATTCGGGAGATCGGGTAGTCCAGGACGACAAAGGCGGTCGGGGCGCCGGACTGGTCGGCATAGATCGGAGAGCCCACCCGCACCACTCCGGGGTGGCTGCGATCGGCGGAGGAAGCGGGGTGGATGCCGAGGAAGACGGCTTTTTCCGGAGACGCGTTTTCGAGGAGTTCGGGCAGCCAGGGTTCGCTGGCAGGGCTCAGATCGTTTTCTTTGGAAACGTCTTCAAAGGTATAGGCATTCGCATTATTTCCCCGGGAAACCCGCTCGATGTGCAGAATGCGTTCCCCGGACGGGCGGACGATCTGGAGCTGCTCAAAGCTGCCCCGGGAGCGGAGGAAGGCCAGATGCTCGTCACGGAGGAGGTTGCGTACCTGAGCAGTTTCGTTCGCGCTGCGTTGAAACTGGTCTGCGGAGATGTAGGCGAGGAGATTGGTGCTCGATGCCAGATCGTCTAACATGGACTGCACCAGGTACTTCTGCTCGCGGACGATCTTTTCCTGTTCGGCGAGGAGGCGGCGTTCCGTATCGAGCGAGGTGCGATAATGGACCAGCCAGCCGAGGGCGAGGATGAGCCCGGCTACTGCAAATGAGGACGCCAACGCCTTGAGGGAAGAGGCGCCGCCCTCATGCTGACTCCCAACGCGCAGCATTTGAAATCATTCATAGCTGGTTACGCAACGTTGATCAACAAATTCGTTGCTGTGAATATCCTTCGCCAGAAGGAAAATACGAAAACTTCTTGACCGGCTGAAAAGCCGCCGCAATCTTTTCCCCGATTCTTATCGAGAGTGGCGGAGGGACTGGCCCGACGATGCCACGGCAACCGCTTCCAGCCGAGCAGAGCACTCAAGCTCTCCGAGGCGGGAAGGCCCAGGTGCCAAATCCTGCTCCGGTGCGCAAGCGCCGGGGAAAAGATGAGGATGCGACAGTCCATAAAAGGCCTTCGGGCAAATTGTCGTCATCTCTCGTCGTTACGCTCGGTGGGAAGACCAAGACAATGAACGAAGACAGACCTTTCTTTTCCAATCTGAAATGCCGTGAGTGCGGTCGCCTTTATCCGAAGGAGGCCATCCACATCTGTGAGTTCGACTTCGGCCCGCTTGAGGCGGCCTACGATTACGACGCCATCCGCTCCAGCATCAGCCGCGAGCGTATCCTCTCCCGCCCGCAGACGATGTGGCGGTATCGCGAGTTTCTACCCATCGACGGCGCTCCCACGGTGGGTGCGCAGGTGGGGTTCACCCCGCTGGTCAAGGCCGATCGCCTCGCCGCCGCGCTCGGCGTGAAGGAGCTTTACATCAAGAACGACACGGTGAATTACCCGACCCTTTCCTTCAAGGATCGTGTCGTCTCCGTCGCTCTCAGCCGCGCTCGCGAGCTGGGCTTCAAGGTTGTCGCCTGCGCCTCCACGGGCAACCTGGCCAACTCCGTCGCCGCCAACGCCGCCGCTGCCGGGCTGCGCAGCTACGTCCTCATCCCGGCCGACCTCGAGCAGAGCAAGGTGCTGGGCTCGCTTGTCTACGGCACGAATGTCATCGGCATCCATGGCCCCTACGACCAGGTGAACCGCCTTTGCTCCGAGATCGCGGGCAAGTACGGCTGGGGATTCGTCAATGTGAACCTCCGGCCCTACTACGCCGAGGGATCGAAGACGATGGGCTTTGAGATCGCCGAGCAGCTCGGCTGGAAGCTCCCGCGCCACACGGTCGTCCCGATGGCCAGCGGATCACTCCTGACCAAGATTCACAAGGCCTACAAGGAGTTCATCCACACCGGCATCATCGAGGACCAGCCGTTCACCATCCACGGTGCGCAGGCCAGCGGATGCTCGCCCATCAGCGAGGCGATGAAGAAGCAGGTCGAGATCGTCAAGCCCGTGCCGAAGCCGGAGACCATCGTGAAGTCGCTCGCCATCGGCACCCCGGCGGACGGCTACTATGCCATCCGCACGATGAAGGACACCGGCGGCAGCGCCGAGGACGTGTCCGACGCCGAGGTGATCGAGGGCATTCGCCTCCTCGCCGAGTACGCCGGCATCTTTGCCGAGACGGCGGGCGGCGTGACGGTCGCCAGCGCCCGCAAGCTCATCGAAAGCGGCAAGATCCCGCGGGATGAAAGCATCGTCCTGTGTATCACCGGCCATGGCCTGAAAACCGCCGAGGCCGTGCAGGGCAAATGCGGCGAACCCCGCCTCATCAAGCCCAGCCTCCGTGAGTTTGAAGCGCTCGTGGCCGACGAAGTGGCTGCCGCAGCCAACTAACTTTTCCTTACTACCATGCCAATCCAAGTCCGTATTCCCACACCCCTGCGCAAGCTGACCGGCGAAAACGAAGTCGTCGAGGCAGAGGGCGCAACCGTTTCCGAAATCTTCAAGAGCCTTGAGACGACCTATCCCGGTCTCGGCGAGCGCATCCTCGACGAGCAGGGCGCCGTCCGTCGCTTTGTGAATGTCTACGTCAACGAAGACGACATCCGCTTCCTCAGCGACCTGGGCACCCCGGTCAAGGAAGGCGACGAGATCAGCATCGTTCCGGCCATCGCCGGGGGCTAGTCGCAAAAATCTGACATCTTCGCGGCATGCCGAGTTTTTCTCTCGGTGTGCCGCGAGTCCTCTGTGTAAAACCTTCGTCATGACTCTCAGCGACGAACAGAAATCCGCCATCTCCCAATGGATCGAAGGGGGCGCGAGCCTTTCCGAAATCCAAAAACGGCTGAAGGAGGAGTTTCAGATTTCCCTGACGTATCTGGAAACCCGTCTGCTCGCCGACGATCTCAAGCTCGCCTTCAAGGAGCCTGAGGCCGGACCAGCCGTCGATCAGCCCTTGCCGCCGCCGGAACCGGAGGTTCCCGCCGAGGCTCCGGGCAAGGTCGCAGTGACCATCGACCAGATCACCCGCCCGGGCTCCGTCATCAGCGGTCGCGTGACCTTCTCCGATGGAGAAAAGGCCGAGTGGTATCTCGATCAGATGGGTCGCCTGGGCCTCAATGCCAACACGCCCGGCTATCGTCCCTCGCAGGATGATGTCATGAGCTTCCAGATGGAACTCGAGAAAGCCGCGCGGGGTTCCGGCCTGTAAGCGGGCGTATTTCGCCCTCCTTCATCAACTTATCGTTGCCCGGAAGCGTTCTTCCGGGCAAAGAATCCGGCATGGACCCGGTTTCCCTCGGTTTACCCCATCGCGATCCGTTTGTCTTTGTCGATCGCGTTGTGGAGTTGCAACCTGGGGAGGGGGCGCGCGGCGAGAAGGTCTTTTCGCCCGACGATCCGATGTTTCGCGGTCATTTTCCCGGTGATCCGCTGGTCCCGGGAGTCATCCTTACCGAGGCGCTGGCCCAGGTGGCGGGAATCGCCGGAGGCGGGGACGGGCGGCGCTTTTTGCTCTCAGCCATTCGTTCGATGAAGTTTCCCTCCGCCGCACGTCCAGAGCAGATTATTGATCTCCAGGCCCGTCGTACGGGCGCCATGGGCGGATTGTGGATGTTTGACGTTTCCGCCCGGGTGGGAGAGACGGTCGTCGCCGAGGGGCAGGTTGTTCTCAACGAGGTGACGGCATGACGGACCCGCTTTTTGCCATTTCCATCGCCGTAGTCGCCCTGTTTGCGGGATTGATCGGTTCTCTGATCGGGCTGGGTGGTGGCGTCATTATCACCCCGCTGCTGGTGCTCGGTTTCGGGATCGACATCCGGTACGCGATGGGCGCTGCGCTTGTGTCGGTGATCGCCACCTCGTCCGGGGCGGCTGCCGCCTATTTGCGCGATGGCATTTCCAACATGCGCATCGGCCTCTCCCTGTGTGTGGCGACGACGATCGGCGCGGTGGGCGGAGCCATGGCGGCGACTGTGCTCCCGCAAAATACGCTCTCGATCATTTTCGGCGTCGCCCTGCTTGCCACGGTCGCTCTTTCGCTCGGGAGCAAAAAGCCCAAGGCTCAGTCGGAGGACAAGTCCGACCCTCTCGCGGTAAAACTCAACCTGCCCGGCTCCTTTCCTACGCCGCAGGGCATGCAAAAGTACACAGTGCATCGGTTCATTCCCGGCTTCCTCATGATGGGCGTGGCGGGAATCCTTTCCGGTCTGCTTGGCATCGGCTCCGGCGCGTTCAAGGTGGTGGCGATGGATCAGATCATGCGCATCCCCTTCAAGGTCACGACGGCGACGAGCAATTTCATGATCGGCGTCACGGCTGCGGCCAGTGTGGGCATCTACCTGAAGCGCGGCTATCTCGATCCGGCGCTGGTCGCGCCGGTGTCGCTCGGCGTGCTGGTCGGAGCCTTTCTCGGAGCGCGGCTGCTTTCCGTGGCCCCGGTGCGAATCCTCAAGACGATCTTTCTCGTAATGGTATCCCTTATCGCCGTGCAGATGATCCTGCGAGGCAGTGGAGTTTCCCTATGACCGACGAAAAAATCCAGAGTCTCCTCGCCCGTGTGATGGTCGGCGGAGTCATTATCTCGGGCATTATCATTCTTGGCGGGCTGACGTGGTATCTGGCTACGCACATCGGCGTGCCGCCGGGCGACCATGTCTTCAGCGGTGAACCCAAGTTCTTCGAGACCTTCGGCGGGATGATTCGCCGGGCGTTCTCGTGGCATGAAATTGGCGAGCGGCGCAGTATCATCATGGTGGGCATCGTTCTCCTGCTCCTCAACCCCATCGTGCGAGTGGGTCTGGCGGCGGCGGGCTTCTTTGCCCAGAGGGACTGGCAGTATTGCGCCATCAGCGCCCTTGTCTTCGCCGTGCTGGTGTTTAGTTTCTTTGCGTGAGCAGTTCGTCGCCTTCCGGTCTTTCGGCCCCGCTGAAAATCGCGGCCTTCCGGAACCTTTGGGTGGCGAACATTGTATCCAACGTCGGCACGCTCATGCAGTCCGTCGGCGCGGCCTGGTTGATGACCTCGCTGACCTCCTCGACCACGCTGGTGGGATTGGTCCAGACGGCTTCGACGCTGCCGGTCTTCCTCGTGGGTTTCCTGGCGGGGGTATTGGCGGATACGGTGGAGCGCAAGCGGCTCCTCTTCTGGTCGCAGCTCTGGATGCTCATTGTGGCGCTGGTGCTGGCGGTCATCACCTGGCTCGGGCTTATCACGCCGTGGGTTCTGCTGGGGCTGACCTTCGCCCTCGGTTTCGGTGCGGCGATCAGCCTTCCGGCCTGGCAGGCGACCGTGCAGGACATGGTGCCGAGGGAGTCCGTCCCGGCGGCGGTGTCTCTCAATAGCATCGCCTTCAACGTGGCGCGGGCCGTGGGACCGGCCATCGGGGGCGTCCTCGTGGCGGCGACAGGTGCGGCCAGCGCGTTTTTCCTCAATGCCGTCTCGTTTATCGCGGTGATCGGAGCCGTGGCGACCTGGAAGCCCGGCGCTCGGCAGATCTCCCGGCTGAGCGAGGATATGTTCGGCGCGCTGAGGGCTGGTTTTCGCTACCTGATCCACTCCAGGCGCCTGCAGAGCCCGATCATCCGCGCCTCGGCGTTCAATTTCTTCGCCTCCGTCGTCTGGCCGCTCGGGCCGCTTTATGCTCGTGACGTCCTGCACACCACGGCCAGCGGTTACGGCCTCCTGCTCGCGTTTTTCGGCATGGGGTCCATTGTCTCGGCTCTCCTTGTCCCCCGGTTGCGCAGCGTGATACAGCTTGAACGCATCTTGACGGTGGGATCGGTAATTTCGGCGGGTTCCCTCGTTGGACTGGCCTTTGCCCATGAGTTCTGGGTGGCGGCGGTGGCGATCTTCTTTGCCGGAACCGCCTGGGTCGGAGTACTGGTGAATTTCAATGTCGCCACCCAGACCGCCGTTCCGGCTTGGGTGCGGGGACGGGCCCTGTCCTTTTACCTCCTAGCCTTCCAGGGGGTGCTGGCGTTGGGCGGCCTGCTTTGGGGCGGTCTGGCGGGTCATATCGGCATCGCGCCGTGTTTCAATGTCGCTGCAGGGGGCTTGGTTGTGGGGCTGATCCTGAGCCGGTATTTCCCGATCAGCCTGAACGAGGATGTCGATCTGCGTCCCTCCATGCAGGGGCCCGAGGTGCACAGCCATATCGATCTCGATGTCGAGGATGGTCCGGTCCTCGTGCTGGTGGAGTTTCAGATCGCGCCGGAGAAAACCGAGGCGTTTCGCGAAACCATGCGCTGCATGCGGGAACTGCGCATGCGCAACGGAGCGCACCGCTGGAGGCTCTACCAGGACATCAAGGAGCCGCAACGGTTCGTGGAGCTTTTCCGCGTCGATTCCTGGGGCGAGCATCTCCGGCAGCACGAGCGCCTCACTGTCACCGATCTCGAGGTCCAGACCGCCGCGCTGGCCTTCCATGAGGGCCCGGAGAAACCGCGCGTCCATCATTACCTCAACATCGAGGGATGAAACTCGTCGGGAAAGTGACTTTTTCTTGCCGAACGAAGGCCGCGCACCGATACCTTTTCCGAGTCAAACGGGCTGTCCGGGCGAAAAATAACTACGATGAGTTCAACAGCAACTGAAGTTCCCATGCTGAACGTGCAGGTGGATGGGGAGTGGAAACAATTCCCCAAAGGCACGCGCTTGATTGACGCGTGCATGAAGAGCGGGAGTTACGTCCCGCATTACTGCTATCATCCGAAGCTCAGCACGCCTGGCAACTGCCGCATGTGTCTCGTCGAAATGGGCATGCCCAAGATGACCCCGGATCGCAAGCCGATCCTCGGTCCCGACGGCCGCCCCGAGATCGGCTGGAGCCCGCGTCCCGCCATTTCCTGCGCCACCGAGGTGAGCGAAGGCATGGCTGTGCGCACCGCCTCCCCGCTCGTCGAGGAATGCCGCAAGGGGGTGATGGAGTTTCTGCTCATCAACCACCCGCTCGACTGCCCGATCTGCGACCAGGCCGGTGAGTGCCGCCTGCAGGAGTTTTCCGTCGAGTACGGCAAGAGCGACAGCCGCTTTGTCGAGGAGAAGGTCAAGAAGCCCAAGCGCCAGGACATCGGGCCGCGCATCGTCCTCGACGACGAGCGTTGTATCATGTGTTCGCGCTGTATCCGCTTCATGCAGGAAGTGGCGAAGGACGACGTGCTCGGCTTCGTCAACCGCGGCAGCTATACGACCGTCACCGTTTACCCCGGGCGCACGCTCGACAACAACTACTCGCTCAACACCGTCGACATCTGCCCCGTCGGCGCGCTGACCTCGAAGGATTTCCGCTTCAGCATGCGCGTGTGGTTCCTCCGCGAGACGAAGTCGATCGACGTCAACTGCGGCCTCGGCACGAACATTCTCATCGGCAGCCGCGAAAACACGATCTACCGCATCACCCCGCGTGAAAACGAGGCGGTGAACTCGTGCTGGATGCCCGACAGCCATCGTCTGAATTTCCATTACGTCAACAGTCCCGAGCGTCTGACCGAGCCGACCGTGAAAGGTCGCACGTCAACGACGTGGAAGGAAGCCATCCAGGCCGCCGCCGACCTCATCAAGAAGGACCCGGCCACGACCGCGATCATCGCCTCGGCTCGCATGACGAATGAAGAACTCTTCCTTACCCGCCGGTTTGCCCAGGCGGCCGGAGTGGAGAAGTTCGATGTGCTCCCGCGCCCGCAGAAGGGGGACGGATTCCTTATTTCCGAAGACGGCAACCCGAATACCTCGGGTGCGAAGCTCCTCGGTCTCGCCACCGGCAAGCTTTCCGAAATCGCCGCGGGCGTTGCCAGCGGCTCGATCAAGACGCTCGTCGTCCTCGGTGAAGATGCCACCGACTGCGGCATTTCTGAAGCCGACCTCGCCAAGCTCGATGCCCTGGTCGCCACCGGCATCCTCGGCACCAAGACCACAGCAGCCGCCAAGGTCGTCCTCCCGACGGCCTCGTGGGCGGAGAAGCGCGGCTCGATGATCAACATCAAGGGCCGCCTCCAGCGCCTCAACCAGGCCATTCCTTCGCCGGGCAAGGCTCGCGACGACTGGGAGGTCCTGCGTGACCTCACGCAGGCTGTCGGCGGCTCCAACGGCATTTACACCATCGACGAAGTCTTCAAGCAGCTCGCTGCGGAGGTCGCGCCCCTGAACGGGCTGACCCTCTCGAAGATCGGCGATCTCGGTGTCCAGCTCACTTTGCCATCATGAACTTGTCCGAACTCGCGATGCAGCCCGAGGTTTTCCTCGCCTGGACATCGATCATCAAAACCCTCGTCATCGTCTTCGGAATCGTTCTTCCGATCGTTTCGCTCACGGTCTTTGCGGAACGCAAGGTCTGCGCCTTCATTCAGGATCGCGTCGGCCCGAACCGTGTCGGTCTCCCGACCACGATCCTCGGCTTCAAGAAGGACATCCGCCTGCTGGGTCTCGGCCAGATGATCGCCGACCCGATCAAGCTGCTCCTCAAGGAGAACTTCATCCCCAACAGCGTCAACAAGTTCTACTACTACATCGCCCCCAAGCTGGCGATGATCCCGGCGCTCCTCGTCCTCGCCGTGCTGCCCTTTGGCCCGACCGTTTTCTTCGGCGATATCAAGGTGCCGCTCATGGTGGCGAATATCGACATCGGCATCCTCTGGGTGTTTGCGATTTCCTCGCTGGGTGTTTACGGCATCGTGCTCGCCGGCTGGGCTTCGAACTCGAAGTACCCCTTCCTCGGTGGCATCCGCTCCAGCTCGCAGATGATCTCCTACGAGCTTTCGCTCGGTCTTTCCGTCATCCCGGTCTTCCTCATCGTCGGTACGCTGAACATGCAGGAAATCGTGGTGTGGCAGCGTGAAAACGGCTGGATGGTTGCCCCGTTCTGGCCCAAGGGCTTCAGCCTTGAGCAGCTTCTCCATGGCGATTTCTCTGCGATCGGTGCTTCGTTCGTCGCCGGATTTTCCGTCCAGCGCCTCCTGATCTGGGTGCCGATGCTGGTATCGTTCATCATCTTCCTTATCGCGATGTTCGCGGAAACCAACCGTGTGCCGTTTGACCTTCCCGAGGCCGAGCAGGAGCTCGTCGGTGGTTATCACACCGAGTACTCCTCAATGGGCTTCGCCCTCTTCTTCCTCGGTGAATACGCGGCGATGGCTGCCGGATCGGGCGTGATCGTCACGCTGTTCCTCGGTGGCTGGAGCCTGCCTTTCATCCCGGATGGCAGTGCGACGTCGTTCTTCGGCCTTCCGTTCATTCCCGCCTGGGGCGCGAGCCTGATCTGGGGGCTGGTCGGCGTAGGCATCTTCCTCGCGAAGATCGCCGCCATGCTCTTCCTCTTCATCTGGGTTCGCTGGACGCTCCCGCGTTTCCGCTACGATCAGTTGATGAAGCTCGGCTGGTACTTCTTCTTCGAGCTGGCGCTGGTGAACATCTTCCTCACCGCGCTCATCCTCGCCCTCGTAAAGTTCTAGGGCGTCGTTCGTCCTTCTCATGCTAGGATGGCGGAGGTGCAAAGCGCTCCCGCCATCTTCGAGAAGTCCTTTCGGGAACACGACCGCCATTGTGTCGCCGCGGCGGTCATGAGCCTGATCGGAGCGTGGTTCAGCTGGCTTCTTTTCGGGACGGTGTATTGCGGCGGAGTGATCCTCTTTGAGACCGTTCGCACGGGAGACCCCGACCTTCAGCGGGTTTCCGGCGGCTATTGGGTGGCCGGGGCGGGAGTCGCCCTTATTCTCTTTGCCTGGGCCTCGGTGGATCGGTTTCGCCGTCTTTATCAACCTCCCCCGGACCGCACGATTATCGGGTGGCATTTGTTTGCCGATGTCCTTCTCTGGCCGGCGAGACTGACCTACGCCATCGCGGATAACATGGCGTTGAGGACTTGGGCCGATGCGCGAATGATCAGCGAGGCGTGGCGATTGCTTGAGGTCATCGTCTACCGCGAGCGAGCGCCGCGGTCGGTGCTGACTTACGATTTTCCCGACGAAGTCCTCCTCGGCAAGCTGCTGAGAGCGCTCCAACTGACCGGCTGGATCGATCTCTATCGCGGTGACGAGGATTGGTACTACCGCATCCGGACAGACGCAGAGGAGGCCTTGCGCTCGCTGAACGAACCGGAGGAAACGGACTAGCCGGCCGAGACGGGTTCCTCGGGCTTGGTGACGGACTTTGATCCCGAGGATGTGCGGAGCGCGCGATTCCGGGCGAAGGCCACTGCGACAAAGACGATTTCTGCCGCGACGAAAGCGAGCGCCCAGCCGAAGCCGCCCGTGCCGAATCCATAGCTGTGCAGGCCGACGCCGAGGACGAAGTTCACCCCGTACCACGCCATCAGAACGGCGAGGAAGGAAATCACCGAGCCAACCGCCATGCCGAAGCCGCCCCAATACCCGGCGATGCGCCCGTGGAGGACGATGAGATAGCCGAGCAGGGTGATGAGCGCCCAGGTTTCCTTGGGGTCCCAATCCCAGAAGCGGCCCCAGGAGTAGTTGGCCCAGACGCCGCCAAGGATCGTTCCCGTGGCGAGGAGGAGCACGCCGACCTGGAGGGTGCGGTACAGGTAGTTGTAAAGCGGCGAAGCGGGTTTTTTCCCTGCGAGGATATGAATGAGCGCGATATGAGCGATGCCGAGAGCGAGGGCGAAGGCCGCATAGCTGAGCGTGATGCTCAGCACGTGCGTGGTGAGCCAGAAGTTGTTGCGCAGGACGGCGGTGAGGGGATTGATCGCCGGGCTGAGGGCGATCGTCTGCGTATCGGCCAGGATGAGCGACACCACCGCGACGGGAATCGCTCCGAGAAGGAAGTACCGGCCGCGGTAAATCGCCTCGAAGATGAGCGCAAACAGCACGGTGCCAAAGGCCACCCAGAGGATCGACTCGTACATGTTGGTCACCGGGGCGCGTCCTGCGATGAGGACGCGGGTGGTGAAACCGCCGATCTGGAACAGGAGACCGGCCACGGCCAGGGTCCAACTGATCTTGTAGGCGAGAGGGTAGCGGAAAGAGAGGCTGAGGGCGAGGCCCGCGCCGAGGTAAAGAATCCAGGCCCAGCGGAAGGGGTGGAGCTTCTGGTAGATGAGCTCCAGATTGATCCGCCACGCGGGGGGCTGGAGAGCGGGCTCCACGGAGGCCCACTGGGTTTTCAGCTTCAGGCTTTCCGCGCGGAAGGCATCGGCGTCATTGCGGAGGAGGGCGTCGCGCAGGGCGGGCGCCTGATCGGCGGGAACGGCGAACCAGGGAGATTCCCCGCCGCGCGGATTGGCGACGAAGCGGAAGGCCGATCCGTTGACGAGAGATTCAAACTCGGCGAGCTGCATGCCGACATCAGAGGCCTCCTTGGGCAGTCCGGTGAGGCGCGGGGAGCCCGGTTTCATTCGCAGGGTCTGCGCCTCGTTCAGGAGCTGGCGCAGTTGCGGATTGGCCTCCAGATCCTGATAGGCGAAGCGTTTCTGCATCGGATCGACGCCGATGGCTTTTTTCAGGTCGCGGTTGTTGATCAGGATAAGCGGTTTGCTTTCCCAACCAGACGGGTTCAGCCACAGGGTCGTGATCAACTCCGAAGCCGGCCATTTGCGACCGTCGATCTCCACCGCAGTCTTGCCGGTGAGGGCGAGCGCAGACTCCTGGACAAAGACGAGATACGGCTTTTTGCGGCCTTGTTCCTGGATCGGAACTCCCTCCAGGACAGAGAAATCCGCCGCCACGCAGGCGGTGACACCGAGCAGGAGAGTGAGGACGGATCGGAGCATCGGCCGAAAAGGTTGCCCGGCCAAGCCCGAAGCGCAAGCAAAAGCCGCCCGCCTAGGGCTGGCCGACCTTGCGATCCTCGGCGATGAGCTTGGCGTACGTCTCGGCTGGCCGGTCGCCCAAGTGGTCGATCACGCTGCGCTCGGCATTGCGGGCAAAGTCGACGGTGAACAGGCCGAAGCGCGGTGTGAAAGTGCCCCACTCGTAGTTGTCCGTGATGGACCAATGCAGATAGCCGACCAGTGGAACTCCGTCCTCTCTCAGGCGTCGCACCTGCTGGACGTGGGCCCGGAGGAACTCGCTGCGGGTCAGCTTGTCGCGGCGGGGGCTGTGGACGCTGTTGTCGTACTTTCGCCGTAGCGCCATGCCATTTTCGGCGATGAGGATGGGCCGCTGATATTCCCGGGCGTAAAAATCGCAGAAGAAATGCATGCCTTCGGGCAGGACATGCCAGTCCCACCACTTGCGCGACAGGCTATCCATCATCTTGCCGTGGACACTCTTGCTCTTGAATTCCAGGTCGGCGAACGACGGAGGGCGGAAGAGGTGGCCGGTGAACGGGTCGTAGTAGTCCAGCCCGAGGTAATCCAGCACGCGGGGGCGTTTCGATGCCGCCAGGGTATCCAGAAAATACTGGAACGCGTCGGAGATCGCGTGCTTTGGGGCCAGCCAGTTGACGAGGAGGTGGATGCATCGGCCCAGCCACACGAACGGGTCGGTCTGGAAAGGCAGATTGGCCTTCAGCATGGCGTGATGAAGGTCATTCGATCCCTTGCGCAGGTAGGCTTGGAGATCTTTGGCGACGACTCCGCGCTCCCGGGAAACGAGCAGATCCAGGAGCATCATCTCCGACCAGTACACGTCGCTGCAAAAGGTGTTCATGGTCACTCTTGGCGTCGTCCATTCGCTCTCCTCGTAGATATCGTGGATCGCGTTGTAGGCGCGGACATGAGCCGCCAGGAGACGGTTGTAGGCCATGATCCCCACGGCCATGCCCGCCTTGCCGCCGCCGGGGAAATGACGGTTCATGTACGTGTTGAGGACGAGCATGTTGGGCTCGTTCAGTGTCACGTAATAGGTGATGGGCTGCTGCTCATGGACGGCCACGAGCTTGTCATTGATGTGGCGCACCGCGACGGTCACGAACCGCTCGAAGTGCTCCGGGGTTTCATCGTCGAGCCAGGCATCCAGGCCCAGCCAGGCCGGGTGGGTGAAGTGCTGGAGGGTGACGACTGGCTCCATGCCGTACTTGCGGCAGGAGGCGATCATGGCGGCGTAATGGTCGAGCGCCTCGTAGTCGAAGGGCGGAGGGGCGGATTTTGCCAGGATGGGCGAGGGTTGCACGCGCGGCCACTCCACGCTGAGGCGGAAGGCATTGAGCCCCATCTGGCGGCAACGCTCGAAATCCTCCTCGTACCGATGCCAGAAGTCTGCCGCCGCACCGGTGTGCATGACGCGGCCTGCGGTTTCGGAGGAGGCCCAGTTGTTTTGCGGTTCCCCCGGGGAATTGTAACCGCCCTCGCACTGGTACCCTGAACTGGCTACGCCCCAGAGGAACGGCTTTTCCGTCATGATTGCTCTTCGATTCGCTTGCGCAGGGCCTTCTCGCGGCGGCGGGAAATGATGGCCGGTTTGCGCGGTGGGCTGTCGAGAACTATGGAGGCGATTTCCTTGGCGGCCTCCGGTCGGCCAAGCCTGCGGGCATTTTCCCGCATGGCGGCGATGCGCACGGGGTCCTCGAGCAGGCGCTTGAGCTTGTGATTGAGCACGGTGACCTCGGTGCATTTCACCGCGGCTCCCACCTCCAGCAGGACGTCGGCGTTGCGTTCCTCCTGTCCGCCGATCGGGTCGAGAATGACCATGGGAAGTCCGCGAGCCAGCGCCTCCGCGGTGGTCATGCCGCCAGGCTTGCTCAGGAGCAGCGTGGCGGCGCCCATGAGATCCGGCATTTCCGAGGTATACCCGAGGATGCGGAACTGATCTTCGCGACCGGCCACCAGCTCCTCGATATCCTTTTTCAAATCCTCGTTCTTGCCGCAGACGATGATGGCCTGGAAGGGCGTGTCCAGCGCCAGCAGCCGCCGCACCACGGCCATGGCGGGACTCAACCCGAGTGCGCCGCCCGCGACGAGCAGGGTGGGCAGCTCGGGATTCAGCCCGTGGCGTTTCAGCACGGCGGAAGCGTCGACCGGCTGCGCAAAGGGCGGCTCGACCGGGATGCCGGTGACATGGATGCGGTCGCCGGGCAGGCCGAGGCCCTCCATGTGAATCTTGTCCTCCTCCTGAGCGACGAAATACCAGTGAAACGCCCGCGTGATCCAGAAGGCGTGGAAATGAAAATCCGTCACGACGATGCCCAGCTCGGCATCGAGGCGTCCCGCGCCGATGAGATAGGAAAGCACCCCGGCCGGCATGAAGTGGGTGCAGATGATCGAGTCGGGATTGAACTCGCGGACGAGGTTGATCAGCGGGAGGGCCTGGGGCAGATCGAGGGCGAGGCGGCCCTTGTCGGAAACCCACGGGTCGTCGCTGGATTCATACCACCAGCCGAGGAACTCCGGCAGCAGGGCGGAGAGCCGTTTGTACAGCGAGGAGTACAGTTGCTTGTGGAGGACATTGGTGTGATCGAGGGAATCGTCGACCAGCACCTCCTCGACGTCCTCCCTCGCGCGGAAGGCCTTGGCCAGGGCGTCGGCCGCTTTGACGTGACCCGACCCCACCGAGGCCGAGAGAATGAGGATACGCTTCTTCTTACTCACGGGATTGTCCAGGGACGCTACCATGACCTGCCGGGCGTGGCTCGCTCTTTTCTTTCAGGGGGAACGATGGCCGGGTGGTCAGGTTCCCACCGGCTCCAGGCGGTGGAGGCCCGAGGTGATGGTCCACGCGTCCTCGAAGCTCATCCGTTTCTCCTCGTGACCGTACCCCCATGAGTCGGAATACAGGATTTCGTTTTTCTTGGGATCGTAGCCGATGATCAGACGCATGTGGCCCCCGGCGTACTGAGGGATGTTCTTCTCCGGCACGAGGCCGAGATTGACCGACCAGAGCAGCGGGATGCCTTCGTCAATGCTGCGGACGATCTCGCGTTGGAATTTGCCAAAATCGGTGGTCTTTTTCAGCCGGGCGTCGCGATAGACCTTTGGGTCCACTTTGGAGAGGAGCTCCTGGACGTCGATCATGTTGCCGGTGCGCAGCTCGTCGACCTTGGCCTTCTTGGCCTCCCGGTTGTAGTCCTTGATGATACCGAGGATCTCCGTGATGTCCCACGAGTAGATGGTCTTGATCTTCACCCCAAGGCGCGAGGTGAGCTTGCGCAGGGAGTTGATCATGGCGCTGACGCTCGTGCCTTCCTGGGCGTCGCTGTTGGCGATCTGGGCGAGTTCGTCCTGGTTGACCTCCGCCCCGTAGTAGCGCATGACCCGCTCCGTGGTGGCGACGACGCAATAGCCCTTCTCGCCCTGGTCCACCATGGGGATTCCCGTGAGCCGCACGGTTCCGTCGGGGAGCCGTTCGATCTTGTCCTTGCCGACGAACCGCTTCACGGCATCGCGGTTTGCGTAGCTGGACGGCGTGGCAGCGCCGATGGCGCGTTGTTCCTTTACGGCCGGGAGCACGGTCAGCCGGATGAACTCCGCCCGGAACATCCCGCTCGACGGGTCTCGGCCGCCGCTCCATTCCAGCGTGTACTGGGTTTCCGGCGTATTCCAGATCAGTCCCTCCGTGCGAACGGCGCTGCCGACGGCCCGGCCACGCTCGATCGGCTGGACTTTGGTAATGGCCGTGAGGTCATCCGAGATGGCTTTCAGCTTTTCTTCGAAGACACGCTTGTTGACGTCGCCGGAATTGCCTCGGCTATAGTAGAGGAGGATGAGTGAAACGGCCTGGCCGTCCTTCAGGCGCACGAGTGTCTCCGAGACCGTCTGGGTCCCGATCTTCAGCCCCGGGGAAACCGATCGGGCTTCGTTTTTGTCGGCGGCGGTCCATTCGAAATGAAAGTTGCTCAGATAGGGCAGCAGTTCCTCGGGAGTTTTGGTCCACGGCCCGGGGGGCGCGACCAGATCCTGGAAATTTTTCCCGGCAGCCGGGGCGGTGGGGGCTGGCTGCTGGCTCGGGGGAGTTTCCTGAGCCAAAACCGCACCGATGGAAGCGGCCAAAAACACAAACAGGAGGGCCTTCATGGGCCTTTCCTATCGGAAAAAAATGGCTACGGTGTCCAGCACGCATGCAAACATTGGTAATAGGTCACAAGAACCCGGACATGGATGCCATCTGTTCGGCTATTGGATATGCGGAGCTGAAGAAGGCCGAGGGAGTCGAGAACATCGTCGCCGCCCGCTGCGGCAATACGAACCAGCGGATTGATTTTGCCCTGGGAAAGTTTGGATTCGAAGCGCCGCTGTTTGTCAGCAGCGTGCTGCCGCGCGTGGAGGATGTGATGGAGCGCGATGTCGTCTACGCCGGGCGTGACGAGCCGGTTTACGATGCGCTCACCCGCATCGGGGACAACCGCTTCCGCGGGCTGCCCGTACTCGACAAGGAGCAGCGCTGCGTCGGCTTGATCTCCAGCTTCAAGATCAGCCGGTATCTTTTCCCGCACCGCGATCAGGCCAGTGCGACGCGCCAGGTGCATGCCTCGCTCAAGGATATCGTCGATACCATTTTTGGAACAGTGCTGGCAGGTGTCGCCGATAACGAGATCCTTGATCTCGTGCTCGTGGTGGCAGCCATGCAGACCGATTCCTTTCAGCGTCGTCTGGAGGATCTTGAGCATGGTCGCACCGTGCTGATCGTGGGAGATCGTCGCAATATCCAGCGGATCGCGATCGAGGCGGGCGTGCATGCTCTGGTCGTCACGGGCAGCCGCCATGTGGACGAGGATATTCTCGCGCTGGCGCAAGCCAACAAGACAGTGGTGATCAGCTCGCCGCACGATACCGCCACCACCGTGCTGCTGGCGCGCAGCGCCGTGCGGGCCGGGCAGATGGTCTACACGGACTTTCGCACGCTGACGCCTGAGCTTCCGCTGGAGGAAGCCGAACGCGAGATTGCCATGCTGGCGCAGTTCGCCTTCCCGGTCGTCGATGGCGACAAGCGGCTCATCGGTATCATCTCCAAGAGCGACTTCCTCAAGCCCGTGCCGCGCCAGCTGATCCTGGTGGATCACAACGAACTGACCCAGGCCGTGGAAGGCGCGGATAGTGTGCCGATTATCGAAATTATCGACCATCACCGTATTGGTACGGCACCGACGGAAGCGCCGATTTTGTTCATGAACCGCCCGGTGGGCTCCACCTCGACGATCGTGAGCACGCTTTTCCAGCAGTCCGGGCGCGAGATTCCCAAGAACCTCGCGGGCCTGCTCATGTGCGGACTCATCTCCGATACGCTCAACCTGACCTCGCCGACCACGACGGACGTGGATCGTCGTATCATGGGCGAGTTGTCGCGGCTCAGCGGGATCAATCCCACCGATCTGGCCGCGGAGATCTTTTCCGTGGGTTCGCCGCTGCTGACCATGACGGCGAAGCAGGCGATCAACGCAGACTGCAAGGAGTACGAGGAGCGTGGCCACGCCTTCACCGTCGCCCAGATCGAGGAGTTGAGCTTCGCGCTCTTTGAGGAAAAGAAGGACGACCTGCTCCGCGAACTCGAGGCCTCGCACATGGAGAACAAATACACCTTCTGCGCTCTGCTCGTGACCGATGTGAATACGCAGAATTCCATCCTGCTTGTCTGCGGGGAGAAGTGGTTCACCAAGCTGATCGACTATCCCGAGGCTGGCGACGGCGCGTGGAAGCTCGACGGGGTGGTCTCGCGCAAGAAGCAGCTCCTGCCCTACCTGACGGGTCTGCTGGCTCGCGGATAGGCTGCGGGGCAGTCCATCGGAGGCGGCCGTGCGCTGGCGCGGCTGCGATTCCTCAGGGAACGATCGAATGCCGGTCTCCGCCACCGGGCGAGGTTGGCACGGTCGATGCTTGTTAGGATTCTCCGATGATCCACGCAAATTGCAGGGTGCGGCTGACGGCGGACGATTTCGCGTTCATTGTCAGGGTATTGTCTCAGAACGAGAACGACAGGGTGTCGCTGGTCAAGTTGCTGACGGATGAGGACACGCGCGATGCGATCCTCGACCATGATCTGCTGGCCTCGGCGATCCTGGATTCCCCGGAGCGATTGCCGATTTCGCCGCAATTGCTCTTCTACGTTCTCTGTCGCCGTGTGCTGCGCGACAGCAAGGTGCGAAGTCGCGACACCTCGGATTTCATTGCTTCGCTGCTCGATGGATTTATGCGCACGGCGCGTCTGGATTCACCCGAGGAACTCGGCCAGCAAAGCATGCGCTATATCAGCGACATGCTCCAGGCGCTGGCCAGGGCCGGGACGCGTGAAGCGTTCCTGCTCCGCTCGCACATCGCGAATTACGCGCTCTTTGTCAGCGGCATCTTTGCCGAAAATGTCGAGTTGCGCCGTCGCAAGGGTGCGCCGGATATTTCCTTTTACGAGCAGATGGGGCGCATGAACTACCGTGCGGCTGCGGAGTATCGCGAGGCCAAGAAGTTCAATCTCCAGTCGATCTACGAGGAACTTTCCGATGGGTTCCATGATGTGCGGCTGGCCTTGAATGATCTGGCCTCGCGGCTGCTGCACTTCGACACGCCCCGCCTGTCCATCATCGCGACGCCGTGAACACGCTCTTCAGCGACATTCAGCGGTTGTTTGAGAGGACGTATGCCAGCCTCGGGGTGAATCTCGAGGAGTGTCTCATCGACAAGCGCCGGTGCCGGCAGCTCTCCGCTCTGGCGGGAGCGCAGGCGGCGGAGCTGAGCATGCTGGCGCGGACATTTCTCCGAGCGGCGGACGGGCAGTTGCGCGTGGGCATCTATTACTCCGCGTGGCTGATCGAGCAGCTTGAAAAACACGATCCGCGACAGGGCTTGAGCGACGAGAATATCGGTCCGCTGATTTCCTTCGTGGAGGAGATCAATCACGCGCTCCACGCGGGATTGCAGTTTCAGCGCGGAGGATTGCCGAGCCAGGACGAGTCCTACGCACGCAATCTCGAGCTGCAGGCCAGTGTCGATACCTATCTCGTGCTGCTGCTTTTTGTCGCCTTCTTCCGCAAGCCGGGGAGAGTGACGCGAGCGGATCGCCGCTGGTTGCGGTTTCACATGTTTCACGGCCAGCAGGAGCGGCGATATCGCGACCCGGCGATTCGTGCGCGTTACCTGGAAACCACGATGCTCGCGAAGAGGTACACCACGTTTCTCGAAGAACTGGCGACTTCGCGGCGGGTCGAGGAGATCCGCATCTTTCACGCGCTGGACTATTCCGCGAAGCGGGAACACATCCTGGCTCTGCCCGACCGGCAGCCACAATCGGAGGACGCGCCTAAGGAGACCATCTAAAAAAGAAAACGCCGCCTTCGCGTGGGGCGAAGACGGCGCTTGGAAGACTGATATGTTACGGGATTACAGCGCGGCCTCGTAGTTCTTGGCGGCGACGTCCCAGTTCACAACGTTCCAGAAAGCCTTGAGGTAATCCGCGCGGCGGTTCTGGTAGTTGAGGTAGTAGGCGTGTTCCCACACGTCGACGCCGACGACTGGCTTGCCTTCGACACCGGCGACAGCCTTGCCGTTGAGCGGCGAGTCCTGGTTGGCGGTGGAGACGACCTCGAGTTCGCCGTTGTTCACGACGAGCCAGGCCCAACCGCTGCCGAAGCGACCGAGGCCGGCGGCCTCGAACTTGGCCTTGAACTCATCGAAGCTGCCGAACTTCTTGTCGATGGCCTCGGCGAGGGCTCCGGTCGGGGCTGTGGCGCCTCCCGGGGTGATGAGCTTCCAGAAGAAGGTGTGGTTGGCGTGACCGCCGCCGTTGTTGCGCACAGCGCCGCGGATCGACTCCGGCACGGAGGCGAGGTCGGCGATGAGTTCCTCAACCGGCTTGCTGGCCAGCTCGGGAGCACTCTCGAGCGCCTTGTTGAGGTTCGCTACGTACGTTGCGTGATGCTTCCCATGGTGGATTTCGTTGGTCTTGCCGTCGATGTTGGGTTCGAGGGCGTTGGCCGGGAAGGGCAGTGGTGGAAGTTCGTATGCCATAGTATATGGGTTCGTCGACAAAGTAAGTCGCGGATGTGTGGTTGCAAAGGGAAACCCTGCTGAAATTTTTCCACTTGGGATCGGAGGAAAGTGTGAAATGTCACAAGTCCGTCACGTCGGGCGGCTTGCCAAGGCACGGTCGGGGCTGGTAAGGCCGTGCGAAGCTTGAAAACGCCCGAGTTTTTACCTGATGCAAGGCCGCAGCGCTCGATGCTGGCCGACGTGATCGTTGTTTGCCTGCTCGGCGGTTTGTTGGTGGCGATTCTGACGGTGGGGCGGGAGTGGCACGCCCCGTACCGGGAGGAGACGCAAATCGATCTTTCGATCGCGAAGCTGCCCCTCTACACCCTCTACTCGCTGGCGCGCGGGTGGGGCGCGATGGGTTTTTCCCTCGTTTTTGCCATCCTGTATGCCACCTGGGCGTACTACGATGCGCGGGCGCGGACGGTGCTGCTCCCGGTGCTGGACATCCTGCAAAGCATCCCGGTGCTCGGTTTCATGCCCGGCTTGGTGCTGGCGCTGGTGGCGCTTTTTCCGACGAGTAACTTCGGCCTGGAGCTGGCCTGCGTGCTTATGATCTTCACCGCGCAGGTGTGGAACATGGTTTTCAGCTACTATGATTCGCTCAAGGCCATCCCGCCCGAGCTTCGCCAGATGGGGGCGATTTGCAAATTCAACCCGGTGAAGCGGTTTCTTAATATCGAACTTCCCTTTGCCGCGCAGGGGCTCATTTACAACTGCATGGTCTCGATGGCGGGCGGGTGGTTTTTCCTCACCATCAACGAGGCATTCACGCTGGGGAACAAGGATTTCCAGCTCCCCGGTCTCGGGTCCTACATGAGCGTGGCAATCGCCAAGGGGGATGTGACCGCACAGATTGCCGCCGTGGTGGCGATGGGCGTGATGATCATCTCGGTGGATCGGCTGATCTGGTGGCCGCTGGTGATCTGGTCGCGCAAGTTCAAGCTCGAGGACACTGCGAGCGGGCCGATGGAGACGACGCTTGTCCAGCGCATGCTGGCCAGATCCCACATCCTCAGTACCGCCGCTGAAATGCCGGTTCATCTCGGCAAGCGGCTCATGGAATTTCTGCCTCGGCCAAGGATTCACAAGGCGAAGCTCGATAATCCGGCGCGGGTTGAGGAGATGCCCGAGCCGCACACGAGGGCGATGCGCATCGGGTCGCGGGTGTTTTACGGAGTGCTCATGACGGCGATCCTTGTGATTGGCGGATATGGATTGTTCGTCCTCGCGGGCATCCTTGCCGAGATCGACTTCAAGGAATGGGCGTACATTCTTTCGGCGACCTTGGCGACGTTCCTTCGTGTGCTGGCGGCGCTCGTCATCAGCTCGCTTTGGACGATCCCTGTCGGGGTCTGGATCGGGTTGAACCCCCGCGTCTCGCGCTTTCTTCAGCCGATCATCCAATTTGCGGCATCCTTTCCGGCTCCCATGCTGTATCCTCTTGTCCTTGGGGCGATCCTCGCGATTGGAGGCTCGCTGCAATGGGGAGCGGTCGTGCTCATGATGCTCGGCGCGCAATGGTACATCCTGTTCAATGTGGCCGCTGGCGCGCAGGCCATCCCGGCTGACATGGTGGCCTGTGCGGATGTCTTCAAGATCAACGGGCTGGCCCGGTGGAAAAAATTCATCCTGCCCGCGATCTTTCCCTCTCTCGTGACGGGCTGGATCACATCGGCGGGCGGCGCGTGGAATGCCAGCATTGTCGCCGAGTACGTGCAGCAGGGTTCGCATACCTATACGGCCTTCGGCCTGGGAGAACTCATCAGCCAGGCGACCAACGCGGGGCACTTTGACGTGCTGGCGGGCGGCGTGGTCGTGATGGCGCTGACCGTGGTTTTGATCAACCGGACATTCTGGAAGCGCATGCAGCGCATGGGAGACACTTATTGCCGATTTGGAGGATGATGACATGGAACCGCTGATTTCACTGGAAGGAGTCTGGCTCGAGTACCCGGGCGAAAAGCGCGCGCCAGCGGCAACCATTCTCAAGGACATCAATCTGGAGGTGGCGGAGAATGACATCATCGCGCTGCTCGGCCCCTCAGGCTGCGGCAAAAGCACGTTGATCCGTCTCATCGCGGGACTCATCGAACCGACCAAGGGCGTGGTGAAGTTCCACGGCAAGGAAGTGCGCGGGGTATGTCCGGGCGTGGCGATGGTGTTTCAAAACTTTGCGCTCTTTCCCTGGCTGACCGTCAGCGGCAATGTGCGTCTGCCTCTCAAGGAAGCCGGACTCGAGGAAGCTGAGATCGCCCGGCGCGTGGAGCACTCCCTCGGGATGGTCGGTCTTTCAGGCTACGATAATGTCTACCCGCGCGAACTCTCCGGCGGCATGAAGCAGCGCGTCGGCATCGCGCGCGCCCTCGCGGTGAATCCCGAGGTGCTCTGCATGGACGAGCCTTTCAGCGCGCTTGACGTGCTGACGGCGGAATCCCTGCGGGACGAACTCGCCCGTCTCTGCGCGGACCCGAAGAATCCCCTCCGCACCATGATCTCGGTGACGCACAACATCGAGGAAGCGGTCTATCTCGCCAAGCGCATCATTGTATTGGCTGCTCACCCGGGCCGGGTGGCCCTCGACATGCCGAACCCGCTGCCGTATCCACGCGATCCCGAGTCGCCGGAGTTTCGCGCGGCGATGGAGAAGATACACGCCATCCTGACTCATACGGAGATGCCGGATACCGGCCATACCGCCGAGGGCGAGCGCGGAGAGGACGGGCACATCCGCCTCACGCCCATCGTGGCGGGCGTGACGATCGGGGAGTTGCTGGGTCTCATTGCCATGTGCGAATCCGCCCCGGCCAATGTCTTCGATCTCGCCGAGGACCTGCACGAGGAGTACGATTCGATGATCAAGGTGATCCGTGCCGCCGAGGTGCTGGGCTTCGTGGCGACGCCGGACGACGACGTGGTATTGACGCCACTCGGCGAGGAGTTTCAGCGCGTGGACATGCCGGCTCGTAAGGAGATATTCACCCGGCAGGTCAAGGCTCTGCCATTCTATGCCAAGGTTCACGATCTCATCGCACCGCGCGAGAACAAGGAAATCGAGATGGAGGATCTCTTGGACACCCTCCATGCGTGGTATCCTCACGACAAGATCGAACCGTTGGTTCGCTCGATCGTCAGTTGGGGACGTTACGCGAATCTCATCGAGTACGACTCTGCCGGAAAGATCCTGCGTCTGAGGGAGTAAGCCGGGATCAGCTTTCCCGGATATACGCCGCCCAGTCCGGCGGGTAGGGGAGTTCCTCGATCTTGCTGGCGATGCGCCCTTCGGCTGCGGGTTCAAAGGTCGTGCTGGTGCCGTAGACCATGAGCAGATCCTCGCTGCCCTCGGCGCGCAGGGCATGGGAGACGCCGGGAGGAATGACCACGGCAATGTTGTTGGAGCCCTTGCGGTCGTCGCCGTCGATGAAGAGACGCATGACGCGGCGGGGCATAGAGTCGCGCTCGTCGCAGAGCGTCAGGTCGAGGCGGCCCTGAAGGAAATACATGACGTCCCACTGTTCCAGATCATAGCGGCGGAGGGCGTAGTCGGGTTCCTCCCCGAGGAAGAGCTTGGCGAACCACTCGGCGGCGGTCGTTCCTTCCGGGATATGGGGCGGGTGAATGTGGAAGCCCTTGGACGAACCGGCAAACATCTTTGCGGCGGCCCACTGCTTGGGCCAGAGGCCGATTTCACCAAGCCGTCCCTGGCCTTCGCGGCCGAGTTCGGAAAAGAGGCCGCGATGGCGCTGCGGGTGGACGTGGCGGAAGATCAGCTCGACGCCGGGAATCCAGGCTCCGCTCTCCTTGAGCACGCGCTCGTTCGCGACGGCGGCCCCGGCTTCCAGTCCCTCTGTGGCGATTCGCAGTTCCACCTCGGGAGCGGAATAGTTGCGGATGTCGAGTTTCTTGCGGGCTTCGGGTCGCAGGCCGCGCCAGAGGGAGTCGTCTTGCATCAGGCTATTCTTTCTTTCCCGCCACGGCGCGCAATACCTTTTCGTAGCCATCGACGGAGCGATCAACTCCGAAGCTGGCCGCCAATCTGAGTGAGTGCTGTGCCATGCGGGCTCTTAATTCCGGCGAGGTGAGCAACTGGCGGAGCCTTTCTGCGAAGGCAGGGGCTTCCAGCGAGCACATGAAGCCATTCTCGTCGTCGCCCAGCACATCGGCCAGGCCTCCGATGTTGGAACCGACGATGACGAGGCCGTGGTGCAGCGCCTCGATGGCGGCCATGGGAAGGCCCTCATGCAGGGATGGGATGAAGAGGATCTCGGATTCCGCCATGGCGGTGTGAACGTCGCGGGCGTCGAGCCAGCCGCGAAAGGTGGTGCGGTCGGCCACGCCCTTCTGCCGGGCGAGTTCCTCCATCGGCGCGCGGAGCGGACCGTCGCCGATGACGTCGAGCGTCCACGACAGGTCGCGCACCAATGCGAGGCTCTCGATCGCAAGCAGGGGGTTTTTTTGCACGCTCAGGCGGCCGACCATCAGGAGCTTGTTGGCGACTTTCGGCCCCCCCGTGTTCGCGGGAGCGGCGATGCCGTTGAGGATCACGTGAGGATCGGCGGAGTACGCTGCGCGGGCGAGCGCTCCCACATAGGAGCTGACTGCCGTGGTGGTGGCGGCTCTTTTCCAGAGGATGCGGGCGAAGGGATCGACCACCTTGAAAAGGTGCGATGTTTGCTCCGGCACGCCGCCCGGCACGTCGCCGAGATGAGCCGTGAGCACATAGGGAATGCCCGTGAGGGCCGACACCGAAGCAGCCAATACTCCGGTGGGAACGGCGAAATGGGCGTGGATCACGTCGGGCCGCCACTTGCGCGCGATCTTCAGCGCGGGCAGGAAGCTGGTGGCGAGGTAAAGCGCCATCTCTGGCACGCTGCAGGTGTCCTCCTTTTTGCGGAAGGACTCGGCGCGGTCGATGCGTACGCCGTCGCGTTCTTCTCTCGTGGGCAGATGACGCATGCCCGAGGTCTGGACGCGCACCTCATGCCCTCGGGCGACGAGACCCGACGAGACCTGGGCCGCCACGCGTCCGCCGCCTCCTCCGACCGGCGGGTATTCATAGCAGAGGACGAGAACTTTCACGCGATGAGGCCAGCCCCCTGGCGGCGAGCCCGCCATTGTTCCGCCATGTACTGGCACCAGAGGAAGAGCCGCTCGTCGGATTTCAGGTTCAGATGCGCGACGGCCCTGGACTGGGCGAACTGCGAGGGCTCGGTGATGGTGAGCTTGCCGGTGTGAAACCACGCGCTCATCGGCGTGCCGAAGCCTTTTTTCTTCCGGTAAATGATGTCCGCCGGGAGGAGGGGCTCGAGCGCTTTTTTCAGGAGATACTTGGTGACGCCGTCGCGGAGCTTGAAGCGATTGGGCAGGCGGCGGGCGAAGTTGGCGACCTCGATGTCGAGGAACGGGCTGCGAGCCTCCAGGCCGTGCATCATGCTGGCGCGGTCGACCTTGGCGAGGATGCCGTCCTGCATGTAGATCTCGGTGTAAAATTGCAGCGTGCGGTCGAGCAGTGTGTTCTGGCGGCAGGAATCCCACACCTCGATCGCCTCGGAGTACACGGCTTCCAGATCGACGGGGCCGCCGAAGCAGCGGGAAAGCTCGCCGGGAGCGACCGCGCCGAGCCAGGCGGCATTCCAGTACGGCGCGGGGTACTGCACGCCGCCGAGACCGCGCTTGATCTTGAAGTCAAAGCTCAGGTTGTTGTGCGACACCGGCATGAGCGAGGCCAGGGCGGCGATGCCGTGATGCACGGGCTTCGGTACGAGGCGGGAATACCACTGGGCCTTGTTCAGGCCGCGAAAGGTCTCGTACCCGGCGAAAAGCTCGTCGCCTCCGTCGCCGCCGAGAGCGACGGTGACATGGCGGCGGGTGAACCTGCTGAGCAGCCAGGTGGGCAGGAGCGAGTTGTCGCCCTGCGGCTCGTCCAGCTTGTCGAGAATGAGCGGCAGCACCTCGATGGCCTTGTCGAGATCGAGCATCTCCAGCGAATGCGAGGTTTGCAGATGCTCGGCGGCGCGTTTGGCGAAGGCGGATTCGTCGAAGGTCGGCTCGGAGAAGCCAATACTGAAGGTCTTGAGCTGGCCCCGGTCGACGTGACGGCAGGCCAGGGCGGCGACGGCGGTGGAGTCAATGCCGCCGCTCAGGAAGACACCCAGCGGCACGTCGGACATGAGGCGTCGCGCCACCGCGCCATCGAGCAGGCCAAGGAGTTCCTCGGCGAGTTCCTGCTCAGGGCGGGAATTCCACGACTCCTCGGGCTCGAGTTCAAATCGCCAATAGCGGGAAATTTTTGGAGCCTCGCCGGGGCGGACGAGCAGATTGTGACCCGCGGGGAGCTTCCAGATTCCGTCGATGATGGAATGCGGGGCGGGAATGAGCGCGTAGGCGAAGAACTTTTGCAGGGCCAGCCGGGACTCATTGCGGGGCGAGGACGGGTGCTCCAGCAGGGCGGTCAGCTCGGAGGCGAAGGCGAATGCGCCCTGATGATGGAACCAGTAAAGCGGCTTTTTGCCGAAGCGATCGCGGCTGATGAAAAGCTCGCGCCGGGCGTGATCCCAGATCGCAAAGGCCCACATGCCGTTGAGACGCTCGACGAAGGCCGCCCCATGCTCGCGATAGCCATGCAGGAGCACCTCGGTATCGGAGTGGTCGGTTTGAAAAATGCATCCCCGCTGCTGGAGCTCCATGCGGAGTGCGGCGTGATTGTAGATCTCGCCATTGAAGACAATGGAGAACTGGCCATCCGCCGTGTGCATCGGCTGAGCCCCGCAGGTGAGATCGACGATGCTCAGGCGGCGATGGCCGAGATGCAGGCCCTCGGCCTCAACCTGATATAGTCCCTCGGCATCCGGTCCGCGGTGGGCCAGGGCATTGGTCATCCTCTGGAGATCGGAACGCGTGCCCGTCCCGAGAAATCCGGCGATGCCGCACATGATGTTAGCGGATGGCGGAGGAAACCGCCCTGCCCGCGTCGAAGGGCACCTCGGTTACGGTGGCGCCGGGGCTCACATTGCGCGTGCTGCGCACGATATAAATCGATTTTCCCTGCGACTCGTGGAAGGTGCGCGTCACCATCTCCGCGAGCAGACCCATGAGGACGCAGATCACGCCCGTCATGAAGGAAAAGACCGCCATCATCGGCAGCGGCGTCGCGGTGAAATAATACCCGCGGGTGCGCATGTAAAAGGTCCAGATCGTGAAGCCGAGCGAGGCGAGGAAGAACAGGATGCCCCAGAAGCCGAAAAGGTACATCGGCTTGAGCATGAACTTGTCCATGAACTTCACCGTCACGAGATCCATCAACACCTTGACGACGCGCTCGAGGCCGTATTTCGACGATCCGGCGGTGCGGGCATAGTGGTTGACGGGGATCTCTGTAATGCGAGCCCCGTGCCACTTGGCATAGATGGGCAGGAACCGGTGCATCTCGCCGTAGAGGCGGACGTTTTTGATCACCTCGGCGCGGTAGGCTTTCAGCGAACAGCCAAAATCGTGCAACTGCACCCCGGAGACCGCCGAGATGAGCTTGTTGGCCAAGATGCTCGGGAGGTTGCGCTGGAGGGCATTGTCCTGCCGGTCCTTGCGCCACCCGGAGCACACGTCGTATCCCGCCTCGATCTGCTCGAGCATGCGGGGAATGTCGTGCGGGTCATTCTGGCCGTCGCCATCCATGGGGATGATGACATCGCCCGAGGCGTAGTCGAAACCCGCCATCATGGCCGCCGTCTGGCCAAAGTTGCGCCGGAAGTGGATCACCTTGACCTGCGGGTGGTCCGCTGCGATGCGGTCCAGGATCTGGGCGCTCCGGTCGACGCTACCGTCATTGACGAAGATGATTTCCCATGGCTTGCCATAGGGGTCCATGACAGCCCGTACTTTTTCGAACAAGGGCTCGATCGAGCCTTCCTCGTTATAAATCGGAACCGTCAGTGAAATCATCAGCCGGGCAGCATCGGACCAAAATTTCCCGAGTGCCAGAAAAAAGCCGATCCCGGGGGCGCGGGAATTTCATTTTTTCTTGAAATGCCATCCTCAATGTCGTTGCTAGCCCTCAATGGGCTCGACCGCGCATAGTTACCACGGCCACTCCTCCTTTGGACGGGGTGCGGCGACCTGCCCATGACCGGACTCCCCTCACTGCTCTGGAAACGGATTTCCTCCCGGATCGCCCATCTGGACGCACGGTCTGCGGCAGCTTCGGTTGACGGAGTGCTCGCCCGCCATGGCTGGCTGCTCGTCCTCCTCATGGCGGTTGTCTATTATGCCCAATATTACCGGTCGGGGCTGAACCTGAGCGGCGAGGGTGGCACGGCGGCGGTGATCGCTCTGCGCCTGCTGGATGGCCAGCGCCCCATCGCGGATACCTTCCTCGGTTACAATGTGATGTGGTTTTACCCCGTCGTGTGGCTGTTTCAGGTCGTCGGGCCGAGTTACGTGGCGCTACGGATTTATTTTTTCGTCATTTGCACCTGCTCGGGGCTGTTGGCGTTTTTCACCATGCGTCGCGCCACGGGGCGCGGTTTCCTTTCGGTGGGGGTGGCTGCGCTGATCGTGCTGATCCCTGGCATGATTTTCCGCAACTACATGCCGTTTTTGGGGCTGCTGAACATGTACCTGTTCCTGCAGGCTTACGTGTTTCGGCACAAGGCGCCTGCTTTCCGGCTGGTCTGGATGGCGGCGGCCGGTGCGGGGCTGGGGTTGACCTACCTCATCCGGGTCGACCTGGGCCTGTTTTTTACGATCATCATGCTGGGGCTGGCCTTGCTGGGCCCATGCGTTTTTCCGGGGCGGCTGGGGCAGCGAATCGGCGTGTCTGCCCTCGGAACAGCGATGTCCCTGCTGGTCGCGGTGGGGCTGCAACTGCCGGTTTACTTTGATGCCCGGGCTCGCGGCTTTGACCAGCAGTTTATCGGCCAGTACCTGAGCTGGTTTCACCTTGTCCGCACGGGTCTTTTTGCCGCGACTACAGGCTCGCCTGAGCCTTCGGCAGGCGCATCAGCCCCGGCGGCGGCTCCGGAAGAGACGGCGGCGGCCAGCCTCCCAGCGGCCAAGCAGGATGCTCCCGAGCGCCCCATCGACCGGAGTTCCCTGCAACGGCCGCCCGTGAGCGACGCCTGGACCCTGCCGGTTTTTTACGACCGGGCGTTTGCCGCGATCATCCACCTCCCTCTGCTGCTGGCTCCGCTGTTTGTCGGAGGTTTTTCTATCGCCCTGCTCGTGGCCTTGATCCGACGGCGCGAAGAGGCGATGGCGGATTGTCTGACCGTGCTCGTCGCCCTGGGCTGCTCGCTGACGCTCTTTCCCCAATACTATTTTTTCCGCCCCGATACGCCGCACCTCAGCGAATTCATGGCTCCGTTTCTGGTTGCTCTGGCGCTGGCGGGCTGGTGTGCCTTGCGGCATTGCCGCCGCCTGGGTGCGGCGGGGATCGCCGTGGCGTGGATGGTGGTGATCCTGGCGGTCATCGATGCGGGTCTGTACGCCTACCATTCGTTTCCGAAGGAATCCGCGGGGACGATCGCGGCAAAGAGCAAGCGACGCTACGAGTTTGTCGCCGAGAATGGCGTCCATGTCTGGCTGAAGAAGAAGGAGCTGGCAGAAATGCAGGGCGTCTACGACCTCCTGCGCACCCGGACCAAACCGGGCGAGTATGTTGTCTGCTACCCGTACGCGCCGACGATCAACTTTTTCGCGAACCGCCCTTCCTACGAGTACAACCTCTACATCGACAACGCTACGGCGGGGGCGGATTTCCATCGGGAAACGCTGGCCGAACTCGCGAAATATGCTCCCGCCGCCGTGGTGATCGACAATCGGCAGATCAATAAAAACGACGCCTCCCAATTCTCTCAATGGGCCGCTGATACCTACGAGTATATCCGGTCGCACTACCATCTGGGCGGGACCTTCGGGCGTCAGGAGGTGTATTTGCGCGACGGTTCGGCGGCTGCGCAATGACCCGCTGCGTTGCCGGGATCTGCTCTCCGGCCCGGCGAGCTTTCCTCTTGCCCGATGACGGGTGGCCCGGTAGGCAACCGTGATGAATCGCGAAAATACTCGGACAATACCATCCCTCGGGGGCCTTGCTAAAGTGGCTCCGGCGGGCATTGAGTGGCTGGTCCTGGCGTTTCTCCTTTTTTGCGCATGGCAGGCGCGGGCGCCGCTCGCCCCGATACCCTTTGGCGATCCGGACACCTGGGGCTACATCAATCCCGCGCTCTCCTGGCTGAGCGGCCAGGGGTTTCAGCAGACCAATGGCCGAGACTGGCTCTACCCGGGCCTGGTGACGCTTTTCCTCAAGACCACGGGCAGCTTTGCCGGGGTCTTCTACTGGCAGCAGGCGCTGGGATATCTGGCGATCATCCTCATGGCCGTGACCTGGCGCATCTGGGTGTCATTCTTCGATTTTTCGCCCTGGGTCCGGTTGATCCTTACTCTTGCCGGAGCCATCCCCATCTGGATGCAGGGAGTCAATCCGCAGCTCATCTTCCTCGAGTCGGCTCTCCGGCCGGAGTCTGTCATGCAGTTCTTTGGCTATGCCCAGCTGGCCTGCCTCCTGGCCTATTGCTGGTGTCGCTGGAAGCAACCCCATGCGCTGCTCGCCGTCCTTGCGGCAGCCGGGGCGCTGTTTTTTGCCTACGCTTGCCTGTTGCTCAAACCCAGCTGGCTCTTTGCCTTTCTTGCGACGATCGCTCCCATCTTCGTCGGCATTGTCGGCAAAGGGTTGCCGCTTCGCGCCCGGCTCATTGGTCCCGCGCTCGGTGTGCTCCTGTGCGGGGTTTTCCTCTGGCTCCCGCCGGAACTCTGGTTCGTCAAAGACAAGCGGTCTCGCACGTTTCTTCCCTCCACGCTTTTCACGATTCATTCGCGGCTGATTGAGAAAAAGCTGACCGCCGATGCGGCCGCGATGCCTGCCGGAGACCCGGAGAAGGCGCGGCTGGAGACCTTGCTCACCGAACTGCGCAGCGAGATGCACGTCGCGGAGACGATGCAGCACAACTACGAGAAGCTCGGCTTCAATCCCGACTACCTCTTCTACCGCTCGCATTTCATGATCTCCCTCTACAACTACGCCGGAGGAGATCCTGAGAAGTTCCGCTCCTATTGCATCAGGCTCTATCTCACCACCGCCCTGACGAATCCCGCGGGAATGGCAAACAAGGTGCTTACTCAAATGAGCCACGTCCTCCTGCCTTCCGGCTCGACCTTTTACCGAGCCGATCTGGTGTGGAAACGCATCGCGAAGTCGACCGGTAGCTCCTTCGGCATGGACGTGGTCGACGACTACACGCCGCAGGTGCAGGAGATGTGCCGGGTCTATCTGGACCAGGCGGCGGCAATGACCCAGCACCTGCCCAAACTCCATCGGAGCAAGGTCGGGCGGGACTGGGCAAAGATCGCAACGAGGCTCAACATCCCGACCATGATCCTCTTTATCGTCGCGTTCGGCGTGGTCCTGGTCCGGCCGCCGCTGGCCCCTTATCGGCTCGCCGCCTGGGGAGCGATGATCCTCTTCTCCGCACCCATGGGCAATGCTCTCACGGTTTCCCTCGTCCATGCTCTGGACATCCAGCGATACCGCATCAGCCTCGGAGGATTCCTTCTCTTCGCCTTGACGGCGATGGCCGGGTTCGTCTTGGTTGTTGCCGCACATTATCTCCGTCCTGTGGCCTGGAAGTACCTCCAGCCGCTCGTGCGGAAATATCTCCCAACCCGTTCGTGACTCATCTTGCCATGGCCAACTCCCTGTCTCCCACCTCGCCGTCCATAGCGGTACTCGTGCCCTGTTACAACGAGGAGAAGACCGTCGCCAAAGTGGTCGCCGATTTTCAGCGCGTGCTGCCCGAGGCAACGATCTGGGTCTTTGACAATCGCAGCACAGACCGCACCTCCGAGGTGGCCCGCGCGGCTGGAGCCAAGGTGGTTTATTCCCCGGATCAAGGGAAAGGCTGCGTCGTGCGGCATATGTTTTCCACGATCGAGGCCGATATCTACATCATGGTGGATGGCGACTCGACCTACTCGGCGGATTCCGCGCCCGAACTCCTCAAGACCTTTCACGAGCTCTCCGTCGACATGCTCGTCGGAAAACGCTGCACGCCCAAGGAGGAACTGGCTGGCGCCTACCGCCCGATGCACCAGCTCGGCAACCAGTTCGTCTGCTGGCTCATCCGCTCCGCGTTTCGCGCGCCGATCGAGGATGTCTTCAGTGGATACCGCGTTTTCACGCGCAACTTCGTAAAAAGCATTCCACTTTACGCCTCCGGTTTTCAGATCGAGATCGAGATGACCCTGCAGGCACTCTCCAAGGGATACCGCGTCGCCGAGATCGACACTCCCTACGGATCACGCCCAGAAGGAAGCTTTTCCAAACTCAATACCTACCGCGACGGTGCGCTGGTCGTCTGGGCTTTTGCGCTCATTTGCCGTGATTACCGCCCAGGGCTGTTTTTTGGACTCGTCGCGGCGATCTTTCTGCTCCTGAGTCTGGCGGCCGGTGTGCTGCCGATCGTTGACTACGCCATCTTCCGATACGTTTACCACGTGCCTCTGGCGCTGCTGGCGGTGGGATTCGCCATCCTGGGCGCACTCAGCCTCAGCATCAGTTTCATCCTGCAAACCCAGCTGCGCTATCACAACGAACTGCATGCTTTGATCCGGCGCACGTCTCATCTGAAATAGCCGAAAAATAACGTCTGGGTGCCCCCCAGGGCCCGGGCGAGTGGCTACTCGTAACTGCGCAGGAGATCATGCCGCCACGCGGCGGAGTCCTCGCGCACGAAGACCAGCTCGGTGAGCCAGAGCGTTTGGCTCCGCGGTGCGCGGTTGAAATCGGTGAAGTCGAAGAGACGATAGCCGTGGGAGCTCAAGAACGAGTAAATGGCGTGAAAGGAGTTTTCCAGCTCCTGGCAGCAGACGCCGCACTCCACGAGAAACACCTCTGTTTTCCCCAGCAAGCTCGATGCACCTCGCAACACGCTCAGGTCGAGTCCCTCGGCATCGATTTTGACGATATCCGGCACCCGGCCTTCCGAGCGCACGACATCATCGAGAGTCGTGATGGGAACCGCGCGCTGGGGGATGCCCTGGCGCTGCGCCTCCTCCCGGGACAGTCTAAAGTTGGCGCTGTCATCGCGAGTCGTCAGCGAAAGCATCATCTCCCCCGCCTGCTCGCCGACACCCGCTGTGATCCACCGAACCTTGCCGCTTCCGAGAAGCTCCGCAGAGTGCGCCTGCAGCTCGCTTTGCGGTTCGATCAGGAGGTAGTCCGCATCGGGAAAAAACTGGAGCGCGGTGCGGGTCCATTTTCCATGGTTCGCGCCGACATCAATGATGAACGAGGGTGCCGGACCGATCCGCGTCCATGTCTTCAGGAACGACTCGAGAGGGGAAAGCCTGCGATTTGCCAAGTCAATGCGACGCAGCTCGAAACCCAATTGACGGAGAGAGTATGAGACCAGGCGCTTCAACATTGTTTCATCAGGGAATCGGGCACCGTACATGTGACGCGAGGGACACTGCAATATGCAATGTGCCGCTCCGTCAGGGAGACGCCCCCCGGAGCGATAAACCTCGATAACCAGGGGTGAGTTTTTGGTATAGCCCGATCCTCCTGCCCTCTCACTGATCACCAGCAGCATCTGCCGCGTAAAACCTCTCCTAGGGTGCAAATGAGACCATCTCACCCGGTCGATGTTCCGCCTCTCTCCGGGGCTGAACACCCAGGGCAGATGAAATCAATCTGTATCCATGGCGCGGCGGCGGCAAGGGCCGTCCTGGCGCATCGACCGTCGGGGCAGCAGGTATCCAGGCAGCCATATCGCAGCCACCGTGCCATGTCGCCCCGGCATTTCCCGATCAGCGATCACAGATGGAATTAAACCACTCCCGTAGAAATCAGATCGATCTTACTAAAGAATGATAATAAATGGAGAGTGATACTCTTCTGGCAGCGAAAGCTGGCTAAAGTCCGGGACTTCATTTTTTATTGAAATTATTGAAGGCCGAGCATACATCTTGCCGCAGACATGCTGGAAAAATCCATCACCTTGCCAGAGGAAGCGGGCAAAGAACTGTCGGAGCTCGAGATTGAGGCTATCCAGATGTTTATTAACTTCCTGAAACTGATTGGGTTGCCAAAATCAGTCGGGGAAATTTACGGGCTTCTTTTCGTCGCTCCGAAGCCTTTGGCGATGGATGAAATCATGAGCCGTCTCAATATCAGCCTCGGTGCCGCCAGCCAGGGACTCAAGCTCCTCCGCGGCGTCGGAGCCGTAAAAGCGACCTACGTCCCTGGAGACCGGCGTGATCATTACGTCGCCGATCTGGAGCTGAGCAAATTTGCCACCGCCTTCATCAAGGAAGAGCTCCACCCCCGCATGGAGCGCGCCCTCGAGCGCATCCGTCGCATGGAGCAACTCTCCGCCGACATGACCCCCGAGCAGCGAAAGGCCACCATGATGAAGATCGAGCGACTCAAGCACTGGCTCGAAAAGGGCAACAAGATGCTCCCCTGGATCTTGAAGTTCCTCGTCCGATGACCTGCTCCCAAGAGGAGCACCGTCTGTGAACCAGACGAAAACCAACATCTTAAAACCGAAAAAATGGTTTCGCCCAATGCGAGTGACCAAGGGCGGCAGCATGCCCGGAATTTTTCCTCTTAATGGATAGTCTCGTAAAAGCTCCCGATGCATCCCCGGAAAAGTGGGATCGCATTATTAGCGCCAGGCGTTCCTGGTTTGACCTAAATCTCGCAGATGTCTGGCGATATCGTGACTTGATCTATCTGCTCTTTCGTCGGGATTTTGTATCCACCTACAAGCAAACGATACTTGGTCCCTTATGGTTTATTCTTCAGCCGTTGCTGACGACAATAGCCTTTGCCTTGGTCTTTGGTCAGATCGCCAAAATGGGCACCTCAGGCGTGCCACCCTTTATTTTTTACATGCCCGGCATCGTAATGTGGGGGCTTTTTTCGTCCTGCCTGATGCGCTGCTCTGGAGTTTTCACGGCCAATGCACAGATATTCAGCAAAGTCTATTTTCCCCGACTTACCGTGCCAATCGCCTCCGTGTTCTCCATTTTGGCAACATTCGCCCTCCAGTTCC
>JAFKMU010000004.1 GCA_017305195.1 Verrucomicrobiota bacterium | reverse complement strand
CGATGGACCATCGAGAGAACCATCGGATGGCTTCAGAACTACCGCCGCCTTTGCATCCGCTGGGAAAAATCCACCGCCATGTTCCAAGGCTTTGTTCATCTCACCTGCTCCATCCTCCTCATAAAAACGGTTTTGGGATAGCCTCTATTTACATATCTCGGATCCAGCTGCGTGTGAGGAAATGGGGGCGGGGTGTATGTTCTTTCGGCTCGATGCCCGGGCAGTGATTGCCAGAGATGATATTCGTGGCTGCCTATTGATACCTCATTGGCAGAATTCCAGTCACGCTTCTTTCCCTTAGCTAGAAGATGTCCATCATCCGGGTGGCAGTTCCCGTGTGTGACAGTAGGCTCTGGCTCTTTATTGGCTCTGCTCTCCTATCTAGATACCTGCCCCGCCGGAGCAAGAAACTTCCAACCTCCGACTTCCCGCTTTCGCCTTCGGCAGGCTTCGGCCTACTTGACGTTTTCCGGGAGGAAGGCCTGGAGTTTTTTGATGTCCTGGGCGGCGTCGCGGTGGCAGACGAGGAGGGCGTCGGGGGTTTCGACGACGATGAGGTCGTTGACGCCGCAGAGGGCGACGACGCGGGTGTTGGCGAGGATGACGTTGTTGTGGGAGTTCACTTGATGAACTTCGCCGCGCGAGGTGTTGCCGTCGCAGTCGGAGCCGAGGTGCTCGGGGAGAGAGGTCCAGGCGCCCACGTCGTCCCAGTCAAATTTCGCCTTCACTGCGAGCACTTCGCGGGCCTTTTCCATGATGGCGTAGTCGACGGAAATCTTGGGCAGCTCGGCGAAGCACCCGGCGAGGTACGCGTCCACGTCGGAGGCGGGGAATTTACGGATGAAACTGGCCAGCTCTGGGGCGTTGAGGTCGCACTCGGCGAGGAAGACCTCGGAGCGCCAGACAAACATGCCCGCGTTCCACCCGTAGTCGCCGCTGTCGACGTACTTTTGCGCCGTCTCGGCGTCGGGTTTCTCGACGAAGCGCCGGACCTTGTGCAGGCCGGGTTCCAGCTCCGCGTCGAGGTGCAGGTAGCCGAAGCCCGTGGCGGGGTGGCTCGGCGTGATGGAAAAGGTGATCAGCGCGTCATGGGAGGCGGCGGCGCGGGCGGCGTCGCGCACCTGCTGGCGCAGCACGGGGACGTTGTGAATCATGGAGTCCGCCGGCACGAGGGCGCAGATGGCCTGCGGATCGCGCGCGCGGGCCAACCCCGTCGCCAGCGCACAGGCGGGCGCGGTGTCGCGCTTGGCGGGCTCGGCGAGGATATTCTCCGGCGGCAAAAAGGGGAGTTCCTTGCGGATGGCGTCGACCTGCGAGGCATTGGTCAGCACGAAGATGCGTTCCCAAGGGGCCACGCCCTCCATGCGCAGGACGGTCATTTCCAGCATGGTCTGCTCGCTGAGGAGGCGCAGGAGGTGTTTGGGCGTCTTGGTCCGGCTCATCGGCCAGAACCGTTCGCCGCTGCCCCCGGCCATGATGAAAATGTGAAGATGGTCGACCATGCGACGTCGGAAGTACGGGCTGGAGCGCGAGAAGTCAACCGAAGCCTCTCGAAGTGGGATTTCGGAATCCGGAAGTCGGAAGTAGTTTTTCCGGCCATGGGCCGGGTTGATTTCGTTAGCCCGGGTTTTGCCTATCCGTCTATTTCGCCATTATCTGGCGTGGCGTGAATGGGTTATCGACCACGCGAGCCATGAACGCGGAACGAAATATCAGAAAGCCCCAGCCAGCGCGGAGGCAGAAACGCGAAAGCTCAGGAAGTGTTCCGCGTCACGAAGCACTCCCCACTTCCGAAATCCCCCTTCCGACTTTATCCCAAGCTTGCTTTCGGGAGCCCGGCTTTCGCCTGAATGGGAAGCCGGAACGCGAGAAGTCGGAAGTAACGGCCCCTCGCCAGCGCGGATGCAAAAAAAACGCGAAAGCTCAGGAAGTGCTCCGCGTCACGAAACACTTCCCACTTCCGAAATCCCCCTTCCGACTTTGGCTAGCCGAGGCTTGCCACGGCGTCGCGCAGCGCTTCCAGGCGGCTCTTCCAGCCTGCTTCGCGCACCCGATGCTCGGCGACCACCTCGGCGGGCGCTCCGTTGACGAAGGACTCGCTGGAGAGCTTGCCCTGCACCTTCTTGATTTCCACCTCGACCTTTTTGATCTCCCCGGCGAGGCGCGTTTTTTCGCTCTCGGGGTCGATGATGCCCTCCAGCGGGAGGAGGAGCAGGCCGATCTGGGTCGGGCACGAGGCGACGGAACCCGCCGGGCGCTCGGTCACGATCTCGATGGCCTCGGCATTGAGCAGGACGGAAAGCACGCCCGTCTCGGCGGCCACCCACGGCTCGCTCGGCTGGAGCAACCAGCGGAGGCGCTTGTTTGAGGGCAGGTTGTAGGTCGCGCGGAGGTTGCGGGCCTGCGCGGCGGCGTCAAAGGCCGCCTCGGCGCGGGCGTCGGCCGCCCAGCCATGGACCTGCGGCCATTCCGCGAACTGAATGCTTCCCGTGCCGTAGCCGAGCTCGTGCCACAGCTCCTCGGTGATAAAGGGCGCGTAGGGGTGCAGCAGGCGCAGCACGCGGCCGATCACGTAGTCGATCGTGGCCAGCGTACCCTCGCGGCGGGCGGGGTTTTGGAAATCCGCCTTGGCCGCCTCGATGAAGCGGTCGCAGAAGTCGCCCCAGACAAAGTCATAGAGCGCCTGCGCCACCTCGCTGAACCGATACTCGTCGTACGCCGTGTCGATGCGCCGGATCGTCGCGTCGAGCTTTGCCAGGAGGTCCTGGGCAAAGAGCGAGAGTTCGTGCTGCGACGGGTCCGCCGCCGGGTCGATCTCGCCCTGGATCTGGCGGAACCGGCAGGCGTTCCAGAATTTGTTGCAGAAATTGCGCCCCTCGACGATCTGCTGCTCGTCGTAGCGGATGTCCTGGCCCTGCGGCGCGATGCGGATGATGCCAAAGCGCAACCCATCCGCGCCCACCTTGGCGATGAGGTCGAGCGGGTCGGGCGAGTTGCCCAGCGACTTCGACATCTTCTTGCCCTGCTTGTCGCGGATGATGCCGGTGAAGTAGACGTGGCGGAACGGCACCTCGCCCATGTACTCCAGCCCCGCCATGATCATGCGGGCCACCCAGAAGAAAATGATGTCCGGCCCGGTCACGAGCACGCTCGTGGGGTAAAACTTTGCCCGCGTGGCGTCGTCCATCGTGTCGTGCGCCCACAGCCAGGAGGAGAACCACGTGTCGAGCACGTCGCTGTCCTGCACCCAGCCCTCGCCGGGGCTGTCCACCTGGCAGCGCACCTCGCCGTCCTTGTTCCAGACCGGGATGCGATGGCCCCACCAGAGCTGGCGCGAAATGCACCAGTCCTGGATGTTTTCCAGCCAGTGGTCGTAGACCTTTTCCCAGCGGTCGGGGAAGAAGCGGATGAGCTGGTTGCGCACGGCGTCGCGCGCCGGCACCGTCATCGGGTACTTCAGGAACCACTGCTCGGAGAGCCTCGGCTCGATCGGCACGCCCGCGCGCTCGCTGTAGCCCACGTTGTTCTCGTGCGGCTCCTCCTTCACCAGCAGGCCGAGTTCGCGGAGCTTCTCCACCGCGGCCTCGCGCGCCTCAAAGCGATCCAGCCCCGCGAATTCCTCGCCTGCCAGGTCGTTCAGCGTCCCGTTGGGGTTCAAAATGTCGATCACCGCCAGGCCGTGGCGCTGGCCGATCTCGTAGTCCACCTTGTCGTGGGCCGGGGTCACCTTCAGCACGCCCGTGCCGAACTCAAAATCCACCGCCTCGTCGCCCACGATGGGGATCTCCGCGCGGTTGTCCAGCGGGAGCGGACGCCGCACGTGCTTGCCGATGAGGTGCGCGTAGCGCGGGTCCTTCGGGTTCACCGCCACGCCCGAGTCGCCCATGATCGTCTCCGGCCGGGTCGTCGCGATCTCCAGCCACGTGCCGGGCTCCTCCACCACCTCGACCTTGAAGTGATACAGGAAGCCCTTGTGCGGCGTCGGGATCACCTCCTCATCGCTCAGGGCGGTGAGGGAAACCGGGCACCAGTTCACCATCCGCACGCCGCGGTAGATGAGGCCCTTCTGGAACAGGTCGACGAAGACCTCTTGCACGCGCCGCGCGTAGGCCTCGTCCATGGTGAAGCGCTCGCGGCTCCAGTCGCAGGAGCAGCCGAGCTTTTTCAGCTGGTTGATGATGATGCCGCCGTGCTTTTCCTTCCACTCCCACACGCGCTTGAGGAATTCCTCGCGCCCGAGGTCATGGCGGGTCTTGTGCTCCTCCTTGCGGAGCTTGCGCTCGACGACGGTCTGGGTGGCGATGCCGGCATGGTCGGTGCCCGGCAGCCACAGCACCTCGTGCCCCTGCATGCGGGCGCGTCGGGCCAGGATGTCCTGGATCGTGTTGTTGAGCACATGCCCCAGCGTGAGGACGCCCGTCACGTTCGGCGGCGGGATGACGATGGAGTACGCGGGCTTGGCCGACTGCGGGTCCGCCTCGAAGCAACGTTGCTCGAGCCACCACGCATAAAGCCGGTCTTCTACCGCCTGCGGTTCGTACGCTTTGGAAAGTTCAGCCATTGGAAAGGAAAAACGCCCATTCTGGACGATCCTGGGGCTGGTGGCAAGGGTTGGGAGTGTGAGTAGAGTTGTGCTGGGATTGATTTATCCGAGAGACGTGCAGGCGCCACTTGCTCCTGACGATTTTGTGGAACGAAGTCGGATTTTGAAACGCGACTGTGTGGATAGGGCTAGGTTGAACTGCAGGTGAGTCGGAGCCATTCAGCCTCGCTGAGGCCAACGCGACAGAGGTCATGCATTATAGTGTTAGCGATCCGGTGGGCGTGAAGCGTTTTTAGCTGCCCAACCCATTCGATAGATCGGCCGTCGAAGCATTGAAACACGAAGTTGTCTTCAACTGACGACGCGACAACTCTTCTGTTTTGCTGGCTGACTGATAATGATGTTGTCCAGATTCGTTGCCCCGCTTTTGAGGGGCTCGCCGAAAGAGCGATAGGTTCTCCTGCTCTGGATAACAGTATCATTCCACTTCTTTTGCCCCCGCCGCTTTCTGGGTAGTCGTCCTTTTGTAGTGTCCAAAAGGGAAAGTGAGCGGGTTGTTCGGGATCAAGACGGAGGCTATCACAAGAGGGAATTAAGCATATAGCAAATTGCCAGTTGTCATCGTTGGGATTTTTGAAGCGTACAATGGTTCCGAACGTCAAAACCCGTAATGTCTTGGTGTACTGGGTTCGGCTGCAAAAAAGGGCTGCAAATTTCTGGTGTTCTGAAATGGTGTCTCCCTCTCGAATCTTCTTCGCGGCATTCCTTGCGGCCCTTGTAGGTATGTTTCCATTAGGTAAGGAGTCAGCAATATCTTTATCAATTTGGGTGATGTTGTCGTTTGAAAGCGCGGAAGCTGAAATGCTAGCGGTGCGCTGCTCTGAGAGCATGTGGTCATCAAGGACCGCTCTGAATTCCTCAGAGAGAAG
>JAFKMU010000064.1 GCA_017305195.1 Verrucomicrobiota bacterium | reverse complement strand
GCGTTCGCTCAAGTCCTGCTCTTTTGGATAGTTGGCGACATCTTTCCCTCCGAACGCCGGACCATTTTCGGAGGCTCGGTTTCCTTGGGCATCTTCTATTTTCGCTTTGGTCTCTTCACCTGTTGGAGTCTGCTTTATTTCATGGTCCGCAATCAACGAGAGGAAGCGGAACGGGATCTCCGCATGTTACGGGCACAAATGAATCCCCACCTGCTGACCAACGCTCTCCAGCACGTGATCACCGAACTTGAACCGGTTCATGCCAGGGCGGCCGGGATGGTTCAATCTCTCACGAACTACTTTAACTATTCTCTCCGCCATCAAAAGGACGATTTTGTGACCATGGGGGAAGAGTGGGATGCGCTACGAGACTTCATCAAACTGGAGGAAAATCTCTTTGGTTCCAAGGTGGATATTGCCGGCCATGTCGATCCAGCCTTTCGAAATCTCAAAGTTCCCGGAATCATCCTCCAGCCATTGGTGGAGAACGCCGTCAAATATGGTCTGCAATTCAAACGCTCCACGGTTTCCATACGGATCGAAGTAAGCCAACGGGATTCCTATCTGGTCATGGCGGTTCACAACACAGGTCACTGGATCAAGCCCGATCCGAATCGAATCAGTGGCGGCATTGGTCTGGACAACCTCCATCGCCGACTGCAGCGACTCTACGGACGAAAACACCGTATCGAAACCCTCGAGGATGACGGTTGGGTGACCGTTCGCATCACCATCCCTGCCAAGCTATGAACCATACCGTATTTCAAGCCATTATCGTGGAAGATGAGGAAAGCGCGCGTGATCACCTGCGTTTCCTTTTAGGTGGCCGTCACGATGTCAAAGTGCTCGGTGAAGCCGCTTCAATAGCTGAGGCAGTCTCCCTGTGCGACGATCTCCATCCGAACTTGATTTTTCTAGATATCGACCTCAACGGAGATGATGGTTTTTCCCTGTTGGAAAAACTCAACCCGGTTCCTGCGGTTATTTTCGTGACGGGATTTAGCGAACATGCTGTCCGAGCCTTCTCCGTCAACGCAATCGACTATCTGCTCAAGCCGGTGGGCAAGGATCATCTTTCCGATGCCATCGAGCGCATTCACCGCGAACCGCCCCGCGCCCAGGAACTGCCCTATCGCGTGGATGATTCCATGATTTTGAAATGGGATAAACAAGCTCGGCGAGTTTATGTGGCGAATATCGCTGGGATTGAATCCGACGAAAACTATACCACGGTTTTTTTGAGCGATGGAACGCAGCACTATATTCGGCAAGCCTTGAGTACGTGGGAGGAAATTCTACCCAAGGAACTCTTTTGTCGGGCCGACCGCTTCGTCTTGGTCAACCTCGGAGCACTGCGCCATCTCCATCAAAAATCTCGCGATCAAATGATCTTCACGCTGGAAGGTCATGACCGCGCATTTTCCGTCGGTAGGGCAGGCATCTCCAAGTTGCGGCGGGCGTTGCGTCATTTTCGGTGAATGTGACGAACCCGCCGGATAGCCAGGCTTATCACATGCTTTGCCATCTGGCTCCCCCCTGAAATGATCTTCTCCTGAAACCCGGCAGATTGGCCTCAACTTATGAAGAGGTTAGTCAACAACATCGTCGGGCCGCAGATTCGCAAACTGCGGGTAAACAAGAACTGGTCCCAGGGCACGTTAGCCGCAAAGTTGCAGATCGCGGGATGGGATATTTCACGTGGCACCGTAGCCAAACTGGAAAGCGGTTTACACTGCGTCCGGGAATACCAGATGTTTTTCCTGATGCGCGTTTTCGAGGTGACCTACCGCGAGTTGCTCCCGACTTCGATCGACCCGCACGCCCCGAACCTGTTCGAGAAACTCTCGGCCAGACTGAACTCCCGCTACTAAAGCGGCTGCCAAGTTTCCTTCTTACCAAACCGTGCTTCGAGTTCTCGACTGAAGAATTGTGTGATTTCGGATGCTCCGACAATGCGTTCGAAAATCAAAATTTCGTAATCCTTGATGGGTTCGTCCTGATTCTCGATCCGAATGATCCGATCTTCCGAACACTCGAAACCGTTTTGGGCATAGCGCTGCGCCACCTCAAGATGGCTCAAACCCTGCTTTTCCCGAAGTTGGCGAAAAATCGGGCCGAGAACATTTTTGGGATTGGAGGAACTCATAAACCGGACAAAATATCGCAACCGGTTCAAAGTGTAACCCGAGGCGCAGCGGTGCGACCACCAGAAACAGGGGCCGTTTCGGGAGTTTCTTCAAGCTCTACTTTGACCGGGAAGACCTCCCACCATAGTTCCTTGGGAATCTGATAAAACAGATCATCGAAGGCACGGTCGAAATGATTTTCGCAAGCTTCCGCCTTCAAATCGTCCAGTTGCCCAGCATCCATCAGAAACGCGGAGGCATTGATTTGGAAGTCGAGCAATCTGGACATGATGGCTTGTGCGTTCTCTGTCCATGGAATGCGATTGGCCGTGGTCGGAACGAGAATTTTTTCCGGGAACGGATTCATTTTGAAGAAACAGGGTGAATGCTCATGTCACGAACAAACGGCGCGTTTTCGGCCGTCGCCAGATACCGGATATCGGCCACATGAACCGAAGCCAGTTGGCCCACGCAAAGGAGCGGCACAATGCCCTTCAGCGACCATCCCAGCAGAACCACCTCATGCGTGGCAAACGAGAGCAGGATTCGCTCCGCTGGCGCGTTGGGCTGCAATTCCGCGTCCGGATTGGCTTCATGCAGGAAGCTCAAAAGGTGATTGTAGGGCAACCCAAACACACGGCCATCCCGGCAATGAAATTCCATCGCCAGCGGGTTTTGCTCCGACCTATAAATGGAGAGGGAAAGTTTTTCGCGCATGGAATTTTAGAGGGAGGGACCACCGGGCCGAATCACTTGGGAATTTGTCTCATGCTGTGCCGCAGCCTGCGCTGCAGGTGATTGACGCGTCTTCTGTATCCGACTGACCCACTGGCGGAAGGCTCGTTTGGCAGCCTCGATAAAGTAGTTTGGAGAAAGCATCGGGGCGGAGCGTAATGGACGCAGGCGGGAGGATTGTTCCGAGGGCGGGACGGTCTTTTCCTCTCGCGGAGGAGTGAGCCCCAAAGCGGCCAGTTCCTTCTTTAGCAGATCGAGCGCCGACTGCCTTTGGGTCGAGCGGGTGATACGATCCCGCAGGAGCATCTTGTCATCGGTAAAGATCCGGCAGTTCTGTCGTCCCCGTGAAATGGACACATAAAACTGTTCCCGATGGATGGCCGGAGCCGAACGAGATGAAGCCACGAGGAAAACCGAATCCACCGTGCGAGCCTGGGCGGCATGCGACGTGACGCAGTAGCCGTGGGTAAACTGGCGGTAGTCCGAGGGCAGAATTCGCCCATCGGTGAGAGTCACTTGCCCCTCTTTCACAGCTTTAACCGTGGCAATCTGTCCATTAACCAGCGCCAGCGTTCCGCTGGACCGGTTTAATTTTCGGTTGGCTTGGAGAAGAATCTGATCGCCGGGAGCGAGGGCGATTTCCCGGCGTTCTCCGACATCGAACGAATCTCCCGACCTAGGGCGAAAGGTGCGTTCCTTCCCATCTTCGCTACGCACCCGCAGGCCATTGGGCTGCACATCCATGACTTCCACCCGCTCGTTGAGCAGAAACGAACCGGTGCGTTTTTGAAAAAGGATGCACTGACCGACACGGTATTGATCGACATGGGTTTTCTGGGCTTGGGTCCAGCCGGACGAGTCAAAGACCGAAATTTGTTCCTCGCTTCCGCTGATGGCACCACCGGCCTTCAGCTTGCGCCGGACAGATTCCGTCACGGACTCGATTTCACTCCAGGTTGGAGCGACGAGAAGCGCCGAGCGCCCGTTCTCCCTCGCGTTCAGATAGGCTGTCGCGGCGGCTTCGTAGATTTGTTCCGGTTCTTCCACCCAACCGAGGGCATCCAGCTTGTCGTAGGCTTCCTGCGGACGGTGCCGCGCCGCCAATTCCACCGTTTCCCGATAATCGGAACGTTGCTGCCGACGAATCCGGTCAAGCTGGCCGTAACAATAAAGCGAATGGTCTTCCAGCAACCGCAGGGCGTCACCGCGAGCCACGCCGGCGTGCTGGCCGGTATCACCAGACAAAATGATTCTCGCGCCTTTTTCTGCTGCCAGGCCGAATAAATCCCGCATGTCAGAGAGGCCGACCAACCCGGCTTCATCCAACACGATGACAGCTCCCCGATGGAGTTTTTGTTTCTGTTTGGGATCGACCAAAAGCGCCTTGAGGGTGACCGCTTCAAACCCATCCTTACGCAAAACTTCCGTGGCCGCAGCCGTGGGAGCGCAAAACACGCGAGGGACATCCTGAAGGGCCAGATCAACTTCCTTGAGCGCCGTGGTCTTTCCCGCCCCGGCCAGTCCCCGGAATCCGGTAAACTGGTCCGGGCTTCCCAAGACATGGGCAATGGCTTTTTTCTGATCCTCACCCATGGCGGGATTCGCAGGCTGGTAGCCGGGAGCCAGGGGAGCGAACGCGCTCTGCCCATCGTTGAGCTTTTCAATCAGAAACATCTCCGCAGTGAGGATTTCTCGCGTGGAGATTTCATTTCCTACCCGGAGAAAATCCCTATCTGCCGCCACCTGGCTTTTGAGATTTTCCAGATCGACTTGTCCGCGACCGTGAATAAGGGCGTGCCGCAAGATTTCCGTTTCAGGGACAACGGAAGCCCGTTCGAAAACATGCGCTTTTGCGTAGTCGAGCGCGGCGGATGGCTCGATCCGAGAGACAATCGGCGAACCATCGGCGTTTTGACGAAGGCTTTTCAGAGTTTCGATTTCCGAAGGCGCCATCTGGTCCCGTTGGCGCTGACGGACTTCCGCCGAGGAAATCCCCTTCACCTTTTGTGAGCGGCTTTTATGGACCGCCAACGAAACCTCATTGTTGGAGAGCTTGCGCCCCAGACGATCCTCCATTTGCGCGATGACCGAGTCCCGCTCTACCGCACGTTTGGAGAACTTTCGCATCAATTCCGGTGAGATGCCTTTGATTTCAAAGCCATCCACCTCATAGCCCAGTTCCAGTACGCGGCGGCAGAGTTCATTGCGGTAAACTTCCGTGCCATACTTGGTCACCGCGAAGAGATCACCGGGTTGAAGCGCCTTCCAGCGATTCTCCTTTGGATCGTAGGTGGCATTGAACAGCGTGAAATGGGTATGAAGTTGCGGGTCTAGAGCCCGACTGGAAGTGTGCAGGAATTCCGCGCCAACCACATTGCCTGTCGGACGATCCGCATCCGCTCCTTTCACCCGAATACGGGTGGCCGCGAACCGTTCGAGTTCCTTGAGCGCGAGGCGAGACGCCGCCTGATGCGCTTCCACCAACCGAGTGTCATTCATGGTGACGGCCATCACCGAAACCGACTTCGGGGCCGAGCAGGTGAAGTCGAAAAAGATGCGGCGATTCCCCATCGCATTTTGGCGCAGGGTCAATCGTTCACCTGTCTCTGGATGTTGCCCATCGCACAGGCTCAGGAAGGCAGATTGATCCACAGGAGAGCCTTCCTGCAAACCGAGGCGATCCGCGCCTTCTCCAATCCAGTATCCCGGCTGTACCTCACCCTCGGTGTAATAATCATTATGCGACAGATGCTCGTCGAAATAGACCTGGGCAGTCGCCTTGTTCTTCATCGCACTGGCTGTAAACATGCCTCCAGACTAGCTGGATTTGACATTCCGATGATCCGAAGCCGGATCAGAATGAGGATAGACACCAGCCCCTTATAAAATAAGGAAAATCAGGCCACAACCGGACCATCGTGAATAGTGTCACCGGGTAGGTCATGGTTCGGACGGGCGTCCGTCAATACGAAGGCATTGCCCGTCATGAGACAGCCATGCCGTTAAAGACTACTACGTCCCTCCATCGAGGAAGGATCCGTCATTAGGCGCACATGCCTTGAGTCTGGGCTCCGCGCATTCAACCGCCTACTGATCCGTCACGAACGGATCCGTTTGTTCCGTCGTCGGAGCAGCAGGCCATAGGCGGTGTGCTGTCATCGCTTCGTTATGAGAACGAAACTCGACATTGCGGCGCTCGAACATTCTATCGACTTTCAGACCGTTACTCAAACGCTCCTCAAGCTGTCATCCGACGAACCTCGTACGCGTCGAAACTCTGTCACACGTCTACTCGACAGGGTGCAACCGGCCCTTCTCCAGGCTCGTCAAAGTGGCGTCTCGCTGGCGGCACTCACGGCTTCACTGAAAGGGAGCGGAATTTCTGTCAGCGAAGCAACATTGCGCCGGTATCTCCGCTTGCATGGTAAACGCCAGAAAGGCCGTCCCCGAAAAGTCAAAGCCGTTCCAAGGCCGGAGCAACCTTCTTCCGATCTTCCGGCAAAGTCCCCGTCAAACCTTCCGCCACGTCTCGCGCGGCGAATCAACCACTAAAACATCATGAACAAATCCAAATCCCGCAAACTCGTAGTCTTCTCCATCGGCGGCAAAGGAGGCGTCGGCAAGAGCTGGCTCATCTCTCTTCTCATCGATTGGTATCGGTCATTGAAGATTCCGTTCCGCGCCATCGACTTGGACAATGAAAACAACACGCTTTCGCGCTTCTATTCCGACGCGGAATTTATCGAGGTTTCCAGCCAGCGGGATCTCGACTCCATGCTGGAAAAGATTGTCGATTCGGAGACTGCGCTCACCCTCATCGACATGCGGGCTGCTTCCACCGATCGGATCGAACCGTGGTGGAGGCAGGTGGATTTCAATGCACTCCGTGACGAGCACGGGGTGCGCTTTTCTGCCATTGGCGTGGTGGATTCTTCGACCGACAGCGTGGCCAATATCGGCTTCTGGGCGAAAGACGTTCTCGCCCATCAAAAGGACATTGCCTTTCTCATCGCTCAGAATTTGGTGCGCGGCGAAGAACTGAGTTACCCGAAGTCCAAGGCTCGCGAGGAATACCGGAAGTCTCTCGACCTCGCCGAAATCACGCTGCCCAAGCTGGACGATTGGGTTCACCAGAAACTCGAATTGAACGATCTTCGGGTGGGCGCTGCACTGGAGGTTTCCGATCCGGTCAGCGAACTGACCAAGTTCATGACCCGCAGCCGCCTTCGCAAATACCAACAGGTGGTTTTTGCGGAATTCGAGAAAGTCAAAACCCGACTCCTGCCATGAGCGATATCCCTCCTGTCCTCGAAGAACTTCTCGTTCCCTATCCGGTCGAGGTTCAACTGAAACTCCGGGAGGCTCTGGCTCGCCTGCACATCACAAACCCGAACGATCCGGTTCTGGAACTGATGCTGGCTCTCGGCCTCTGGGGCACGTTCTACCAGAAGATTTCCGGGCAAATCGTTGAGGCGGGCCGAATGGCTGACCTCCAGCAAACCAGTTCGTTTGAGTTTCTCAACGACCGCCTCCGGCTCTTACAAGGACTCACGCTGACCATTCAGCGGGCGACCGACCGGCTGAGTTCAGCCGGTGACGACATCGTAAATCGGTTCCCGGTGGACGACATTGTGGAGAAGACCACCGAGCGCATCGACGAAGCCATTCAAAGTCTGCCCATTGAGGGGCTGCTGCGAACGGTCGTCACCACCCGCGAAGAAATGGCCGATCTCGGTCGTTTTGCCGAACGGGCGGCCGATAAACTGGAGACCAGCGTGCAGACGATGGAAGATTGCACGAGGCAACTCACCGGCTGCGGACTGCCCGCCGTCTCCTTTGCATGGTACGCAGGATGCGTCGCTTTTGGCTTTGCTCTGGCAATTTTTGCTTTCTGGTGGTTCGGCCACAGGCCGTTCTAATCCGACTTTCGGGAAAAGGACGCCGCAGGCAACCGAACGGGGAGGACCCGTACCGTTGTCTGCGGCTTTTCCGTTCACCGGGAACATTCCGGGCAACCATGAGGGCGCTTCCCGGCCTTCGCCGGACGCTTTCCTCATCGTTGCCAGCCAGTTTGGGCCGGATTGTCCGGCCTGAAGATGTTTTTCATTCCATCGCCTTGCCGTTTAGCTTGCGCGATATGGATCGCTCTCCCTCATTTCTCCAAGCTTTGGAAACCCTGACCAAAGAGGACTATCTGGTCGCTCTTCAGACCCTCGGTCGGAGGCGGCTGTTCGATCATGACTCGGACTATTCCGGTGAATGTTATAATTCTTCCGCGAACTATCCAGCGTTTGAAGCGACAATCTTGTGTCATGTCCCAGATCCGAATCAGGATATTGACGGAGACTTGTCCCTTACTTTTCGGGGACTCGAACTTTCTGCCGTTTTCCTCGCCAACATTTTTGAGGTTCGCAAAGAGGATCTTCCCCTAAAGCCCTATTTCCAAGGTCTGAGACCTGAAGTTCTGGTGGCTGCGGCTAGAACTTTTTACCCCACTCCTCTCAGAGTTTTGATTCAAAAGGTACGCGATTGGTCGGGCCGGTTTCCGGCCTTTGCAGCCTTTATGGTAGATGTCCGCGCTGCCGAGAAGGATAGGCTTATTGTTTAGGGGGCCTACGTTTTCCTGTTCGGGGTGATCGATGTTGCTCTGAAGATTGATGTTGTACCGGTAGGGAAAAAAGAAGGCGATTCTGAGTAGTGGATGTCGCTCTGTTTTTTTTGATATTCTGGCGTTTGCTGCTGCTTCCATTTCGTTGGAAACGACACCACTACTAAAATAGCCTCATGGACGAAGAGGACAAACATCTGAAATTTTGGCGCGCTCTTCACGGGGTGTTGGAAAATTGCCGGGAGACATTGCCATACGCAAGCAAACCTGAGCGCATTCATTGGAGCCATCCTGACGACGACTGGAAAAACGATGCAGAGGTGCAGGCCATTGAGGAAAGCTGCTTTTCCGAAACTGATGCTTTGATTCGTTATTTTTGCCTCAAACAAGAATGGCCGAAACGGTCAAAAAACAATGAACGATATTTTGCCGATCAACGAATTCGATGGGCGCTTGGTTTTATTCGAATCTTTACCATCCCGCTGACCGAAGGCGCGGGTGCGGCCATTCCTCGCCCTCTCCAGAGCGGTTGGGAATTGCTTCAGTGGTTGCTCATCGAGGCATACCAGCAGCGATTTCCACCCCCACCACGCGCACCTTTCTTTATCTCGGGTTAGGGACCGAGGGGACATCGGTTTTGGGCGGCGGAATGGATGGCTGGGTGATTGGAGAACGAAGAAGTTGTCACCTTGGTGGAGCAGGCAAGATCAGAATTTCATTCATGGTGCATCGCAATCCATGCAAACGACAATTCCCGGCCAGCTTTCGGATGAATGCAAACTCGGTCATGAATCTGAAAACGAAGCGGCTGACTCGATTTCGGGCGAAAGCCTGAATGAGGGAGGTCAAACGCTCGCATCCAGACAGGAGCCTGAATTCATTGACGCCAAGGCGGCGGCAAGCTGGTTGGGCGTTCCTTTGCGCTCTCTTTATCAGTATGTGCGACAAGGGTGTCTTCCAAGTTACAAGCTGGGCCGCCATCGACTCTTCCGGAAGCAGGAACTTTTTTCCGCGCTTGCGATCAGTCGGATCGCCAGCCGGGATGAGGTTTTGCGATAGCTCAGGGAGCTACTCTATTGGCCAAGTCCGAGACCGCGAAGCAGAGCAGAAACTTGCATGAAGGCATCTGTCTGTACTTGGTCTGGCGTCATTTCTCCAAGTGCGGCTGACTCCTCCAAAAAGAGCCGCACCGTCTTCGGTCCGAAATCCTCGGCATGGCGGAACTTGCCAGCAATATGCTCATAGCCTTTGCGGGCGACCTCGTTGTCGAGTAGCGTGGCACATTTTGCGATGAGTGCCGTTGGATCGCCGCTATAGTTGCGTACGGAAAAATAGATGTCGTAGGCATCCTTCTTTTTGTCGCGTCCAACAAGTGCGTATCCTTTCATCACCAGCAGTGCCGGGATGGTGGCCACCAGCAACTCGACTTCATTGGTTCGGCCATCGGGCATGACTCCTTCAAGCTTTTGCACGACATGATGAGTCAGGGCCACGTCGCCACCCTGCGCTCCCTGCACCCGCAATCCCTCGACGAGCTTTTCTTCATTCCGATCGCCCCTGGTGCCTCGGGGCATCAGCAAATCCACCAGGACTCCTACCGCATCGCCATCATCCACTCTCACCCAGCGGCGTAGCTGGAACGGCTTCAATCCCTCTTTGTCACGTTCATAGTCCTTTTTTTCCAGAGCCTCGACGAGAGTCGCATATTCGCCATCGTTCAATGCATCCGGATTCAAATCGAGGTCAATATCGAGGGTGCCGATATGTTGCGGACGTGCTCCGCGTAACAAAAGCCACGGCACAGCTCCACCCACGATAACGAATTTATCACGCCATGCGCCCAGTATCTGGCCAATTTCGATGAGGACGGCATATGCAGCGCGAACGTCACGCTCGTGGTAATCTCGGGCCATTTCCGGTTCGTTCATGTAGTTTTCTCCTTCCAGCCCGGCAGCAGTTTTTCCTGCAACAAGTGCTCGGCGGCTTCATCACCCCGTTCGCCGCCGACGCTCAGATCCAGCCATGTTTGTACCAATCCGCTGCACCAGATTCCCGGAGCGGCCTCTACCCGACCGGCAAATACGTCGTCTTCCCGAGGCTCAAGGATAACGACGTTTTCTCCCCGCGATACGGATTGCAATCGCAAATGGTGCTTCAAGATTTTCGCTCCGTGTTTGTCGGCATAAAAGAACTGGGTTGCCTGTCTGGCATAGGGTGCAAACCAGCGGGCGGCGGAATAGGATGCCAGAACCGCGTGCGCTCCGTGTCCTGCCTCGGCGAGGGCTGCCCGTATCGCGTTTTCAAGAGCCTCACCATGCAGCAGCGTGTAGGCGGCTTCACGCGAATGTGGGCTGGCTTTGTAGGAGCTTTGCCACGCTCGGGCCAGTTCCTCCGGCTTACTCAAACGCAAACCGGTTTCACTGGCCATTGCCCACTCGCGATCCAGCAATAGTTTTCTCACATTGCTTACTTGCCCGAGGCTGACGCCTGACACTTCCGCTAATTCCGAAACCTTCCACGCCCGTAAGGGGGGCGTCAGCAACACTCGCAGTACCCGGCTCGCTTTGGCCGTAAACAGTGACCGCAAGTGCCTTTTCACCAGAAACGGATTATCCGCCACCTGAAGCTCGATAAAGGCTTGTCCAAACGATAGCCGCGCATTCCCGGCCAAATCCGCGTAGCCCATTCCCGCCTCGACACAAAGTCGCGCCGACTCTTCGGAAAGAAACGGTGCAACCAAAATTCCGTAACAGGGTTTCTCCAGACTCCCGAAACGCTGCAAGTGAAGCAGGCCGTTTCGAACCCCACGAGGCTGCCCTTGTCGAATACCGTGGACAACCAAATGCCAAGAGATTTCCCCCGCCTCCACATCCGTTAACCAAGTCGGTTCGCCAACCACATCGGTGCGCTGTAAAGGCTTCGCTTTCAGGAAGGGTATCCTACCGAGTAGATTCCGTATCGAATCTTCGATTTGGCGCTCGAATTCATCGGATTTCAAATTTCGTCCAGATTTCAGCATATGCTGAAAATAGCATTTTAAATGAAATTAGCAAGCCTATTCCATTTTTCTTCGGCATTTCATCGAATGTTGAAACGGCAGCATTTGATGAAATATCCGTCAAGCTGCTTGTTTCTCAACCGAGGGCTGCCCCTCTGGGGAAATCCCAAAATAGGCGTGCGCCATTTTTTCCGTCACCAACTCGCGGTAATTCTCGAAAAGCATTTTCGGGGAATTTCCCGCTTCCAGGGCGACTTGAGCGGCGGATTTGGTAATGGCCAGTCGATAGGAGCAAAACGAGTGCCGCAATCCATTATGAACGGGTTTCACAAGGGGATTGCCCTCGACATCCACCAGCTTGCTCGTGGCGGCCTTCAGAAGCTTGGTGAAATGCCTTTCGTCCCGAACGCCCGGAAACACCTTTCCAGATGATTTTGCGTGAGGTTGCAGCCACGCTTTCAGCGCAGGCAAGATTGGCGGTAGCCGCCGAGTTGCGGTTTTGGCCTTATCCTTGCCAACCTCGATCACATCCTGATCAAACCAGATGTCCTTCCACTCCAAGCGGAAGATTTATACGCTGCGAAATCCTGCGAAACCGCCCAAAGCAAAAAAGGGCAATAACCGTTCCTCAATATTGGTCAGTAGAATTTTGAACTGTTCCGGGCTGTAAATGCCAATCGTTCCCCCCTTGCTACCGAAACGCGTGGCAAACTCCGCCTCGCTCTTTTCGCCTCGGGGAAGGTGCTTTTTGTCGCGGGCAAATGAAAAAAGCGTTACCAGAGCCACCCGATAGTTGTTCTTGGTGCGTCCGCTGGTCTGCTTCATGCCCGAAATCCATGTATCAATGTCATCGGCTCGGATTTCCCGAATCTGGCCGCGAAAGACTTTGGCCGCCTTCTTGAGCTTGGCGCTCATATCCTGCTCATAGCGGGTGGATTTTTCTCCTTTGATAGCCTCCAAAAACTTTTCCACCAGCTTGGGAAAGGTGATGGGCTCAAGGGCGCTTCGTCGCTGCTCATCCTCCAGGTGCCTGACGTAAAAACGGGTGGCCTCAAGCAGAGAGGAGCGGCCGGCAAGAATCTTCTGGGCTTCCGTGAATTGCCGGACTGCTTCCGTAATCGTCACGCCCACAGGCTTGAGCATATCTGCGGCATCGTGAATGGCTGCCGTTTGCTTGGGCGTGAACGCGCTCACATGGGCGCTACCGGTCGTCAGGTTCTCAATGATGGACTTGGCCCCTTTTCTCCCGGCTTCCAGCGTCTGGAATTTGACCAGCTTGCGCTTTCCTTCCGCATAGTAGGCTGCGATGACCTTCCCGCCTCCCGCATCGTAAATCGGAATGCGCGTGTTTTTCCCTTCAATCACTTCCAGCGGTCCGCGCTTTTTGGTATTTTCATCCTCCAAGCTCGATTTCATGGGAGTAATTGTTACCTTTTTGTTACTTTTAGGTCAATATCAATGATTCACTTGGTGAAATCCACGTGTTCGAATCCTGTCGCCCCGGCCACTCAGGATTTTCGGAGTTTCGATGCGTTCGCTCTCGCAGGTTTGCTTTTGCGTTTGCCTGCGGTTTCGACGAGTCGGCGAAAGGTGGGGCATTCCATATGTGATGGCGCCGGGCACTCTGCGACGTGACGGAGGGTATCGCGCAGAGCCGTCAGTTCGCGAATCTGCCGGTCGATCTCGTCGGCCTTCTGACGGAGTACGGGTCGCGGCAGATCGGGCCTGCCATTCCTGCCGAACATTCCGGCGATTTCCGCCAGCGAGAAACCTGCGGTCTTGCCGAGCGCAATCAACTTCAGCCGCAACAGAACATCGGCTGCAAACTGTCTCCGCAACCCATTCCGCGAAACAGAGGAGATCAGCCCCGCTCCCTCATAATAACGCAGCGCCGAGGGGGCGACGCCGCTCCTGACTACGACCTCTCCGATGTCCAGAAACTTCATGATTGACCTCAAGTTAACTTGAGGTTGCAGCATGAAATCAAATGAATGTTTCGTCAATAAGGCGCGATGAGCCGGGGTTCTCAATCGCATCGCAGGAGAATGGAAGCGGGGTGACAGCCACACTGGCGTGGTCGACGCTGCTAGCGTCGCTCGGCACGAGTATCGCCAATATCGCACTGCCGACCCTCGCCGGAGCGTTTTCCGCGCCGTTTTCCCAGGTGCAGGCGGTGGTGGTGGCTTATCTCGCTGTGATGACCATCTCAGTGGTGATCGTTGGACGTCTCGGCGATGCGCTGGGTCTGAAGCCGGTCCTGCTGACAGGAATCGGTCTGTTTACTTTGGCCTCGCTGGCGTGCGGCGCGGCACCGAGCCTAAGGATGCTTGTCGGAGCGCGAGCGATCCAGGGCCTCGGGGCCGCCATCCTCATGACCCTGTCCATGGCGATGATGCGCCAGACGGCGGGTGAAGCTCGCGTGGGGCGGGCCATGGGCCTGTTGGGCACCGCCTCGGCTCTGGGTACCGCGCTCGGGCCGTCGCTGGGTGGATTGATCATCCCCATGACGGGTTGGCGCGGGATATTCTGGATGCAGGTTCCCTTGGGGGCTTTGGTCTTCGCCGTCGCTCTTATGATATTGCCCGCAGAATCGCGCAAAGGAACAAGGGATGGAGCAGCCAGTATGACATCGATATGCCAGTTGAGCGTGATCCCCAATCTCCTCGTTAATCTGCTCGTAGCGGCAGTCATGATGACAACACTGGTCGTCGGTCCGTTTTATCTAGGCTTGGGCCTCGGCTTACCTGGTGCGGCGGTCGGGTTGGTCATGGCAGTCGGGCCGGTCATCTCGATCTTCAGCGGTGTTCCCTCGGGACGGCTTGTTGATGCACAGGGCAGCGGACGTGTGCTTTCCCTTGGCCTTGGGCTTCTCACGGTGGCGGCATTCCTTCTGGCATTTCTGCCTGGGATGATCGGCGTCGCCGGCTACATCCTGGCCGTCGCCGTCCTTACGCCCGGTTACCAGCTCTTCCAGGCAGCCAACAATACCGCTGCACTGGCCAGCGCGCCTTCGGACCGGCGTGGAGTGATCTCAGGCTTGCTGAATATGTCCCGCAATGTCGGTTTGATTGCAGGTGCATCTGGGTTGGGAATGGTCTTTGCCTTTGGTGTCGGGAAAGAGGATCTTCTCCATGCGACTCCGGCGGAGATCGCAGTAGGCATGCGGACCACTTTTCTTCTCGCAGGCACCATGATGCTCTTCGCGATCGGCATTTCCTGGCGGGCATCGCGCGTGGTCAGTCGTCTGCCTTGAATGGTATTCCCGGCCTTGCGATTCCGGCGGGAATTCTTTGTAGTGGCGGGGCCCGGCGTGATCCGGTCGGGTGATCTCCCTTTATGAATATCTCCGATGCTTTCCGGCGTGGGCTTTGCATGGCCGGGCTTTTGGTGGCGGGTTCGCTTTGGGCGGACGATCTTTCCGCCACGTACGACTGGAAGCCGCTCAAGATCGGCGGGGGTGGGTGGGTGACGGGGATGGAGGTGCGGGCGGATGGCGCGGGGCCGGCGTTTGCACGCACGGATGTTTCCGGGGCTTACCGGTGGGAGCCCTCAACGTCGACCTGGAGGCAGATCGTGACGGATGCCTCGATGCCGGCGGAGGCGGTGGCTTATGGATGCCACGGCGGGGTGGACAGCCTCGTGGCGGCTCCGGGCGAGCCGGATGTCGCGTACATGGCCTTTCGCGGGCAGATCTATCGCAGCGCGAACCGGGGCGATACCTGGGTGGCGACGCATTTTGCCAGCCAGCAGGCGGGCATGGAGCCGAATGGCGAGGGGCGGCTCGATGGCGAGCGGTTGGCGGTCGATCCCCGCGACAGCCGGGTGGTTTTCTTTGGCTCGATCTCAAGCGGGCTCTGGCGCACGGGCGATGCGGGGGCGACGTGGCGGCGGGTGGAGGCGATTCCGAAGGGCACGGAACCGCATGGAGTCAATACGGTTGTCTTTGATCCCTCCGGCGGCACGGTGAAGGCGGAGGATGGCACGGAGCGGACGCGGGTAATTTATGTGACATCGAACCGCGCGGGCGTTTTTCGCAGCGAGGATGGCGGGGCGACGTGGAAGGACATTGCCAGCGCGGAACAGGCCGGGACGGGCAATGTGCGCGATGCGGCCGTCGGACCGGATGGAGCGTATTACGTTCTCTACGACAATGACGCGGGCCGCACGGGCGCGGTGTGGAAGCGGTCGCCGGAAGGCGCGTGGACCGACATCACGCCGACGACGAAGGAGGGCGGCAGCAAGGCGTATTACGGCATCGCGGTCGATCCGAAGGACGCGCAACGGCTGGCGCTCATCGTGAGTGGCGGGCAGTTCTTTGCCTCGACGGACCAGGGCGCGACGTGGTCGGCTCACGGTTTTCAATACCTGAGCCCCACGATCCAATGGCTCGGGAAGCAGGAGAATTACTGGCTGAGCGTGGGCGAGATCGCCTTTGACGCCTCGGGCGAGCTGTGGCTGGCGGAGGGCTTCGGCGTGTGGCATGCGCGGGATCTCTCGACGCCCGACATCGCATGGCAGGCGGCCAGCGAGGGCATCGAGGAAACCTGCGGCAACGACGTGATCGCTCCGCCTGGAGGCAAGCCCCTCGGCGCGATGTGGGATGTCGGGGTGTTCCGCTTCGACGAGCCCGATGCCTACACCGCGCGGCGGGCGGTGCCGTACTTTATGAGCGCGTGGTCGCTGGATTGGTGCCCGGCGGACCCGCAGTTCGTCGCGGCGGTCTTTCGCAATCACCTCGGCTTTGGCCCGCATGTGAACGAGGCGGGCTTCTCTCCCGATGGCGGCATCACGTGGACGATCTTCCCGGCGGTGAAGGACAAGACCATACCGGGCGGGCTGGAGTACGGGACGATCGCGATTTCCGCCGCCAGCCCCGACTGCATGGCGTGGGCTCCGGTGCAAAAGGTGCTGCCGTATTTCACCAGGGATCGCGGCGTGACGTGGCAGCAGGCGCGGCTCGGCGACGGGCTGAAGGAGTCCGGCACGGGCGGGTACTTCGGCCCGCAGAAGCCGCTCTGCGCGGATCGCGTGACGGCGGATCGCTTTTACTACTACCACACGCGCGAGGGGTTCTTTCGCTCCGAGGATGGCGGCGCGACCTTCGTGAAGACCGCGCAGTCGCCGCCGCTCGGGCGGGTGAATTCCATCCTGAAATCCGTGCCGGGCCACGCGGGGCATCTGCTTTTCGCCGAGGGCAGCCAGGGAAACCCGCCGGTGGGCGGGCTCTGGCTCTCGGAGGACGGCGGGGAGAGCTGGTCGATGCTGCCGGGGATTGCGCAGGCGTTCAATGTCGGCCTGGGTAAACCGGAGCGCGAGGGCGGGTATCCCGCGATCTACGTGGCGGGCGTGGCGGCGGGAGCAACGGGGATTTATCGCTCCACGGATGCCGGGAAAAGCTGGGATCGGATCGGCCAATACCCGCTGGGGATCTTTGACTGGATCGACGCGATGGATGGCGACAAGGATGTCTTTGGCAAAGTGTATATTGCCTTCTCCGGGGCCGGGTTTGCCTATGGCGAACCGCGAGCTGCCGGGGAATAGGGTGTTGTCGCAGAATGCGACGAGATAAAAGCTGAAGGTCTGGCGGGGACATCTCCCTGCGGGTCAGGATTCACCCGGAACCGGCGTTTCGGATGCCGAAGCCCGGCGTTCGATTTTGCGGTGGAACGGAAGGCGAAGCCTCCCGGGTTGAGCTTCTTTATCCTGGCAAGAGTGCGGATGTTCTGCCGGATTCATGGAGTAGGCAGCCGGGTTCATCGAGTCCCTCTTGCCTGTCGAACATTGAGGTTCAGATAGTCTCGCCCCATAATATTATGCGAGTTTTTCTTGTTGCGGGGCTGGTGATGTCTTTGGCGCTGAGCGCAGCGATGGCGAGATCCGCCGGATCGCATTGGGATGTGCAGACGGGCCTGTGGACCGAGGACAGTAATTGGACCGCGGGGGTGCCGACTTCTTCCTCCACGGCCTTCATTGATAATGGCGGTACGGCTTTGCTTCCTACGGCGATCTCGGGTTCCTATAATATTCTTTCGGTAGGCAGTGTTGCCGGTGGCGACAAGGTCGTCGTCTCCGGTGGCGCACTATCAGGCACTGTCACCAATATCGGAGCCAGCGCGGGCACTACGGGGAATGCAGTCATCTCCGGCGGCACGTGGGACAATACCTCCCTCTATGTGGGCGCCTCTGGAACTGGCGATCTGCTGGTTAGCGGGGGAACTTTGTCGGTCACCGGCGCATCGGGTGTGATCGATATCGGGAATGGAGCGGGCAGCGTCGGTACGGTGACCGTTACCGGAGGCGCCTGGAACAATGATGCGAACCTCGGTTTCGGCGTGGGCGCATCCGGTAAAGGCACTCTGACCATCTCTGGCGGTACGGTAACAAATACCTCCAACACCACTTCTTATATCGGCATTAATGATGGAGGTGACGGGACGGTGACGGTGAAAGGGAGTGGACGGTGGGTCAACGAAGGCCCCACCGGGCTGCTCGTGGGAACCTACAGCGGCAGTGAGGGAACCCTGAATGTCAGTGAGAATGGCTATGTTTCGGCCTACAACAGCATTCTCGGATCAGCCCAGGGAAGCCACGGCACGGCCAATATCAGCGGCGGCACATGGAGCAATTATCAGGTTAATGTTGGAGATCAAGGCATAGGCGATCTCACGATCACTGGCGGACAGGTATCGGATACAAACGGTTTTCTTGGATATGGGGCGACCGGTGTCGGCACAGCCACGGTCTCGGGTGGTTCATGGGAGCACAGTGAAGAGCTTTTCGTCGGGATGGATGGCAAGGGAACCCTGACGATCTCCGGCGGAGACGTTAAGGACGCTTTTGCCAGCGTGGGAGAGCATGCTGGTTCTATCGGCTCGGTCGTGGTCAACAGCGGCTCATGGATCACGAGCGGGGGGCTGCCTGTGACCGGAGGTGTGCCCACGATGGTGATCGGCAATTCCGGCACCGGCACCTCGGAGATCAATGGGGGGTTGGTTAAGGACGGTATCGGTGTTCTTGGATACCAGGCTTCATCGAGTGGCACGGTGACAGTCAGTGGCGGCAGATGGGAGAATACCGCAACCGTGCCGAGCGGCAGCGCTGTGCCGGATGTGTCGATCCTGGTCGGGGGAGCCGGCGCCGGGGAGCTGAATCTCGTGGGCGATGGCGTGGTCCAAAGTCTGGGCGTGGTGGGTCTGGCCAAGGATCAGGGTTCCTCCGGTACGCTCAAGATCGGCAACGGCACCACGGCGGGAACGCTTCTGGCCCCGATGGTTGTCGGAGGCGCCGGGGACGCAAAACTGATCTTTGATCACAATCACGCGTCATACAGCTTTGCTCCGACCATTGCCGGCAGCGTGAACGTGCAACAGAATGGGGTCGGCAAGACGGTTTTCGCGCAGAGCCAAACCTATACTGGCAGCACGATCGTGAACAACGGCCAGCTCGCGACACAGAGCCTGGCCAGTTCCACGGTGAAGGTAAACGGCGGGTATTTCAGTCCCGGCGATGTGGGGCATGCGACGTCGATCACGGTGCAGGGGCTGAATCTCAATGGAGGCAGGCTGCTTTTTGACCTCGGAGCTTCCGGCACGTCCGATCAGATCATTTCGAGCAATCCGGTGACGCTCACTTCGCCCTCGAGCTTTTTCTTCAATAACGCGGGCTTCACGCCGGGTACCTATACCCTGATCAGCGGCGTGGATAATGGCTTCGATCTGAACCTGCTTGGCTATGGGTCGAATATCTCCGGCTTGAGCGGCGAGTTCAGCATCGTGGGTTCGGATCTCTTGTTTACTGGGGCGATAGTTGCCACCCCGGGCCAGTTGGACAACCAGGCCGGGACATCGGAGACGGCGCTATTTGAAGTGATCTTTGGCAGCGAGACCGGGCCGAGCGGAGCGTCGAACGCCGTGATGAGCCTGAGCTTTGCGCCGAACGGAACGCTGACGCTGAACGGCCCGCTCTCGATTACGCAGGGGACCTTCAACGTGGCCAGCGGCACGGGGGTGATCCTGGGGAACTACCCCGTGAGCACGCCCGGAGACTTTCAGAAAATCGGACAGGGCCTGCTGAACCTGCTGGCCAACATGTTCGTGGGAGGCAATGCCTACATCAACGAAGGAACACTCTCGGTGAACGGAACCCTGCAAGCGCAGAACGTGCTGGTGAGCCTGGGGGCGTGGCTCAAGGGCAGCGGCTTCATCCTGGGAAACCTGTTCAACAGCGGCGTGGTGGCTCCGGGCAATTCGCCGGGAACGCTGACGGTGAATGGCAACTTTACGCAGACGAGCGGGGGTTCGTTGCAGGTCGAGGTGGCCAGCTCGACGGTGTTTGACCGCTTGATCGTGAGCGGCAACGCGCAGCTCGCGGGCCAGCTTCAGGTGCTGAGCTTCGGCGGCTACAAGTTCCAGTACGGCCAGCAGTTTGCCTTCCTGCAGGCAGGAAGCATCAGCGGGAAGTTTGACAGCATCGTTACGTCGTCCCCGGAGACATTCCGTGCGCGATTCCTGACCAGCGGCGGCACCGGCTCGATCCTGATCGCGCCGACCAGCTACACCCTGGTGGCGCAGAACCAGAACCAGACGAATGTCGCGAAGGCTTTGGACAGCTTCATCCCGGCAGGCGGAGACAAGGAAGTGGTCAGCACGGCCCTGGACTTTCTGACGGCAGACCAGTACCCGACGGCGTTTGAGCAAATCATGCCCGGCTTTTACGAGAGCCTGGGCGACATCACCATCGAGCAGGCGATCAGCCAGAACCAGTTCCTCGCGCAGCGAATGAGCGCGGTGAAGCTCGGCGCGCGTGGGTTTTCCGCCGTGGGCATGACGGCAAGCCTGGCGTATGACAAGAATGGCAAGAGCGTGATGGATGCCAAGGACGCCAAGGATGGGAAGGACATCCTGGCTCCCACGCCCGACAACAAATGGGGCGTGTGGGTGCAGGGCAATGGCGTGTTTGCGCAAGTGACGAACGTGAGCAACCTGCCCAACTACAACTACCAGAGCGGAGGGTTCATGACCGGGGCCGATTACAAGTGGAGTGAGAACCTCACGACGGGCGCGTACATCGGCTACCAGGGGCTCTACTCGAAGTATAACGGCGGCGGCCTGATGACCATCAACAGCGCCTTGTTTGGCGGCTACGCGACGTATCAGGCCGGCGGTTTCTATGCCGACACGATCATCGGCGGCGGATACAATGGCTACCTCGCGCGTCGCCCGATCAAGTTTGGAAGCATCGACCGTGTGGCGCACAGCCAGCCAAATGGCGGGCAGTTTACGACCTACCTGGATGCGGGCTACGACTGGAAGGTGAAAGGGTTCACCTTTGGTCCGCTCCTGAGCGGCCAGTATACCTATGCCGGAGTGGCTCCCTTCACGGAGACCGATGCGAACAGCCTGAACCTGAGGGTGGACCAGCAGAATCTCAACAGCCTGCGGATGAACGTGGGAGGACGTGTGGCCTACACCTGGAACGTGAACGAGAAGATCGCGATCATCCCGGAGGGCCGGTTGTTCTGGCAGCACGAGTTCCTGGAGAATTCGCAGAACATCGGAGCCTCACTCGACGGCGGCAGCGGCGCGAGCTTTGACTACAGCACGAGCGCGCCGGATCGCGACAGCGTGTGGGCGGGAGCGGGGGTCAGCGCGCAGTTTGGCGACACGTGGAATGCGAACTTTTACTACAACGCGAACTTCGGTCGTGAGGACTTCGTGAGCCACATGATCTCCGGCGGCGTAGGCTTCAAGTTCTAGAAGCAGAGCAGCCAATACTCAGTGGCGGCGAGAGCCCGTCCTGGAGCGTCAATCTCCGGCGGGCTCCCTTTCCGTAAATGCAAAAGGGGGGAAGCGCCGGAGCACTCCCCCCTTTTGGTGGGATTGAGAATCCTTAGAACAACTCGTGCGCGAGGACGCTCAGGCAGTAGAGCGCGGCGGTCTCGGTGCGCAGGATGATGGGGCCGAGGGTGATCGGCTGGCAGCCGAAGCTCTTGGCCAGGGAAATCTCCGCCGGGGTGAAATCTCCCTCCGGGCCGACGAGCACGAGCACGTTGGCCGGCTTGCTGACCTCGGCGAGCACGTCTTTAATGCGCCGCGCGTCGGGCTGGAGCGAGGCGATGAGCATGAGGTCGTACTTCTCGCCGGATTCCAGGAAGGCCTTCGGCGTGCGCGGGGTGAGCACCTCGGGGATGCGATTCTGCCCGCACTGCTTGCAGGCCTCGATGGCGGTTTCGTGCCACTTGGTGCGCTTCTTTTCCGCGTCGGCGGCGTCGAGCTGCACGACCGTGCGGTCGGAGAAGAGCGGGGCGATGCGGGCCGCGCCGAGTTCCACGGCCTTCTGGATGATGAAGTCCATGTTTTTGCCCTTGGGCACGGCCTGGCCGAGCGTGATGGCGCAGGGGAGCGGCTGGGTCTTGGCCTTGGCGAGGAGGCGCAGCTTGATGGTCTTGCCCTCGGGGGCGACGATCTGCGCGGTGGCTTCGGAGCCGAGGCCGTCAAACACGACCACGCGATCTCCCGCACCGAGGCGCAGCACGTCGACGGCGTGGTGAGATTCGCCCGGGTCGAGCTGCGGCGCAGGGGCGTTCCATTGATCCGGTGTAAGGTAAAATCGGTGCATTAGCGGAATTTTCGTTGAATGAAGTCGGCAACCGCATCCTGCCACGAACGAGGCGGGCGACCCAATACCGACGCGAGTTTGCCGGTATGCAGGGCCGTCTGCCGCGGCCGCGGAGCCACGAATGCCTTCATGGAGGCTAGGGGAATGGGTTCCACGGTGCGAGCCTGAATCGGCGCACCGGCCTGGAGGGCGCAATCGAGCGCATGCTGGCCGTACTCCTGCCAGGTGCAGGAGCCGGAGTTGCAGGCGTGGTACAGCCCGCCGGGGTTGGCGGGGTCAAAGAAGGCGGCGAGCCACTCCGCGCTGTCCTCGGCGGAGGTGGGGCTGGAGGTTTTGTCGGCGATGGCCTCGACGCGGGGATTTTTCAGCGCGCGATCGACGATCATGTCGACGAAGCTGGGCTTGTCCGGGCCGAAGACCCAGGAAACGCGGGCGACGACATGGCGGGGCGAGGCGGCGAGGGCGAGGCGCTCGCCGTCGAGCTTGGTCTGGCCGTAGTGGCCGAGGGGCCGCGCTTCGTCGGTCTCGACGTAGGACGTGTCTTTTTCCCCATCGAAAACGTAGTCGGTGCTGATGTGAATGAACCGGGCGTCCCGCTCGGCGGCGAGGCGGGCGAGCAGGCCGACGGCGGTGGCGTTCACCACGGTCGCCTCGTCGCGCTCAGTCTCGCAGCGGTCGACATTGGTCGAGGCGGCGGCGTTGACGAGGACGTCGTAGTCCAGCGACTTCACCAGCCGCTCGAGGGCGGCGAGGTCGGTCAGGTCGAGCTCGGGCCGGGCGAGGGCGGTGACGTCATGCTGCGGCGCCCATTGGCGGGCGAAGGCTGCGCCCATGCGACCCCGGGCGCCGAGGATCGCGATGCGGCTCATGCGTGGCCGAGGAGCTTCTCCCACCACGGGCGGTTGTCGAGATACCACTGGATGGTCTCGCGCAGGCCGGCCTCGGGGGTGTGAATGGGCTTCCAGCCGAGCTGGGTCTGGATTTTCGACGAGTCGATGGCGTAGCGGCGGTCGTGGCCGAGGCGGTCGGCGACGTAGGTGATGAGCTCGCGGGGTTTGCCGAGGGTCTCGAGGATGAGCTCGACGACCTGGATGTTTTGCATCTCGGCGCTGGCTCCGACGTTGTAAACCTCGCCCGGCGTGCCATCGAGCAGCACGGCCATGACGGCGCGACAGTGGTCCTCGACGTGAATCCAGTCCCGCACGTTCAGGCCATCGCCGTAGACGGGCAACTTCTTGTCCGCCAGGGCGTTGGTAATCATCAGCGGGATGAGTTTCTCCGGGAACTGGTAGGGGCCGTAGTTATTCGAGCAGCGGGTGACGACGACCTCCTGGCCAAAGGTCTTGTAGGCCGCGAGGGCGAGCAAATCGGCCCCGGCCTTGCTGGCGGAGTAGGGCGAGCTGGGGTCGATGGGCGACTTTTCCGTAAAGGCTCCCTCGGGGCCGAGCGATCCGTAGACCTCGTCGGTCGAGATCTGGACGAAGCGCTTTACGCCATTGCGGCGGGCGCTCTCGAGGAGCACCTCGGTGCCGACGACATTGGTGTGAATGAAATTGCCGGGCGACGAGATGCTGCGGTCCACATGCGTCTCGGCGGCGAAGTTGATGACGGCGAAGAATTTGTGCCGGGCCATGATCTCCTCGACCGCTTCGCGGTCGGCGATGTCGGCGCGGAAGAACTCGTAGCGGTCGCTGTACTGCTCGGCGACCCCGGCGAGGTTATCCGGATTGCCCGCATAGGTGAGTGCGTCCACATTGGTGACAAACTCGGGCTGGTAATGATCCAGCACGAAGCGAACGAAGTTGCTGCCGATAAAGCCGCAGCCGCCAGTAATCAGGAGACGCATCCGCAGGGTGTAGCAAAGGGGGGATGACTGCCGCAATGCGGAAACGTCTGCGCGGAAAATCAGAGAAGATCCTTGCCACGGCAGGGGCAGCGTGATAGGTTGCCAGCCTTCCCGGGTCGAGCGGCCCGTCTGCCTTGCTGCAAGGCACTCCTTTTTGTACGAGGTGCACCGTCGTTTCCGCTCCGGCACATTAGCCACGGGATGATAGCCCCGCCGGTGAAAGTCCGGGGGGGCGGACACGACGGTGCACCTCTTTTTTTTTCCTGCGCGGGAGATTTCTCGTTTTTTCACACCCGCGAGCGATGGCACGCGCGATTCCCGGATGGAATCTTTGCCGTCATGACTGCACTCACGCGACTCTCCTCGCAAATCTCCGGTTTTTTTCCGAAGTCCAAAACGTGCCCGGTCAACGTGGGCCAGCCGGAGCGGCTTGCCTCCATCGTGGGCGGAGCGGCGATGGTCGTGGCCGGGGCGAGTCGGCGATCCCTCCCGGGCGCTTTGCTGGCCCTGGCGGGCGGGCTGCTCGTCTGTCGCGGCGCCTCCGGACACTGCCATCTCTACGATTCCCTGGGAGTCGATACACGATGGATGAACGACTACGGCGTGCCGGGCAACAAGGGGATCAAGGTCACGCGAGAGATCGAGGTGCAGCGCCCGCCGAGCGAGCTTTTCTATTACTGGAAGACGCTGTCGAACCTGCCGAAATTCATGCCGCATGTCGTCAAGGTGGAGAAGACGGGCGACAAGATGTCGCGCTGGGTCGTTCAGGGACCCGCGGGCGTGAAGGTCGAGTGGGATGCCGAGATCATCAACGAACACCCGGGCGAGCTGATCGCATGGCGTTCCCTGCCAGGAGCCGATGTGGAAAGCGCGGGCAGCGTGCGTTTTGAATCCCGCAAGGGCGGTGCGTTCACACATTTGCGGGTGACATTGCAGTATCATCCTCCGGCGGGTCGGGCCGGCGCTGTGGTGGCCGGTCTGCTCGGCGAGGCTCCCGGTCGGCAACTGGCGCGTGACCTTGAGGTGTTCAAGGAAATGATGGAGAGCGACGGAGATGGCGAGTATTCCGCCTGAGGGAAGGAAGCTTTGGGCCGCGCGGTGGATTTTTGGGAAATCAAAGAGCCGGGTCGGGGACTGGCGCGAGCTTGTCTTCCCCTCCTGACACGCCATAGATAGAGAGGAACATAATGACTCCCGACTACGGTGATCAGCAGATCCAGGCAGCCTATCTGGCCGCAATCGTCAACTCCTCCGACGACGCGATCATCGGGAAGAATTTGCAAAGCATCGTGACGAGCTGGAACCCGGCGGCGGAACGCATCCTGGGTTTCACCGCAGAGGAGATGGTGGGGGATTCCATCAAGAAAATCATCCCTCCCGATCGCCTCGGAGAGGAGGAGGAGATCATTGCGAAAATCTGCCAGGGCGAGCAGGTCAGCCATTTTGAGACGATCCGCAGGACCAGGGACGGCCAGCTCCTCGAGGTATCGGTGACGATTTCCCCGATCCGCGATGGTTCCGGTCGCATCGCCGGAGCCTCGACCATCCTGCGCAATATCTCGGAGCGCAAACTGCACGAGCGCGAGCGCGAGGAACAACTCGAGCGGGAGAAGCACCTGCGCACCGAGGCCGAGCGCGCGAACCAGATCAAGAACGACTTTATCACCACGCTTTCGCATGAACTCCGCACGCCGCTCACGGCCATCCTCGGCTGGTCGCAGATCCTGCGCGGCAGCGCCAACGATGCGGAATCCGTCACGCGCGCGGTGGATGTCATTTATCGCAACGCCCGCACGCTGACCCAGCTCGTCGAGGACATGCTGGACATGAACCGCATCCTCATGGGGCGGGTGAAGCTCGATTTGCAAATCCTCGATCTTTCGTCGGTGATATCGGCTGCGGTCGAGTCCGTCTCCCCCTCTGCCGATCTCAAGCAGATCACGATCACGAAGGCCATTGATCCGGCGGCGGCGGAGATCCGGGGCGACCCAACCCGGCTCCAGCAGGTGATTTGGAACCTGCTGACGAATGCCATCAAGTTCACGCCCAAGGACGGCTCAGTCGACATCCTGCTCGACCAATACGAAGACTATGCCCGCATCTCGGTGCGGGATACGGGGATGGGAATCAAACCGGAGTTTTTGCCCCGGGTCTTCGAGCGCTTTACTCAGGAGGACAGCTCAACGACCCGCAAATATGGAGGGCTGGGGCTCGGGCTGGCTATCGTCAAAAACCTCGTCGAGCTGCATGGCGGAGTGGTCGCCGCGGAGAGCGAGGGAGAGGGCCGGGGAGCGACCTTCCGGGTGATGCTCCCTCTGCCTCCCGCGTTGTCCCGCATCCGGGCGGCCCGAGGGGAGCTGCATCGGCCGACCGACTTTCCCGACGGGATGTCCTGGGAGGGCCCGACCCTGAAGGGCAAGAATGTGCTCGTGGTGGACGATGATCCCGATGCCTCGGAGATCGTGAGCCGCATCCTCTCGCAGTACGGCGCCGAGGTGACGACTGTCGAGTCGGGACCGACTGCGCTGTCGATGCTGGATTCCTCGCGGTACCACGTCCTTATCAGCGATATCGCGATGCCGGAGATGGATGGCTACGAGTTTGTCCGCGCCATTCGCGAGTCGGGCAACCGGGCGGCGGAGACCATTCCCGCCATCGCGCTAACCGCGTTCAGCCGGTCGGAGGATCGGCGCAAGGCCATGCTGGCCGGGTTTGACATTTTCCTGTCCAAGCCGGTCGATCCGCCGGAGCTGCTGGCCGTCGTTTCGCGCTACGCCCAGCGCGAGCGGGATTGACCGGGTTTGAGCGGCGAGCCTTGGCTTATTTTTCTCCCTGAGATAAATAAATCCAAGGAATGCCTCCCGAGTCGCGTCTCCACGATAGAACCCCGCTCATGTCTGGAGATGATGACGATTCCACACTTTGCGAAAGAGCCGCCGCAGGCTGCGAGCAGTCTTTCGTGGCTTTGTTTCACCGTTATTACGACGCCGTGCATGGGCTGGTCTGCCGGCTGTCGCGGGATACCGCCGATGCGGAGGATGTCGCGCAGGAGACCTTCATCAAGGCCGCCCGTTCCCTTGGGCAGTTCGGCGGGAGGTCGTCCTTCAAGAACTGGCTTTATTCGATAGCGATGAACACCTTGCGCGACAAACGACGTTCCGCTCTCCGTGAGGAGAAGACTCGGGAAGCCTTCATCCGGGAGAGCGCTGTCACCGTGGGCGAGACGGATCAGCGTGAAGCTGTCGCCGAGGTGCTGGGCTCCTTGCCGACGGATCTGCGGGATGCGGTGACGCTGGTTTATATCGAGGGGCTGAATCACCGGGAGGCGGCCAGGGTGCTCGGATGCGCCGAGACCACGGTGTCGTGGAGATTGTTTCGCGCCAAAGGCCTCCTGCGTCGACGCGCGCACAGCTCGGGGGTGCTCAAATGAAACGGAACGACCTCAACCAACTGCGCGATCTGCCGACGCCGCCTCCCTCGGAGGGTGCCCGGGAACGAGCCCTGCACCGGGCTGTCCTGGCTTTTCGGACCCGTCCCAAGGAGGTTTCGGACAAGGCCTCTCCGGCCGGGATGATCCTGCAGGCGGTGGGGCTTTCCCTTGCGGTCTTCCTGGTGATGGTGTGGCTGCTGCCCTCTGATCGGTCGGAAGACTTCGCCGTGCAAAGGCGGGTGCTTCAGGAGATGGGCCGGGTCTTTCCGGAAAGCCTCAATGCGGTGATCGAATCCCCGGCGGGGACCGAGGTCGACCTTGCCTCGGCCGGGAGCGAAAATCAGGATCAGCCGCTGCTCATTGAATTCTCCAAGAAGGGGCGCACGGTGCGCGTCCTGAGCTACAGCGGACGCGATGTGACCCTGAGCATCGATGGTGCGCGGGTGAGCGTGGAAGGGCTGATCACGGCTGACGGGCATGTGATCGTGGCGGGTTCCGATTTTCTCTGGACGCCCGACAGGCAGGCCCGATGGGAGGGGTATCAGATTCGCGCGTGCGCATTATGAAACCGATGATGGCGGCGGCAATCGCACTCGCCTTCGCCGGGGTGGCGCACTCCGGTTCCCTGGAGGTGCGGCCTGGTGAGCGGGCATCCGGTCGGGGAGCAGCCTATTCCGCCTGGGGGGGAGACACGCTGTCCCTGCCGGTGTCGGTCGAGGGCGCGCCTGGCGCGAGCTTTCGCCTCACGGGAACGCTTTTTCAGGTCGCCGGCGGCCTGGCGGCAAAGGTCGGTCAGAGCGTCGATCTGGGGGGCGGTGTATTGACGGATTCCGCGCGGCGTGAGCAGGTCCTGGAAATCCCGATTCCCGCAGTGGAGCGGCCAGCACAGTTCGTCTACGAGGCGAGCGTTTTTCCGGGAACGGCGAGCGAGCCAGCCTCGTCGTTCCGGGCGGACATCGCCGTGTGGCCAAAGGTCGAGCCCGCCGAGCGCGGCAGGCTGGTATCCTCGGTCCTGGAAGCGGCGGGCATGCGTCTGGTGGTCTTTGGAAAGTCCGAGTCCCTGCGCGACTACCTGCGGGCGCTAAAGGTGGATTTTGAGGATGGCGGGCCCGGCGTGCCGGAGCGCGATGCCACAGGAGTCGTTTTCCTCGGCGATATCCCGGCCCGGGAGAGTAATGATGCGCGGGATCTACGCGGTCGCTGGATCGTCGTGTGCGATGGGGCGTTTCCCTGGCCCGGCGTCTATCGCACGGTAACGGCCGGAGCGGATGTCACGAAAATCTGCCAGCCCGGATTCCTGAACCTGAAGGACGACCCGGCCGCCGCGACCTATTTTGAAAAACTCCTCATCGACGTCATTCACTCCAACGCAACCCCGATAGTTCCATGAAAAACATCCTCATACTGCTCCTCGCTTGCCTTGTCCCCGCGCTTTGCCCGGCGCAGGAGAAAGCCCCGCTCACGGTCGCCGTGCTCGATTTCCAGGCGGGAGACAAACTCGAACGCAAAGGGGCGGAGGCGGCCTTGCTGCTTTCCGCGAAACTCTCCGCGTCGCCGGATATCCTCCTCGTCGAGCGGCAGGATATTGAGAAGGCTCTGGGAGAGCAGGAGATCGGGCTGGCGGGCACGGTGACGCCGGACACGGCGGCGAAGGTCGGGCAACTGGTCGGGGCCAAGGTCATCGTGACCGGGCGTGTCTTCGATGCGGGGGACAAGGTCTTTCTCGTGGCCAAGATCATCGGCGTCGAAACGAGCCGGGTCTATGGAGAGACGACGACATTTCCCGACATCAAGGCCCTGGACAAGGGCGTCGACGACCTTGCCGAAAAGGTGCAGAAGGTGATCGCAGCGAGGTCCGACACCCTGGTCGCGCCGAAGGTCGACCGCTCGGCGGTGGTGGCGGAGCTCAAGAAATCCCTGGAGGGCAAACATCTCCCGGTCGTGAGCGTGAGCATCCCGGAGCAGCACATCGGGCGGCCGATCGTGGACCCGGCGGCGCAGACAGAGATGAAGCTGGTGCTTCAGGAGGTGGGCTTCACCGTGCTGGATTCCGCGGAGACGGCGAAACGCCCGGATGTGCAGATCACCGGGGAGGCTTTCAGCGAGATGGGCATGCGCAAGGGCAACCTCGTCTCCGGCCTCGCCCGCGTGGAAGTCAAGGTGGTGAATGCCAAAAGCGGCGACCTGATCGCTGTCGACCGCCAGCGCGGAGTCGCCGTCGATCTCGGCGAGAACGTCGCCGCCAAGGAAGCGCTCCAGAATGCCGGGTGGGATATCATCGTGCGGCTGATTCCCAAGATCGCCGCCATCCAGTAGCTCGTCGCGCGCACGTTTGTTTCCACCCCGGTGAAGTTCTGGTACGTCCTGGCCGCATCATGCGGCATGCTGGCCACAGCCTTGGCAGCCGTGCCGCGAGTCGCGGTCGTGGCGGATACGCCGGAGGCCCAGGCGGTGCTGGTCGCCGAGTTGAGCAAGGGTGGCCGTGTCGCGGTGGTCGAGCGGGACACGCTGGCCCGCCTGATGGGAGAAAGGACCCGCCAGTCGCTGAATCAGGGCGGCGGCAGCGTGGAGCATCTTCCCGAGCCGGTCGATTTCTTCCTGCGCTTTCACCAGGCTGGAGAGCGTCTTTACACGGTCGAGATTGTCAACTGCCCCGGCGGCGACGTGCTGGGGTCGCGGATGGTTTCGCTGGTATTACCTGATAACGCGAAGGAGCTGGCGCGCGAGGCGATGGACCTGCTGGAAAGACGCTCCGCACAGCCGGAGGCCTCCGCTCGCGTGGCGGTACTGGAGGTGGGCAAGGGCGGTGAGGATGTTTTTTTATTCGCCGCGCGGTTGCGGGCAGCGTTGCTGGACAGCGGCGTGATGGTGCTCGACCGGGCGGTGACTCCCCAGGTGGTGATCGAGAACCAGGACGCGATCGGGGGAATGAGGGCCGGGGCGGCTGAGGGAGAGTACCGCGGCGCAGACTATCTCGTACAGGTCCGGGCGACGGAGGGAGCGGGCCGCATCGAGGTGATCGACGTGCGTTCCTCCCGGCTTGTGGATGCGAGGAATGCCGTGCTGGGAGAGGGGGAAAAGGTTGCGGAGGTGCTGCGGTGGATACGGCCTTTGCTGGGCGCTCATCAGAAGAAGGGGGAGGAAACGGATTACGTGCCTGCGGTGGAAACCGAGGCCCTTGAGCCGTTTTACCGCGGGCTGAAACTCTTCGAGGTCGGCAAGTACGCGGAGGCGACCGCGGAGTTTGGGAGAGCTCGTCTTTGCAACGGTGGATTCCGCGACGCGATGCTTTGGGAGGCGCGATGTTATGAGGCGTTGGATATGAAGCCGCTCGCGGATGCGACGAGACGCTCGTTCGACATGTGGTCGCCCCGTACCGGATCGCCGTCACCGGACCCTGGGCAGTTGGTTGACGATGTGGCATTCCTCGGAGTGGCCGGTGTTTCGGAAAATCTTTCGGCCTCGGTCGCCGCTGCGGCAGCGAGCGCGCTGGTGGCCGGTGAGCGTCCGGTCCGATTGCCGGAGAATCTCGGGGCGTTGCGGCGGGAGTTTGACTGGATTGCGGGAGCGTCCAATGGAGACGGGGAGAGCTGGCAAAGTGCTGGCAGCCAGTTTTGTCGTATCGCGCTCTCGGGCAGTCTGCGGGTGGAGGAGGGGCGTGCGGTCGTCTCGTGGAACGTGCGGGACACCATCACCGGCCAGATCGTAAGCAGTGAGGATCAACTCCTCGAGGCCGACCCCGCCCTCTGGCGGGACCAGATGGGAAAGACGCTGCCAGCCCTGCTCTCCCGTACAGCGGCCGAGATCACGAGGCTCCCCGCACCTCCCGCTCCCGAGACAGAGTCGCCGGTGCAACTGCGGGACAACCTGAGAAAAGCGCGCGGGCTGGAGGCCAATGTCGCCCTGCTGAAACTGGTGCGGGCCAATCCCGCCGATCCCACGGTGCTTGAGCGGGGATTTGAGAAGGGCCAGTCCAAGAGGGACGGGCTGGACGCTTTTCTGAACTTTGCGTTGAGAGACTGGGTGATCGCCCGGCTGCCGACCGGGAGCTTCGAGCGCAGGCGGGCGGAGCTCGCGAGAATCCTGGCTTTTCATCCCACCCAGCCCACGGGGCGGTATATCACCGGGACCGACATCGACTATCTGGCCTCGCTCCTGAAGCTCGCGGGCGAGAATCCCTTTGATCCACCCGGGCTCGCCGCGCGGTACCTCGTCCTTTTTGACCAGCAGGACGAGACGCCTCTGCCGCTCCTGATTCAACGATGTGAGGAGCTGATACGCGACCTGGACGCGGCGGATCGCAAGGTCTTCTTCGATGCGGACTGGCTGATGCGGATGACGGATTGCCTGAGGCAGTTTGCCGTCGTGGCTAGTGGAGACGGCTCCGCACCGCTGCCTGCGGTGCGATTCGAGGACTATCCGCGCTGGGTAAAGGTGAATGAAAAATGGGGGGACGCCCTGGATCTGGTGAAGGAGTCCTTTTGGGTTACGAATGAAGGGCTCCTGCTGCCTCTGACCCCGGAGGAGCGGATCATCGAGGCGCGCGCCGCCCTCGCGGTCAATGGACGGCCCTCCGAGCAGCGCCGGTTGCTGACGAACTGGCTGAAAGAGTACCCGCACTCCATGATCATGACGGCCTACGCCATCGAATGCCTGTCCCAGATCGGCGGCAGGCTGGGCTGGCCCATCGCGCACCCCCTCGACTGGCCTGCGGAAAGAGCGGCCTATCTTGAGCTGGTCGACTATGCCATCGACAATCTCGAGTGGGCGCTTGCCCGTTGCGACAATCGGGCCAGCCTCAACACTATCGAGGAAATGACCTGGCGGCTCTTCATGGGCCTGAACATGAGGGGGTATCTTGGCGTCGTGGACGATGCGCACTATCTCCGGCTGAGAGACCGGATGGCGGAAAGTGTGCGCGCGGCCCGGGAACGGCTGGGAGGGCCTCCCTGGCCGGGAAAGGAGAGAAACCTCATCGCCTGGCAGAGTCTGACTCCAGAGATGGCGCGCGATCTCCGGAGTCTCCGGCTCGCGAGTATTGGTATCGGGGTTTACGATCCGGATGCCGTGAGGCAGGACATCTTGCAAAATGCCCGGGCGACGCTGGTCGGGGAGAAGTTCGATCCTCATCCCTGGTGGCAGGTCCTCCGGGAGAGCGCCGCCAATGTCTCTCTCTCCGCCCCCGATCTCGCGGCCTGCTATTCCAGGCTGACTCCCAATGTCATCCAGCTCTATGAAAAGTCGCCCCTGAATGCGAAGGACGCCGGGTTTCTGCTGGAGCATGGGATGGCGTTGTTTTACGGAAACCGTCTGGCCGAGGCTGAGGAGGTGTTTCGTCTCATTCTCCGGGGCGTCGACGCCTCGGGAAAGGCGAAGATGATGCAGGCCATCCAGGCCAACGCGGCATACCGGCTCGTGCAGGTGCTGCGTCTGTCCCATCGCAAGGCCGAGGCGATCGAGATGGCTCATGAGGCCCTGGCGCTCTGCGGGGGAACCTCGTGGGGACGCATCGACCGCGTCGTCGATGACCATATGGCGGCGGATGTGGAAACCCGCTATCTCACCGGGGGGCTGGCGGGCGACATCCTGCGGCAATTGCGCGAAATGCGCCTCGATCCGGCGGCCGTGCGACTGCCGGACCGGGTGGCGATGGTGACGGTGCCCACGCCGAATGCCGACAATCCGGAACTCGCTGTGTATTACCGTGTCCCTCCGCTGGCCGGGCGCGGGAGTGCGCCGCTGCGCGTCCTGGTGCTGGTGCCCGTGGCGGGCAGCGATGTCAGGGAACTCCTTAAGCCCCAGAGCGTCTGGGCGCAATTCGCCGACCGGATGGGTTGGGTGCTGGTGACTCCCCAGTTTTGCAACACCAACTATCCTTCACGGGCGGATAATATCTTCGCGTATTATGTCCATGCCTCCGCCTGGTCTGGAAAAGCACTGCTGGACGCTCTGGAAAAGATCGGTGACCGGGTGCCCATTGAGGGGAGGCGTCTGCTATTCTATTCCTACAGCAGCGGGTCGGGGTTTGCATCTTCCTTTGCCCGTTGGCGTCCGGAGCTGACCAGCGCAGTCGCGGTGACGGGCACCACTGTGCTGGCGTGGCCGATGTATCGGCCGGGGTTGAAGCCCTACCCGGCGTTGAAAGGCGTCCGGTTCTGGGTTGCGGTGACGGAGGGGGATGATCTCTCGGCCAATTTCTACGACCGCCGGGCGACAGCGGAGGCCTTTGTCACCCTGTTGAGAGGGGCGGGAGTCGAGACCGACTGGAAGGTTTTTCCCGGTACGGCCCATCTGCCGACGCGGGAAATGGAGGAGGACGCGCAGGCGTTTCTGGCGCGTCAGGCTGGCAGGTGGTGAATTCCGTTGACCCGCGGGGCGCTTGCTGGAAAATCGCTGCTTACCATGAATCCTCCTGATCGCGTCGAGATAACCCGGTTTCCTGAAGGCAAGCGCATCGCTGTCACGACCAGCTTTGATGATGGGCAGACTTTCGACCGGCGTATCGTCGCCGCTTTCAACGAATGGGGATTGAAGGCGACGTTCAACATCAACTCCGGCAAGCTCCAGCGCACGGGCAAGCCCGCCGTGGAGGGAACTCTCGCCAAGGGGGAGCGCGTCTATCTGGATGCCTCGGAAATCCGCGAGTTGTTCCAGGGGCACGAGGTGGCGATTCATACCGTGACCCACCCGTGGCTCGAGCGCCTGGAGCCCTCGCAGATCGCGCGCGAGGTGCTCGACGACCGCATCGCTCTGGAGGACCTGGTCGGCTATCCGGTGCGGGGCATGGCGTATCCTTTTGGCACCTATGACGATCGTGTCATCGCGGTGCTGCGCAGCCTGGGCATCGTTTACTCGCGCACGTGCCGCAATGAATGGAACTGCTTCCCCCCCGCCGACCCGCTCGACTGGGCTACGACGGCTCACCAGTATGCGGAAGGACCCACCGTGCCGGAGCGGTTTGCCGAAGTGCTCGGCAACGCCTGGTGGTCCGGCGTGTTTTACATCTGGGGCCACGGTTTCGAATTTCACGACCGCAATGACTGGGAGGGGCTGGAGCGAATCTTCAAGCCGCTCTCGGGCCATGCCGACGTGTGGTATTGCACGAATATCGAGCTCTTTGACTATGAAGACGCTCGCCGCCGGATGATCATCTCGGCGAACCGCAAAATCGCCTACAACCCCAGCGCGATCCCGGTCTGGCTGAAGGCGGATGGGAGGCTGATCCTCGTCCCCGGTGGTCAAACTGTGACGCTCGGGAGCTGAGCGCCAGGCTTCGGTCATGATGCGCCGTCTCTGGAAAAGGCTTTTCATCGCGATGGCGCTGGTGGCGGCCCTCTGTCTCGGACTGGTGGTTCTCTGCGGCGTCTGGCTCGTTTTTGACGGCTGGAGCGACTGGAAGCGGACGCAGGAGGAGTTGAGGAAGCGGGGTGAACTCCTGACTGTGAGCCAGATCGTGCCGCCGCCCATTTCGGATGAGCAGAATTTCTTTGCCGATCCATTCTGGCAGCCGGATGAGAAAGGTTCGGTCAACTTGCCGGGAATCGAGATCGCTGGCGCGGAGGCGGAACAATTGCGGCAGCGGTTCCCGGCTTTTGCCGATCTCGTGAAAGAAGGCAATCGGCACAAGACGATAGCCGCGCTGACCAGGAAAAACAGCCTGACCCCGGAGCAGGCGGAATTTGTGCTGGCGGTCATCGCGCCGGTGACCGGAAGCCTCGACGCGGTGGAGCGGCTCTCCAGCCGTCCGTTGGCACACTATCCGCTCGATTATTCCAAGGGGCTCACGATGCCATTACCGCCCCTGACGACGGTGCTGCGACTCTCTCAAATATTCGCCGCTCGTGCACAGGCCGCCGCCGCCTTGGGACACGCGGGCGAGTCCGCTCGGGATGTCCTGCTGATCCTGCGCCTCGGGCGGGCCATGGAAGCCCACCCCACGATGATTTTCCAGATGGCGGCGATGGCCTGCCATGACATGGCGTGCGACCTTATTGAAAAGGTGCTCCCCGGTTGGAGCGACGCCCAGGCTGCACAGGTGCAGGCGGAACTGGGTAAAATCAACCTTCGTCGCACTCTGATACCAGCGCTCCGGATGGAGCGAGCGGTGATGGATGCGACCTTCGACGAGTTGCAGGGAGCTTCCCGCTCGAGGACGGAGAGTATTCTCCGCGCCGCCTATGGGGAAGCGGATGAGTCCCGCCGGGTTTCTGCCCGGGGGAGCTTCGTCCTGCTGGTTTACCGATGCGGATTTCTGGCCAGCGACAGGGCTTTTTTAAATCGTTGCGTACAGCGGTGGATCGATCTCTTGGAAGGGAGTTCGGAAACATTGAATCCCCAAGCCTTCGACGAGGCGGAACGATGGATGACTGCGGGAACGCGGGAGGCATGGGGCTATCGGCATCTCTTTTCCCGCCTTTCCGTGCCTGTGATCGCCCCCACCTTCCCCCGTTTGGCGTACATCCAGACCCGCATCTTTCAGGCCCGGGTGGCATGTGGCGTTCAGCGTTACGCCCTGCGGCAAGGAGAACTTCCCTCCCATCTCGCCGACCTCGTGCCCGTGGAGCTCGCGGAGACGCCGCGCGATCTCATCGGAGGCGGACCGATGCACTACCGCCGTGACGGTCGGGAATACCTCCTTTGGTCGATCGGCTGGAATGCTGTTGATGACGGAGGCAAGGATTCACTCTCCGAACGGAAAGCCGCGAAAAAACCCGACTGGGTTTGGAGAGGTCGCCTGCCGGATGCAGTGGCGACCCCTTAGGTCCAGCCGATGCCGAGGAAGTTTACGGTGATGCTGCCGCGTACCGGCTAGAGATCGATGACGTGATCTGGGGTTCGGAGAGGATGCGCTGAGGCGGTGAGTTTGGCTTCGCAATCAGCCTTGAGCTCTTTGACTATGAATACGCCCGCCGCCGGATGGTCATCGCGACGACGCGCAAAGCCGCCTACAATCCCCGCGCCATCCTACTCGGTTCGCGTACGGGGAATGAAGTAGGAGAGGATTTCCTCGGGGGCTTTCCCGTTTTGTGTGGCGATTTCCAGCACCGTCTGGTGGTTGTCGGCAACCTGAAGGCCCGCGTTTTTCATCGTGGTGACGATCACGGCAATATCGGTGTCGAAAGCGCTGGCCAGCCCATCGGCGTGGGCGGAGGAGAGTTTGGCGGCGAGGTTCCGGCCGCCCCGGCGGCGATCCTGTCCGGCGGTTTCCCTCCCGCCGCCTTCGTTTTCGCGGCGAAAATTTCCGTCGCCGCGGCCTTCCTCGGTTCGAGGCCCTCGCCCGGCCATTTCACGCCGGCCGTCCCGGTGCGGTTGCAGGCTGATGTACCAGATGGCGAGCCCGGCGGGAATGAGGAGCGAGTAGACGCGCCAGTCGCGGAGGTGGCCGAGCATGGAGCGCCAGTTTTGCAGGATGTGGATCAGCGCGAAGGCCACCATTGCCAGGCCCAGCCAGGTGTGGATCTGCACGAGGAGCCGGGTCTTGAAGAAAAACTGGAACAACACTCCCGTCGCGCCCACCACGAGAAAGGTGAGGCCGACGCCCGATGTCACGAATCTGCGAAATCTGTTCATCTCTTCAGAGCGCTTGAACCCGCGAAGACGGCGTGAGGTGTGATTTTTCTTCCGAAGCGGTGTTTTCTCGAGGGAGAGGGACGGAATTTTTTTGCGTCGGTGTAGACAAAAATGGCGCGTTCCGGCGTCATTACGGTGATGTCCGACGATTGGCTGGCTGCGCTCTATGATGAGCATGCCCGCGCCCTGTATGCATTCCTGCTTCACCTCGCACAGAATGAGCATGATGCGCAGGATGTGCTGCAGGGCGTCTTTTGTGCGCTGGCGGCGAAGCCGAAGACTCTGGCCGGGGTGAAAAATGTCCGGTCGTTTTTGCTGCGCATGGCTCATCGGCGGCTGATCGACCTGTGGCGGCGCAATCGGCGGCTGGAACCGCTGGAGGCCGCGCCGACGGAGATATTTGCCCCGGTCGAGGACCCGGACGCGGCGGCCTTCCGCGATGCGGCGTCACGGGCGCTGGCCGCCCTCCCGGCGGAACAGCGCAGTGTGGTGCACCTGAAGCTTTGGGAAAACCTCACCTTCGCCGAATGCGCCGAGGTGCTCGGCATTCCCGCCAACACCGCTGCGAGCCGGTATCGTTACGGTTTAGACAAAATCCGCGACCTGCTGCGTCCTACTTTGGAAGAATGGAAATGAGCGACCTGGAAGATCAACTCGCCGCGCTGCCGCTGGCCGACCCGCCCGCTGCGCTGCGCACTCGCGTGCTCGCCCATGCGGCGGAGCAATCGCGCAAGGCCCGGCACGGTTTCGCCGCGTGGCTCTGGCCGCACCCCGTGGCCTGGGGAGCCGTGGCAGCGCTGTGGATCGTGATTTTTGCGCTGAATTTCTCGGGTCCTCGTGGCGATGCCTTGCTGGCCTCGAACCATCCCATTAAGCCCGCGAGTGCGGAGGAACTGGCGCAGGCTGCCAACCGGCTGCGCGAGCGCCGCATACTCCTCGCGCGCTGGCAGCAGGACTATTTCAACCTCGACCGCTCCAAGCTTTAATTCATGAACCCCCTGCAACTGCTCAAAAAAGCGCCCTGGCGAAAAATCGCTCTCGGCCTGGTTTTCCTTTTCGCGCTTCTGGTCACGCTGATCGTGCTGACGGGTGCTTGGTTTTCCTATCAGGGGAGGCGCGAATGGGCGGAGACTAAGGCGGAGTTGCTCAAACGCGGAGAGGTGCTGAGCTATGAAGGACTGGTTCCTGCACCTGTGCCACCTGAGCAAAACTTTTTCGCCGACCCGATCTGGGAGCCGGATCAGGACGGCAGGATTGAGCTATTTGCCCTGCAAATCAGCCCGGAGGAGGCTGCTCGGCTCAAAGCGAGTTTTCCAAGGGTGGCTGATCTATTGAAGGAAGGAGCTCGCGTCAAGGTCGTGCAAGCAGTCGGTCGGCGAGCGAAGGACCGGAGCATGACGCCCGAGGAAGCCGCCTTCGTACTTGCCGTCCTGGAACCTGTGCAGGGAGACCTTGATACCCTGAAGAGGCTGGCGAAACGCCCGGAGGCGCGGTTTCCCGTGGACTACTCCAAAGGTCTGGCCATGCCCCTGCATCATGCTACCGCGTTGCTCACGGCGGGGCAGGTGCTCCAAAGGCGCGCCCAGGCAGAGGCGGCGCTGGGGCGAAGTGACCAGAGCGTGGATGATGTTCTGCTGATTCTGCGTCTCGCGCGTACGATTGATGATGAGCCGGTGCTCATTTCCTTTCTTGTTACCATTTCGCTCGATTCGTTTGCTCTGGACGTTACCGAAAAGCAGGCGCCGACATGGAGTGCTGAACAGGCGCAACGAGTCGGGCAGGCTCTTGTCCGGAGCGATATCCTGAGGCAGATGGCGAGAGCGTTCCGGGGGGAGCGCGCCTTTGGGAATCAACTTATTGACCAGTTGAAACATGCTTCGAATGGGGAGTTGCTGAAAAATATGCAGATGGTCGTCGGCTTCTACCAAGCCGAGAGCAAGCCGTCTGGTATCGCGGCGTTATCGATAGGAGCCTATAGCTTTGCTTTTCTCGACGGCGACCGGGCTTGTCTCAACCGGACGCATCAGCGATGGCTTGATTCCCTGGAAAAGGAGCCTGGATTGCTGCACCCGCACGACTTTGAGAATCTTGACTCAGATTTTGCGTCGGAAATGCAGGGATTGAACCGCTACCGACATCTTCTGACCTTTCTGACGATGCCTGCGCTAAAAAATGTTTTTCCCAGGGCTGCCAACGTGGAGACGAGAGTGCGACAGGCGCGTATTGCCTGTGCCATCCAGGAATATGCGCTTTCCGAGAAGGCGCTGCCATCCTCGCTGGATCAACTCGTGCCGAAGTATCTCGATGAGATACCCCGCGATGTGATCAATGGCGGGCCGATGCACTATCGCAGCGACGGAAAGGAATACGTGCTTTGGTCTGTGGGCTGGAATGAAAAGGACGACGGCGGGGAGGGATCACCCAACGAGAAAAGTCCAGAGAAGAAGCTCGACTGGGTTTGGAAAGGCCGCCTGCCGGATGCGGTGAATGCGCTCCAGCTTTAGTTGTATCGACAGATATGCATCTTGCCAATGAACCCACTGCAATTAATCAGGAAGGCTCCATGGCGAAAAATCGCTGCCGGCGCAGGTTTTCTCCTCGTGCTTCTCGTTACCTTGGTCGTTCTGGCGGGAGCATGGTTCTCCTATCAGGGGAGACGCGAGTGGGAGGCGACCAAGACAGCGTTGCTAAAACGCGGGGAGCTGTTGAGCTACGAGGGACTTATTCCGTTGTCTGTGCCACCGGAGGAGAACTTTTTTGCCGACCCGATGTGGGAGCCGAACGTGAATGGTCAGATCGATTTGCTTGCGCTGCAAATCACCCCGGATGAAGCTGCACAGCTTAAAGCGCGCTTTCCGGGCGTGGCCGATTTGGTGAAGGAGGGCAACCGTTGGGAGGTCGTCCAGAATGTCGGTCGGCGAGCAAAGGATCGGAACATGACGCAGGCGGAGGCGGATATGGTGCTGGCTGTGCTTCGGCCTGTGCAGGGAGACTTTGACACCCTTCGGAGGCTGGCGGTGCGTCCTGAAGCGAGGTTTCCGGTGGACTATTCCAAAGGCATTTCCATGGAGCTGCCTCATGTTCATGCATTGTTTAAAGCCGGATTGATGCTTCATCGGCGCTCTCAGGCTGAGGCCGTGCTCGGGCAGACTGATCTGAGCGTGGATGATATCCTGCTGATTTTGCGCCTGGCGCACACACTTGATGATGAGCCGGTGCTCATTTCCTTTCTCGTGGCGATTTCACTTGATTCGCTCGCTCTCGACGCCATCGAAAAGCTGGTTCCGACATGGAGCGCAACACAGGTTCAAAGGGTTGAGCGTGCGCTGGGCCAGAGCGATGTCTTGAAGCAGATGACCAAAGCTATTCGAGGCGGGCGTGCTTCGGGAAATCAACTCATGGATCAATTGAAGCAGGCCTCGCTCGGGGAGTTCGTGAGAACCTTGCAGTTGATAAACAGCGAAGTTGCTCTCGAGTATCCGCCGCCGAATAGTACGGCGTGTTTTTTTCTCGCCTATCGTTTTGCATTTCTCGAAGGAGATCGGGCCCGTCTGAATCAGATGTTTCAAAGGTTGCTGGATTGTCTGGAAAAGGAACCAATGGTTTTGCGTCCGGATTATGAGGGTCTTTATTCCGATCTTGAGCGGGAACTGCGGGGGTGGAATCGTAGCAGATATATTATAACATATATAGAGACATCGGCTCTGAAGTATATCCTCCCCAGGGCAGCCAGCGTGGAAACGAGAATACGACAGGCGCGTATTGCCTGTGTCATTCAAAGGTACGCGCTCACGGAGAAGGCGCTTCCATCCTCTCTTAATCAAGTTCTGCCGCATTATCTCGAAAGAATCCCGGTCGACATCGTCAATGGCGAGCCGATGCGTTATCGAAGCAACGGGAAGGACTATGTATTATGGTCGATCGGCTGGAACGAAAAGGATGACGGTGGCGAGGCGTACTCAGGCGAGCAGAGTCCGGAGAAGAAGCTCGACTGGGTTTGGAAAGGCCGCCTGCCGGATGTGGTGGCGACGCCTTAGATCCAGCCGAGGCCGAAGAAGTTTACGGTGATGCCTCCGCGTGCGGGCTTGAGGTCGAGCGCGGTGATCTCGGGTTCGGAGAGGCTGGCGCTGAGGGCGGCCAGCTCAGATTCGCAATCGGCCTCGAACTTTGCCTGCTCGGTGAGGACGGATTCCACGGATTCCTTGGCGGCGTCGACGTCGGCTCCTTCGCGCATGGCGCGGCCGACCCCGCGGGCGGCGGTACCGGCGCGGTTGATGGTGGTGGCGCTGATGGTCTTGCGGCCGAGGAAGGCCCCGAGGAGCGTCGATCCGATTGAGATGGCGCTGGAAAAGGTCGCGTTGCGGGCCTGCTCCTTTTGCTTTTCCACGGCGGCCTCGGCTCGCGCGAGGCGGGTGGCGAGGGCGGCCTGCTTCGGGGCGAATTTCTTGCGCAGGGCATCCACCTTTTCATCGCGGAGTTCGCGTTGGGTGAGGGAGGCGCGGGCGCGGAAGTCGGCTTCGCTCTCGCCGGGCTTGGCGGTGAGCTTGAGCGCGGGGGCGCTGAGCAGGCGGCAGCGTTCGTTGTCGGCGATCCAGCGGGTGAAGTCCTTCTCCCACTGCGCGTAGCTTTTCGGAGCCGTCGCGGCGGCGGGAAGCTCGGCAAACAGGGCGTCGGCGGGCTGAGTGGTGGTGAAGTCCCTGGGCTCGGCGTCGATGGCTTCCGTCCAAGCGGCGGCATCAAGGCCATCGGGAATGGCGGAGGCGAGCAGGAGATCGCGGATTTCCTCGGCACCGGACTTGGTGTCGGAAAAACGCACGCGAGCCGAGCCAACGAGACGCGGCTGCAACGTGCCGTCGGAGGGGAGATAGAATTGACGAATCCCGGGCGGCACGCTCGGCGCGTGGGACTGCGGGAGCGGCGGTGGAGCGGCCACGGCTGGCGCGGGTTTGGCCGCCATGCGCCCTGCCATGAGGGTGCGGATCTGGTCGCGGGTCAGCGGGCCGCGCAGGTAGCTCATGACCCAGCGCGATTCAAAGACCACCGGCGCGTCGTCGTGGACGTTGTTGAGGAGGAACTTCCGGCTGCCGAGGCTGGAGAGGAGCGCCTCGAGTTGATTCTTGTCGAGCTGCGACGAGGAGCCGAGCAGACCCTCGATGACGCGAGCCTTGTCGCGTTCCGTCTGGAGGCGGCCGATGAACCATGTGCCGGTGTTTGAGAGCGCCTTGTAATCTAGGTCGACGGGGTTTTGTGTGGCGAGCACGACGCCGACGCCGAAGGCGCGCGCCTGCTTGAGCAGGGTGAGCATCGGGAGCTTCGAGGGCGGATTCGCCACCGGCGGGAGGTAGCCGAAAATCTCGTCCATATAGACGAGCGCGCGCAGGCTCGTCGTGCCGCTCTGGCGGCGCATCCAGGAGACGATTTCATTGAGCAGGAGCGAGACGAAAAACATCCGCTGCGCGTCGTCGAGATGCGCGATGGAAAAGATGGCATGACGCGGCCGCCCCGCGTCGTCGCGGAGATAACGCGCGATGTCGATCGGCTCACCGGCATTCCACGCGGCGAAGCCGGGCGAGGCCAGCAGGGTATTGAGCGCGACGACCATCTGGTAACGCTCCTTTTCCGGGTAGAAGCTCTCCAGATCGAGCACGCCGATTTTGGCGAAAGGCGGACGCTGGATGCGAGCGATGAGCGCGGCGAGGTCGAGGTCCTCACCGGCTTTCCAGGCGTGGGAAAGAATCGCTCCGAGAAACGCACCCTCGCGGCTCTTTGAGGGATCGGCATTGGACCCCAGCAAGCCGAGCAGACTGGCGACGGCGGTGAGCACGCGCTCGGCGAGGGATTCCTCGTCATCGACGTCGTCGGGCGCGCGGAAGGCGTTGACGAGATTCACCGGGATGCCTGCCGTGCTGCCGGGCGTGTAGATGGCGAAGTCGGCCTTTTCCTTCAGCGTGCGAATGCGGTCGCCATCCTGCCCCCACGAGGCGAGACCGTCCTTCCAGGTCTGCGCCTGCTTTGCGGCCCAGGCGTCGGGTTCCATCCCCTTGCATCGGGCGTCGTCCTCCACGATCCAGGGGCGGAAATCCTCGGGGCGCAGGTCGGGAAAAGTCAGGAGCAGGTTGCCGAGGTCGCCCTTGGGATCGATGATGATGGCGGGGACGCCGTCGATGGCGGCCTCCTCCAGCAGGGCGAGACAGAGCCCGGTCTTGCCGCTCCCCGTCATGCCGACGCAGACCGCATGGGTCACGAGGTCGCGGGAATCGTAGAGCAACGGAGCATCGGTGGGACCATCGACCGGACGCCCGAGATAGAGCATTCCGAGTTTCTCAAACTCAGCAGGGGACATGGCGCGATCTTCCCGCAAACCTGTGCCGCCCGCCAGTGGAATGTCGCCGGAAAATAAATCGTTTGAATGTGAATAGATAGCATGTTAAGTAATTTTGAAATGAGAGAACAGACGAACCAACGGGCGCATTTTGCCAAGCTGGTCATCCAGATTTCCCGGCGCTGGCGTCGGCGCGTCGACCAGGCGCTGGCGAACCAGGGATTCACCCAGGCGACCGGCCTGCCGTTGCTGATTCTCTCCCGCGAGGGCCAGATCCGGCAGGGCGCGCTGGTCGAGGAACTGGGTCTGGAAGGGCCGTCGCTCGTGCGGGTGATCGACATGCTGGAGGCGGAGGGATTGCTCGTTCGCGAGGAAGACCCGTCCGACCGGCGGGCCAAACTGCTTTCCCTCACCGAGGCGGGACGCAATCGCGCGCGGATCATTGAGCGCGAGGTGGACCGGCTGCGCAGGCACTTTCTGGAGGGTATCGACGAGGCGAGCCTGGGGGAGACGATTCGCGTGCTGGAGTGCGTGGATCGCAATCTCATGAAGGAAGCGCCGGATGGCGGGCGCGATGAATGAACGGCGCGGCATCCCCCCTCTTGGCTGGAACGAAATCCTCTTCTCGCTGAAAACCCTGCTGGCCGCAGGGCTGGCGCTGTGGATTGCCTTTCGACTCGGGCTTTCCCGGCCCTATTGGTCGGTAGTTACAGTTTATGTCGTAGCCCAGCCGCTCGCCGGAGCGGTCACCTCCAAGGCGCTGTATCGCCTGATGGGCACGCTGACCGGGGCGGCGGTAACGCTGATCATCGTGCCAGCGCTGGTGAATGCGCCGGAACTCCTCGCCCTGGGCATGGCTGCCTGGGTCGGCGGGTGTCTGGCCATCAGCCTGCTCGATCGCTCGCCCCGGTCCTACTTCTTCATGCTGGCGGGGTATACCGCCGCGATCATCGGATTCACCAATCTCGCCGACCCGACGACGCTCTTTGATATTGCCTCATCCCGTGCGACGGAGATCTCTCTGGGCATCGTCTGCGCGACGGTGGTGAGCAGGCTGGTCCTCCCGCGCCATGCCGGGCCGACTCTGGCGGAACGAATGGAGGGCTGGCTGGGTGATGCGGCGGAGTGGGCGGGCGACGCGCTCTCGCCCGTCGCGGACGACGGGGCAATCCGCCGCGGCGCGAAGCGGCTCGCCGCGGACATGGCAGGCATGACCGGGCTGATTTCCAGCCTGCCGTACGATACCTCGGCGCTCCGGCATGCCCGGGAGCAGTTGGGTCTGCTCGAGCTGCGCATGACGGCGCTGATTCCCCTCCTGCTTGGGGTGGCGGATCGTCTCGAGGCATTGCGCGGGCTGCCCGGTGGCATTCCGGAAACCCTGCCGCGCTTGCTCGCGGGGGTGGTCGACTGGATGGGAGAGGGGCGGCTGGGTACGCTGCGAACCGGGAGGCATCTGCGCAAGGAACTGCGCCATCTGGCGGTGGAATTTCACGGACGCGGCGGCTGGGGCGATTTGCTTGTGCGCAATCTCTGCCTGCGCCTCGCCGAGGTCGTGAAGGTGTGGGAGGATTGCCTGATCCTTCGCGATGCGATTGCCTCCGGGCGGGAAGACGTACCCCGGCGGCTCCGGCTGGCGAGCGGATCAAAAGGCTGGCCTCTGCCGCGCTTCGATGCCGGGCTGGCCTGGACATCCGGCTTTGCCGCATTTGTGGGAATACTGCTCGCCTCGGCGATCTGGCTCGGAACGGGCTGGAAGGATGGGAATACCGGCGCGCAGCTCACCGCCATCTTTTGCTGCATCTTCGCCGCGTTTGACGCTCCGCTGCCCTTGCTGCGACTGCACACGGGTTGCGTCGCGGCGGCGGCGGTGATCGCGGCGGTCTACCTGTTCGGCATCCTTCCGTGGGTGGACGGGTTTGCCGCGCTGATGGTGGTGCTGGCTCCATTCCTGTTTCTCTGTGGCGCGTTCATGGCCACGCCTGCGTGGGGATTTGCCGCTTTTGCGATCTGCGCGAACACGACGCTGTTCCTTGCGCTGGAGTCCTCCTTTGCCATGGACATGGCGATGTTTGCCAATGGCGCGATGGCCGCCCTCGCGGGCAGTGCGATCGCCATCGTGATTCTGCGGCTGTTTCGCTCCGCCGATGCGGAGGATGGAGCGCGCCGGTTGCTCAGAACTCTCTGGTCGGACCTCGCGGGGCTCGCGAGCTCCGGGGAATCCTGGCGCGCTCACGCGCTGGCTCGTCGGATGGTGGATCATCTCGGGCATCTGGCTCCCCGTTTGCTGGCCCTGCCTGCGACCTCGCGCATGGCGGGTGCAGACGTGCTGGCAGATGTGCGGACGGGGTTGAACATCGCCGACATTCAGCGCCTGCAGCGGGATTCCCTGCCGGAGATGCGGCGGCTGCTGGAGGAGCTGGAGTATCATTTCCGAGCCAGGCTGCGCGATACAGCGGTGCGCCCCGGACCCTCGCTGCTGGCGCGGGTGGATGAGGCAATGCGTGTGGTGAATGACCGGCAGAGCAACCAACCTTCCCTGGGCCGTCTGCTGCTGGCCCTGACGGGGCTGAGACGGTGCCTGTTTCCTTACTCGCCGGGTCCGGCATTCCTCGCCACAGCGGAGGCGGTGTCATGACGGCGGAGGTGGATCTCTTCGGTATCTTCATCCCGACGCCGATCGTCCTGGGCGTCCTGGCTTATGTGGCCAAGGCGGGGTTGTCCCGCCTGCTGGCGCGATGGCCGTTCGGGCGGCGGATGCACGGGCAGCCGGTTTTCGAGGTCGCGATGTTTCTCGTGCTCTTCGCCGCGCTCGTGCGGGCGACCACGTTTTTGAATCCATGAAAATCACTTCACTCTTTTCCCGGCGGGCGGTGTCCCTGGCCGTGGCCATTGCGGCGACCATTGTAGCCGCCCTGTTTCTCTGGGATTACTATATGAATGCCCCCTGGACGCGCGACGGCCGGGTGTGTGCGGATATCGTGCGGCTGGCTCCTGATGTCTCGGGGCCGGTCTCCGGCGTGCTCGTGCGCGATAACCAGTCGGTGAAAAAGGGCGACCTCCTTTTCCGCGTCGACCCGGCGAGATTTCTCCTCGCGCTCAGACAATGCGAGGCCAGTCTCGCCGATGCGACGTCGGCGCTCGTTCTCGCCCAGCGCGAACTCGCGCGCAATCGCCCCATGGAAGGTCGCTGGGTCTCTCATCAGCAACTCGACCAGCTCACCACCGCGGTGACCCGATGCGAGGCGGTCGTGCGCCGTGCCGAGGCGGATCGCGATGTGGCGCGGCTCAATCTGGAGCGTTCCGAGGTGCGCGCCCCGGTGAATGGCTATGTGACGAACTTCTCGCTGCGCGAGGGAAATTACGTCACCTCCGGCCAGCCCGTGATGGCCATCGTGGATGAGGATTCTTATTACGTCGCCGGATACTTTGAGGAGACGAAGCTCCCGCGCATCCGGGTCGGCGATCAGGTGACGGTGCGACTCATGGGCACGGGCGGCCGCATCGCGGGCCATGTGGCGGGAATCGCCGCTGGGATCGAGGATCGCGAGCGGGGTGATTCCAGTCGGCTGCTGGCCAATGTGAACCCGACCTTCAGCTGGGTGCGGCTCCCGCAGCGAGTGCCGGTGCGCGTCGCCATCGATGAACCGCTGGGCAGCCCGGCCCACCTGGTCGCGGGCCAGACTGCCACGGTGATCGTGAGCGCGCGTTAAGCGAGCTTTCCGAGGAAGCGGTGGATCTCCGCCGCAATCTCAGGCGCATGCGTTTCCAAGGCAAAGTGGCCGGTGTCGTAAAGCACCACCTCCGCATGGGGATTCTCCCGGGCAAAAGCCTCCGCTCCGGGCGGGAGGAAGAACGGGTCGTTCTTTCCCCACACTGCGAGGATCGGCGGTTGGTGCTCCCGGATGTAGGCCTGAAAAGCAGGGTACAGCGCGACATTGGAGGCATAGTCGAGGAAGAGATCGAGCTGGATCTCGGCATTGCCGGGGCGCTGGAGCAGGGCGGAGTCGAGCGTGTAGCTCTCGGGTTCCACCTGGGTCGGGTCGCTCACGCCGTGAAGATACTGCCAGCGCGTACCCTCGTAGCTGAGCAGACCGCGCAGCGCCTCGCGATTTTCCGGGGAGGGGTCGGCCCAGTAGGTGCGGATGGGGTTCCATCCGTCGCTCAGTCCTTCCTCATAGGCGTTGCCATTTTGCGAAATGATCGCCGTTACCCGCTCGGGGTGAGACAGGGCGAGGCGGAAGCCAGTGGGCGCGCCGTAGTCGAAGACATAGATCGCATAGCGAGTCAGCCCAAGCACATCGACGAAAGCCTCGGTCGTACGGGCAAGCGACGCAAAGTTGTACGTGTACCCGCGTTCCTCAGGCACCTCGGTAAATCCAAAACCCGGCAGGTCCGGCGCGATCACGCGGTAGCGCGTGGCGAGTCGCGGAATGAGGTGGCGGTACATGTGCGATGAGGACGGAAAGCCATGCAGCAGCAGGACGACCGGAGCGTCGGATGATCCGGCCTCTCGGTAGAAGACCTTGACGCCGTCGGCTTCGACGGTGTGCAGCACGGGGGCGGGAAGGGATGTATTCATGATTTTTCGGAATGTCTGGATGTTGTGTTTCGTTGATCCGCCAGCGTGGCGGCGTGAGCGGCAAGGTAGACAGGTCTGTCTACCGCGTCAACAGAAAGTAGACAAATCTGTCTACTTTGCTAGATTCCTCTCCGATGTCCGAAGCGCCGCGCGAAAAAATCCTGTCCACCGCCCTGAGATTATTCAACCAGCAGGGAGCCCATGCCACGGGTATCGACCAGATCATTGCCGAGTCGGGCGTGGCGAAGCGCACCTTCTATCGCTACTTCCCCTCCAAGGTGGACCTGCTGGCCGAGTATTTCCGCCAGCGTCACGACATCTGGTTCTCGCGGCTGACCCGCTACGCCGGAGACCCGCAGGCGGCTCCGCTCGACCGGCTGCTCGGGGTCTTTGACGCTCTCGAGGAGTGGTTTTCCGAGCCGGATTTCTTCGGGTGTCCATTCATTCGCGGCCTTTCCGACTTCGGCCCAGAGAGCCAGGCTCCAGAGCTGACGGAGCGCATCCGCGAGCATTTCGCCCGCACGGAGGGCTTCGTCGAGGAATTGCTCAAGAAAGTACGCCCGAGGGACTACAAGAAATTCGTCCCGCAAATGATGAGCCTCATCTCCGGCGCGACCATCATCGCCCACGCCACCCGCGATCCCTCGATCGCCAGGGTCAACAAGGAGATGGCGCGGAAGCTGGTTGCGGGGTAATCGGCTCTCCCGCGCAGGACGCGTCCGGTTGCTTCTACAGTGAGCACTTCGTGATCGTTGTACAGTTGGGCTTCCGGGGCTAAAGGCGGGGGAGTTTCTTTCCCCAATTCTCCCCTGAATTATGAAAAAATCCCTCCTGACGCTTGGCGTCGTTTCGTTTATCTCCATGGCTTCCTCCATGGGATTAGTCGTTACCGGAACGGCTGATCTTCCCGCAGTGAAGAACCATGTGCAAAACCTGACCATCGTCCATGACGGCAGCATGATGAACTCCAAGGCCGAGCTGGATTTCATCAAGGGCAAGATCCAGGGCAACGTCGAGCCGTGGAAGACGTATTACACGAATCTGACGAAAAGCGGGTACTCGAAGCTGACGTGGACAAACAAGGCGGCGGCTGAGCCAACGACGGAGACGAGCTTTCTCCAGGACTCCTATGCGGCGTACAATCAGGCGCTGATCTTTTATTTCACGGGAGATGTGAACTACGCGCAAAACGCCCGGACGATCCTCAACGCGTGGGCCTCGACGGTGCAGAACTTTCATAACGTGGGGAACTGGTATCTCGCCCCGGCCTGGGCGGCGTCGATCATGGCTCCTGCGGCGGAACTCCTGCGCAATACGCCGGGGTCAGGCTGGACGGCGGCAGATACGGCCAACGTGCAGGCGATGTTCAGCCGGGCGTTTCTGCCGGTGCTCAAGTTTCGCTACGCGTATGGCAATCGCGAGTTGTCGGTCTGCAACGCTCTGGTGGCGATCGGCATCTTTAACGACGACCGCGCCGCGCTCTACATGGGGCTGCACCAGTGGGTGAGCTATATCCCGTGCTACTTCTATCTCGCCTCCGACGGCGCGACGCCCATTCAGGCGGATTACTTTGTCACCCAGCCCGATGCCAATACGCTCTGGGCGATGCACCAGGATCTTTATCCGACGATGGGATCGTCGAGCGACTGGCTGTATACCTTCAGCAGCGGATATCCGAACTATCCCTACACGGGCAAGGGCGATGACAAGACGATGATGCTCATGCCCGCAGCCAGCGGGTATACCCTGATGGACCAATGGTACATGGGGGCCAACCGCAAGAGCATCACGAATCCCGTGCCGGCCTTTGTGGACGGGCTTTGCGCGGAGACTTTTCGTGATCTCGGGCATGTGGAGTTTGGCTTCACCGCCGCGATGAACGTGTCGGAGATGGCGTGGCATCAGGGTATTGACCTCTACTCGGGGTACCAGGATCGCCTCTCAAAATTCCTCGAGTTGCATGCGGGATTCCGCCTCTCCGAGCCTCTGCCCGCCGCACTTGCGGCCTCGGGGGTGCTGAATGCCGGAGACGGTCTTGCCGCGCCGTTTGAGATCGCCTACAACCGCCTTCACGACAACCTCGGCGCGCCTCTGCCAAAGCTGGAGCAGCTGCTGCCGACGATACGCAGCGAGCTTTGGTATCGCATAGCCGCGCCTGCGGGAGTCTTTGCCACGGGGCTGTGGGGGCAGCTTTATTATCACATCGCCTGGGAGTCCCTGCTGCACCAGGGCCAGCCAGCGCAGGCGCTGTTCCCGACGCAAGGGCTGGTCGGATACTATGGATTTGAGCAAAGCGTTGCCGACCAGTCGGGATCAGGAAATAATGGATCAATCGTGGGCGGAGTGACATACTCGACCGATGCCGTGGAGCAGGACAGCGCGGCGGCCTTTGACGGGGCCGGAGCGCGTGTGGTGGCGCCGGACAGCCCCTCGCTGCGCATGACGACGGCGGTGACTCTCGGGGCTTTCGTGAAGGTGCAGTCCGCCTCCTTTGCCAGCAAGCCGAACCTCATCGCCAAGAGCTTCAACAACGGATATCGCCTGCGTTTCAACACCAACGGCACGCTGAATCTGCTGGTGGGGAATGGCACATCGTCGCCCACGCCCTTCAATGGAACCCAGGTCGTTCCTCTCAACCAGTGGACTCATGTGGCGGCTGTGGTCACGGTGAATGGCGGCACGGCCTCGGTGCAGTTTTACGTCAATGGAGTTCCCGACTCCAACATACCCACGGCGGCTCTGGCCCAGATCAAGGTTGGCAGCGGAGCGCTGGTGCTCGGGACGCGGACGGACTCCACCTCGGCGACGGAATCCCTCCAGGGCCTGCTCGACCAGGTGACGATTCACAATCGCGCCCTGGGCGCGAACGAGATCCTGCAGCTTTGCCAGTAAGGCGAGGGGGGGAATGCGTTCTCCCGGCGTCAATGCGCCGGGAGGATGTCCTTTACCCGCACGCCGCCTTTCATGATGACGAGGAGATTGTCGGGGTCGGTCAGGAAATCGAGGTCCTTCGTCGGATCTCCCTCGACCAGCAGCATGTCGGCGAGAGCGCCGGGAGTGATGACGCCGAGGTCTCCGCCGTAGGTGTTGCGGGGGCCGGACATTTTGAGGAGCTCGCCATTCGAGCCGGTCGCCATGCGGAGCAGCTCAAGGGGGGCGTAGAACCGCGTCAGCTTGGCAAGCTGCCGGGCGTGGTTGGGGAGGTTGGCCGGGGAGAAAAGGATGTCGGTACCCCAGGCGGTCTTGATCTTGTATTGCCGGGCCAGCTCGTAGGCGCGGGCGGTTCCCTCGGCGACGAGGCGCTGCTTGGCATGGCCTGCGGCGTCGTGGGCATTGGCATCCTCATCTCCGAAAAAAGGCTGGAGACTCCACCAGACGCCCTCGCCCGCCATGATGCGGGCGGTTTCCTCGTCGGCCAGCTGACCGTGCTCGATGGAGCGGACTCCGGCGCGGATGGCGCGCTGGATGCCTCCGGGCGTGTAGACGTGCACCATCACATAGGTGCCCCAGTCGGAGGAGGCGGCGACTCCGGCGCGTAATTCCTTGTCCGTATATTGCAGGCTGTCGAGTGGATCGTAGGACGAGGTCACACCGCCCCCGGCCATGAGCTTGATCTGGGTCGCGCCGAGCATGAGCTGCTCGCGCACGCGGCGCAGCACCTCGGCTTCGCCATCGGCGATCATCGAGGCTCCGAGCACTTCCGCATGGCTGAGCGGTCCAGCCGGAGAGCGCGGGATTTCTCCGCGCAGGCGGAAATCGCCATGCCCCGAGGTTTGCGAGATCATCGCGCCGGAGGGAAAGATGCGCGGGCCCGGGGTGATACCTTCGTCGATGGCGCGCTTGAGGGCGAAGGATGGCCCGCCCGCGTCGCGCACGGTGGTGAAACCGCGCAGGAGTGTGCGCCCGGCCTCGCGGGCTGCCACGAGATGGATGTAGCCCGGGTCTGCGGTCATTGCCACCATCTGCGGGATGGCGCAGAGCGTGGAGTGCCAGTGGGCGTCGATGAGTCCCGGCATGAGCAATGCCCCCCGGCCGTCGATCACCTGGGCATCGGCGATCTTTTCCCCCGCATCGATAACGGCTGTGATGCGGTCTCCCTCGACCAGCACGGCGCGGCCGGTCTGGATCTCAAGATTGATGCCGTCAAAGAGCCGGACATTGGAAAAAACCTCCGGCTGTCGCACCGAGGCGGTCAGCGTGTCGTGACCGACCGGATGGTTCTCAACGTGGGGCGTCACTGCGGCGAGAGGGACTCCATTCTCGGGCGAGGCGATCCCGGCATTCATTACTCTTTGCAGGATGGCTTGCACCGCAGGGCTGCAGCATGCGCAGGTCTCGCCTGGAACATGCCTTCGCGCACGGGCGGACGATGAACGGCGGTTTCGCCGGGCGGATCGGTCAGTCGGGGGTGCGATAACCATGGCGGAATGGGGTAACACAAATCGGCGCCCGCGCCAATGCCGCTTCCTAGGAGAGTGAGTCAGCCGGGAGATCTGGCGCGGCAGGCAGGGAGACCCGGAATGTCGTTCCTTCCCCGGGTCGGCTGTCCACGGAGATGCTTCCGCCATTGGCATGAACGAAGTCCATGCATAGCTGCAGCCCGAGCCCGAGTCCGCGCTCACCCTTGGTGCCGAGTGTCGAGTCGGGATCGTCATCGAAAAGCGAACGGCTTCGCTCCGGGTCCATTCCCACGCCGTCGTCCGTCACTTCGAGCTTCCACTGATCGCCGGCCTTTTGGGCTGAAAACGAGATATGGCCGTTGATCTGGGTGAACTTGATCGCGTTGGAGAGGAGATTGCGGAGGACGGATTTGATCTGCCGCGAGTCCGCGATGATCGAGGCTTCCGCCGGGATGATATTTTCCAGGTGAATGTACTTTTCCTTGGCGAGGAGGCGGAGGAGCTGGATTTCGTCGTGCGCGGCCGCGCGCAGGTTGACGTGCTCCGGCTTGGCCTCCAGCGGGTTGGTCTGCAGGCTGCCCCACTCCATGAGGTTGCTGAGCGCGATCAGCACGTGATCCACCCCCCGATGCAGATCGTCGCGGATTTCCTTGAAGGTCTCCATGTCGAGCGAGTCATTGCTGAGCAGATCGAGCGAAGTCTTGAGATTGCCGACCGGGCCGCGCAGGTCATGCCCGATAATGGAAAAGAGCCTGTCGCGGGCGATGTTGGCCCGCTCGAGTTGAGCATTTTTGGACTCCAGGTTGCGCTGATACCGGATGATGGTTTTGTGAAAGATGCCGAGGAGGAGGGCGGCGACGGCGATGCAGACCAGGAAATTCAGGCCGAATGTCTTGTAGAGAATGGCGTCCGTACCGTCGGAGGCCTGCTCCACGACGAGGACCCAGTTGAGTTCCGGGATGTAACGGTAGCTGGCGAGGGCGCCGTTGCTTGCGACGACGGACATCTCGGCGGCGTTATTGCCTTTGGCGACCTGCTGGAGGATCGTCTTCATCGCCTTCTCGTTGGCGTGGGAGGGGATCACCCCCTCGGTTCCCGGAGCAGCCGGACTGCGGAGTACCAGCGCACCCTCGCGGTCGTAAAAGTAGACGTCGCGCTGGTAACGCTCGCGGTACTTTTGCATGAGAGATTTCACCGCGCTTACGCTTAGGCCCACGCCTGTCGCCGCGAGGAATTCATCATCTTTGCCCAGGATGCGATAGTTGATGAAGATCGTCATCGCATTGCTGTTCGACATGTCGGGGTCCACGTTGATCTCGTAGTCCGAGGTCATTTTGCGGACGCGGAAGAACCATGCATCGGCGGGGTTGTCCTCGCGTACGGTTTTCAGCACCTCCGTTGCATTGTAGTATTTTCTCGTATTTTCCGAGACGAGGAAGGCGGTGATCGTGCCGTACTTCTTTTTGATGTGGGCGAGATAGTCGGTGATGGCAAACTCGTCCTTCTCCCCGCGCACCAGCCAGTCTTTCACGAAGGTGTCATTCGCCATCAGGGATGAGATGAGGATGGGGCGAAAGAGGTCGTGTTGGATCTCCGAGTAGATGTTGTTGCTGGAGAGCGGGAGCTCGTTCTGGAGGATGGCGGATCGGATCGACTGCCGCGACACGAGGTAGCTGATCGTGCTGGTCAGCAGGAACCCGAGAAACAGCATGCCTCCCAGAAACACCAGCAGTCGCGAGCGGGGAATCGACGACAGTTTACGGAGGAGGTTCATCGGATTTACAACTCATCGGGACTTACCGTCCTGTACGTGTGTAAACCCGATACTCGCAGTGTAACGGGGAATACGATGCGAGTGAAAGCAGAGAGTCGCACGACGGGGGGCTTCACCTGGGACTGTGGAGCGGGTGAATGAGGATTGGGCCTTGGAAACAAGCGGAGCGATAGGTTTTCACGAAGCATTCATAATATCGCGTATTTCTGAAATTTTCTTTTGAGGCTGGGCCGTGGCGAAGGGTGAGCGCTCTACGTGAGAAACGTCTGGATTTTGCAAAATGGATTTCTATTTGTTTCCCGGGTCGGCGTGGAGCCCTGAGGAAAGTTTGCCTTCGTCCAGCCTGATGGTTCCCGATCGACTCCTTATTCTCAGCCGGGAATGGCTGGGATCTCGATTCGCAAGTCGGGCTCATTGTGAATGAATGCGATCCTCAGGCTGGCGGCGACCTCGTCGGGAGAGGCTGCTGCGGAGAGGAGAGACTGTTCCTCTGGAGCCGGGGGCTTCAGGTCGATCTCAAGCGCGGCGAGCTGGGCGCGGAGCTCGGTGAGCCTGGCGGGAGGAATCTCGATGGTGAAACATACCGCCATGTTGGAAAACTGATGGTAGTCGAGGATGTAGCCGCGGCAGGCGATGACAGCCTCGGAAGCCTGTGCCGTCACGGCAAGGCGCTCGGCGCGCGTGCTGCCCTGGATCTGAAGGAGGCGAGGTCTGGCCATCAGGTGAAAAAGAGTGACTGGTTGATCCTGCCAGACAGTCGGGCTGTGAACGAGAGGGAAACTTAGCCCGCATGGCTGGCGACTTGTCAGGCAGGCGCATACCTGCTAATGATCAAATCCGTAACAGACGCCTTGGGTGCAGGGGCATTTTCCCGGTTGGGAGGGTAGCGGCCCTGTCTTGGTGGAACGAAAGCAACCGCGTCGCGGTCGGGGTGGCGGACGCCATTCCGGACGTGATGCACAAATCCGTCCATCATCATATATGTCCAGAGAGAACGTGGAACGCCTGCTGCTTGCGGGAGGCAAAGACAAGGACCTGCGCGCGAAATACAACGCCTTCGAGACGAAGGAGGAGTTTGTCGCCTCGGCGGTGCAGGATGGCTACGACTTCACCATCGAGGAACTCGACAAGGTCATCGCCGACGAGGGCGACTCCTTCGAGTCCGCCGGGAACCCGCGTACGCGCAATATCTGGTGGCGATAAGGCGGGAGCGGTGCGTTTCGCGTACGGTTTGCGTCAGCCGGAAACCTGATATCCCCGGGAGTCTTGCCGCGCGGGCGGTTGTTGCGAGTCTGCCGTCCATGCGTTGAGCTCCCGGGTCATTTTGCCCCGGGCTGCTTGATGTCGGCCTCGGGATTGTGAACGGGTGGCTCCCGGGGCGGAGGTGACGGTGATTCCGTGCGAGGCGCCGCCGTCTATTCCTGATCGACCTTGAGTACGATCGGCTCCGCCTGGCGATGGGTGCGGAGGAGTCGGGCTGTGTCGGGATGGCTTTCCAACTGCTCCCGGATACGGGCGAGGCGGGCGTCCCACTCGCTCCGGCTGCCCTGCCAGAGAAGCGCGGGCCGGAATTTTCCCGCCGAGCCGTCGCGCAGGAGCTGGACCTGGAGCCTTACTACGGCTACCCGGTCGCCGCGGAAAGCGAAGATGACCGATTCCAGCGGCAGGACAGGGCCGTCATGGAAGTCATCGGCCAGGGAAATCAGCCCCAGGCTGCGCAGGATGAAGAAAAACTGAACGTCATGGCCGACGAGGATCTGCCGGGAACCGGGCGGCAGCTGGTCGATATAGTGGATGGGGTACCATCCCTGCACGGTGCCGACAGAGCCGGGGTTGGTGATTATCCATCGGGCCGCGCTGACTTTCAGGCCTGTGCGGATCAGCTCTCCGATATCTGTTGGCCCGGCCGTTTTGTCAAAGAGCACGCGCAGCGGAGGGCCCTTGGCGGAGGCCATCTCCATCGACACAGCGAGTTTGGCAGTCTCCCGGAAAATCGGAGCCTCCGACTTTCCATTCGGGAATACCGGCGGTATCGCGACGGGGCGTACCGCGCCCAGGGCCGCCTGTTGGAAAGCTTGCAGAAACCCGGCGGTCGACTGGCGCATGACGTGACTCTCCTCCGGGGTGATCTTGCGGCGAAACTCCTCGACGGTCTCCGGCGCAAGCACGGTCAAGTCGAACGAAGTCACGAAGTCCTTCACCTCGGTGTCGCGCGAGGGAACGCCGACCAGCGGGACATTGCCTCCCAGCCCTCGACGGATGGAAAGTGCGGTTTCAAAATCGCGCGAGGTGCCAAGGTCGGGCCGGATGAGATCCCAGCGCCGATCGAGCTTTTTTGCCCCGACCGCCCGGCCAGCCATCTCGACGGCGGTGCGCAACCCCTGGGGATAAACCGTTTCCGCGATGCGCAGCCCCTCGGGCATGGCGTCCATGCCGTAGGCAAACATCGGCGGAGAAAACTGAAACCCGATGCCAGGGAGGTTGATCGTCCCCGGTGGTACGGCTTTGGAAACGCCGCGGAAGGTGTGGCGGGCGTACACCGCGATGGTCGTGGGCGGTTCCGCCGCCTGCCCGCCGGTACAAAGGAGGGAGACCAGCAGACTGATGAGGCCAAAGCGTAAAAAAGCCACGGGTAGGGAGATTGCCACAAGGTCCTTCAAATGTCTTTAAGGTGTTTGTCGAAAATCACCTGCGACTTGCACTCCACCGGCGGAATGAATTTCGTTTCTCGTTTCATTTCTTAAGAATGAAACGATGAAAACGAAATTCCCGGGGAGGGCTGTTCGCCTTTTTCCGCTCCGCGATTTGACGAGCCGGCCATTGCCCGCCTAGATGTGAAGTTTCAGGAGGTTGTTCATGTGAGGGAGAGTTGAGAGGATGGGTTTGTGAAGAACCAACCTCGACTCCACCACTCACATGAACGTCCACAATAACGCACGGCTTTTGCCCCGCAGTCGAGCCTTGATGGTCGAGGCGGTTCGG
>JAFKMU010000032.1 GCA_017305195.1 Verrucomicrobiota bacterium | reverse complement strand
TGTTCCGGTGGCTGTTCCAGATGGCTGCGAAATGCTGCCAGCAAATCTTTCGAGCGTTGATCTCCGAAATTGGTCAGTTCCTCGATGGCGGCCTGACCATCTTCCCTATTGAGGAGCAAGCGGTGAATATTTGGAATTGTGACATACGCTTCCATGTGGCGAAGGATTTCAAACGCCGTCTGGATGGCGAGTTGCGCCTTGGTGACGAAAAACGGATTCCCACCTTTGCCGCCCGTCAACGAAACCGCCGTATCCACGATGACCTTGGCATACGTGGAGGCCGGAACATCTGGGTTTCCCGTCAGATTGATCGTATGCGGCGGACGCCAGAGCATATCTTTTCCTAGAGGCCGGGTTTGAAGCAAGACCAAGTCATTGCTGCGCCCAAAATGCGCAGCCATCTTCACAATGATCTCCCAATAGAGTCCTTTCTGATCGAGGCAGATCCCGCCCCAATTTCTGACATTCTGGAAAAGCTGGAACGTCAGGGTGTTGATCGCGGATTGAGTCTTGCCGGAGCCGGTGCGCCCGGTGATGAGCCAGCCGCGCACGAAATCCTCCATCGTCCAGGAGAGTCCGCCGATTCGGATGATAATTTTTTCGGAATGATCGGCGGACAACAACGCCCAAGCTCCGAAGATCGCACAAACGGCGATCACCATATACGACAGCGGTGGAGGCAGGAGAAAATACGCCGCCAGCGAACCGATGACGCAGAACATGGTTAGAAGGGAATCAAGAATCTTCATCGAGAGATTGGGGTTGAAGGACGGAAATCAGGAATTGGAACAGCCGCTGCTTCGGGTCGGGAATGCTCTGGGTGTAGGCTTTGAAATTGACGGTCGTGATGCCGGAGCCGTCATCAAAGGTCTGGTGGGAAAACCCGTCTACGTTGGCAGGCCGGAAGGCGAAGTTCTCGCAAAGGTAGAACTCAGAGCTTCTGGACCGGCTGCCGATGGACGAGTGATTGGGTGCTTCGATGGGCATAACTGTTGAATCCGTGAAGTTGGGTATAGCGTTTATGGGCGGCGCGGTAGTCGCGCTTGATCTTGAAAAGGAGCGCCTGCATTTCACGGAGGGAGCGCTGTTCCACCTTGGCCGCAACTTTTTCAATCGTGCGCGCGAACTTTGACTTGCGCTGTCCAAGAAACCTCGAAAGATAGTTGGCATTGCGCTGGACGGTCCGCTGTTGCCTCGTGGCAAGGATAGCCGCCTCCAAATTTCGAATGCTTTGATAGAGTTGCTGCAACCGAATTGCCTCCGCCGTTTGTGTGCTGCGGAGGGCTTGCAGGTGAGCCACGTTGAGACGAGGAGCAAAAACAAACCGATCCGAGTCGAGCCGGGGCGCAATGGCTTGCTCGATTTTTTGCGGGGAACTCAAAATGACCTCCCATCGTTGGTTTTCCTGCTCGAACCAAGAGCGGATTCGATCCATCTGCCGCTTGTGTTTGGTTTGGCTGAAACGGGAGGTACTGCATCCGACATAACACCCTTTTTCCGTGCGGGGACAAAGTGCGACATGAACGTGAAGATGAGCAGCGTCGTGATGCAATCCGTAGGCGTAGCCGATGGAGTCGCCGGGATGAAACGACTCAGCGAACTTCCGCATGACCTTTTTCATGGTGGCATGCAGCACTTGATCGGGATTGATTCCGGCGGAAACCAGCGCGTTGTGCTGATCGGTGGACATGGAGAAGATCAGTCGATGCGCTATGACCGGACGCTTTCCCTGCGAGGGAAATTTTCCGAGATGACGCTGCCACGTTTCGGTGGTGCGGCGCTTGCGCTCGTCGTTGGAAAGACGCGAGGGAGCCGTACTGGAACCGTCGGGGTTGATGCGAATGAGGTCGTGAAAAAATCCTCCGACATGAACCTGGCCAAGCGTTTCCTTTGATGCGTAGTCGGTGAAGCCTTTGAGCTTTCGCCCGATCTGCTGCTCCATCTTGGCATGCTCGCGCAGAGAAACCTTTCGTCCGGAAGTTTCATCGAGATATTCCAAATCCAAGCGCCCGCGGGCGGTGGACTTGTGCGCGAAAATCTGCCCATTCTTCATTGGAAAGATTCCAGCAAGCGCAGAGTTTCCTTCACCCCGGCCTCGATGCGGCCGAGCGCGGCGGGATCGATTTTGTCCTGGGTGGACACGTGATAAAGAATGGCCGCGAAAGTTTGCGCTTTGTTTTTGAAACCGAACGAAGCGTGGAGGGATTCAAAACGCAGTTTCGCGTCGATCGGGATATCAAGAGCGAACTGGACGATTCCGGGTTGCGGCTGACGTGGCATAATAAATCAGGGTTGGGATTGGGAGCGAATGCGTTGGAAAAACGAGCCGCAGGCGAATGCCCTCTGGAGCGTGCCTGACACGCGGAAGAAAGGCGGGAAAATAGCGGATGCGGCCCACCCCGCACTTTCCCTAGGGAAAGTGCTATCCTGTCGGTCATTGAACCTTGGGAAATGACCGTTGAGGTAGGAAAGCCCGGTCAGTCGGGAAGATGGTTGAAGGAGGCCTGGAACACGGTTTCCGAGGACTCCGGTCGAGAGGTCGAGAGAGGTTATGCCGCCGATTCCTTCCGCCCGGAGCCGGAGCTTTGAGGAAGGCGAGGACGGGTGGAATGGGCGGCTAAAATCCTGCGAATCAGGAAAAGTGCGCTGATTGGGAACCGGAGCAAAGGGCAGCGGGGTGAGAAGTCGAAGCCCCGGCGAACTGGTGCGACGGTTTCCAATGAGCGCGTCCAGACGCAGGTGCGCCATGTGGGCAAGTTGAGAATTCACAGACGGATCCCTTGTTTGGGAGATTGTTCTATCCGGGAGACGGTTGCCTCCTGCCTGGATGTAACTCTTCCGGTTAGTGGACCAAGTGGGGTCTGAATGCCGGATGCGATTCTGTGACTCGGTTTTTGCTGGGAAGCCATCGCCAACGCGGAGGTTGGGGCCATCTCTTCACACGGAATCTGGCTCTCTTGAAGGGATTCATTAAGATCAATCCCAAGCACGTAATCGGCGCTCCGCTGGCCCTGGGAGACGGCAGAAACGATCATCTTCGGATCGTTTTCAAACTTCTGAATCCACGAAGCCAAATAGGCTGCGGAGTTGTCGAACTGGACCTGGTTGAGGGTGCCAGCCTCGTTGGCGAGGAAGGCCGCTCCGAGTTCCGCTATCAACTCCTCCTTGGAATACCTTTCCGAACCGAACTTGATCGGCTGGGTGATACCCTCCCGGTTGAGTCGCCTCTCATGTCCGGTGGCATGAGTCATTTCATGGAAGAGGGTTTGGTAATAATCCTCCATGCTGCGGAATGTGGTCGGCGCCGGGAGACGGATTTCGTCCTCCTTAGGTGAATAGACCGCCGCAAATCCCGCATGGCGGATCGGGCAAAGCCTTGCGTTCTCGACAATGGCGGCCGCCTTCTTCAAAGGTTGAACACTGCTCTGTGTGGTCTCAATCCGAGGAGCCTCGATGCCTTCAGTCTGGTCGAAATTGAAGACGTTGGCCCAGCGGACGAACGGAATACGGGCCGGTCGGCCATCTTCCCGGACGATAATATTCCCGGCTCCATCCCGCTTCTCGAGGATTTTGTAGTAAATGACAGGGAGGGATTTCTCTCCCTTTTTGACATGTCCTCCGAGATCGAGTGCCTGCTTGAAGGTGAGCCAGAATGGGGAAGTTCGATCTGTCATGCCGAGCGTAAAGGCATTGATACCCCGGTATGGTTTTCGGGAGACGATGTTCTGGACGCTGCTAATCCAAGGCTGTTGCCAAGGTACGGTGCCCTTCTTTAACTGCTCAATGAAGCGGTCGGTAATGACCTGATAAATATCCCGATTCACAGTGCCACCTCCCTTTGTGCGAGATCGATGGCTTCTTCAGCGGAGGTCGGAGAAATTTGGAACTCGTCGGCCACGGCTACCGCCAGCGGTCTTTCATCGAGCCTACAGGTGAATAGCGGGGTCTCATCGGCTCCCACTCCGCGATCGATGTAGCCGAAGAAGTAAGTTTCCAAGATGGTGTAGTGCGGATCGGAATTCATAGGTGGAGGGAAACGTGTTGGGCGTTGGTGATGCGCTGCGAGGCAACCAAATCGGCGTTCCAGTCTTTACACTGGGGACAGGCGGAACTGATTCTGAAGCCGGTCCATTCGGTGGTGTTGTCCCAGGCTTTCTGCCATCCAAACTCCCCGGCATCGTCATTATTCAAGGCGACGATGAACCTTTGGCGGCGGTCATAGGCTTGGCACATCAGATCTTCCGGCACGATGGAACCGGAACAACTGACGATGGCCAACGGGTCGTTTCGGCTCGCAAAGAGCGTGTGGTAACTCAGAGCCTCAATGGGTGATTCCACCGCTACGACGGTCTGAGCCTTGGCCAAATCGCCAATCGAAAACCATGCGGTGAGCTTGTTGCCGAGACACGGACGGAAGCTGGATTCGTGGCGAGTATCCCGCAAGGTGGCTCCTTCGACCTTTCCGTGCTGGCTCCGATGCAGGAAGACAATGCCGGGATTGGGCCGATGATTATTTGCGTAAATCGAGCCGCGCCCATGCAGGTCATCCACGAGTTCGGCGTCGATCTTGCGGGTTTCCACCAGGTACTCACGGGCTACCGACCAATTCCCTCGGCTAGGCACCGCATATTGGGCCGCCAGTTCCTCGAAAGGCCGGCGTCGATCCGCGGGCCGTTTGCCGGGAGGAAAGGCCAACCCCGAACCGGTGGGGCGAAAGCCTTCCGCGAGAATGTGACAGGTGGTTTGGAAATCGCCGCCGCACAAGTGCATTTGCAGGTCGATGGCTCCGGCTCCACCTACGCCTGCCTTGTTGTCAAACCACTTGCTACCGGTGACGACAATGTTGTGGTGTTTGCTCCGGGCGCGAATGCTCACACCCTCCTGGGTAATTTTGAAGCCGTGCCAGCGGAGGAGTTCTCCCAAGGGAATGCCTCGCACTTGGTCAGCGGCCTGTTGGATGGCCGCACTCATGTTACCAGCCGATACTATGGCAGAAGTCAGACACCAACTCGTCCACCACGGCCTGCGGGGCTCCGATCGTTGCGCCGAGTTGTTCAAGGGTCGCTGCGCCGAGAAGATCGGCCCGCACGCAATACAGGACCACGGAAGCTCGCAGTCCTTTCTGTTCAACAGTGTCCGCTTCGGCCACCCAGCCGAAAGTGCGGCTCAGGACTTCGCAGATACGCTGAAGCTGATCTTCCGGTGTGGGAAGGGGTTCGAGGAAATCAACCGGGTGGCGGCGGTCGGAGTGGCAAAGATCGTCTTCGGGAAGGATGTGCGTTTTCATCCCCGCCACTCTGCCGGGGGAAAAAGCCGTCCCTGCTCCAATTTTGGAGCAACCTTTCGTGGACTAGAAAGCGGCCTCTTCGCGCACGATGAACGCTGCCTTGTTTCTCTCGCCCGTCAGCCCTCGACCGCTCTGAAAACTTTTTCGTCCGGTGATGGTTTGGGTAAAAACACCCGAACGCCCAATTCCCGGTATTGCTCTTCCATTTCGAGTTCCAAGTAGCCTGAGGTAACAATAATTTTGATCGGGCTTTTTATTCTGCGGAGTTCTCGGACAAGCTCCAGTCCCGTCATGTGAGGCATGTCATTGTCGGTAATCAAAACGTCGTAGGAGGCGCTGACAATGGCTTGGAGGGCAGGCTTGCCATCGTTAAAGCAAGCAATGTAGTGCCCTCGGTTGGTAAGAAGTC
>JAFKMU010000063.1:3805-65506 GCA_017305195.1 Verrucomicrobiota bacterium | reverse complement strand
CCTACTCCAACTCCGCCCACCGCCAAAACTGCCTAAATCCCTTCCTCCACCGTTATAACTGGCATCGCCCTCATTCCGCTCTCAACCTCTCCTCTCCCATCGCTCAACTCCGTCTCTCCATGAATAACCTGTTGAGACTCCACACCTAGGCGGTCTCGAGCTTTGAGCGGTAGGCTCCGGGCGTGAGTCCGGTGCTCTGGCGGAAGCGCTTGCAGAAGTAACCGGTATCGGGAAAGCCGCACTCGTATCCGACCTCGGCGACCGTAAGCCGGGAATTGCCGAGGAGGCTCTTGGCACGCTCCAGCCGCTGCGCGGTGATGTAGGCGACCGGAGTCAGGCCGAAGCTTTTGTGAAAAACCCGGCAGGCGTGGGCATAGCTGCACCCCAGTCCCGCCAGCAAGGCCTGAATACCCCCGCCCCGCAGGGCGCTGGTATCGAGCGCCTCCTTCACCGCATAGGCGAGCTGGGAGGAGGATGCGGCGGGACGCCCGGCGCGGTCCGCGGGCCATAGAAGCCGGATCAGTATTTCCTGCAACCCGCCCCGGCACAGGCTGCGGCTCATGGCATCCCCCGTCTGCCAGCGAAAGAAAAGGGTGTCGAGCAACGCGGTGATGGCGCCATCGTCCCGATACGAGCCCACGAGGCAGCCCTCCGGCACAAAGGCGGGCGGGGGCACCACTTTCTTCGCCGCCGGGCGGCGGGGATGGTAGCTGCAAATCGGGCGCGCCGGAGCGGGCTCCGCCAGCCAGTCAAAGTGAACACAGGAGCGATAGACCGGCCCCTTGCGCACGATGCTGACGTGATTGGCCGCCGGGGGGATGATGGCAAACATGCCCGGTCGCATTTCCCACTCCTGCTCCCCGACCCGCAGGATGTAGTCGCCACGGGAAACGATCACCAGTTCGTGATCGTAGAGATATCGCGCAGGCTCGACGAAGCGCGACGGCCACGGTCCGCGCCAGAGGATGTTGGGACGAGGGGCGATGCGGTCCAGCCAGTTCATATGGTGAAGGTTCCGAGGATTTCGTGACAGCGCATCACGCCGTCACTTTCCTCATATAGATATCATTTTTGTCCTATTGAAGAGGTTTTTTCCCATCAGCACGATGGAGGAATGAAGTCCCTCAGTCGGTCAGATTCCTCTGACTCGAAGAAATCTCCCGCCCATCCTGTGTCTCCGCTGAACGACTGGTATCGGCGGAGCTTCCGGCGGTTTCTGGTCGACATTCACATCCCGGACTGGGACCCGCGCTTCCTCGCCGGGCTCGATCCGCGCAAGTTCGTCAACACCCTGGGCAAGGGCGGCAGCACCTCGATCATGGTCTACTGCAACTCGCACGTCGGCCCGGCGCTCTACCCGTCCAAACTCGGCCCTGTCCACCAGGCTCTCGGGAAAAAGGATTTCGTCGGCGAGGTGCTCCGGCACGCCCGCGCCCGGGATCTCTCCGTCATCGCCTACTACAGCGCGGTCTACAACAATGCGGCGTTCCTGGAGCATCCCGATTGGCGCATCCTCCCCCACAACGGCGAGGCGGCCTACGAAGACAACCGCTACGGGACATGCTGCCCCAACTCGCCCTACCGCGACTTTGCCGTGGCGCAAACCGAGGAACTCTGCGGGCGCTACGAGTTTGACGGCATTTTCTTCGACATGCTCTTCTGGCCCTTCGTCTGTTACTGCCCGCATTGTGAGCGGCGGTTCCAGGAGGAGGAGGGAACCAGCCTGCCGACGGTGATCGACTGGCACAATCCCGTCTGGATGGCCTTTCAGCGGGCGCGGGAACGCTGGATGAAGGAACTCGCCGGGCTGCTCACCGACGCGGTGCGACGCACGCGGCCCGCCATGACCTCGACGCATCAGCTCAGCCCCGTGCTGCACGACTGGCGCACAGCCATGCCGTACGACCTGACGGATGTCTGCGACTATGCGAGCGGAGATTTTTACGGCCCTCCGGAGCAGCAAAGCCTCGTCTGCAAGATCTTCGAGGACCTGAGCGTGAGGAAGCCCTTTGAGTTCATGACCTCGCGCTGCACCGACCTTCGGGATCACGTGACGATGAAGTCCGCGACCAAGATGGAGATGCAGGCCTTCCTCGCCCCGGCCTTTTCGGCGGGATTTATGTTCATCGACGCCATCGACCCGGTGGGCACGGTGAACCCGCAGGTCTATGAGCGTATCGGTCGGATTTTTCCCAAGCTAACTCCCTACGAGAAATATCTCGGCGGCGATCTCCGCGCTGATGTCGCCATCTACATCAGTTCCGAATCGCGGTTCAACTTCCAGGCCAGCGGCACGCAGATCAGCGCGCTCGACTCACGCTCGGACAACATGGCTGTCGGCTCCGGCATGCCCCACCTCGACGCCGCCATGCGCGCCGGCCGCAGCCTGCAGGAGGCCCACATCCCGTACGCGGTGGCGACGAAGCGCCATCTCGACAGGCTGGCGGAGTACCGCGTCGTGATCCTCCCCAACGTCCTCGTGCTGTCCGACGAGGAGGTGGGCGCCTTCCGGGCCTTCGTCGCGGCGGGAGGCAGTCTATACGCCAGCGGATATTCCTCGCTGGTGGCCGACGATGGCCGGCGGCGGAAGGATTTCGGGCTGGCCGATGTCTTCGGCGTTTCCGCCGCAGGCACGATGGATCACTCGCTGGCCTATTTCACGGCGCAGGAGCGGAGTTTCCGGACTCTGGCGGCTCCGCAGGATCATCTCATTCATCGCAGCGGATGGATCGAGATCCGGAATCGGACGGCCAGGACTCTCGCGCATCTCACCAAGCCGTGGTGCACGGAGAACGAGGGCTCGGCCTTGCGCCCGTCCTTCGCCAGCATCCACAGTTCGCCACCCGGGCCGGAGCCGTTTGCGCCCGGCATCACGTGGCATCGCTTTCAGCGTGGCAGGGCGTGCTACTCCGCCGGGGCGATCGAGCAGGAAGACCGCGAGATCAACCGCCGCGTCTTTGCCGGGCTGATCCGGCGGCTCCATGGCGGATCGCTCCCCGTCGAGGCCGACGCACCCGCCTTCATCGAGCTGACCGTCTTTGACAAACCGGCCGAGCAGCAGATGAACATCAGCCTCGTCTCGCTGCGGCAGGACGAGGAGCCGATCCCGTGCGGAGGCAAGGTCCGCGTGCGCCTCGGAGAAAAGCTCCGGCCCACCGCCCTGCGCTCCCTCCCGGGACGAAGGAAGCACCCTTTTCGCAAGATCCCGGGCGGCATCGAGTTCGCCTTCGAGGACTTTGCAATCTTCGCGATGTTTCAGCTCGAATATCGCGCCGTCTGATCTCCATCCCATCATGAACACACACTCCCTCACTTCCCTCGCCCTCGAACAAGGCGGCGGCATCCTGCGCCTCGCCCCGGCCTGGGTCCCACGCTTTTATTGCGTCCCGGGACGCCGCATCAAGCTCCACCCCGACGATTACTATGCCCTCGGCAGCGCGCGGGGCGGATTCGACGAGCGCTGGCTTTCCTCGACCACGCCCGCAAACAACGGCCCGCTCACCGCGCTTCATGAAGGATTGAGTTTCGTGGTATTCGAGGACGGTGGGCGCACGGAAAAGATTCTCTTCCGCGATGCCATCGACGAACTCCAGGGTGCCATCATCGGCGAACGCATCTGGGCGGAGCACGGCTGCTGGCCGATGTACTCGAAGTTCTTCGACAACATGGGCGCGCTGCCCCATCACGTGCATCACCGCGACGAGCACGCCCGGCTGGTCGGGCAGAACGGGAAGCCGGAGTCGTATTATTTTCCGCCCCAGATGAACAACCATGGCGGGGACTTTCCCTACACCTTCTTCGGCATCGAGCCCGGCACCACTCGGGACCAGATCCGCGAGTGCCTCGTCAACTTCACCAAGGGCGACAACAAGATCACCAACCTCTCCCGCGCGTATCGACTGGAACCCGGCACCGGCTGGGACGTGCCGCCCGGCATCCTGCACGCGCCGGGCAGCCTTTGCACCTACGAGCCGCAAAGAAACTCCGACGTCTACGCGATGTACCAGTCCCTCACCGGGGATCAGCTCGTGCAGGAGGAGCTGCTTTGGAAGGACTGCCCGGCGGATCGCGCAGGGGACTTCGACTATCTCGTCGAGGTGCTGGACTGGGAGGCGAACGTCGATCCAGAATTCGTCGCGAACCATTTCATGCGCCCGAAACCCGTCAGGCCGCCGGAGGAAACTCCGGGGTACGTGGAAAAGTGGATCAGCTACCGGTCCCCGGCCTACAGCGCGAAGGAACTCACCGTGCTGCCCGGCCAGACCGTGACGGTCACGGATGCCGCCGCCTATGGCGTCATTTTCGTCCAGGGCCACGGCCGCTTCGGCAACTGGCAGGCCGATACGCCGACGCTCATTCGCTACGGGCAGCTGACCTCGGACGAGTTCTTCGTCACCGAGGCGGCGGCGCGCAGCGGCGTGGTGATTTCCAATCCGTCATTGACTGATCCCCTCGTCATGCTTAAGCACTTCGGCCCGGGCAATCCCGATCTCGTCATCGCGTAGGCGGCGCATCGAGCGAAGCAACACCGCAAACGCTCGCCGCATCGAGTCGAAAGCAAGGTCGCAGGGGTCGATTTCCCGTGGATTGATCCATCGGAAATCGTCCACCTCGCCGTGCTGCATAGTGACATGGGCGGACGTCACCTCCGCCGTGAAAAACACATCACAAACAGGACGCGCCAGACCTTGATAGACATAGGCATTGGGGAAGGAGGCGAGGTAGCGAATCTTGTCCGGGACGAGCCCGGTCTCCTCGCCAGTCTCGCGCACGACGGCCTCTTCCAGATACTCGCCCGCGTCGAGAAAACCGCCGGGCGGCGCCCATTTGCCCAGGGCAGGCTCCCGGCCTCGGCGAATGAGCAGAACCCTGCCCTCCGCGTCAAAGAGGAAGATGGCAACTGCAGTGACGGGGTTCCCAAACTCCCGATGGCCGCACGCCTCGCACTTCAGGCAGCCGCCGCCGCGCGACAGCTGGTTTGAGCCGCAGAGCGGACAATGGGTGTACGCATCGACCAGCGAGATGGGCGGGCGGGCGGAACGATCCTCGGGAGAGAAATCCGGCATGGCGTCTGAGTGTCAGTATCCGCCCGGTGCGCCAGCCCCGGCCTCTTCGAGATGAGGATGCGGCACGGTGCCGGGGAAGCCGCGGCGCAGGGCGTCATTGAGGATGGTTTTGGTGGCGGTCGCGCCGATACGCGTGACGCCGATCTCGCGCACGGCCAGCAGATCGTCGAGGGTTCGCACCCCGCCTGCCGCCTTGATCTGAATATGGGGAGCCGTGTGCCTGCGCATCAGCCTGAGGTGCTCAAGCGTCGCGCCGTGGTAATTGTACTGGCCGTCCGGCTGCTTCACGAAACCGTAGCCCGTGGACGTTTTGACAAAGGCCACGTTGACCTCGGAACAGATCTCGCAGAGGCGAATGATTTCCTCCGTGGTCAGAAAATCATTCTCAAAGATCACCTTGAGGATCGCGCCCGCCGCGAGGGTCGCCTCGTTGATGAGGGAGATTTCCCGCTGCACGTAATCCCACTCACCGCTCTTCACCTTGCCGATGTTGACCACCATATCGATCTCCCGGGCTCCGGCCAGTGCGGCGGACTCGGCCTCGATGACCTTGATGCCAGTGGTGCTGTTGCCATGCGGAAACCCGATCACGGCGCAGGCCAGGACATCCGTCCCGGCAAAAATCTCCACCGCCTGACGAATGCAGTAGGGCTTCACGCAGGCGGTGGCCACGCCGTAATCACGCGAAAGCTCGCACCCCGCCCGCACCTCGGCATCCGACATGGTGGGATGCAGGAGGGAGTGGTCGATCATCTTCGCCAGTTCATTGAGTGTTGGGTGTTTCATAGAGGGGAAGCTGCCGTCCGGCGGCTGGGTCCAAAGTTCAGGGCGATCCTGGGGAGAGCCGCCGCGCTGTCGACGACGTTGCTGAGGGTGAACCGGTCGCCGCGATAGTGAAGCACCTGATACCAGAGAGGCTGACCATCGGCATCGAAACCAACGCCCTCCAGGCGCAAGGCGGGAGCCGTCCAGGAAACATCCGGCCACGCGGGGGCAATCGCCGCGCGAACCTCCGCCTCCTCCCGCTGGACGACGAGCCCGTATCGCTCGCGGCAAAGCTGGTAAAACGAGCCCTCCAGTTCCCGTCGGCCGAGCCGCGGGTAGAGCCCCGCCGGGAGCCAGCGCTCTTCCAGGATGACGGGATCGTTGTCGATCAACCGCAGACGCTTCAGGAAAATCACCCTCGCGCCGGGGGACACACCCAGGGCGGCGCAGACAGCCTCCGAGGCCCGGTGGCGCGGCTCAAGGTCCACCACCCGGGTGGATGGCCGGTATCCCTGCTCGGCAGCAAAAACGGTGAAACTCTCGATGCGGCGGAGGGAGGTAAAGAGCGTCGGCCGCTCGGCGACGAAACACCCGATGCCCTTGCGCATCTCCAGCCAGCCTTCGCTCGCCAGCTTGGACAGTACCTTGTTGGCCGTGGCCCGGCTGACGCCGTGACGCGCGGCCAGTTCGCGCTCCGAGGGAAACTGCTGCCCCGCCGGCCAGCGGCCCGCCTCCAGTTCGTCCTGACACAGCCGGATCAGCTGCTCGTGCACGGTGGGGGTTTCGATTGCCATGTCTCCCGCCCTATCAGGTGGCCTAGCCACCTAGCAAGAAACTTTTCGCGCCGGGGCAGCACCGGATGAGAGCAAGGCCGGGCAATTGGCGGAGGAGTCAATATCCCTCCTTTCCATAGCATATCCTTCCACGCGCTGTCGCGTAGGGCGGCGTCATTCGAACAATTGAGTAAACCGACCCGCGAGGCCCGAAAACGTCCTTTTTCGCGCACGCTTCCGAATTCCGCCCCACTTCCCGGAGCAATCCGACAGCTCGGGTTGCGCCTTTCCGGACCGTGCCGGGATGACTTTCCCGATCCTCCGCCTTCACGGGAAAGCTAAGTTTCCCGTGAAAGCCTGCGAGGATGCCTAATGCTTATTTTTTGACTGGATACTTGAGAATCTCCGCCACCAGCTCATCGCGCCAGGCGAAGGCCAGAGCGACATGCGTATCCGCCGCGCCGTAGTAGATGGCGATGCGACCATCCTTCTCGTCATGCAGCGTGGCGCAGGGGAAGACGACATTGGGCACCGATCCCGTGGTCTCGTAATCGAGCTCGGGCATGAGGATGGGGCCGGTGATGCGGCCGCGCACGATCCAGGGCTCCTCAAGATCGAGCAAGGCGGCGCCCATGCTGTAGACGAAGCCGTTGCAGGAGCTGCGCACGCCGTGGTAGAGCAGCAGCCAGCCTGCCTCCGTCTCGATGGGCACCGCGCCGGAGCCGATCTTCACGCCCTCCCACCAGAGCGAACCGGAGGACATGACATGACGATGCCTGCCCCAGTGGCAGAGATCGGGACTCTCCGAGTAGAAGATATCGCCAAAGGGCGTGTGTCCGCCGTCGCTGGGGCGGCTGAGCATCGCGTACTTGCCACCGATGCGGCGCGGGAAGAGAACGCCGTTGCGGTTGTTGGGAAGGAAGGCATTTTCGAGGCGCTCGAACTTCTTGAAATCGCGGGTCCGCGCCACGCCGATGGTCGGGCCGTGATACTCGGCGCACCACGTGATGAAGTAATCCGCCCCGATGCGGCAGACTCGCGGATCGTACCCGTATCCGGAGCGGTGGGAGGTGTCGCCGCCGGGTGCGAACGTGATGGGATCATTCGAGATTTTCCAGGTGAGCGCGTCGTCGCTCCAGCCGAGATGCAGATTGGGCATCCCGTTCAGGTGATCGGCGCGGAAGACGCCGACATATCTGCCGTCGAAGGGAATGACGGCGCTATTATATATCGCCTGCGCGCACGGAATGGCGCGGCGACCGAGGATGGGATTATTAGGATAGCGCCAGACGATATCCTTGCTTCCCTCGGGACGAGGGCTCCATGGAATCTCTGGCTGGGTGCGTTTTTTACGGGGCGATGACTTGGCCATGCATCCATGATGCAAGGCCGCCTCATCCGGCCAAGCAGACTATTTTTTCATCACTCCTTCCGAAGGGGCCGGATGGCGGCTTTACTTCCAGTCCACCAGGGGCTGCATCGCAGGCGGCTCCACCGCTCCGCTCGATCCCGGGACGGCCAGAACCCGGAGCCTGTCCTCCGCGCCGGGCGCGGTCTTCCGGTGAACGCTCACGCGCTTGACTCCGGGATTGGGCGCATCGAAGGGCTGCATGAGGTCCTCCGCCTGCTCGACCTTGATCGTGGCCGGGGAGTCATCGAGCACCAGGAGATCGAGAGACTTGCCGCCCTGGGTCAGCCGCACCTTGCGACCGTCGACCTGTACATCGGCGCGCGTGAGAAATTGCCAGCTAAAGTCGACATCCCGGTCGCGGGCTTTCCATTCATCCTGGATGAGCACGGCCTTGTCCTTGAGCACCATGAAGCCGCGCTGCGCGTCCGCGACCTGGTCCGGGTACAAGGCAGTGAGATCGAGAGCAGCAAAGGGGGCCGGCCCATCGAGCCGGACGTGGCGGAAGGCCGCAGCGCCCTGCGGCGACTGCGGCGCTCCATTGTAGCGCGGGATGTTGTGGGATTCCGGCCCGAGGCGGAAGACGCCCCAGCGCCCACCATTCTTGTCCCACAGGGGGATCTTGAGTTTCTCCAGGCTCTCGTAGGCCTGCATGCCGAGGTCGATAGCCCACTCCACGCCCTCGGCGGTGAGGGTAAAGGAACCTGCATCCATGTGGGCGTGGCTCAGCGAGGGGCTGCCCCCCTTCATGGCAAAGTAGAGGGCATCGGGGTCGTGGAAGGCGGAGCGATAGACCACGAGGGGATTCGGCCCCCGCCCGTACCAGCGCAGCGGCGGCGCGGTCGGCGAACCGGCCCGGGCATCGGGGGGAACGAGCCAGAGCAGCGCGAGCGGGAAGAGCCTTCCTCCCGGGGACGACTTCCGGTCCTCGGAAGCTGGCGGCTCGTTGAGGACCGCGATGCTGGACGCGATCCAGTCGGGACGCTGAAAATGCCGGGCGAACCAGAAGAGCGGGACTTGCACGCCGCTCGTGTGATTGCAGTCGGAATACGCGAAGAACCGGCCGGTCGGCGATGTGACCTGCTGCATGTAGTCCGCGCTGGCGGCGAATCCCGGATAATCCGCCACCCCATGCGTCGTGCCGGTCAGCCGCTCCAAAGCCGCCGCCAGGATGACATGAAACGATGTCCCGTAGTCCCAGTACATCGCCCCCTCGACGAAGGCTCCATCGGGCGCATAGGCCGCGGCGGCATTGGGCAGAAAGCGGAGGGCGCGCTGTAAGACCTGCTCCGCGAGGGCGGGCTCCCGGTCGGCGAGGACGATGGCCGCGCTCGACAGGCCCGCATGGCAGACCTGGTTCCAGTTGTTCGTACCGCGAACGAAGAATGGCTCGGGGGTCGCGAACGAGGGCTTGATGCCTTTTTCCAAAAGCGCCTGGGCGATCTCCTCGCGCTGCGCGGGCGTGAGCTTGTCGTAGAGCCAGTCGTATCCGATGGAGAGCGCCAGAGACATCTCGGCGACATCGAGGAAGTGAGAGGGATTCCAGTCGCTGAACCTGGCCGCCGAGAGCATCTCATCGACCGCCCTCCGGACGTAACGATCCTCCCCGGTAATGCCTGCCGCCATGGCCAGCGCGGTGATGCGCTCAAGCGCCACCCGGGCGACGTAAAGCAGCCGCCTGCCAGTCATGACCCTTTCCGAAGGAGGCTGATCCATCGCCAGGTCGGCCCGGGCCTTCACGAGGTCAAACATCCGCCGCGCGACAGGGTCCGTCTCGATCTGATGACGCATCCTTTCCCAGTCGCCCCCGGAGACCAGCAATCGCGGATGATCGGGAAGCGGGCTGGGCAGGATCGCCGGGTCGCCTTGGGCGCTGAGCGAGAGACAGACGGACATGGTGAGGATCAGGAGAAACGTTTTCATCGAAAGCAGGCCGGGGAACATGCTGTTCCAGCGGGTCCCCGCCCTACGCGTGAGGAGTGAAACCCGCCTCGCGAAGAACGGCGATGAAGCCGGGCATCGCCTCCTCCAGCGGCGAAAGCTCGGGATGCCACTTGCGCTCCCACTCCAGGGAAACACCTCCGGCGTACCCCTGCTCCTTGAGGAGTGAAAATAAGTCATGCGATGGGAACTCGCCCTCGCCGGGCAGCACATAGTCGAAGCCCGCCTCGGTCGCGCGGCTGTCCTTGTAATGGACATGCCGGATCAGCGGACTCACCGCCTGCCAGGTATCGGCCAGGGATTCCCCGCCGATGCGCCACGTGTGATGACTGTCCCAGAGCAGGGGCAGAGGTTCGTCAAGAAGGGCGTTCAGCCGCTGGCAGCGCTCGGAGTTGGAAAAGGCATCGTGCATCTCCAGGATCGGCTCCGCCGTCCAGCCCTCGGCGGCGGCTTTCTCCCGGATGCGGCGAACGATCGAAGCGGCGTGCCTCAGCTTTTCCGGGTCCAGGTCCTCGCTGAAATCACCTCCGCCAAATACCCGCAGGTACGGAGTCCCCAGCTGGGCGGCCAGCTTCATAAAGCCAAAAAACGCCTCCACATCGGCATCGCCCGCCGTGGTGAGGAACAGGGAGGAACCCAGCACGCGAATGGGCAGGGCGCCCGCCGGCACGGGATTCTCCGCGAAATAGGCCGGCATATCGAGGCTGCCCCCGAGAGTGCGCACCTCGAGAAAATCCAGCCCGTGGGACACAGCCAGTTCGTTGCATTGAGCGAGGCTGTACTGGGGTGCCCCGAGAGTGGAGAATCCGAATTTCATAGGGAGAGGGTCAGATTCGCGAAACCAGGCCCCCGCCGCAATGCGGAAAGTTTTTCCCGAGGGGGAAAATCTCTTCTACGCGTAGAGTGACTACTCGGGCGCGACGTAACCCGCGGGTCCGCCATACTGGAGAAACCGGCGGTAGAGCAGGATGAACAGGATGATCGAAACGACCGCGAGGACGAAGCCCATGTAAAACGTGTAGCGGTAATTGTGCCCGCTCTGGTCGAGAATGAAGCCCACCGCCGGGGCGAGCACGATATTCACGCCCGCGCCGAGGATGCCGCCGGCCGATGACAGCTCCGCGAATTTCGCGCGCGGCAGCAGCCGCGCCCCCAGCGAGGCCGAGGCGGTGTAGTAGGCTCCCGCCATCACGCCCAGGGCGACGAGGCCCACGAGGAAACTCGTCTGGGATTCAATGAAGAGCCCGCAGGCCAGCGTGACCAGGGCGAAGACGACCTGCACGGCGATGGTCAGGCGCATCGGATGAACGCGATCCGCGAGGGCGCCCAGCGGATAGGACACGACGAAGGAGATGAGGTAGGTCAGCGCGATATACTTGCCGTAGGTCTCGAGGCTCAGGCCGATGCTCTTCACGTAGAGAAGGACGAAGAGATTGAAAGGGATGTTGGCCGCGCCGCCGATGATGCCCGAGAGGAAGCAGAGCAGGTAATACGGCTTGGTAAAGCAGTCGCGGAAATAGGACCGGACGGCCGGAAGGAATCCCCCGGCCTGCCCGGGTTCCCGGGGTTCCGGCGGCGGGGGGTACTCTCCTTCCTTCACCTTCACCAGCATGACGGTGAAGCCGATGCCGTAGAGGATCGCCATGCCGAGAAAGATCGCCATGTGGTGCGTCTCGGATTTCCCGACGATCCAGAAGTTGAAAAGCATCCCGGCGAAGAGGCTCACCGCCCGAAAGAGTCCATAAAACCGGCCCAGCAGCTCCTGCGGGACAACGTCATTGACCAGGGCGTTGAAGACGGCCATGGAGACCACGCAGCCGACCTCGAACAACGTCCAGAACAAGGCCAGGAAGACGAGCGTGGCGAGACTCGCACCCAGAACCGGACCGAACCAGTGGGAGAGCATCGTGCCAAGGGGCGGGCTGAAGGCCAGGCCGACCAGGCCGATGACGATGACGGGCGTGGAGAGAATGAGATAGGGAATGCGTCGGCCGAGGCGGCTGCGCAGGCGGTCCGACCGGTAGCTCACGATGGGGTTGAGCACCAGCCCGAGCAGGGCCGGGAGGGAACCGATGAGGATGCCGGTGAGCGTATCCGGCGAGCCGTAGTTCTTGAAGAGCAGGGTGATGACCGGCGGGATCGAGCGATCGCGCATCGACCAGGCAAAGTCTCCCCAGAGCAGCCAGACAAACAACGCTGCGATGCCCCCCGCCGTGTAGGTGAGCGTGCCCACCTTCCAGACCTTCCGGGTTACCGCCGGGGGTGCAGACGCGTTTGACACCGGCGGATTCATCGCAGGAAGACGCCGGAGGGGTGACGCTGCGAGGGAGGGAGAGACATCGGCATGGGATACAGATCATTTGTCCGATGGCTGGAGCCACGAAACAAACGACGGCTTGCTCTAACAATTGAACACCTCGCGAGGGTCCCGTTCCCCCGAGTGGAAAATCGCCTCGACAACGCGCTCTCGCCCTTGCACTAAGGGAGCGCCGTGAATGAGATTTCGCAGTGTGTCGAGGTTCATGATTTCGAGCGGGCCGCCAACGAGGTGCTCCCCCAGCCTGCGCGCGATTACTACGCGGGAGGCGCGGCGGATGAGATCACGCTGCGGGAGAATTGCGCGGCGTTTCAGCGTACGGTCCTCATGCCGCGCGTACTGGTGGATGTTTCCCGTCCCGATCCCGGCACGACCGTACTCGGCCAGCGCCTCAACCTCCCGCTGCTCATCGCGCCCACCGCCTTTCACCGGATGGCCCATCCCGACGGAGAGATGGCGACGGCGCGCGCAGCGGCGGCAACCGGGGTCGCCATGGTCGCGAGTACCATCGCCTCCTGCACACTCGAGGAGATCGCCGCACAGGGACCATCGCCCCGCTGGTTCCAGCTCTATGTGCACAAGGATCGCTCCCTGACCGAGCGGCTGGTCCGCCGGGCCGAGGCGGCAGGATACACCGCGCTCGCGCTCACGGTGGATACCCCGCGCTTCGGCCGGCGCTATGCCGACATGCGCAACCATTTCACCCTGCCGGATGGCATCACCGTGGCGAACCTCGCCGAGGAGGGACGGGAGAAGATGGACGCCGTGGCGGGCGGCTCGGGGCTGGCGGCATTCGTCGCGAAGCAATTTGACGCCTCGCTGAGCTGGAGCGATTTCGACTGGCTGTGCTCGATCACGTCGCTGCCGATCCTGGTCAAGGGCGTGGTGCGCGCCGACGACGCACGCAAGGCGGTCGATCACGGTGCGGCGGGAGTGATCGTCTCCAACCATGGCGGCCGTCAGCTCGATACCGCGCCCGCCACCCTGGATGCGCTGCCCGCGATTGCCGAGGCCATCGGACACCAGGCCGAGGTCCTCATGGATGGCGGCGTGCGTCGCGGCACGGACATCCTCAAGGCTCTCGCCCTGGGTGCAAAGGCCGTGCTGGTCGGACGCCCCATCATCTGGGGACTGGCGGCAGGGGGCGAGGCGGGCGTCTCGCGCGTGCTGCAGCTTTACCGGGAGGAGTTTGAGCTTTCCCTGACGCTGGCCGGGTGCGCCTCGGTCGCCGACATCACGCGCGACCTCATTCGCTGACGAAACCGTGACCCAGGTTTTCTTTTCCCTCGCCGCCGTCGCCTTCACCGGCGCGCTCCTGCGCCAGTTTCTGCCTGCGGCCGAAGAGGCCCGCCAGCACCTGAACCGGCTGGTCCTCTACGCCTTCCTCCCCGCGCTGGTCTTTCACACGGTCATTCAATCCGATGTCGACCGGCTCTTTTTCGCCATCCCGGCGGCGGCGGCGACCGGCGTGCTGGCCTGCCTCGCTCTGAGCTTTGCCGTCTTCCATTTCCTGCCCATTCCCGGACCCACGAAGGGCGCGATGATCCTGGCCGCGGCGTTTGGCAACGTGACGTATTTCGGCCTGCCGGTCCTGCTCGGGCTCTTCCCCGATCACCCGACCGAGGCCGCACAAACCTCCGTGCTCTTTGAGGTCACAAAGTCCTCACTGAACCTCACGCTCGGCGCGATGATCGCCATCGCCTACGGTTCGCACGAAAAAATCACCTTCCGCAAAACCGCGCTGGAGGCTCTGAAACTCCCGCCCATCTGGGCGCTCGCCGCCGCTCTGATCTGGAAGGCCCTGCGTATTCCCTGCCCCGACTTTCTCCTTTCCGCCACGGGGCTGATGGCCGCGTCGGTCAGCGGCATGATGATCCTGTCGCTCGGCATGGCGCTGCGCTTCCGCCTTCCCCGCCGGGCCTGGCTGGCCGTGCCGGTGGCCGGGGTGAAGCTCGCGGCCTCTCCGCTGATCGTGGCTGCGGCGGCGGGAGCGGTGGGATTGACCGGCATCTTCCACGACATGACGGTCATGGAAGGCGCGATGCCCAGCCAGTTGCTCAGCTTCGTCATTGCCGGGCGCTTCAAGCTGGATGACGAGACCCTCGCCTTTGTGATCATGATCGACACGATCCTGGCGTTCGTCACCCTGCCCGTCGTTCACAGCCTGCTCGCCTCCGGCTAGCTCGCCGGAGGACGAGTCAATAGTGGCACTCGCCCTTTTTCGACTCGACCTTGAAATCGCGCTCGGCGTCGAGATCCCGGTAGAAGGCCGGATCGTCCTCCACCGACGGGGCCTCGGTCAGCGGCTGGAGCGTTTCGCGAATACGCTCGACTCCCGCCCGGTCGACGAAGGCCGGGAAAGACTCGTCCTGCCGCCGCTCGTCGCGGTACAGGCGCACCGTACGCTCGACCGCCGGACCGATCCGCGCCGCCGGGATGTCGATGACGCGCACTCCTGTACGTTCGCCCGCCCCGGAGCCTCCGGCCAGCAGGGCGTAATGCGGGACGGCCCGGCCGTTAACCTTCTTGGAGATGCCGTAAAGCCCGATGTCGCACGCGTGATGATGGCTGCACGAGTTGGGGCAGCCCGACACGCGCACGCGCAGGTGTTGCAGCGTTGGGTCATAGCCCAACTCCGCCTCCAGCGCGCGTGTGATGTCAGCGGCGGCCGCGCGGGAACTCGTGATCGCCGAGAGGCAGGCCGACGAGCCAACGCAGCGCGTGACATCGAGGAGCTTCCCGGCGCAGCAGGTCGCGAGACCGGCAGGCAGCAGGAATTGATACAGGGCGGGCAGCGCCTCAACGCGCACTCCACGCAAAACGATATTCTGCTCGATCGACGTCCGTAATCCGCCGCCAAAGAGACGGGCCGCCTCGGCCACGACGTCCAACTGCTCCGGGGTGATGTCCCCAAAGGGAACGCGGATCGCCACCGCGGCCAGCCCCGCCTGGCGTTGACGGAGGACATTGGACGCAGACCAGCGGGAGAAATCCTGCGCACGATCGGCAGAGACCGCACCAGCGCCCACGCCAAGGAACGAGACCGGAGGCAGCGGGAAATCCTCCACATGGAATGCCAGTTCATCCGGAAATGGTCCTTCCACCGGCTCGGCCCGCACCGCATCGCGGAACTTCTCGATCCCCCACTCCGCCAGCAGCCATTTCAGCCGGGCGCGAGCGCGATTCTTGCGATCTCCCTCGCGATCGAAGACGCGCAGGATGGCGTCGATGGTCGGGAAGAGTTTCCCCACGGGCACAAACTCCTCCAGCTCCTGGCCGACCTTCGGCGTGGCGCCGAGGCCTCCGCCGACGATGACGCGGAACCCGCGCTCCTCACCGCGTTTCACCGCCAGAATGCCGATATCCGTAAAACATGCCCGTACGTGATCCTCGGGGCAGGAATCGAAGGCGATCTTGATCTTGCGCGGCATGCGCGTGAGCGTGACGTGCTCGCGATAATAGCGATCCACCGCGAGCGCGAAGGGGGTGACATCGAAGGCCTCGTCCGGCTCGACCCCGGAGAAAGGGCAGCACACCACCCCGCGCACGGCGTTTCCCCCGGTCAGCACGGTGGTCAGCCCGGCCACCTCGAGACGGGTGAGATAATTGCACACCGCAGCGCCAGGAATACCGGCCAGTTCCAACCCCGCCCGGGTGGTGAGATGGACTCCCGGCTCCCAGCCGGATTCGCGGCTCAGCTCAGCGACAGCCTCCAGCTGATCCGTTGTAATGACTCCTCCCGGCACCCGCACGCGGATCATGTAGTAGCCCGGCGTGTTGCGCAGTCTGTAGACGCCCCGGCGCACGCGGACGGACTTGGTTTCATCGGTGGGACCGGATTCGCTTTCGATCCGAATCGCTTCGGCTACGGGCTTGGTACTCATGGAAAGACAAAGCGCATGGCGGCAGCGGAATGCCGCAAATGCGACGGGCAATGGGTTGAGGGATGTGGCTGTCCTGCGAAGACTCGCCGCGATGAAATCGAACGCATCCCTCGCCCGTGAAACCGGACGCTCATGCCAGGGGACATGCTGGAACGCGACGTTTTCGTGAAAAACAATCTAGTCAGTCGCTATTTCCCAAACAACCCAATAGACCGCACATCCCTTGTCCATTTCTCACCGTAAAATCACCGCGTGCCTTGGCGGAATCATCCCGCGATCCCGGCTCCCGAGCAGATTAAACCGCTCTAGGCGATGGAGGCCTCCCGCCAGGCCCTCGGCGTAAACCCTGCCTGCTGGCGAAAGACGCGGATGAAGTAGGAAGGCGAAGAGAACCCGCACATCCAGCCGATTTCGGAGATGGAGTGCCTTTGCTCCGACAGCAGATCCCTGGCCATCTCCAGCCGCTCGCGGGTGATCCATGCGCCCAGCGTCATTCCCCGCTCCTCATGAAAACGGCGCGACAGATAATTCGCCGAGCACCCAAGGGTTGAGGCAATACCAGCAACGGAGAGATCGGGATTGCCCAGCAGCGTGCGGGCGAGCTTTTCCGCCTCCGTGATAAGCGGGGATTGGGAGGCAATACCGCCGGAGGGCCGATGCAATTCACCCAGCGCGGTCACCAGAAAAACCTCCAGCAGGCTTTGACGGAACGCGCTGCGGTGCTTCTCCACGACCGGCGCCGATACCTCATCCAGATAGCGAAAGGCCGACCGGCCGCGAGAGCTCACCAGATGCTCGGCCTGGGAGGCATGAATGGCCCCGTCGGGTGAGGCCGAGGCGCGATGCACGAGAAATCCATCGCGCGCCCGCATGAACACGATAGTGCCAAAAAGGGTCTTCCCGTCGATGGGCGTTTCGGCATGGGGCACCCCGGTGGGCATCACGCAGACCTCCCACGTGCGGAGGCGGAAGGAGTCGGCGGGACACTCGAAATCCGTCGCGCCTCCGGTCTGGATAAACAGCTCGGGATAGGGGTGAAAGAACGACCTCGGCTTCCAGCGGAACAGGTCGCTGGGCCGGGGCACCCGCACCTTCAACCGCCCGGCCCGCAGGGCAGAAAGAACCCGTTCGATGTCCTTGGACAAGGGAATCATAGAGGTAAGATTTTTACTATTCTTCGCAGGCAATTGAAACTCATTTCCGTTGTTTTCCGGGTACAACCTGCGATGTCTGGAAACAGAAAATTCCCATGACCTCTCCCATCAACGTCATCGTCTGGGGCGAATATCGCCACGAGAAACGCAACCCGAAAGTCGCCGAGCTGTATCCCGACGGCATGCACGAGACCATCGCTGCATTCCTGCGGAAAGACCCTGCGCTATCCGTCGGCACCGCCACGCTCGACGAGCCGGAGCACGGCCTCACCGAGGCTGTCCTGGAAAAAACGGATGTCCTCATCTGGTGGGGGCACATGGCCCATGGCGATGTGCAGGACGCCATCGTGGAGCGCGTGAAAAAACGCGTCCTGGAGGGCATGGGGCTCGTGGTGCTGCACTCCGGCCACTATGCCAAGATCTTCAAGTCGCTCCTCGGCACCACCTGCTCGCTGAAATGGCGCGAGGCCAGCGACAAGGAGCGCATCTGGAACATCCTGCCGTCGCATCCCATCACGCAGGGGATCGGGGATTACTTTGAGATTCCCGCCGAGGAGATGTACGGCGAGCCCTTTGGCATTCCGACTCCGGACGAGCTTATCTTCATCTCCTGGTTCACCGGCGGCGAGGTCTTCCGCAGCGGCGCGACGTGGTATCGCGGCAATGGCCGGATCTTTTACTTCCGCCCAGGCCACGAGACGTACCCGACCTATCACCAGGCCGAGGTGCAGAAGGTGATCACCAACTCCGTCCATTGGGCCCGCGCCACGGTGCGCATTCCCGATGCCTGCCCGAACTCCCCGGCGCTCGAGCCCCTGCCCAACGACCCGGAGGCGCACCTGCGCTCCAAGATCGGCCACAAATAACCGAGCCTGTATTCCCCTATCCCATGAGCAAGAAGAAAGTTCGTCTCGCCGTCCTCGGCACTGGCGGCATGGCCAATGTCCATGCCGAGAGATTCGCGGCCATCCCGGGCTGCACACTCGTCGCTGCCGCCGACGTGGATTTGCAGCGGGCAAAGGATTTCGCCGCCAAGCACAAGATCCCCGCAGCTTACGCAGGTGTGAAGGAGTTGCTGAAGAAGGCGGACTTCGACGCGGTGACGATCGTCGCGCCGGATGCCTTTCACACGCCGCTCTCCATCGCCTGCCTGAAGGCGGGCAAGCACGTGCTCTGCGAGAAACCCCTCGCCGTCACCTATCCCGATGCCCGCAAGATGGTGGCTGCCGCGAAGAAAGCCGGAGTCATCAACATGGTGAACCTGTCCTATCGCGACTGGCCCGCCATCCAGGCCGTGGAGAAGGTGATCCGCTCCGGCGAGATCGGCGAGGTGCGCCACATCGAGGCCAGCTACCTCCAGGCCTGGCTCGCCAGCAAGGTGTGGGGCGACTGGCGGACCACCCCCGCCTGGCTGTGGCGTCTTTCGTCCAGGCATGGCAGCAAGGGCGTGCTCGGCGATGTGGGCGTGCATATCGTGGACTTCGCCACGTTCCCGGTGGGCCCGCTCCAGTCGGTCTTCTGCCGTCTCAAGACCTTCCCGAAGGCGAAGGGCAACCGCATCGGGGAATACGTCCTCGACGCCAACGACTCCGCCGTGCTCAACGTCGAGTTTGCCAACGGCGCGCTCGGCACGATCCACACCACCCGCTGGTGCGGCGGCCACGCCAACCGGCTGTTCCTCAAAATCGCGGGCACAAAGGGCACGGTGGAAATCGATTCCGACAAAACGACTGCCGGTTATCGCATCTGCTCGGGTCCCGACCTCGACAAGGCCCAGTGGCGCGACGTCGAGGCTCCGGCTGTGCCAAACAACTACCAGCGCTTCATCAAGGCGATCCAGACCGGCAGGCAGGATCAGCCGGATTTCGCACGTGGCGCGGAGATGCAGAAGGTGCTCGACGCTTGCTACGTCTCCGACGAGAAGCAGGTCCCTGTGAAGTTTTAGGACCGGATTCCGAAAAGCTAGATCTGGCCGCGCCGCGCCTCCAGTTCGCGGCGCACGACCGCGAATCGCTCCCGCGTAAGCGGATAAAACCAGACCGCACCCATCGCCACGGCCCAGAGCACCAGCGGGAGGCCTAGATAAATCACAAACATCCGGCCCAGGGTCTCTGGCGACTGGACGGGGAAAGCCGCGTCGAAACCGGAGACCTGGAGGGCCACGCCGCCGATGCCCATCGACAAAGTGAGCGCCGCCTTGATGAACCAGTAGTGAAAAGCATTGATGGCGCCTTCTCGGCGGCGGCCGGTGTGGCGCTCGTCCCAGTCGGCCACATCCGCCTTCATGGATGGCAGGAAGAGCCAGACTGCAGAAAGCGAACAAGACTCAAAGACGCCGGAAACGATCTGCAGCCAGGGACGAGACGGCGTCATCAGAAAGATATTCAGCAGATGGCCGAACATGCTGCATGCCAGCATGAGAATCACGACGCGGCGCTTGTCCCAACGTTCGCCGAGCCAGATAAAGAGCGGAATGGTCGACACGCCGACCAGCACGACCACCGTTCCCTTCCATCCGGCGATCACCGCGCCGAGCACCAGATCGCCCTGGCAGGCGTAGTAAAAGTTCACGTACTGCCCCAAGCTGGCCACCGACATCGTGCCGAGGAGGAGGAAAAACACGAGGACATTGAGCGACCAGAGGGGGCCGCACCGGGCAGACTCCTTGATGCTCTGCCAAAAGGGATCGCGGACCTGCCGCCGAACCTCTGACTCATAATACCGCTCCTTGACAAAGAGCGCAGGCAACAGACCGAAGCAAAAAATGCTGACTGCAATCAGCCAGCAGACAAGACGCATGCCAGCCACGATGGGCTTCTCCCCCGGGGTATTCCCCGCCAGAGCGGCCAGCCATGGCTGGATGGCTGCGAGAATCTCCCGCAATCCGGCAGACCTTCCCTCCAGGGCTGCCGGGTCACCCGACGCCAGCGTGCCGACGAGAATCACAAATGCCAGCAGCCACCCTCCAGCCAGATAGGAGAGTTTGCTAAAAAACGTCATCCATCCGGTGAGGCGGGTGCGTTCATCGTAGCTCGGCGTGAGCTCCAACTGCATCGCATAGTACGGAATCGACCACATGGTGAAGCTGGCGAAAAAAAGCATCCCGACCACCAAGAGGTAGAGCGTTCTTCCCGTGTCTCCCAAGCCTCCCGGAATATTCCAGAACAATGGATACAGCAGGGCGGAAATGACCGCCCCCACGAGTAGATACGGTCGCCGCCGCCCCCAGGGCGTGCGGGTGTTGTCGGACAGGTTGCCCATCACGGGATCAATGATGGCATCCCAGGCCCGATAGGCCATGAGGATGCCTCCCAGCACGACAGGACTCAGCCCGAGGCCGATATTGAAGAAGGGCATCCAGAGCACGCCCGTCATGAGCCCCGTCGCCACATACTCAGTGTTCATGCCCGCGGCGAAGGCAATCTTCTGGAACGGCGGAATGCAGTCGCCGGGGGCGATTTTCTCAGGCATCAGATCAACAGAGGAGAGCGGGTGAGGGAAATCTCGCTCCGACAATATCTCAGGGTTGGCGACGACGGCCCAATAGTGTCGCGACCAGTGCCGCTCCGCTCACACCCAGCGCTGTGGTGGAGGGTTCAGGAACGGCGGAGACCGTGAAGTATCCCGTCTCCGAAGAGAACGAAAAGTTATACCCTCCCGTGGAGCCGTTCCACTCGTTGCCCGAGTTGGCCAGGTTCAGCGAATAGAGCCCGGCGATCTGGACCCCTCCCAGACCTCCGGTGATACCTTCCGGAGTGGCGAAGGCTTCATAGGTCCCAGCCTGGGCCGAGGACTCGAAGTTAAAAATCAACGTCGAACCAGCCAGCGAGACGGGTGTCGTTCCGCCGTTCAGCTTTCCGATGTTCGCTCCGTTCACTCCGAAGGTATACTTCGATGTTCCCACCGCCCGGGCTCCGAGGTTCAGTTCGGCGCCGGCGGCCACCACGATGCCCCCCACAGCGTTGAAGTCGGTATCTCCGTCAATGGTGAGCGTGCCCGCCTTCACCTCGAGGATGCCGATATTGCGATTGGACCGCAGCGTGCCGACGTAGCTGGTATCCGCAGGGTTGAAACGAAACACCGAGGTGGCATCGATCACCCCCACGCCCGAAAGATTGCTGGCCCGGGAGTTGACATTCGATCCGCTGATTGCCTCGAGTACCACCCCCGCTCCGAGCACGGTCTGCACGTTGGCAGCACTGAGGTCAAAGGCGCGGGCCTTGATTCCCCCCGTGCCATTCGATCCGCGCAAATCCCACAACGCGGTCGTCTCCGCGCCTTTGTTCGGAGTCCATTTGCCGTAGTTCTGTCCCAGGCTCAGGTCGAGAACATGACCATTCGTATTGACCTGATATGTCGTGACACCGCTGGTCGCACCGCCCGTGGCGCTGAGCTGCACGCCATTGCTGGCCAGGGCGAGATCGCCCGTCAACTTGAGGGCGACGGTACGCCCCGCGGACTCCTGCGTAAGATAAAGGCCTGTGGCAGTGGGAGCAGTGACGGAGACTTCCAGATCGGCATTGTTGCGACCGATGAGATAGAGACGATTCAATGCGGTGTCGCTCTGGAATGTCTTTGTTCCGGAACCGCGGACCGAGAAATTGACTGATCCTATGGTCGTATTGGCCAGAGAAACACTGGGACCGTCAAAGTAGATCGAACCCCCACTCCCGCTGGTGGTGGAGATCGATCCTCCCGTGGAGCTGAACGCCCCCTGAATCGCCAGCCGCACGGCGGAGTAGCTTGTGGTATCGAGAAGCACCGAGCCGCCTGCCAGAGAGAGCCCCCGGGTGAGCGTATTCTGCGCAGTCGATGAAGACGTTCCCGTCGCGGAGGACCCGACCTGGAATACGCCGCCTGTATTGACAATGACATTGGAGGCAAGGTCGTTTCCGCTGCTGCTCCCCTGAATGAAGTCAAAAACCAGCCTCCCCCCGGCTTCCACGGTGATGCCGGGACTGGAAGCATCCGCCCCGACCTGGAGGGTGATCTTTTCCGCCGCACCGCCAAACCGTACCTCCGATGTTCCTGCGGTCGCACCGATGGCGAAGCCATCAGTGAGCGTCAAATTTCGCTTGATGGAAAAGACGTTCACCGCGCCAGCCGTGCTCTGGGTGATGTCGAGACCGCCCAGTTTGCCCGAGGCCGCCGCGTCGTAGGTGACAGTGCGGGTGCCGGAGGTGACATTATCCAGGCCCGCCGTATCTCCGATACCGGGAACACTGCCTCCCCAGTTCGCGGAATCGGACCAGTTGCCGCTATTGTTCGGATTGCCATTGCCCGTCCAGGTGATTTGCGCCGATGCGGCACCTGTCGCCAGGGCGAGGATGAAGAGAGTTATTCGGGAGGTTTTCATTATGAGTTCTAGTTGGATTTCGGACTGTTGGAGGGAGGTAAAAGCAGATCAGACAACGGCACGCTCGAGCACCAGATGTCCTCCTTGCCAAAGGAATACATCACGTAGAGACGGTCCCCGGCGACAAGCGCCGAGGGATACTGCGGACCGCCGCCCCTGCCTCGCACAGCTTGCCGTGGCACCCGCCATGCCTGCACTCCCGTCCGCAACGCATAGGTTCGCGGGAAATCGTATCCATCGGAACTCACGGCGACATCGAGAGTGTCGCGATCGTAGTGATTGGGACTCTGCGGATTGTCGAACGCCGCAGCACAGTGATTGCCGATGAGCAGGATGGACCCATCGGGCGCGGAAACATTGACATCAAGAGAGGGCGAGTCCGGGATATCGGTCGGCATGGCCTTTGACCAGGTGGTTCCGCAGTCCCTGGAAAAGCTGACATATTTGCGATGGGAGAATTTATCGTCCCGGATCACGGCCACCCAGGACTTGTCGCCAGCTTCATAGACCGTGGGCTCGACCAGGCGGGCAGTGTCAACCGGGACCGGCAGCGGCCCCTTGAACCGGGGAGTCGTCTCCGAGACGCGGTTGATCGAGTCGGCTATCGGCTGATAGGCCGGATCGCCGTAGGGAATAAACGCATAAGCGAGATCCTTCGCGCGATTCATCCTCGTCGAGAGGGAAAAAACGGGACCCAGCTCTCCCTGCGGCGTCACTTCGCGCGCCAGGATGCCGAGATACTCGTAACGCTGGAAGATATGCTCGCTGTCGCGCGCGGGAGCGCGGCTGGTCCGGTCGGAGTTTTCCCATCCGACAAAGTTGTAGATGCGCGCCGTCAGATAAACCTTCCCGTCATGAACGTGCCAGGGGGCAGCGACCGAGTAATAGCCAAAGCCGTCCTCCCAGCCCCGCACCTCGCTCGGAGGAGGAAAGGCTTCCGCCCATTTCCGCCACCCGGCTCCATCCGGCGAAATCGAAAACAACACCCTTTGACCCGCCGCATCCTCCCCCTTCGGATGATTGCTCCACGCGGCAAAAAACACCCCTCCCTGACAGGCAAGCTGGGGGTGATGATTGTAGGCTCCGGCTTCGACCGCATCCTGAAAGATGAGCGCATGCCGCGCGCTCTTCAGGATGGGATATCCCGAGCCCTCCACTCCGGCCCGCGCTTTTCCACTCCCCCACATCGCCACGACGGGCGTGCCCTGGGAGTTGACTTCCCCGGAAAGCAAAAACCCGGAGCGTGCCGGCGCAGGTTCCGCAGCGTGCGCGGACGATCGGACATCGGAGGCCGACGGTGGGAAGCAGCCGGAAACAAGCAGGGCGAAAGCGCATCCCGTCACCAAGCGACCGGCTTGGTCAAGTATCACGATATTTTTCGGGAGCATCTTATTCGATATTGTCGGTGGGAGTCGGCGGGGTCGGGGAAATCCAATACCCTGGGAAGCGATAAGAAATGCCTGCGGGGAGCCAGGCGCTGCGGGCTCCATCCTCCCCGAAGAGTCCAGACTCCGAGGGTTTCATGGACTCCACATGACCATCGGTGAAGACCCCATGCTGGCGGGTGCCTCCCATGTGCCGAAACATGGCCTTGCGCTGAGCCAGCGTGGTGCGCCCATCGTTCCACGGCCCGCGGTCGTCGACGTTTGCGGTCGGCATGTCGACCACCATCAGGACCGGCGAGCCAGCCACGCGCGAAAGGTTGCAGTCAATAGACGAACCCACGAGATAAACGGAAATCCCATACGTGCTGCGCTTGTCGGTGGGATCTGCCAGCACGGGGCGGGGCGACGCCGCCGGACAGACAATGCCCTTTCGCAAAGCACCATCCCCCGAGAGATTCATATACGGCTGAACGCGCGTCTGCCAGGAGGTCGGATCCTGCGTGGTCGAGCGGGCGGGGAACTTTCCATTGTTCTCCGCAGTGTAGATGGCGATGCCCGCGCCGATCTGCTGCAGGTTTCCGATGCACTTCGCGTCACTGGCAGCCGAGCGCGCGCGAGACATCACGGGCAGCAAAAGGCTGGCCATGATGCCAAGGATGGCGATGGCCGCGAGCAACTCCGCCAGAGTGAAGCCCGGCAATCCAGCGGGTCGGCGGATACCCTTGTGCGAGAAAACGGAGGGACCATTCATGGGATGCTCCTGGGACAGGAAGACGGGATCGCGGCATGGGCAAAAGGGGAATTCAAGCAAAGCCGCTGCTCCCAAACCTCAACTTTTCGATGAAAGAGAGCAAGAGCGTTAATCTCGGCCGCCGATATGGTCGACGCTCCCAACCGGGCCAAAGGCGTCATCGGCACGCCGTGAATCCCGAGATAGGTCTTCACGGAAAACGGGTAGCCGACATCCACCGCCGGGCTGCTTTCCACCAGGAACGACTGAAGTTCGCGGGCGACTTCCGGCTCCTCATCGAAATGCTGGCACAGCCAGGCATAAAGATGCGGGATGGCGTTTGCTCCCACACCGCTAAAGCCGTGTCCGCCGGCCTGAAGACTTGCGAGCAGGGTAGCCGTATGGGCGTTGTAAAATCTCAGAGGCGTCGCGTTCGCTGCCGCCAGCTTGGCCTTGATGAGTGCCAGATCGCAGCATGTGTCTTTGAGAAAATGAAACCGCCCGGTCTGAGCCGCCCACCCCGTCATGGATGCGCTCAACACCCTCTTGTAAGGGACGGGACATTCATACAGGCCGAGCGAAATCGACGGATCGACCCTCTCCAGAAGATCTTCGACACAAGCCTTCCAGACGTCCTCTCCTTCATGGGCGTAGGCAAATTGATTCGTCAGCAAGATCACGGACCGGACGCCGGTCGCCGCGACCTTTGCGATAGATTCCGCCAACGCCTCGGGAGCGCTCACGGCGGAGCGCAAGGAAAAGCCCGACGGCAGAGCCCCCGACGCGATCACGGGCACCCGACCCGCCACCCGACCGACCGTGTGGCGCGCAATAGAAAGACGCTCGTCCTCGGAGAGATGAAAGATCTCGCTCGAAAGGCAGGCGGCGAAAAGCCCCTGGCTTCCGCCAGCCACATACCAGTCGATCAAGGCGTCGAGAGCCGGCCAGTCGATTCTCCCGTCTTCCGCAAAAGGCGTGAGCATGACCGGCCAGGAGCCAGCCTCCAAATGCGAGGACGACACGGGGGAGACTTGGACAAGGGGAGCAAACATCATTCAGGATTTCCTTTCAGACTATTCGCATTGCCGGATAAATCTTTACCGAATACGGTATTTATTATTTCGTTTTTGCCCAAAATGAAGCCCTCCGAAAGACGTTCAACCTTCCAGATGCTCATGATCTGCCGACCCGACTGGGCGTACGGTCGCAACATGATGCTCGGAGCGCGTCACTATGCATTCACGACCGGGACGATCGAAGTGGGCAACGGTCTGCTCAAACCCGGAGATTCCGTGCATGAAGTGGTGCGCCGCCAGCATATCGACGGCATCATCGCCGTGGTCCATCATCAGGAGCTTGAAGAGGAGTTGCTGCAACTCCCGATTCCCATCGTCAATGTTTCCAACGTCCTTTCGTCCACCCGCCTCCCTCTGGTCACGCAGGATGATGAACAGGTGGGCCGCCTGGCTGCCGAGCATCTGGCAGCGTGCGGCTGCACAACATTCGCCTGCTGGGAACAAAAGAATGCCCGCTTCTCCAACGAACGTCTGCAGGGCTTTCGACAGGTCCTCGAGCGCACGTCACCCCGCTCGCCATGTCACACCGCAGGATGCGGACCGATTGCGAAAGAGCAAGGGCCTGAACTCATCGCTCGTATGCGCAAGTGGCTCCGCAAGCTTCCTCCCCAGACCGGAATCTTCGCAGTCCTCGATCCCTTTGCATTGCATTTGCTGCAAGCCGCCCGGGAGGAAAACCGCCAGGTCCCCGAGGATCTCGCGATTCTCGGTGCGGGAGATGACGAGTTCTGGGTGGATTTCGAGCGCATCCCTCTCTCCAGCGTGAAGCTGCCTTCGTGGCAAATCGGTGTGGAGGCAACGAAGCTCCTGGAAACGATGATGCGAACAGGTCAGAAGCCGGATGGGGCGCTTCATCTTGCCGTTACCGAGGTGGCCGCACGCCGATCGACCGACGTGCTCTTCGCAAAAGACGAGGCCGTGATGCGCGCGGTCACCTATATCCGCCAACACGCAGCAGAGAATATCTACGTCGAGGATGTCGTCCGCGCTTCGGGCATCTCACGCAGCGGGCTGCAGAGAAGGTTTGCCTCGGTGCTCGGCAAGTCCGTGCTGCACGAAATCCAGCGCGCACGCATCGCGCGGGTACAGTCCCTGCTGCGCACGACCGATCTCAAGCTCGCTGCGATTGCCGAATCCTGCGATTTCCCCGACACACCCCGGCTACATGTCCTTTTCCGGCAGTTCACCAACCGTACCCCGGGCGAGTACCGGGCAATGTTTCGGAAAAAGTAAACCGCTCCTCGGCAGATATCGCCCGGACTCGCCGCCCCTCCCCGGCAAGAAATGGCTGTCTTGCGAAGGACGTCGCCTGCTAAGGTTTTGACGGTGAGAAGTTCAGCCGCCTGACAAATCAGTGTCGGCCAGGGAACCGCGCAAAGCACGGAACCCGGGCGCGAGCATCCGATATCTGGCGATGGCACCAACCCTCCTCGCTCGCCCTTCGCCTAAATACCCATCTGCAATACCGGGCCATGAATCCCTCGCTCCTCATCGTACTCTCCATCCTCGCCGCAGCGGTGGCTCTCTTTACGATCAACAAACCCCGGATGGATGTCGTGGCGCTGCTGGTGATCGTCGTCCTGCCGCTGACGGGCATCCTCACCGTGCCGGAGACGCTGGCCGGATTCAGCGATGCGAATGTCGTGCTCATCGCCCTGCTCTTCGTCATCGGCGAGGGGCTCGTGCGCACCGGGGTGGCCTATCAGGTGGGCGACCTGATCATTCATCATGCGGGCAAAAGCGAATCGCGGCTGATCGTGCTGCTCATGCTCGCGGTGGCCGGGCTGGGCTCCGTCATGAGTTCCACGGGAGTCGTCGCGATCTTCATCCCCGTCGTGCTGAGCATCGGCGGGCGGCTGGGAATTCCCATGTCCCGGTTGATGATGCCGCTCAGTTTTGCCGGGCTCATCAGCGGCATGCTCACGCTGGTGGCGACCCCGCCCAACATGGTCGTCGACAGCGCGCTGCGGCAGGATGGGCAGGCGGGTTTCCGCTTCTTCAGCTTTACCCCCATCGGGTGCATCATCCTCGCGGTGGGCGTGCTCTACATGCTCTTTGCCCGGCGGTGGCTGAACTCCGCGCCCACGCCACGCAAACACACCAGCCGATCGCGGCGCAGCCTCATCGATCTCGTGCGCGAGTACGAGCTGTCGGCCCGCGAGTACCGCATGCGCGTGCTCCCGCACTCTCCGCTGATCGGCAAGGCGCTCAAGGACATCCAGCCGCGGCGGAGACATCGCGCCAGCGTGGTCGCGATCGAGCGTCCCGGCAAATTGCAGAAAACCATCATCAACCCGACCGCGCACACGGAGCTGGCGGCGGGCGACATCCTCTTCATCGACGTTCCCGAGCCTGATCCGGATGAGGCGATGGCGGTGGCCCGGGACTTCGGCCTCGAGCTGCTTCCGCTCAAGGGCGGCTACTTTACCGACCAGTCGCGGGAGGTCGGCATGGTCGAGGTCATCATTCCTCCCGGCTCCGGCCTCATTGGCAGGAACATCGTGGAAGCGGAGTTTCGCAGCGAATACAAGCTCCACGTCATCGGCCTGCGCAGCGGTTCCATCTCGCTGCAGGACCAGATCATGGAGCGCAAGCTCAAGGCCGGCGACATGCTCCTGCTCATCGGCCCGTGGAAGGCAATACGGAAGATCCAGGCAGACAGCCCCGACCTTCTCGTCCTGACGCTGCCGACGGAAATCGATGAGGTGGCGCCCGCGTCGCGACAAGCGCCCCTGGCCCTCGCGAGCCTGCTCGTCATGGTCGCCCTGATGGTTTTTGGCGTCGTGCCCAACGTCCTCGCCGCCCTCATCGGCTGCCTGCTGATGGGGCTGTGTCGCTGCATCGACATGAGCAGCGCCTACCGCTCGATCCACTGGCAGAGCCTCATTCTGATCGTAGGCGTGATGCCCTTTGCCACGGCATTGCAGAAAACGGGCGGCATCGACCTGGCGGTGAGCGGACTCATCGATGTCTTTGGCAAGGCGGAGCCGCGCGTCCTCCTCGGCAGCCTTTTTGTCTTCACCTCCGTCATCGGCCTCTTCATCTCCAACACCGCCACCGCGGTGCTCATGGCTCCCATCGCGCTGAGCGTCGCCTCGCACATCGGCGCTTCTCCCTATCCCTTTGCCATGACGGTCGCTCTCGCGGCCTCGGCCGCCTTCATGACGCCCATCTCCTCCCCGGTTAACACGCTGGTGCTGGGGCCAGGTCAATACCGCTTCGGGGACTTCGTGCGCGTGGGCGTGCCCTTCACCATCATCGTCCTGCTCATCAGCGTGCTGGTGGTTCCGCTGCTCTTCCCCTTTCGCTAAAGCGCCCCGGGTCCAATCCGGGATATGGCGTGCGCGCAGGCGGAGGGAAAAGTCAAAACAGCGATGGCGAGTCGCTGGGTTTGGGGAGTTCGGAGGGGTTCACCTCCATGAGCTCGAGGATCTCGTAGATGTCCCGGCAGCGCATGAGCCGGGAGGCGTCGAGGTTGAGCTTGTCAGCGATCGCATATTCGTTGCCAAAGAGGCCGGGCAGCGGGTCCCAGTTGCCGGCAAAGCGAATATCTTCCCCGGTAACGGAACGAACGGCTATTTCCAAACGCTGGCGGGTCGTCATGATCTCGGGGCTATTTGGCGAAATTGAGCCCCCGATGTCCAACCCAGAAGAAAGGCGGCGGAAACGGCGAAACCACGCCCTCAAAGAACCCCCTCTCCTCCAATAAATTAGGCAATTTGCATCATCAGAAAAAACACTTCTTGACCGCCTGGCGAAATCCGATGCTGCGTATACCTACCTCCCCGCAGGGGAGGCCTGCCAGGCGTTCCTCCCGGGCATCTGCCGGAGGCGGTACTGGCCCGGGGGAGTCTTGACCATCTTTCGAAACACGGCTGAGAAATAATACTCGTCGGCAAACCCGCACATGCCCGCGATCTGCTTCAGGCTGTGGGGGGACGTGACGAGCAGCACCTTCGCCCGGTCGAGCCGCACCTCGCGCAAATAGCCCACGAGGGACCGCCCCCGGGCCGTGCGAAAGAGATGCCGCAGGTGGCTCTCGCTCAAGCCGACATGATCCGCGATCTCACTCAGCGACGCGATATCGGCAAAGTGCTGGCGGATGAATTGCTCCGCCTTGCGGACGTACCGCTCCGCCGTCGAAATCCGCAAGCTCTCGGAGGCTTCGCAGGCTCGTTTGACCAGAGCGAGCAGCACGGCCGTCACCCGTAAATCGAGCACCCGCTGGTCCAGCGGCGAGCCATCCCCGTAGCTGCGCGAGAGCGACTCGATTTCCTCAACCAGCCAGTCTCCGTCCGCGCCCCCGAGGAGGAACCCGTAACGGAGCTTCCGGGCGGCGGCGGGAGGCAGCGCGACCTGGATGCACACATCCTCGCACTCCTCCTCAGCCTGCTGGTCGTGGACCTCCCTCGGGGCGTAGACCACGATGTCCCCGGCGGAAAACGCAGTCGCGGCGCGGTTCACGCGGGTGCGCCCGACGCCCCTCGGATGATAAACGATCTCGGCCGCGTAGTGGGCGTGATCCGCGCAGGTCGTGCCCTCCGGCATGACGTGCCGGGCCCCCGCGACAAAGCGCAGGGTATGCGACGGCAGGCTCGAGAGAACATCGCGCCATCGCGTCGGATTCAGCAGCTCCAGGCCGACATCGTCCTTCATTTCCGCATGCCTAGCGCATTTCCCTTTCAGCGAAAATCACAAAAGAAGGCCGATAATTCGAATGGCGAAAACCACGCGCCAATGGGAGGAGATCAGCATGAGCACAGAATCTCCCCGCCGCCTGTTTTTCCCAGCCGCCCAGCAGGTCGGCATCGAATCTTTCACACCTCCCGTCGTCGCCGAGGGCGAGGTGCGCGTCCGCACGGAATACTCGCTGATGAGCACCGGGACGGAGAATATCGTCTTCAACCGGCTCTTTGACCCCGGCACACACTGGGACGGCTGGGTGAAATATCCCTTCTACCCCGGTTATTGCGTGGTAGGTACGGTGGAGGAGTCCCGCAGCAGCGAGTTCGCTGTCGGCGACCGTGTCGCGCTGCGCTCGGGCCACCAGTCTCACTCGGTCGTTCCCGCCGCGAAGTGTACCCTCATCCCGGACGGCGTGGATTTTCAGGATGCCCTGTGGTTTGCCCTCGCCAAGATCGCCTTCCACGGCGCGCTGGTGGCGGATCATTACCTCGGCGACACCGTTCTCGTCATCGGGGCGGGCCCGATCGGCCAGATGGCGATTCGCTGGGCCCGGGCGGCCGGAGCGCGGACCATCATCAGCGTGGACTCCGCCGCGGAGCGCCTGAAGCTCGCAGCCAAAGGCGGCGCGACCGCCACGATCGCCTCGGGCATCGAGTCCGCAAAAGAGGAAATCCTGAAAGTCAACGGCGGCGAGCTCACACGTCTCGTCATCGACACGACCGGGAATGCGGTCGTGTTTTCGCGCGCGCTGGAACTGGTGAAATCCTTCGGCAAGCTGGTCCTGCTGGGCGACACCGGCAAGCCTGCCGACCAGCGCCTGACGCTCGATGTCATCACGCGCGGCCTGACCATCGTCGGCGCCCATGATCTCCATGAGACCGAGCAATGGAACGCGCGGTCCATCACCAGCCTGTTCCTGTCGCTCGTGGCGGACAAGCGCTTCTCACTCGCCGACCTGATCACGCACTCCTTCCAGCCCGGCGAATGCGTCCAGGCCTATGCCGCGGCCAATCGCGACCGCGCAAAGACGATGGGCATCATCTTCGACTGGCGCACCGCCTAGACTGGCGATTGCCAGCCTCGCAAAAAGGGGAGCCGGGTTCAGGCCCGGCCCCAGAGGCGCAGTTGATCGATGCACATGCGGGCGCTCTTGAGTGACGATACCTCGTACTCCTCCTGCTCCGCGACATACCACTCGACGACGCCGATCTCCTCGGCGGCGGCAAAGATGGCGTCGAAATTGACTGCTCCCAGACCGATCTCGCACTGGCGCTCGCCCATGCGGCCGTCCTTGAGATGAATGAGCGGCACGCGCGATCCCAGGCGATGCAGGAGATCCTGCGGCCGCTTCCCCGCGTGCTGCACCCAGTAGACATCGACCTCGGCGGAGAGGTTGCGGGGTTCCGCCGCATCGAGGACCCATTCAAAGGCCGTGCGTCCGTCCACCGTGGCGATCTCGTGGCCGTGGTTGTGATAGCTGAAGCGCAGACCGTGCGCCCGGAGCGCCGCGCCGATGGCGTTGAACTCCTCGCCGAGCGCCTCGCACTGCGCCCGCGTGGCGACGGCCTCGGGAGCCATCCAGGGGCAGATGATGTCCCGGGCCTCAAACAATGCCGCCTCCGCGACGACTTGCAGCAGATCGCTTTTCAGTCGGTCGATGCCGACATGCATGCCGGAGACTTTCAGACCGGCCTCGCGCACGGCCTCGCAGGCCGCCCGGGCGTCGAGGTTTCCGTAACCCGCCAGCTCGACGCCGTGATACCCCATCGCGGCCACCTCGGTGACAGCATGGTGAAAGTCCTGATCGACGACATCACGGAGGGTCCACATCTGGAGGGAAACCAATGGCTTTTTCATGGGAGGAAAAATCGGGGAAGGGGGATGAGTTTTCAGACTGGCAGGTGACTTAGCCACCCAGCAAGACTTATCCTATCCTAGAGCGTTACGGCGAAACCTCCAGCCGCTTCTTTGGCGAAAAACGCTCTTGTCCCGCGCGAATCCGCGTTCCCTCAGGGTTTCGCGGCGGCGGCTTCCGCCTTGCGTGCGGCGACCGCCTCATGCGCCACCTGCCGCAGCAGGGCGGCATCCTCGGGCGACATGCCGGGGGGGACGAAAGAATTATCCAGCACGCTGTCGTTGAAGATGACCTCGTACCACACACAGGAGATGAGGAAGCGCCCGTAGAGATTGGAGTGCTTCGCGTCGAGGATGAGCTTGGGCTGGTTGGTCGTCTTGTCCTTGTCCCATTTCCATCCGACATTCAGGCTGGCCTGCTGATCGGGCAGCGAGCCGGGAGCCGGGTTGGCGTAGTCAAACTTCGGATCAGGGAAGGTGAATGTCCAGCGCGGCAGCTTGCGCGCGGCCTGATAGGCATCGCCGGAAGGAATGATCCGCAGGCCGTAGCGCTGGGAGAGCTTGTCGTAAGCCGCCTTGAGACCCTCGTACATGGACTGCTGGTTGAGCTTGCCGTCCTTGAACATCTCGTGGTCCTCGCGATAGGCCCAGGTCTCCTGGATCAGAATCTCCGCCGTGGGTGCGTTCTTGCGGATATAGTCGATCAGGATGCCCGCAAAGGGTTCGTAGGATTCCTCCTTGAAGCTGGCGTTGCTGACCTGCTGGATGGTGACGAAGTTCCATGGCTTGCTGGCCAGGATCGCCTTGAGGTTGATCTTCTTTTTGTCGGGCGTCGCGAGGTAGGCTGGCGCGTTGTACGGGCTGCCCTTCGGGTCGTCGGCATTCGCCTCGTAAGCCTGGAGGTAGCCGACATGCTGGGCGAGCGAGTGACCGCCGAGATTGGCGCGCACGAGAAGGAGATTCTTGCCCCCGGCCCTGGCCAGGTCGGGCAGAAGCGCGCAGGCATCGTCGGCGAAGCTGTTTCCCACGGTGAGAACCTTGACCTGCTGGCCCTCTGATTTTGCCTCCTCCGCCGCGCCGAGACGCGAGACCGCAAGCACGGGAACCAGAGCGAGGAGGAGCGAATGGCGGAATGATCGAGCGACGCGGGAAACCGCGGTCCGGATGGAGGAAGGGAAGGGTGTCATCTGGGCGAGGTTTCAGCTTAAATTCTGGCGGGAATCACACAAGCTCCCGCTTTGGAACGAGGGCTGTATCTTCATGATAAAGCAAGAAAAGTCCCCCACCAGAAAGGACTTACCCATTCGCACGTAAGAGCATGCATCGATCGGGGCATGAACTTTCAAAGGGAACCGCCTTGTTCCGCACTATGAGAATGAGTAGACTCATATCCAGCCGTGAAGGCGTCAAAGCCAGTCATGGACGATGAATCTATCCGTGATCTTTCTGGCACATGTCTTCCGCCATTGACCTCTACATTTCCCCCGATCGCATCGGGGATATCCTGCCAGTTCTAAAAAGCAGGAACTTTCAAGTGACTGTACAACCAAGAAAGCTTTCGAATGGGTTGATTGGAACCGAGTTTTTAGTGACAGAAAATCCCCATCGCGTGTCAGTGATCAACTGCCCTCTATCACCGGGAAAGACTTCACACTATCTACTCTGTCTTGCGAATCGTCACGATAATGATCTCCTAATCAGGGTCGTCGAAACGCTGCGCGCTGCTGGTGCAGAAGAAAAGCACCGATGAACATCTTGGCCATACGATCAATGACTTCCCGGCTATTGATAGTCTGGGATGCGTCATCGCAAACACGGGCCTGACCTTATTTCCCGGAGGCGATTCTCACATAGCTGCCGCCACGGAGTCCAGGAGCGCGGAGGTTCCCCGGGCGTAGCGGAAGCCCGACGCCGCAGGGACCGGGAGATTTTTCACCAGGCCGAGGTAATGAAACTGCCGCCCCATGCTCTCGGGGTGAATGAGCGTCTGGAGATTGCGCAGAGCCTTGCGGGAATCCCCGACGGGCGCGGCGCCCTCCAGCGCGCGGAGATAGGTCTCCGACGCCCCCACGAGATAATGGTGCTGGTCGGCAAAACCCTCCACCGCGAGGCCGAACCCGACCGCGTCTCCCGCCAGTTGGGTGAAATCGACATGCGAGGTGATGTCCTTTGCCCCGGGATCAGACAATACATCGTCATCCCTGCGGTGGCCGGAATAGCAGGAGAAGGTGCCGCGCGTGCGGTGATCGGCCCAGAGGTTTTCCCGGGTGTAGCCGTAGTCGATGACCAGGATCATCCCGGCCTCCAGGCGCTCCGCGACAGCGGCCAGCCAGGCCGAGGCGGCGGGGCGCACCTCCAGCAGAAATCCCTCGGGGCGCGCGGGCAGCGCCGGCGGGATCACGGCGGTATTGGCTGGTTCAAAGGAAAACCCGTCTCCCGAGCGCGCGACCATCAGCTCCTTCCAGCCCTCGCCCTGGGACTGGAGCAAATGAAACGGCAGGGCGTCGACCAGTTCGTTGGAGAAATGCACGCCCCGGAACACCGGCAGCGCGGAAACATCGGCCACCCAGCCGACGCGATCCCCGAACCGGCCCAGTGTTTTCTCCTGCTCCGCCCGCCAGAAGGGCGTCGGCTCCACGATCAGGTAGCGAAAGCCGCCCGGAAGGAGCTCCCCCAGAGCCTCCAGCACATCGGCGGCCAGGGTGCCGTCATGCGCCCCCTGCTCGACCACGGTAAAATCGTCCGGCTTTCCCAGCCTGTCCCACACCTCCACGAACTGCCCGGCCAGAAGCCGCCCGAAGAACGCGCCGACGCTGACATTGGTGAAAAAATCGCCCTGCTTCCCGATGCGCACCTTGCCGCTGGCGTAGTAGCCGTCGCCCGGGTCGTACAGGGCGAGTTCCATGAACCGGGCGAACGAAATCGGACCCGAGGCGTCGATTTCCCGCGCGATCAGGTCACTGACCGCGGGTGATTTCCCGGACATAAACGTTGACCTGGCCATCGGCGCCCCGCTTCACGTCGGTGATGAGGAAGGGCCGACGCGAGTCGCGGCTGAAGGTCGCCCCCTCGCCCGGTGGCTTGGTTCCCGACGGATACTCGACGATGATGCGGGTGTTGGACGTCTTGCCGCCGATGCCGAGAGTCTCGGAGAGGCCATTGTTCGCCCGCAGCACGGCGCGATTCTGCCCGGCAGCGGTGACGACGAAGTTGCCCTGGAGGTAGATACGCTCTCCCGCGAGTCCGCGCCCGGCGAGATCGGTCATGTCAGGAATGCTGGAGAGCCGTCCGCGAGGCATCTGGCCAGGAGAATAGGTCGGCCAGTTGCCGCTGCCGGTATTCGCGATGGATTCCTGGGGCGGCGCGGGAGTACCCGCAAAGGCTGGAGACGGCGAGGCTCCCGCCTCGGCTGGAGTCGGGGTGGGCTGCTCGGCCCCGGCGGTGACCGGGATGGCGGGCTTCACCGGAGGCTCGGCAGGCGACGGCGTCGGCGTGGGAATGGGCGGCACCGGGGCGGTCTCATCCGCGAGCTTCGGGCGCTCGACGCGCACGAGCTGGGCCTGGGGCCGCCGGACAGGCGCGCTGCCATCGGCAATGCCCTTGGTATTGTCGAGGCCGACCTTCAGGCGATAGGCGGAGTATTTCTGGTTTGCCTCGCCGACCATCTTGTCGTCGAGAACAGGGAGACCCGATCCCATGTCCAGACCTGTAGGCGGCGTGAGCGAGAAGGTGCCGGGTCCCGTGCTGGAGGCATAGCTGCCGTAGAGGATGGGCACGGCGGTGAACTGGAGCCGCCCGTCCTTGAGACGCTTCACATTGATGATGGCGGAAAGGTCGAGCGTGCGGTCGAGCTTCAGGTCAAGGCCGGTGAGCAGCATGCGCTGGAGGGTGAGCACATCCTCCTTGTTGGCGGTGAACACGTGCTCCAGCAGCACGCCGCCATTCTCCGTCGACTGGGCGAGCGCCACCACGCCGGACGGGAACATGTTTTTGTCGTTCAGCTCGTAGGAATCGAGGATGTTGAACGAACCCACGATGTAGGGCACGCGATCCTGGGTGAGCTTGTAGTTGCGCAGGTAATTGCGCAGCAGCACCTCGCTGGCCCGCTCCAGCTCGCGGTCGGTCATGCGGCCATAGCGCTCGGCCAGCTGGTTGGCCGAGAGGAACTCGCCCCGCGGGGCGGCGGTGATCTCGAAGCGCTTCAGCGGCTCGAGTTTCTTCAGCTTCGTCAGGATCGAGTAGCTGAAACCCTTCTCCGGGTGCCCGAAGACGTAAAAGCTGAAGATCCAGCAGAAGAGGGCAAACCCGACGAGCAGGAGGAGGATGATAGTCCAGAGAAACAGGTTCCCTCCGCCACTGCGTGGGGGTTCGTCATCATCGAACGAGGAAAATCCAGCTGCTCGGCTTACCGGTCGCCGTCCTCTTCCGCGGGAATCAAAGGCCATGAATGCTCTGGTAAATTAAATCAGGAACCCGCCGCCTCCGGGGTCGGTTCAAAGGATGTCCCGCACCCGCAGCTGCGAGCTGCCCGGGGATTTCTTATCCGAAATCCCGCGCCGGACAAGCCGTCTTCGTAGTCGATCACGCATTGATCGAGATATTCCAGGCTGTCGCGATCGACGAAAAGCCGGGCTCCCTCGTGCTCCACCTCCAGGTCGCCCTCGACCGGAGCGCCGATGGTCATGGCGTATTGCAGGCCGGCGCAGCCGCCTTTCTCGACGGCCAGCCGCAGTCCGGCCGCGCTGGCATCCAGGCCTTTCTCCTGCACGAGGATGTGCAGTTGGGCGGCCGCGTTGGAAGTGAGTGAGATCACAACTCTTTTCTTATGGACGAAACCGTGCGAAGTCAAACGGCAGCAAAGTTGTTTCGATGGGAAAAATTCGCGTACTCGCCGATGAAGTAGCCAGCCAGGTCGCGGCTGGAGAGGTCGTCGAGCGCCCGGCCTCCCTCGTCAAGGAACTCGTGGAGAACAGCCTGGACGCCGGGGCAGGCCGGATCTGGGTGGAGTTTCAGCGCGGTGGCGCGCGGCTGGTGACGGTGCGGGACGACGGCTGCGGCATGGATCGCGAGGACGCCCTGCTCTGCCTGGAGCGCCACGCCACGAGCAAGATCCGCCAGGGGGCGGACCTGATGACCGTGCGCACGATGGGCTTCCGCGGCGAGGCCCTGCCCAGCATCGCGAGCGTATCGCATTTCCGCCTCGTCACCCGGGAGCACACCGCCGACATGGGCGTGGAGGTGCGGGTCTCCGGGGGAAAAACCGAGGACGTCCGCGAGGTCGGCACGCCGCCCGGCACCCAGATCGAGGTGCGCGACCTGTTTTTCAATCTCCCGGCCCGGCGAAAGTTCCTCCGAGGCGAGGAAACCGAGTCCGCCCACATCGTTCACGGTATCGAGGCCATCGCCCTGGCCAATCCCAAGGTGGCCTTCGAGTGCCGCCGGGATGGCAAGACGGTTCGCTCGCTGCCGCAGGCCAAGGAACTCGCCGTACGCATCCGCGACCTCTACGGGCAGGATTTCCTCGACCGGCTGGATGAGGTCGAGCAGGTCGTCGGGGAGGGATTTGCCATCTCCGGCTATCTGGCCCGGCCCGGCCAGGGGCGGCGCGACCGCCTCCAGCAGCATGTCATTCTCAACGGGCGGCCCATCGTCTGTGCGGCGGTGCAGCAGCCCTTGCGCGAGGCCTACGCCGACGCGATTCCCCGGGGCGAGCACCCTCCGGCGGTGCTCGTCATTGAGATGGACCCGGAGTGGGTCGATTGCAACGTCCATCCCGCCAAGCGCGAAGTGCGCCTGCGCCAGCCCGATCTCCTGAAGCGCGCCGTCTACGAAGCGGCGCGCGGAGTGATCACCCGCGCCCGGCGTCCCGCCGCGCCTGCGCCCGTCTTTACACCTGCCCCGGCGCGCCCGGAAGTTCCCGCTCCCCCGGTGAAACCTGCGCCCCCGGCCACGGAACCCGCTACCCCGGCGCGCAGGGCCTTTGCGCAGCCCGCGCCACAGGCGGATTTTGTCCTCACGCCCGAGCCGCCCCTCCCCGCGCCCGTTCCGGAGCCTCTGGCCGAGGTTTTTCCTATTCCCGCACTGGCGAGCGCCCCCGCCCCCGGGCCATCCGACGAGTCCCTGCCCTACCGCATCCTGGGCGGGCTGGGAGACCGCTATCTCGTCCTGGAAGGCGATGAGGGCATGGTGCTGCTCGATGAAGCGGCGGCGGCGGAGCGCATTCTTTTCGAGGCTCTGGTCAAGGGCATGGAATCCGGCGGCGCGGCCTGCCAGCATCTCCTGATTCCCGCCCTGTGCGAGCTGCCCGCCCGCGAGTTTGCCTGGGTCATCGAGCATCTGGGCGACTTGCGGGAGGCCGGGTTCTCCCTCGATCCCTTCGGCAATGCCACGGTGCGCATCGACGGCCTGCCGGCGGGGCTGGAAAACAGCGATCCCGCCCGGCTCCTGAATGAAGTGGTCCATGCCGCCCGGAGCACGGGCAAGGCGTCGGCGGAGCGCGGCCTGAGAGAGGCCCTGGCCCGATCGGTCTCGCGGCTCGCCGCCCAGGCGCCCACCCGGAGGTTCCCGGAACGGCTGGTGCGCGATCTCCTGCGCTGCGCCCTCCCCTATGCCAGCCCGGACGGCAGGCCCACGATGATCCAGTTTTCCTTCGCGGAACTGGCCAGAAAATTCGGCCGGCGCTGACGATTGCCCGCACACATCATTGCAGCACGGCGCGGGATGTGACATAAAGTGCGGGTTGTGATAGACGGCCTGCGTATTGAACCGGCAACCCTGGAGGATCTGCCCGATCTGGCGAATCTCCTCCACGACCTGTTTACGCAGGAAGAGGACTTCCGGCCGGACCGCGACAAGCAGATGCGCGGGCTGCGCCTGATCCTGGAGCAACCCTCGCGCGGCCGCATCTTCGTCCTGCGCAGCGCCAACAAGATGATCGGCATGATCAACCTGCTGATCACCATCAGCACTGCGGAGGGCGGATTCGTCCTGATCCTTGAGGATCTGATCATCCACCACGACCATCGCGGCCAGGGATATGGCACGCAATTGCTGAACTACGCCATTGAGTTCGCCCGCCAGAAGCAGTTCCTGCGCATCACCCTGCTGACGGACAAGCCCAATACCCCGCAGAAGAATTTTTATCGCAAAAACGGCTTCGTTGAAAGTGGCATGGTGCCGATGCGCATGTACTTTCGCGAGAATGAGCACTGATGATGTCCGCGACCTGGGGTTTGCCCGGGTCGATCTCGACCGCGAGCGCCGCTGCGGCCGTCCCGAGGTGGTTTTTGGTCCGGGCAAGCTGCCGGGCGAAGTCGCAGAAATCTCCCGCGCCCTGGTGGATGCGGGCCAGCGCGTCCTCGTGACCCGCGCCAGCGATGCCCAATACCAGGCAGTCGTCGCCGAGCTGCCAGAGGCCAGATTTTACCCCCGCGCCCGCTGCATCCGTGTGGGCGACCCGGTCGCGACCCCGCAAAAGTGGTCGGTCGGCGTACTCTGCGCGGGAACGGCGGATCTCCCGGTGGCCGAGGAGACGGCGGTGTGCCTGGAGTCCTTTGGGCGCACGGTCGATCGGATCAACGACATCGGCGTGGCGGGCTTGCATCGCCTCCTGGGCGAGGTCGGGCGCGTGCGCTCGCATGGCGTGCTCATCGTCGTCGCCGGCATGGAAGGCGCCCTGCCCAGCGTGGTCGCCGGGCTGGTCCAGCGTCCCGTCATCGCCGTCCCCACCAGCGTGGGGTACGGAGCCAATTTCTCCGGCCTCGCCGCGCTGCTGGGCATGCTCAACAGCTGCGGCAGCGGCGTGACTGTGACAAATATCGACAACGGCTTCGGCGCAGCCTGCGCCGCCGACGATATTCTCCGGCTGGGCGAAAACTAGAGCGGCAGAGTCGTGCGCAGGACGGTGGCCTGGCCGTCGACCGGGGCGAGCGTCGCCGAGGCGAAGCTGGCCGGCACGAGGAAGAACTCACCGGGAACGAAGGAGCGCGAGCCGACGGTCACCTTGCCTTCGAGCACAGTGTAAACGGCGAAGCGGTCGTTCGCGATGGCCGGGAAGCGGCCGTCGAGGCTGACCTTCTCGACCTTGAAGTACGGGCATTCCGCCACGGTTCCCTGCTCGACATGCTGCACGCCCGGCTCAAAATCGGCGAAATCCGTCGAGACCATCGACTCCTCGATATGGAGCTTGCGGGGCGTGCCATCGAGGCCGACGCGGTTCCAGTCAAAGACCCGGTAGGTCGTGTCGCTATTCTGCTGCACCTCGACGATGACATTGCCCTCGCCGATGGCGTGGAGGCGTCCGCTCGGGATGAAAATGCTGTCGCCCGTGGAGACCGGCACCACATGCAGCGCCTCAGACACGTGCCCCTCGCGGAGCAGGGTCTCAAAGCGGTCGCGGGTGACGCCGTGTTTCAAACCGGCATAAATCGTCGCGCCGGGCAGGGCATCGGCGAAGTACCACATCTCGGTCTTCGGCTCGCCATTGAGGGCCGCCGCCATGTGAACCGGGGGGTGAACCTGAACGGAAAGGCGCTCGCGGGCGTCGAGCAGCTTGATCAGGATCGGAAAGCGGGGCGCGTCGCTGCCGACATAGTCCTGGCCGAAAACCTCGGCGCGCTTGTTTTTCCACAGATCGTTCAGCGTCTGCCCCTTCAACTCGCCCTGGTGAACGACACTCTGCGCATCCTCGCGATCGACCAGCTCCCAGAGCTCCCCGATCGGCGCACCCTGCGGGAGGCGTTTGCCGAAAACCGCCTCGAGTCGGCGGCCGCCCCAGACGCGTTCCATGGCGAGGGGTTCAAAGACGAGAGAATCTTGCAGAGACATACCCCTTTCGTTTCGCCGACTCCCGGCCTGTCTGCAATTCCAAATTGCAGCGTTGCCGCCGGAGCCGGAATCGTGAAAGATGGAGGGTTCTCATGGCGAACAAACCAAAACGTCGCGGCACCTGGGATGCAGTGATCGGCTTGCTGTTCCTGGGAGTGGCTCTGCTGCTGCCCGTGGCACTGATCTCATACCATCCCCGCGACATCCCCGCATGGGTGCCCTTGATCAGCACCACGACGGTCTCCAATCCGGTGATGCACAACCTGTGCGGCGTCATCGGCGCGATCGTGGCGGGCTACCTCTATTTCCTCTTCGGGGCGGCGGCGTATCTCTGGATCGTCTTTTTTGCCGGGTATGGGCTGGCCAAGCTCATGATCCGCGATTTCTCCCTGCGGGAACGGGCTGGCTGGGGGTTTCTCTGCGTCCTGTGCGGCGCGTGCCTGCTCCAGTTGCAACCGTGGTTCCTCCACGGGTGGGAAAAGGCCTTCCGCATCGAGGGGCCGGGAGGCTGGATCGGCAAGTGGGTCGGCGAAAAGGCCTTCGGCGGTCCGCTGGGCCCGGTCGGCGCACCGGTCGTCCTGCTTTTGATCTATCTGGTGAGCCTCATCCTTGCCACGGGCTTTCACCCCATCCTCGTCGCCCGCAGGATGTGGAGCAACTGGAAGAAATCCCGGGCCGAGGCCGAAAAGAAGCGCCTCGCCGAGATGGAAGAAGCCGAGCGCATGGAGGCCGAGCAGCGCAAGCTGGCCAAGCAGGCGGAAAAACTCGAGCGCCAGCTCCGCAAAAAGCCCGTGAAGGGCGAGGAAGCTCCCAGCGACGATCCGTCCATCCCCGCCGCGCAGGAGGCCCCGGCCGAGTCCTTCCCCGAGCCGCGCATTTTCGACGCCACCGCGCCCTCCACGAAGAAACCCTCCCTGGCCGAGATCGAGGCTAATCGCAAAAAACGCTCCGAGCCCCGCCCCGGCCTCGTGGGAGGTCTCTCACTGGAGAACTACCAGCTCCCGCCCCTCGACCTGCTCGATCCCCACGATGAAGAGGGCCGCAAACCGGCTGATCCGAGCGAGCTGCTCGGCGTGCAAAATACGATCATCGACACGCTGGCGCAGTTTGGCATCAAGGCCCAGCCGGGCGACATCACGCGCGGGCCGACCATCACGCGCTTCGAGGTGTACCCCGACAAGGGCGTGCGCGTCGACCGCATCACGGCCCTGGAGCGCGACATTGCCCGCGCCACCCGCGCCCAGCGCATCAACATTCTTGCCCCGATCCCCGGCAAAGACACCGTCGGCATCGAGATCGCCAACTCCAACAAGGTCAAAGTGACCCTGCGCGAACTGCTTGAGACCGACGACTGGCTCCAGACCGGGGCCAAGCTCCCGCTCGCCCTCGGCAAGGACGTGTACGGCAAGACCATCATCGCCGATCTCGCCAAGATGCCCCACTGCCTCGTGGCAGGCACGACGGGCAGCGGCAAGAGCGTCTGCATCAACTCGATCATCGCCAGCCTCCTCTTCCGCTACACGCCGGAGGAACTGCGCTTCATCATGATCGATCCCAAGGTGGTCGAGATGCAGACCTACAACGAGCTGCCCCACCTCGTCACCCCGGTGGTCACCGACCCGAAGAAGGTGCTCCTCGCCCTGCGCTGGGTGGTCGACGAGATGGAGCAACGCTACCAGATCTTTGCCAAGACCGGCGTGCGCAACATCGGGGCCTTCAACGACCGCCCGTTGCCAAAATCCCAGGCTGAGCTCGATGCCGAGGCCGCCGCCAAGGGCGAAAGCGCAGCCCCCGAGAACGCCCCGGAGACCATCACGGAGGACACTGCCGCCGAACCCGAGGCTCCCGAGGAAGAAGAGGAGGAGGAAACCAAGCCCATCTCCGTCCCCCGCGACAGCGATCTCATCATTCCCGACCGAATGCCCTATATCGTCGTGATCATCGACGAGCTGGCCGACCTCATGCAGACCGCCCCGGCGGATGTGGAAAGCGCCATTGCCCGCATCACCCAGATGGCGCGCGCGGCCGGCATTCACCTCATCGTGGCCACCCAGACGCCCCGCGCGGATGTCGTCACCGGCATCATCAAGGCCAACATTCCGAGCCGCATCGCCTTCCAGGTGGCCTCCGGCCTCGACAGCCGCGTCATCCTCGACCAGAAGGGCGCGGAAAAGCTGCTCGGCCAGGGAGACATGCTCTACCTGCCGCCCGCCAGTTCGCAGCTCCAGCGGTCGCAGGGCGTGCTCGTGACGGATGATGAGATTCACCGTCTGGTGAAGTTCGTCGCGGAGCAGGCCAAACCGAAATTCGAGTCCAGCATCCACGACAAGCTGAACAGCCCGACCATCGACGAAGAGGACGTGACCGATGAAGACGAGGAGCTGGTCGACAAGGTGCTCGAGGTGATGAAGCAGGAGCGCCGCGCCTCGACCTCGCTCTTCCAGCGCAGGCTGAGACTGGGCTACACGCGAGCCGCGCGTATCGTGGACATTCTCGAACAACGCGGCATCGTCGGCCCGCGCGATGGAGCCAAGGATCGCGAGATTCTGATCGATCTCGACAGCATCGATTAAAAATCTGGCCTTTTCTCCTCGGCGAGCCGGATTTCCGCTTGTGTTCGCTTGGAATTGAGCCACATAAGAATTGGAGATAAGCGCTGCCATGCCTCATCGAACGAAGCGTGGTCGCTTCATCGCTAATATCTCAGCCTTTTCAGCCTAATGTTCGACGTCGCCGCCGTATTCGATTCCGACGAGTCCGGGGAGTCTCTCGGCTCCCGGCTGGCGGCTGCCCGGAAGGCGAGGGATTTGCCGATCGAGAAAGCGGCGCACGACACGCGCATCCGCGTGCAGCGACTGCGCGAGATCGAGCATGATGATTTCTCGCAGTTCTCACATCCGAGCTATGCGCGGATGTTCCTGACCGACTACGCCCGGTACCTCGGCCTGGAGGTCGAGGCGATCAAGCATCTCCTGCCCGCGCCCGGCGTGTGCGGAGCCGCCGGCTATCAGTATCTTGAAGAAGGCCCCCGCACCTACGTGCGCAAGAAAATCCGCCCGGCGCGCCAGCGCCGCCTGATCACGGGCCTCATCGTCGCGGCGGTCGTCATTCTCCTCCTCGCGTTCGCCATTCCCTTCGCCATCAAGCTCCAGCGCCTCGGTCCCCTCGACCGGGTCGCCAAGGACCAGATCGTGAAGGACGATCGTTCGCTCATCGTCGAACCATCCACCCCGTCCGCCCCGGTCTCCGAGCCTGCCGAAGTCCCGGCCGCTCCCGCCCCGGAACCTGCCGCGGCGGCGCCCGTTCAATCCTCTGCCACCGAGTCCGTGCCCGCAAACACTCCTCCGCTCTTCGTCGGAGGCACCGTTTCGCACGGCAACGCCGTCCAGTAACGGCCCTTTGTTCCAGTCATGAAAGAATCTCAAGGCGTCCAAACGCCCAAGGTGGGTATGATCAGCCTCGGCTGTGCCAAGAATCTCGTCGATGCCGAAGTCATGCTAGGCGGTGCAGCCGTCGCCGGTTTTGAAATCACCGCCGATGCCGACGAGGCCGATGTCATCGTGGTCAACACCTGCGGCTTCATCGACAGCGCCAAGCAGGAGTCGATCGACGCCATCCTGAACGCCAAGCGCCGCCCGGAGCAGAAGCTCGTGGTGAGCGGGTGCCTGTCCCAGCGGTATCGCGACGAGCTCGTGCGTGAGCTGCCCGAGGTGGATGCCTTCATCGGTCTCGACCAGATCGCCACGGCGGGCGAGATCTTCCACGACGTGCTCTCCCGCGAAACCGAGGCGCCCTTTGCCCTCATCTCGCCCAAGTCGAAGTACATCCCGGACTACGACACTCCGCGCTTCCGCCTGACGCCGACGCACACGACCTACCTGAAGATCGCCGAGGGGTGCAACCACCCGTGCAGCTTCTGCGTGATCCCGCAGATGCGCGGCCGCCATCGCAGCCGCACGGTGGAAAGCGTCGTCGCCGAGGCCCGCCGCCTCGTCTCCGAGGGCATTCGCGAGATCAATCTCATCAGCCAGGACACGACGTACTACGGCATGGACCTGTGGCAGGAAAAGGCCGGTCCGCGCCAGCCCGTCGACCCGCTCCGCGGCCCGACGCTCATCCGCCTGCTCGACGAACTCGGCCAGATCGAGGGAGATTTCTGGATTCGCCTCCTGTACACCCATCCGGCCCACTGGAGCGACGACCTGATCCAGGCCATCGCCCGGAACCCGAAGGTGGCCCGCTATATCGACATGCCGCTCCAGCACATCCATCGCGACATGCTGGGCCTGATGCGCCGCGAGACCTCGCGCGAGCACATCGAGAACCTCATCGACCGCCTGCGGGCGGGAATCCCGAATCTCGCCATCCGGACCACCTTCATCGTCGGCTTCCCCGGCGAGACGGAGGAGCACTTCCAGTCTTTGCTCGAGTTCATCGAAAAGGTGCGTTTTGAGCGTCTGGGCGTCTTCTGCTACTCGCAGGAGGAGGGTTCCCGCGCGGCCAAGATGGAGAACCAGGTGCCCACCCGCACCAAGAACCGCCGCCATCGCGAGGCCATGAAGCTCCAGCAGCGCATCGCAGCCGAGTGGGCCGAGGCCCAGAAGGGCCGCACCTTCCGCGTCCTCGCCGACCAGGCCCGCCTGGGCCGCACCGAGTACGACGCGCCCGACGTGGATTGCCGCGTGGTATTGACGAAGTCCGTCCCGGTCGGCTCCTTCGTCGAGGCCAGGGTGACGGGATCGCAGGTATACGACCTCGTGGCCCGTCCTCTGTAAGCCGCTGGCATCGCCATTTTTCCTTTTGCGCCGCCGCGCCTTTGCGGCATGCTTGTCCTTTCCATGATCGAACAACTCGAAGCGATTGACGCCTCCGCGATTTCGTCCCGTCTGGGTGAATTGCGGAGGTTTCTTTGACCTCCCCAGCCTGACTCAGCAACTCTCCGAAGTCGAAGGGCGCATGGCCGCGCCGGACTTCTGGAACAACAAGGAAACCGCCCAGCGCGACGTCGAGCTGGTTTCCTCCCTCCGCGCCAAGATCCAGCCTTTCCAGGCTTTGGAATCCCGCGTCGCCGACCTTGAGGTGCTCAAGGAGCTGGCCGCCGAGGAGACCGGGCCGAACCAGCTCGCCGCCATCAAGGACGTCGAGGCCGAGTACCAGTCTGTGCTCAAGGACCTGGAGAAATTCGAGCTTCAGCAGCTCCTTTCCGGGGAATTCGACAAATCTCCCGCCTTCATCACCATTCACGCCGGAGCCGGCGGCACGGAGTCGTGCGACTGGGCCGACATGCTCCTGCGCATGTACACGCGATGGATGGAACGCAGCGGGCTCAAGGCCGAGTCGGTCGACATCCAGACCGGCGACGAGGCGGGCATCAAATCCGCCACGCTCCGCGTCTCGGGCGATCATCCCTACGGCTATCTCCAGACGGAGCGCGGCGTGCATCGTCTCGTGCGCATCTCGCCCTTCGACGCCAACAAGCGCCGCCACACCTCCTTTGCCAGCGTGGACGTGGTCCCCGAGATCGAGGACGTACCCATCGAAATCAACGAAGCCGACCTCAAGCTCGACACCTACCGCTCCGGCGGCAAGGGCGGGCAGAACGTCAACAAGGTGGAGACCGCCGTCCGCATCACCCACCTGCCCTCGGGCATCGTGGTCGCCTGCCAGGCGGAACGCAGCCAGGGCCGCAATCGCGAAATGGCGATGAAGATGCTCAAGGCCAAGCTCTACCAGATCGAAGCGGACAAGAAGAGCGCCGAGGTCGAGCGTCAATACGGCGAAAAGGGCGACATTGCCTGGGGCAACCAGATCCGCTCCTACGTCTTCCAGCCCTACCAGATGGTGAAGGATCTGCGCACCGGCGTGCAGACCAGCGACATCCAGGGCGTGATGGATGGCGACATCGACGCCTTCATCGAGGGCAAGCTGCGCGGCCTGACCTACAAAAAAGGCAGCCAGGACGACGACGAATAATCGTCATCCAGCGAAACTCTCAAGGGCCGGTGAGAACCGGCCCTTTTTTCGTGCCCGCGAGCCTACGCGGCGATCTTGTCGTGATTGAACTGCAGCTCGTAGAGCTTGCGATAGATCGGCGAACGCTCCAGCAGCTCGGCATGCGGCCCCGCATCGACGACCATGCCCTTGTCCATGACGACGATCTTGTCGGACTTCAGGATGGTCGAGAGGCGGTGGGCGATGGCGATCACCGTGCGGCCCTGCGAGAGGCGGTCGAGCGCGGCCTGGATCATGTGCTCGGACTCCGAGTCGAGGGCCGAGGTGGCCTCGTCGAGGAGGAGGATCGGGGCGTTCTTGAGCAGGGCGCGCGCGATGGCGAGGCGCTGCTGCTGGCCGCCGGAGAGCAGGCAGCCCTTGTCGCCGACGATGCTGTTGTACCCCTCGGGCTGAGCCACGATGAAGTCGTGCGCGTAGGCCAGCTTCGCCGCGGCGATGATCTCGGCCTCCGTGGCGTCGAGGCGACCGTAGCGGATATTCTCGTAAATCGTGTCGTGGAAAAGGAACGTCTCCTGCGTGACCACGCCGATGTGCTCGCGGAGAGAATTCTGCGCGATCTGGCGGATGTCGACCCCGTCGAGCTTGATCACGCCCTGCTGGGGATCGTAGAAGCGCAGGATGAGCGAAAGCACGGTGCTCTTGCCCGCGCCGCTGGAGCCGACGAGCGCGTACTTCTTGTGCGGCTCAACGATGAGGTTCATGTCCTTGACGGCGTTCTGATCTGAGCCGTAGGAGAAGGTGATATTTTCGAACGTGAGTCCGCCCTGACAGCCCTTGAGCACCACCGCGTCGGGAGCGTCCTGGATCGCAGGCTGCTTGTTCAGGAGGTCAAAGACATTCGATGCCGAGGCCATGCACTTCTGCATCTGCAAGGGAATGCGGCTCAGCGACTTGACCGGATTGTACAGCAGGAAGATACCGAAGCAGAGGGCGGCAAACTGGATGATGCCGATGTGGTAGTAGTAGACGTAGAGGATCGCCAGGACGACGCCGAAGGCCGAGACCGACTCGATCAGCGGCTGGACGATGTCCATGCTCTTGCGCACGCGCATGCTGTTGCGGCACTGGATATCACTCGACTTGGAAAACTGCGAGGCTTGATACTCTTCCCTCGCGAAGGACTTGATCACGCGGACTCCCGCGAAGCTTTCCTGGAGAATGACCGCCATGGCTCCGGCCTCGTTTTCCTCCGCCTTGCCCGCCTGGCGAATCTTCCTGCCAAAGACGAGCACGGGCACCATGCAGATGGGAAACAGAAGCAGGGTCGTGAGGCTGAAACGCCAGTCGAGGCTGACCAGGACGACGATGCCGGTCACCACGGCCACTGGCTCCTTCACGAGGTCGCCGGAGATGCTGGTGAGGGCATTCTGCGCCACGCGGGTGTCATTGATGACCCGGGCAATGAGCTTGCCGGACTTCGCCTTGTTAAAAAAGGCCATCGGCTGGGACATCAGGTGCCGGAAGAGCTGGGAACGCAGATCGCGCAGGATGTGAAAGCTGACCCAGGAGAGGTAATACGAGTTGAGGTACGAAAAGATGCCGCGCGCCACCATGACAGCCGGTATGAGCATGCTGATCCAAATGACGGTATCAATCGCCGGGCCCGAGTCGGCCGCATGAAACTTCATCGGATTGATCTTGCTCAGGGTCTGACCGGCCGGGAGAACCTTCTGGCCCACATAGTTGAGCACGAGGGGAATCGTGCCATTGAGCGTACCGGCGAGGATACCGCAGACCATGCCAAACACGACCCGGGGCAGGTAGGGCCGCATGTAGGTGGAGAGTTTGAAATACGGGCGCCAGAACTCCTTGAGGAGCTGAGGAAAGGGAATCTTCTTCTTATCGGCCATGGATCGAACCCGAAATCATCCGCTGTGCGGCGTTAAAAGGCAAGGTCATGGCCCGGGCGAGCCATGAGATTGAAATACCAGTCCCAGATGGCGGGACCGAAAAACACCCAAAGCACGGCGCCCAGGGCGAGGAAAGGACCAAATGGCACCCGGGAACCGGAGCGGTCGCGAGCCAGGAAGATCCCGGCCACGGCGGCCACGCATCCGATGATCGAGGCGGCGCAGATGGTGAAAAGGACGGCCTGCCAGCCGAGGAAGGCCCCGATGGCGGCGATAAACTTGACGTCGCCAAACCCCATTGCCTCGCGCGGGATGGTGATGGCGGTGAGATTTCCGCTGATCTCGTCGATCTGGTCCAGCGGCTTCTCCGTCCCCTCGTCGAGCAGGACGTGGTAGCGGAATCGCAGAACCGGCGAGCCCTCCAGCACCCGGCCGTCAATGCTGGCCCCGGTGCTTTCGATAACGAGTTGGTCGCGTTCGCGGAAATCGATCTCATGCCAGAGCAGGGAATCCTCGCCGACGGTGAGCGTCGCGGTATCGCCATCGCGCTTCCAGCTAAAGGGCAGCGCCTCCTTGAAAACATGGCGCTTGCGGCCAAAAGCCAGCTTCCCCCCCTCGACGATGAGCCAGAGGATGCCATACCCGAGCGCCGCAGCCCCCAGCGAAGCGAGAAAGGCCTGGAGGCGGGAGTCCGTCTGCATCAACCCCGGCAGGATGACGCTCAAGACGATGCCTGCCGCCGTGCCGCCGATGGTGATGACGTCCGGGATGATGAAATGCTCGATATCGATGAAGGTGGCCGTGACCAGCAGGGCCAGGAAGAGCCAGTAGGCGGGTGCCAGGGGCAGGCCGAACGTCAGCCACGCCGCAAGGAAGAGTCCCGCCGTCAGGATCTCCACAAAGATGTAGCGCGGAGAAATCTTCGCATGGCAGCCCGAGCATCTCCCTCGCAGGGCGAGCCAGCTGATGATCGGCAGGTTTTCGTACCAGGGAATGGTCTTGCCGCAGGCGGGGCAGAAGGAACGGCGGGGCTGGTCGAGCGAGAGATTCCGCGGCAGCCGGTGGATGCAGGCATTGAGGAACGACCCGATGATCGCCCCCAATACGGCGGAAAAGACGGTAAGAACCGTTTCCCTCATTCCTTGGGCAGATCGACCTCGACCTGCTCGCAAAGGGCGTGAAGCAGAAACTTCTGCGCTTCCTGGATGCGGGCGGTCACAGTTCCCGGCACGATCAGCTCGATCTCGGAGGCTCCGGCGGTGAATCCGCCGCCTTTACCGAGCAGGGTGATCGTCCGCAGGCCGCGACGACGGGCTTCCTCGATGGCGAAGAGCACGTTGCGCGATTTGCCGCTGGTGGTCAGGGCGATGAGGACGTCGCCGGGCTTGCCGTAGGCATGCACCTGGCGGGAAAATACGTCGTGAAAGGAATAATCGTTGCCGATGGCGGTCAGCAGGCCGCCATCCACGGTGAGAGCGATGGCGGGGTATGGGCGGCGGTCGCCATTGAAGCGGCAGGTGAACTCGGTGGCCATGTGGGCCGCGTCGGCCGCGCTGCCCCCGTTGCCGCAGAACAGGAGCTTGCCACCCGACGTCAGGCAATCGAGGACGACCTTGGCCGCCTGGGAAAGCGGCTCCTCGAGGGCGCGCAGGGATTCAAAGGTGTCCAGGGCGTCCTGAAGCGAGGATTGGTAAGGCGTCATGCTGCGGGTGTTTGAGGAGCGAGGCAAAGCCGGGAATCGCTCGAAAGCATTTTCTCCAGCGTGGGCCATTGTGCAATATCCATCTCGATGAAGAGGTTGAGATAGGCCGCCACGGCATCGTGGGGATAATCCTTCAGCAACCCCTCAACCGCCTCGGTGACAGCAGCTTCCGACGGCTCAGCCGGGAGGTCGTCAATGAGCCCGTGACCATTGTGCGGAATCTTGAGGGAGTCGAGAAACTGGCAAATCATCGGTTTGTGCGCGCCGAGCAGCCAGGTCTGGAGAATCTCGATCGAGGCGTCCTCGTTGGCCTTGCGGGTGATCTCGTTGCGCATCCACAGGTGACGCTCCTCGCGCGACTTGCGCTCGAGGATGACCGCACGCAGCTTGCGGCGGTTGGAAAGCACCTGCACGCAGGCGCGGTAGGCCGGTTTGTCGTTGTCGTAAAGAAACTGGAAGACGTCGCCGGCGAAGCTTTCAGGCAACTGTTGGAAGATATCGTGGGCTTTCATGGGAAGACGGCGGCTCGTGCGCCGGGAACCGACTCGTATGATGGCTCCCATCCCGGGAGTCAAGCCTTCGGGCAGTCGCTTCCTCGTGGCGTGCCATTGACACCGCCACCCAAAGCCGCTTGTATGCGGCCTCCATGAGGACATTCCTCGTACTTGCCCTTACTGCCATTCTCTTCACCGCCTGTTCGTCGGTCCAGGAGCCCGCGACCAAGCTGGAGCGCGCCAACGTGCTGCCGCTCGCCTTGGACAACGCCTACCAGTTCCGCAAGGTCAAGATGTACTACAACCAGCCGATCAACCAGATCATCGCCCCGGAAAACGAACCGGCGAATTTCGAGAGGACTCGGATCAACTTTGGAGCAGTCGACTCCTGGGACCGCCAGCAGCGCGAGGGGAACTACTACTCCTTCTTCTGGCGCACTTCGCAGGATACCGATGTCACCGTGCGGTTCGAGTACCGCCAGGCCGCGCTGGGCAACTACGTGATGGCCATGGAGCGCTACTACCCGTCGGCGAGAGGTTCGCACAAGTCGGACTTCGAGGTGACGGGGGATGACTTCCAGGAAAACGGCCGGGTGACATCCTGGCGCATCCTGTTGATCGTGGACGGTCGGATCGTGGCGTTCCGACAGTCCTTCATGTGGAAATAATGAGGCGCGCCGGGGGACATTTGACACCCGCCGCGAGAGTGGGCTAATAATCTCCTCACACGTGAGCACCTCATCATCTGTCCTCGTCGGCTGCGTCGATCGCACGGCCTGGGTCAAAGTGGAAGGCAGAGGGAGTTTTCAAAACAGCTCCGGGCTCAAGGAATTTGTCAAACAGATGATCCAGCGCGGATTCCGCGAATTCGTGGTGGATCTTCAGGACTGCGAGCAGATGGACTCCACCTTCATGGGCACCCTTGCCGGGGTGGCCCTGCGCCTGCGTGAGCTCGGCCAGGGCTCGCTGCGCGCCACGAATGTCAACGAGCGCAACTCCGACCTCCTCTCCAGCCTCGGCCTCGACCAGCTTTTCACCGTGGAGCCGACCGGCTCCGCCGCCGCCGAAATCGAATCCCAGCCGGACGACGAGACGCTCCGGGTCGCCGAGCCCAAGGCCCTGGAGGCGGAGGCCCAGAAACAGGCTGTTCTCGAGGCCCACGAGGCGCTCGTCGAAGCCGACCGGGCGAATGCGGTGAAGTTTAAAGATGTGCTGGAGTTTTTGCGGAATGAGTTGAATGCTCAGGATTCCTCGGACAAAGAGGGATAATCGCGCCGCCCGGGAGGACGGGGCTCATTCCGAATGTGGACCTACATCTTTTTCACGCTCTTCTTCGGCGCCTTCATCGCGTTGCTGGTAGTCCTTAATACCTTCACGCGGCGCATCGCCGAGCTGGAACGCCAGCGCGCCGATCTCCAGGTGGAGGAGGACCGTGTATTCGACTTTCTCCATGAACTCGGAGAGGCCTTCTCCGAGGGTGTTCGCTCCTCCGAGTTGCACCGCCTCATCGTCGAGGCCGCCACCCGCATCCTCGATGCCCATGGCGGAGCGCTTTACCTGATGGACAAGTCGGACTCGATGCTCGTGCCCGGCTTTATCTCCAAGGGATGTCCGGCCCTCCACGAGGTGCCCGAACATGTCCTCCAGCAGGCGGAGACGAACCACATGGCGCTGGAGAGCTACCTGCGGCTGAGCAGCATCCGCCGGGGGGAAGGCGTCCTCGGGGCCGCCCTGGTCGATCCCCGCCCCCGCCTCTATGTCGAGGCCGAGCTGATTCCCAACCCTGCGGCCGATAACCCGCTCATCGCCCACTCCGCGATGGTGGCCCCGCTGATTTACCGCCGCAAGATCCTCGGCGTGCTCGCGCTGGCCAACGGCCCGATGAGCACCCCCTTCACCGAGAAGGACATGAATGTCTTCAAGACGATCGCCGAGCAGTCGGCCTTCGCCCTCTACAACGAGGTCGTCTACCTCGAGGCCGGGGAAAAGAAGCGCCTCGACCACGACCTCGAGATCGCCCGCGAAATCCAGGCCATCCTGCTCCCCTCGGCTCCGCCAGCCATGGCGGGATACGAACTGAGCGGCGTGAACGTCCCCGCCCGGCAGGTGAGCGGCGATTACCTCGACTATATCAAGGTCGACGACCGCCGCCTCGGCGTCGCCATCGCCGACGTGTCGGGCAAGGGAGTCCCGGCCTCGCTGATCATGGCGATGTGTCGCAGCGTGATCCGCAGCGAGGCGGTGGGCAAGACCTCCGCTGCCGAGGTGCTCCGCCGCGTCAACCAGCAGCTCTACCCCGACATCAAGGAGGACATGTTCATCAGCATGGCGTACCTGATCCTCGACTCGGAGAACAACAGCGTGACGCTCGCCCGCGCCGGCCACGACGCCCCCCTCTTCTACCACGCAGCCACGGGCGATATCGAGAAGCTCTCCCCCAAAGGCATGGCTCTGGGTATTGACAGCGGTACGGTCTTCAATAGAGTTTGCGCGGACTTTCAGTTCGACCTGCATGCCGACGATTGCGTGCTTCTTTACACGGATGGAGCCACTGAAGCGCTCAACCGGGAGGGCGCCGAATATGGGCTGCCCCGCCTGATCGATCTGTTGCAAAACAGCGCGCCCAATGGGGCGAATGCCATCGTCGGTCGCATCACGGATGACGTGAAGAGCTTTGTGGGGAACTATCCGCAACACGACGACATAACTTTGATCGCAATTCGTAAGAAATGAGCACCGATTCCGAAAAACTCGACGAACAGCAGACCGTGGAAAACGCCCCGGAGACCGCCGGAGACGAAACCACTCCGCAGCTCGATCTCGCCGCGGAGTTGGAAAAGTACAAGGACCTCGCGCTCCGCAACCGAGCCGATCTCGATAACTACCGCAAGCGCGCCATCCGCGAGAAGGAAGAGGCGATCCGCTACGCCAACGCCTCGCTCGTCGAGAGCCTGGTGCCGATTTTTGACAACTTCGAGCTCGGCCTCGGCGCCGCCCGCACCGCCACCGATCCATCGGGCATCATCATGGGCCTCGACATGGTGCGCAAGCAGCTCGAGGATTTCCTGCGCGACTACGGCATCGAGGCCGTGGACGCGGTAGGCAAGCCCTTCGACCCCAATCTCCATGAGGCCATGGCCCAGGAGGAAAGCGACACCGTCCCCGAGGGCACGGTGCTCCGCCAGATCCGCAAGGGATTCAAGTTGAAAGACCGGTTGATCCGCCCCGCCAGCGTGGTGGTTTCAAAGGGACCGGCACAGGGATGATGACCAAGCGCTGCTACTACGAAGTCCTGGAGGTCCGCCGCGAGTCCACGGAAGAGGAGATCAAGAAATCCTACCGCAAGCTCGCGATCAAGTTTCACCCGGATAAAAACCCGGGCGACCACGAGGCGGAAGAGCGGTTCAAGGAACTCGGCGAGGCTTACGAGATCCTGATGGACGCCCAGAAACGGGCGGCCTACGACCGCTATGGGCACGCGGCCTTCCAGCAAGGCGGCGGCATGGGAGGCGGAGGCGGCGGTGGATTTCACGATCCCTTTGACCTGTTCCGCGAAGTCTTCGGCTCGGCCGGAGGCGCGGGAGGCATCTTTGAGCAATTTTTCGGCGGCGGAGGCGGCGACGGCTCCGGGCGCCAGCGGGGCTCGGACCTGCGGTACGACCTCCAGATCACTCTCGAGGAAGCCGGGACGGGGTGCGAAAAGGAGATCGAGATTCGCAAGCTCGACACCTGTGAGGATTGCAGCGGCAGCGGAGCGCAAAAGGGCTCCCGCGCCGTCACCTGCTCGGTCTGCCGCGGTCGCGGCCAGGTCGTCGCCTCGCGCGGATTTTTCCAGGTCGCACAGACCTGCCCGAATTGCCACGGCACGGGCAGCGTGATCGAGAAACCCTGCAAAACCTGCCATGGCGAGGGACGCACCGAGCACACCTCGCGCATCAAGCTCAAGATCCCTGCGGGCATCGACGAGGGAGCGCGGCTCCGCAGCGGCGGAGGCGGCGAAGCCGGCCTGCGTGGCGGGGCGTCGGGCGACCTCTACGTCGTCATCCACCTCAAGGAACACGCGATCTTTCAACGCGACGGGATGGACCTGCATTGCGAAATCCCGATCCCTTTCTCGATCGCCGCTCTCGGCGGAGAGGTGCGCGTGCCGACCCTGAGCGGAGCAGTTGCTCTCAAGATCCCCGCGGGCACGCAGGGAGACAGCGTCTTTCGCATCCGCAGCCAGGGCATGCCCGCTCTCGGCAGTTCCAGCCGCGGCGACATCCTCGCCCGCGTCCAGGTCGAGGTGCCGACCCGTCTCAACGGCGAGCAGCGCAAGGCGCTGGAGCACTTTGCCCAGCTCTGCGGCGAGGAAAACACGCCCCTGCACAAGAGCTTCACCGACCGCCTGCGCGACTTGTTTAGCTAGCACAACGCCAGCGCTTTGCTAGACTAGACGCATGCTCGTGACCTGCGAGGAGATGCGACGGATCGAAAGCGAGGCCTTCAGCCGCGGAGTCAGCGCGGAACACCTCATGGAGGAGGCCGGACTCGGGATCGCCCGCATCGTCCGGCAGTTCCACTCCCGCCCGGGCACCTGTATTGCCTACTGCGGCAAGGGCAACAACGGCGGCGACGCCCTGGTGGCCCTCCGCCACCTGCGCCGCTGGGGATGGAATGTCACCGTGGAGCTCGCCTACCCGGCGGAGCATCTCGCGGAACTCCCCCGCAAGCACCTGCTCGCACTCGACCTGTCTTCCCGCGAAGACTTCGGCGGCCCGCTCGTCCTGCTCGACGGGCTGCTCGGCACCGGGGTCTCCGGGGAACCGCGCCCGGAAGTGGCGACGGCCATCCGGCGGATGAATTCCCTGCGCCTGAGCCAGAACGCCTGGGTGCTGGCCATCGACATCCCGAGCGGCCTCAATGGCGACACCGGGGAACCTGCCGCCGCCTGCGTGCAGGCCGATCTCACCGCCACCATCGGCGCTCCCAAGCGCGGCCTCACGGCCGATGCCGCGACGAATCACGTCGGACGTCTCGCCCTGATCCCCCTGCACGACCTCGAGATCGAACGGGCGGAGATGCCCAGGCTCTCCACCCCGGAGGAGCTGAAGTATTGGCTGCCTCCCCGGGCCTTTGACACGCACAAGGGGATGTGCGGCCGCGTCGGCATCCTCGCGGGCTCGCATGGCATGACCGGCGCCGCACGCCTTGCCTCCGCCGCCGCCGTCGCAGCCGGGGCCGGGCTCGTCACGGTGTACGCTCATGCCGACATCCAGCCCGTGCTCGCCACATCATGCGTCCCGGAGGTGATGGTGAAGCAGGTCGCAAGCTTCCGGGAGGTCCTCGACGAGCCGATGAATGTCCTCGCCGTCGGGCCGGGGCTGGGCCGCGCTTTTGACAGCGACATCCTCGCGCTCGTGCGCGAATGGCCGCACCCCATGGTGGTCGATGCCGACGCGCTCAATGCGGTCGCGCAGGATGTCTCCCTCCTGAAGGCCTGCCGCGGCCCACGCCTGCTCACCCCCCACCCGGGAGAGATGGAGCGGCTCTTTCCGCAGGCGGGCCGCTCCCGTATGGACTGGTTCCGCGCTTTCACCAGCCGGCATCCCGTCACGCTCCTGCTCAAGGGCGCCCGCACCATCATCGGCGACGCCGGGACATGCTACTACAACTCCACCGGCAACCCGGGCATGGCCAGCGGCGGAATGGGCGACGTGCTCACCGGCACCTGCGCCGCCCTGGCCGGACAGCTCGACGGCGATCTGCTCAAGAGCGCCGTCCTCGGTGCCTGGGTCTGCGGACGCGCTGGCGAACTCGGAGCCGAGGCTCCCTTTAGCTCGCCGGAAAAACTCTCCGCCCGCATGGTGATCGAGCTGCTCGGGGCCGCCTTTTCGCAATTGCGCACCGGCTACTGAGCCACCGGCGCACCGGCAGCGCCCGGCGATCCGCTATTTCTCCGGCTCGTTTTCCTTGGGAGCAGCCGCCTTTGCCTCGGCCTGCTCGGCCTCCAGCGTCTGGGCGGCCTTCAGAGTCGGCAGGCGGCGGCGCTTGAAGGCGTCCCAACCCGGGAGCAAACGGTGAAAAAGCTTCTGCGTCTCGGCGATCGGAGATTCCTCGATGAAGTACGAGATGGCCGCCCGACCGATCGCATAGGTCCCGGCCCCGGCCACGAAACCCGAGACGGCATTGCCCCAGAGCGGCACGATCTTGATGATGGCCCGGGCGCTTTCCCGGAAGAGGATTCCCGCGCCGATGTTCAGCCCCAGCGCACCGAGGAATTCCGTGATCAGGCGAGCGTTGACCGGCTTGCCCGAGACATACACCACGAGCCCGACCATGAGCGTCTGCAAGGTCGTCAGCACCGGCATGTCCGCCAACGGGATCGGCTGGAGCCCGATCACGCCGCACACGGTGGTGAAGGACTTCAGGAGCGACCCGGCAATCTCGGTCTGCGCCTTCTTCGCGCCAGCGATGCGGGCAAACTCCAGCCGCGCGGCATTGGGCAGGACCGCAGAGATGGCCTCGCCCACGCTCCACTCCTCCTCGTCCGGCTGGCTCACCACGGAGCGCCGCAGCGAGAACTGCCGGTCGGAGGCAAAGAGGGCCTGCAAGCGGACCCGGGCCGGCTCGCCGCCATAGGCGATGCCGACGATCGGGGTCTCCGCCCCGGCCTGGGCCACCCGGGCGATGGCCTTGGTCCAGATCGCCTCGGGCTCGAGATTTTCACGCAGATAGATCAGGACATCCGGCGCGGCATGCGCCAGGGCTGCCGCCACCACGTCATCCGGGGCGTCAAACCGCGCATCCAGGATCTGCGCCTCGCCGCGGCCCGAGCGGCCGGAGAGCTTGTAGCTGCGCCACCCATCGGCCGCCTCCCCCGTCTCCACCGTCACCCCGCAGGCAGTGTGCAGAAACTCGGGCACGCTCTTGCCCACGCTGCCCACCAGCATCAGCCGGGCCGGGCGCTGCTCGAGGAACACCTCCCGGATGGGCGATATCTCGCGCAGGATGGGCTTTTTCATCCCCTCCGGCAACTTGTCGACCAGCTGGGACAGCCGGTCATACATACTCAGCAGAGTGTCATGGTTCAAAGTGTCGCAGGTCCTCGATGACGGTTACGGTATGCTCCTCGGGCTTCACCTTACGGTAGATCGATTTGATCCGGCCTTCCGGATTGATCACAAACGTGCTGCGCTCCGTGCCGAAATATTTCTTTCCGTACATGGAGCGCTCGACCCACACGCCGAACGCCTGGACGATCTCCCGGTCGGTGTCGCTGATCAGCGGAAAAGGCAGGTTGTACTTCAGGATAAACTTCTTGTGGCTCTCGACCGGGTCGACGCTCACGCCGAAAACCCGGGCCCCGTTTTCAATCACGTCCGAGTAGCGGTCTCTCAGCGAGCAAGCCTGCTTCGTACATCCCGGCGTGTCGTCCTTCGGATAAAAATACAGGATGACCGGAGCGCCACGCAGGGCGGAAAGCGTGACTCTCTCCCCCTCCGCAAACCCCTCTCCAACCACCGGAGCTGTGAAATCCGGGGCGATGTCACCTGGCACAAGTACCATATCCGAGTGACAATCCTCCGACCCCGCCTCCTTTGCAAGCGGAACTGGTCGAAGCCTTCGGCTTCCCCAGTCCGCCGCGTATCGCTACGCAACCGCCGGGCGACTGTACGGAGTCACACCGACGCCTCGCGCCTCCGGCGAGCTCGTTTCACATACGCATCCGTTACGAAGACACCCGTCACAAGCACCATGTATCCAATCACTTCAATCACTACGCTCCCAGCCGGCCAGGAGAGTTTTGCCACATTCAGAAGCGTGTTGATCAAAAACACACCGGCCCAGATCGCCGTCGTCACCGCGCAGCCCCTCCGAAATGCCGGGCTGGTCCACAGCTCCTGCGGCGTGTGCTCTCGCGCATAGGCCTCGGTAAACGGATGCCCCGCCAGCAGGGACACCACCGCCATCGCCAGCAGAAACCCGCTCGCCAACACCCCCATGTGGTGAATCACCAGCGCATGCGGCGAAACCACCACCGTCGCCACGGCAAACGCAAAAAACCCCAGCCCGCTCCAGAGAATCAATCCGCGATGAATCCCCAGCACCCCCATCACCACCGCAACGATGGCCGCGCTCACCACCCCCATTTGCAGCGAAAACAACGAATGCCCGAGGGAAAACAACAAAAACACGACCCACGGGGCAAATGCCAGGAGCAGCTTCCAGGGATTCATCCGATCAGTCCCGGCGAGCGGGACCACACCTTTCTTTTCCCTGACGAAAGCACTTTCCCCCGGAGCGAAACAGACATTTTCCCATCTCCCCTCGGCAAGACCTCCCGCCACCCCCCAAAAACACCCTCCCCCAAGCCCCGCATCCATAACAAGTGCGCCGACCCGCCATCTCCATTCCCCCATATTCGCCAGCCAGCAGCATCCCCCACCCGGTTCTCCCCCCTTGAAAGCCCGCAGATTTGAGGAATCGCGATTCTTCTATTGCGTTTTCCGGAAAACGCGCTTGAATGCAGGGCTCGTCACGCGCGGTTAGCTCAGTGGTAGAGCACTACCTTGACACGGTAGGGGTCACAGGTTCGAACCCTGTATCGCGCACCATTTTAAAAGACCCTCTTTCCGCCCGCGGAACAGCTTAAATACAAGCCCTGCGGGCTTTTTAGTGCCAATTTCGAGAAGGCTGGAAAAACCGGCAAACGCTGGTCCCGCTGTCACGCATTGTCACGCAAAAAGCAACATCTTGACTGTGCGTCCCTGTCAGAATCGAACGTTTGCGCGAATGTCCGTCGATCCCCCCTCGGCACCACGAACGATCGTTGAATCGCGGATCATTACCGAATCGGCGGAGCAGGACTCAAAGCGGGCGATTGATGCCAAAAATGCGAAAGTGCAATTCGGGAGCGTTTTCGCAGAAAGTTTGTCACGCTGAATAAAAAGTCAGTCGTGTGTTGGAAGCCTTCCCACAAGAGAGCGCTCGTCCAAGACTCGTTTCTAGCGCGGGTGGAATATGACACACAGAAGCAGAATGAACATGAGCATCTACACACCCTATCTCGGAAGCCGACGCGTCGTCTGAGAGATCCAATCTCACCCTTTTCTCCTATTGGCGACAACGGTTTTGCCGCGCCTACCAAGAGGGTGCTGAAATAGTCTTGGAAAAACTTCCTTCTCATACAAGCCGACCGAAATTCAAACTGTATGTCTATCTGCCTCATGCTCAAACGCTCTGCTGTCAGGAATGCGTGACCTCCCGTCGGGCAGCATGATAGCCTCTCGGGTTTATGTCTATGTTGGCTGTGCCACACATCCAATTCAAAGTGACTTACCGAGACCACCAAAATGAAGGCTTTTGTTTCTTACTCCCATCACGACGCCGAGTTTTTGACGGCACTACATGAGCACCTTTCCGCCCTACGGCGGCAGGGGTTTATCGACACCTGGACGGACCGTGAAATCGATGCTGGTGGGGTCGTGGATCACGAGATTTCAACCGCCATGGCGGAAGCTGGGCTTTTCTTGCTGCTGGTCAGTTCTTCCTTCATCAACTCCGATTATTGCTACGAAAAGGAGTTCAAACGAGCCCTCGAAAAACAAGCGGCAAGTAAAGCCATCATTGTTCCGATCCTCGTTCGCCCATGCGATTGGCAGATTCCAGAACTCAGGCAATTCAAAGCGCTCCCAGAGGACGCTCGGCCTGTTCGTAGTCAGCATTGGCACAGTGAAGACGAAGCCTTCGCTAACGTGGCAGCTGGATTACGCTCACTTTTGGACAAGCGCAGGAAGAAAAAGGCCAAATTCGTGCCGGACGACAGCCACGTCACTCAGGATCAACGCAAAGAACTGAACAAGGTTCATCACGAGATTGTCGAGCGGTTGATTGCCAAAAAATCCCATATGGACGACGAGAGGGTCAGGAGGGCGTTTGGCAAGTGGGCAGGAATAGTTTGGGATCAATTTAATGAGACCTTCGGCACCAAAGAGAACGGACTTCAGTCCCTTCCTGTAGAAAAGTTTGAGGAAGCCAAGCAATGGCTGACTCAATACCGGGCAAGCAAGGATTCCAGTCTTAAAAGGGCAAAACCTCAGCAGTACAAAAACGCTCTCACCAAGACCATTTATTCGGTGGGCGGCGGTCTCGGATGGACCAAGGAAGAGATTTACTCATTCGCTCGGGATATCGTCGGCTATTCCACGCCGATTGAATCCCTGAACGATCTTGGCAACAGCCAGCTGGAAAAAGTCCGAGACAAAATTCGCTACGAAGCGAGCAAACGTCGGACAAAATCAGCTCAGGCCAAAGCCAAAAAAGCTCCCGTCTTTCAGCATCCTGTTGACGATCTCGCCAAGGAGTTGCTCAAGTTGATTTTAAATCACCCAGTAGCTGACGAACGGGGCCTTACCGAAATTTTTGAAAGTCCGACCGGAC
>JAFKMU010000063.1:0-3764 GCA_017305195.1 Verrucomicrobiota bacterium | reverse complement strand
CCGCAGTCGCGGAACTTATGCGGCTGGGATGGTTGCTGCCACCAGAAGGCGATTTGAGTATCAGAACTTACGAATTGAATCCTCAAGCTTCACCCCTTCAGTAAGAGGAAAAGACTCCATGCGTGCACTATAAGGAGGAATGGAGAAGGAGCCTTTGAGCAATGATATCCGATTCATTCATTGTAGAATTGATGGGACGTGGACTTGCTTCAAATTTAGCGGAACGCATTGCGTTTCGCTTTCCCGATTGGGAAGCACTGTGCGCCGCAGACATTGCACAACTACAGGAGAGCTTCGCAGCAGAAGAATGTGCTGCAATAAAGAAGGCAAAGGCACGCCGACCGATTTCTCAACAAACCATAAGCCGTCTGATCGACGAATGTGCCTTCAGATGTTGTCTTTGTTGGAATATTGATTCCGATTCGGGGGTCATAATCCATCATATTCATGAGCATTCAGCCTCGCCGGATGATCGCTATGAGAATCTCATATTGCTTTGTGCGGATCACCACGACAAAGTCCACACCACCCGCACGCTGACACGACACCCATTTCCACCGAAGCTTCTATTGCAGCAAAAAGCGGAATTCATAGCTGCCATTGCGTCATTCAAATTGGGCCAACGTGTAGCTCCTGGCCGTGAACAGAGATCAAAGTATGGCATTCTTGTAAGCCCGCCCCTTCCACCTCCACATTTCGTCGGTCGCTCCGTCGTGGCAGACGACATCGCAACGGCATTGGAGCGGCAAAATAGGCGGGCAGCTATCGTGGGTATGGGTGGGGTTGGAAAAACCGCGCTGGCACTGAAAATCGCGAATGACCGACGGTCGGATTTTCCGGGGGGTATACTGTGGCATGAATTGACGGTGGAGTCAGGAGGAATTGGGAATATGCTTCGAAGTTGGATCAGATCGCTTGGCCGCGATCCCAGCGGCTTGGAGACAGAGGAGCAATTTGCACTTATTTCTGCGCTTTTGACGCAGCGAACTTTCGATGATGGCCGCTTGCTTCTTCTACTCGACGATGTCGATGAGCGTGTCCTGGAAGAAGTAGTGAAGCTGGCTTCGTATGTGCCTCCTACAATTTCTATGTTGGTAACCACCAGAGAAGTCACCGTAGGAACATCTCTTCAAGCAACCCTATTCAAAGTGGATCCTCTTGAGCGTCTACATTGCCGGGAAATGCTTGTTGCGATTTCCAATGCTGCTCTGATTCAGACTGAAGAAGCACCAGCAAATGAGCTACTTTCCTTACTCGGAGATCTGCCTTTAGCGGTTGAATTAACTGCACGGCAAATTGCGATCCGAGCCGACAAGCCGGGATTCAAAATATCAGAGCTTTGCCAGCGACTCAGAGAATTTGACGATCAAATACTTTCATTTCCAGGACACCGAGGCGTGGCCAGATCATTCGCCTTGAGCTATGAAAATTTGACGTCTACCGAGCAGGAGCTTTTCCGTTCACTGGGTGCTTTTGCGGCCGGGCCACTTTATTGCGAAAGTATTGCTGCTGTCGCTGGCATGAACGAAAAAATGGCTGTGGAGACGCTAGATAGGCTCGTAATGGTTTCAGTTCTGAACTGGGGCTTCGCTGGAGTCGACTACCGTATTCACCCGCTCCTACACAAGTATGCCCGACTTCTCTTTTCACGGGACGACATGGACGAGCAAAATCTCGTTCGTCGGCGTTTTTACAAACATTACACGTCGACTGCAATCGCTCTTTCAAAGGCTGCTCCCGCTGATCTTGAAGCGATTGACCTCCTGCTGCCGAATCTGAAGGAGGCGATTCGTTTGGCCGCAGACTTTGGCGATCATGCGGCGGTTTGTGAAACTGTAATTGGTCTTTCCAGCACTATAGGTTATTTCACATCCCGAAATCTCGACCTAGATTCAATACCATTGCTGCAATTGGCAATTGATGCGGCAAAGCACCTGAATGATCGAAATGCTGAATCTGCTGTCACAGGTCATCTTGGCACCGCTTTCGCGCGCACTGGAGAGATTTCACAGGCTATTTCAAATTTTGAACATGCTGCTACCATAAGTAGGGAATGCCACAACGACTATGATCTGGCCTGCCATCTTCAAAATCTTGGAGGAGCTTTGCTTTCTGAAGCAAAAGATTTGCCGAAAGCAGAACGGGTTCTTCATGAGGCATTAAGACTGGCTGAACGCACGCAAAATACCGATACTTCAATAGGCTGTCTCTCAACGCTCGGAAGCCTCCATCGTGCGACAGGAAACCTTGCTGAGGCTGCTCGAATGTACAAAGGGGCGCTGGAAATATCGCGGCTTGCAAAGGAGCGATTTTCCGAGGGAAACAATTTGAGCAATCTGGGTCTGGTAATGGATCAACTTGGCAGAACGGAAGAAGGCGAACAGATGATTCGGGAAGCACTCGCGATCGCAACGGAAATTGGTGACAAACGTGGTGAAGGAAATCGCACAGGTCATTTAGGCGGAATTCTCTTTAGGAAGGCAACGGCGCTTCCGCCTGGACCGGAGCGGGTCGAAACCTTCAAAAAGGCTCGCGACCAGACCACTGCAGCGTTGCATCTTGCACAGGAGGCTGGAGATGCGGAAAAAACGGCGTGCTGGTTAATGAATTTAGGCCATATTGACGTCTTCGAAGAAAGGGATGAAGCGGGACTCGCTCGATATGAAGAGGCCTTGAATATAGCGAAAGCATGTGGGTTCGCTCAGATAGAAGGGCAGGTGCGCTTCAATCTCGGTTTGGCTTTAGTTCCGCTAGGGAATTTGGACGCCGCCCTGGATCATTTCCGCGTTTCGAGTGACTTGCTTCATAAAATGCATTCTCCAATGGCCGTTAAAGCCGACGAGTGCATCTACCGGATCAACCGTATGATGATCGCCAACGTCCCGCCCAAGTAGTTTTCTGTGCAAATTTAGTCCCTAGTTCGAGGCTATAGAACGATCCTCCTGCTAATTCTATTTAATTGATAGACCCGCTTTACCTAGTTTACGGAAGATTATCGGAGTTTTTAGTTCGAACTGCCATATGCGGACGACAATCCAACCGCGGTCGCGTAGCAACCGATTCTGGAGTCGATCACGGGCCCTGTTACCCTCAATCTTCTTTGTCCACCATTCCGTGCGCGTTTTGGGTATACGGGCCTTGGTGGGATGGCCGTGCCAGAACTCGCCATCGATGAAAACTGCGATTTTTAATGTCCGAAATACAAAATCCGGCCTGATAGTTACTATCCGTTTTTGGTTCGGATGGCGGATATTGATCTTTATACCCCGCCTCCAACCGTTGATTCGATGAATCCGGAGAATCCGAATTGCTTCCATTTCAGTCTCTTTATTTCCGCGAGAACGGATCGCAGCCATTACTTCGCTACGCTTAGCTATGGTGAAGACATCAGGCACTTTGTCTAGATTTTATAGCCCCTGGGGCTTGCTTGGCTTTCTGGTGTTTGGACCGACTGGAATTTATGAACTTCAAGATAGATTCTGCAAGGCTATGAGCAAGCTTACAGGGCACGCCGTTCCCTATAACCTTGAATTTTGCGGAAAGTGATATTCCTTCCGATATCACATAATCGTCTGGAACCGTTTGGAGGCGCAATGCCTCACGGACAGATAAACGCCGCTTCTTCCAGGGATGCAAGTGAACCTCATTGTGCCCATACCAGGCAGTAGGACTGTAACGAAAACGATGGAGCCGCTTAAAGGACTTACCCGACACATCCCCCTCCTTGATCGTTCCAAATTTCACAGAATGCGGATTAAAATAGT
>JAFKMU010000062.1 GCA_017305195.1 Verrucomicrobiota bacterium | reverse complement strand
CGAGGGCTTCCATCGCAAGATGAAACTCATCCAACGCCGGGCCTTCGGCTTCAGAAACTTCCACAACTACCGCTTGCGCGTCATCGCCCAATGCGGCTAACACAAAAACATCAACAAATGACCTCGTCCCCATTTTTTGGCGGAGAGCCCCTTGCGAAGATTTCAAGGCACCAATGCGTGCCATGGGAAATATCCATCCACTTTCAGCCAGTTTAACGTACTGATGCTGAAGTGGTGGAGCCATGGGGATTCGAACCCCAGACCTCCTCAATGCCATTGAGGCGCTCTACCAACTGAGCTATGACCCCTTAAATTTGGGAGGACTGATAATCTCTGCTTTCCCGAATAATGCAAGGGATAAAATCTCCCGTTATTCGTAAATCGCGTGATCAATCCAGAACGAGTCTGAGGAAACCTTGCGGAAGGCATCGAGGGATTTCGGAGAGGAAGTCACCCGCAGGTTGCTGTAGGAGCCATCGTCATTTTCCCAGCGCTCGTTCCATACCACGGCCGCCTTGAGGCGCGGCATGCGGGTTTTCATGTAGTCGACGGCTTCGACGATCCACCGGTCCTTGGGGCCGACATTGGGAAACTCCCCGATCCCCCACTCCGCCAGCATAATGGGCTTGTTGGGGCTGATGGCGGAGAGTTCGTTATATCCCTGCTGGAAGGTCGACTCGACGGTGAACCAGGGATCGCTGGGAAACTGGGCGCCATAGGCGCTCATGCCGAGCCAATCCACGTAGTCGTCGCCCGGGTAGTAGGCCGCCATGGCATTCCATGCATCCGGCGGAGCATTCTGGTTATTGACGTGAAAGACCCAGAGGATGTTCTTCGCGCCGCGGGCGCGGACGCGATCCACGACATAGCGGTAGGCCTTCTTGTACGTCTCAGGTCCGGCGAAAAGGCCGTTGCCCAGCGGATGATCCGCGCCGTTGCGAAATCCGGACCAGGGGAACCATGTGCCGTTCATCTCAATACCCCAGGCGACGAGCATGGGATGGCCAAAGGCCTTGGCGTCATCGGCCCAACGATCGATATAGGCGTCCCATTTTCCATCGAGGATTGATTGGAGACTGAACTGATCCGGCGGGTGATCCTGCTGATAGGGACGATCCCAAGGAGACCAGTATACGAGAGGCATCGCTCCGTGGCGGCTGATGATATCCATGTTGCGCCGGGGGAACCGCTGCTCGCCCCAGTAGCTTGAGGAGGCGATGATGGCCAGGCTGCGGCCAGTCTCCTGCTCGAAACTCTCGATGCCCTCCAGCGTGACATCGTCCTCGTGATCGCCAAAATCGAGATAGCCGCCATTGTAGGCTCCCGTGGCAGGAACCTGAAACTGCTTCGGCTTTGCCGGAGGAGCGGGTGGAGGCGAAGCGGGCTTGGAGCACGAGGCGAGCAGTACCGTGCATAGAATGGCAAGGAGTCGGGAGTTTCTCACTGTTCGGCAGGGACAAGGTTGCCGCGTCGCTCGAGCTTGCCCCATCCCACCCAGGCGCCCTGGAGGATTTGCAGGATGGAACGCCAGACCACGTAGGCCAGGAGCGGTCGATACACGAAGCGCATCGGGATGATCCAAAGCGAGCGGCTGAGCTTCTCACCCTCGATCACGCAGGCGATGAAGGCCAGCAGGAGATCGCAGATGAGAAAGGCCAGGAAGTAGCCCACAAAAGGCAGTCCGCCGCCGGAGAGGATGGACACGATGAGAAGGAAATCCACCAGCGGAATCGTGGCCACGAGGATGATCTGGAAGATCACGACACCCGGCAGGCTGAAGCAGCCGAGCCAGCCGTAGCGCGCGCTCAGGATCATATCGCGATTTTTCCACAGGCACTGCATGGTGCCAAAAGCCCACCGAAAACGCTGCTTGGCGAGGCCCGACATGGTCTCCGGAGCCTCGGTCCAGGCGATGGCGTCGGGCGTGTACGTCACGCGCCAGCCGCGCCGATGCAGACTGAGCGTGAGATCGGTATCCTCGGCCAGCGTGTCAAAGGCAAAGCCGCCGCAATCCTCGATGGCGGATTTGCGGAAGGCGCTGATCGCGCCGGGGACGACGGTGATGGCGTTGATCTTGTCGTAGGCGCGGCGGTCGAGATTGAACCCGCAGGTGTACTCAAGGCTCTGGAACTTCGTGACCCAGTTGCGGATGTTGCCGACCTTGGCGTGGCCGGAAACCGCGCCGACCTTGGGATCGGCCAGCGGCGCAACGAGGTGGCGCAGGGTGTCGCGCTGGAAATGCGTATCGGCGTCGAGAAAAACGATCATCTCGTGACGCGCCACCTCGCAGCCTCGCGAAAGGGCGACGGCCTTGCCGGCATTCGCCTGCTGGATCAGGCGGACGCGGGGCTCGGTGGCGGCGAACTCCTCGACCTTCGCCGCCGTGCCGTCGGAGGACCCGTCATCGATGACCACGACCTCGACTTCGCTCTGGTAGTCGGTGTTGAGCAGGGCCTTGAGCGTGCCGTCAATGACCTTGGCTTCATTGTACGCGGCCACGACGATCGAGATCGGCGGAGCGAAGCCCTCCTGCGGCTCATGCTTGCGCCACGCGAGCGCCAGGGCGGCCATGATGCCGCTGCGCGCCAGGGTGATCAGGCACGCGATGATCATGAAAGCCCAGATGAAGTCCTCGATCCAATGCGCCAGGGTCAGAGCGATATTTGAGATGATCAGCGGTGCGGTGGCGGCATCGATCGCGAGCTTCGGCATGGACTGCTCCCTCTTCAGCCCCATGATGGCTCCGACCCGGACGATCTGGTCGCCGCGATCCTGCAGGAAGTCGAGGATGCGAGGCAGAGCCTCCACCGTCTGGCTGCGGTCGCCACCTGCATCATGCAGGAGGATCACGCTGCCGGTGAGGCGCTCCTCGCGCACGCGGCGGACGATGGCATCCGCCCCCGGCCGGGCCCAATCCTGCGGGTCGACGCTTTCGCCGACCGTGAGATAGCCCATGGTGCTGGCCTGAGCGATGGGGCGCAGGTCGGAGAGGCTGGCGGGCATGGAATCCGCATTGTAGGGAGGGCGAAACAGGATCGGAGAACGCTTCGTGATCCACTCAAAGAGGCGCTCGGTGGCGTTCAACTCCAGTATGGTCTGATCCGTACTGACCTCCCCGAGATTGGGATGCGTATAGGTGTGACTGCCGATCTCGTGCCCTTCACGAAGGATGCGGCGCACCAGCTCGGGGTGCTCCTCAGCGTGCTTGCCGAGGATGAAGAAGGTGGCATGGACGCCGCGCTCCTTCAGGATATCGAGGATCTTGGGGGTCCACTCGGGATCGGGGCCATCGTCAAAGGAAAGGGCCACGCGATGCGGGTTAAAGCCACCCCAGTGTACCGCCACCGGGTAGACCGGCCAGGCCGTAAAGGTTTCCGTGAGATACCCGGAGGCATCCGTATCGACTTCCCTCCGTCCGCTGTGGGACTCGAGTTCCGCACGAATAAAATCCCCCTCGCCCACATGAGCGATCACGGCGCCGGGGTCCAGATACTCAAGGTAAGTCTGGCGGTGGCGGCTGCCGATGGCGCTCTCGTTTTTGCCAAAGACCTTCCAGATCGTGGGATCTTCGCTGCCCAGACGATTGACCATGATGCCGCCGGTTTTCTGGTCGCTGGCGGCTTTGAGCTGATTGGCAAAGGTCGTCGCATCGAGAAACCACACCTCGTGGGTCTCACCCTCGTAGCCGTAGGAGAAGGAGGGGTTGTAATACGGAGCCAGGCTGGTGACGCTGGTCGTGCTGGCACGCTGGGCGCGGGCCATGGCATCGGCAAAGCTCAGAGTCGTCGCATGCGCCTTGGTGGTATTCCAGTCATACCCATAGGCGCCAATCGAGATGATCCATTGCGAAGGGTCTCCGTAACCGAGCAGCGCCCTGAGCCAGCCCTCGAACCAAAGCTGGGCGGCGACAGGGCCGGGAGCATCCTGCTCAGCATTTTCGTCGTGCAGCTGGGCGACCATGCGGTCAACCGCGCCGGGAATCTGATCCAGGTCAAAGACCTTGAGATCATCGCCGACCGGGATGCTCAGCCAAAGCTCGCGGTCATCCTGATGCAGCGCATCGCGGATCTGCCCGAGGAAGACGGTCAGCCGATCAGAAAACGAGGGGTCAAGTCCCTGCCAGTCCAGAAGCACCCCGGCAGCCCCGATATCGCGCAGGGCGTTCCGCAGGGCCTCAATGAAATGTTGCTGCTGGGCGGCATCGCTCTCCAGCAGGCCCTCGATGGCGTCGCTGTCCCACGAGTCGCCCGAGGCATTGGTCATGACCGGCACCATCTTCGCGCGTGAGCTATGAAGCAGCGAGAGCACACTCGGCTCGACCTCAACCCGGATATGAGCCGGAACGCCGCCGACAGACATGATCTCCGGGCAGACATGGGTCAGCTCCCCGGCATGGGCCGCAAAGGAAGCAAGGCTGCGCTGATCGCCATCATCAAGGAGCGCGGCCCGGACTTCACCGCTCTTCGCGAGAGCGGCGCGTGTCTGGTGGGCATGTCCCAGAGACTTCTGCAGCATGGCCTCCCAAGGTTTGCGCTCCGCCATCAGGTGAGGCTTGGCTTCCAGGGCGTGCAGCTTCAACCGTAGAGCCATCAGGGAATCCGGCATCTTCAGCAGCGGCTGAATGAGCAGGGATTTCACAAAAACAACCGAAGCGGCCAGAACGACTAACACGGCTATGGCGACGACCAACCGAACCCATGTCCAGCGACGGCGGTTCGGGTCAAAAAAAACGAAGCCCTCTTTATTCATGCGAGCTCCGCAGGCCGGTTTTCCACGGCCCTGCACATTTCGGATACATTTACCCTGATACGACAGCGGATTTCCCGCTGTCGTTCAATCAGAGCCTTATGTCCCGAGGAGCAGTCGGGCAGGATTTTCGATGCAATCCTTTACGCGCACAAGGAAGGTCACGGCCTCCTTGCCATCCACGACGCGGTGGTCGTAGCTCAGGGCGAGATACATCATCGGGCGGATGACGACCTGGCCTTTCTCGGCGACCGGACGCTCCTGGATCTTGTGCATGCCCAGGATGCCGCTCTGCGGCGGGTTCAGGATCGGCGTGCTGAGGAGCGAACCGTAAACGCCGCCGTTGGAGATGGTAAAGACGCCTCCCTGGAGGTCTTCCAGCGAGATCTTTCCTTCGCGGGCCTTCACAGCGTACTCCCCGAGCTCCTGCTCGATCTCAGCGAATGACTTCTTGTCGCAATCGCGGAGCACCGGGACCATCAGGCCCTTTTCGGTGCCAACGGCCACGCCGATGTCGTAGTAGTGATTCTGGATCAGTTCATCGCCTTCGAGGCGGGAATTGATCGCCGGGGTCGCCTTGAGCGCGTCGACGACGGCTTTAACGAAAAATGACATGAAGCCGAGCTTGATGCCGTGCTTCTTCACGAACTCGTCCTGCATCGCCTTGCGCAGGCCCATCACGGTGCTCATGTCGCACTCGTTGAACGTGGTCAGGATCGCGGCGGTGTGCTGGGCGTTGACGAGCTGGGTCGCGATCTTGCGGCGGAGCGGGGTCAGCTTCTTGCGGGTGGTGCGTCCATCCTGGGAAACCGGAGCAGCAGCCTTGGCGGCGGGCCTCGGCGCGGGAGCGGGCTTGGCAGGCTCGGCTGCCTTGGGAGCTTCCTCCTTGGGAGCCGGAGAGGGCTCCGCCTTGGCGGGAGCGGGCTCGGCCTTTGGAGCAGCAGCCTTGGGCGCTTCCTCCTTGGGAGCCGGGGCTGCGCCGCCTGCTTCGATCAAAGCAACGACCTGACCGATTTTCACCTCGTCACCCTCGGCGGCCTGGGTCTTGAGGACGCCGGATTCCGGAGAGTTGACCTCCGTTGAGACCTTGTCGGTCTCCAGGGTGAAAAGGACTTCGCCGGCCGAGACGGCCTCTCCGTCCTTCTTGTGCCAGGTCGAGATGATGCCGGAGGTAATGGATTCTCCGACGACAGGAACTTTGACTTCAACGCTCATTGGATACTCTTTTCGGGATTACACCTCGAAGGCTTGCTTGACCAGCGCAGCTTGCTCCCGCTGGTGCATCTGCATGGTGCCGGCGGCCGGGCTCGCGCTCGAGGGACGGCCTGCATAATAGATATAGCCGGGGAAGAGATTGAGGAGGCGCGGCAGGATGAAGGTCCATGCCCCCATGTTCTCCGGCTCCTCCTGGCACCATACGAACTTGCGGGCATTGGTGTAGGGGGCGACGATGCGCTTGAGCTTCTCCTCGTAAAGCGGATAGAGCTGCTCGATGCGGACGATGGCCGTGTCCTCGATCTTGTTCTCGTCGCGGTACTTGCTCAGGTCGTAGTAGACCTTGCCGGAGCAGAAGACGACGCGATTGACCTTGCCGGCCTCGGCCTCCTTGTCGGCAAGGATCTCGTAGAACCGGGAATCCGTGAAATCCTCGGTCTGCGACACGGCCTTCTCGTAGGTGAGCAGGCTCTTCGGCGTCATGATGACGAGCGGCTTGCGGTACTCGCGGTGAGCCTGGCGGCGCAGAGCGTGGAAGTACTGGGCGGGCGTGGTGAGATTGCACACCTGCATGTTCTCGTTGGCGCAGAGCTGGAGGAAACGCTCCAGACGCGCGCTCGAGTGCTCGGGGCCCTGCCCTTCGTAGCCATGCGGCAGGAGCAGCACGATGGAGGTCGGGCGACGCCACTTGCCCTCGGAGGAGGCGATGAACTGGTCGATGATGATCTGCGCGCCGTTGGCGAAATCGCCAAACTGCGCCTCCCAGATGCAGAGCATCGAAGGGTAGTCCATCGAATAGCCGTAGTCGAAACCGAGGACGGCGTACTCGGAGAGCGGGCTGTTGTAGACGCAGAAGCGCGCCTGGTCGGGCCCGAGGTTCATCAACGGGATGTACCGTTCACGATTCACCTCATCATAGAGCACGCTATGCCGATGGCTGAAGGTGCCGCGGCGGCTATCCTGACCGGAGAGACGCACGGGGGTCTTCTCAAGAAGGAGCGACCCGAAGGCCAGCGCTTCGGCGAAGGCCCAGTTGTAGGGGCCTCCGGCCTGCCAGGCCTGAAGACGGCGATCGAGCAGGATGCGGCGGATCTTGGGCAGCACGCGGAAGCCCTCCGGCACGCTGGTGAGTCCCGTCACGATCTGATCGAGCATCTCGCGGGAGATCCTGGTATCCGACGGTTCGTGCGAATAGGGAGCCTGGAAAATGGCGGTCGATCCGGCGAACTCGCCCTCGTCCGAGCCATTCTTTTTCTTCACCTGGTTCAGCGCATCCTCAAGCTCCTGGATCTGCTCGGCCTTGAGGGCGGCAGCTTCGTCGGGCGAGATGGTGCCGAGCGGGAAGATCTGCTTGGCGAAAACCTCGCTCGGGAGCGGGTGGGTCTTGATCTTGTTGTAAAGGTCGGGCTGCGTGAAGGTCGGTTCGTCGCCTTCGTTGTGACCGTGGCGGCGATAGCAGTAGATGTCGATGACGACGTCGCGGCCAAACTCCTGGCGAAACTCCAGGGCGAGGCGGGCGATCTCCACCACCGCGATCGGGTCTTCGCCATTCACGTGGAAAATCGGGGCGTCGATCATCTTGGCGATTTCCGTACAGTACGGAGTCGACCGGGAGTCGGCAGGCAGCGTGGTGAAGCCGATCTGGTTGTTCACCACGATGTGAATGGTGCCGCCCGTGCGATAGCCCGGGAGTTGCGACATGTTGAAGACCTCCGCGACAACGCCCTGGCCGATGAAGGCGGCGTCGCCATGGATGAGGATCGGAACGACCTTCTTGCGCTCCGCCGTGTCATTGAGGACACGCTGACGGGCGCGGGCCTTGCCCTGCACGACCGGATCAACGGCTTCCAGGTGGCTCGGGTTGGCGGCGAGAGCGACGCGCACCTCATGCCCCGTCGGCGTGGTGCGGATGTTCTCGAAACCGAGATGGTACTTCACGTCGCCGCTGCCGCCGACGGATTCCGGGCGGAAATTGCCCTGGAACTCGTTGAAGATCACATCGAGCGGCTTGTTGACGATATTGGCCAGAACATTCAGACGGCCGCGATGGGCCATGCCCATGACGATCTCCTGAACACCCCGGGCCTCACTGTTCTGAATGATCGACTCCAGCGCCGTGATGAGCGTCTCCCCGCCCTCGAGGGAAAAGCGTTTCCCGCCGTAGGTGGTATGGAGGAAGTTTTCAAACGTCTCCGCCTCGTAGAGCTTGCGGAGAATGTCGCGATGGAGGTCGCGGTTGGTGCGCAGGCTGGCATCGCGATTCTCAAAACGCTCCAGCACCCAGTTGCGGATGCGAGGGTTCTGAATGTGCATGAACTCGGCGCCCACTGTGCTGCAGTAGGTGGCGCGAAGTTCCTCGATCATCTCCCGGAGGCGCATCGGCTTGCCGTCGCGGAACTGGCGGGTGGAAACCTCCCGGTCGAGATCGGCCTCCTCAAAGCCCAGTTCATTCAGGGAAAGGAGGGGATTTTCGCGGATGAGGACATCCAGAGGATCGAGATCGGCGATCGAGTGGCCAAGAGTACGATAGGCGAAAACAAGCGCTTCAACCTTGGCCTGCAACAGGCCATCCACTCCGCTGGCAACCACGCCATCGAGGGAGGCGGCAGGAGCTGCGTCTCCGTCGGCCTCCAGGCGGGCCGAACCAAGCTCGAAGCCCTCAAAAAAGGCAGCCCAGTTGGCGTCCACCGAGCGGGGATCAGCCACCCATCGGGCGTAGTTTTCGTCAATCAGCGCCTCGCTCCATCGAGCGGTAAAGGAACTTTTCATTCGAATGAGTCTCTATGTAAAGAAAGGGGGCGGCATGTTGGCCGCCCCGTAACACTACCTCTGCACCTTGCAGGATGAAACCGCGAAGCGCAAGCTAACATCCCGCAAACTCGCATAAACGAGAACAAGAAAGCGCAACAAACTCGCTTGCAGTATTTTGTGAAGCGATTTTTTGCGCTTTTCCGCCACTTTTGAGTTAATATTTCCGCCGCGCCTCTTGAAAGAGGGGCAAAACCACGGTAAACGAACGAATTCCCTAATGATCAAGGTTCAAAACCTGACGAAACGGTACGGAAGCGTCACCGCAGTCAATGAGATCCAGTTTGAGGTCGGCAAAGGCGAGATCGTCGGGTTCCTCGGGCCAAACGGCGCCGGCAAGAGCACGACGATGCGCATGCTTTCATGCTATCTCCCCCCGACCTCGGGGACGGCGGAGATCGCGGGCTACGACATTTTCCGGGACTCGCTCCGAGCCCGCGAGCATATCGGATACATGCCGGAGAATGTTCCGCTGCCGCAGGATATGCGGGTGGATGAGTACCTGAGATTCCGCGCCGCGCTCAAGGGCGTACCCGGTCGCAGGATCAAGGAACGCTTCGCGGATGTCTGCGAGCTGTGCAACCTGACCGACGTGAGCCGCAAGCTGATCGGCGCGCTCTCCAAGGGATACCGGCAGCGAGTCGGCCTGGCCGACGCCATGATCCATGAGCCCGAGCTGCTCATCCTCGACGAACCGACGATCGGGCTCGACCCGAACCAGATCCGACAGGTGCGCGACCTCATCCGCAACCTGCGCCGCCATCACACGATCCTTCTCTCCACGCATATCCTCTCCGAGGTGGAGATGACGTGCACCCGCGTCATCATCATCAACAAGGGACGCATCGAGGTCTCCGACACCCCGGAGAACCTGCGCTCACGACTCACGAAGGAGGGGGAAATCCTCTTTGAGGTCAGCGCGCCCGACCCGGCGGCCGCCACGGCCAAGATCAAGGCCCTGCCCCACATCAAGAGCCTGAACTCTCACCGCACACAGGACTGGACCCGGTACCTCATCCAAGCCGACGAGGATTTGCGCGAGGAACTGCACAATCTCGCCGTGCGGGAAAAATGGCGTGTGCGCGAGCTCACCCAGCGCGTCGCCACCCTCGAGCAGATTTTTGCCGAGATCACCCACAAGGAGGACATCTAGGATGCGCCGATTCGTCACCCTGCTGAAGCGCGAGATCCAGCACTATTTTCACCAGCCGCTCGCATACATCGTCCTCTTCTGCTTTCTCTGCATCACGGGCTTCATCTTTCAGCTCGGGGTGGGAGCACTGAATGGGGCCACGTCGCAGACCACGGTGATCGAGGCGTTCTTCGACAGCATACTGCTGTGGTTTCCCTTTATCGTGACCTTTCCGCTGCTGACCATGCGGCTTTTCAGTGAAGAGTATAAACTCGGCACCATCGAACCCCTGATGACCGCCCCGGTAGGCGATCTCGCCGTGGTATTGTCGAAGTATTTCGGCGCCCTCGCCTTCTATCTCATCCTCTGGGCGCCCACCCTCCTGTACTTCGTCATCTTCCACGTGGTCACAGGACAATCCTCGGCGCAGTCGTTCAGCCAGTATTTCGGCTCGTATCTCCTGCTCTTCCTGGTGGGAACGTTCTATCTCTCGATCGGATGCCTCGCCTCCTCGCTGACCAGCAACCAGATCGTCGCAGCCATCGTCTCCTTTGCCCTCATCTGCCTGATGTTTTTCCTCAGCGTGGTGACATTCGTCTTCCCGTCAGCCGACCGATTCCTCGGTGATGTCGTGTATTACTTCTCGACCATCGAGCACATGGCGGACTTCTCCCAGGGGGTCTTCGACACCCGGCCCATCGTTCTTTACCTGAGCCTCACATTGTTCACCCTGTTCCTTACGTTCCATATCTTCCAGCATCGGAGGTGGCGGTCATGACGGCGAAAATCCCCCGCAAGTCGATCCGCATCAACGTGCTGGTGCAGATCATTGCCATGTTCATCCTGCTGGTGGCGGTGAACTACTACAGCTTCAACCACTATATCCGGGCCGATTACTCGCGTTCGCAGAAATTCGTTCTGTCCGAACAGACCAAGCGCGTGATCCGCGAACTGAAGAAGCCCGTGCATATCGTGGTCTTTTTCTCGCCCACCTCGGTCTCACCGGACCGGGTGGTCTTCAACGATCTGCACAATCTGCTCAAGGAGCTGAGCTTCTCCGGGCGCAAACTGATCGAGGTCGAGTACGTCGATCCGACCCGCGACCTGACGCGGGCGCGGGCCTTGCAGGGGCAGTATAAATTCAGCGCCAGCGAAAACGTCGTGATCGTCGACTACGAGGGCCGCAGCAAATTCATCCCGTCGGGCGACCTGGGCGACATCAATCTCGATGGCATCCAGCAGGGTGACGACCCGCGCCTGCTTTCCTTCAATGGAGAGCTGGTATTGACCAACGCGATGCTCTCGCTGCTCTCGCCGGAGAAAAAGAAAGTCTACTTCCTCCAGGGCCACGGAGAGCCTCCCATCGACGGCCCGACTCCCGTCGGGCTCTTCCGCGAGTACCTCCAGAAGCAAAACACGGAAACCCTGCCCCTCTCCCTCGGCTCCTCGGACAGCGTGCCGTCGGATTGCGCAATGCTCGTGATCGCCGCGCCGCAGGTCGACCTGACCGAACGCGAAGCGGCGATCCTCGACCGCTACTGGAGTTCAGAGCAGGGCCGAGTCCTCGTCCTCCTCGATCCCGCTGCGCGCACCGTCCAGCTCTACCGCTTCCTGGCGCGGCGCGGCGTGCTGCCCATGGACAATCGCGTGCTCTGCACCGTACGCCTGGGCTTTGCCACCGGCATCCTGCGCGAGGTGACAGTGGACTTCATGGACAAGAATCCCGTGACGAAGCGCCTCGTCGGGCTGGAGATGCTGCTCTCGGGAGAAACGCAATCCCTCCTCGCGGACGTGGAACAAGCCAAGGCGGACAAAATCCAGCTCTGGCCGTTGCTGGTCGCGAAGGAGAAGTTCTGGGGCGAGTCGGAATACGTCACCGATGAAAAGAAGGGCGTGCGCTACGACGAAGGCAAGGACGTGGGCTACCCCGTCTACGTAGCGGTGGCCGCCGCGCGCGGCGGAGTGGATGACGACCGGGTGGACGTCGAATCGTCGAAGCTCATCGTGGTGGGCAGCAGTCAATTTGCCCTCGACGTGGCCCTCACGCAGCAGCCCCAGGCCCTCGATTTCCTCATGAGCTCGTCCAACTGGCTGCTCGACCGCCGCCAGTTCACCGGCGCGGTGCCGAAGAAGATCGACCAGTTCTCGATCAACCTCTCCGACACGCAACTCAGCTCGATTTCGCTCTACATCCTCATTGTGATTCCGGGCGTGGCCGCGCTCTTCGGCATTATCGCCTGGATCAGACGCCGTTCATGAGCCGGGGCTGGACCATCTTTCTGTGCATTGTGGCGGTGGGCGCGATCGCCTTCCTGGCGATCTACGAACCGTTGACGCGCAGTACGCGGGAAAAGGCGCAGCTTGCCCTGGGAGGACGCGTGCTCGATTTTGATCCCGCAGGAGTGAGGGAATTTCGCATTACCTCCCCCAGCGCGGAACTCCTGATCAAGCGCCGGGGCAATGGCTGGCGCATCGAGGGCGACGACAAGGACCGGGCCAACCCGGCGCTCATCCGCGACGTGCTCAAGCTCGCCGCCAGCCTCCGATACACCGACCGCATCGACGGTCGGGAGTTCCGCAGCGACGACGACCTGGGCGACTACGGGCTGAAAAAGCCCAAGCGAAAGATCCAGATCTCGGGCGACCAGGATGTCACCCTGCTCATCGGCAAGGACGCCGCCGGGGATGGGAAAATCTACGTCCGGCACGGCAGCGACCGCGACGTCTATGTGATCGACGACGACATCCTCAAGCTGGCCTTTCAGGATGCGCAAAATTTCCGCGACCCCCGCCTGACCGACCTTGAGGCCGACCAGGTCGACCGCGTCATCATTCGCCGCAGCGACGGGCAGATCGAGCTCACCCAGGACGCCCGAGGCTGGCGCATGGTCAAGCCGCTCAACGCCCCGGCCGATCAGGCCTCCGTCAATGCCTACCTGAATACTCTGCTCGGCCTATCCATCCGCGAAGTGCTCACCGACGACTCCGGCGATCTCAGCCGCTTCGGCATCGTCGAGGGAACGAACGAGATCTCATTTTACGCCGAGGGCAAGGAACGCCACCAGACGCTCCGCATCGGCCAGGCCACCCAGGATTCCGTGATCGCGGAATTCACCGCCCGAGACTCTGTGTTTCGCCTGCCGCCCGAGACAATCAAGCTGCTCAACGTCACGACGGATGCCTTGCGCGATCACCGCCTTTTCCCGCTGAATATCGATCTCGTCGACATGATCCGCATCACCTTCCCCGACCGGAAGATCGAGCTTCGCCGCGGCGGAGACGGCTGGCAGGTCAAGGCGGGAGCGGAAATGCGGCCCGCCAGCGAGCAGGCCATCCGCGCGCTTGTCGACGCGGTCAGCTCGGCCAAGGTTTCCGAGTACGTATTGACCAGCGCGGACAAGCTGGGCGCCAATCAGCTTGCCCCTCCGCGCGTCCTGGTCGAGTTTCTCTCGGTGCTCTCGGAGAACACTCCGGAAACGACCGCCGGAGAGCGAAACATCGCCACCCTCGCCTTCGGCGCCGAGCAGAACGGACAGATCCTCACCCGACTGAATGATTCGCTGGAGATGATGAAGGTACCGGCCACGATCCTGAGCGCACTGCCCTCCGATCCGCGCGACTGGCAGGCTCCCAGGTAGCCGCCAAAAAGAAGCCCCACCATCCCGACACGGGGTGGTTCGCTGCCCGGGCGTCGAGTATACGCTCGTCCTCCATGACACGCGCCGGGCATGGCAAAGCCGCAATTCCGACTCCGACGCCTTCGCATTTCCCGCCTGCCATCACAGAGGGAAACACCGCCGATTTTTCCATCCCTTTTTCCGGTAGGCTCGGCTATCGTCGTCACTTATGAGCGACCTGCCGATCAAGGGTTCCGACCCTGAGCTCACGGTAGCCCGCCTGCATCGTATGACGTCGGTGCTCCCGGGCATCATGTACGAATGCGAAATCTATCCCGACGGGCGGTCGCAACTCACCTTCATGAGCGATGCGGTAAGGGATATCTTCGGGCTCAATCCCGAGGATTTGCTGAGAGATTCGACGTATTTCCACCGCTTTGTCCATCCCGACGACCGCGAGAGCCTGATCTCCGCATCTCAGGAGCATGTCCGCACCCTGCAGCCCTGGCACAGGGAATACCGCTATATCTTTCCCAAAATCGGCATGCGATGGGTGGAAAGCCAGGGGCACCTGTCGCGCCGCGAGAGCGATGGCACGGTGATCTGGAATGGCTTCATCACCGACATCACCGAGCGCAAGCTCCAGCAGGAGGCTCTGCTCGAGAGCGAATCCCGCTTTCAGGCCCTGCTCTCCAGCCCCTCGGTCGGATTTGTCATCACGCCGGTGGATTTTTCGTGGAAAACAGCGAATGCCGCGATGGCGCGGCTGCTTGGGTACACGGTGGAGGAATTCCACGCCCGCTGCTACGCGGATATCACCACTCCGGCCGATCTGCCGACGCTGAAAAAGACGCTGGAGGAGATCGTCACCGGGCAGAGAGCGTACTTCGAGGGGGAGTTTCGCTATGTCCGCAAGGATGGGTCGCTCATCTGGACGCTCTCCTGCATCTCGGTAGCCCGCGACCTCCAGGGGCAGCCCAAGTACCTCGTCATCCAGGCGACAGACCTGAGCGAGCTGAAACGCACCGAGAGAGAGCTCCGGGAAGCCAAGGAGGAGGCGGATCGCGCCAATCTGGCCAAGAGCCAGTTCCTCACCACGATGAGCCACGAGATCCGAACTCCGCTCCATGGCGTGATCGGCTTCACCTCGCTTTTGCAAAAGACCGAGCTCAGCGCGGAGCAAAAAGAGATCGTCGAGAGCATCGACCAGAGCAGCAAGCTGCTCCTTTCCCTCGTCTCCGATGTCCTGGACCTGTCCCGCATCGAGGCAGGCCGTCTCACCCTTGACCTTCGCGACATTGATCTGCGGGCGCTGGTGCTTGATATCGGCCGCAGCACAGAACTCGATGCCCGGCGGCGCGGGCTGGCCTTCTCCTGCACCATCGCCGACGACGTCCCGGACTGGGTGGAGTCCGATTCCCTGCGCATCCACCAGATCCTCGGCAACCTCCTCGGGAATGCACTGAAATTCACCAACGAGGGCTCGGTAACTCTCGACGTCCGGAGCCGGAGCTCGCCGGACGGGTCCTCCGAGATTCACTTCACCGTGCGGGATACCGGGATCGGCATTGCCCGGACGGATCACGCAAAGATCTTTCACCCCTTCAGCCAGGCCGATTCCTCGCTCACGCGCAAGTTTGGGGGCACGGGGCTGGGCCTCGCCATCGTGCGCAATCTCTGTGAACTCCTCGGCGGCGGCATCCGGTTTGAAAGCGCCGCCGGGCAAGGCACCACCTTCCACGCCACCATCAAAGTACGTCCTCCAGCCATGGCTCACGAACCGACGCCCGCTGCATCCGAGACATCTGACGCCATGCCACGGGGCTTGAGGGTTCTGGTGGCAGAAGACAATCTCCTCAACCAGAAGCTGATCCGGCGCATGCTCGAACGGCTCAACTGCGACACGACAATCGTCTCCACGGGACAGGAGTGTGTCGAAATCTCGGCTGTCCGGGCCTTTGACTTGATCTTCATGGATGTCAGCATGCCCGGCATGGACGGTCTCCAGGCCACCCGCATGATTCGCGAGGGCGAAGCCAGAAAAGAGAGCCCCCACATCCCTATCGTCGCCATCACTGCCGGCGTGAGCGAAACAGAGCGGGCCGATTGCATCTCGGCCGGCATGACGTTTGTGCTGGGCAAGCCCTTCACGGGGGAAAGCCTGCGGGCGGCGATTCTGGCGGCGCTGAGCTGAAAAACTGCCCTGTCGTCCCTATCCGCGCTGGGTCAGTGTTTCTGGAAGCTCACCTCACACCACATGGTCTCATTTTCCTGAGGATCAGAAACGGACAGCTCAAAGAGCCGAAAATCTTTAGCGCCATCAGGAAAACCAAACTTGGCCGTCAATTGCCTAGGCCTGGAAATCAAAGTACCTGTCTCTTCGTTATTCGTCCCGAATGAAACCTGCAGATGGCTATCCTGTGGAACGGTGGCAAAGAAGATGGCGTTGGTTGTCCCTGGCTCCAAGGAAACTTCCTTGATCGGCTTATCGGAGCCCGTCCGCCTGAACACCAGCTTCGCCGAGTACTCCTTGGGAAGAGTGAGCTTCCAATCGGTGCGGGAAACCCCCAGTTGCGACTCTGCAAAAGCCAGCCGACGCTCCACCAGGCTATCGCCGAGCGGAAGCTGAACGAGTTCCGGCATTTGCGCCGACAGGAGAGAGAGCGAAGCGAAGGTCGCGAAGAGGGAGAGAAGGAATTTCACGGGTGACGGAAAGGTCTTTCGGAGGTTCATTCCTATTCGTTTCCGCTCCCCGTTAAAAGACCTTTCCCGGCGGATGCGGACCCGGGGCATGGACCGGGATTGGAACCCGCTTGACTCAGGCGACAGGCTAGGCAGTCTGGTTGATTCGCCCATGACCAGCGCTGAAATCCGCCAGAGTTTCCTCGATTTCTTCCACGAGAAGAAGCACACCATCGTGCCGTCGTCCAGTTTGATGCCCGATTCGCCGAACCTGCTGTTCACGAATGCCGGGATGAACCAGTTTGTCCCCATTTTCCTCGGGGATATAAAGTGCCCGTACACCCCGGGCCGGGCGGCGGATACGCAGAAGTGCATCCGCGCGGGCGGCAAGCACAACGACCTCGACGATGTGGGGCTGGATACCTACCACCACACGTTCTTTGAGATGCTGGGGAACTGGTCCTTCGGCGACTACTTCAAGAAAGAGGCGATTCGCTGGGCGTGGGAGCTGGTGATCGGGCGCTGGAAATTCCCGGCCAATCGCGTTTACGCGACGGTTTACGCCCCGAGCGAGGGCGATCCCAGTGAGTTTGACCAGGAGGCCTATGATATCTGGGCCGAGCTGTTCACTGCGGCGGGCCTCGATCCGAAGGTCCACATCGTCAACGGCAACAAGAAGGACAACTTCTGGATGATGGGCGACACGGGCCCGTGCGGTCCATGCAGCGAACTGCACGTCGACCTGACTCCCGAGGGCGACACCAAGGGGTCCCTCGTGAACATGGGCGATGCGCGCTGCATCGAAATCTGGAACCTCGTGTTCATCCAGTTCAACGCCAACCCGGACGGCACCTTCACCCCGCTCCCGGCCCAGCACGTCGATACCGGCATGGGCTTTGAACGCGTGACCTCGATCATCCAGGGCACGAAGGGATTCACCGACTTTGCCCACGCCAAGATCTCGAACTACGAGACGGATATCTTCCGCCCGATCTTTGACGAGATCGAGGTCCTGAGTGGCAGGAAATACGGGAGCACCCTGCCCCCGGCCGACCTCTCGGCCATCACCGAGCAGGAGTCGACGGACATCGCCTTCCGCGTCATCGCCGACCACATCCGGACGCTGAGCTTTGCCATTGCCGACGGCATCCTGCCGGGCAACACGGATCGCAACTACGTGCTGCGCCGCATCCTGCGCCGCGCCGTGCGCTACGGGCGTACACTCGGCTTTCACGAGCCCTTTTTCTTCAAGCTCGTCGACGTGCTCACGCGCACGATGGGCGATGTCTTCCCCGAGCTGCGCAAGAAGCACGCTCATGTCCGCGAGGTGCTCCACATGGAAGAGGAGGCCTTTAACCGCACGCTCGATACCGGCATCAAGAAGTTCGTCGGATTTGCCTCGGCGAGCATGGCGGCGGCGATTGAGTTTCCCAATGTCGATGCCACGGAGGCAGCGTATCGTCGCACCGAGCTGCAAAAGGAATTCGGTGAACTTTCCGTACCGGAGTTTCTCAAGAAGGCGCTCGAGAAATTCCCGGGTTCCGTCCAGAAGGGCCAGCCGGTGCTCTTCGGCCAATGGGCCTTTGAGCTGTACGACACCTATGGCTTCCCGATCGACCTGACGGAGCTGATCGCCCGCGAGCGGGGGCTCGGTGTCGATCGCGACGGGTTTGAAAAGCTGATGGAGCGCCAGCGCGAACGCGCCCGGCAGGCCCAGAAAAAGGAGGTGATCAGTGTCTCCAGCATCGAGGCCCCGGCGACGACGTTCGTTGGCTACGACTCCGAGGAAATCGAGACGCGCGTCATCGACGTGGTCGGCATCAAGGACAAGACGGCGGTGATTCTTGAGTCGTCAGTCTGTTACGCCGAGATGGGCGGACAGGTGGGCGACACCGGTCTCCTCACCCATGGCGCGGAAAGCTGGACAATTTCGGATACCCGCAAGGCGGGCGATACGTGGCTGCACTTCATCTCCGGCCCGGAAATCCCGGAACCGGGGCAGGACGTTTCGCTGGTGGTCGACTGCGAACGGCGCTCCGCCATCGAGCGCCATCACACGGTGACGCACCTGCTTCACTGGGCGCTGCATGAGGTCGTCTCGCGCGAAGCCACGCAGAAGGGTTCCTACGTCGGCCCCGAAAAACTCACCTTTGACTTCAACAGCGCGGCGCTTACGCCGTCGCAGGTCCGGGACATCGAGCGTCTCGTCAATGAGCGCATCCTGGAAAACACCGTCGTCAGCTGGAGCGACGTCGCCTACGCCGATGTAAAGAATCGCACCGACGTGATGCAGATCTTTGGCGACAAGTACGGCGACCGCGTGCGCGTGGTGCAGATCGGCGGCTCGGCCCATCGGCTCGATGGTTACTCGATGGAACTCTGCGGCGGCACGCACACCCGCGCGACGGGCGAGATCGGCCTTTTCCGCATTCTCGGTGAAGCCGCCATCGCAGCCGGGGTGCGGCGTATCGAGGCCATCGCGGGCCTGGAAGCCTTTGACCATGCGGTCGGCGACGGCCAGCGCATCGTCGCACTGGCGGAGAAACTCAACTCCCCCATCGGCGAACTGGAAAAGAAACTCGACGCCATGCTGGTGCACCAGAAGGAGTTGGAGAAGGCGCTCAAATCCGCCAGCCAGCGCGAAGCCGCAGCCAAGGCCAAGGAGCTCCTTGCCTCATCGGCCACCATCGGCAGCACGCCTGCCATCATCGCCGACCTCGGCGCGGTGGACGGCGACACGCTCCAGGCCGCAGCAGACGCCCTCAAGGGCCAGTACAGTGGCGTAGTCGTCCTCGGCGGCAGCGGCAATGGCGCGGTCTCGCTGGTTGCGACGGTGAGCCCGGAGTATACGGCAAAGCTCGCCGCCGGAAAGATCATCCAGGCCATCGCGCCCATCGTGGGCGGCAAGGGTGGCGGACGGCCGGACCAGGCCCGCGGTGGCGGCAAGGACGGGGCCAAGCTGGCCGACGCCCTCGCACACGCCCGTACGCTGCTTTCCTAATTCCTCAAACCGACGCGTGGGCGGAGAGACATCCCTCCCACGCGATCATGGCCCGCTTGCGGATCGGGTCCCAGCGATAGTTGCCCATCACGCCCGTTTGCCGGATGACCCGGTGACATGGGATCAGATAGGAAATCGCATTCTGCCCGATGGCCGTACCGACGGCGCGCGAAGCGGCAGGGAATCCCGCGACCCCGGCCAATGTGCCATAGCTCACCAGGGAGCCGGGCGGGATGCGCAGCAGAGCCCGCCAGACCTTGACCTGAAAGTCGCTGCCCCGCACATGGGCGCGAATCGGCACGCGGCTGGCCGTCGGTTGAAAGATGCGAGTTCCGATTTGTTGAGCCTCTGCATCCGAACGCACCCACTCGGCCTTTGGCCATTGGGCCTCCATTTCCGCCCAAGCCCCATCCGCCCCATCCGGGAACGAAAGCCAGCATACTCCTCGCGGGCTTTGCGCGATGAGGGCGATGCCGAAAGGCGTGGACGCGTACCCTGCCATGATCGTCCACCCCTGCCCCCCCGATTTGATCTCACCGGGCGAAGCGGCCTCAAGAGAGACGCAGAGGTCGTGCAATCGGCCCGGCCCGGACAAGCCGGATTCATAGGCGGCAGACAGCACGCTCTCTCCTTCCAGCAATAGACGGCGAGCATGGTTCACCGTAAGGCACTGCAAAAACTCCTTCGGCGTCGCCCCTACCCAATCGGTGAAAACATGATGAAAATGCGACTCGCTCAGCCCGGTCTGCATGGCTAATGCTGCCAGATCCGGCTGGTCGGCAAAGTGGCCATCCAGGTATCGGATGACATCCGCTATGCGCTGGTAATCGCTCATGGGGTCCAGTCTCGCATGAAGTCCTTTCCTCGCCCACCCGGTTCTTGCGACGAGGTATCAGCGATTTTTTTTGAAACTCGGGATCAAACCGCGCGTTTCATCCTGTATGAAGAGTCCCCTCATTACCCTAACCATCGTCCTGCTCGCAGCCACCTCACCACTCCGGGCGGAATCCAAGCATACCGCAGAATACTTCCTAACCACTCCGCAGGAATTCGTTAACCAGATCGTCTCGCTGGATGTCGCCTTCGTCAAACCGGTCCACTGGGTCAGCCCAAATCCGGATTTCCAATTCTTTCATGCCATGACGATCGACCGAACGGACAAGAAGCCCGGCGGCGGCATTCTGGTAGCCGTGAAAGCCGCGGACGCCAGCTCGTTTGCACGGAAGTATGGCACCGACTTCGAGGGAAGGAATGACACCACCACCCTCAAGGGGATTTTCCTGGCGGGGGGCGGAGCAAAGGGCCGGATGAAAGTCTATCTCGTCGACACCACAGGCGAACTCAAGGCGCTCTTCGATGCCGGGGAGTTCGCCCTGCCAGCCGAGTCTGCCGACAGCGGCGAGCCGGACGGTCAGCGTCCGCACAAAGGCCCCGCTCAGCCGTAATCCTAACGCTCCCATATTCTGATCCCGGTGGCGGCAACTCAGCCGCCACCCGGTCGGAGCAGCGCCTCGTCTTCTACTTGTTCTCTCCGATCAACTTCTTCGCCTCTTCCTTTTTCAGGAGGTGCGTATCCTTAAGCACGACGTCTCCGGCGACGTAGTTGGAGAACGTGCCGCGGATGACGACATTCTCACCCACCACGATAAAGGGACGCTGCTCGGTGAGCTGCCCGTCGCTGTTGCGGCGGAAAATGATCGCCTGGGATTGATCATCGCTAATCATTACATTCGTGGTCGGCACGTCGTCCGAGGAGAACACGCATTTCACATCCGGCGACGGATTATTCGCACGCTGGAGATAGGCGACGAGCGGGTTGCCGTCGATATCGTCGGATTTCTCCACCTGTCCGACGCGACCGTACACCGCGATGCGCTGACCATTGTACTTCTGCAAGGCGGCATCAGGCTGGGTGGCAAACTCGCTGACGATCTGATCAAGCGTAACGAAGCCGCTGGAAGGAAGAGGCGGGAGCTGGGCCTGGGCAAAAACCGATGCGGCCGAAAGCAGGAGGGGAAGGAGGAAGAGCTTCTTCATTGCCCGGCACTTAGCCTCTTTTCCTCTGGGGAGCGAGCCAAAACCAAGAATTCCCCCGGAAGCTCTCAGCCAGGGAAAGATGCCTGGAAACGAAAAGGGGCGCTTCTCGCGAAGCGCCCCCTTTTCTTATCTGGCTGGGGAAATCCTTAGCCCTTCTGCTGGTCGAGAACGGCGTTGAGCACGTTCGTCGGGACCTGCTCGAAGTGCGACGGCTCCATCGAGTACGAGGAGCGGCCCTTCGAAAGCGAGCGGATGGCCGTGGCGTAGCCGAACATTTCGGCGAGCGGCACTTCCGCAGCGATGGTGCAAAGATTACCCTTGGTCTCCATGCCGCTGATGCGGGCACGGCGGCGATTGAGATCGCCCATGATATCGCCCTGGAATTCCTCCGGGGTGATGTTTTCGACCTTCATGATCGGCTCGAGCAGGATCGGCTTGGCTTTCTTGAGGCCGTCCTTGACCGCGAAGATGGCGGCCAGCTTGAACGCGAGCTCGTTCGAGTCCACGTCGTGGTAGCTGCCGTCGACGATGTCAACGTGCACGTCGATGACGGGATAACCGCCGACGACACCGTTGAGCACGGCTTCGTTGATGCCCTTGATACAGGCCGGGATGTAATCCTTCGGGATGGCGCCGCCGACGACCTTGTTCTCGACGGTGAGACCCTTGCCACGCTCGTTCGGAGCGATCTTGACGACCACGTGACCGTATTGACCACGACCACCGGACTGCTTGACCAGCTTGCCTTCGCCATCGGCGGGAGCAAGGATGGTTTCCTTGTAGGCGATCTGCGGCTTGCCAGCGTTGGCCTCGACCTTGAACTCGCGCATCATACGGTCGCGAATGATTTCCAGGTGAAGCTCGCCCATGCCCGCGATCACGGTCTGGCCGGTGTCTTCGTTCGTGAAGACGCGGAAGGTCGGATCTTCTTCAGCGAGACGCTGGAGAGCGTTGGCCATCTTTTCCTGGTCGATCTTCGTCTTCGGCTCGACCGCCATTTCGATAACGGGATCGGGGAAGGACGGCGGCTCGAGGAGGATCGGATGATCTTCGTCGCAAAGGGTATCGCCCGTGGTGATATTCTTGATGCCCACGATGGCGGCGATGTCGCCGGAGTAGCAGGTATCGATATCCTCACGCTTGTCGGCCTGAATCTGGATGATGCGGCTGATGCGCTCGCGCTTGTTGGTGCGCGGGTTGTAGACGGTGTCGCCCTTGCTCAGCTTGCCGGAGTACACACGGAAGAACACGAGCTTGCCGACGAACGGATCGCTCCACAGCTTGAACGCGAGCGAGCAGAAATTGCCATTGTCGTCCGAGGTGACTTCGATCGGCTCGCCGTTGTCGGGGTTCTGACCCTTGGCGGCGGGAATGTCGAGCGGGCTCGGGAGATAGTCGACGACGGCGTCGACGAGGAACTGCACACCCTTGTTCTTGAACGCGGAACCACCGGCGACCGGGACGAAGCGGTTGGCGATCGTCTGGCGGCGGATGGCGGCTTTGAGCTCCTGCTTGGAAATGGGCTTCTCCTCGAGGAAGAGCATACCGATCTCTTCGTCGAGATCGCACATCTGCGCGACGATGTCCTGATAGGCTTTCTCGGCGAGAGCCTTGTGATCTTCCGGGATGTCGACGATTTCGTAGGTGGAACCAAACTGGTCGTTGTCGGAGTAAATGACGGCCTTCTGGTTGAGGACGTCGATCTGGCCCTTGAGGTAATCCTCACGGCCGAGCGGGATCAGAACAGGCCAGGCGTTGGCGCCGAGCTTGGTGCGCATGGACTCGACGGCGGCGTCGAAATCGGCGCCGGTACGGTCCATTTTGTTTACGAAAGCGATACGGGGTACACCGTACTTGGTAGCCTGACGCCAGACGGTCTCGGACTGGGGCTGCACACCAGCCACACCGCAGAACACGGCGACTGCGCCGTCGAGCACGCGGAGCGAGCGCTCCACCTCGGCCGTAAAGTCCACGTGGCCGGGAGTGTCGATGATGTTCACGCGCATCTTGATGCCTTCGTAGGCCTTGTAGATTTCCTCTTCCTTGCGCTGGAGCCACGAACAGGTGGTGGCGGCGGAGGTGATCGTGATGCCGCGCTCGCGCTCCTGCTCCATCCAGTCCGTCACGGTCGTGCCCTCGTGCACCTCACCGATCTTGTGGATCATGCCGGTGTAGAAAAGGATACGCTCGGTCAGCGTGGTCTTGCCGGCATCGATGTGTGCAGCGATACCGATGTTGCGAGTGCGTTCGAGAGGAAACGCGCGGTTGGGCGAATTCGGATTGGCGGACATAGGGAAATGGTGCTTTAGCGGAACGACCGGGCACCCGGGGACATCGTCACCGAGGTATCTCTCCTGTCTGTAAACCGTTCGAGCATGCGTTTTTAGTTAAATACCCCGGCCATCGCCTATCAAAAGGGCTACCCAAGACGGGTAAAACCACAGAAGCCACGCGATGACGTGGGGAGTGGAAAACCTAGAGATGCACGCGGCAAGGGCAAGAGAAAACTTGCGCCCGGCGGCGTTGCACGCGTTGCGTAATGACTCGAGTCTGCCCTACGGGCGTTTGTACTCCAGCGTTCCCCTCCCCTTCAAGGGCTGGGAGGTGTAGATCACTTTCCCACCCTCCCGGATGGTCAGAGTGACATCGGCATCATCGGAGTCGCTGGTCACCGTCATGGACTCGATGTACTGGCCGAGGATAATGCTCGATGTATCCTTTTCCATACGGTCGATGGTTACGCCACTGGCATTGTAGCGGTACACAATCTTGACCTTATCTGCGCCGGGTCCCGTCACCATGAAGTTCAGCTGCTGGTCCTTGGGTCCGGTCCAACCCAGATCCGTGGCTTTGGAGGCGACAAGGTAATATTCTCCATTCAGCGCGCCATAGGGCAACATTGAGGAGGATTTTGTCTTCCCATCCGTGGACTGGCGATTGAGTTGCAATCCTCCCAGCGGAGCAATGTTGGGCTCATACTTCTTTCCGTTCGCGACCTGGAGTGTTTCAAAGCCCGCAGGAAGCGGCACCAAGGTAATGGAGTCGACCGGAAGCGGAGAAGCCTCCACCATGTCAAATACCCGGCCCATCCTGGTTTGGTCGCTCTCACTAAGCCCCTCCGTGCAAATCAAGCGATCAAACGCCGCGTGGTCTTTTGCCGAGCAGGCTTGCTGAAATGCCGCAAGCAGGTCCTCCGGCGACTTTGGAGCGGCATCGAGTGAGAGGACGGAAAAACCGACGACCAGGAGAGGCAGGAGCGCACGTTTCACAACGCCGGGAAGTATCTCTTTAGCCAGGATGTTGGCAAGAAACGCATCTGCGCCACGCTGGCGCGAAACTGGCAGATGTGAAACAGTGCGCACATGGAAATCCTCTGGTGGAGCCTTACGATCACCCTGATGGTTGTCGGCCTGGTCGGCACGGTGGTGCCGTTACTGCCGGGAACGATTCTCATTCTTGCCGGGGCGGTACTTAATCATTTCACCCTGCACTCCATCGGCTGGCCGACTTTGATCGGGCTGACGCTCCTCATGCTGCTGGCCCAGGCGCTCGATATCGTGAGCGGCGCAGTGGGGGCAAAGTGGTTCGGCGCGACGCGCTGGGGAGCTATCGGCGGCATCCTCGGGGCGATCGTCGGGTTGTTCTTCGGCATCCTCGGGCTGCTGATCGGGCCGCTGGTGGGGGCGTTTCTCGGGGAATTACTTGGCGGCAAGGGCCTGCTCCCGGCGGGGCAATCCGGCTGGGGCACTTTCCTGGGCACAACGGCGGGCATCGTGGGCAAGGTCGCGATCGGGTTGATCATGGTCGTCTGGTTCGGCATCGCCTGCCTAATCTAGAAGCAAGTTGTTGGCGTGAAACGTGCTTCCGCTTCCGGCGGTGAGCACCGGCATGAAGATCTCCCGGCTGCGCTATCGTTTGCTGATCAGCGTGGCCATATTCTCCGCAGTCTGTCTGCTGGGCGTGATCGGCTATGTCATTCTGGGCTGGAAGCTCATCGATGCCGTCTACATGGTGGTCATTACAATTTTCGGCGTCGGCTACGGCGAGGTGGAGCCGGTCGACCAGACCTCGGAACGAATTTTTACCATCCTGCTGATCATTTGCGGCAACTCGGCCGCGATCTATGTGGTCGGCGAGGTGGTGCGGACCCTGACGGGAGGCGAAATCGTCAAGGCCCTGGGTGATATGCAGGAAAGCAAGAAAGTTGAGGAAATCAGCCACCACACCATCATCTGCGGGTGGGGCCGCATCGGACAGGTCCTGAGCGCGGAACTGTCGCAGGCCGGGCACCGCTTCATCATCGTCGATGTGGACAAGGAGCGCATCGCCGACGCGCACACGCGCGGGTATCTCGTGGTCGAGGGCAGCGCCACCGATGAAGACACCTTGATCCGCGCAGGCATCAACCGCGCCGATGTCCTCGCGACCGTCCTGCCGCAGGATACGCTGAATGTCTTCATCACCCTCACCGCCCGAAACCTGAATCCCCTCGTGCGCATCATCGCGCGCGGCGAACAGCCCGCCACGGAAAAGAAGCTTCGCCAAGCGGGAGCCAATGAGGTCATTCTCCCCGCCACCATCGGGGCTCTGCGCATCGCTCACAGCATCACGAAGCCGTCGCTGACGGACTTTATCGGCGGCAAGGAAGGCATCGGCGGCGCGGATTTTCACCACCTCGGGCTGGAAATCCACGAGCTTTCCCTCAAACAGCAGGGGCATCTGGAAGGGTGGACGATTGGCGAAATCCAGCGGGCGGCGGAAGGAAAGCTCATGGTGCTGGCCATTCGCAAACCGGGCGGCGAAATCCTCCGGAAGAACCTCGACACGCTGGCCCTGGAAAAGGGCGATTCCCTCGTGGTGATGGCGCATCCGGGCAAGCTGCCGGACTTCCTCGTCCGCGAAGTGACCGACACCGAGATTGTGTAGGCGGCCGGGCCTGCTAGGGTGAGGATTCACCATGTCCGCGCCGCAGAATACCATCGCCCTGATCTACGATTACGATCAAACCCTCTCGCCGGCCTACATGCAGGAGGAGGCGATTTTCCCGCAATTCGGCATCCATGCCGATAAATTCTGGAAACAATGCCAGACTCTCGTGAGGGAGCAGAATTACGACAACGAGCTGGCCTACATGAAGGTGCTGCTCGACACGCTGGAAATGGACCGCCCGACGAACGACGAACTGCGCAAACTCGGGGCCAAGCTGAATTTCTACCCGGGCCTGCCGGAGATGTTTGAGGAGTTTGAAGCTGGCCTGCTCTCTCCCGAGCACAAGGCCTACGGCATCACGGTCGAGCATTACATTGTCTCCAGCGGGCTCAAGATCCTCCTGGAGGGCAGTCGGCTCGCGCCCTACGTGAAAGCGATCTTCGGCTGCGAATTTGGCGAAGACACGCAGGGTCGCATCACCTTCCCCAAGCGCGCCATCAGCCACACGCAGAAGACGCAGTTCCTCTTCCGCATCAACAAGGGCATGCTCGACCTGAGCGAGGATGTGAATGACCACATGGCCCCCGACCTGCGCCCGATTCCTTTCCCCAACATGGTCTACATCGGCGACGGACCGACGGACGTGCCGTGCTTCACCGTGATGCAGCGCAACGGCGGCAAGGCCATCGCGGTTTACAATCCCAACGACCCGACCCGCGCGAGCTTCAAGAAGTGCTACCAGCTCAGCGCCCACGCCGAGCGGGTGAAAAACATCGCTCCGTCGGATTTCCGCCAGGGCAGCCATCTGCGCTTCCTCATTGAGGAAATGGTGCAGGACATCGCAAACTCCATCCTCGACCGCCGCCGCCTCGACCTCGAGGCAGGAACGGTCAAAGCGCCGAAGCACTCGTAAGCAAAGCCCGGAGCCGCTCGCGGGGCTGCTGCTCCAGCGGCGGACCGTGGGCGAAGCAGAGCGTCGAGAAATCCTCGGCAAGCAAGGCCGCGAGCGAATGGCGAAGCCGCGCGGGATCAAGGCAATACTTCTCCGGGAGGATGTCGAATTCCTTCAGATGAATCAGCGCATCGCCCACCACCAGGACATCGCCGCAAAGAAGCGCGCTTTCCCCGAGAGCTCCGCCGGGAAGAGGAATGACGCGGAGGCCGCCCGGCAGGCTGTCGCCTGCGCCGTACCATTGATCAGCGATGAGTTCCGGTCTCGCCTCGACCGGAGCGAGAATCGGGCATCCCCAGCGTTTCGCGAGCATCACGGAATCACGCTGATGATTTTCGCTGGTTAGGATGATGCGGAAAACGGCTTCTCCACCGAGGAGAGGCGAAAGGATTTCCTCCGCGATATCGAAAGGATCGAAGACGGCCCAACCATCCGTGGTGCGAAGCAGTGTGCTGGTGCAGTCGACCTTCACGCGTTCGACGTAAAGCTGCCAGACGGCGAGGCCCTCGCAAATCCGGCGCACCTTGGGCGTCATAGCTCGAAAAACTTGCGGAGCTTGCGCAGGAAATTCGACTGATAATCCTGCTGCTTCTCGGCGATCAGCTCGGAACTCATCGACTCGGAAAGGACGCCCTCGTTTTGCAGGCGTCGGCGGGCGAGCAGGTCGCTCAGGGTTTCCACGAGTTCCGGACTATCGGCAATGATCGGCGCGAGGATGGCCTTGTCGATCTCCACCGTGGTCATATCCTCAAGAGCAACGATGGTCGCGCTGCGCGCCTCGCCGGTGAGCAGCGACATTTCGCCGATGCACTCGCCGGGGTTGATCTTGGCGACAGAGCGAATCGCACCACCGATGTCCACCAGCACGTCGGCCAGGCCGTCGAGAATGATGTACATCGAGGAACCGGCATCGCCCTGTTTGATCAGCTTTTCCCCCTCGCCGAAGGAAACCACGCGGGCATGATCGACGAGATAGGCCTTTTGATCGTCGTTCAGGACGCTGGCGAAGAAAACTCTCTTGAGGCCGTCCTTGATCAGCGACGGGCAGTCCAAAGGAGGAACATTGGGCGTGTACTCCGTCTCGTACTGGATCGGGAACGGGATGGAGATATTATGGCGGCGCAGGGCATACCAGAGGTTCGTCCGCACACTGCTCAGGATCTCTTCAAAGCAGCCGTGATCCTCGATCCAGAACTTCAGATCGTAGGTGATGCTGGAAGCCGCAAACTCCTTGAGAAACACAGCCGGTGGCGGCTCGGCCAGGACGCCCCGGCCCATCAGGCAGGCTTCGACGAGCACCTTGCGCACCTTGGTGGGAGCGACATCGTAATCCAGACCGATCTCAATGCGGAGGGCGTGGCGAGGAGTCGGATGACTGAAATTGGTCACCGTCTCCTTGGTGATGTTGCTATTCGGGATATCGAGGTAGATGTCGTCGCAGGTCCGGAGGCGGGTCGAGCGCCAGTTCACCTCCATGATCTCGGCATGCTCATCGCCGACCTTGAGCCAGTCGCCCGGCTTGAACTGGCCGCCGAAGTAAATGGCAAATCCCGCGAACAGATTGCCGAGCGTATCCTGCAAGGCGAGACCGAGGACGATACCCACGATGCCGGCACCCGCGAGCAAGCCGCCGAGGGGTTCGCCATAAATATTCTGGATGACGATGACGACTGCCAAAAGGAAGACGACCAGCGAGACCAACTGACTGAGCAGTTTGGGAACCTTCGCGTTCATCCCGTCCCCGCGTCCGAAGATCGCGACAAAATAATGCCGCAGCAGTGTGATGATGATGAACGCCCCGGCCAGCACCACCGCCGCGTTGACGTTTCTCTCGGCCAGGCCGAAATCAACCCACGGCAGCAGCTGCGCGACGAACATCGCAAAGGTCAGGGAAAAGATGTGGTAGAACCACCCCAGCGGCACCTGGAACCGCCGCTTGAAGAAACGCCCGATCGCAAACAGGATCAGGTAGATGACGATCGATGTGCCAAGGAAGATCAGGGTGGTGTTGGTCCACTTGATTCCCTCCGTAATGACGCTTTCGGTCAGCAGCGCCTCCGGCGAGGCGGAGGGGGAAGGTTCGGGAGTCGCGGCAGCGATGAGGAGTGGAAGAATCATGCCTGCTGGTAAATGTCGTCCTGACGGGCGGTATTAGCACGCCCTAAGGGCGCAACTTTCAAGCCTGAAAGCGCGTCAGCCCGCCTCATTTGGGAGACGGGCTTGCCAAAGCGGACCTATTTTCGCTTGCGGGCCAGCTCTTTCTCGATCTGGCCGAGCGGGAGAGTGTTGACCACATCATGGCGGGTGAGCCACCCCTTGCGGGCGCTGCCGATGCCGAAGATGAGATCCTGCAACCCCGCGGTGGTATGCGCGTCGGGGTTGATCGAGCAGCGAACACCTTTTTCCTTGGCGAGGGGCCACCACTGCCAGTCCATGTCGAGGCGGCGCGGATTGGCGTTCAGCTCGATGATGGTGCCGGTCGCGGCAGCGGCCTCGATGACGGCTGGGACGTTGACCTTGTAGGGTTCACGGGTCAGGAGGAGGCGGCCGGTGAGATGACCCATCATGGTCACGTAGGGATTGGAGATGGCCTTGATGATGCGGTCGGTCATTTCCACCTCGGAGAGGGAAAAGGCGACATGCACCGAGACGACGACGTAATCGAGCTGGGCGAGGATTTCGTCGGAGAAATCCAGCGAGCCGTCCTTGCGGATGTCGCACTCGGTCCCGGCAAAGATCCGGAACCCGTCGAAGGTCTGGTTGAGCTCCCGGATGCGGGCGACCTGCTCGAGGAGGCGCTTCTCATCGAGACCATTGGCCTGCACGGAGCTTTTGCTGTGGTCGGCGATGCCGAGATACTGAAGCCCCAGGTCCTCGGCGGCGTGGGCCATTTCCTCCAGCGAGGCGCGGCCATCGCTGGCATGGGTGTGGCAGTGGAAGGTTCCCCGGAGATTCTGCCATTCGATCAACTGGGGAAGCTCCCCTGCCTCGGCGGCGGCGATTTCCCCGCGATCTTCGCGGAGTTCCGGCTCCACAAAGGAGAGCCCGAGCGCACGGTAGACATCGGCCTCGGTGTAAACCTCGGGGATCGGTTCCTTGAGTTCGCGCCCCTCGGCCACGCTGAAGCGGTATTCGTTCAGCGACCAACCGCGATCGAGGGCGCGGGAGCGGAGGCGGACATTGTGCTCCTTGCTGCCAGTGAAGTAAACGAGGGCGAAGGGATACTCCTCGGACTTCACCACGCGGATGTCGCACTGGATGCCGTTTTTCAGGATCACGCTGGCCTTGGTGTCGCCATGGGCGAGGACGGAATCGACCAGGTGATGGCCGACAAAATCCTCCAGCACGATCTTCGGGTGGCGGGTCGAGACGATGAAATCGAGGTCGCGCACGATCGGCTTTTTGCGGCGATAGCTGCCCGCCACCTGCACGAGGCTCACGCGCGGATGGCTGCGGAGGTCGTCGAGGAGCGACTCGGCCAGTCCGCTGATGTCGCCGAGGCGGAACTGCCCGGCGCTCTTCTTGAGCTGATCGAGACCTTTCAGGATGTTCTCCGCCGTCTTCTCGCCGAAGCCGGGAAGCGCCGCCACCTGACCGTCGCGGCAGACGCGCTCCAGCTTGGTCAGCGAATGGACGCCGAGCTGGTCGTAGAGCGCCTTGATCTTCTTGGCACCGAGGCCGGGCACGTCGAAGAGGGTGAAAATGTCAGGCGGGAACTGCTCGCGCAGTTCCTCGTAATACTCAAGCTTCCCCGTACGAGCGAGGGTCGTGATTTTTTCCACCAGCGCCTTGCCGATGCCCTCCACCTCGCCGAGACCGTCGCGGGCGACGATTTTGTCAAAATCCTCGGTGAGCGTGTCGAGAGCGCGAGCGCCATTGGTATAGGCGCGGATTTTGAAGGGGTTCTCGCCCTTGAGCTCCAGGAGCCGGGCAATGTTTTCCAGAATGTCAGAAATCTCGTCCTTGGTCATCGCGTGTAGGTGGCAATACGGTTGCGCCAGCCGGGAAGCCATTTGGCCTCGTTGCGTTCGGGAGGAGAGTTTTTTACGCGGGTGGTCAGCACCTGGTCCGCCGCCCGGGCAAAGGCCGCCAGCGGATCGCCGGAAGGACTCATGGTCAGGAGCACCTGAAGGAGGCCCCAGCCCTTGCCGTTATAGCGCTCGGTGGGCGAAACGCCCTCACCCTTGAAGTTCACGTAATCAATCAGGGCGTACATGCCGAGGGGCTGCGCGGCGACGCGGTAGAAATTGGCCCGGACCCGCTCACGATCCCCGGGAGCCATGGCGGCGAGCATCTTCGGCAGCGCCTGCTCGAGACGGAGCGCGGCAAAGCGCGCCTGCTGCGGCACGGTGGTGCGGAGGAGATTGCGCAACTGAACCATCGGCGGCGCCTGCGCATCGGCGAGAAAGACCGCGCGCGTCGACCACGGGCAGGCCTGCCGCATCCAGCTCGGTACCATGATGCCGTGTCCCGCCAGATAAATGACCAGCTTGGGGAAGCTCTCCTCGAATGGGCCGGACTTCCCGCGCGGATACCAGATGAAGTGCCCGATGCCGAGGGAGGCGAAGTCCTCGCCCTTGTTCCACGAGGTCAGGCCCTCGACCGTGCCCGCGCACTCGTTTTTCCAGATGCGGCGGCCGATTTCCAACGCCTGGGCGTCATCGAGATGGATCGTCTGGGCAGGAGCCAGCGACAGGCACAAAAAGCAGGCCAGGGCCGAGAGAGAGAGGATTTTCATCGGTGGTTGGACAAAGTCCGGGAGCAATCTAGCGTAGGCATGTGAATTTTGGCGAGAACGAGCAGCTTTTCGGTTTCGATCCCCTGCCCCGCATCGTGGCGGCGGAATTCGCCGAGCCCAACGCAGTCGACCTTTATATCCGGCAGTCAGATGGCTTCACCGCGCGCGTCCGGGAGGTTTTTCAACCGTTTTTCTGGACCAATGGCGACGCTGGCCTGGAGCTGGCGGGCGGCCTGCCCCTGAATCGCCTCATCCGCTGCGACTCGTGGGCGGAATGCCAGGCAACCCGCGCCGATGCCGCGAGCGGGATGCCAACCTTCTGGCTGAACGATCCCGTACAGCAGTACCTCACGCAATCGGGCCGCACATTGTTCAAGGGAATGCTCTTCGAGGATCTGCGGCGCATGCAGATCGGCATCCAGATCGATGAAAACGGACTGGCGGCCATCGCGCTGGCTGACTCCAGCGGATGGGAGGAGGTTTTTGCTGTCCAGCCGGGACTCGTGGAAAGCGAGCGCGCTGCGCTGGAGTGGCTTTCGGCCCAGATCGCCGAGCGCGATCCCGACGTGATCGAGGGGCACAATCTCTTCAAGGTCGACCTCGCCTTTCTCGCCGCCCGGGCGAAGAAGCTGAAAACCAAGCTTCCGTGGGGCCGCAGCGGCGAGGCGTTAAAATCCCGCCCCTCGCGCCTCCAGATCGCGGAGAAGACGATACAGTACCCGAAATTCGTCGTTCCCGGTCGGCATCTCGTCGATACGTGGGTGCTCGCCCAGTATTACGATGTGTCGTCGAGGGAACTGGAGAGCTTCGCGCTGGAGCATGTCGCGCAGCACTTCGGCGTGGCGGACAAGGACTCGGCGGACGGACGCACCGCGCTTTCCATCGTGCGCGAAACCCGGGCGCTCGCGGCGGCGCTGAGCCGGAGCTACTTCATCCAGGCGCAGATTTTTCCCTACAACTACCAGGATGTGATCATTCGCGGGAATGCGACGAAGATCGACGCGCTCTTCCTCCGCGAGTACCTGCGGCGTGGACATTCGCTACCGGACTACCCGGATGCCCGGCCTTTCGAGGGCGGCTATACGGATATTTTCAAGACGGGGGTGATTCCCAACGTGTGGCACTGCGACGTGACCTCGCTCTACCCGTCGGTGATCCTGTCCTTTGGCTATACCCCGGCAGGCGACAAGCTGGATCTCTTCCGCAACCTCCTGAGCGAACTGCGCACCTTCCGCGTGGCCGCCAAAGCCGAGATGCGCAAGGCGGAATCCGCGCGCGAACGCAGCCAGCTCGACGCGTTGCAGAGCACGTTCAAGATCCTGATCAATTCCTTCTACGGCTACCTCGGTTTCGCGCAGGGACACTTCGCCGACTTTGACGTGGCGGAGGCGGTGACGGCCAAGGGGCGCGAGCTGCTGCGCCTGATGGTCGACTGGCTGGGCAAACAAGGCGCGGAGGTGATCGAGATCGACACCGACGGCATCTACTTTCATCCGCCGGAGGGCGCGGACGCCGACGTGCTCCAGAAAGGACTCACGGCAGAGCTGCCGGAGGGAATCGATGTGGAATTCGACGAGCGGTACGCCGCGATGTTCAGCTACAAGGCGAAGAACTACGCGCTGCTCCACGAAGACGGCTCGATGTCGATCAAGGGCGCGGCGCTCAAGTCTCGCGGGATGGAGCCCTTCCTCCGCGACTACCTGGAGCAATTCGTTCGCCGCCTGTTGGAAGGCAAGCCTCGCGACGCCGGAGGCTTGCGCGACGAGGTCGAGCGGCGGCTGCGCCGGGGGGAATTCTCCATCGAGGCACTGGCCAAGACCGAGGCGCTCCAGGATTCCGTCGCGTCGTATCAAAAGAAAATCAGCGCCTCATCCCGCAACCGGGCGGCGGCGTTCGAACTCGCGATCAAGAGCGGGCGCGATTACCAGGCAGGCGATCAGGTGAGCTATTACATCACCGGAACCAAAAAGAAGGTCGTCGCCTACGAAAACGCGCGCCTCGTCTCGGAATGGAACCCGGACGAGCGCGATGAAAACGTCGAGTACTACGTGGGCAAGCTGCACGAACTGGCGAAGAAATTCGCCGAGTTCGCGGAAAGCCCCGACGACCTGCCGTTGCTTTAGCGACTAGCCGATGCGGACGGCGCGGGTCTTGTCGAGGCGCAGGACTCCAGCCTCGCCCTCGGCCAGCACGGCCTTGACGTCGCCGATCTTCTCGCCCTTCCACTGCACGCTGCCACCTTCCACGAGGCGGCGGGCGTCGCTGCGGGACTTGGCAATACCGAAGCACTTCGCATAGGCCTCGACGACGAGGCTGAGGAAATCACGCGCCTCGCCCGGCGTGTAGGCCGGGAGATCGGCGTGGTCGAGGTCCTTCTTGCTGAAGCGGGTCTCGAAATCGGTGCGGGCGGCCTGGGCCTCCTCGGCGGTGTGGAAGCGGGCGGCGATGCGCTGGGCGAGCGCCTTCTTGGCCTCCATGGGATGCGCGTCGGCAGGGAGCGTCTCCTTCAGCAGGATCTGGTAATAGCGCACCATGAGTTCGTCGCTGATGCTCATGATCTTGCCAAACATGTCGTGGGCGCTTTCGTTGAGCGCCACGTAATTGCCGAGGCTCTTGCTCATCTTCTGCCTACCGTCGAGACCCTCGAGGATGGGCATGACCATGGCCACCTGCTGGGGCATTCCCTCTTCCCGCTGGAGGTCGCGGCCGACCATGATGTTGAAAAGCTGGTCGGTGCCGCCGAGCTCCACATCGGCGCGTATCTTCACGGAATCCCACCCCTGCATGATCGGGTACTGAATCTCATGGGCGCGGATGGGCTGGCCCCGATCCAGGCGGTCGCGGAAGTCCTCGCGGACAAGCATCTGCTGGAGCGTGACGCGGCTGTTGAGCTTGATCACCTCGTCGAAGCTCATGGCCTCGAACCACTCGCCGTTGAAGACGATCTTCGACCGCTCGCGGCTGAGAATCTTGAACGCCTGCTCCTGATAGCTCTTTGCGTTGGAGAGCACCTGCTCGTGCGTGAGCTGGGGACGGGTGACAGAGCGACCACTCGGGTCGCCGATCATCGCGGTGAAGTCGCCGATGATGAGGATGGCCTCGTGGCCGAGATCCTGAAATTCGCGCAGCTTGGAGAGCGAGATGCTATGGCCGAGGTGAATGTCGGGCGCGGTCGGATCGACGCCGAGTTTTACGCGCAGGGGGCGATTTTCGCCAAGCTTGGCACGGAGGTCATCGGGGCTGAGAACTTTTTCACAGCCGCGGCAAAGTATATCGAAGGCGTCGGAGGTGGTCTGCATCGCTAAAATCCTAAAAAACCGTCAGCGGTTCTTGTTCAGGATTTTGCGGACGTCGTCAATGGTAAGCTCTTTATGGTTGGATTGCTGATCGAGCGCCTTCTGGGATTTTCCCTGTACGAGGAAGGGCCTTGTCTCGGCCGGAGCCTGCAGCGCGTCCAAAGGTTCGCGGTCGGTTTCCGCGAAGGATTTTACCCGGGCTTTATCCGTGCCAAACTGCTTTTCCGTGGCATCGAGCGCGTACTTTGTCGTCAGATTCGCTTGATCCGACTTGAAAACCTTCCGCCCGAACCAAGGGTTTTTGATTCCAAAAAATGACCGGGTATTCGAATAGGTTCCGGCCGCGAAGTCCTTCTCACCCGAGTAGGTTCCGGTCTTGAGTGAGGTTTTGGTGGAAATCACGCTGGCGTTATTGAACTTCTTGTCGCTCAGTGGGTTGGACCACCCCTCACCAGGCTTGATCGGAACAAAATCCAGGCGCTGGGCAAGGGTGCGTTCCTGCTCCTGCGCAAACAATGCACCCGCACAAAGCGAGAAGGCGAGCAGGAGGGAGGGCAGGCGCATCCGGGGAGGCTACACAATCAAGCCCGATCAGGCAAGCGAGGTGAAGCCTTCAGGGAATCGATCATCGCCCGTGCGGCCCGGCGATCCTCCGGGGAGGAGTAGGCGTTCACCGTGGCCTCCAGGACCTTGATGGCCTGGGCAGGCTTGCCGCTTTTGACCAGCGCATCGGCGTAGGCTCGGGAATAATTGAACTCGCCGGGATGCAAACGGTGCGCTTCCGCCCAGGCAGGAATCGGAGATTTCCCCTGCCTTTCAAGCTCGGCAGCATAGCGGGCGTAGAAATCCGCGCCAGCAGTCTGCACCTCCCAGAGGGTGCCGCCCGGGGCCACGACACTCCAGACCTTTGCCATTCGGGGCCAATCCAACGACTCAAGGCGTTGCAAACCGGAGCGCACATCCGGCTGGCGCAGCGACTCGGGATGGGCGGAGACCCAGGCCAGGGCCGCCTCCACATCGCCCTGGTTCACGAGATCGGAAAAGACCGCCGCCTGGTAATCGAGCCGGGCCTGAAAGGGCAGCGCCGGGAGAATCTCATCCGCCCGGTCCCCGGAACCGAGCGCCATGCGGTAGTCTGCCAGCAAACGCCCCGGCACATGCTGCGGCCAGCGGTCCGCCATCACCGTCAAAACATCACCCGTATCCGAGATGCGGCCCCGGGCCAGCCAGTTCGCGGCCACCTGGGCCCAGACTGCGCCCGTGCCTGCCTCGGCTGGGAAGCAGCCATCCATCTTGCGCAACTGGGCGGCAGCGAGATCGGGCTGATCGGTCCGGGCATAAAAGCGCGCGAGGTCCAGCCGGCGGGCGGGGTCCACGGCGCCAATAGCATCGATGCGGGCGAGGATATCGGTCACCGGCTTGCCCTGGTTCCACCGTGCCTCGGCGAGAGTGAGATCGGTCGCTGCGTCGCCATCCGCCCGCTGCATGAGGGCGGTCAGCACGCGTTCCGCGAGGGCGTATTGTTTTTCATCCATCAGACGCTGGGCGAGGAGCCTCCATGCCGTGAGCTGAAAGTTCCGATCCGTCAGGTAGTCATCGAAAAGCGCGGCCATTTGATCATAGCGCCCCTCCTCGAAGGCGAGGTGGATGAGCATCTCCCCGGCGAAATACTGTCCGGCTCCCTTCCTCCACTCGGCGGAGAGTTCCTCCCGGAAATCCGCCTGTTTCTTGTCCCGCGAGGCGAGATTCTTTCGAAAGAGGTAGAACCCCGGAAGCAGGGCGGGATATTGGGCGGCGAGGCTCTGAAGCCGCGCCATCTCCTCTCCCCTCACCGCGACGGGCAGGAGGGGCTGGGAGAGAATGTAGTTGGAGACAGCATTGAACTGCTCGCGAGGCTGTTTGTACCGCGTCCGCAAATCGCGGAGCCGCCCCCGCCACTCCTCGGGAGACTCGGGCAGGCGCTGGGCGGCGGCATCGAGCCCATCATCCCGGAGGACGCGTTCCGCCAGTTCCTTCCGCCGTTGATCACCGATCATCTCGGCCAGCGCGGCGAGGCGCTGGGCCGCAACCGTGCGGTTCGGGCCGGCGGTGGAGGCCAGTTTCTCCAGGATCACGGCGGCCTCCCGCTCCCGGCCAAACTGCGACAGCAGCTCGGCAATGTTCATGATGAACGGGGTGGGATCGGGCGCGGTGGTCATGGCGGACTCGAGAACAGTCAATGCCTCGCGATGCCGGCCGACACGGGCGAGCGCCTGGGCATATTGAAGATTGAAGGCTGGCGACATCGACCCCGGACCAGTCACCCGCTGCATCAGGCTGAGTTCCTCCGCGGACTGCCCCTCCTGCTGGCTGCCGATGGCGAGACGCAGGGCGGCATGAGTGGCCGCGATCCTCACCGGGATGGAAGCCCCCGAGTCGAGAATGGCGAGAACAAGGCGGCGGAGCGCTTCCCGCGCGCGGCGTTCCCCGGTGAAGGTGAAGAGCGTAATAACCGCCGTGTCGTCGAGAGCAGGCTGGGACGCGAGGAAATCGATGAGGAACGCCGCCCGGCCTCCCTGCGAGGCGGCGAGAAGCTGCCGGACGGCCTGCAGGACATCCTCCGTCCGCGCGCCGCCAGCGGCCCACTCTCCCGCCAGATACCCCGGGGAAACATGGTCGTCATTGATGAGCCGGTTCAGCACCAGCAGGGACATCGCACCATGGGAGAAATCCTCGCCGCGCAGGACGCCCAGAGCCCGGTCCTCCTCAAGGCTGGTCCGATAAAGATCGCGGGCAAAACGATTCATGCCCCATCGCTCCAACTGCCCGCCGCCGAGCTGCACCATGTCGGCCCACGCGGAATCCTGCGCACCCCGGGTAATACGAAAGGCTTCACCGAGGAGACGACGCGCCTTTTCATTGTCCCCCGACAGGGCCGCCACGAAGGCTTCCGTCGTTTCACGCCCCCCCGGCTGGCGGGCGGCGGAGGAAAGCTGGATGACCTTTTCTCCGAACGCAGGCCGCTCGTCCGGCGGCGTCAGCATCCAGCGGGCGCGCAGGGCGGCAAAGAACGGGCGGGAATAGGAGATACCTATGGGGGAAAGGGCCAGCGCCTTGTCAAAGGCCTCCCGCGCGGCATCGGGCTGCCGGAGATTGAGCCGCCACGTCCCGATATCGATCCAGGCCTGGGCGGCCTGGGCGGCCGGGAAGCGGGCGGGGATTTCCTCGGCGAGCCAGCAGGCAAGACGATTCTGGCCCTGGGTGGCGAGCATCCGGCAGATCTCCCATCGGGCCGCCGGGGGCGCCTGCCGCAAGAGGGCCGGCAGATCGCGATTCGGCGGCTGCCAGCCGCGCTCCATCAGGAAAGCGAGAGCGGACTGAAGGGCTTTCCATCGGGCATTGATGTTGTCGCCCGGCTGTTGCAGGTATGCGGAAAGCTCTTTCCAAGCCCCGGCATCCAGGGCCAGCACCATGAGGTAATCCGCCCGGGGAGACCCCGCATCGTGGCGCGCAGCCGCGGCCGCCGCCTCGCGCACGGCTCCCGTCTTGTCGCCGGAGTAATACATCGCCCAGACGCGCTCGGAGGGATCAGTCAATCGAGCTATCCACTCCGCGCGCCGGGGGCTGTCCGCCAGCATCCGGCCGAGATCGCGGATCGCGAGGAGGCGCACGCCTCGGGCATCGGACTCCGACGGTCTCGCCCAGGTCTCGCGGGGAATGCCGAGAGCGACAGGAGCGGAGGACGACAGGGAAATGTCCTCGCCGGAGTCGTAACCGGGGGGGATCGGCAGCAGCATGGCCGCCGCTGAGGCAGGCGGAGCGACGGAGAGCAGCTTCTCGATATCGGTCGCAGCCTGAAGACGATCTCCGCGCTCGCGCGCCAGCCTTGCGAGCTTGAACAGGATGGCGGGAGAATTCCCCGACAGCTCGCCCGCTGCGCGATAACTGCGCTCCGCATCGTCGATCCGCCCGTCGCGTTCCTGAAACTCCGCCACCGCCGTGAGCGCGGCAGGCTCGCGAGCGAAACGCCGGGCGATGGCGGTCCAGGCATCCCGGGCTTGCGACCAGAACCCGGCCTTTTCCAGATACTCCGCCCGCTGCTGCCAGGTCGTGTAGTCGGGCTCCTTCTGGAGGGAAATCAGCAGGCCCGCCTGCCGCGCTGCCTCGCTCCAGTTACCGGACTGCACGGCCTCATTCATCAGGACCCGCAGAGAGTCTTCATCCCGGGCCTGGGAGACTGTCATGGCTCCACCCAGATCCCGAGCCTCCTCGATCCGCCCGGCTGCTCGCAGCGCATCGGAGCGCGCCTGCTTCCAGAAAACATCGTCGGACCGGGCGATCTTGTCCTGGAGGATTTCCAGCCATGCATCGGTCAACTGGTGGTCGCTGGAATAGGCCGCCGCCACCCTCGACAACTCCGCGCGGGAGTCCGCATTGCGCTCGGCATCGCAGGCTGCGGAAAGAAAGTCCAGCGCCCGGGCGTACTGCTGGAGGCGGGCGGTCGCGCCCAGGATGGACTGAACCAGCGATCTCTTTGCGTCCACAGGGGCCAGTCGATACGCCGTGAGCCAGCTTTCCAGCGCGGCGAACCAGTTTCCGGCGGCCTGCTGGGCGAAGGCGACGTCGGAGGCCGGCTGCCAGTCCTTGGGATTTTCCCGCTGCAGGGCCTCAAAGATGGCCAGCGCCTGCTCGGGCTGGCCCCGCTCGATTTCCAGATAGCCGATGCGCCGCTGGAGGGAGGCGGATTCGGCGGGTTCCGCCGTCTTGACCAGCCTGGTCAGTTGCGCGATCGCCATGTCATACCGGCCGTCCGAGATCAGGACATCCACCAGGGCGCTGCGAAGCGGACGGGAGGACGGATAGAGCACCAGCGCGGTCGCGAGCGTCTGCTGATTGCTATCCGAAGCACGAACAAAACGCTGCCAGCGAGCCAGTCGCAGCCAGTCGATTTCACTGCCGCCATCCCGGGCGCGCTGAGAAAGGGTGTCGATCACGGAACGGATACGCCTCGGTCCGCCGGGTTCCATGGCGCCAGCCCCCAGGGAGGCGGCCTGTAAAGCGGAGATCAAGGCCCGATCCGTCTCCTCGCTCACGGCGCCCGGCAGCAGCGCCGCCCGCATGAGAAGATCCCCCGCCTCGGCGTTTCGTCCGTTCCTGACGAGCAACCTCGACAGGACAATGGCATTTCCCGCCGAGGGAGAAGCGTCGTAGGCCTCCCGGGCCCATGGCATGGCTTGATCGGCGAGACCGGCATCCTGATAAAAGACGGCAAACCGGGCCGCCGCCGCCCCGCGCTCCTCCTGGGGAAGCTTGTTTCGCGGGAAGGCCTGGAGCACCTTGTCCGCGGCACTGTAGTCGCCTCGCTCCACTTCGAAGCGCGCCAGCTCAAGCACGGGGTCAACCGCTCGGGGAGAAGCCTGGCAGGCCCGCTGAAGCTCGCGCTCCAGGGCGTCGTTGAGCCGGAGTCTCCGATAGAAATCCAACGCCCGTTCGCGGATCGCGTCATCCCCTTTTTGCGCAGCGACGAGCTGCTCCACGGCCCTGGCCGCATCGGAGGGCCGCCCGCGAAGAGCGTCGACCTCAGCCTGAAGAAAGAGCGTATCGACATCCGGCGTCTTCCCTGCGGCGGCACGGCGGCAAAAGGCCTCGGCCGCGTCGAGATCTCCGGCGGAGAGAGCGAGCTTTGCCGTGTCACGTTGAAGCGCCAGATCCTGCGGGCGCGCGTCCGCCGCCTGGGTCATCCACTTCAGCCTCTTGGCGACATCTCCCCGATACTGGTAGAAAGCGGCAGCCCGGAGGGCGGGGTCGGCAGCGGACGGGTCGGCGGCGGCAGCCATTAACAGAGAGGCCTCGAGCTGGGGCATCCGGCCGGAGCGTTCGGCGAGAGCGTAGAGACGGCCCTGGATTTGCGGGGTTTTCCAGTGTCCCTCTCCCAGAAGGCCCAGGGCTTTTTCCTGATCCCCGGTGGCCGCGATCAGGTCGCCCGCCTTCTCCGCCGCACGAGAGGCGGCCTCCCAGGCGTCGATGCGCTGCGACGGGGCGGCAACGGCCGCGATTTCCCGCCAGTACGCGGCTGAGGAGTTCCAGTCCCCGGCGGCAGCAGCGGACTTGGCGAGCTTTTCCAGCAGGGCGAGATCGCCGGGGGCGAGATCAAGGGCTTGTTTCCAGGCCGCCGAGGCTCGGGCGGAATCCCCCTGCTTCGCCCAGATTTCGCCAGCCCCGATCCAGAGCGATGAGTCGCGCAAGGAAGCGGCGGATTTCTCCAAAAGCCCCGCCGCCTCGGCAGGAGAGCCCTTGTCCGCAGTCCAGCCCGCGAGAAGCAAGGCGGCGGGAGCCGACGCGGCTGCCAGCGGCTCAATCAAAGTGATCGCCTCGTCGCGCTGGCCGCCGAGGGCAAGGATCTGGGCGCAGAGGAGCGGCGATTCCTTCGCATGCAGGCGAGCCTGCTCGACCAACTGCGCAGACTCCCCCTGTTTGTCATAGAGAGACCAGAGGCGTTCCAGCGACGCTGTCTGGGACGGGTTCGCGACCAGGATGGCCCAGTAACGGTCAGCGAGCCGCTGACCGGAGGGATCGAGGGCAAACGCCGTGCCCAGCGAGCAAAGGATAACCGCTGTGCGCCTCCACATGGCGCTACGGTACGCAAATGTCCGGTGCGGGCAACCCTCTCGATTTCTCTGCGAAGCGGTAAAAACTCGGAGCAACGGGGGAGGAGCGGGTTGCGCTACCGGTCGGACGAAGCGTTTTTCGGCTCGCGGGAGAGAGTCAGCCGGGCCGCTCGCGCCTCCGGGCCGACGTCGGTAAAGACAAGCTGGAGGGTGTTTGCCTTGACCAGCTTGCCAACATAGCGGCCGGTCTCGGATGCCTCGACGATATGAATGCCGGTTTTGTCGTAGTCAATCACGCCGAGCACCTTCTCGGAGGCCTCGGAAACAGGCGCACCCTTGCTCTCGCCCTTCGATCCATCGAGACGGGTCCAGGTCTTGGTCCCGGAGAAGTTTGCCCCGTCCTGCCGGTCAATGACGAGCACGAGCCGCGCAGGGTGATTTCCCTGCGGGGTCCCGACGATGTAATCACATGTCCAGGTACCGAGCAGGGACGGCTCTCCAGCCTGGGCCGCCCCAGACAATCCCCAAACAGCCAAGGCGAGAGCCCCGATGTATCGCAGAGCGAGTGACTTCATGAAATGATCTCTCCTTGCAAATAACGCTGGGAATCCGCCCGCGGAACCGGGCGCCGGGTTACTTGCTCATGCCGGGCATCGCAGGCGCCTGCATCTCCTTGTAATCGGAAGGAATGACAAACTTGCTCTCGGCAATTTCGTTGGGGCTCACGGTCACCACGGTGGTGGTCACCTTGCCCATGGGAGTGTCGACGATGGTGCGGACGGGGAAGCCGGGCAGCTGATTCTTTTCAATGACCGAGTTGAGGGGATCAGTTTTGCCGGAGAGCGCCGAGAGCTGGCGGAGGGCTTTTTGAGCATCCGGAGCGTCCTTGGTGAGCCAGAGTTGCACCTTGCGGCCATCGACCGTGGTCTCATACTCCTCACAAGCGAATCCATTGATGGTCTCGGTGCGCCCCGTGGCCTTGGGCGTCTCGACCTTGGGTTCGCCCGCCTGCTCCTGGACCTTGGCCTGCATGGCCTTGATGGCAGCGCCGGGCAGGCGCATGGCCGCCTTGCGGGTATGAAAGAGCGAGAGGGAATCGCCGCTGGCGAGATCGACGATGGTCGAGATCTCGGGATTCACGTCGATGCGGGCCTTCTGGCCTTTGACCTCAATGGTCATGTTCATGTCGACGCCTTTTTGCCCTCCCTCCTGTTTGACATTCTGGACGATGGTGATGTCGGCCTGGACGAGCGAGACCGGGAGGATGATGGCGGTGAGGAGAGCGAGGATTTTCATGGGATTTAGCGGGAAAGGTCGGCCTGGGTCAGGGTCTTGAATCCATCTCCGGCAAGGACGGAGCTGGAGCACTCGGTGTCATCGACATGCATGGCGATGACGGCGCGTCCGCGCGGACGCACCATGAGCGGGTAGCTGAAGTAGATATTCACCTCAGCCTTGAGGAGTGCGGAAAGCACCTTGGCCAGATCGGCCGCGCCCTCGGGGAGCTCGACGATGAGCACTTCACACTCGCTGAAGGGGATTTCGTGTTCCTCAAACAGCGCCACGACCATGTCGGGGTCGCTCACGACCATGCGGCCGATCGAGGATTCCGAGGAATCCTGGATGCTGAGAGCGAGCACGACGACATTGCGCTCATTGAGGAGTTTTACGACTTCCAGCAGAGCCCCCACCTTGTTCTGCAGGAACACGGAGAATTGACGGACTTGGGGGCTATTCAACTTTTCGGCAGTAGATACGGCCATTGGATTATTTATAGGAGTAAATCAGACAGAATGGAGCCTTTTCGCCCTCGACGAGGGAGAGCTTAAGGAAATACCGGCCGCTTTTTTCGGGGACATACCCGGCGGCGGCGGCGGGTCCATCGTTGTAGGTTTGGAAATCAACCAGCTTGCCCGCCTCGTCATAGACGGAAACGGCCAGCCGCCGGGCGGGCGGAGTGGCGGCGGCGGTGAACCAGTATTCGTTACCCGCGAAGAGATTCACCTCGAGGAGCTGGGGCTTTGAGGAATCAACCTCTCCCGCCCAGTAACCGTCGCGGATTTTGTAGCCGTCGTTGCTGAAGGCCCCGGCGACTTCGAGCGCCTTGCTGCGCGCGCTCACGTCGGTGTCGGTGGCATCGGTAGGCGCCTGGGCGAAAACCGAAGATGCCAGCCCAGCGGCGCAGGCGAGGCTGAGGAGGAGCCGTTTCATTGCTGGACTCCTTTCGTCACGATGTCGTTCACGGCCTTGGAGATGGAGGCGTGGAGGTCCTTGATATTCTGCTCAGACGGGGTATCGGCGGACACACTCATCTTGGCGGATTCGAGCGTCGCGCGGATCTGTCGGATCAGCTTCTCCTCCTGCAACGAGGCCGGAAGGCTGCCCACCTGATCGAGCAGGTACGTAATGATGGCGGGCTGGCGCAGGAGACGGGCGGACTCCGGCGTGTAGTCCTTTTCCACGAGGCTGCTGGCGATCTCGGTTCCCCGTAGCCATGCGCCGATGGTGACCAGGGTGATGAGGTTCGTATCCTTCTGGTCGGCCATGTCGAGCTTCACCTCGTTCTGGGTGGCCTCAAGCTCCTCGCGGAGGGCGCTCCAGTTATTGGCCTGGGCAAAGTCGTTGATGCTGTTGCCCCGGCCGAGGACGGACTGGCTGACATTCAGCTTCTTGGCGAGATTGATGATCTCCTTGCCGATGTTTTTGACTCCCTGGCTGTCCTGCGCCTCCACGGCGATGTAGCCATCGGCCACCATGGTGCCGAGAGCCAGCGCGATCTGGGCGCGGCTGGCAGTCGCAGCCGGGGTGGCGGCTCGAACGAGCTGGGACCACTGCGGAGAGCCCTGCTTGTCGATGGCGACAAAAAACTCACCCGGAGTCGGGATCGTTATTGCCTCGACACGAACTGCTTGCGAAATCTGCTCAGGGGTCAGGGAGGCGTCTTGGGAAAATCCCACGGAAGGCGCGGCGAGGCCTGCGAGCGCAGCCACCGGGAACCATCGCATCCGAATCATGATTGCAGATAATACAAAGCAGGGAATTTTGGCGAGAGACTTTCGCAACGGGCTTGAGGGCCGTAAAGTGGAGGTTTCTTCACTGTGAACGATTCGTTACCCATCTACGATCTGGACGAGGAAATCGTCTCCGCCCTGCAGGAAGGCAACCGCCTCATCCTCCAGGCCCCGACCGGCTCGGGCAAGTCGACCCAGGTGCCGCAAATCCTCCTCGACGGGGGCATCCTGGGGCAAGGGCGTTGCGTCGTGCTGCAACCCCGCCGCCTTGCCGCCCGCATGCTGGCCAAGCGCGTGGCCGAGGAGCGCGGCGTCCAGCTCGGCGGCGAAGTCGGCTACCAGATCCGCCTCGACAACGTCTCCTCGCGCGACACCCGCATCCTCTTTGTCACCGAGGGCATCCTGCTGCGCAACATGCTGGCCGATCCGAAGCTCGCGGGGGTTTCGACCATCATTTTTGACGAATTCCACGAGCGTCACCTGTACGGCGACATCAGCCTCGCCCGCGCCCTCGACCTCCAGGAGACCACCCGGCCCGACCTGAAGATCGTGGTCATGTCGGCCACGCTCCAGAGCGCTCAGCTGGCGGAGTACCTCGGCAAAAGCGAGACGCTCACCTCCGAGGGCCGCACGTATCCGGTGGAGATCGAGTACCTGCGCCATGACCCGCGCGAAGATCCCCCATGGGAACTCGCCGCCGAGGCGGTGGCGGAGAACTTTGACAGCACGGACGGCGACATTCTGGTCTTCATGCCGGGTTCGTACGAAATCCAGCGGACCATTCGCGAGATCACCCACCGCCTGCGGTCGGGTGCGATCGTGTTACCCCTGCATGGAGAACTCCCGGCCAATGAGCAGGACAAGGCCGTCGCGCGCACCTCCCAACGCAAGGTGATCGTCTCGACCAACGTCGCGGAGACTTCGCTCACCATCGACGGCGTGACCTTGGTGGTGGACTCGGGCCTCGCCCGCGTGGCGCGCTATGACCCCAATCGCGGCATCAACACCCTCCTCATCGAGAAAATCAGCCGTGCGTCGGCGGATCAGCGCGCGGGACGCGCCGGGCGCACCTCCCCGGGCGTGTGCATTCGCCTCTGGACGGAACGCGACCATGGCATCCGGGCGGCCAGCGAACTGCCCGAGATCAAGCGCCTCGACATGGCCGAGACCGTGCTTTCGCTCAAGGCGGTCGGCATTACCGACCTGAGCCGTTTCCGGTGGATCGACAAGCCGGAGGAAAAGGCGCTTACCCGCGCCGAGCAACTGCTCTCCGATCTCGGGGCGCTCGACGAGGAAGGCGGCATCACGCCCGTGGGGCGGCGCATGCTTAATTTTCCCGTCCATCCGCGCTACGCCCGCATGTTTCTGGCGGCGCAGGACCTGGGCTGCGTACGCGCCGCCGCGCTCATCGCGGCGCTGACCCAGTCGCGCAACCTGCTCCTGCGCGCCGACCGCCGCGTGGAGGAGGAACGCGCCGAGATCTTCGGCCACGGTATCTCGGATTTCCTCATCCTTACCCGCGCTTTCTCCTATGCGCAAAGGCACGATTTCCGCATGGATGCCTGCCGCCCGCTGGCCATCCATGGCGAGGCGGCCCGGCAGGTGAAGAAGCTTTTCGAGCAGTTCCTCGACATCGCGCGGGCGGAGAAGCTCGATATCGGCGAAGGAGGCGCGCCGGATGAATCCATCGCGCGCTGCGTGCTGGCGGGGTTCGCCGATCAGGTCGCGCGCCGCAAGAGCGGTGGCACGCTGGTTTGCGACATCGTTCACGGCCGACGCGGCCAGCTTGCGCGGGCTAGCGTGGCGCAGAACAGCCGCCTCGTCGTGGCCGCGGAGATCAACGAAATCGAAGGCCGGGGCGGCGACGCCCAGGTGATCCTCTCGCTCGTCACGGAGATCGAGGAGGCGTGGCTGCGCGAGATGTTCCCGACGCACTTCCAGGAGCGCATCCAGCACATCTTTGACAATTCCCAAAACCGCGTCGTCGTACGCCGCGAAAAAGTCTACCGAGACCTCGTGATCGAGTTGCAGGACCGCGACGCCGACCCCTCGCCCGCCGCCTCCTCCTGCCTTGCTGCCGTGGTTCTCGATGGGGACCTGCGGTTAAACCAGTGGGACGACGCGGTCGACCAATGGCTGGAGCGGGTGAACTTCCTCGCCACCGCCGCGCCGGACTTTGGCCTGCCCACCATGGGCGAAACCGAGCGCCAGCTCATCGTGCATCTCGCCTGCGAGGACGCGACGAGCTATCGCGAGATCAAGGATCGCCCGATCCTGCCCCTCGCCCGCTCGCTCCTCACCTACGACCAGCAGCGCCTCGTCGACAAGCACGCACCCGAGCGACTGGAACTCCCCGGCGGACGCCGCGCCAAGATCACCTATGCCCCAAACGCCGACCCGGTACTCGGCGCACGCATCCAGGATCTCTACGGCGTCACCGAGGACATCAAGATCGCCGGAGGCCGCATCCCGGTCACGATCCAGGTCCTCGCGCCCAACCACCGCCCGGTGCAGATCACCAAAAGCCTCAAGACCTTCTGGGCGGAATCCTATCCCAAGCTAAAGCAGGAGCTTCAACGCAAGTATCCTAAGCATGAGTGGCGTTGAGGCAGATGAGCGGAATGGAAAACGCGCAAAAGCACACCGCGAGAAAGAAGATGGTCGAGCCGATCACCGTCATGCAGAGGACGAGCGCATGATCGACATCGCGGCGTGACCAGAAGGAATACACCAGCGCCCATAGCACAAAAATCACCGGCACGAGGTAAAGAAACCACCCATCGTACATCATGAGGCTGGTCAGCGAAGGCAGGGGCCGACCGCCAAGAGACTGCCGGTAATACTCGGCAACCCCATCCTTTCCGACATAGACCAGCAGAGCGGTCGCACAGGAGACGAAAACCGAAAACCAGACAGAGATAATACGAGCTACCATAACCAGCAAAAAATGATGACTCAGAACTATAAAATCCGCTCCGGCGTGGCGATGAAACTCTGCCTTTGTCGAGTAGCGCTCGCGCTTTCCCTGACCATATTTGCCTCCTCAAATGCCGCCGAACCCGAGGGCTACAAAGCTGCGGTCAAGGTGACTCCCCTCCTCCTCACCGACACGACCGAGGCCGGGCAGCCCATCGTCTATCCCCAGGTGAAGGACCCGGAGGTGCGCGCGGTCATGGTGGTCATTCCCCCTGGCGTCGAAACCGGGTGGCACACGCATCCCTTTCCCTGCTACGCCTACATCCTGAGCGGCGAACTGGAGGTGGAATTCGCAGGCGGGGTGAAGAAGCAGTTCCATGCCGGGCAAGCCATCGCCGAGGGGGTCAACGTGCTGCATAACGGGCGGAATCCCGGCAAGGAGGATGCGAAGCTCGTCATGTTTGTCACCGGGGAGAAGGGCCTGCCCTTCACCGTAAAAAAGCAGGCTGAAGCCGCAAAATAACCGGGCGCCCTCCGGCAGGCTTGCCGCCCGGAGATCAATCTGCCAAAGAGCGGGCATGAGACAAAGGTGCGCGGTGTTTCTGGCGGTGTTGCTCGTGCTCGGCGGTTTCGCCCAGGCGGAGACGGAGGTGCAGAGACTCGTCTTCGTGCGCCATGGCGAAAGGCCGCCCGGCGGGCACGGACAGATCTTGGAGCAGGGATTGCTGCGTTCGCTCGCCCTGCCGGATGTGCTGATCGGGAAATTCGGCAAACCCGATTATATCTTTGCCCCCTCGCCGCTCGCCGAGGTGAAGGAACTCGACACCGGCCTGCACTTTTATTACCTGCGACCGCTGGCGACCATCGAACCGACGGCCATCCGCTGCGGCCTGCCGGTCAATGTCGGCATCGGCTACACGAATATCGGGATGCTGCGCCGGGAGCTGAGCAAACCGAAATACTGGAACTCCACAGTCTTCGTCGCCTGGGAGCACCTTGAAATCTGCAAGATTGTGCGCGAGTTTCTCAAAAAATACGGCGGCAATCCCAACGAGGTCCCCACGTGGAGCAACACCGACTACGACAGCATTTACGTCCTCACGATCACCCGCCGGAACGGCAAGGTGGCCTCGATCGCATTCTCCCGCGACCACGAAGGGTTGAACAATCTGAAGCCCTCACAGGTCAGGCTGACCGTGTCGCCGAACAGGTAAAAGCTGAATCCCGCCGAGCGGGAAGAGTCGCTTTGGTATTGCCTGTGACTCGCAAACAGAATTGATGAGCCCGTGCCCGACTCCACGACATTTTCCGCCGCAGAACAAAGCGAGTCAATCACGACCCGGAATCGTCTGTTCTACGACCGTCTCTGGTCCGGTGCGAAGCTGATCCGCCCCGAGTCGTTCCACACGTGGAAGAGCTTTTCCGCAATGGCCCTGGAGGCCGGAAGACGGCTGGAGATCGGCCCGGGGCTCCGGCCCAGGCTGCCGCTGGAGGGAACGGATTTCTTCGACCTGAGCGGCGAAGCGGTTCGCCAGCTCCGGCGAGCCGGAGGCAGCGCGCGCACCGGGAGCGCCTCGGACCCGCTGCCGTATGAGGATGCCACCTTCGGGCTGGTGTGTGCGCTGGATATCGTGGAGCACGTCGAGAACGACCATGCTGTCCTTTCCGAAATCGCCCGCGTGGCCGCCCCGGGTGCGCGGCTCATTATCTCGGCTCCGCTCCATACCGACCGCTGGATACCTTTCGATGACCTGGTGGGGCATTGCCGCCGCTACGATCCGGACGTCTTTTTCGCCATGCTCGGAAGCAATGGCTTCACCATCGAGGAAAGCGCCGGGTACGGCATGCAGCCAAAATCCTCGCGGCTTCTGAATTTTGGCATGCGCTTCCTCGCCTGGAGGCCGCGCGAGGGCATGTGGTGGTACAACAACGTCTTCATGCCCATCGGGCTCATGTTCCAGAGCGAGTTGAAATTCGCCCCGGGAACAGAGCATACACGCGACCTCGACGAGGTGCTCCTGATCTGCCGGAAGACCGGCTAGAATTTCACGCCGATCGATGAATAGATGCCGTAGAAGTTCATCAGGTAGAAGAAGTCGCTATTCGTGTAATCGACATACATGTAGCGATAGCCCACCTCGGCAAAGACATTGCGGGTGAAGTTGACGCCGAGACCGGCCATGACGTTCCAGGCAATCTGTGAGCCAGCGCCGAACCCGCCGACATCAGCCTGGGCGTGGAGGTAGAGCCAGCGCGTGAAATTCACCTGACCACGGAAACCGAGGATCGGGTCCACCCACCACTGGTCATTTGACGCCGTGGTCGGCAGGGAATCCTCGATTTCCTGCGCGAGCTTCTTGGAGACCTTGGCCTTGGCGGCGGTCACCCGGTTTTCCACAGCGGAGGTGACTTCGCCGCGCGCGACGGCGACCTCCCGCGCCACTACAGCGCGAACGTACTCGGCGATGGCTCCCCGGGTTCCCTGTCGGAAGTTCCGCAGAAGGTCCAGTTTGGAAATGTCGACGCCATAGCGGACCAGGTCACGATCGGTGCGATTGGCGATGTCATTCATAGCGGCTCGCCGGAAGAGGCGGCGCTTGAGATCGGCGCTGACATTGGAGGCGATCTCCGCGAGCAAGGCATCTTTTCTGGCATCGATCGCCGCAATCACCTGATCGCGGATGGCCTGCACGGCATCCTCGACCCGCGTATTGATGCGGGCGGCCACGGCGTCGGTGATGTCATCGCTGATGGACTGAATGCCAGAGGAATCCATGGTCAGCGAAGCCGACATGCCGAGATAGTAATATCGGGCTCCCGCATAGAAATCGAGGAACCCCCGGTAGTCGTCGATGATCCGGTAGGCGAGGGCGAGCGAGGCGACGCCTTGCTCAAGATTGACCGTGCCGGACTTGTAGAGATTGCCGCCGAGATTGGCCGAGTTTTCCAGCTCCATGTACATGCCGCCCGCCATGAGGCCCCAGCGGCCCTTGCGCACCTCGGCATTGCCCATGATGCCCCACTTGAGATTCTCCAGGATCGACCGATTGCTTGCGTTGACCTTCAGCGCGGGCAATCCGCTGAACCCGGTGAGGCCGGACACATTCGGCGCCCAGATGTAGGGCTCGATGAGGAAACTCCAGCCGTTGGGGTCCTTGCCCGGAACCATCTCAAATGGCCGCACGGGATGAAGGATGTCGTCGCGGACGAAATCACTGACGGGATCAAGAAACGAGTGCTTCCTCGGTTCAGCCGAAGCCGGCGCAGGCACCTCGCCCGCGATCACTGCGGAACATCCCAAAATCAGACAGGCCGGAAGAACAGCCTGAAAACCCCAAAAAGCCTTATTCATAACACTCGGTCAGCAGCAAAATTTGCATGCGCGCACAGTCAACCAGCATCCCTAATATCAGGGATTTTGAACAATCCCTGGCGGATGCCATTCGCCTTGTCCGGGCGGCAGAATGGAGGGCTGTTCGGTCTTCGGCCAGTAAAGGCGCATCACGATGTAGGCGGTGCCATCCGGTGCGGGGAGCCAGTTGCTTTCCTTCTCCGCGCCAGGGCTGTCCTTCTGGATGTAGATCGTAAGGGAACCGTCCGTGTTGGTCTTCAAGCCGGGCAGCATGGGCGAGTTGATCAGATAGCGATTGAGCGGGTTCTTGATCAGCAGCTGCGACTTTCCATCGTACATCGTGACGGACCAGAAGGCATTGATCGGAGGCAGCTGGCCTGCCGGGAACGTGAGCGTGTAGTTATGATTGGCCGTCTCGAGAGTCTCACCCGTTACCGTGGTGCGGCACATCGGATACATGGCCTCGACCGCGTCATTGCCAAAGATACCCGCCTTGGCCGCCGCGGCGCGGAGCAGCCAATCGCCGTTGTAAAAAGCCCTGTCACCGAAGGCCGAGGCAATGTTCCAGCCGCTAATAGTCTTGCCGAGCGTCTTCACGCGTTCGTCGACCTTGCGCTGGCCTTCGGCCATGCCAAGAAGGACGGCCGCCTTGTGTTCCGGCGAGAGGGACTTGAAATCAAAGGTCTTGCCCGGACCGACGCCGATGCGGGCCAGCCTGTCGCGGATCGCCTCCTCGTCTGGAGCAGGGGGAGCAAACTGGAGGACGAAGTCGAGATATTCAAAGAAGTTCGTCTTGGCGAGTTCCGCACTGGCCTTGGGAAACTCCAGAGCCAGCGCTGGCGCCGGAGCCGGGGCCTTCAGGTAGGAAGAGAGCGGCTGCACACGATAGCCATTCTGGACCGCGATAACATTAGGCATGTCCTCGGCATTGAACAACTGGGTGCGGAAGAGCGCGATGGTGAAGTCGGAGCTCGATTGAAACACCTTCTTGATCCCGGCGGGCACCCCGCCTTTCCACTGCGGACCGACAACGAGGAAATCCCCGGCCTCGTTTCCCGTCGCACGGCTGCCGATGTAGCCGTAGTTGAAGGTATTCCAGTCGCAGAGCTGCACCGAGTAGTAGCGGCCCTTCTCCACATCCGGCACCGAAATGACATACGGCTCGGCGCGCAGATCGAGACAGGCAAGGGAATACGGCGTATCGCTGTTCGGCGTCACCACCGAGGTATCCTCGTAGGTAAAAACACGATGCTCGTTGAAAAGCTGGCCGATCGGGCTCTTGTACTGGCCGGAGTCCTTGTCGACCCAGAACTCATAGGCCGCCGTGTAGCACATGACGAGAGGGAGACCGTAGATAAAGCCCTCCTCGGCGATCTCCTTGACCTCGGCGATGCCAGGCACGGCGATCCCCGCCTTCTGATCCGCAGCCTCGGCGGTTACCACCGCATCCGGCTTCCGACCGCACCCCAGCAGGAGGGTGAAACACATCATCAGACTTACGAAAGATCCACGCATCAGGGTTTCCATTGTATCAGGTTATTTGCAAATTAGTCTCATTCTCGCAGGCCGCATAATGACGGCATCCAGAATGCCACCTTTTTTAGGCGGAACGGTCATAGTCACGCTATCTATTTTATGCAATCGGTTGATTACGAATTTGGCTTCCCGTGCAGAATCTCCGTGCATCAGCCGTCTTGGTCTATTCTCGGCAAGCTCTCTCCCATACTTTGGCCGGACTCCTTTCTCTGGAAGCATCAGCCAGACCGGCCACGACGCGCAGTCTTGACTCGCCCGGCTCGATTGCCGAAGGATTGGAAACCTCCCATGGCGTCTACCCGCACCATTTGCCTGGCCGCATGCATGGCGCTCATCGCGCTCATTCCGTCCCATGGACAGGATCAGGGTCAAAACCAGATCCTGGCGGGGTACTATGACACGACGACGGATAAACTCCTGTCCGAGACCCTGATCAACGACACCATAGGGGCGCGGATCTTCTATAACGAGTTTTTCTTTGGGCAGCGCAGCATCATCGCCAACGTCGAGGGCGGCCACATCTGGGGAGAGCATGAGATTTTTGACCGATCCGGGCTTACGGGTGTGGCAGGCTCCTCCGCCGTGACCCGGTATGTCGCCGACGAGAGTGTCACCGCTCAAACCGATGCCCACGCCACCATGGTCGGGAACGTCCTCGCGGGTACGGGATATTTCGAGGAGAACGGCGTGGGTTATCTGAGCAACCTCATGGGCGTCGCTCCCCTGGCCGAGATGTGGTCGGGAGCCATCGCCACGAGTTTTTCGTCCACCGAGATCGGGAGCTTCACGATCACGGAGGCATCAGTGCTCACGCCGTATCGGACATTTTTCCGGGGTATCGAAGGTCAGAGGCCGGACGTCATCAATAGCAGCTGGGGCGGAGGCGATCCCTCGGGAACCTCCTTCGTCGCCCAAACGACCGACGCCCTCGCCCGGGAAAACTCGACGGTGGCATTCGTGGTCGCCGCAGGCAACGGGGGCAGCGGCGCGGTGAGCGATCCTGCCAGCGGCTACAACAACATAGCGGTCGGTTCGCTCGGCGGCGCCAACTTCCTGACGCCGTCGGAGTTCAGCTCGCGCGGAGCGGCGGATTTTTACAACCCGGAGACAAATATCACAGTGACCGGTGTGCGGGCCGTAGTGGACATCGCCGCTCCCGGCGAAGATCTCGTCCTGGCCGCCTATCTCGGAGCCTCGGGCAGCTATCAATACCTGCCCGACCGCGTACAGGAACCCTCGCCGACGGATCGTTATTTCGTGAACGAGAGCGGCACCAGTTTTGCCGCACCCATCGTCGCGGGCGGCATCGCGCTGTTGAAAGACGTGGTGCACTACTACGAAGAGAACGGGATCATCCTGTCCGAGCATACCCTCGACACCCGTGTGGTGAAGTCCGTCCTCATGGCCGGAGCGACGCAAACCGAGGGGTGGGACAACGGTCAAACTCTGCAGGATGGGGTCGTATCCACCACACAGTCGCTCGACTACGCCACCGGAGCAGGCGCACTCAACCTGGACCAGGCAGCCCAGATTTACCTGATCTCCGAAACCCGGGATGTCGCCGGGCTTGGCGGAGGAACGATCAGCGAAAAAGGCTGGGATTTCGGAAATTTGGCCGCGGGAGGGGCCAACGAATACCATTTCGCCAATCCGTTTGAGCATGAGATGGAGCTGACGATCTCACTGAACTGGTTCGCCGGAACCGGTTTGGACGAAAACGACCTCGGGCAGGCTCTCAGTTTTGCCAATCTCAACCTGGAGGTCTGGAGACTCGCCGGGGGAGTTTTGTCGGAAAAAGTCGCCGAATCCATCAGCCTCTACAACAATAGTGAATTCCTGCGCATCGCCCTCGACTCACCGGGCGAATACGCGATCCGGGTGGCCTTCCTCGGCATGATCTATGACCTCGATCCCGCGGTGAATGACACGGAGTATGCCGTCGCATGGCAGGCCGTGCCGGAGCCTGCGACGTGGATGCTCATCCTGGCGGGCGCGGTCGTGCTGTGCGTGATCCGCCGAAGGATCATCCGGGTCTAGGACTCTCTTTCAAAAACGTCCGGGATGGTCCGGCAGCAGGGGAGTTTGGACAGGTTACAAAAGAAAACTCTTCGCCCGCAGGCCGTTTCTATCATTCAATAGCGGGCAATGAGCCTTCCTCTCAAACCTGCAAAGTCTACGGTATTTGACCAAGTCTCCCTGGGCGAAGTGATGCTTCGCCTCGATCCCGGCGAAGGACGCGTGCGCACGGCCCGTTCCTTCACCGCCTGGGAGGGCGGCGGTGAATACAACACCTCGCGCGGCCTGCGCAAGTGCTTCGGCTACAAGACGGCGGTCTGCACGGCCTTCGTCGACAACGAAGTCGGCCACCTCGTCGAGGACTTCATCATGCAAGGCGGCGTCGCCACGGATTTCATCCAATGGCGCGCCGACGACGGCATTGGCCGCACCGTCCGCAACGGCCTGAACTTCACCGAGCGCGGCTACGGCATTCGCGGCGCGGTAGGCGTGCCGGATCGCGGCAACACGGCAGCCTCGCAGCTCAAGCCCGGCGATTTCGACTGGGATCACATCTTTGGCACGCTCGGCTCCCGCTGGTTCCACACCGGCGGCATCTTTGCCGCGCTCTCGTCCACCACGGCGGAGCTGACGATCGAGGCGGTGAAAGCTGCCAAGAAGCACGGCGTGATCGTTTCCTACGACCTCAACTACCGCCCGTCGCTCTGGAAGTCGATCGGCGGCCTCGCCAAGGCCCAGGAGGTCAACCGCGAGATCGCAAAGTACGTCGACGTGATGATCGGCAACGAAGAGGACTTCACGGCCTCCCTCGGCTTCGAGGTGAAGGGCGCGGACCACAATCTCTCCAAGATCGAGATCGACGCCTTCAAGGCTATGATCGAGACGGCAGTCTCGGAGTTCCCGAACTTCAAGGTCGCCGCCACCACGCTGCGCCGCGTCATCACAGCCACGAAGAACGACTGGTCGGCCATCCTCTGGCATGACGGGCAGTTTCACGAAAGCCGGAAGTACCCCGAGCTGGAAATCCTCGACCGCGTGGGCGGCGGTGATTCCTTCGCATCGGGCCTGCAGTTTGGCTTCATGGAATTCAACGACCCGCAGCTCGCCGTCGACTACGGTGCAGCTCACGGCGCGTTTGCCTCGACCACCCCGGGGGATACCTCGATGGCGACCCGCAAGGAAGTCGAGAAACTCATGAAGGGCGGCGGAGCCCGCGTGGTGCGCTAAGCGCCCAACCCGCCATGTCCGCACCGATCTTTCTGCGAATCCATCCGTCGGACAACGTTGTCGTCGCTCTGCGCGCTGCCGCGCAGGGCGACACCTTCGACGGAGTCCCAGCCACCGAACCCATCCCGGCCGGTCACAAACTCGCCATCCGCCTGATCGCGGCAGGCGAACCCGTGATCAAATACGGCTACCCGATCGGCGTCGCCTCGGAGCCCATTCTCGCCGGGGTCCATGTGCATAGCCACAACGTCCGGGGCAATCTGGCGGAAAAGCTCTCCGACCTGCGCTATACGGAGGTCGCCAAGGCTCAGCAGCCCTCCGCGCCGACCGGGGGAGTGCCGGAGACCTTCCAGGGATACCGCCGTCCCGACGGGCGCGCTGCGACCCGGAATGAAATCTGGATCGTCAACACGGTGGGATGCGTCAATATCGCCTCCGAGAAGATCGCGGCTGCCGCCCATGCCGAGCTGTCGACGCCCGGCTCGGGCATCGACGGCGTTTACACCTTCAGCCATCCCTTTGGCTGCTCGCAGCTCGGAGACGACCTCAGGCACACCCAGAAGGTGCTCGCGGGCTTGGTCCGCCATCCCAACGCCGCCGCCGTGCTCGTGCTCGGCCTGGGATGCGAGAACAATCAGATGAACGACTTCCTAGAAGTCGTCGGCCCGCAGGCGGCCGAGCGCATCCGCTGGTTCAACGCCCAGCAGGTGACCGATGAGATCGAGTCCGGCATTGAAGCGGTGCGGGAGCTGGCCGCGTATGTGCGCCAGTTCCAGCGCGAACCCATCCCGGTTTCCGAGCTCATCCTCGGCATGAAGTGCGGAGGCTCCGATGGCTTCTCCGGCATCACGGCCAACCCTCTGGTGGGCCGCATCGCCGACCGCCACACGTCCAACGGCGGCACGGTGCTCCTCACGGAGGTGCCCGAGATGTTCGGCGCGGAGCGCATGCTGCTGGAGCGCACGAGCGACGAAGGCGTCTTCCACGGCGTCATCGATCTGGTCAACGACTTCCGCGCCTACTTCCAGAAACACAACGAGCCCATCGACGAAAACCCCTCGCCCGGCAACAAGGCGGGCGGCATCACCACGCTGGCCGACAAATCCCTCGGCTGCGTGCAAAAGGGCGGCCAGGCTCCAGTGCGTCAGGTGCTCCCCTACGGCGCCACGGCGAATCCCGGGCTCGGCGGCCTTTCCCTGCTCCAGGGACCCGGCAACGACGGAGTCTCCGGCACGGCCATGACCATCGCGGGGGCGCACATCCTGCTTTTCACCACGGGCCGGGGCAACCCGATGGGCTTCCCGGTTCCCACGGTAAAAATCTCCAGCAACTCCGACCTCGCCACCCGCAAGCCGCACTGGATCGACTTCAACGCCGGTCCGGTGGCCGACGGCACCGCTGACTTTCCCGAACTCACCGAGCAGCTCTGGCGGCAGATCGCCGCCATCGCCTCGGGCGAAGCCAATACACGAAACGAAACCCGCGGCCACCGCGAAATCGCCATCTGGAAAGATGGTGTCACTCTCTAGAAACCCACCGCTCCCCACGGAATAACCCGACCATGCCCTCGCCCCTGCCCAAACTGAACACCGCCGCTCTCAACATCCAACCCAACACCCGCCCCGAACGCATCCTGCAATTCGGCGAAGGCGCGTTCCTAAGGGGATTCGTGGACTGGATGGTGCATCAGCTCAACAAGCAGGGGCTTTTCGACGGCTCGGTCGTGGTGGTTCAGCCGCTGGCCAATGGCCTGGTCGATGCGCTCAACGCACAGGACGGGCTTTTCACCCACATCCTGCGCGGCGTGGTCGATGGGAAGCTAGTGGAGGAAACCGAGGTCATCGGCTCCATCCGGCGCGGGATCAATCCCTTCGCGGATTTCGAGGCGTTCCTCGCCACCGCCCGCAATCCCGACCTGCGCTTCATCGTTTCCAACACCACCGAGGCCGGTATTGCCTGTCACCCCGATGATCGCATCGACGCAAAGCCGCCGGTTTCCTTTCCCGGCAAACTGACCCGGCTGCTGCTGGAGCGGTATCAGGCCTTTGGCGGCTCGGCGGAAAGCGGGCTGGTCATTCTCCCCTGCGAGTTGATCGAGTTCAACGGGACAAACCTCCGGCGGTGCGTGCTGGAGACCGCGGCCAAATGGCAGCTCGACGCCGCCGTCATTTCGTGGATCGAGAACCACGTCGTTTTCTGCAACACGCTCGTCGACCGAATCGTGACCGGATACCCTCGCGAGGAGGCAGCCGAGATCTGCGCCCGCCTCGGTTATGAGGATACGCTGCTCAACACCTCCGAGGTCTTCCACGCCTGGGTGATCGAAGGCCCCGCCTCCCTCGCTAAGGAACTCCCACTCGACAAGGCCGGTCTCAACGTCATTTTCACCCCGGATTACAAACCCTATCGGGATCGCAAGGTGCGCATCCTCAATGGCGCTCATACGTCCACCGTTCTTGCGGCCTTCCTCGCCGGGCATGACCTGGTGAAGGAGTGCCTCGACGACCCGGCCTTTGCCAGCTTCCTGCGCGATGCGCTCAATGATGAGATCATCCCCACCCTCGACCTGCCCCGCTCGGATCTCGACGCCTTCGCCGCTGCCGTGCTGGAGCGTTTTGCCAATCCCTTCGTCAAGCACCCGCTTCTCAGCATCTCGCTCAACTCCACGAGCAAATTCACCGCCCGCGTTCTCCCGTCGCTGCTCACCTATCTCGACCGCCGCGGAGAACTGCCCCAGCGCCTCGTCTTCTCGCTCGCAGCCCTGATCGCCTTCTATCGCGGCACCGAGATCACGGACGGCGCGCTCATCGGTTCCCGCGCCAAGGATGGAGCGTACCAGATCAAGGACAGCCCCGATGTCCTCGAGTTTTTCCGCGATGTCTGGACTCGTCCCGGCATCTCCGCAGAATCCGTCGCCAAGGCCGTGCTCGGCCACACCGCGCTCTGGAACGGCAAGGATCTCAACGACGTTCCCGGACTGACGAACGCCGTGGCCGCCGACCTGGGAAACATTCTCTCCAAGGGAGCAAAAGCCGCCCTGCCGGGGTAAGCCAGACAACCAGAGTACACCAATAGCATTTCCGTTAACTCCGGCGAGAAGGCCGGCCGGAGCGGATATCCCTGGACTTCGAGAACCACCGTATTAAGGCTGGGGATAAAGGTTCGTGTTATTTATCGTGCTTGGCGATTGCAGGGTGACATGACCATCGCACCAAAGCAGGTTGCTTTTCTCGCCGTGCCGCTTCGCGATGCGTTGAAAGTTCGCCGAGCCCGTATCGGAAAATCCAAGCCCCCATGCCGACGAGTTGGCCGCCGAATCCGCCATGAGAACCGTGCTCGCGGGACGGGAAACAAGGCTCGCGTTTTTCGCCGTCTTTCCCGCCGATAATGAGTCCACCATGATGTTGTAATTCACCGTGTAGGGATACCCATACGTGTTGCGAATCTTGTCGGGCACAGGTCCGGCAAACTTGGTGCTATTGGAGGGACAAACACTCAATTTGCGCAGAGTTTCCACCCCTCCCACATAAGCAGCGAGCGGAGAGTCCTTCCCATATTTCGGATCGCCCGTGTGCCAGGCGAGCCACCCAGCATCTCCAGTATCGGCATTCCAGGGATTGGCGGGCGGATAGGTGTTATTATTCTCGGCCCGGTAAAGAGAGATTGCCTCGGATATCTGACGGAGTTGGGAGGTGCATTGAATGCGCCTTCCATTCTCGGTAACGGCCCTCACCCCGCCCGCCAGGATCGCTGAGAGGACGCCAATAAGCGCAAGCGCCGCCAGCATTTCCATGAGGGAAAAGGCCCGTCTGCTTTCCGAGTGACGCCAGCCTGGCAAGGAGGATTTCATGGAAGAGGTGTCGCGTTTTCAGCGGGCGAGGGCCTCGCGCCGGATTTCCTCAAGCTTCTCCTGGTCGAAAGCTCCGTCTGAGCCAGCGGCCGCTCCGAAAAACCGGATCTCATCCATATGCCCCTGAAAAGGACGCTGAATCTCCCGGCCGCCGCTCCCGATCACAAAGATCGGAGTGCGCGAACCTCCGCGAGCGGGTGTCCAGCGTTCGATTGCAAGGGTCCCTTCTCCCACCTCTCGCACGGATGAGGCCTCGGTACCCGCGTAGTATCGGACATTGTCCGAGCCTTTCGTGGCATCGAAAGTAACAGCGAAGAAGTTCCACTCCCCAGGCTTATGCCCAAAGACCGGCTCGCTTTGTCCTCCATCCTTCTGCTTGTCAATACGAAGCTCCAGCCTCCCTCCGCCGACGGCCCACACTGTCAGGGCGTTTCCTTCCAGGCTGGGCTGGAAGTAAACGATCCGCGCGGTATCACTCGGTTGACTTTCGGTTGCCTGAAACCAACCCGTCACAGTGAATGATGTCATTCCCCGCTCCCACATCGTTCCTTCACCCGGGATGGCGGTCTCGGCCCATCCTCCCTGTCCGTTCTTTCCCATGCCGGTGGCGCCCGAGTTGTTGAAGGAGTGATCACCCTCCTTTCCACTCACACCAGGACCAGTCTGGAGCGCGGCTGGTTCGCCGTCGGCCGAGTACATGGTCAGGGCATGCCCATCCGGCCCGGCATCTGCGATCGAGGTCGTCTGAAGGTTGGAATCATTAAAAGTATAATGAAGGAGTTCCTCCTGTGCCTGGACAGCGGGCCATGGAGCGAAGGCTACCAGCATCGAAAGAATGCGCCGGGATTTCATATGGTAACGACGGGGGGAAAAGTTTACCGGGAAACGAAGGAGACGGTATGGCGAAAACGGCGCGCCAAAAGTAACAGAAGGACCCCGCCAAATACCATACCAAAGGTCGATCCCTCCGGCACTGCCTGGACATAAAAGAGCACATCGTTACTGCCGGTGGTGAACGTCGTTGCCCCCGCCGTGCTCGTCTGGATCTGCTGCCCGCCCGTATAGAAGCCGCCACCCTTGGTCCAAAGATTCAGCGACTCGTTTTCAGCCAGTCCGGTGAAGCTCAGGACAAAACCATAGGTCGTATTGGCGGACAAGGTAATATTCGGCATGTCAAAAGTCAGGAATGGGCCAACGGTGCCATTATTGAACGTGTATGCCGCAGGCGGAAGGATCGACGAGTTTGGAAGAGTACCCGTCCACGTTCCCAGCGTGCCTGAGGCTGTCAGGCTGCTTGCCGAGGGAAACTCATAGAGAGACAGAGAGTAAGCCGAGCTGGGTGCATTTGCGCTAATGAATTGCAGTTGAACAGTAATGCGATCCAGAAGAAACGAACTGGTCGTGGTGAAGGTCTGCCCCAGGTCTCGCCTGTTTCCAGTGTCTCCCTTCCATCCCATGCCAAAGGTATTGCCTGAACTGGCTGAATAATTTGCGGTGGTAAAACTAATGGCGACATTCGCCGCAGGAGCCGCACTCGACACGGAGGTAATGAGTTGAGCATGAACGGCAGGGACCGAAGCGAAGGCAAGCAATGCAATGACAGGTGGCAGGAAGGTATGTTTCATACAGGGGAATAGAGGATTGCCCAAACCGTAAGCCTTGCCAGATTCCCCGGCAATTGATCTACTGTTTAAGCGTTCACCATGCCTCCCTCCGGCTCACCTCGCCCCACCTTGCGCGATATTGCACGCGAAGCCGGTCTTTCGCTGGCAGCAACATCGCTGGCCTTGCGCAATCATCCTCGCATCTCGGCGGCAACCCGGCTCAAGGTCCAGCAGATTGCGAAGCGCCTCGACTATCACCCAGACCCCAAGATCTCCACCCTCATGCAGCATCTGCGAGCACAGGGGGCCTCGGAATATCGGGAGACTCTGGCTTATGTCAGCAGCTATCCCTCCTACGACTCGTGGAACTGGATGCCCCACCATGACTACTACCTGGGCGCCGCCGAACGCGCACTGGAGCTCGGCTACCGGCTGGATGTATTCCACCTCTCGGCCCCAGACATGACACCTGCTCGCATGAGTCGTTTGCTGGTCAGCCGGGGGATTCGCGGACTGCTAGTGGGCGGCTTCGATACTCCAGGCGTTTCGCTGGACCTGGACTGGGGGAACTTTGCGGCTGTCGCTTTCGACTTCTCGCTGAAAGCTCCTCTTTTGCACCGTGCAGCCAATAATCACTACAACGAAATGTCCTCCCTGCTGGAGCGGCTTTCTCGCGCCGGATGTCAGCGCATCGCCCTCAATGCCAACAGCGGGGATGACGCCAAGGTGCTGGGACTCTGGCATTCCGCCTACCTGCGACATCAAGAGCACCTTCCCAGAGGACGGCGGTTGCCGGTGAATTTCTCACCCGATGGCCGAGGCAACCTGAGAGCGTGGATGGAGAAAGTACAGCCAGATGCCGTAGTGAGCGCCGGGTCCGGCGATTTTTGCGTGGATTATGAAAAGGTGACCGGCAGGCAGGCCCCGTCGGATATCCGCTACGTAAATCTGAATATCGCCTACACCGACGGACGTGCCAACGGGATTGATAAACTGACCCCCTTCATCGGTCGCCTGGCGTGCGAGCATCTGGTCGCCCAGCTCCAGCGCAATGAACTCGGCCTGCCCGCCCATCCTCAAATCATCTCCATCGAAGGCCGGTGGGTGGAGGATTTTACGGAGTGGAAAAAGGAACGGGAGGAATGGCGCGCAAGAGTCCGGCGGAAAATATCCTAACCGCAGCGGAGATTTGGTGAACGCTTAACCGCCGAGCTTCTGGCGGACAATCCCTCCACGCCTAAGCTGGGATCCATGTTAGCTTCAGGTCCCTCCCCCGTCCGGGATATCCGGCCTCCTCATCCGACATTACCGCTGGGTTCCTCCCTTTTTGAGCGCTGGACCGATCCCATTAGCGGCGTGACCAGTCATATTCTCGCCGAACAAGTGGCTCCCATTCAGCAGAGTTTTTATTTCGTCAATACAAGCTTCTCTTCCGATGGGCGCTACTACTGGTTTTACTGTGCATTCCCACCGGCTGGCAGCGCAAATCAGGGTCGATCGCTCGGCGTCGTGGACTTCCGGGAGAGAACGATCGCCCATTTCTCCGAGACGGCATTTACCGATGCGTCACCTGTCGTCGACGAGCGCACCGGGGAGGCGTATTGGTGTACCGGCCTGGAGATATGGAAACGTCGTCCGGAGCCGGATGCCGCCCCGGTCTTCGTCAACCGCTTCCCTCCTGAAATCGCGAGCAACCGCCGCCCCTGGCGCCTCGCAACCCACCTCACGTTTTCCGCGGACCGGAAAGCGCTGAACATCGATGTCGAGATCGGCTCCGAGTGGTTCATCGGACATCTCCCACTCGACGGAGGAGATTTCGTCCTGTGGCAAAAATTCGATCGGTGTTTCAATCACGCCCAGTTCCATCCGTTCGATCCCGATCTGCAACTGATCGCCCAGGATCACTCGATCCATCCGGTCAGCGGCAAATCCATCGGCTATGAAAACCGGCTTTGGATCATCAAGCGGGGACAGTCAGCAGCCCCGATATTTCCCGATCCTTTGACAAGCGCCCCCCGCCTGGTGGGCGGCAATCCACATTATTTCAATGATGCCTCGCGCATCATCTCCGATGAGCGCGCCTTTGTCGGGCACGAGTGGTGGAGCGCTGATGGGAGCCACGTATGGTATGTTCATTATGGGGCTGGCGTCGCGCGCGTTCCAGTAGGAGGCGGGGCGGAAGAGGTCGTCTGGCGGAAGCCGATGCTTTCCCACGCCCATGTCGATCACGGAGAAAACTGGCTGGTGGCGGATGCTCTGCCACCGGAAGCACCCGACAATCATCAGGTATTGTTTTATAATCTGGCGACGGGCAAGCAGGTGGAGATCGTGTCGCATCTGGATCAGATCCCGCCATCGCTGTCTCGTTATCACATTCACCCCCATCCTCAATTTTGCCTGCAGGACCGTTTCGTCTGCTATACCACCAATGTCAGAGGGCGGGTGGACGTCGCATTTGTCGAGGTCGGAGAGCTGATTTCGCGCACACTGTAGACGGCATCTTCCAATACTTATGATGATCGTGAGACTCTCCCTTACCGTCTTTCTCAGTTTGTGGCTCGTTATTGCGCCCCATGCCTTGGCCGGAGAAAACCTGGTCACCAACCCCGGATTTGAAAACGGAAATGCACCGTGGCAGGAAAACAACTGGCTGAGAAATGACGCCAGGTTTGAACGCGACCCGGTCAATCCTCATGGAGGAGCATTCAGCTACAAGATGCATTTCCGCCGGGCGATCGGCGGCTCGGCCTTGCAGTTCTTCTATCCGCAGGTGGCCATCAAAGCCGGGCAGACGCTGAAAATCAGCTATTGGGCTCGCGGTATCAGCAACGGCCCGCCTCTTCACGTCATTCTTCGCAAGGGAAGCGAACCATATACGACTTATTTCCGGGCGGAATCCGTGCCGGTTGAGCAATGGCAGGAGTTTTCCTATACCATGACGCTGCCGACATCAATCGACGCCGACAATTCGCAGCTCGTATTTTTGATCAAAGCTCCCGGTCAAGTGTGGATCGACGACGTGTCGATCGTTGAGCTTTCGTCCGCGGAGGAGGGCGCACCTCCGGTCGTCAGCGAGCTCCGCAATGGGTCCTTCGAAGCAGGGCGCGATGGCTGGACAGCATCCTTTCGTGAACGGGACTTCGGAACTCTCTGGGAGGAAAGCGGATCAAACAGCCCCTCACCTGAAAGCGCCGTCCTGAACATCCGCTCAGAACCTGGCATCCCGCACGGACGCAACTTTCTCTCCATGCAGGTCGATCCCAACTGTCGGGCAACGCTTTCCTCGGGATACTTTCCTGCAAGGTATGGCCATCCCATGCGGCTGAAGTTCTCGCTGCGCTCAGACGGAGAAAAGGAGTTTCAAGTGGCGGTCGGGTCCGGGAAAAATGCGAACACGCGATTCGACGGACGTACCACGCTGAAGGCAACGCCTCAGTGGAAGACTTACGAGGTGCCTGTGACGCTCAAGGCGGCCCCGGGCGGGAGCTACTGTATTGACTTTGACTTCAATAATCCGGGCCGCTACGACCTGGATGCCGTTTCGATCGTGGAAGCTGATAATCCGCCTGAAGAACTCTTCCCGGCATCCCTTGCCATCGAGCCGTCCGCCGATGCTCCTGTCGCCCACCTGTACGACCAGCACCAACCGGCAAGCTTTCGCCTCCTCGCTGCGGGAATGTCTCCACGTCGATCCGTGGAATATCAAGTGACTGCTTATGATTTCACCGGCAGCCCGATCGCGCAGCAAACCGTGCAGATTCAACCGGATGAGACCGGCACCGGAGAGACGGCATTCACCGTACCCACAGACCGCTTCGGCGCATTCCGCCTGGAAGCTCGTCCGATCAACAACGAAGCCTCGGGATTCCTGGCCTGGATAAGGAGTCTCGTAAACGGCAAGAAGAAGAGTGCTCTCCCGGAGATCGCTGCCGAGCAAATCTATAGTGTCCTTCCCGCATTGCCGCCGCCTGCCGAGCGGCCGGATTCCTTCTTCGGCGGCCACGCGGACTTTACCAGCTACAATCTGGAAATCGCACGCAAGGCAGGATTTCGATGGCTCCGCCTGTATCCGCCGCTCAGCACGCTCTGGATGGCAGTCGAACACCGCCCCGGAGAATGGAGGTTTCGGACCGAGGGCGCAGCTCGCGCACGCAGGGAAGGTTTCCGGTTGCTCGGGGTTTTCGCAACAGCTCCAAGCTTCGCCGCGGATCTGAATCCCAAGGATCCCGAGCGCCCACGATGGACTCGCAGCTATCCTCCAGCCGACCTGGAACGCTGGAAGGAATATGTCACCCGATGCTTCAATGCGTTTTCCCCCCAGGTGGAGGCATGGGAGGTTTGGAATGAACCGGATGGCGATTATCTGCGCGTCCGCCCCGGCCAGGATAAAGCCGCCGTCTGTGCAAGGATTCTCCAGGCCACCCGGGAAGCCCTCGATGCCAATGGAAAGCCAGCCACCCTCATAGGACCCGCCCTCGCCAGCATCAATGCGCCACTGGGCTGGGAGATCCTGGAAATGGGAGCTGGTCGATTCCTCGATGCATTCTCATTTCATTTTTACAGCCTGGAGGCAGGCGGCGGATCGCCTGACACGGCATACGTCACTCCCCTGCTGGCTCGCTACCGAACATTTACCAACCGCGAAGGTCTCCCCATGCCGCTCTGGCATACGGAGGGCGGAGCTTTCCTCCAGGGCAGCCAGAGCTGGCTGGAAACCTATCGAGTGCCGCATTCCTCCTCCGTCACCCCATCCGAGGCGGCTGCCTCCATGGTCCGGGCAGCACTTTATTTCAAGGCATCCGGGGTGAAGCGATACTTCGACTACCAGCTCGGGACCAGTCCCGCAGGACGCAAGGTCCACGAAGACATCACCTGCGGGTTCATTGACGTGACCGGCATACCCGGGCCGGGGATCGCAGCCCATGCTGCCATGGTAGCCCTTACGGAGGATGCCTCCCCGGTGGGATTTGAGAGCCGACCGATAGGAGATGTCACGATCCAGGTCGCGCGCTTCCAGACGGACCACGGCCCGCTCGAAGCCTGCTGGTCAGCTGGCGACCTTCCCCTTTCGCAGGTCCTTCCGGCATCTTCTGTCGTGGAGGTGAAAGACCTCATGGGAAACGGCATTTCCTACGATCAGGCTCGCGTCAGCAAGTTCCCGATCTACGTCCGCACCCAGGCAACGCCCTGAAGCCAAGTCTGCCCGTTTCGGAAAATGAATGATCCTGAAAATCTGGCGTCGGTTCCGATCCACCTCATCGGGATCTCTGGCTATGCAAGGGCCGTGCTGCGCTCGCTGCTGGCGGTCCTGAATTCCTGTGATGCCCGGCTCGCGTCTGCGACCGTCATCAACAGGGAGGACGAAGAGGAGACCTGCCGGAAGCTTGAGGGATTGGGATGCAGGTTATACCCCACATATGCCTCCATGCTGGCGGAACTCCCTCCCGGGAACAACCTGTGCATTATTCCCACCAGCATTCATCAGCATGCGCCGATGACGATCTCTGCTCTGGAAGCCGGCTGCGATGTCCTCGTGGAGAAACCCCTGACCGGAAGCGTCGACGAGGCACAGGCGATCATGCGAGCGGCAGAGTCCTCCGGACGGCTGGTCTCTGTCGGCTTCCAGGACATCTATGCCCCCCAGGTTCACGAAATCAGGGCAGCCATAGACGCGGGCGTGATCGGCAAAATCCGCACCATCACGATCGAAGGAAGCTGGCCGCGTACCTCCTCCTATTATCAGCGCAACCGCTGGGCTGGCCGGACGCATTGCGACGGGAGGCCGGTCTTCGACTCCCCGCTGAACAACGCTTTCGCACACTTTCTCAACCTCGCGTTATTTTTCGCCGCTGACTCTCCTGAAGATAGTGCTTCCGTGCGGAGCGTTTCCGGACGTCTCCTGCGATTTTTTCCGATCGAGACTTTTGACACGGCGGATATCGAAATGACGACCTCAGGCGGGGTCGCGATCAATTGCCTCCTCACGCACGCTGGGGCAGAAAACGTCAATCCCGTCATTCAAATCGAAGCCGAGAGGGGCTGCCTCCACTGGCGCCAGGAGGACAGTGCAGTCCTGTACGATGACAGCGGCGCTAAGCTCGCGACATGGCGACTGGACCCCGAGGAAATCAATCGCGAGCGCATGCTCGCATCCGTCATCGAATGCACGAGGGAGCGACGGCGATCAGCCTGCCCGGCCAAAAGAGCATTACGGCATGTGGAGGCGATTCATCAGGTCTCAACCAGCCTCGAGATCGAGCCAGGCCGCGCCGCCTTGGGACTCGATGCGGGCAACCATCCATGGGAGCCCATCCCGGAGTTGCTTGCCCGCCTGGGAGCACCAGTCAGTCGCTCCGCCTGATCACAGCATATTCTCCATCCGGAATAAGCCTTTCGCCTCAGCGGCCTACGCACCTGGCGGCTCAGCTTCCTCTGCAGGTTCATCTACAAGATAGAGGGAGAGTTCGGCTCTTGATCAAAAAGTGGGGCCATGAGGTCTGAGAACGACCAACATGGCCCCGGTGTGTATAGGAATGGCAGGATACCGCGAAGAGCGGAGGGAAAGCAATGAGGGAGAGGAAATCTGGCTGGAACTGGAGGAGGAAGAGCGGCGA
>JAFKMU010000061.1 GCA_017305195.1 Verrucomicrobiota bacterium | reverse complement strand
GCTGCGCGGGCGTCCGCCCTTGGGCTTATCGGGATCAGGCGGCAACAACAGGTCGATCATTTCCACCTCTGCCTCAGTCAGTTGCAACATCAGCATCCCTTAGCATATCACCACTTTCCTGAAAAGAAGGTTTTGGGATAGATTCTAGCATCTCCTTCTGAGAATCAGACTTTGGAGTTCAAGGAAGCCAGGACGCAGTTCGATAACAAAAAGCTGTACGAGTATTGCGTGGCTTTGGCGAATGAGGGCGGCGGCCACTTGTTGCTTGGAGTCACGAACAAGCGACCGCGGAAGGTGGTCGGCTCACAGGCTTTCAATGACCCCGTCGCGATGGCGGCGAAGTTATTCGAAATGGTCGGCTTCCGCGTGGACATTGAAGAGGTTCAGCACCCCGACGGACGAGTGGTAGTATTTCACATTCCTTCCCGCCCGCGCGGAACAGCCTATCATCTGGATGGGAAGTATCAGATGCGCTCAGGTGAGGAACTGCAGCCGATGTCGGAGGATCAGTTGCGGCGCATATTCGCTGAAGGCGGACCGGACTGGAGCCAGGAATACAGCAAGACAGGGCTCGATGGTCAGCAAGTTGTCGAACTCCTCGACACCCAGGCATTTTTCGAACTGATGAGGCGACCGTATCCGACGGATCGTGCGGGAGTGTTGAGTGCTTTGGCAGATGAGCGGCTGATCGATATGGGGAATGGAAGTTATTCAATCCGCCGTATCGGGGCGCTGCTGCTGGCGAAAAGACTTTCGGATTTCGATGATCTGGCCAGGAAGGCGCTTCGTCTGGTGGTTTACAACGAAAACTCGAAACTCGATACGAGGCTCGATGAGACGGTGGCAAAAGGCTACGCTGTTGGGTTTCAGGAAATCATGCGTCTCATCATGGGGATGTTGCCGCAGAAGGAGCAGATCGTAGACGCATTGCGCAAAGAGGTTCAACTTGTGCCAGAGGCAGCCATTCGCGAAGTGGTGGCGAATGCGATGATCCATCAAGATTTCTCTGTGAAGGGAGCCTCGATCATGGTGGAAGTCTATACGAATCGTGTGGAAATATCGAATCCCGGCGAGCCGTTGGTGCCGGTGGAGCGATTTATCGATGGCTATCAGTCTCGCAATGAACGAATAGCTGACGTCATGCGACGAATGCGCATTTGTGAGGAGAAGAGCAGCGGTATCGACAGGCTGGTACATACTGCGGAAGTACATCGCTTGCCCGCACCTGTTTTTCGTGCTGACTTTAAACGTACCAGCGTAGTGATTTTTGGCCCAAGATCTTTTGAGGACATGGATCGCGCTGATCGGGTGCGGGCCTGCTATCAGCATTGCTCGCTGAAGTGGGTGATGTCGGAGCACATGACCAATCAAACTTTGCGAGAGCGGTTTAGTCTCCCAGAAGCCAAGGCAGCCACAGTCTCTCAAGTTATTGCTGCAGCTCTGGAAGCCGGGTTGATCAAGCTCGATGAGACGAGCAAGGGGTCGCGAAAATTCGCCCGATACCAGCCATTTTGGGCCTGATTTTATTTAAAGACCAGTCAATCGCAAGGCAACGCGACTCTGTAAGTTATTAAAAATCAATTACTTGTTTATTTAATCTCATTTTAAAATGCGATGAAAGATGCGATCCGGCGTAATGCTTTTGAACGAGGTTGCCGAATGCGGCCTTGCGCTGGGCCGCGGGGGGGGGGGAAGCGCAGGGGTATTTCGTAAGCCGGATCGCGCGAGGCAGGCGGGAGTGAACGCGGCTCGCGGACACCTTCCCCCGCGGCAGGTCTTCGTGCGCGATCGGGTGAGCGCGGAGGAGAGCCTCTCGGCTTACGAGTGCAAGAATGCACAGTCCCTGCGGCCGGTCGATGGCGGATCGGACTGCTTGTGTTTCGCCATCCATCGAGGGTCTGCGATGGCGGGGAAGCATTAGGTTGGTTGCGTACTAATGCGTAGCCTTCCATGCGAGGCTGCGACGGCGCGGGATGGGGGCTGGTGTTAATCACCGGAGGCGGCGGGTATTGGGATTCTCTTTACGCGGGGGTGCGGGGGATTTAAAAACGGCGGCGATGGCGCGATCGGGGATTGGCTCTGTCGATTCCTCGCTCTCCGCCGGCCTGGCTTTTCTCACCCACACTCCCGCAGGAACCCTCAATCACGGACGCTCTCACCTCTCATGAAAACCACCCGATACGCCCTCGTCGCCGCTGCGGCCCTCGCCCTGGCGAGCACCAGCCACGCGCAGCAGAAAGCCGTCTCCGGTCCCGCCATCACGGGCACGATGGAGATCATCTTCAAGACACGCATGCCGGGGCATCAGGATTCCTCGGGCGGGCCGAGCAAGGATGTCTTTGATGAATACAAGGTCGACCTCGTGGCGGGCGCGATCGGCATCAAGGGCAAGATCGAGCGCACGCCGCGCCTCGTGAGTTCCGTCCTCGGGCGCGAGACGCAGAAGGGGAAGATTTTCTACCAGCTCGCGTGGAACTTCAAAGGCACCTACCTCGGCGACTGGCTCGGCACGGTGGTGACGAACGACCGCGGCGAGTACCTGTGGAACGGCAGCGGCGATCCGGCCTCGAAGCCGCGCATCCAGATCCAGACCGTGGGCAACCAGGCGGGCTTCACGGATTACTTTGACGGCGTGATGATCGGCAAGGGCGCGCAGGCCGGCGGATCGGCCAAGTTCTTCCGCAAGCTCGCAGGCGGCAAGGTGGCAGTCTATACCGCGACGAACACGGACCCGATGGATTTCCGCCAGCTCGTGCTGGCCAAGGGACCGCTCGGCGCGTATGGCCGCGTGGCGGTCGACGGCAAGCTCATCTACGACCGCGAGAGCGGCAGTTGGATCACCGACGGCATCAACCTCACGCCGGAAGGCTCCAAGACGCCCGACAAGGTGACGGGATCGATCCGCTGGATCGAGGACCCGAACCGCGCCTCCAATGGCAAGGGCCAGTATGTGCTCAACCTCCGCTGGAACGAGGACCGAGTGCAGCCCTCCGACGAGACCTTCACCGCCGGGCCGGTGGATGAGGAGTCGTTCTTCGCCGTCGACAAATCGAAGCCCGGCCTCACCGGCACGATCGACTACGAGGACAAGCTGAACTCCGACGGCTCGCCGGTCTTCAGCAAAGTCACCTTCAACGTGGTGGCCAACAACCTCGAGCGCGGCCAGATCCTCGCCTTTATGAAACTCTGGCTCGTCGGCGTAGGTCCGCTCAACGACGAATAACGCAGCGGTAAACCTCGAAAGGCTAACACTTTTTTCTCATACTGAAACATGGCTATCTTGCTCGCACTCCTCGCCTTTGGCGTCCAGGTCTTTGCCTTCAACATGGGGCGGCTGATCCCCAACGTGCCCGGCATCAAGGGGGTTCCCGGTCGGGTGCTCGACTGGATCGTGATCCTCATCGGCATTTTCTTTTCCCTGCAGACGCTGCTGCTCACCCGGGCGGACTTCGTTCCCGTGGCGGTCTGGTCGGTCTCGTGGATCGGCGCGTACTTCATCGGCAACATCCCGAACAAGGCGCTCAACAAGGTCATCTTCGTCCTGTGGTTCGTCGTCACAGTCGGCCTGATGATCTGGTTCATGCCGGAATAAACCGCCGCGAGGGAAACGAATCCTCGCAAAGACTCAAAGAAAAGCCGCGTCTCCGCGCAAGGGGGCGCGGCTTTTTTGCGAGTGACTCATTTTGGAGAAATGCGGGAAGCCTCGGGGCTTTCGGGCGGTCCGGGGATAGAGACCGTATCGGCTCGACTGTCGGATGATGGGCTTGGTATGCTTAGATTTTCTCTATGGCTGTCCCAAAGTACTACGAGCTTTTCAATCCCCTGCTCCAAGCCTTGCGCGAATTGGGAGGGTCGGCGTCGATTCCGGAACAGGAGGAGGCCGTCGCGCGTCTGCTCTCCTTATCCGAGGATGATGTGAACGAGATTCATCGCGGGAATCGCACCAAGTTTGGCTACAATTTAGCGTGGGCGCGCACGTATTTGAAACGCTATGGCCTGCTGGAGAATTCGGATCGCGGAGTCTGGGCGCTTACGGAAAAGGGAGCCTCTGTCGACCAGGTCGTACCGGAGGAGGTTGTGCGTGCGGTCCAGCAAGAGGACCGTAGCGCGCGGGAGGAGCTGGAGGAGGCAGAGGCCGTGCAGGAGACGCCGGAGATGGTCGAGGAGCTGCGATGGCAGGATGCGGCCCTGCAGGCGCTGAGGGAAATGGCCCCGGATGCGTTTGAGCGGCTCTGCCAGAGGCTGCTGCGCGAGTCGGGATTTATCCAGGTCGAGGTGACGGGGCGCTCGGGCGATGGCGGTATCGATGGCAAGGGTGTGGTGAAGCTCGGCGGCATCCTTTCCTTTCATGTCAGCTTTCAATGCAAGCGCTACCAGGGCAGCGTGTCGTCGGGGGCGATCCGGGATTTTCGCGGAGCCATGGTGGGCCGCGCCGACAAGGGGCTTTTCATCACGACGGGGACATTCACCCGCGACGCGCGCGCCGAGGCGCAGCGGGATGGCGCTCCGCCGCTGGACATGATCGACGGCGACGAACTCGTCGTCATGCTGAAAGACCTGCGCCTGGGCATCGAGGTGCGGTCGCGCACGATCGAGGAGGTTTCCGTAAACCGCGAATGGTTTCAGAAGATTTAGTGCGGTGTGGATCGCCGGGTTCTTTTTAATGGAACCGGCGTGCGTGTGTTGTCCAGTCATGATCGCTCGGGAAGGAACAGGCAAAACGTAATACCTGATCCTTCGGCCGGGGCGGCGCGTCGGGTGGCAGCGTGATGCTTTGGTCGGCGGCAGTTTTTGCTGACACATCCGCCGTGGTCCTTTAGGGTCCCCGGGATGAACGACATGGGATATCGAGTTGTCGGAGCAGGACTTGCGCTGCTGGGCGCGGCCCTGGGATATGTTTACGCCTATGTTCCCTGGCAGGCGGCGCAGCACCAGGCGCCCGAGGTGGGCGGAGCCTCCAAGGTGCTCTTCCTCGCGCCGACGGCTTTCATCTTTGGCCTGCTCCTGCTCATTTTCGGGGCGAAGTTTCGCCGCGCGATTCAGGAGACCCGTCACGGCAAGCAGCGGCTGACGATCGTGGGCTGGATCGTGGTGGGCGTCTGCATCGTCGGCGGCATCGCGGCCAACGAATGGCTGAAGTCCGCCCTCAAGGCGCTGGGGTATTCCTAGCGAATCGACTATTCCCCTCCCCTCCCGGACGGGCCACGCGGGGATGCTGTGCGGTGACGGGGATGCCTGGCGGCCAGCTCCCCCGGGTGGACTGCCAGCTCGCGAATGGCCAGTGGGCGGCCTTCCCGGCCCCGCGCAACCCGGCGGGCCAGTGGAAATCTGAGGACGTCTTTCTCACCGATGGCGCGCGCCGGGGCTTCGTGCACGATGGCGCGATAAACTAAGTGAACACAGGCCGAAGACCCGGCTTGGCAGTGGCCTCGAATGGGCTGGGCATTTCCTCGGTGGCGACTAAGCTGGCGCGATGAAAGCCCCCCTTTTTCTAAGTCTTCTCTGTGCCTGTGCCGTGAGCGCCTGGGCGGATCAGCCCCGGAACGTGGTGAAGCCGCCGACCGTGGTGGAGGTGTCGTTTATGTCGGGAAAGTCCAGGATTGCCGATTTCAAGGTGAGGGCGGACGGGCAGCAGGTGAGGACAGGCTGCTCGGCGGGAGCTGCTTTTTCCGCCCTTACAGATCGCATGATTACGACGCAGTGGGATCTGCCGATGAAAGTGCGCGGCAGCGATGGTGTGGTCCATTATGTCCCGGCGACGCCCTCGGTCTTTGATAAACTCCCGCTCGGCCTCACGGTGAACGCAGTCGCGGTGCTGCAAAAGGGGCTCGTGGTGCTCACTTGCAAAATCTGGCAGTCGGAGAGCCGGAAGCTGCCGGCCCTTTACGGCGAGGGTGTCGATCGGGTGGATGCCGGGGATGGCCGGGTGGTGAAGTTTGGCAAGAGGGTGTATGAGTCGGGCACCGTGACGAGCGAGACGACCTTCCAGCTCTATGCCAAGCCCGGCAAGACCTACACGATCCCCGTCCTCTTCGGCGGAAAAACGGTGAAGTGGCAGGTGAAGTGCTCGCTCGTGGAGCCGTGAGTCGCCCCGCCGATTCCGCTTTTCTCAGCGACGGGCTTTGCTAAGTATTCGCTCAATATCACACTGGCGATGAGCACTTTTGGAATCTCCGAGGTGGGAGCGTTTTACAGCCTCCTTTTCATTCCGTACCTCATCCTGCATCTGGTCTTTACCTTTGCGGTGCTGGCGGATGCGCGGGCGCAGCGCGAAGCGGGGTCGGGGTTGTTTCTCTTTGGGCCGTTCGTGTGGTCGATGGTGGCGCTGTTCTTCGGCCTGCTCGGCGTGGTGGCGTACTGGGCGATTCACCACTCCTCGCTCCGCTCCCCCGTCCCGCCCATGCGGCGCTCGCGGGAGCCGGAGGAGGCTTAGCCATGTTACCATTCATGGAGCCGACGCCGTGCGGATCAAACCTGCGCCTGCCGCGAAAAAGCCTGCGAAGCCTCCGAAAGGAAAAAGGTAATACCATGAAAACCTCCAGTCTCTCCGGGATCATCGCACTGGCGATGCTCGCCTGTAGTGTTGGCCTCGGCTGGGCTGACGATGTGTCCCTCGGCGCGACCCATGATCCGGCGAGCGGGCGAGAGGAGCATTTCATGGTCTCGGAGAGCGTGGTGCGGGCGGCCCCGGCGTGGACCCCAGGCAAGAAAAGGTTGCCTCTCGAAATGAGCGAGGCGATCGAGCAGGCCCGCCGACAAGGGGAAAGGGACCATGCCGGAAAGCTCGGCGATTTGCGGAGCGTGCTGTTTATGAAACGCGGGACAAAGTACGGCGATGTCTGGGCGTACTCGGTGAATTTTCGATTGGCGGGCGATCCGACCTTCGGGGCGTCCTATGTCGTGCTGCTCGATGGCACGGTGGTGTCGCCAAACCGGGAGGCGCGATGAACGGCAGGAGCGCGATTTTCTCGATGGGGGCAGGCTCGCTGCTGGCCTGCGCCATGGCGCTCACCGCCTGCTCGCGCCCGAGGTTTCCCGGCAGCAGGCTGAGCGGTTTCCTGCGGCCTCCCTCGTCACGACGCAAAGGCGGCCCGGCGCCCGCCCCGAGGCGGCAGCCGGGTCTCCCTCGCGGCACCTACTCCGCCTTGGTTACCTCGATCCCGGTGCTGCCGGGGAGGGCGTCGTATTTGGCGAGGCCGTCTTTCACGGGCACGGTGGTATGGACCTCTCCCTGGCGAATGGCGGCGGTTTTCCAATCGGCAGGCACGTGGGTCAGCAGGGTGAGAGGCAGGTCGTAGAGCTCCGGATCGGCGGCACAGGTGAGCCTCAGCCGGATCGCCTCGGGCGTGGCGGAGACCACCTGCACCTGCGCCGAACCGCGCTCGGTCTCATACTTATGCTGGGAGATGTGATCCGTGACCCAGAGCTCCCCGGCATCGGATTTTTGCTTCAGGTAATCGAGGAGCGGGAAGAATAGCTCCTCCTGCTTCATGGCCCACATGTCCTGGTAGGTGCCATTGAGCCGCTCCACGCCATGGATGATGAGATATTCCATGCCTTTGTTGGCGATGGCCTTGTCGGCCATGGCGGTCATGTCCGGCAGGGTCTTCACGTGATACATCGCGCCATGCCCCTGGAAGGGCGGGCGGCTGATCAGGTGGTCCTCCTTGAGGAGCTGCGCCAGCTCGTCATCGGTGATGTGCCAGTTGCCCCCCACGCCGCCGGGTTGGGCAAAGGAGACGAGGCGGGTTTCCTTGCCCGGCTGGACGGAGCGGATGGTCTTGGAGCAGTCAAAGATCTCCTCGCGGGCGTTATCGAGGTCCGACACCCCGCGGTGCGTCATGGTGTGATTGCCATACACCATGCCGGAGGCCGCAAGCTCGCTCTCCCACTTTTGCGCGTAGACCTTGTATTCCCCCTTCCCCGGGCAGATGTAAAAGGTCGCGATGAGGCCGCGCTGCTCCAGCTCGGGAATGGCCACCTGCCACTGGCTCGGCCAGCCGTCGTCAAACATGAGCAGAAAGACCCCGGCGCGGTCGTCCTTCCAGTTGGCGACGCGGGTTTCACCCGCCGGGGCGGCCGCCGCAGGCCGCACGACGCAGGCCAGGACGACGAGGAGAGCGAGGAGATGTTTCATAGGGGAGGTATTCACAGAGGGGTTTGGGGAGGGCAGGCTGCGCTACTCTCAGCGGAAAGACGCCCCGGCGCACATCGGAATCCGCCCCGCCGCGCAATCGGTCATGAATTTATTTAAAAATTCCGGCCAGGAAAACCACCCGGGCGCGGGGAAAAACAGGACGCGGGAGCGCGCGGATGCGGGCCGCGGCGCCGGATCGCTCAATATCGCTGACACGCGATCCGATTTCCGCCAGCCTGAGCCATGGGCGCGACCTCGGCAATCATTGGCTCCTCCACCGGCATCGGGCGGGCGTTGGCGGAGGCTCATCGCTCCCGGGGGCTGGAGTGCGTCACGCTGAGCAGAACGCCCGAGTCCCTCGCAGGCTTCCCCGCGTTTTCCCTCGACCTCACCGACGAGCGCCAGGCAGCAGGCGCTTTCGAGAAAGTCTTTGCCCGATACCCGGAGATCGACACCATCTTTCTCATCTCCGGCACGGGCGACGTGGAGCCGACTCCCGGCTACGAAACGGCGCGATCGACCATCGCGTTGAACTGCGCTGGCTTCACCCTCGCCGCGTATCAGGCCGCAAAGCATCTGGAGCATCGCGGGGCCGGGCGTCTCGTGGCCGTGACCTCGGTGGCCGCCATCCGGGGCGGCAGCCAATCCCTCTCCTACAACGCCTCCAAGGCCTACCAATCCTCCCTGCTGGAGGGGCTGCGCTGCCGGTTCGCGAGTTTGAAATTGCCGATCACCGTCACGGAAGTGCGCGCGGGATTTGTCGATACCGCGATGATGAAAGCGGAGAAGCCCTTCTGGGTGGCCACCGCCGATCAGGCGGCCCAGGCCATCCTCGCCGCCACCCAGGCCCGGAAGGAACTCGTCTACGTCCTGGGGCGCTGGCGGCTCATCGGCTGGCTTTTGCGCCTGCTCCCCACCTTTCTCTATAAAAGAATCGGCTGACCAGCCGAAGCAGCCCACCTGTAATCGATACCTCACAGGCGCCAGCACTCGGGCTGCTGACACACAGACTGCGGTCTCCGCAGGAACTCACCGTGGACGGAAATAGGTCGTCGCATGCGGCTCGAACACGTACCGTGACGGTATGCCGCAGGTTTTCGAGAAGGACGGTTTCAAATTTTTCTTCTATAGCAATGATCATCGCCCCATTCATGTCCATGTCCGCAAGGGAGAAGGCGAAGCGATTTTCAATGTCGAAGGAACCGTCGAACTGCGGGAGTCCTACGGGATGAAGGTGCGTGAACTCGCGCGCGCGGAGGAGCTTGCGGAAGAAAATAGATCGATTATCCTTAAGAAGTGGAATGAACACCTTGGTTGATACAGCGAGGCGGGCGAGCTACCAGGACGGCCATATCTTGATTCAGATGGATAGCGGCGTGGAGCTTCGTTTTCCCGTCGACCGGAATCCCCGTCTGGCACGGGGAACTCCCAGCCAGCTCAACAATATCGAGTTATCTCCATTCGGCCTCCACTGGCCTGACCTCGACGAGGATCTCTCCTTTCGCGGCCTCCTGAGTGGTGACTACGGCCAGCATCCAAAGAGCCGATCGAGCGACTAACGGCATCCCTAATGCCACTGCCACAGGCTCTCATGCGGTCAGTTTTCCCGACGGCCCGGCGTCGGGCAGAAATAACAAAAGGCCCGGCCCGCTTCCGTCTAGCGAAAAACCACCGGAGCCGAGTCCGTGCGAAATCCCAGGCTTCCCCGGCAACTGGAAAACCCGAGGCACACGCCGGCGACGAGAAGGAGGCAAACCAATGCGCGCATGCTCAAAGAGCTAGCACAGGCCGGCACGGCGGCAAGTGCTCGATCACTCTCAGCCAAGAGGTGAGGTCAAATGTCCAGGAGAAACCGGATTGACCGGGGGAGGCAAATGAAACGACATGCGCTCCACCCCCTGTTTTCATCATTCCGTTTCGAAATAAGACAGGATCGAATAAGCGGGCCCGTTTCCGACCGAAGCGTTCCGCACGAGACAAAACGTCATTTCTCCATTCCCAAATGGCCAGCGGTGCCGGGGCACCGACTTTCCCTCCTCGTCCAGGAGGCAGTCGTCATCGGCAAAAAATGAGAGAACGCTGCCGGGGAAATCCCCTCGTTTCTCCTCCACGGAATATGTGACAAAAAAGCGCACCGTCGTTTTCTTTTCCGTAAAAAAGTCGCAGACACTCTCCGACTGAAACCTCCCGGTCACGACGATCATTTCCGGAATGTCGAGTTTGGGCCTGGGATTGATCGGCTTGTTTTCGGGCAGTTGAGCATTCGGAGAGCATTCCTGCAGCCGGATATGCCTTAGCACCCCATGCTCCGTGCTCACATTATGCGGATCATAGTGGTCGGATCGCAACTGCGGAGGCGGCACGGGATTCTGCGGCCTGTCACAGCCAAGGAGCGATAGGAAGATGAATAATCTCAGATAACCCCTCGCCGTCCGCCAATACTGAGAGAAAGAGGCAACAGCGTGTGTGATTCTCACTTCTCTTCGCCGTGGGGAGACAGCGGGCTTAAGACAGCGCCCGCTTTCCACGCCTGCGCAGGAGAGTCAGGCACGCGGCGAGGCCGAGGGCGAGGAGCGCCCAGGTGGAGGGCTCGGGGACGACCTGATAGGTGCCGAGGACAGTCAGAGGGCGGGAGGGGCCGGAGGCGTTGCCGGAGTTGCCGTCGGTGATCTGGCCGGTGGCCCCGGCGGAGGGGAGGTAGGAGGCGTAGGAGGTGAAATTCACCGTGGCCGTGCCGACAAAGGCGGGGTCGGTGGTGTTGAAGTGCTGGCTGGAGCCGTCCTGGCTGTAGAAGTTGAGGTCCACGTTCGGGCCGGAGTAGCTGTCGGTATTCCAGTTCAGGTAGGGATAGTTGCTGTCGAGATAGGTGGCAAAGGTCGACGGGGTGACGTCGCCGAGGGCAAAGCCGCTGATGGGAGTGATGAAGAACTGGAGGAAGTCAATGCCGTTGATGCCGGGGACATTCGGGCCGTCGGCGGAGGGCGCTGCGCCCGTGGCGGTGAAGACGACGGCGGCGGGGTTGGTGATGTCGATGGTGACGAGGATGTCGGCCCGGGCGACAGGAACGCTCAGGAGGCCAGTCAGGCAGGCAATGAGAAGGATGCGGCGCACGAGTCGTCTTTCGTAAAAGTACGTAGCAGATTCCGCGCCGAAAGCACGAGGAATGAATGGCTGCGCACAAAGGTGAAAACACGGGGTGCGCGGATGTTGTTCCCGACGCCGCCGACCCCAAACCCGCTGAGCCGCGCTCGCGGAATCAGGCGGCGCGGCTGCGCCGACGCAGGAAATACAGCCCGCTGGCGGCTCCCAGGCCCAGCAGGGCAAAGGTCCCCGGTTCCGGAACGGCGTTCGTACTGAGAGAGACGAGCGGAACGCCAGGGTTGGATAAAACGAACCAGCTTGTGCCTTTGTTGGTGGTGTAGGCCACGTTGCTGGACGTGTAGAATTGGTACTCCGACATCGTATCCACGGAATAGGTGGCGGAGGTGGACAGGTAGTAGGAGGCGGCGGCGGAGTCTGCGGCGGGGGCGGCGACGAGCCAGTAGCTGGAGGATGCAGCCAGCGCATAGTCGCTGGTCAGGCTGCCAAAAGTCGAAATGGTATCCACGTCGGAAATGGCATACGTGGCGAGACGGGTGCCGGGAGCGCCTGCGGAGCCATCGCTCGCATAGAGATAAATCGACGAGCCGAGCCACTGGCTGACCGCCTTGCTTTCGTCGAGATGCAGCTGCAAGGAACGCAGGTCGGCCCCGGTGCTTCCGGTCGAGAACTTCATCGCATACCAGGCGTTTGCAGTCACGGAAACCCCGGTCGGCGAGGGGGAGGACAGCGTGCTCATGATCGTATCGGCCGTCGCGGCACTCGCCCCGAGAAGGATCACGCATGCAGCCCCCAACAGCGATGATTTGGTCAGCGATGTCTTCATCTGCGTGCATCCCGTAGGAGGTTTCCGTCAAAGATCAACGCCCGCTCCACCAGTCCGGCAGAGAACTCCATGAACCCGGCAGCGCCGCCCGGAACTGCCGTGATTTTCCCTCGCAGCGAACCCTCCGCTCAGCGCAATGTTGCACTAATATTAGCCCCCATTTTGCTTGCCCCTTAGCATTGCCCCCTGATAGCCCCCCTTGAGGAATAAGGGATACCGTGCTGATGACTCCCGGGCCTATGAAGAGGGTGATATTTGCCATGCTGGCAGCGGCGCTGCTCAGCACGTCTGCCCATGCCCTCGACAAGGTGGTGCTGCAGCTGAAGTGGCGGCATCAGTTTCAATTTGCCGGGTACTACGCCGCCGTCACCCAGGGGTACTACCGCGATGCGGGCTTCGACGTCGAGCTGCGCGAGGCGGACACCGAGACCGATACCGTGAAGGAGGTCGTCTCGGGCCGGGCCCAGTACGGCGTGGGCACCTCGGATCTCGTGCTGGCGCGCGCGCAGGGCCAGCCGGTCGTCGTCCTCGCCGTCATCTACCAGCACTCGCCCTTTGTCCTGCTCACGCCCGCCAGCTCGGGCATCGAGGATGTGCAGTCGCTGGCGGACAAGCCCATCATGATGGAAAAGGGCGCGGCCGAGCTGCTCGCCTTTTTCCGCAACGAGGGCGTCGACCCCGCGCGGCTGAAGATCCTCCCCCACACCTTTGACGAGCACGACCTGCTCAATGGCCACGCCGTCGCCATGTCGGCCTACTCGACCGACGAACCCTACAAGCTCAAGGCCGAGGGCGTGCCGTACCTCACCTTCAGCCCGCGCACGGCGGGTATTGACTTTTACGGCGACAATCTCTTCACCTCCGAGACCGAGATGCGCGAGCACCCCGAGCGGGCCAAGGCCTTCGTCGACGCCTCCGTGCGCGGGTGGGTCTACGCCATGCAGCACCCGGAGGAGATCGTCACCTACATCCTCGCCACCTACCCGCGGGGCAAGAGCCGCGACCATCTCCTCTTTGAGGCTGAGGAAACCCGCAAGCTCATCCACCCCGAGCTCATCGAGATCGGCTATGTGAATCCCGGCCGCTGGCAGGCCATCGCCGAGACCTACGCCGACCTCGGCATGATGCCCCACCACCAGCCGCTCGACGGCTTCGTCTACGAGCGCGACCCCCGCATCGACTGGCGCCGCTACGCCTGGCCCATCGGCATCGCCGCCGCCCTCGCCCTCATCGCCGGCGGCTGGGCGCTCGTCACCATGTACATGAACCGCCGCCTGCACCGCGAGGTCGGCACCCGCCGCGAGGCCGAGGTCGCCGCCACCCGCGCCAGCGAGGCCAAGACGCGCTTCCTCGCCGTGCTCGCCCACGAGGTCCGCTCGCCCCTCTCCGGCATCATCAGCTCGCTCCACCTCTGGCGGGAGGAAAAAGACCCCGCCACCCGCGAGGAGGTGGCCGCCATCGCCCAGACCTCGGCCAACACCCTGCTGCAAACCGTCGACGAGATCCTCCACCACTCCGAGATCGAATCCGGCAGCGCCGTCGCCATCCAGCTCCAGCCCGTGGACGTGCGCGATTTCCTCGGCTCCATCATCACCCACTTCCGCGCCTCCGCCCAGTTGAAGTCCCTCGACCTCGGCCTGGAGGTCGACCCCGCCGTGCCCGCGACCCTCCCGCTCGATCCCCTGCGGCTCCGCCAGATCCTCTCCAACCTCATCACCAACGCCCTGAAATTCACCGACGAGGGTTTTGTCCGCCTCCACGCCTCCGTCGAGCCCGCCGCCACCTCCGGCGACCGGCAGCTCATCCTCGAGGTCGTCGACTCCGGCCCCGGCCTCACCCCCGAGCAGATCGGGCGCATCTTCACCCCCTACGCCCAGGCGGATCAAACCATCGCCCACCGCTACGGCGGCACCGGCCTCGGGCTCTCCATCTCCGCCGACCTCGCCCGCCTCCTCGGCGGCGACATCTCCGTCGAGAGCGACGGCCGCACCGGCGCCACCTTCACCGTGCGCCTGCCCATCGCCGCCAGCCCTGCCATCGCCACAGGCTGACGAAGGCGGAAGTGGGATCGCGGAAGTCGGAAGTTTTCCTTACGCCACGCCCTTTCTGGAAAGGGGCGGTTTCAGTTTTCAGTTTTCAGACTGCGCGGGAATGACGCGACGGCGCGGCCTTGGCGAAGGCGGGAAATCAGGTTCAGAACATAGGTAACACCTGATCGAGCTAAAGGCACCACATTGGGGCGGCATGACCCTGTGTCCGGAAAAGGGGTCGGGCCTATAATTTACATGCCCCGGATGCAGATTGCCTACGAGGATTCGGTCGCCCATGGGAAGATGGGCGGCTATCCGGGAGTTTGCTCTCTCTTTGCCTCCTCGGCAAACCTTCAATAAGTCTGCTCGGTCGTCGAAGCCTGGAGCCGTTTCCAAATGAAGACCGCTCCAAAATACCAAAGTCCGATCGGCAAACTCGCGAGGAATCCAGCAACGGGCGCGGCCCAGACCAAGAGGAGCGCGATTGCGGCAGGAGGCAATAAAACGAGGCCTCCGAAAATGAGCGCAGCTTTTCGAGGTATCCAGATCACAATGGCCGGAAGCAGCACAAAGACAATGATCGCCAGAGCAAAGATTTGAGGCGGCAGGTGCGTATTATTATTGCTGGAGGGTTCGAATGCGGACATCGCCGCTCCGTAGAGAGCCCAGGGCAGAGCGAGTAGCGCCAGCAGCACCAAAAGTACCGAGCTTAAAACACGAATTCCGATCATCTCTCTCGCAAACAAAGGTCAGCGTACATGCTCTTTCACCTCGATGAAAACCCGAGAATCTCCCAGGAGCGCTTTCGTCGGCCCGTTGCCCGATGCCAAGCCCCGGAAAAGATTTCTCGCAGCCCCCTTGCTGTGTCATTGCCCCACCACATGAAAAGCGCCCCGCCCTCCGCGCGGAGTCTGAAAACTGAACCCCTGAAAACTTCCAGTCTCCCCGTCAGGGCATCAGCCCGCGCAGCCGCTCGATCGCCGTGCGCCCGATCTCGATCGGCTGGCGCAGGCTCCGCATCCACAGCCGCGCCGCATTGCGCCCCTGCCGGTCCAGGCGGTCGATGCACGATTGGTTCACGATGAGCGAACGGTCCAGCCGCACAAAAGGCGGTGTCGGCAGCTCCTCCTCAAAACTCCCCAGCCTCCGGCACACCAGCACCTCCGGCGTTCCCGCCAGCAGCGCCCGCGTGAAATCCCCGTCCGCCACCAGCGCGCGGATCATCGCCACCGGCACCACCTGCGACGACATCGTCGAGGCCAGGCAGATCTGGTCGCCCGCCCCCAGCGGCACCGCCAAGCCCCCCTCGCCAGCCAGCACCCGCAACAGCCTCTGCACCGTCGCGGCGAACCGCGCCCCCGTCACCGGCTTCAACAAATAATCCACCGCCTCCACCGCAAACGCATCGATCGCATAATGCGGCCACGCGCTCACAAACACCACCGCCGGCCGCCAGCCCAGCCCGCGCAGCAGCCGGAAACCATCCGACTCACCGATCTGCACATCCAGGAAGACCACATCCGGCTTCAACCGCTCGATCTCCACCCGGGCCTCATCCACGCTCGACGCCTCACCCACCAGCTCCAGCTCACGATGCGCCGAGATCAGGCCGCGCAGCAGCCGCCGCTCGACCTCGATGTCATCGACCACCATCACCCGGATGCTCATTCTCAGCGCGTCAGTATTACAGAAATTCGCGCCGACTATCCCCCTCCTCCGCCGCCGCTGGCAAGGCAATACTCCCGGTAAATACAACCAGATGCATATCCGTGAAAAACCCGCAGAAATCGCCCCCTTGTCGGTCTCCGAGTCAAGGGGTCGGGCCTATAATTTACATGTCCCGGATCAGGTTGCCTGCGCGGGTTGGGCGTCCCATGGAAAGATCGGCGGCGATTCCGGATTTTGCGGCCATTGTCATTGAGCGAAGCTCTTTTGCGATCCCAACCATCCACGGAGCTGATCGACCTTCCGCAACGATGTTCTTCGTCGCGTTTCCATCACATCTCCCTGTCCAATATGGAAATGACAGGCCCGACTCCTTTCCACTTCAAAAACCGTCCAAACCACCACCAGTTCCGAGTCTCATCTTTTGATATTTGACTCCTGACCCGTATTTTTCGCATTTCCCCGGGGATACCGGGATTTAAAGAGATCTATTGCCAGGCTCTCAACTTGGGAACTCGGTGCCAGCAGCTCATTGTTCCCACCCAAAACAGCTGTGTAATAATCAATTTTTAAACCCCCTCCAAACGGCCGGGAGTCAAACATGTCCTCTACCAGAAGAACTCTGCTCCCATCGGCTATTTCCAGTATGGCAATCCTCAATGCCCGTTGTTTTTCAGCCAGCATTCCATACTGATCCACCTCAACCCGTTCCCCGTACTTTCCAACCCTCGACCCCTGGGAATTAATTATAAGCCACCTCCCCCCGCTGTCAGGAAGTGAAAGGGAAATTCCATTCCTTGCAACCTCAACATCACGGAAAGGCTTACGAAGAATATCCAGCGGCGACGTCCAGTTACCAAAAGAGGAATCGCAGAACACCAATAGACCGATGATAATGGCTTTATAAATCTTCATGGCGTCGGGCCAGATTGGCTTTTTTCGACTGCCCCCCAGGAACTGCCCCCAAACCACCCTCCTCCCAGTCGGTACACTGATCCAGCGAATTTCTCATATTAAATGGCCGACCCTGTTTTCCTCTCATTTGAGCACTCCAATCTAAAAGAAAATCCTCCACTTTTATTAACATACAGGTCACGAATAATACTTCTAGTATGGTCGCCGAACTGCACAGTCAGATCAAAGGCATCCACAGCCGACTGGACATCATCTAAAAGCGCAAACGTCTGGTCTTCTACAATCTCTTCTAGCCGCGCCAGCAAATCCCGCAGACCAAAAGGGGCGGCAACAAACTCAATATCCCCCAGATAAGCATTCCTTACTCTGTCAAACGTCACCCGTCGCAGGTTCGCGACCACCTCACCATTTCTATCCAGTATCACGTCAGTCATCACTCGCGGAGGAGTCCTGAGTATTTAAAAACACAGATCATAAAAAAGGAAAATCGAGGTCCGTCGTCACAAATCAAAAAGCCGTCCCCCACCCCCGGCCCCGTGCCTCGTCTGTGGCATCGGACTCCTGGCGCGCATTTCCACCGCCCACCGGGCTCGGGCCGCTAGATCTCTTCAAACAATCGGATCTTATCCCAGTCCCGGATCGACACTCGACCGTAGTCCACATCGAGACAGATGTTATTGCACTTGCAGTGCGTATTTTCCTTGGAGAAAAGCGGGACGATCCCGGTGCATTCCAGACATTCCAAAAATTTGTTGGGCGTGTTGGGAAGACCTCCATTTTTGACAAAGCTGAGTTCCTTTTTCACGATAGCTTTCCGCGAGAGTGGACCATCCGACACTCCCGCGTCAATCGGCGGAATGACCGCGCACCCGGCGACGTGATTGGCCCGGAGTTGTCAGGACCGTGCGACGTCGGCTCCTTTGCTGGGCCGCAGCTCCGCCCATCCTTCCCCGAGCGCGGCACACTCAATCCGCCCCCGCTGGCCAAGCCCCCGCGCCTCCCCACGGCGGACTCCCACTTTCCCGCACGACACGCCCCGCGACCGGCGCTCATTCCTCACCCGCGGCTTTGACGCCGGAACGAACCCCCGCGCCTCTGCGCCCCCTCGGTTGATTCAGCCCCCTCGGTTCGTTCAGTCCTTCGGCGGCCAATTGGGCCACGGGCTTTTGCCCTCGATATACGCCTTCATCCTTACCACCGGCTCGTCATCCTGCGCCTCGTCCAGCGGCTTGAGGATCTCCAGCTTCCCCTCCGACGCCCATTGCTTAAGACAGGCCTTGGCGGTTTCAAGATCGTACCGACTGTAAGCCAACAAGGTCACCTTATCGATGTTACGCAGCCCATCATCCAAGCACCTCTCCAGCCCCGCGATCAGCTGCGATTTGATTCTTTCATTCATGACCTTCGAGAAGATGGACAGTCGCGGGCGGAGCCCCCAGGCGTCTACCAGCATTTGAGTTCCCCCACCGGCACCAAGACCGGGAAAAATCGCCGCCCGGCGTCAGAAATCATCCCTTATCGGGAAACACGCGGAACTCCCTTGCGTGCATCCCCTCGGTAAACCCGGCTTGCCGATCTGGCAGGCGTGCGGCGGCTCTGCCCCGAGGCCACCACTATCTACCTCATGCGCCAGGCGTTTAAACCGGCTGCCCATCGTCGCCGAGGCGCAGCCTGCCACAGGCTAGACTGGCTTTTCTAAGCCTCATCCCCTACCCTCAGCCAACGCCATCACGACATGTCCCCGCTCGCCTTCCTCACCATCACCGCGCTCGGATTCCTCATCTGGATCATCACCCTCGTCTCCCACCTGCGCCGGAAAGACTACTCCGACACCGACAAGATCACCTGGACCATCGTGCTCTGCACCCTCAATATCCTCGGCGTCATCCTCTATTTGTTCCTCGCTCCCCCGGGCGACTATCGCGTACTCAGCGAGGCGGAACTCAAGGAAAAGCTAAACAAACAATAAGAACCCGCCCTTTATCCGCCGGAGAGTCGTTCGGCGCTTTCGATCGCAGGCAAACCGGCCTTGGGAGTGATCGTGATCCCCGCTTTTTGAAGCATCGTTTGCACGCGTTCCTCGGGCAATTTAACGGACACCGTTCGACCATCTCCACGACGCACAATTAAATATCTCCACTGCTGGCGGTTAACCGTACCGCGTTCCAGTGGAACCGTTCGAATCAACAACACCTGACTTCCCTCCGAATCTGGCAGTGAAAGAGGCTGATTAATAAACGCATAGTGATCCTCAATCGGATGAGCAGCCCAGCCAACGAGACTCTGATTCAATTTCTCCAGGTCGATATCGTTTCGCAGCTGATCCCATGAGACGGGAAGCTGACCATTGTGCTCTTTTGCGTACAACCCAACGACTACTGAGACAGCGTCTATGGCTGTCACCTCAGGAGTGCTCATCACATCGGCCTTTGCGCTGAAAAGGCCGATAAAAAAACACGCAGCGAACAATGATAGGCACTTTTTCATTAGCATCTAGCCACCTCCCTCAGCCCACTTCCTCGAAGAGGCGCACTTTCTCTTCATCCCTCGCGCCCATTCGACCCGCATCGACGTCGATCGAAAAATTGCGGCACCGGCATCTCGCGTATTCTGCGGGAGCGCTGGCGATCACATCGCCACAGATCTGACACTCGTAAAACAGGCCGCTCCTCGACGGCCAACCCTTGCGGGGATCAAAATCCAGATACGTTTTCATCGGAATATTCCAGGCGACACCAGCCACCTTACCGGCAGCACGACGTTCCAGGCGTTGTCCATTAGTAATACGTGGACGTAAACGGCCCGTGAAAGCCAAACTTTCGCTCGACCACGTAGTCGAGCGTCACGTCATTGCTGTAGGGAATGCCGTTCACGACATAAGACAGCCGGATATGATAGACGCCCAGCGGCAACTCCGCGTGATAGCCTCCCGTCGAGATAAAGGCGTAATGCACGTTCCTGGCAGCGTTAAATTCGCCAGCCCAGTAACTGAACGGAACGTCCAGGGGCCTTACCCCGCCGCCATCGAGGAGTTCGGCCCGGATGTCTTCGACCGTAATCTTGCGCTTGGAGTCTCCTTTTAATTCCCAGGTAACTTGAAACCCGTTCGCTTTTTCGTTGGGGGGCAAGGCTCCGGGAATCGAATATTTCTGGCCATTATCAGGACACCGAATCGCGCCAAACGATACGACCAGGGAACCGTCGATGATTTGGGATTCCCCTTTGAAATGGTAAAACGAATCGGTCCGAAAAGCGAAGAGCCCGCCTGCGAAAGCGCCGATGAAGAGAAAGGCGATCAACGCCAACAGGACGACAGCTAGAATGACGAGGGCTCGTGGCATCTGCGATGTCACGACTATGGCTCAGCCACTCCGTCCTGAAAAGCCAACTCTCCAGCAAGTCTCCGCCTTGCGGCCAAAGCCAGGACACCGCCTTTTTTTCAAACCAGGACTTCAGTCCCCTTTTGACCTTTGCCCCCCCGCCACCTCCGCGCCGCCGAGGTTGGCAGATGGCAAATCCGGCAGCCTCGGCGATGCTGCGACTTATGCCATGACCGGCCATCGGGCGAAGCACACTTTCCTTTGCAAAGCGGATGCTTGCGTTTCCAGGAAATCGTCCAACAATGAAGGCTGATGAAGATCCTTCTCACGGGGGCCAATGGCTACATCGGCCTGCGCCTGCTCCCCGAGCTGCTGGAGCTGGGGCATACCGTGTGCGCGGTGGTGAGGAATAAAAACCGCCTGCCCTCCGAGGATTTTGCCGGCAGCCCCGGGCGGCTCGATGTCATCGAGGCCGATCTCCTGTCATCCGACCCCGAGTTTCCCGAGGATATCGACGCGGCTTACTATCTCATTCACTCCATGGGCGACGGCGAGGGCTTTGCCGAGCGCGAGGCCGTATCCGCACGCAACTTCCTGCGCGGCCTGGAGCGCACCCGTTGCCGTCAGGTCATCTATCTCGGCGGCATCATCCCGCCCACGGAAAAGCTCTCCGATCACCTGCGCTCCCGCCTGGCCGTGCACGACATCCTGCGCTCCGGCCGCGTGCCGCTCACCGCCCTGCGCGCCTCCATCATCGTGGGCAGCGGCAGCGCGTCCTTTGAGATCATCCGCGATCTCGTCGAGAAACTCCCCGTCATGATCACCCCGCGCTGGACGGCGAATCGCTGCCAGCCCATCGCCATTCACGACGTCATCGTGTACCTGCTCGGCGTGCTGCTGCGCGACGAGACCCTCGGACGCACCTTTGACCTCGGCGGCCCCGAGGTATTGACTTACAAGCAAATGCTCGTGCAGTACGCCCACGAGCGAAAGCTCCGGCGGCTCATCATTCCCGTGCCCGTGCTCACGCTGCGCCTCTCCTCGCTGTGGCTCTACATGGTGGCCAACACCAGCTTCCGCATAGCCCGGGCGCTCGTCGACAGCATGGTGCACGAGAGCGTTTGTGCCGACAATGCCATCCGCGCCATCGTGCCGCAAAAGCTGCTCACCTACGAAGAGGCCATCGCGCGCGCCTTTGTCCGCATCGCGCAAAATCGCGTGCCCTCCTCCTGGTTCGACGCCCTCGCCTCGGGCGGCTTCCCTCCCGCCCGGCTGCGCTCCATTCGCGTCCCTGAGCACGGCATCCTAAGGGACCAGCGCATCGTGCCCATCACGGGAAATCGCGAGGCCGTCCTCGACGCCATCTGGCGCATCGGCGGCGACATGGGATGGCCGTCCATGAACTGGGCCTGGCGCCTCCGCGGCGTGATGGACCGCATGGCAGGAGGGGTCGGCATCCGGCGCGGACGACGCGACCCCGTGAACCTGCGCCCCGGCGATGCCGTCGACTTCTGGCGCGTGCTCCTCGTCGACCGGGCCGAGGGCCGCCTCATGCTCTTTGCCGAAATGAAACTCCCCGGCGAAGCCTGGCTGGAATTCCGCGTCGAGGAAACCCGCCTCATCCAGACCGCGACCTTCCGCCCGCGCGGCCTCTGGGGGCGTCTGTATTGGCTACTCTGCATGCCCTTTCACGGCTTCCTCTTCCCCCGCATGGCCCGCCACCTCGCTTCCTACGGAAGCCCTGCTGCGTGCCCATCGGCACTCGACAAGCGATAACGACGAACAACCGCCGGGAAATCAGGGTCAGGCGTCATAAATCAAAAAGAACCATCTGACGTGACTCGACTTTTTGGTCCCGGGGGATGAGTTTGTCCGGGACCGAAGGAAACAGGACCATGAAAATTTTATCCCCTCGACTGCTGTTGCTGGTGGTGCCATTTGGACTGTTTGCTGCCATGGCGTTCCTCTTTCTTGGTCTGCACTATACAGATTATCTCTATGACCGAGTTCATGCGGGCCAGACTTCAAGTCACGTTGATCGCACTCTGCTATTCAGTTTTAAGCAGAACCAATCCGTGGAGAGTACGGAATGGAGCGAAACTCTAAAAAACAAGGGTACCGTGGAGACTGTGAGGATGTATTACATGTTTTTCACTTTTCCAATAGCAGTGTTCTTTGATCGGAATGGCGTTTGTGTTGGTACGTTTCCGGTTTACAAATAAAAAAATCGCTAAACCGACGGCCTGAATAGGCCGACTCTAAAAAGAGGCCAGCCAACATGCGAAATAGGGTCAGCGTGCATATTCTTTCCTCCTAAAAAGAACTTCCGATCCACCACGCCCCTGAAAGATCGCCTCCCGCTCATTCCCTCTCGCCATTACGTGGTAGCACGCCCCAGCGTACTCGATCTGCGCACTCCTCGCCATTCCGCTCTCCTGCCATCTCTCACCCCCGCGATCAACTCATCCTTGCAAGATCTTGCACACTGACCCCTATTTTCCTACTTCTCACTCTAATCTGAAAGATTGTAATGAGAAAATATTTACCCTTTGCCAAAAAAGGAGGGCTCCCGAGCACTCCCAACAAATTTTTGGAATGTCTGGAGTGTTCTGACATTGTCCAGCTTTTCTCAAAAGAAAACACTCACTGTAAATGCCAAAACATCCGTTTAGATGCAGATTGGGGGCGAGTAGCTATCAAAGATTGGGATAAGATTAAACTGTTTGAAGAGATATAATGGTAAAAATTTGGACCATCCACTTCATATTAATATTTTCCAGACCTCTTTCCGCACACCGATAAAATGTAGACATTGATTAGCAGATCTCGTTTTCGCTTTCGGCGGCCAGTTCGGCCACGGGCTTTGGCCCTCGATATACGCCTTCATCCTTACCACCGGCTCGTCATCCTGCGCCTCGTCCAGCGGCTTGAGGATCTCCAGCTTCCCCTCCGATGCCCATTGCTGCAGGCATTCCCGGGCCGTCTCCACATCGTGCCTGCAATAGCTGAGAATATCGGATTTCGAAAAGGTATCGCAAACGCTGTCCATACAGCGCTCGATTCTGCCTACCAATCGTTGACGATTTTCCGTATTCATCGGGTGAAGAAACTGGAGCCAGTGTACACACTCCTTCACCTCGCTGGAACCCCGCAAATCTCACCGCGCCGGTCACGCCCTTTTCCAACTATGGCTGTCCCTTCCGTTGATTTCCAATCCAGAGGGTGTTTCCATCAATCCCCCACCGCATCCCGGTGAGCTCACTGAAGGCATCCAGCAAATCGCGATAGGTCCAGGTGCCGATGATATTTATCCGGGAGGCGGCCTGCTTGGCGGCGGCGTCCATTTGAAAAACATAGTCCCTCCCGCCATCCCCGGAGGAGAGCGCCTCACTCTCCCCGAGTTTTGTATTTAGGAACGACTCCATGGCCTCGCCGTCCGGCTGGAGCAGGATGATGCGAGTCGGCATGACCGCGTCGACCATTCGAACCAAGGATGCCGAGCCCTGCCCCTTCTCTTGATACGAGAGATCTCCTCCGTGGGAGGGCTTTATCACGAGGTAATTCTGCCTTTCTCCAACCAATTCCTTTCTCCTTTCCGCGATTCTCCGAAATCCATCCAGAATCGAGGTGTTTCCGGGCAGGGTAAATTTCTGCTGCAGGGCGTCCGCCTCGGGATTTTCCACCCAGGCGACATTCACATTCGCCGCCGTGATCTCAGGCATCGCGGCGTTTACCAATCCTGGCTGGTCAAACAGATCGGCGATTCTTTCATAAACCCGGGAGGAGTTCTCAAGCTCGACGTCTTTCGTGAGAACGGATCGCTCCAGCACGCCTACCGGAGACATCATCGCATCATCATAACCCAGGCACTCCCCCATACCCGCCATCAGACCTGAGAGAAGGAGGAGGCCGCACAGAAATCCAGATGCACGCAATCTTGTCTTCATGGATGAGAAAAATGGAGGGGGTACCTGCATCGGGTCAGGCTGTATACGAGGGTTCGTGGTCCATGGAGAGGTCGGCGGGTATCCATGGAGTTGCGACCATTGTCGCTAATGGACCCCAAACGGCCATTACCTTTGGGCGAACGTCTGTTCCACGAGGATCTGATAAAGCACCTCGCCCTTGCCGCTGGCATTTCGTGCGGTGAGCGAAAACTTCGTACCGTTCATCACGGTCTCCAGCCGGGGAGGAACTGCCGACTGAAAATACAGATAGCTCCCGGTCAAGGAATGCTCGCCGTATACGGAATAAAAGATTCGCCTGGGCGAGCGACCGTCATTTTTCTGGATGAGGATCAAATCCACTTCAGCCGCCCGATTCGGAAGCTGCGAATCCCCGCCGCCGCCGAGGCCATGGGTTTTGATATTCACCCAATTTTTGCCGCCAAATTTGATCACATATTTCTCCGCCGAGAAATTCTTCGCATCCAGCTTTTCACCCTGCATCGACTCCACCGCCTCGATCACCTTCGGATTCACCTCGTCCAGAGGAACAGTCGCCTTCGAAAACTCGCCGGGATACAGATGACCCGAGCCAAACGCCACCAGAGCGAAGACAGACAAAACCGCGCGCCGCATCGAAAAGACATAGCGAGAATCCCCCTCGGACTCAAATCCAATCCGCGAACCTTAACCTTATAGAGTCAGCCCCCCGGCTCGGACGGCGAGTGACGTTACCCCTGTCGCCCCCCTCGCCCGGCTTAACCATTCGGGGGCTGCAGCCGTTTCCAAATGGAGACCGCCCCAAAGTACCAAAGCCCGATCGGCAAACTCGCGATTTATGTCTCCTCGTCAGCCATTTTTCGATTCCGCCCCAAAGGACACCTGATTCCCGTCGAGGTCGTAAGCCACGAAATCCCTCATGCCATAGGGCCAGTCTTTGGGTTCGCAGCCGATCCTCGCGCCCTTTCCCCGGATCTCCCGGCAAAACTCATCCACCTCGTCGCAGAAGATATAAACAGCTCCCGCGCCCGGGGGACGTTCGCTCGGAGGACTCTGGGAAAGGTGTATCGACACCTCCCCAAGCCTCACCCCGGCATATTCGCCAAACCGGAAGTCCTCAACGAAGCCAAAAACATCGGCATAAAACTTCAAAGCCTCATCGAGGTCCCTGACGGCAAACACCGTCGCAGCGGAGCAGGTTTTCATATTTTCCGAGGTTCAGGGAAAACGCTACCACCCGACAGGTGAGGAGCAAGAACATGCACACTGACCCCTGGTTTCCTGAGACATGACAGCACGGGAAAGCGGAGTTAGGGGGATTTGACGACTTTTTTCCTGTCAAATTCGAGATTACGGGAACCGCTGGGATTTAGATAGACGGTCAGATCGACCGCCGCAGTCTCGTTGTATTCGGGGAGGATGCGCATTTCGACTCGCGCATATCTTCCGTCCCCGGTCTTCACGTAAAATTTGGCCTGCACCTCGGATTGATACTTCTCGTCAGTCGCCTTCTGGCTAAATGTCCATCGTGGTTTGTAACCATCAACCGGAGCCGTCGTCATAAACTCATCGGTGGACTCGATCAACTCCGCTCCCCCGATGCCTTCGACCGTGGTCGTCCAGTCGAAGCGTTTGTCTGTCTTTGGCCCTTTGGTGATTCGCACTGCAATGTTGCCAGAACCGTCCGCCGCCTTCCGGCCAGTGGCTAAATCAAAACTCGTCGGCGCTCCATCGTTGCTTGCACCTAAAAATGTCGGGCCGCGCTGGATCATCGGATCAGCTTCGACTTTTTTGCGCAGCCGAAAAATCACCGGATTGTTCGCATCGGGCTCATGATACGTTGGCTCCCAAAATCCGGCGTAGTCAAAACCGGATTGACCACCTTTCAACTGACGTTGGTATCCTTCCTTTGTAACCTGCACCGTCATGTGTTTTCCACGAATATCCTTGATCGAGAACAGGCCGGATCCGTCACTAACAACCTCCAAATGCGAACTTCCATTTGCTGATAAATCCGTCCAAATGACATCGACAGTCGCTCCGGCAACAGGACTTCCATCCTGATCAAGGACTTTGCCGTAAAACTCTATAGGTGTCTTCCATTCATACAGAGGATCAGCCTCACGACGACTCTGTCGATCTGCCCAACGCGGGTCGGCGGGTGCATACGGACCTCCAGGTTGCTGCCGAGCTTCTTTACTGATGATGGGCGGCGGTGGAGTAAAAGCAGGTTTTTGGGTCGCTTGACTCAGGGATTCCGCTAAAGAGGCGCTTTGTTTCCGGTTCAACAGCCAAACAACTCCGAGAACGGAGATAAGCGCGACCAAAACAATGATTTTCTTACGTGCTTTCATTGGGGTTGGGGCAAACGGGGTCAGCCATTTATTATTGATATCAGGGGATTTGTTTTCGGATTGGCGGCAAGGCGTCATAAATCAAAAAATCGCCCGACCCAACTCCAGCTCCGAGTCTCATCTTTTGATATTTACCCCCCTGACCTCCACCACCATCGTTTCACATAGTAAATCAGCGTTTCCTTAGCGCAACAAGCCATCTTGATGCGCTCCAAATACACGACAGGGTTTCGATAAAGGCCCACAAAAAAAATAAAACAAACAGAGTCTTGGGAGCAGATTCTTCGTGGCCGAAGAGCCTCGACAGAATCAGAATACAGAACGCCCCAGCCAGCATATTCGTGGCGACTTGAAGTCCAAACAGCCCACGTCTAAGCATAGTGACAAAAACGAAGACCCTCACAGGAACCACGGCAAACAAGAAAGCAAAGACGATTAAAATCATGACTACCATTTATATCTGTAGAGCTCCTTTTCTTTCGTATCAATAGCCTCGAGGATATTGCCCTCAAAGATGAAATGGGAAAGGGGTCGGGCCTATGGCTGCCCCCGTTCTCCTACCCCATCCTCATCAACGCACGCAAAACATGAATTTCGCGGAAAACAGAGAAAAATGGGCCGCCATTTCTTTTCTTCTGCCGCTATTTTGGAGAGCAGTGTTGCTCAAGCAAAGACGGTCGCCCTTCCGCCTGGCTTGGATGCGGCATGGGCCTTGGACCTGGGGCCTTTGAAGTGCTTTTTGAGGATTCTCATTTCCCCGGCTTTGGTGCACGGGATCTCACGGACCAAGACAGCGACTGGAATGTGCAAATGATCGTGCAGCGCACGAATCATCGACAGGCTGAGCGGGCGTTTCCGGTTCATCACCTCAGAGACCTTGCTTTTCGTACCGATGATGCCTTCGAGATCCTTGCGCTTGAGACCGAGCTGATCCAGCCGGAAGCGGATGGCCTCGATCGGATCGGGATCTTCGATCGGGTGCTGCTTCTTCTCGTATTCCCCGATGAGCAGCGCCCACAGCTCCAACTCCTCCTCCTGCTGTGATCCCGGTTCCGCATCCATCAGGGACTCCACAAAGGCCAGCGCCTCCTCGTAGGCCTCTTCATCGCGGATAATTCTTGCTTTCATAGCGGGCTCAAATGGTTTCGGCATTGATCTTGTCGTACTCGGCATGGGTTCCCGCGAAGCGGATAAAGACGATGCCAGTATTGTAGTGGATCTTTACGATGACGCGGTAAGTATTGCCCTTGATGTTAAAGACGACGCGGTTTCCCGGGAGGATATCCGCCGAAGGGTAGAGTCGCTTGATATCGTTGGGTTCTTTCCAACGCGTGTCCGTGGCTTCTTTATACCAGGATTTGAGAGACTGTTCGGCATCAGCATGTTTTTCCCAGAATTCCCGCAATGTCCTCACTGCGATTACTCTCATGCCACCTTCCCCCGGGGAGCGAGCCGGGTCAAGCTCGAAGTTCCCTTTTTGGGAACCTTTTTGCACCTTCGCGGACTGTCGCTTCGCGCTCACAAATCCTCCTTTTTCTCGAGTCCCGAACGGTAAACGGGGTCAGCCATTTATTGTTGATATTTGGGGGATATATTTCCGTGCCTGCCTGGCTGCGCCAATGACTTCAGAAAACAATAAATCCGGGGATCTTTCGTTGGTGGTCTCGTAAACTTCGATCGAGAGATCATCGGACCCCGATTGCCTGCGCCACTGAACCTTAAGATGCGAGGTTCCGTGTTCGCTTTTTATCAAAAACGGGTATGTGCCATGCCCCGATCCATCGGGATTCAGAAAAACCTCTGAACCGGCGTCGACAGAGTGGAGGGAATACGTGGTTCCGAATCTTTGGGATAGCGAGGCATTGTGGCTCAAGGCATTTTCGATCCACCCTCGTTCCTCGCGGGAAAGCAGAGATTTCTGCACGACCCAGTTCATCGCAAGCAGCCCGGCCAATAAAGCCAGGACCAGAAGGACGGCCGCTACTATGACGTTCTTTTTCACCAGCTGATTCCCGCGCCAAGGCCTCCAAAAAAATCCTGCCTTTTGCAGCGATGGAGCGTGTCGGGCTGATACCAATATTTCCCGCGGAGAACAAGGGCAGACCCGGGATTCCCCTGTCTCAGGCTTCCTTGGCATGCAAAGAGCAGGGAGCAGGCCGCTCAGGCGTTTGCCCGGCCCCGCGCTCCCGGCGATCACCGACGCGGCAGCCCCCCCCGCAACCCAGCGCCTAGGCGTTTACTTATCCGCCATCCCGCCCCGGCGTCCTCCGTCGCGCCCTTCCCTCCCACGCCGCCTCGCGCTTTGTGCAACCTGCCGCCCAGGCGTTTGCTTACCTCCCGGCTCTTCCGCGCCGATCCTGCTGCGCTTTCCTCGGCCATCCCCGTCGCCCCACCCTTCGCAACCGAGCGAGCAGGCAAACACTTACCTTTCGACCACCCGGGTGTCCTTTCCAAGCGCGCTCCCTCGCGGCTCCTTGCCTCCTGATTCGCGCAACCGGGCGACCAGGCATTCACTTACTCGCCACCCTGCCCATGGTATTCGGCCCCACCGCGCCAGCCTCGCGCTTCGCGCAACCAGCCGCCCAGGCGTTCACTTACATCGCCCCATCCGAGGCCATCAGGAGCCGCCGACCGCACTTTCCTCCCTTGGAGGAAACATCCCCACAAATCCCGCAACCTATCGCCTAGGCATTTACTTACACGCAACGCTGCGGACGCAAATCGCCCGTTTTTCCCCCACGGCCCGCCATTCCGAGCCGCCCCATCCCGTCGCGGAGCCCCGCCTTCACCCTCCGCGCCGCGCCACTCCGTCTGAAAACTGAACACTGAACCACTGAAAACTCCCCCGCCCCCTCCGGCGGGGGAAAAATAACGCTGGCAAAACCCGCCCGGCTCGCCCCTATTAGCAGGCCGCATTTTCGCCGTGACCATCACCTGCCGCATCCAGACCGTCCTCTCCGCCGCCGCGCTCGGACTCACCCTCCTCCTCGGAGCCGGGTGCGCCTCCGTGAGCGTGAAGGAGTCCAGTTGGGTCATGGAGCCCCCGCGCCTGCCCTCGCGCATCTACGTGGCCCCGTTCACCATTCGCGACGACGGCATGCGCGTCGACCGCCAGGGGCTCGATCTCTACGAGTTTCGCCAGCAGTTTGCCCAAGACTTCGCCGTCGCCCTCGCCGAGCGGCTGAATAAAAACGTCGCTCCCGCCCAACCCGGCCCGCCGCCGCCCAGCCCCGCCCCCGGCACCTGGGTCATCACCGGAGAGTTCGTCCGCATGAACCAGGGCAGCCGCGCCCTCCGCGGCCTCGTCGGCATGGGCTTTGGCGGGACCAAGATGGAAACGATCACGCGCATCTGGCAGATCGGCCCCGGCGGCCAGCCCGTCATCATCGGCGGCATCATCACGATCGGCGGTTCCGGCGCGGCTCCGGGCGCGATCCCGAGCGGCCCGTACACAGGCGGCCCCACGCTCGTGCTCACGGCGTCGTCCACCGGCCTGTCCTTCGACGCCAAGCGGTCCGCCCGCATGATCACGGCCACCATCTCCGAAAAGCTCGCCTCCATGGGCTACCCGCTCCCCACCCGCCCCATGCGCCCGAAACGCCTCGGCTCCGTCCCCATCTTTTAGAGCGGTAAAAACCTGCCGCGCCCCAGTCAGCCCGCCAGATCCCCCGAAACCGGGGACCGTTTTTTACAAAAGGTCGCGAAGGTCACAAAGGGAAAGGCCGCCAAGGCAGGGTTGAACAAAAGGGAGCAAAGGAAGCAAAGGGACTGGTTCCCGGCGCGGATGACGGACGTTGCGAACTGATGAACCCGGCGTGATAGCCGGGGAAGGACAGCTTTTTACAGAGCCGAGTCTGCCTGACAAGCAGAGCTAACTCCGCAAAGGGCACAAAGGGAGAGCCTTGCGCGAGGATCGCGCGGCGTTTTTCCGCTCGGGCGAGCGGCTTGAATGGCGGCGGTTTTCAAAGGCAGGGAGGAACAAAAGGGAGCGAAGGAAGCAAAGGGACTGGTTCCCGGCGCTGATGACGGAACGTTGCGAACTGATGAGCCCGGCGTGATAGCCGGGAAAGGACAGCTTTTTACAGAGCCGAGGCTTTGCGAGACAGGCGAAGCCAACGGAGCGAACGCCTCTCCGCCGGACTAGCGGCATTCCGTCACCCGCTTCCCGCCCCCAGGCATGGAACCAGCCGCTCCCCGTGCAACCATGCGTCCAGGTGTTTACTTATTCCCCGCGTCCAGAGATTTCGCCTCCGCCAGTCCGCCCTCTCGGCCTTCCGACTCCGCCCTCCGCGCAACCAAGCGCCTAGGCATTCACTTACCCCCGGCCAGTCCACAGCGTGCACACCAGCAGCCTCCCGAGAAAACACCACACCCCTGGCTCCCTTCGCAACCCATCGCCCAGGCAAACACTTACCCAGCGTCCTTTCGCACTCCTTCACAGGCCACCCGCCGCCGAGGAAATCCCCTCCGCGCAACCGGGCGACTAGGCATTCACTTACCGCGCCGCTCGCCGTGCCGACTCCCCATCGCGCCCTCCTCGGACACGCGGTCTCTTTTCCCTCCTTTCCGCAACCAAGCGCCTAGGTATTCACTTACCCTCGGTCGGTCCACAGCGCGCACACCAGCAGCCTCCCGAGGAAACACCTCCCCCTGGCTCCCTTCGCAACCCATCGCCCAGGCAAACACTTACTCCCCGCCGTTTCGCGATCTCCCCAGCCGGCTCTCCGACGAGGAAATCCCCATCCACGCAACCAGCCGCCTAGGCGTTTACTTACCCTGCACATCCAGGCCCACCTTCTCCGCCAGCCCTCCCTCGCGGCCTTCCGAATCCGCCCACGCGCAACCGGGCGACTAGGCATTCACTTACCGCGCCGCTTGCCGTGCCTCCACTCCGTCGCGCCCACCTCGGACGCGCGGCCTCTTTTCCACACTTTGCGCAACCATGCGCCTAGGTATTCACTTACCCTCGGCCGGTCCACAGCGTGCACACCAGCAGCCCCCCCCGAGGAACCACCGCGCTCCAGCCCTGTCGCAACCTATCGCCCAGGCAAACACTTACCCCGCGCCATTTCGTGATTCTCCCCAGCCTTCACCCCGCCGAGAAACATCCCCGTCCACGCAACCCGCTGCCCAGGCGTTTACTTACCCTGCACATCCAGGCCCACCTTCTCCGTCAGCCCTCCCTCGCGAACTTCCGACTCCGCCCACGCGCAACCGGGCGACTAGGCATTTACTTACCCCGCCACTCGCAGCGCAGCCTCCCCATCGCGCCCTCCTCGGACACGCGGCCTCTTTTCCCGGCTCTCCGCAACCAAGCGCCTAGGTATTCACTTACCACGCCGCCCAAGCCATCACCCGCCACCCCAAAAAATCACCGGAGGACGCGCGACTTCAGCACGTCCGCGCACGGCGTTTACCTACCCCACGCCGCCAGGGCGCGGCCACGGCCCCGCCAGACGAGCAGAGAACCCGCCGCGATACCGAGCAGCGCACACGCCGAGGGTTCCGGCACCGGGTCAAGATTCGTCGGCACTGTCGAGTTGTACCGCAGCGAGCCAACGTTCCACCCCCCCTCCACTCCGTCGTCGATCTGGAAAAAATCCACCGCAAACGCCGTCACCACCCCCGTCTCCACCGAATACTCCGCCTCCAGCACCCGGAACCACCCCGTCAGGTCATTCGCTCCCCGCCCGTCCCCGGAAAAGCTCAGCCCCGGCGTCGTCGGCAGGCCGTCATGCGGCGCGAGGTTAAACGGATACCGCGTCGCGCCCGTGTACAGCCCCACCTGCAACATGCTGCCATCCGCCGTGCCCACATCCACCGACCACGAGTCCAGCGCCTGGAGCCCGGTCATCGTAAAATTGATCCCCGTCGAGTCATCCAGCTGCGCGACGAAATCATACTCCGCCGTCGTCAGGAGTTCCGTCCGGCCCGCGCTCACATACCCCGGGCCGCTGAAGAAAAACTCCGTCCGGCGCTCCTGCGCCTCACACGCCGCCGACCACACGACCAGCACCGCCACACACCCAGCCAATATCTTATTCATACACGGAAAATCCCGGCCCTCCCCGGAGATCCCAAATCCGCCCCTCCGGAAAGCAAAACCGCTCAGCCCCCCGTCACCCCCCCGGACCTCGCGCAAAGCCAGCGCCCCGCATCATGAAAAACCGCCCCGGAGCCAGCAAGCGAGAATCCCCGCCCGTCCGCCCCGACGCGCTCCGCACCTCGTCCCGCGCCCCGCCCGGCGCCTGGACAAAACCCGCGCCGCCCCGCGAAATCCCGCTCCATACGTATCACCCGCCACTCGCTCCCGCCCGTACCAGACAACCAAGCGCCTAGGTATTCACTTACCCCCGGTCGGTCCATAGCGCGCACACCGGCAGCCTCCCGAGGAAGCACCGCGCTCCAGCTCCGTCGCAACCCATCGCCCAGGCAAACACTTACCCCGCGCCATTTCGTGATTCTCCCCAGCCTTCATCCCGCCGAGAAACATCCCCGTCTACGCAACCAGCCGCCTAGGCATTTACTTACTCCGCGCCCCCAGTCATCCCGTCTCCGTCAATCCTCCCTCGCAGCCTTCCGACTCCACCCCCGCGCAACCGGGCGACTAGGCATTCACTTACCGCGCACATCCAGGCCCACCTTCTCCGTCAATCCTCCCTCGTGGCCTTCCGACTCCGCCCCGCGCAACCGGGCGACTAGGCATTTACTTACCCCGCCACTCGCCGTGCCCCTCCGAGTGCCCCGCAGCGGACGAGCCACCCCCTTTGCTTTCTCCGCTACGTTGGCCCCGACTGTCTCGCGGACTCGGCTCTGTAAAAACCCTTCCGCCCCCGCCATCACGCCGGGCTCCTTAGCTCGCAGCGTCCCTCCACCCACACAAAGAGCACCCCTTAGCTTCCTTCGCTCCGTTGGCTTCGCCTGTCTCGCAAAGCCTCGGCTCTGTTCAATCCTGCCTTGGCGGCCTTTCCCTTTGTGTCCTTCGCGCCCTTCTGTAAAGTCCCGCATGGCCGCAAAAAACCCCGCCCAATTCTTCACCCAAGCCCACGCCGAGCAATACGACCAGCGCTTCGCCAAACTCGCCCCCATGCGCGACGCCGCGCACCTCCTCATCGCCGCCACGCTCTCCGATCTCCCCGCCGATGCCCGCATCCTTTGCGTCGGCGCGGGCACCGGAGCCGAGATCCTGCCCCTCGCCGCGCGCTTCCCCGGCTGGCGGTTTACCGCCGTCGACCCCTCCGGCCCCATGCTCGACGTCTGCCGCACCCGCACCGCCGCCTTCGCCGACCGCTGCACCTATCACCACGGCTATCTCGACACCCTCCCCGCCGCGCGCGACCACCACGCCGCCACCTCCATCCTCGTCTCGCAATTCCTCACCGACCCGGCGGAGCGAATTGACTACTTCCGCACCATCGCCGCACACCTCCGCCCCAGCGGCGCCCTCATCGTCTCCGACCTCTCCACCGGCCCTGGCGGCCCGATCGGCGAAGCCCTCATCGAGGACTGGATGCGCCTCATGCTCATGGCCGACCAGACCCCCGAGCAAATCGCCAATCTCCGCACCGCCTACCAGACCCACGTCGCCATCCTCCCCGCCGCCGAAATCGCCCTCCTCCTCACCCGCGCCGGATTCGAAGCCCCCATCCCCTTCCTCCAAACCAGCCTCATCCACGCCTGGCACACCCGCGTCGCGGAGTAAACCAGCCCCGCCCCTGAGATCGGGCCATGCGCCCAATCCTAATAAAGCACAGGCGCTCAAACCCGTTCTTTCCTTAGCTCCGTTGGCTTCGCCTGTCTCGTAAGCTCGGCTCTGTTCCAACCGGCCTTGAAAAACCGTTTTTGTGCAGTCATTCGCCGGGGGTAAAGGCGTGAGGTGAACGGAGTCGCACGGCTCAACCCTTTGTGACCTTTGCGACCTTATGTAAAATATGTCTTCAGTTTTCTTGTGACCCGCGGTCACGGCGTGGTGGTTGGTCTGCGGCGTGCCGTGATCTGGGAAAAGCCACCCCTTAGCTGCCTTCGCTTCCTTTTGTTCAATCCTGTCTTGGAAAACTTACATCTGCAGCCGGGCGTGGCCATCGCAGCGGGCCGTGAACGGAGCCAAACGGCTCAATCTTTGCGACCTTCGCGACGTTGGCTCCGCCTGTCTCGCAGACTCGGCTCTGTAAAAACCCTTCCGCCCCACGTCATCACGCCGGGCTCCTTAGCTCGTAGCGTCTCTCCACCCTCGCAAAGAGCACCCCTTTGCTTCCTTCGCTACGTTGGCTTCGCCTGTCTCGCAAAGCCTCGGCTCTGTTCAACCCTGCCTTGGCGGCCTTTCCCTTTGTGTCCTTTGCGACCTTATGTAAAAAACTGTCTTAGTCTTCCGCCCGGATCAGCCTTGTCGGGTAGACCCGCTCCAGGATGATCGGGCTGAAGAAGGTCGTCGCCAGCGCCATCAGGACAAACATCGTGAAGACCGCCTGCGAGATCACGCCGATCTGCAGGCCCACGTTCAGGATCACCAGCTCCGTCAGGCCGCGCGTATTCATCAGCCAGCCCAGCGCCGAGGCCTCGCGCGGCGGCATGCCGCCCAGCGTGCGCGCCGCCACAAAGACGCCGCCGTACTTGCCCAGCGTCGCCACCAGGATCACCAGCGCGCACACCCCCGCCGCCTCCCAGCTCCCCAGCAGGCCGATATTCGTATTCAGCCCGCTGTAGGCGAAGAAGATCGGCAGCAGGAAAAGCGAGACAAAGTCATGCGTCTTCTCGCGCAGGCTCGCCACCACCGCCTCATTGTCGCGCGGCAGGATCACGCCCACGAGGAACCCGCCAAAGATCACGTCGATCCCGATCCTTTGCGTCGCATAAGCCGCCAGCAGCACCGTGACAAACACCGCCGTGAAGACCCCCGGAGTCACACTCCCCGACGAACCCGCAAACCTCGCCATCAGCCGCGCCGCCACCCAACGGCCCACCGTGAGCATCGCCGCCGCGAAGAGCACGATGCCCACGAAGGTCGGGATGGCGGAGTCAATATTATGCAGCTTCACCACCGCGATCGCCACCGCCAGCAGCGACCACGCGCAAATGTCATCCACCGACGCGCAGGCGATCGCCATGCTCCCCAGCCGCGTGCGAGCGATCCCGAGATCCGACAGCATCCGCGCCAGCACGGGAAACGCCGTCACCGACAGCGCCGCGCCGATGAAGACCGCCAGCGAAACATAGCTCACCCCGCGCTCGGCATTGAACGGCAGCACGACCAGGCACAGCGCAAAGCTTAGCAAAAACGGCACGACCACGCCCGAGAGCGAAATCCCCAGCGCCCGCGACATCTTCCCGCGCAGCACCTTGAGATTCACATCGAGGCCGACGAGGAACATGAAATAGATCAGCCCGATCTCGGCCAGCACGTAGAGAAACGGCTTCACCGTCGCGGGGATCGCCCCCGTCGCCACCTGCGGCGCGACCGAGCCCAGGAACGACGGCCCGAGCAGGATGCCCGCCACCATTTCGCCCACCACCGCCGGCTGCCCGCACCGCACAAAGAGCGCCCCCACGATCCGCGCCAGCCCCAGGATGACGCTAATAGCCAGCAGCAGTTGCAACAAAAGCTCGGGAGTCATGGAGGGTTAATAAGGGTTGATCGGATGAACGAAGTCTCGCGCACGGACATCTGCCAAGAACAGCCCTTACATAAGGTCGCAAAGCCCGCAAAGAACAAGACCGGAATTCCAACAAACCGCCGCCACAGGATGAGGCCCGACCACCGGAATATCAGGCCTGCCCGCGAGCCGCCCGGCGGCGCAACACGCGAAGCCCGACCACCGCCAGCAAACCGCCCAGCACGAGCCCCGCCGCACCCGGCTCCGGCACGACGACCAGCGTCACCGAATCCGAACTCCACTCCCACGTATACGTGCCCGGCGTTGCACCCAGGCCGGCGATGGTGGTATTCAGCCACGTCGACGATGTATTGATCGGCGAGCCATCCGCATACCTCCGCTCGATGTAAAACGCATTCTGCCCGACGCCTAAAAAGTAATCCCCCGTACCCGAGCTCGGATAGGCCAATCCCCCCGGCCCGAAGCTCGTCGGCCAGGAGGTCAGCCCGTCATAGGACGCCACCTCGATCATATCCCCGATGATGAGCTCGGCCCCCGCAGGATACACATAAGTATTCACCGCGCCGGTCCCGAGATACTGCAATCCCGAGAGGTCCAGCGCCCCCGAGGCGCTCGCCACCACATTGCCTCCGCTCTCCGCCATGGTAATCACCAGCGCCGCCTGCGAGGAAACCAACATTCCCGCCAGGCACAGCGCCAGAACTCCCCACCGACCAAGCCAGCAAGATCGCAACATACCGCCCCCTTAAGGGAAAACCCGCCCCGAGTCACTCCCTTTCCACGCCATCCGCCATCACGCCAGCGCCCGCAAAGTCACGCCGCCGCGCTCTCCACGCGCAGTCTGAAAACGGAATCACTGAAAACTGAAAACTCTCCGCCCCTGCACCGCGCGCAGCTCCTCGGAACGCGCGGGCTCGATCTGCAAATCCACCGCCCACATCGCGCCATCCGGCTGCACGATCACATTGCCCGGCGTGAGCGTGTCCCACACCGCCACGGCCAGCACGGGATGCACCCAGCGGCCATCGTATTCCACGAATCCCCGGCTCCGCAAATAGTCCGCCTGCTCCTCCATCGTCGCATCGCGGCCCTCCACAAAGGACTGCGAGATCACCACGCGCGGCTCGTCCTCGCCCGGCATCCGCACCACGCCCTCAAAGCGCACATCGTCGCCAAAGACGCGATTTGCCAGCGCCCAGCGCTCCAGGTACGCCCCGGCATCCTCCGCCTGCGCGCCCAGCATCCCCGGCTTCGTTATCTTGACGAGTCGTCCGGTGTCGCGGTCAAGGAAGACGGCATGCTCACCGCCCGCGAATTCCGGTCGGGCAAACTCTTCAGGATCGAGATCGAGGCCTCCCCGCTGTTCATCCGCCCACGCAACGAGGCGGGCAACACTGGCGAGGCATCGCCCATGTTTCCCTTGCTCGCTTTGGCCTGGCGCACCACCGTCTCGTAGGAGACTTTCGAGCACGTGCGCCGGATCGCGGAGTCGTTCATCCGCGTTAAGGTATCTCGTCTCGATAGGCAGGGCAAGCCGATGCGGCATGCCGCACACCTTAGCCAACCCGCCCGCCAGCGGCAACGCAAAGAGCTTTCACAAAGAAGGGCTCCAAAAAAGCAACAGGCTCCGCCTAAAAAAACTTCCCACTTCCGAAATCAAACTTCCGACTTCGGCAAAACTCGCCGTCTCCCCTAATACCTCTTCCACAGGTCGCGATCCTCGCCGAAACGCATCGGCAGGCCGTCGGGGCCGGGCTCGCCGGGGAAGCCCGGCATGCCGCTCGAAGGCCCCGGGCCGAATCGGTTGATAAAGCTCATCCTCGATCGCGCCGCATCCTGCTGCCGCATCGCCGAGAGCTGCAGCACGGCATCCGGCTGCGCCTCGATGATCCGCCGCGCGTGCTCCCCGCACACGGCGACCTGCGGCGGGATGCCCGCCGTCATCAGCGCTTCGAGGTAATCGCTCAGCGCCGCCACGGTCTCCGAGGTCGATTCCTTCTTCAACCCGGAGAGCGTCTTGTCGAGCGCCATCAGCCGCGAGACCGTCCAGGCCGGGCGGGCGCGCAGCAGCTCCGCGCGGTAGGCCAGGACGCGCCAATACGCCACCAGGTCGCCCTTTTTCTCCGCCAGCTCGAGGAGGCGCTGGAGGTAGGCAAACGCCACCTCGCCCTTCCTCGCCGGCAGGTGAAAGCTCGCCGGGAGGTTCAGGTATCTCGCGGCGACGAGCGGCAGGATCATCATCTTGTACCGCGTCACCTGCCCGTCCTCATCCTGCGCCGGGCGGCACGCCGCCTCGACCCTCTCGGGCGGGAGCTCCGCCGCCTGGCGTCGTATTTCCTGCAACCTCTCCAGCTGCCCCAGCTCCGTCACGCCCTCGCTGCTCAGGCCGTATCGGGCTCGAAAGGCCCGCAGCTTTACGATCGCGGCGTCAAAGTCGTCGAGCGACTCCAGCGGGTAATTCACCCAGCGCATCCTGCTCGCCTCCATGTAGCGCTCCAGCACCGGGGAGCGCGGCATGAGCGAGACCCACTCCGTGTTTTCGAGCAGTTCGCCGAGCGCCTTTCGCACCTGGCCGTTGTTCTCCGCGCCGAGGGCGGTGAGATAATCGCGCCATTTCGCGAGGAGAAAGGCCGCCCCGCGCTGCCGGATCGCCGCCTGCGGATCACCTCCCGACGCCGGGAGCCTCTCGATCTGCAGCGCCAGCGCGTCGAGGTCGCCGGGCGTCCGGGCCGCGAGACAGGCCGGACCCCCCGGGCCAGCAGCATGGCGCGGAGGTTCTTTTCCGACGCGCCATCCTCGGCCCTCGCCGTCGCGAGCAGGCACACCACGCCGAGAAGCGCGCACCGGACCATGCGGGGAGATCGCATGGGTTGCTATCGGCCCGCCGGGTACGGCATGGGAACCGGATACGTCCGCACCTCGGGCGTTTTTTCCGCCGCCTCGGCATCCTGCGGATGCTCCTTGCGGATGGCCTCCAGGCGCGTCCGGGCCTGCTCGATCGGGATATTGTCCCCCGTCTGGCCGATCACGCGCTTGTAGGCCTGGATGGCCTCGCGGTAGAGCCCCGCCGCCTCGTAGTTCTGCCCCTGGATGTAGGCCGTGATCGCCTGCGCGTCGCCGGAGACCCAGCTCGGCGTCTGCCCGTTGGCAAAGGCCACCTGCCGGTAGGCGTCGAGCGCCTTGGATGTCGTCTTCCACTCCCCCTTCTTGCGCGACTCTGCATTCACCCGCTGGAGATAAACCACGGGCGTCTCTCCCGCCTTTGCGGGATAGGCCTCCGCGATCTCGAGATACTGCGGCAGGAAGGTGATGAGCAGCTCCTGCGTGAGCGGCACCATGGCCTGCGCATCCGCACCGTAGCGGGTCGTGCAGTACGAGAAGGCCTGCCCGTACAGACCGGCCTTCACCTGCTGCCGGGCGTCGGAGAGCTGCTGCAGCGCCTGCAGCCGCGTGTTGATCTCCGAGCTGCCGCGGTTTTTGTCCTTCAGCTCGACCAGCTGCTGCACCATGGCGTCGAGGTCGGCCAGCGTCTTGTCCTTCAGGCTCGGGAGCTGGGTCGCGGGGTCGGACTTGTCCACCCCCAGGTCATCCATGCGCTGGAGGATCTCCGAGCGCGGGACAAAGGGGTACGACGACGTGTCCTGCGAGAGATTTCGCAGCACGGTGCGGGCCGCGTCGATGTTGCCGTTGTTCTTGTTGGCGAGGTAATCCTGCCACCGGCACATGAAAGTCACCGCCGAGCGCGCCTGCTCGACCTTGCGCTGCACGACCTGAGAGCTGTTGTAGTCCCGCGACACCGAGAGGTTGCTGAGCTGGATGATCTGGTCGTCGAGGTCCTTCGGAGTCTTGGCCGCAAAGGTCGCCTTCATCGCGGCGTCGATCTGCGCCGTCGTCTGGTCGATCACCGCCTTGTCCCGCGTCTCGGCCTGGGCCTGCGCCGTGGCGAGGATCTTGGCGCAGAGCTTTTGCACATCCTCCGAGGGCGCGACCGACTGCACCTGGTTCAAGGCATCCTGCAAATTGCTCACCCCGCCGCCGCCCGAGCTCAACGCCCGCCGCACCGTCGCCGCAGCCTGCGTCGCGTAATATTGCAACTCGCGCGAGCGATCCGTCGCGGCCCCCGCCTCCTTCTGCTGCGCCTTCACCGCCGCATCGAGCTGCGACACCAGATCATCCGTCGTCTCGGTCGCCGCCGCCTCGCTCGTTTTTTCATCAGCCGCCCGCGCGCACGGGACGGAAACAGCCAGCGCCACGATCAGCGCCCAGGGGAATAAGGCTTTCATAAACAGAGCCGCCATCTCTAAGCCATCCCCGCCCGGAAGTCGAGAAATCCTGCCGCCATGCCTCGGCAAAGAGAGAGCGAGACGGCAAGTTTTCCGTGGTTCAGTGTTTAGACCTCTCGCAAAGGAAGGGTCGCCACGCCCCAGGCGAGAAAACAGGGTTCAGCGTGCCAGATCTTTCATGGATAAGTTGACCAAGGAAATGACAGATGGCAGAAGAGAAAGGCATGGCCTGGAGAACGGTCGAATTCAGCAGTTCGTCGAGAGATGAAAACAATGCACACTGGCCCATTTTTCATCACTTGCGCCTCCGCTCTGGTGGACAATGCCAGCAAACGCCGCAATACCATGAGTGACATCGCCGCTTTGGAAGCCCGATTCGACCTGGCCTTTCCACGTCGAGAGAAATATATCGATGAAGACGGACGCAGGGAATTGAGACGTTCAATTTCACGTCTGGATGACGCCTCAGTGAAGAAGTTTCTTCCGGCCTTACTCGTTGATATCCTCAAAGCGCCTCAGTTGGGTTGGTCTAGTGAAGATGACATGGTTATCTATTTTCTTGATGGTCTGAAATCGTCTGAAACGGACCAAGAAGAGCGAAGGTTTCTTCGGAAGCTTGCAGATCGGACCTTCAAGTCATTCACAAAAGAACAGGCATCAGTTATTTTAGAGTGGTTGAATGCAGTGGCTGATTGCGAGTTTATCAAGATTTGCGAAGAAGACTATCGGTCTGCGGTTTTGTATTGGGAAAGGGTCCGATCGGAGACGCGCCAATGAAATGCTTAACCGACGCGCAATGTCTGGAATGGTGCGCAATGAAGAGCAAGCCGCTCTCATGACACGGGGAAAATCCGGAGGGTTAGTCAGTACGTATCGCATTCCGGAAAACTCCCGACTTCCGGCCTCCCACCTCCGGCTTCGTCTTCCTCCTTCACTGCCTTCTGTTCCATCCTTCCCTCCTGTCGCAGCAAGACCGCGCCCGCGAAATCACCCCGCCCCGTCCTCCGCGCGAAGTCTGAAAACGGAACCGCTGAAAACTCGCCGTCTCGCTCCTCTCCCTTCTGTCCTAATCAGCCTTGAAAAAACGCCACTAAGAGTCGCTCCCCAGCATTGCGACGGCACACGACCGACGCCCCCCGACTCAGCCCTTAGCGTCCTTTGCGACCTTCTGTAGAAATGCCTTCCCGTCTTCCTTTGCTTCCTTCGCTTCCTTCTGTTCAACCTGTCTTCCGTGCAGCCCGGCGAAACTCCCCCTGCACGGACTCCGGCGCGTCGGCGTAGGCAATACCCACCCGATCCGGGTACTCCCCGGCCAGCCACTCCGGCCAGCCATCGGGGTTTGGCGCACGCCCCGTCGCCACCGTCGGCTGCCGCACGCGCTTCGCCCGAGGCGCGTCGTCCCAGATGAGATTCTTCGCGCCCCGCGTGATGCTGTAGGCGATCACCTCCATCGCCCGCTCCGCGCCCCGCCGCGCACACTCCCGCAGCAGCGCCCGCTCCTGGCCTCGCGAAATCAGCGGCCGCCCCAGGTCCTCCAGATGCTGACGCCAGCCCAGCCACGCCTCCCGAAACGCCCCATCCTGCCGCAGCGCCTCCCGCGCCTCCAGCTCCGCCCGCCGGCCCACACCCGCAGGCCCACGCCCCTCATCGCGCGGCGAAATTGACTCCTCCCCACGCCCCGTCGCCTCCCCGCCAGCTGGTGGCAATTCCCCGCCCCCACACAGCGAATCGCGATCATCGCGCCAGCGCCCTTCCCCGCGCGGCAAGCCACCCCCCGCGACCGCCCCGGCCGCCAATCTCCCGCAATCCGCCGGAGACTCCTCCGCGCCAGCCTGCAACGCCTCCCGCACCTCGCGCGAAAGCCGTTCACCATCACATCCCGCGCGCAGCCCATCATCCCCGCCCATCGCGTCCATCGGCGAAAGATCCCGGCCACCGCGCCCCGCGCCTCCCTCCGCAGAAACCGGCCCGGCTCCCGGCAAAGCCCGTCCCTCCGCGTCCAGCGGTGTACGATTCCCCTCACGATTTCCCGAGGAAAGCCCCCCGCCGCGAGACGGCGCGTCTCTTTCCTCCGCGTCAACCGGCGGCAACTCCCCGTCCGCACGTGACGACTCGCGAGCATCGAGCAAGCGCCCACCCCCGTGCGGCGACATTGACTCGTCCCCGTACCCCGGTTCCCCGCCTTCGCGCCAATCCCCGCTGCTCCGAGGCAAAGACACCCCGTCCTCCACGAAGGACTCCCCGCCACCGCAAGTCAGCGAGTCCCTTCGCACAGCGTCAGCTGGCTGCAACTGGCCGCTCCCACGCGACGCCTCCCGATCATCGAACGAACATTCCTCACCGGACGACGAAATTGACCCCTCCTTAGGTCTCTGCTCCCCGCCTTCGCTCCAGTCCCCGGCACCCGGCAAAGCCTCCGCGCATCGAGCCTGTCTGGAAAGCGCAGAACTTTCCCCCTCCTCGCGCAGCGAACCTCCCGCCTCTGGCGAAAACCTCCCCGCCTCGCCCGAGGCATCCCCTTCCGTCGGGACGGCATCCGCTTCCCGCAGCGGCTCCCCGCCTTCGCGCCGATCCTCCTGGTCCCGAGGCAAAACATCGCCGCCCCTGCCTGAGTGTTCCCCGCCGACAGGCGCAGGTTCCCCGACTGCCACCAGCTCGCGAGAGCGAGAGAGCGAGGGCACCCCGCCGCTCCGCTCCGCAGGCCCACCCGCGCGCCCACGCGCAACTCTCTCTCGGTTGGGTTCGGTCCGGTTCTGTTCTGTCTGGTCTGGTTCTGTAGCCCCGTGACGTAACTGTGACGTCACAGTGACATCCGCGTGACATAACTGTGACATCGCCGTGACATCGGCGTTACGCAGCGGTGACGCGACCTTTATACCCCCGTTACGGGTCTGAGACTTCGCCGGGACATCCGGGCGACAAGCCTGAGACTTCGCGGCCACCTTCGCGCGACCCGCCCGAGGCACACCCTCGACATCGTCCCCACCCGGCGGGACCACGTCGCGCTTCTTCTCCCGGCAACGCCGCTGCCTCTCGCGATTCTCCTCGCGCAGAGTGACCAGCCGCCCCGCGTAATCCTCCCAATTATGCACCCGCCGCCCCTCATCCAGCCACCCCGTCTCCAGCAAGGCCTGCAGGAACTGCCCCGCATCCCCCTCCCATTCCGCCACCGAAGCAATCTCCTCCGCCTCGAACCCCGACAAATCCCCATCCGGCGCAAAATCCAGCGTCCACCACCACAGCAGGTGCAGATGCCCGATCACCGCCGCCTTTGAAATCCCCAGCCGCACCGCCACCCGCCGCGTCTTCGGATGCCGGGCCATTTCCTGATGCGATTCGATCCAAGCCATATCCCCACAGCTTAAAGTGTATACACCCTCAGTGTCCACTCTGGATTTTTTTGACGCAGTGAGAGACGGCCCAGCAACTACCCCGCCCCAGCGCTTTGCGCTTTCCCAAAAATTCCCAAAGCGCACACTTATTGCATGTCCCGTTCCCCTCTTCTTGAATTTTCTCAAAATGGCGTGATTTCCCGAACGGGAAAACGGCAGAGTTCAAGAAAAATGCTGGCATTCTGCTGATAAAGTTCCTCCCCATGATCCCTGCCGCCATCGGTTTCCTCCTCTTTCTCATCGGCGTGGCGCTGGCCTCGGTCAGCGCGCCGCATTATGAGGTGCTGCTCATCTCCTCCACGGTCGCGGAGGTTGGCGCGCTCGTTTGTTTCTGGCTCGCGTTTCGGAGGGCTCCGCGCCTGAGCCGGATGCTTCTCGTCATGCTCGCGCTGATCGCCGCGCAGACCATCATCACCAACATCCTGCGCTTCTTTCCCGGTCTAAGGATTTCGGACATATTTTAGCTCCTCTCGTTTCGCCAGCCGCCTTATCTTACCAACCACCTTATGAAAACCCTCCTCCTCGCCGCTTCGCTTACGTGTTTCGCCGCCTTGCCTTTGCAGGCGCAGGTGAATGCCGCCGTACGGGATACCGCCTTGCGCAGCTTCCTCGGCATTCGCAGCGTCGGGTCGTCCGCGCCGATTGCCGACACCACGGTCTCCGGGTTTGCCACCGTACTGGTTTTCAAGGACGGCAAGTTTTGGAAACGCCTCGCCGACGCGCCGCTCCTCCCGAACCTCGGCCAGACGCCGATCGCCCTCGGCAACGCCAAGGCGGGCTACGCCCCGGCCACCGCGCAGGTCGAGTTCCTGTGGGGCCCGCGCGATGGGAAGGTGGGCTACCTGTTCCAGGCCCGCATCGGAGACGGCGGGCTGGTGCCAAAGTTCCACGAAATGCCCGAGCTCGCAGCCCTCAACACCCTGTACTCCGATGCCTATCGCGGGCCGAACCCGCCGCAATTTCACGGCATGTCCGTGATGGGAGCAGCCTATACTCTCAACAAACCGCCGCAGGGCGAGGACATCGAGGCCTGTATCAAGGCCGCCGACCTCGCGGTGGTCGTCCTGTTCAAGACCTTCGAGTCCCGGGACGACGCCGTCGCGTTTGGGAAAGCGTGGGAGCAGCAGTTCCCCAAATAAGCCGGGCCTGATCCCTGGCGCCCGAGCGAACCGCACCCGCGAAGCTCCCCAGCGGCCTCCACCTCGGCGCAGCAGCCTCGGCGCGGTTAACTCGACCTTGGCCCCTCGCACGCTGGAGATCGCCTCCGCGAGCTCCTCCTGCGCGGGCCGGGCGTCCGTTACGTATTCAGCCGCGAGGCCGTGTCGGTGGAGGCATCTCGCGGCATCTTCTCGCGCGGGCTGCGTTTCCTCCACGCGGACCCCGCCGTGCCGCCGTACGTCGTCTTTTGGACCCTCCAGCCCCGCGCGGTGAAAGCCTCGCTGGCCGCGCACGGCTACACGGTCGCCGACCCGGCCTGAGCCTCCCACGCCAGCGCAAATCCCCCGCCCCGCCGCCCGCCGGGGGAATCCCCTTTTCTCCCCCGGCGTCGCGTCTTTAGCATCCGGACATGCTCCCGAGCATGCAGGCCCTTGCTTCCCTCCTCCTCATCGCCCTCGCGTGGATGGACTCGCCGACAGGTCCCCCTGCCGTCGCCAAGGCTCCGACCGTCTTCACCACCTTCCCCCAGCTCCTCACAGCCACCGCGACGACGAGATACTACCGCGCCACGCCGGAGATCTGGGGCCACCTCACCGCAGATACGACCCGGCCCTCCTTTGCCGGAATGATCGCGCGATCGGAGGCCATCGAAGCTCCCACGCCGGACTCCGGCTACATCGAGGTCGTCACCATCTGGGACGCGGAGTTTTTTGTCCTCATCCATGGTGGGCAATCCACCGGCTCGGAACCGGAGACGACGGTTTATCGCGTCACCCCCTTCGGCATCGAACAGGTAAACGCTGGGGGAAAAATGAAGACGCTTCGTACCACCGAAACCGGCGTTTCCAAATGGAGCTACGAGTACAATGCCCAGGGTCGCATTCGTCGCCTCGCCTCATGGTTCCTACCGCTGGAGAGCGGCTCCATTCATCCCATCGGCGACCTGTTTCTCCCCGGTACAAAAGATCGGTACTTCACAGCTCCCGGCGATCCACCCACGCCCAAGCCTCCCCGCCTCATCAGCGAAACCCTCTACGACTACTGGCCCGACACCGGCAAGCTGCGCACCATCACATCCCACTCCCGCTGCGGAGGCCTCAAAACTTCTGTCCGCCACTTCGACGAAAACGGCAATGAGCTGAAAGAGCCGAAATAATCCCGCCCCCTGCCATGCATTTCCTGCTCCTGCCTTTTCTCGTTCTCCTCGCCTGGGTTCTCTCGCCGAAGCTCGGCGAACAGGTCGACCTCCGCTCCACTCTTCTCTCCACCTATCCGCAGCTTACCCATCCTGCCGCGCCGCCGAGGTGTTATCGTTATGACGGGCCGATCACGGAGAACTTCCGGTTGGATCGCACCCGGCCCGACTTTACCGCCATCCTGTCCCAGGCGGAGCCCATCGACCGCCCCGACGCCGCAGAGGGCTATGTTGAAATCGTCACCATCTCCGACCGGGAATACTTTATCCTCCAGCACCATCCCGCCACGCCTGCATTACCCGATCCCGGCATCACCGCCTACCGCGTGCTGTCCCGCCGGGTCGAGCAGGTTCAGACATTCGGAAAAAGCCAGCGTCTGACCTTCACCCAGATCGGAGCCTCGATGTGGTGTTACGACTATGACGAAAAGGGCAGCATACGCCGCGCCACCACATGGTGTACGATGTTCGACCGCAGGGCCGAGGGCCAGCAAACCGCCCGGGAGTTCGCCGCCAGTTATGCCGATCCTGTCGCCACCCGCTTGCTTCGGCGATCGTCGCTCCTCCCGGCCATATCCTGTGTCAACCCCATCGGCGAGGCTCTCTACGACTACTGGCCCGACACCGGCACACTCCGCACCATCACCCAAATATCCCACCACCCCAGCCTGCGAAGCATCACCCGCCACTTCGACGAAAGCGGCAATGAGGTGAAGCAACAGCCCTAGCCCGCCATGCCCCGCCACCTAGCCGCGCTCGCTCTGTTTTTCCTGCTCCTCCTCGCCAGCGCCCCGCTCCGCGCGGCTGATCCGCTGGAAAAGCAGGTGCCGCTGACTTACAGCGCCCGGACTTTCCGCGAGGCGGTCTCCGAGATTCAGGCCACCACCGGCTTCGCCGTGCAGTGCCCGCAGGATGTGGCCGACTTCATGGCGACGCTCACCTACTTCACCCGGATATCCTATCCCTACGGAGACGCCGCCTCCAGGACGCTGCCCGCCCGCGCCTTTCTCGATGTCATCTGCGGCGAGATGGCGATGGCGTGGACCTTTGACCCGGCGACGAAGACCGTCATGCTCGATCACCCGTGGCATAGCCGCGACCCGCGCTCCGCGCGCGAGCTGATCACCACCATCACAAGCACCAGCGTCCCTGACGATCCGCCCATCCAGGGCCTGCCGGACAATCTTCCCGAAATCCTCGCCCTCCTCGGCAAACCGGAGAATGTCGGCCTCGCGTGGAAACCCCTGCAAGCCGCCCTGGCGAATAGCCTGAGCCCCGACCGCACCGTCAGCCTGCTCCGCCGGGTGCTGGTCGGCCCCGTCATCGCCACCGACCTCCAGCCCTATACCTTCATCCTGATCAAGCTGCCCATCGAGAGATATCCCGGCCAGGGCTCCGCCACATGGTTCCTCCTGCGCGAGAATGGCACGCTCGCCTCGGCGGGAGCCATCAGTACCGGCTGGCGCTGCAAACTCGCCTCCGCAGTCATCGCCCCCAGCCCCATCTCCACGAAGAGCCCATCGGAGATCGAGATGGCCCTGAAATGGTCCTTCCAGACCCACCTCATCGCGCGTTTTCACATCGCCAGGGACGGCCTCCAGTTCCTCTCCCTCGTCGACGCCCACGGCGCGGCCTTCGATCCCAAAGACATCAGCCTCGGTGACTCCCTCCTGAAATAGCCACGCGCTGCCACAATCCTCCCGCCTGGTCCTCTCTCTCCGCTCGCGGAGGAAATGACTTTTCCACGCGGGCAACCGGTCGCCTGAAGCGGGTCGATTGACAACGGGCGGGGAGGTAATAGCTAATGCAGTCATGACGTTGCGCCGCGCTCTTTGGAATCTCGCCCTCGCGGCGGGGGCGTTCCTGCTGGGGTGGGTGCCGGCGACGCTGTCCATTCCCTCGGGCTCTCTCACGGATGTGATCTGGCCGTTTGCGGGGTTCGTGCTCGCGAGCGTGCTGCTGTGGGGGCCGCGCGCGATCCCTCCGCTGATGGCGGGCGAGTTCCTGGTGTCGCAGGCGGTGGGCACGCCGTGGTGGCAGTCGCTCTGGGTCGCGACGTGGGAGGTGGCGCTGTGGGGCGGGGCGAGCGCGTGGCTCATGCGGCGGATGGGCGGGTATCGCGCGGGGCTCGACAGCCTCGGCGCGGTGCTGGGGTTTTTCCTGCTCCCGGCGGGGCTCTGCATGTTTCTGCGGATCGCGCTGGGCACGTATTTCCGCGTGGCCTTTGGATGGACGACGTGGGAGAGCTTCGGCAGCGATCTGCTCTCGATCTGGCTGAGCGTGGCGGCGGGCATCCTGATCGTCGCGCCTGCGATGGTGGCAGGGGTGGAGCACCGGGGCGCGCTGCGCGGCCTGAGCGCGGCGCGCTGCGGCGAGGCTCTGCTGCTCTGGGCGGGGCTGCTCGCCACGGCCTACGTGCTGGTGCCTGCGGTGCGGGCGGGCACGTCGCTCTCGGTGCTGCCGTTCCTCGTGTTCCCCTTCTTCATCTGGGCGGCGCTGCGGTTTGGCATCTTCGGCGTCGGCATGAGTTCGCTGGTCTTTGGGGTGGCGAGCTTTGAGCGGTTTTTCTTCTCGGGTTCCTTCCCGGAGGCCCCGGTACTGCGGGAGGCGATGCTGTATTACCAGACGCTGCTCATCGTGGCGTCGGCAACGGGCCTGCTGGTGGCGGGTGCTCTGGCAGACCGGCGGCGGGCGGTCGAGGGGCTGGAGGAAACGGTCGCCGAGCGCACCGCCGAGCTGCGCACCGCGAATGACGGCAAGGACCGCCTCCTTTCCATCATCGGGCACGACCTGCGCGCGCCGCTCTACGGTCTCGTGCGGCTCTCGGAGTATCTCATGGAATCCGCCGCCCGCATCACGCCCGACCGGCTGGCCGGGTACGCGGGCGAGATGCACCAGTCGGCCAAGGGCCAGCTCGAGACGCTGGAGAATCTCCTGAGCTGGGCGCGCCTGCGCACGGGCCAGGTGGCGTACCGGCCGGAAACCCTGCCCGCCGAGGCCCTGCTCGGCCCGGTGGTGAATCTCTTCCGCCTCCGCGCCCACCTGCGCGGCATCACCCTCGACCTCGTCCTCCCGGAGGAAGCCGCCGCCGTCTCCGCCGATCCCGAGATGACCCGCACCATCGTGCGCAATCTCCTCTCCAACGCCCTCCCGGCCTGCCCGGCAGATGGGCGCGTGACAGTCGAGGCGCGGGCCGACGGGACGGACCTCGCCGTCTCGGTGAGCAACGACGGGACCGCGCTGACGGAGGAGGAGATACGCCATCATTTCCACGGCGAGGCCGATTCCCCGCGCGGCCTGGGGCTCGTGCTGGTGCGGGAGTTTTGCGCCGTGCAGGGCGCGCGGCTGCGGGTGGAGAGCGGGCCGGGGCGCGGCACGCGCGTCACCTTCCGCCTGCCGCTGGTTCAGTGAGGGTTCACGCCCAGGGTCTGGGCATAGCGAAGGAGACCGGCGAGGTTTTTCACCCCGAGCTTTTGCATGATCGCGGCGCGATGCCCCTCGACCGTGCGCACGCTGAGCCCGAGCCGCTCCGCGATCTCGCGGTTGCGCAGCCCGGCCGCGATGAGGGAGAGTATCTCCTGCTCCCGGCTGCTGAGCACCTTGTCAAAAGAATGCGGGTCGCCCTGCTGCCGCCGCCGGGTCTCGGCCACGATGCGGGTGTGAAACGTCCCGCCCGCCGCGAGCGCCTCCAGCGCCTGGCGCAGCGTGTCGAGCGGCTGGTCTTTTTCCACATACCCGGCCACGCCGAGGTCCCGCAGCCGCGTGAGAGTAAGCGCGTCGGTGTACGAGGTGACGGCGAGCACGCGCGCGGCGGGCAGTTCGTCCCGCAGCCGCCCGCAGAGCGCGAGGCCGTCGGGTTCGGGAATGTTCAGGTCGAGAATGACGAGGTCTGGCCGCGTGCGCAGGCACAGCTCCCAGCCGTCGCTTCCATTGGCAGCCTCGCCCACCACGATGAAGCGCGGGTCCGCGCGCACCACCTCGACCGTGAGCTGGCGAAAGAGCGCCTGGTCCTCGATGACGACGAGGCGCAGCGGAGCAGCCGGGCGGGTGGATGAGTCGTCCCTCATGGACGGTCAGGATGGCGTGTGCCAGCGACCCGTCGCACGTCCGAATTCCACGTAGTTCTACCTGAAAACGCCATTCGACGCCGGGTGGCGGAGCGGGGAAAACGCACCCATGAAAACGTGGCGGCGCGGTGTTTTTCAGGTCCTCGCATATTCGGCATTATGCTCCTCTCTCCTTCGCGGGGAAACGCTTTATTGGACAGGCCCCTCCATGACATGGGGCACGGGGACGGCGGCCTGGACGGATAGTATCGGCGGCATCGGCCCGGCGCAGGCGTGGCACGACGGCGCGAGCGCGTACTTCACCGCCACTTCCGTCACCCCTCCGTACCCCGCCACGCTGATCCTGTCGGGGACTGTCTCGGTGAATGACATCACCACGAACGGCTCGGACTACTTTGTCCTCTATCCCTCGGGCGGCTCAACGCTGGCGACCGCGGATGCCACCATGACGATGCAGATCAACGACACGAGCCTCTTCCTGCTCAATGCCCCCGTCACCGGCTCCGGCGGCCTCACGAAGTCCGGCACCGGGTCCCTGTATCTCTACGGCGGGGCCTCCTACACGGGCGACACCCTCGTGCAGCAGGGCACCCTTTCCACCAACGGGGCGGCGCACACGGGCGGGGGAAATTTCACCATCGACGCCATCGCGGGAGCCACCGCGACCGCCTCGCTTGCCGCCTCCTCCACCAATGCCGATGTCACCATCGGCGCGACCGCCGCCGGCCTGAGCAACTCCGCCTATCTCACCGGCACCACCACACAGTGGACCGTGCAGGACACCCTCACCGTCGGCGCGGCGGGAACCGGCAGGCTCTCGGTGCAGAATGGCGCTACGCTGAACACCGGCACCACCGTCATCGGCGACAGCGCCGGGTCCAGCGGCCAGATCTCGCTGGCCAGCTCCGCGCCCGGCTACCACACCTCCTGGATCAACCACGGCGACCTCATCGTGGGCCGCGACGGCACGGGCGCCCTCGTCCTCTCCGCAGGCGCCATGGCCGAGGTGGGGGCGGGAGGCAGTGCATACATCGGCTACGGCGCGGGCCCGGCCTCCTCGATCGTCCAGGTCATCGGCGCGGGGGCGCAATGGATCACCGGCGACCAGCTCGTGGTCGGCAAGGCCGGAAACGGAACCCTCTCGCTCTACCAGGGCGCGCTCGTGCAGAGCCAGGAAGCCACGATCGGCGCGGAGGCAGGGTCCCGAGGTTCCGTGCTATTGACCGATCCCGGCAGCCGCTGGGAGGTCGCGGGCCAGCTCGTGGTGGGCGGCCTGGGCGACGGGCTACTCCAGGCTTCCTCCGGCGGCGCGGTGACGAGCGGCTCGGCGGTCGTCGGGGCCGGGGCGGGGGCAAATGCCAGCGTCGTCCTGAATGGCGGCAGTTGGGAAAATACCGGGTCGCTCGTGGTCGGCGAGAGCGCAACGAGCGCCTTCGTCACCGTGTGGGATGGCAGTTCGCTCACCTCCGGCAGTTATCTCCTCGGCCGGAATGCTGGCTCCCACGGCAGCACCTGGGTGCTCGGCGGCTCGCTGGAGACGACGACAAGCCTGACCATCGGGGACGCGGGGGAGGCGTATTTTCAGGCCACGGCTGGCAGCACGATCACCACCGGAGGCGATGCCATCCTCGCGGCGCAGGCCACCGGCACCGCCACGGCCAGCCTCGCCGACTCCGGCACGCGGTGGACCACCTACGGCAGCCTCGTCGTCGGCCAGAGCGGCCTGGCCGGTCTCACCGTCGCCAGCGGAGCAGCCCTCCAGGCTGGCGTGATCATCCTCGGCAGCGAAACGGGGTCCCAAGGCACGCTCACCATCTCCGACTCCGGGACGCAGGTGACCACGGGGGCCATGTTCATCGGCCTCAACGGCACGTCGCGCGTCGTCGTGCGCGAGGGCGGCGAGTTGAATGTCACCAATCCGCTCCTGGGCATCCAGGTAGGCTCAGGCAGCGAGCTCAACATCGGCGACAACAGCACGGCAGGCACGTTGAATGCCCCCGTGGTCAACCTCGCCTCCGGAGCCACGCTGCTCTTTCAGCACACCTCGGCGGACTACATCTTTAACACGCGCCTCTCCGGCACCGGCGTCGTCTCGCAGAGCGGCACGGGTTCCACCACGATCATCAGCTCCAGCCTCGGGCTCTTCTCCGGCACTGTCCTGGTCCAGAGCGGCACGCTCCGCACCACCGCCGCATACGCCCTCGGCGCGGGCAGCGTCACCCTCTCCGGCGGCACGTTCGCCCCCTCCGGCACGCTCAACATCCAGTCGCTCGCCTGGAATGACGGCAGCATCGCCCTCGCCGCCGGGGCGGATTTCCTCAACATCGCCAGCTCGCTCACGATCGGCGCGGATGGCGGCGTCTTCACGCTCTCCGGCCTCGCGGCCAATGTCACCTACGACCTCCTGAGCGCGCCCGATCTCGACGCCTCCATGCTCGGGCTCTTTTCCCTCGCGGGCGGCGCGGCGGGGCTCGACGCGGTCTTCTCCCTCGACGGCACGACCCTCCGGCTCACCCTCGCCGGAACCTCGTCCGGCCCCGTCCTGCAAAACAATGGCGGCCCCTTCACCCCGACGAACGCCGACTTCCTCGTCAGCGGATCAGTCCAGACAGCGACAACAGCCGACAGCAACACGGTCAACTCGCTCACCTTTACCCCCGGGTCGCAGCTCACCGTGCACAACACGCTCGGCGTCACCAGCGGGAACCTCACCGTCACGGGAGGCGAGGCCGCGCTCGCGGGCGATCTTGTTGCCGTACCCGGCGGCTTGACGAAACTCGGCCCCGGCCAGCTCAACCTCCTCGCCACCCTCCTCTCCGGCGGCCCCGCCTCCATCGCGCAGGGCATCCTTTCCGTCAACGGCCTCCTCGCCGCACCCTCTGTCGCCGTGCAGCCCGGCGCCTGGCTCAAGGGCATCGGCGTCATCCTCGGCAATGTCTTCAACAATGGCGGCGTCGCGCCCGGCAACTCCCCCGGCACGCTCACCATCACGGGCGATTACACCCAGGCCCCCGGCGGCACGCTCCAGATCGAAATCGCCAGCCCCACCGTGTATGACCGGCTCCTCGTCGGCGGCCAGGCCGCGCTCGCGGGCACGCTCGACGTCCAGGCCTTCGGCGGCTTCAGCGGGCTCCAGTACGGCCAGCAGTACGCTTTTCTCCAGGCGGGCGGCATCAGCGGCGCGTTTGACACCATCCTCATGCCCGACCCGGCGCTCTATCGCGGGCGCTTCCTCACCGAGGGCGGCACCGGCATCCTCCTCGTCGCCCCGGCCAGCTACACGCTTGTCGCGGAGACGCCAAACCAGCGCAATATCGCCCGCGCCCTCGATGCCTTCATCGGTGCGGCGGGCGACCGCGACGCCGTCAGCACCGCACTCGATCTCCAGAGTGCCAGTCAATACCCCGCCGCCTTCGACGCCATCTCGCCCGCGTATTACCAGACCCTCACCGCCGCCACCATCGAGCAGGCTGTCGCGCAGAGCCAGATCATCGCGCAGCGCCTCGGGGCCGTGCGCCTCGGCGCGCGGGGCTTTCAGGCCATGGGCCTGGAGGCTCCGCTGAAGAACGACCGCAATGGCAAAAACGTCCTCGACGCCCGCGATGGCAAGGATCTCCTCGCCCCCGCTCCCGGCAACCGCTGGGGCGTCTGGGCGCTCGGCAACGGCATCTTTTCCAAGGTCGCCACCGTCAACGACCTCCCCGGCTACCGCTTCCAGAATGGCGGCTTCTTCACCGGGGCCGATTACGCGTGGAGCGAGAATCTCACCACCGGCCTCTTCGGCGGCTACCAGGGCTCCTATGCGAAGTATGCCAACGGCAGCATGTCCTCGGCCAACTCCGCCCTCTTCGGCGGGTACGCCTCCTTCCAGAGCGGCGGATTCTACAGCGACGCCATCGTCAGCGGCGGGTACACCGGCTACGTCGCCAAGCGCTCCATCCAGTTCAGCACCATCGACCGCACCGCCCGCGCCACCCCCGACGGCGGCCAGCTTTCCGCCTATCTCGATCTCGGCCACGACTGGCGCGCGGGCGGCTTCACCTTTGGCCCCCTCGTCAGCGCGCAATACACCTACTCCGGCATCGCGCCCTTCACCGAGACCGGCGCGGACAGCCTCGACCTCCGGGTCGGCCAGCAGAACGCCAGCAGCCTCCGCACCAACCTCGGCGGCCGTATTGCCTACACCTGGAATGTCGCGTCCGGCATCGCCCTCATCCCCGAGGTGCGCATGTTCTGGCAGCACGAGTACCTGCAAAACTCCACCACCATCGGCGCGAGCCTCGACGGCGGGGCCGGGCCGTCCTTTGACTACTCCACCACCGTCCCCGCCCGCGACAGCGTCTTTGCCGGAGCCGGACTCAGCGCCGCCTTTGGCCGCGACCTCGGCGCCTTCGTCTATTACAACGCCGACTTCGGCCGCCAGGACTACCTCAGCCACATGATCAGCGCCGGCCTGAATTGGAAATTCTAGAGCGTTCTCAGAATAGGCGCAGCCGATCTCGATCGGCGGCGCGAGCCGTCAGGCCGTGTCGCCGCCCCTGGCGAGGACATCAATCCCAAGGACATCGTCTTCGGCGACTCCCTCCTCCCTGAATGACCGGAAGCTGCCACGGAATCCCTGGCTGCAGGGGCCCTCGGCCATCTTGTTTTCGCCGATAGCCGGGTTCGCTCGGTCAATATTCATTTTCGCGGGGGGCGGGCGATCCGCTCCGCACGTCGTCTTCCCCAGGTCGTTCTTCCGAGGAAACCAAGCCCCTCGCCCATAACCTGCCAGACGAGGCCAGCACGATCACCAGCGCAGGCGCCAGGATATACCAGAATCGCTTGAACCACCCAAAAAGACCGAAAACGAAAAGCTTAACAAACGCCCAACCCACCGCCAACCAGCCCCCCTCGCCTGTCCCCTCCAGTGCCGAGGGGGTAAAAAATAGCGCAAAGAGCACCGCGAAAAGCAGGGTGAGCAGGATCGCGAGCCAGCTCAGGATCACCGCGAGGCGAAGGATCCAGCGCCTCCGGCCAGACGATCTCTCCCGACCTTCGCCATCCTCCGGCGCATCGGGTTTGTCAGCATTCATGCCCGCCCTCCGCCAACGTTCCCGCCATTGCCCTTTGCCGCAACACGATGAGGCCCCTGACCAGGAACAGGAAAAACATCGTGCCGGAGAGAACCATGGCGTGGAAAACCGTCGCCAGTTGGAGCTCGACGAGCCTCTCCGGTTCCACCAGGCCCGTGTACCCGGCCCGGCCCATCGTATCGTAAAACCAGGAACGCCATCCGAAGGCGACGACGAGGGGCGTCGCCGCGATGAGCAGCAGCGCGAGATTCACCTGCCATGCCCAGGCGCTCCGGCGTGCCAGCCACCACACGGCCAGAAATACCACCAGGCTCAGCGCCATCTGCCAGAGCGCGGGAGGAAAGAACGGGGAAAACATGGTTACTCGGGGGCGCGCAGGCTGCGTGGTTTTTACTCCGTCTTCAGGTACCCGATGATGACGGTGCTCTCCGGGTTGAGCCGGATTACCTCCTGCGGGTCATCGGCGCCAGTCAATCCGCCGCGCCCGCCGAACATCGCCTTGAAAATCGGCGACCGGCCCGGCACCGCGAGCTTGCCGGAAAACGCCCCCATTCCCTGCGCACCGTGCATCGGTATCTCCTCCTCCGTCGAGGTAAAGGGAGCCACCATGCGCATGCCATGCCACGTCATGACGACCGTTCCATCGACCTTGCCGCCCTCCGCAGGGCGGAAATAAATCGCGGCCTGCACCGAGGCAGAAGGGAGGTCCTTTTCCTGGCCCAACTTACCGAGGATGATCGTGCGCTTCAGCTCACCTTTCACATACACCTCCATCTCGATCTCCACGCTCCGCACCGGCGTGGCATTCTCGATATCCAGGTAAATGGGCACGACCTTCAGCGGGATCGCGAGGCTGTCCCATGCCGCCCCCTTGACCTGAATCTCCTCCCTGGCGAGAAGAGTCAGCGGGGCAAGCAAACTAAGCAAAGCGAGAAGGGCTTTCATAAAAGGGATGATGCAAAGCCTACACCCCTCGCCGCAGGGCCTGTCAAGAGAGCCATTTCGCTAAGGGCCACGGCCTCTTCCCCGCAGGCTTAGGATAAACTCTGCGTCATGCCGCAGCCCGGATTCCCCGCCAGCCTACTCCGTCGCCGCCGGGCGGAATTTCTCCGCCACCGGGTCGGTGCCGCCGCGCGGGCCGTCGACGGCGTGATAGGTCGACGTGGCTGCGTCCCAGGCGCTTTTCTTCGGGTACGGGTAGACGGGCATTTCCCACTCCTTCTTGCCGTCCACGGTGCGGGAGCCGATGAGTTCGCCGGGGGCGACGCCCTTCTCGCGCCACGCGAGTACGGCGGCGAGCATGTCGGGAGGCTTGTTCATGCCGGGGCCGCCGCCATGGGCCATGCCGGGAATCAGGTAAAACCTTAGAAACTCCTGCGCCTTTTCCAGACTGCCCTCGCGAGCCGCCACGCGCTCGTAGTAGTCGATCGACGCCCAGCAGGGCACGGTGGAATCGACGGAGCCCGCCATCATGATCATCTTGCCCCCGCGCTTCGCAAAGGCCCCGAGGCCGTCATTCTCCGCGTTCAGCCACGGGCCGAGCGCGGCGGAGTATGTATCGATGTCCGCGCCGAAGTTAATGTCGGCCAGCTTCTTTTCCGGCCCGAAGACCCACTTGAACAAATACAGGTGGCCGTGCGACGACTCCAGCGAGCTCCCCGGCGGCACCCCGCCAAAGATCCGCGCGCCCGTGCCCTCCTGCACCGGCCCGTCAAAGAGCTTCCTCAGCGCCTCGGCGTGTGCGGGGGTGAGCGTCGCGTCCTTCTTCAGCGCCAGCGCGATGACCGCCTCCTTGTCCTTCGCATCCCAGCGCGGATCGGAGACAAACTTCCCCGCCGCCACCGGCACCTCGCGCGCGGCCAGGTATTCATTCGCCGCCGCGATCACCGCCGCCTCCTGCTCCTTGGTAAAGGGACACTTGGCAAAAATCTGGTCGTTCCACAGGAAATACGCGTGCAGCGGCGCGCGGCAGTGCGCGGGGATATTGGCCACGATGCCGTCGTAATCCTCCGGGTACCGCTGCGCCTCCTGCATCGCCTGCTGGCCGCCGGTCGAGCCGCCATTGAAGTACGAATACTCCGGCCCGCGCCCGTAATACGCCTGTACGGCGGCCTTTCCCGCCACGGTCATGAGATGCGTCGCGCGATAGCCAAAGTCGCGCCACACCTCGCGATTGCCCACGCCCGAGTCGGAGTTGGGCGCGGTGCCCATGTCGGTCGTCGCGGCGACGTAGCCCAGCTTCGTCGGCCACGCGAGAGACTGGGGGTTGATGTGCCCGGCCGCTCCGCCATTGCCGAGGCCGAGGAACCGGCCATTCCATTTCGGCTCATCGGGCAGCCAGATTTCCACGAGGATGTGCGAACCCTTCGCCGGGCGCAGCTCCACCTTCATCACCGTGCGCGGCGGCAGGTTGGTAATGGGCGGCTTGTCGGGAATCTCCAGCGTCGGGGAATCCGTGTGCTCGACCGAGGTCACCACGCCGTCCGGGATCTTCAGCCCGCGCAACCGCGCCAGCCGTTCCTCCAATCCGCCGCCCGCCGCGGTCTCCTGCGCCCTGGCCATATCAGCCGTCACCATGCCCGCCAGGCAGGCCAATGCAATTATCTTCAACATATCGGGGAAATACGAAGCCCGCATTCCTATCACCCCGGCCCGCACAGGCCAATCTTTCCGTGTTCAAACAGGTGAAACCAACAGCAGGACCACCCCGCCGCGACCGCTCCCCGCCCCCTCCGCCGACGCTCAGTTTCCACCCGTGAAAAAGCACGCCCGCAGCGCCCCGGCCAGCGCCGCCGCGATGCGATCCTGCGCTGCCGCCCCGGGATGCACCCCGTCGGCCAGCAGGTCGGCCCGCGACGCGACGCAATGCGACAAATCCACCACCTCGACCGCCCCGGCGCTCGGACCCTCGCGACGCAGCAGCGCATTATAGGCCCGGATTCGCTCGCCGATGTCGGGCGGGATCACGATGCCCCACGGCTTCGGCCCCGGCTCGATCGGCAGCAGCGTCCCCACGATCACCGGCACGGGATGGATCGCGCGCAACAGCGCCGCCATTTCCGCCCACACCGCCGTCGGGTCATCGAGGTACATGTTATTCGTTCCGGCCACGATCAGAACGACATCGGGCCGATATTGCGCCAGCGTCTCGCCGATGGACCGCGCGGTCGAGCCGCACTTGGTGAACCCACCCCGCAGCTCCTCCAGCCGGAAGCCCGGATGCCCCTCGTGCCACGGCTGCGCCAGCCCGTCGGAATTTTCCGCACGGGAACCCACGAACTCAACCGCCGGGAACCCGCCCTCGCGCAACAGCCTTTCCAGCATTCCGCGATACCCACCCGGATGATCCGGCGACCCCTGCGTGATCGAGTCCCCCAGCGGCAGCAGCCTCAGTGGCCGTCCGGATTGGTCAATACTCTCCGCAATTCCCGCGATGACACCGCCGCCGCGCACGGCGCTCAGGCGGCCGAGATGCAAAAGTCCACCAGGTCGTCGATCGCCGCCTGGGCGAGACACACGCGGGTGTCGGCTCCGCCGTAGTAGATATTCAGCGTGCCATCGGGCATCGGCACCGCGCCGTTGGTAAAGACCACGTTGGGCACCTGCCCCATGCACTCATAGGGCGTCTCGGCCTGGAGGATGAACTGGCGCGGGGCCGCGATGACATGGCTCGGGTCGCGCAGGTCGAGCATCGCCACGCCGAGGTAGTAGTTTTCCGTCGCGCAGTTCTTTGCCGTCGCATGGTACACGCACAGCCAGCCGCGATCGGTCTTGATCGGCACGGCCCCCGCCCCCGTCTTGCACCGGCTCCACGGCGTGGCGGGCAGCACGACCGGGCGGCTCTGCCCCCAGTGCAGGAGGTCCGGCGAGTAGCTGATCCAGATGCGCCCGCTGCCATCGACATCCTGCGGCCGCTCCAGCCGCGCGTACCGGCCGCCGATCTTCTCGGGGAAGAGCGCCGCGTTGCGGTTCGACGGCACCGACAGCTCGCCCACCGGCTCAAATTTCCGGAAATCCGCCGTGCGCGCGATCCCGATGCAGCTCCCCAGCCCGCCCAGCCAGCTCGCGTGCGTGACGTAATACTGCCCCTCCAGCCGCGTGATGCGCATGTCAAAGCGGTTGTCCATCCAGCGGTCCTCCGTATCGCGCAGGGGATAGTCAATAGGCTCCGGCGAGATGTCAAAGTTCACCCCGTCGCGGCTGCGGGCCACGTAAAAGAGATTGTCCCGCGCCATGTCCTCCACGCGCAGCAGGAGCAGCACCCCGTCCTCGTACCACGTCGCCCCGCAGTTGAAGACCGACGAGCACGGCACCGGCATGTCGGCGGGCGCGATGATCGGGTTTTGCGGATGCCGCGCGAGCACGGCGTGGCGGGATGAGGGACGGGATGGAGTGAGTGTATTCATAAAATCAAAAGACGCGCAGCGTGCCGCCCGCGCTCCAGCGCGCGTCGAGCTGGATGCTGATGGCCAGCCCCTCGGGGTAGGCCAGGCGGCGCTGGATCACCTCGGGCAGCAGCGAGCCGACCATGTCCATCGGCATGTTCACACCGGTCAGCGACACGCCGCTATCCGTCTGCCCGTACTCCTCGACGCCGTACGAGATCACGCTGATGTCGCGCGGAATGCGAAAGCCCGACTCCTCCAGCTGCCGGATCACCTCGCGCGCCACGGCATTGCTCACGCACACGATCGCGCTCGGCATCGGGCGGGCTTCAAACAGGATGCGGCACCCGTGTTTCACCACATCGGCCAGCGAGGCCGAGCGCCAGTCGCGCTCGACCAGCGCCACCGGCCAGGGCGTGAGCCCGGCATTTTGCCGAGCAAGGTACAGCCACGAGGCAAACCGCGTCCCATGCCCCGTGTGCGAAAGCCCATCCGCCGCGTCCTCCTCGTCAAATTCCTCGTCCGGGATGAGGAAGGGCGCATGGCGGTCCAGCGTACCGAGCCAGCCGATATGCTGGTGCCCGGCCTCGCGCAGCTGCTGCACGACGAGCGCCGCCGCCCGGGCTTCATTGAAGTAGACGGAATCCACGTCGTGCTGAAAATCATGCCCGATCGTGTAGGCCACCGGCACATGCTGGCGCAGCGCCTCCACCCAGCGCGTCGGAAAGGGCTCGCTCAACGCCACTCCGTGAAACCGCTCCGCCTCCAGCAGCCCGAGCATCTCCTCCAGGCTGGGAAACGACCGGCTCACCACCTGGCCGTCCATCTTTTCCAGCGCCCGCTCCAGCCCCATCACCATATCGTTGCGGTACGGGATGGACTCGCCGCGATCCAGCGCGCCCAGCGTCGGGCAGAGCAGCCGCAGGCGATTCTCCGATCCCGTGGAAGACCGCACAAACGGCGCAAACAGCCGCTCGCGCGAGGAGAAGTACCCGATCTCCTCCGCCTTGCTCCGCACCAGCCGCCGCGTCTCCTCGCTGATGCGCCCGATCCCGCGCAGCGATTTCGATACGGTCATCGTCGTGACCCCGAGTTCATCGGCGATCGCCTGGAGCGTCGGGCGTTTCGCGGGTGCGGTGTTTTTCTGGCGTGCCATGGTGTGTGTGATGATTACGGGTTATTATAAATCACACGGACCCTGATAAAGTCTAGAGCTGACTCAGCGAGATATCGTCGAAATCAAACGCGCGGGCCGTGCCGCCGTTGCCGATGATGATGGTGTTGAGCTGGGTGAATTTCCCGAGACTGCCGATGACGCCCGCCCGGTGCTGGTCGACCAGCGCCGTGCCCGAGTCCGCCTCGCGGATCGTGACCGTGGCCTCGTCCGACGCGGTGATGGCGATGACCACCTCGTACCACGTCTCGCGCTTCCAGCCCGAGTCGGGCAGCGTTTCCCACGCGGCCTTGCCCCAGCTTTCGCCGCCGGTCGAGACCTGGATGCTGTTGTCGGAAAATCCGTCATGCGTGCCGCCGTTGAACCGCACCGAGACACCATGCACCCCGTCGCTCTGGCCGAGCAGCACCTGGGTGAGCGTGTAGCCGTCGTTGTCGGCCATCACGCGCAGCTTCAGCCGCAGCTCGCCGCCTCCGCCGCTGGTCAGCGATATTGCCTTGTCCTCCGGGATGAGGAGGCGGAACTGCTCGTTGCCCGTCACCCGCGCGCCCAGCCCGGCGAAGCCCGCCGAGACGGTCGCCTGCGCCGAGCCCGCGCCATTGTGTACGGACCACCCGGCGCTGTCCTTGAGCAGAGCGCCCTCCTGCGCCTGGGTGAAGCCCTCTTCAAAAACCGGCGTCGCGGCTGGCAGGGCGGCCATCGAGAGAGAGACGGCCCCGATAAAAAGCATGTGGGATTTTTTCATTAGACGGCAGCGCGCGTGCGGCGGCGGAGGAGGGTGATGAGGAGTACCGGGATGAGCAGCGCCCAGGTCGCTGGCTCGGGCACCGTGGCCGTGACGTCGTCAAAGGCTATCGACCGCGCCGTGCCCTTGTTGCCGACCAGCACGGTGTTGAGTGTGTTGAACGTGCCGGAGTTGCCAAACCCGGTGATCGCGGCATCCGACAGCAGCGCGATTCCCGTGTTCAGGTTCGTGATCGTCACGAGCCCCGTCACGGCCGGGCCGTAGCCCGAGTTTGTCAGCGCGATATTGGAAAAGGTGATCTCGTACCACGCATCGGAGGCCCACTTCGCCGCCGAGTAGTTGGTGTAGATCACGCTGCCCCAGCCGGTGCCGCCCGAGGAGATCTTGATCGAGTTGTCGGCGTCGCCATTGGCCGTGCCGCCGTCAAAGACCACAGCCAGCCCGTTGACGCCGTCGTTCTTGCCCAGCAGCACCTGCGCCTGCTGGTAGTTGTTGTTGCTCGTGAGCTGCATCTTGATGCTGTAGCCGCTCGTGAGCGAGGTCGGCGTCATCACGTAATTCGCCGGGATCGCGTATTTGTACTGCGACTGCGTGGTGATCGTCGCGCCCGATCCGCCCTGGTAGCCGGCGGTGGAGGTCACCGTGGCCGTGTCCGTGGCGCCCGATTGCAGCGACCAGCTCGGCACGGAGCTGAGCAGCGTGCCGCTGGTCACTCCGGAGAAGTCCTCCAGCGTGACGACGGCGGCCTGGGTTGAGGTGAGAGCAGCGAGGGCGAGGAGACTCGCCACGACGGTGGAGGGTAATGACGTTTTCATGGTTGGGATGGTTTTGGTGATTCGAGGACCCACTGGGGAAACACAGATGGCCGCTTGGCCTCGCCGATGCCGGGCGACAGCCCGACCCAGCACTTTCTCTCGCGGCCGTCGTTGTCGTTGGCGATGACATTGAGGCGCAGCACCTGGCCTGCCGCGAGACGCTCCACGCCCAGCGCCGCAGCGGGGAAGAAGACCTCGTAAATCGTCTCGCCCTTCTCGCGCCGCACCGCCGCCGCGATGTCCGGGCGCGCCGCCTGGCCGGGCACGTTTTCCCGCACCTCCGCGCCCTTGGGCGTAGGGAATACACCGTACTCGCGCCCGCTGGCGTCGTAGCCCGAGTCGGCGCGGTTGCCGGTATCAAAACCGATCTGGAGCGAATCGTGCCGCCAGTATTGCGGCTCGCCCTCGGGGCTGTCGGTGGCGACATCATCCCGCACGCGCACGGCGAGGTACACGCCCTCGGGCGTCCATCCCGTCCACACGCGCATGGAGAGATCCTGCGCCCCCTTCCAGTCCACGCCCGGGTCGGCGGGCAGCACCGCATCGCGCGTGTCGCGCACCTCCGCCGCCAGCCCCGCCGTCTCGCGGAGCCTGCCGTCGATCTTCACCCCCGCCACCGCGCGCATGGGCAGGAGGGTGCAGGCAAAGGGCAGCGTGCGCCGCTTGCCGGAGCTTTCCTCCAGCACGACGAGCGGCAGTTCGGCCCGGCCCCGTAGCGGCTCCGCCAGCCGCACCTCCAGGGTGGAGGCTCCCGGCGGGATGGCCTGCGAGCGGCCCGCCTGCGGTTGATCCGCCGGGAAGAGCTTGGCCCGGATCGCCCGCGCCGTGTTGTTCGTCACGTCGACGCGGATGAGATCGGCCCCCGCGAGGTACGGCTGGCCAAAGAGCACCGCCTCGCGGGCCTCGGCGGGAGCGGCCTTCAGCGCGGCCTCCAGGCGGTCCGCCTCTGCTGTATTGACTCTCGCAAAGAGCGGCAGCGCCGTCACCCGCCAGTCGCCCGTCATGGTGCGCCCGAGCGCGTTGCAAAGCTCCATCCCCGGGAAGGCCGCGCCATCGAGGGCCACCTTCAGCTCGCCGCCCACCGTCTGCGGTTCGCGCAGCCAGGTGACAAAGACCGTCTGGCCCGCCGCCGCATCCTCAAACCGCAGCGCCCGCGCCGACCCCGTCAGCGGGATGTCGCGCACCAGCCGCACATTTTGCAAATACCGCGCGCAGGTCGCATACGCCGCCGCCCCCGGCGTGGGATAGGAGTCCGGCGGCGCGCCGAAGATCATCGCGTAGGTGAACCCCTTCTCGTACCCGGGGAAGAACGTCGAGAACCAGAAGAGCTTCTCCACCTCCGGCACCGTGCGCACCAGCGAGATCGCCTGCGCGATGTAGGCCGCCAGCAGCTGCGCCGGGGCCGAGTCCAGCGCCTCGTCCTTGTGCAGCGCCCAGCCAAACTCCGTCGCCCACACGCGCGGCGCCAGCCCGTGCGACCGCATCAGCTCGACCATCGAGCGAAACCGCCCCACTGTGTCGATGGCATCGGGCGACTCCGCCCGCGCATCCGCCCCGAGGTAACGCGACGCCGTGTACGGATGCCCCGCCATGATGTCGAGGCTCCGCGGCCGCAGGTCCAGCACATCGCGGGAAAACCGCAGCCCGGGGAAATCCACCCCGCTCACATCCAGCCCCAGCACCGGCACGCCCGGGGCCAGTTCGCGGATGCGATCCGCCGCCGCCTGCAGGAGCCGGGCATACACCTCGGCCGGAGCCATGCTCCCCTGCGCCCCGCGCCGCACCTCCAGGTCCGGCTCGTTGATGATCTCAAACCCCGCCACCCGGTCGCGATACCGCACCGCCAGGTCGTCGATGAATTTCAGGTACTTCGCAAAGTACGGCTCCTCCAGCAGTTGCTCGGGGGATTTCCACTCCGCCCACTTCGGCGGAAACTCCGGGCGCACCACCAGCACGGTCGCGATCCCGTGCTGCGCCATGTCGGCCACGCGCGCATCGAGCTTTTCCCACGAGTACGTCCCCTCCGCCGGGGACAGCCACTCCCACACCGCCTGCGACCGCTCGCACCGTATCCCCAGGCGCTGCGCCGCCGCCGCGTCCCGGATGAACATCGACCCAAAGAAACTCCCCGGCGACGGGCCGCCCGCATCCGCCAGCGGCATCACCACCGCCAGCGCCGTCTCGCGCGCCGCCACCTGCTTTTCCCCCGCGTACACCCGCACCTTCAGCACGTAATACCCGCAGCGCTCCGTGGAGAGAGGCAATACCACCGACGCCGACGGCCCGGAGAAATCCAGCGTCCGGCTCTCCGTCACCGTCTCCCCTCCAAACTCCTCCACCGCCACCTGCAACTCCGCCTGCTTCGTCCCGGCATCGCCCGGCGTGACGGTAAGCTCATAGCTCACGCCCTCCCCCTGGTACGCGATGCCCGACGGCACGCCGGGCCGCACCGCCACGCTCCACTCCGCCCCGCAGGCATCCTGCGCGGCCAGCCACGGCAGCAGCACCGCCGCCGCCAGGGAAAGAGGCAATACACTCTTCATCGTCCGATATAGGCCGGGCTGTTCAGCACCGACTGCGTCCAGCGTTTCTCCCCGTAGGCAGCCTGCTCGATATGGCCGTCGGCCATCAGCACGTTCGCCCGGTTGTTATGCCGCGCCGCGTAGCGCGCATCCCCCGCCGCCTCGGCCGTGGGATTATCCAGGCTGTAGATTGCCAGTTTGTCCGCATCCATCACGAGCGGCCAGTCCGACGGCTTGAGGATCTTCATCGGCAGCCGCGCCTCATCCTGCGAGCGATGCGACGACGGCGTCCAGATGATCGGGTCGTACATCCCGAAGCCCACCACCGTCGGCGGCGTCGTCAGGTAGGTCGTCGCCTTCTTCGGATTCGACGGGCAGGCCAGCACCTTCGCCGACCCGAGGTAATTCGCCCCCTGCCCTCCCGGCGTCAGCCCCAGCAGCTGGTGAAACCAGTAATACCCCGACGCCGTGTCGTACACCTTGGGCAGCGAGTTGTTGTTATCCGCCTGGTACAGCGCCAGCGCCGCCCCGATCTGCCGCAGGTTTCCCTGGCACTGCGCCGCGCGCGCCTTTTGCAGCACCGACTGCGCCGACGGCACGATCAGCGCCATCACGATCGACACCAGCGCGACCACGATCAGCGTCTCGGTCAGCGAAAACGCCCGGCAGCGGCTCCACGGGAGGTTTTGAGATGGGAAAGAGTGAGTCATTGGGGGCGTGACTTGAGTAGAGTTAAAATAAACCACATCGCTTGTCAACGGGTTTCCTCACGCCCCATCGGACATCGTTTTTTCACCCAACCACGAGACAGCCCCGCCTCACGCCACGCCCTCCCTGCCCAAACTCCCGCCCAACACCAAAAAGCCCCCTCTGGAACTGTCTAAAAAAGATGGAGCCAGCGATCGCGAACACCAGCCGTCGCCAGAAAGTGGCGACCGCGATGCGGCGGCGACTTCCTCCCGGGCAACCCACCCTTCACGGCAACCCTTCGCTTCCCACCCGGCACCACCTACAGATTTTCTCCGCTCTCAGACAAAAAAAGCGCCCGCCGAAAAGCCGGACGCCGGGAGCCCGCCCGCAGGGTTTAGCTCCGGGGGACACATCCCGTGGCGCGGCGGACTCGCTCCGCCGCACCACGTTCCCCCCACCATCACAGGGAAGACGGCCTCTGCCGAAACTCCCGCACGTGCCAGCGCCGCCCATGCGGCAGCCCCAGCCACTCCATGCTGTCGATCTCCATGCGGATGCCCAGCCGCTCCAGCTGCGCGTACTGCCGGGGCGACATCTCCGTCGTCCCGTCCCGCAGCGCATCGCACAGGTGCTCAAACGCCAGCCCGCACTCCCCATGCTCCAGATACCCGCGCACGGCCTTCAGCTCCTCCGTGGTGAGGAAACCCTGGGTCTCCTCCACCAGGTCCGCCAGCTGCGCCCGGGTCATCTCGTATTCATTCATCATCTCGCTCATCGTGATCTCCTCCTTCGTGATAACTTCTTCGGTGAAAAACCTTTCCCCGCCGGACTCCCGGCCATCCGAAGCATCCGCACGATGCGATCCGCGCTCCCCGCCACCACGCCTCTCGGGACAACACCCCTCGCCCAGTCCGCTTCCACGCGGCGGACGACAGCCCGACCAGGCACCAGATCACTGGCTTTCATAAGACTACAGGGGGAGGATTATTACTAAGCCAAGTCCCACTTACACATATTAGCGTCCCTTATGCAATACCAGAGTCGCCCCGCGCCCAAAAAACCCCACCCCGCACCGAGAACGAATCTCATTCGCCCTCACCGCCGGGAAGCGGGGACGGGAAGACTGCGAGTTTTCCGTGGTTCAGTTTTCCGACTGCGCACAAACGATGCCACCTCGCGCAGGACGCCCCGGAAGCCATCGTTTACAGAGCCGAGTCCGCGAAAACAGCCGGAGCCAACACTGCAAAGAAAATGCCGTTTTGCGAGGATGAGACGACGCGGTGAAAAACACCGCCGCGCCCTGCGAAAAAGGCGATCCGACAACGAAGCCCCGCGGCCAAACCTTTTGCGTCCTTCTGGTAAAAAAGTGCCTTCCCTCGGCTCATTCTCCCGGCCCGGCGGATCAGCTCGCGGCGGATCGCACTTCCCGGGCTGTCGGAAAATTGAACCACGGAAAACTCGCTCCTCACCGCCTTCCACCCTCCGCTCAACCCCGGCGCCATCTCGAATAATTGCGTGCTTTCCATTCCAAAAAGCCTCCCAAACCCGCCCCTCCTTACCCATTCATTTTAGCGGAGTGCCTTTAAAGTTGATATTTCCGCTGGAGAGTAGGACGGAGTGGTGCTGCAGGATATTCCTCACGGCGGCGGGTTCCATTGTTTCACCAGCGCGAGCTTTCCCGCCTCGCTCAGAGATTTTATCTGATATTCCAGAAGGGATGCGGCGGAGCGGTTGCCTGCGGCATCGTTACGCAGGAGAGTCGGCGCGTCGTCGGCGCAGTTTTTTCCAGGGATCTTTATAGGTTCCCGAAACGATCTCCTGAAGGGAGGTGAATCCATGGACAATCCATGGTTGTTTTCCTTTCAACTCCTCCTCCGTGACATCCATAAAACCGCCCTTCCAGTAGACCTGGGGCTTTGTTTTGTAGATTCCATCCGTCGTCGACATCGCCGGAGGCCACATCGCTTCAGCGTCCTCAAACGGAACGCGCCCAATAAAGACCCAATCCTTCTGATATCGGCCGCCTGGCAGGGAACAGTAATAGTAAAACTTTCTCGGCGTTTTTCCCAAGAGTCGTTCCAAGGATTGAGGCTCATCGTGCCGGCCGGAGAAGATGCCGACGGCGCCTTTGTAGATTCGCGCATGCACGTAACGTCCATCGAGTCGAGGGATCGCCACGTAGTCTCCCAATTGGAGCGACTTTACTTTGAGTATTTTTGAAAAGGGTTTCATTCCTCCACATTCGCAGTTCCTTCCCTCCATTTCCCACTCATTTTTGCGCCCCCCCCCTTCGCGACCTTCTGTAAAAACTGTCTTCCGCCCTCCCGTGAGCCATTATCACGGCGTGGCGACTGGTTCGCGGCGGGCGCTCCTTTGCACGCCGTCTGAAAACTGAACCACTGAAAACCAACAGTCTCCCCGTCAGGGGTTAAACTTCAGCAGCGGCAGCGCCGCTTCCGGCGTGAGCGTCTCCACGTGGCCGTCGGCGAAAAGGTAATTCGCCTTGCCGTTGTGCCGCTTCGGCGCGCCCGAGTTGCATCCGTCCGGCTTCGTCGCGGTCGGCGACATGTATTGCCACGTCCCCGTGCGGCAGTCGATATGGTAATCCGCGCTGTCCCCCACGAGGATCGAGGTCGCCGGGCGCAGGATGCCGATCTCCTTGAAGCGGTTGTAAATCCGCCCGCCAAAGTTGATGTCCTGCCCGCCCACGTTCAGGTTGAGATTCATCCCGTAGCCCGCCGCGTTCAGCCCGCTGTCGCGCATCGCCGTCTGCGAGGGAAACATCTTCAGGTACGTCGGGCAGATCTGCGTATTCTGGCCGATCGGCACCTCCTTCAGCCGGTAGATATTATTCGCCCGCAGCGGCCCCGTCGTATACGGCGCCAGCTCCATCTGCCAGGTCGATCCCTGAGGATTCGGATTGCTCGCCGGAGTCCCAGGATTCGCATACCGCGGCGCGGGCAGGTAGCCGTCATTATCCTGCGCGTAGGCTTTGAACGCCAGCGCCATGTTGTGCAGATTCGCCACGCACCGCCCGCCATCCGCCGCCGTCCGCACCGCGCTGAGCGACGGCAGCAGGATCGCCACCAGCGCACCCAGGATCGCCACCGCAGCCAGCATCTCGATCAGCGTAAAAGCCCGGGCGGAGAAAAATGAAACGCGGCGACACATGGCAGACACGATTGGGGTGGGAAAGGGAGGATTGTTTGGGGGAACAGTCCGCATCATCCCCCCATCCCCGCGGCCATGCAACCCCCCGCGAATGTCAAACTGTTGACTCCGGCACGCCGTCCCCGCATCCGCAAACCTTTCCAACCGCCCCGCGCCGCAAGACCCAGCCCGCATCATCTCGCCCCACCGGAGAGATCCAACTCGACGCCAGCTTCGCCGCCATGCTCGGCCAGTTCAACAACCGCAGCGCCAACGGCCTCGGCGGCAACCTCGGCGTCAACTACTTCATCACCCGCTACATCGGCATCGGCGTCGACAACTCCCTCGGCGGTGCCACCGGCTCCGGCAACCTCGGCGGCGTCTTCGACAGCCTCCAGGGCAACCTCATCCCCCGCCACCCCATCGGCACCTTCCTCGACAGCCGCTACCTCTACGGCAACAGCGGCCTCCACGAAAGCCTCACCCGTCTCGGCCTCCGCTTCGCCTTCTAAGGCACCCGCCTAAAGCCAGCATTTCCCGGGAGCCCAGCGCTCCATCCCCAAAAATCGCGTCGCCCACCCCACTCGCCCCACTCGCCCCACTCGCCCCACTCGCCCCACTCGCCCCACTCGCCCCACTCGCCCCACTCGCCCCACTCGCCCCACTCGCCCCACTCGCCCCACTCGCCCCGCCCCGCCCCAGCGCCAGGCCGAGCCAGCAGCCGCAAGCAGCCAAAAAGTAGTTTCTCCACCCAGGCGGACGACCGGCAAGTCTCCGCCCCTCTCCCCGGAGGGGGCCTGTCACCCATTCCCCGACAGCCCCCTCTCCTTTTCTAAGGCATTACGCGAGTCGCCGCCACATTGACTGCCCAAGGCGGAAAATCACCATCTCTTCGAGTTCACACGGCACCATTCCCTCTCAGGTCATCACCAAGGCTTAGCAACAACCTCTTGAGCCCTGACAGGCAAGACTCTAAGCTCACCCGATGGGACATGGATATCACTGGGAAGCCGCCGCTGGAGCAGGCGAGGATGTCATTGCCGACTGGATACCTGCCATCGTGCACAAGGGATCAGTTATAGGACGTTCCACCTACCTTTGCGACGACGGAGAACACCCTCCGCGCGAAGAGCAGTGTTTCGGCGTCGCTTACCCGGACGGCCCCTTCCGCTTCGTCGCCCTCATTTCCACAAATTCCGTGAGCGAACCCAAATCCAACATTGTTTTCACTGCGTACCCATTCCCGCATGACGGCTGCGTGAACTCTCTCACGATCAAATCCGCGGAAGATTGGGTAAATCCCAACGAGGGCATCGTCGACGCCAGCACCGGGAGCGCTGAGTTCAGCTTTTTCGATCCCCTCTATTTCCTCAACAAATCCTCATACAAGATTGGATACACGACCGACTTCATTGTCACGGCCCTCTCCTATGTCTTCCGCGCCTGCGAGCAGCACGAGATCAAGGTCGACGGCGGACCGCTCCTCGAAATCGAACGAGCCAACGCCCTGAAAGAAGACCCCAATGCCGACGTCAACAAGATCACAACCGTTTCACTCTCCCTGGAGCACGCCTGCTGGCTAATGCCAGCAGATGCCAAAAGCGATTACCAATTCCGAGGTATTCCGGAACGCGTCGAGCGAATCGAAGTCAACGGACAAGGCTTCTACAAGGTTACAATCGTCCTGGCCCGCCCCGAAGAAACCGACTTCCGTGCAGCAGTCTACGCGTCCGAAGCAATCCTTGATGGCTACATTCCAAAAGTCGGCGAACCGGCAGAAGGAGTCCTATGGCTCCAAGGCCGCCCGTCAGAAGACGCCATCGCTTGAGCGACGCACATTTTCCGATCCCCGGGAGTTTTTTGATTTTTACTGCCCGGCTCCCGTCTTCCCCGCAGCCAAGATCATAGTGTGGCTCAGGTTGAATACTTGCGAACAAGATTCACGTCGCCGTTGTGTAGCTCGTGGGTGATCTTGACATTGACCCTCCTGCCGTGCATATTCACCTCAACAACACCCGCCAAGCCTCTACGAAAGTATGCTCAAATCGGCGGGTTTCTTCTTTTTAGGCGACCATGTTTTTCCCGCATGTGATCCACCGCATTCTACGATTTTTTGGTTACGAAAAGGCTCCAACGGCAGGGACGTTTTCAAAGACAGCCCAAACCTACACGCAGCAAGTAGCCGTCTTCCAGAACCGAGGGTTGATTGTGCTCAACCCAGCTTTCGCGGAACACTGTCTGGCTCATTGCAATTACTACCGTCTTTCGGCGTACCAGTATCCGTTTCTCGCCACCACGACCCTCAAAACATTTCGCCCCGGCGTCCATTTTGAAGAAATGTGGGAACTGTATCAATTTGATCGCGAGCTTCGCCGGTTGATTAACGAATCCGCCAAAAGAGTGGAAATTTCGGTGCGGTCCCGCTGGGCCTACGAACTTGGCCACATCTATGGACCTCTCGCCTACGCCACCCCAGCACACTTTCGAAAGCCAAAGGAGTACAAGCGCACCCTGCAAACTATCGAAAAGGAGATCGCTCGCAGCCGGGAGGAGTTTATCGCCCATTTCAAAACGAACTACGGGATGTCGCATCCGCCAATTTGGGCGGTGTGTGAAGTCATGAGCTTCGGAAACGTCAGTAAAATGTATTCTCTGCTGGCCAAAGACGCCGACCGGAAACGGATTGCCTCGGCCTATGGATTATCCCAGGAAGTGTTTGGCTCCCTCCTTCACCATCTGACATACATCAGAAATCTCTGTGCGCATCATTCGCGAGTTTGGAACCGCCGCATGGTTTTCACCATCGAATTGCCGAAGAAGGGGCCACCCGATCTGGTGGCCAGCTTGAACACTTCCGCCCGCCACAAAATCTACAACACTCTGGTTCTGCTTGCCTATATGAGGAGCATCATTGAGCCAACCAGCACTTGGCCCGGTGACGTTCGCGCCCTTGTAACGGCGCAACCAGCACACGTACCTGTCGGTATGGGGTTCCCCGCAAATTGGGCGACATTGCCGATTTGGAAGCCTTGAGAGAGGACTATTTTTACCCTGTGGGGGAACCAGGAGCAAGGGTCGGGCCGATAATTTACATGTTTCGGGTCATGCTGAATGTACGGGACAAACTCCAGTCGCGGCTTCCTCGCCATGACTTCATCTCACCGCGTATGGTACCTCAGGCCAGACATGCAAATTATCGGCCTGCCCTCTCACTTCCTCCTCTGTAATGCGTGTTGCTGTGATTCCCATTCTGGTCTTGGCGGCCTTCATTTCATCCGGTCGGGCCGACGATATTCAAAAGTTTATCGCTGGATTGGATTGGCAAAAAGATCGGCTCGAATCCGTCAGAACCGGCGGCGACGCAGATTTCATTGTATCCGTTGCCTTCGAAAAGAAAGATGTCTGGAGGAAGGATACCATTGCCATCGGCATCCGGGCAGTCGACAAAAATGATCCTCGGTTCCCCGCACTCGCTGGCACCGGCTGGGGAGGAACCTCAGGCAGTCGAGGAATAGGTTCCCTCACGTTACGGCAGATAAACAGCGACGGGTTTCAAGCCCACCTGGAATTGCGCTGGACGGATAAGGTCAAGGGAAATGGGACTTTTGATCAGACCTTCCAATGCAGATGGGCCGATCACCAGTCTTTTGAAACAGATGGATTCAAGATCGAGGTTACGATCAAGCCGAACCGCCAGCTTTCCAGCGACACTCCCCCCTGAACGTCCGAATCGCTTAGCTTATCATAAATTCTCCAAAAATTTGGCTCAGCGTCATAAACCGAATACAGTCCAACGCCTGACCCCAGTTTCCGAAGGAAGGCGCCAACGGCTCCCTGCTGAAAGCCTGCCCCGCCAAAGAGGTCATCAGCATCCACGCAGACCTCGCCCGGCAAATCAGAAGCATCCCCAACGGCGGCAAGATCAGGTTCCGCACGACGAGCGGAGCGCAGACTCCAGAAAAGGAGTGATCTGACTGACTGCGAGGGGTCCGTGCGCACGTTCTCTCACCTTCAGAAAATCACGCGAATCTTGCGGGAGCGTTTTTGGACCCACTACCCTGACGGCAGGACAGTAAACTTATGTTTACCCTCAACGGAGAAAACCGCGACCGCAATATAGCTGAATTTCTCAGGATCACGATTCATCGGACCAAGAAACACAATCGCAATCGAGTCCGGAGACGGCAAAACAATCACAGGACTCCCATCCGGAACATCACTAATAATTGAAACCACTGAAATATTTCTATTACAATCACCTACCGCTTTAGTCACCTGATCCGGAAGACAATCACCCGTTACCACAATTTTACCATCTTTAAGAACCGCCTGCTGCCATTCTGAAATCTCTTCCCGCTCAAAAACAAACGCAGGACCATTAACAACAGCGCCGACCCGCTCAATAATTTCCTCATTGGATAACGCGCGCACATCATTAGCAAACACGAGCGACAAACAAAACAAACAGCAAAGACGTTTAGAGGAATAGGGGTCAGCGTTCATTATCTTTCACCTTGATGAAGCCCCGTAAGCGTTCCGGGTGCGCTTTTTGAACTTTTTGCCTGTAAGATGATGCATACTGACCCCTACCTCCCGTCAGGCCTAACAACTTCAAC
>JAFKMU010000034.1 GCA_017305195.1 Verrucomicrobiota bacterium | reverse complement strand
CAGTTCCTACACACGCTCGACGAGTCCACCCGAGCGCAAATTCGCTGGTCGGTCGATTCCAATTTCCGCGACGAACTCCTCGCCTATAACGAGGTGACTGAGGATCGCTGTGAGCCGGATTCGTGGGCGGCCATCACCCGCAACGAGCGATTCAACCGCTACTGGCGGGCCATGCAGGACGGCAAGCTGCGTCGGGAAAAGCTCGTTCTCTTCCTTTCAAAACCCATCGGCGTCAATCCGCCGGCTGGCGCGAGTCAGGAACTTTTGCAAGAACACTACAAACGCATTCTGGCGCAGTATGGGGAAGGCTTCGAGCAACATGGGCGCGTCATCACGTCATTACTGGAACCACATGGCTGCCGGGTCACGGCCATGTCCACGGCGGATTTGTTCCGCTATTATGCCACGTTCTTCAATCCGTCCTATCTCCGGCGCGACAACTACGATCCCATTGCCCAGTTCCGCGAGGACGAAACCATCCACCAAAATTGCTGGCACCAAGGGGTACAGGCCGGGAAGACCTTCGGCTTTTTCTCCGATGGCTATTACCACAATCTGATCATCCTGAAGCGGCGGCCCCAGCGGACCCGGCGCGGGATCTTCTGGGCGCTCACTTCGCTCCCGTTCCTCGACTACGCCATCACCATCAATCTTTACCCCCAGAACGTTCGACGCGAGATTTCCAAGGCGGAACGCTCCCTGGAGCGGGTGAGGGGCGACTATGCGGCCGAGGGCAAGCATTCGCTTCTGACCTCCAAGGCCGTCAAGGAAGAGCGCATCCGGAATCTGGCCCAGGGGGACGTTGTCCCCTTCCTGTATGACTACGTAGTCCATGTCTGGGATTCGACCGAGAACGGCTTGATTTCCAAAACCCGGCAGATCGAGACGGCCTTCGGCCAAATGGAGGACGCGCAATCCTGGACGAGCAATCTTTCCTCTGCCGCCACCACCAAGAACATTTGGTTTCAGACCTGGCCGGGATGGCTGTGGGGCAAATACACCCACCACGCCGACAACGGACTCGATGAATGGCTGGCCGACATCCTGCCGTTTTCCTCGACGTTCACCGGACATCTCAAGGACGCGGAAGCTCTCTACGACGGCAGCAACCGGAACCTGATTGGGGTTCGCAATTTCCTGTCCGGCACGCCGCAGCTTGCCGTTTTGCTCGGCATGACCAGAGCCGGAAAATCCGCCTTCATGTCCGACCTGCTTTCGCAGACCGATCCGTACTACGACTTCACGCTCATTGTTGA
>JAFKMU010000009.1 GCA_017305195.1 Verrucomicrobiota bacterium | reverse complement strand
GCTTTTCAAACCGCAAATCCTTCCAGATAACGTTGGGTTGAAGGGCGTCGCAGATAGCCAGGGCAAGATTGAAAATCGTCAGGTGTGCGGCTTCTTCCTGCAATTCGACACCGAAGATGCTTTTCTTGAGAATGGCTTTAAGCGTAGGGACATCCGGCTGTTTCCAGTGATTCTTGCTTCGCCAGAAATGAACCAATTTTCGAAAGGCGCCCACGAGAAACACTCCAGAGCCGCAAGTCGGATCGAGAATACGCTCATGCCCGGTGAGAGACGCATAAGGCATGGCGTAATCGAGCATCAGACCGGCAACGAAGGGAGGTGTAAAAACAGCGCCCACCCCGGACTGGGCAAATCTCTGATACAAATGGCTGAGAACCTCAACGGGCAGATAACGGAATGAAAATTGCTCCCACAGATACCGCTGGCTACGCAGGGTTTTTGCTTCTACCAAATCCGCAAAACTGCGAAGCGATTTGGTTGTCAATTGCTGCACATCCTCCGGGAGGGCAAAAGCATCCCCATTAAACTTGCGCTCGAGTCGGCCCAGGAGTTCGCGCAATTCGTCGGGCGACCCCTGCTGCAGAATGTCGAAAAATGTCGTTGCGCCGCGGTGGAACTGCGCGAACCAATTTGCGGGAAATACGCCTCGGTCATCTAGATACTTGATGAGGACAGTGAGCAATAAAAGCCGTCTCAGAAGGGGGTTGGCTTTCCCGTCCAATTCCTGATCGGTTTCGACAACGGCATTGATTAGGCGGCGATGGGCAGCCTTTTCCGCATCGGCGAAATGAGAGTTTTCAGGGTTATCCCAGAAAGAACCATCGCTCAGGCGAAAGGCGGAAAATCGTTGCTGCTTTTGGAGAAGAGCCGAAGAGACCTGAGCGGCAACTTCAATTTGCTCGGCCGGTTGATAACGGGAAGTGCCTGTATCCTGCCAAAAATCGGGGCCTCTCGCGCAGCTCAGAATGTCAACGCGAGTTTCCCATCCCACGTACAAGAGCGGTGCACTACCGTTGAGCCAAAGCTTTTTATGAATTTCGGCGAGCTGCTCGTGATTAAAGCGTTCGTCGCTGTTGTCAATGACGTAAGCTGCTACCTGGGAGGATCGCTGATCTGAAAAGCGGCGAAAGAAGATGTAATCAATGTCACCGATGCCTAGAGCCTGCAAGAGAGCGGCCTGTTCATCGACACGAACGAGTTTTTCAGAGGCCGATACAGGAACAAGGCCAGGAACAGACACCCCTGCTTTGCCGCTTTTCGGCAAAAGGCCAATTGTGTGGAGTGCGCCGTTCATTGTTGGGAAGTGTGAATAACCTGTGAATAACTGTCGCGAAAATGGGAGCAAAACGCCATGAAAAACGAACCAGAGACAGGTTCGGCAACAACAGTCAGGCGTCTGTCAAGGCGGAGCAGGGGATGAGTTAAACGGAAATCCGTCATAGTGAAAAGAGCCATTTCGGAAATATACCGAAAGGCATCGGACATATGATGTCCGATGCCTGTATCTCGGGCAAAAAAAGTTCGTAAACAATTTATAATAAGGGGCTAACGTTATCTTAAAATTTCTTCTCGGGTTGCCTTGTTTGTAGCTTGGAGGACATTGAGCAACTCTTGGCGACGAAAAAGGCGATGCCGGCCCAGCTTGTAACTTGGAAGCAGTCCCTGCTGGACATACTGGTGAAGGGAGCGCAAAGGGATACCGAGGAACGTCGCCGCTTCCTTCGCATCAATGAATCCGCGGTCTTCAGCGGACTGTATTTCATTCCTCCCAGCAGACGCACGTTGTTCGGAACGAACCTCGCTCAGAAAAGCCAATGGAGCCTGGCTAAACCGGCACTTTGGAGAGGTGGGACGCATACACGAATGAATGGAGGCGCGCCGACCGCAGGCCGACCGACGCGCCCGAGGAAGTCAGCCAAGTTTGATCCCGGCGTTGCGAATATGGTTTTTGGCCGCTGTGACCAAAGCCTGCTCCTGACGCTCCTGCGCCATGTTCGGGCTGATGGTGGATTTGATGCTTTTCACCAGGTCGGCCTGTTCCGGCTTGGCCAGCCAAGTCTTCACCTTCGCGGTGTACCCTTCCTTCTGTTCCTGATCCTTCATCTTGCGAAGCAGGAACTTTCGCTCGAGCTGTTCGCGTGGCAGGTCCTTGACGTACTGGACCAGGTCCGGTTCGGCTTTCATGAAGGCGTCCAGCTTGGCGTTGACTTCGGGGTTCACCTTGAACTGCTTTGCCAGCTCTTCTTTCTTTTTTGGGGATGCGATTGCCATATGTAATTGCATTGTGGCGCACGGTGTTTCGGCCTGGTGGCCCCGTAACCGTGCTGGTCAACGGGTTCGATGGAAAACTCAGGCCTTGGCGGAGGCGGTTTTGAGCGCCGGAACCTTATCATCGTCCTCGTCATCGAGGGCTGTGTTTCCGCGCAGGCCACCGATTTGCTGAATGATGGATTTGAGAAAACGCTGGGCTACCTTGCGGGGGCTGAGCCGCTGACTCTCGGCGTTCAGCATGGTTTGGACGAGATGAGCGGTCGGAACGCGAATCCCGGCGTTTTCGACGATTTCTGAAGCCTCCTTGAAGATCGCAAAAGTATCTTCGTCGAGGGTGACTGTGACGTTGGCGGGTTTGGGTGTGTTCATGTGATTATTGGGTGAGAGAGGCGAGTTCCTTGCGGTGAACGAAGGGTGAGAAAGCCACCACGGCCCGCTGGCGCTGTTCCACCTGAGCAAGCTCGGCGGCGAATTCGTCATTGAGGCGCATTTGCGAGATCAGGAAGTCCTGGCTCTGGTCGGAAACGCCCTCTTCCCACGTGGGCAGCTCGGGTTCGACGGCTGAAAAGACATCATCGTTCTCCGTCTTGGCGGGCTCTGGCTGGCGGGGAGTGGGAGTGGCGGCAGGCTCCGGCGTATCGTCGATCTGCTTTTTCAGCCGGTCGATTTCCTTTTCGAGCCCCTGCACCTTGCCCGCCTCCTGCTGCAAGGATTCAATGCGCTTTTTCATAGCACGGTTCTGCTCCTGCAAGGCATCCGCGTAGGCCCGCTGCTGCGCATTCAATTCCCCTTCAGCCTTCGCGTAGTAGGATGGCGACGGGTGGGAACCCGCCACGGTCGGGCCGAGAGGCAAAGCCATCGGCGGATCGGGCAGATAGTTCCAATCCGGCGATTGCTCCCGGCGATAAACGGTGTGCCGTTCGTGCATCTCGTCCGGGTAGTTCGGATCGGTGTACCGGCCCACCGGATAGGCCTTAACCGTTTCCGGGGTGCGGACGGTGGGCAACCTCTTCGCGGAAATACTCGTACCGGGAACGACAGCCACGGATTTGGTAACGGGTTCCTTGCGCGTGGCACAGCCCGCGCAAACAGACAGGGCGAGGATGGAGATGAGGTATTTCATGGGTTGGTTGGGGTGGTGGAGGTAAGGCCGGTGGTGGCTTTGGCGATGTCCACCGTTTGGGTGACGTAGAGGTAAAAGAGGGTCCCGGCTGGAACGCGGACGTAGTAGGGTTCCTTGTCGAGGCCTTCGAGGAGGCGCTGAGAGTAGATTTGCCCGCCCGCCTGGATACCGGCGGCAATGGCGTCTTGATAACCGCCCCCCTGCACCTGGGTGACGCCTCCGGTCAGTGGCGAGATGATATTGGTCATCTGAGGGAAAGCACCGGCTCCGGCTGAAATCATGGCGGCCAAAACGGCCTTGGCCTCGGCGTATTTGTCGGCGGCAATCATGTAGCCGCGCAGCCCCGCGGAACCGTCTGTCTCACTCCATCGGTCGGCATTTGTACCGTCAGGGGCGTAATCGAGCACCGTCCCCGAGAGCGGCATTTCCCGGCCATCCTGAAAGACCAGCATCCATTTGCGTTCCGAGCCGATGCGTTCGCGGGCGGCCGTCTTCTGCGCAATTCCGTGAACCTCCGTGCCAGCGGTAATGATCAACCGTCCGTCGTGCCAAACGTCCTCGGTAATGAGTCCGATAATAGGCGTTTCGATGTTGGTGGAATCCACCGTATTGACCAGTTCGCATCGAAGCAGACGACCGAAGGGCAGATAGTTCTCACTGCGGGCTGCTTCCTTGGTGGCGAAAATCGCCTGAGGAATTGGAGGCGGGGGTTTCGGAGTCGAGACGGGCCGGGCTGTGCCGTTTTCTGCCACGGCGCGCGGCGTGGCCGGTGGCTGGGCACGGGTCGGCGTCGGAATTTCTTCCGAGAAGGAATATCCTTTCGCCATGGTAGCTTGGGACGGGACAGGTGGATTGACCGGTTCCGCGCTTCGGGAACTCTTTCCCATCAGGACGAAGGCGAGGATTACCGCACCAGCCAGCAGGAAGAGCGCGAGCCGCCCTGTGGGCTTCTGGAACAATTCGGTGAAGACAGTGCGAAGGTTCATTTGAAGTCGGGAGTGAGAGTTGCGGTTTGGGAACCGGCACGAATGACGAGCACGTTCCATTTGTTGTCGGGGTCGAGATTGTTGCGGCCACCCTGTCCGTTTCCGGTGATGGCAAAAAAGGCGGGTGTCACCGATTTGGGAGGCATGACGCCGGAGGCATCCGCCAACGATTGCGTATAAATCCGCTCATCGAGCCGCACGGCCAAGTCCTGCGGTTTGTAATAAACTGTGCGGTCGGAAGTGTTCTCAAACTCCACCCGAAAAATCAGCGTGTCGTCTTGTTCGAAGCGCCAGACATCGCGGATACGGACGTTGAAGCCGTCATAGTAATTGGTGATATCTGGGGCAGCATGCAGCACACCGGCCAGAGCGTCCGGGTGATTGGCCTCAAAGAGCGGATAAGCCTTGGCCTTGTCCATCAAGGAAAGGAGCCGTTCCGGCACAATGGCTGCTCGGCCTCCGTCCTTACCCTTTCGTTCGTCCTGATAGAACGTGACGTTGTAGAAGGGCTTTTCCGAGGCGGTCAGGTGAAGAACGTAAGCCTTCCGATTGAAGATGACCGTGAGGTGATCTTCGGCGTCCTGCTTCAACGCCCGGATGGTGAAATAGAAGTTTCCCGGAGTGAACGAGATGAGGAAGCCCGCATTCTCCTGTTCCTGAGCCGCGACAGATTTGGCAAAGAGCCCCGAGATCTCCGCAGGGAACATGACGGTGGTCGTGCCGGTCCTCGAAGCGACGGGAATGTCATAGATGACAAATTCATCGAGCGGCTTTTGGGTGATGGGCCCGGCATAAGCCGTGGCCGCGAGAAGCAATGAGAGGACGAGGTATTTCATAGAGGCTGTTCGGTGTATTTGAAGTCCTGTACGACGAGTGGGAGACGCCCGTTGCCCAGCAGGTCGGGGTTGCGGATGAAGAGGAATTCGACCTGGAATTTCACGGGCTCGCGGAATTCCAGTTTGTTGACCGTGCCGGTGCGGATGAGATTGCCCTCGGCCCGCACGCTGACGGCTTCGTACGATTTCCCGGCACCGTCATTGATTTTGCGGGTGTCAAGGATGTCGATCTTGGTGACTTCGACCTTTTGATGGATCTGCTTTTCCTTGAATTCCGGGTTCTGCGCCTTGTAGAGCGCGGCAGCTCTTCTTCGGGCGGGATCCTCGAGGTAAATTCTCTTCAAGAGGTCGGACAAATCCGGCCCAACGGGATTGCGTTGAAGGAGAGCCAGGCACGCGAGCCGGACATGGTAGGCATGGAGATTACCTGCCTCCTCGAAGCCGAGAAGCGGTGCATAGATCAGCGTCCCACCGGGATCGAGGATGACGACCTTCTCCTTTTGCTTCATGGCCGCGATGGTCAGGAACGGCGAGGCAACGGCGAAGGCGACTGCGAGGATGGCGAGAGCCATCCAGAAGCGGGCGGCGATCAGGTTGTTGGTGATGGAGGAAACGGCGGATAGTTTCATGGGAGTGGATTAGAAATTACGAGTGGCGAGCGGCGAATCCGGAGCCAAAGGCTGAGCCTTGGCGGAATGGGAATTGAAGGCCGCTTGTGCGGCATGAGGTGTGGCAAGGGAGCCCTTATGGTGGGAGACGGTGCCACGGTCATTGTCCACCACGGCGAAGGCGTCTAGAGCGGTCTGGTGCGCCACCATGGCGGGGTTGTCCGGGTTGGCAACTGAACTGCCTTCGCCCGACGAGCTGGAAGGAACGGGCGGCGGAGGAGGAACGTCCGACCCTCCGCTGACGGAGCCCGAAATATCGCTCGCGATGCGGCTGGCCGCACCGGCAGCTCCGGTGGCGGCTTGAGTTCCGGCCAGCGCACCTTGCACGGCGGCGGAACCGCCCAACGTGGCAGCGGCTCCGGCAGCGGTCAGCCCCGCACCCACGGCCAGCCCTGCGGCTTGCATGGTTCCCTGAACCCCGGCTTGTAAGGCGGCGGTGGTGCCGCTCAGTCCTTTCATGATCGCCCCCGCCACGAAGGGCACCGAGAGGTAAAAGAACACCGTGATGATGGCGGCAAACGCCATGATAAACGGGAACATCAACCAGTTCTGAACCATGATGAGATTTGGCCCTGTTTGAACGATTCCGCCCGTGGTGATCGGCGCGAAAAGCAAATCGCTGATGGCGACAATCACGATATCAACAAGGCAGATAGCGACATGCCACAGCAGGACGGTTAGCGACGTGATACAGAACTGAATCCCGAGCGACTGCGTATAGGAAAGGAAGAGGAATCCCAGCAAAAGCGGAGAAACCGCAATCAGACCGGCGATGGCAAAGTTTTGGAAAAAGACCAGGACGATCAGCATGAAACTTCCGATGCCTTGGAAAAACATGCCGATGGCGGCAGGTACGACCTTTCCCAAGTCTGTCCACGAGTCCGAGGGCTGATTCTCGATGCGTGAGCGGAGAAGCTGGACAAACTTGGCATTGCGGGCGTCGGTGAATTTGCTGCGCATTTCCGCGAAAGCCCGCTGGCCCTGGTTCATGGCGGACGGATAGCCCGCCAGTAGGCAAACGATCAGAATGGTCTTAATTAACGCGCCGAGAATGGCGCGGGTGTCGGAACCGGCCCGCCAGCCCATTTCCCCGATGCCCATGACCGCCAGAACAAAGGCGAAAGGCATCAACAAGG
>JAFKMU010000060.1 GCA_017305195.1 Verrucomicrobiota bacterium | reverse complement strand
CAAGGCCTTGAGATTACTGTACTTCAAGCTGCCTCGGTGCTTCGGAAAGCAATGCTCTATCCTTTCGTAGTGCTCCTCACTTAACTCCATCTTTCCCGCTTAACCTTTTCTACGCCCCCAGGAAAGATATTTACGTTAACACGCCCTAGGGAACCCGTGACGCGTAGGGATTTTCTCTCACTTGCCGCGAAGGCCATAGCCGGAACGTCCCTGGGGTTCGCCCTGGGGCCGTTCCTGGCGGCGGCGCACTGCACCATCACGCGCACCAGCGTGACACTGCGGGGGTTGCCCGAGGAGTTCGACGGATTTCGCATCGCGCTCCTCACCGACCTGCACCACAGCGAGTGGATTCCCCGCTCCTACCTGCGGCGGGTGGTCGACCGCACCAATCTCCTCAATGCCGACCTCATCGCCCTCACCGGCGATCTCATTCACTGCGGGAGAGCGTGGATTCCGGGATGTGTCAGCGAGCTTTCCCGGCTGAGGGCCCGGCGCGGAGTAGTCTCAGTCCTCGGCAACCACGATCACGCCGATTACGCAGCGGAACCTCTGCGGCGCGCTCTCCGCTCCGCCGGCATCTACGACCTGACCAACGACGGCATCCCTCTGCGCAGACGAGGCGCGGAGTTTCGCATCGGGGGCGTGGGCGACCTTTGGAGGGACCGGCAGCGCCCTCGCAAGGCGCTCTCAGGCGCGATGTCGGCGGAGTCGGCCCTCCTCCTGAGTCACAATCCCGACTACGCTGAGACCCTGCGCGACGAACGCGTGGGCCTCATGCTCAGCGGCCACACCCATGGAGGGCAGGTCATCCTTCCCGGCATCGGGGCGCCTCACCTGCCCTCCCGCTACGGGCAGAAGTACCGCGAGGGACTCTGCCAGGGCCCCATCGTGCGCGTCTACGTCTCGCGCGGCGCGGGGTCGTCCTTTCCGCCCGTCCGCATCGCCTGCCCGCCGGAAATCGCCGAGATCACCCTGCGGAGCCCGCTCAAATCAATCACTTGAAAGCCCGCGCGAACCATGCCATAGTACTCTCAACACGGGGGCGTATTGGTTTCGACGTGAAGTTTGATGCCCGGCCCGCATGCCGAGGATGATTCGTTGGCCTCGTTAAAAATCGGATCAAACAAATAAACGCAGATTACGAAGATCTCGCTCTCGCGGCCTAACGTGCCGTGACGTGTTTCCGGTGACGCCTGCTAGGCGGAAATACGACGACAGCAGGCTAGCTCAAGGCTGGGGCGACCGCGGCCAAGAGTGAATTCGATTTCGTGGACGCTCAGGAGCGGGTAGCGCGACGACCCGTAGCATCGCTCCAAAACCTATGGTCGTCTAAGCATGTAGAAAGTCGCGCTGAACGCTTCAGGGACAGGGGTTCGACTCCCCTCGCCTCCAGTTTTTCAAAAAAGAACCTCCCCGGTTGGGGAGCCAGGCAAAGGCAAATCTCCGGTGCCAGTCTGGTGCCGCTATCCCTCAGGACGAACGATCCAGAAGGTTGCGTAATCGCTGCTCGGCCTCGGCGGACCAGTAGGCGCAGTCGAGTTGAAGGAAGAGGGATGTGTAGGGGAGCGTGAAGGTGGTCTTGAGCACCAGCACCTGGAAATCCCTCGCTGCTTCCGCCAGCCGACTGATGATCTCTTCATGAGGTAGGCGCTGCGGCTCTCGACCGTCGAGCAACTGCGCCAGGATCGCGCGATATTCGGTAATACCGGGCGCGTCGGACTCAGGGAGGCGCTCCAGCTCGGCATCGAGGAGAAAGATCGGCCTCACGTGAGGCGCTGACTCCACGGCCTCGATCATGTGCCGGATGACCTCGACGTGATCCGTCCCGGTGACGGTGGTCTCGATACTCGGGGCACTTTGCCAGGGGTAGGCGGAATCGACAATAGCGAGCCAGTTTCGGTGACCGAGACGAGGTAACTGGCGCGAGATGATCCCGCGCCAGTCGCTGGAGGATTCCATCTTTATTCGAAGACGATAGCCACCTTGCCCGCCTGTCCCTTGTCGGCAATGTCGTAGGCCTCGGCCGCGCGCTCGATGGGCAGTCGATGCGTCACGGTGACCTCGGGATGGATATTCCAGCGCGACAGGCGCTCGGTGAGTTCCGTCATGTGCGAAAGGCTCGTCACCCACGAGCCAAAGAGCGTGATCTGGGGATGGATGAGATCGGGCGATACCGCGAAGCGAACGTCATTCCCCTCCCCGACAAAGGCGCATCGGCCCCACTGGCGGGTGCCCTTGAGCGCCAGGAGTCTGGCAGGAGCCGCGCCAGAGCAGTCAATACTCACCTCGCAGCCCTTGCCCTTCGTGAGATGCAGCACCTTGTCCAAAGCCTCTTCGTCGCTCGGCACTGCGTGGTCGACAAGACCGAGTTTTCTGCCCAGCTCCATGCGATCCTCGCTGGTGTCGACGCCGATGATCTCGGTCACGCCGAGCGCGCGGCCCAGCATCGCGGCAGCGAGTCCCACCGGGCCAAGGCCCGTGACCAGGAGCCGGTCGCGGCCCGAGGTCTGCATGCGGGTGATCGCCTCCCACGCCGTGCCGAATCCGCAGGCCACCAGCGCCCCATCCACGTAGGTGAGGTTGTCCGGGAGGTGAACGCAGTTGTTTTCCTCCGCGAGGAGATACGGGGCATGACCGCCATTGCGCTGCCACCCATAGGCGGCGCGCGCCTCATTGTGGCAGGAAATCATGTAGCCCGATTTGCAATCATCGCAGCACCCGCATCCGCTAATATGGTAGATGATGACACGGTCTCCGGCCTTGAACTCGCGGCAGCCGGGACCGGTCTGGACGATCTGACCGCAGGGTTCATGCCCTGCCACGGTGCCGGGCTGGTAGCCTTCCGGCCCCTTGCCGAGGTGCGCCCGGTAGATGGCGCGAATGTCGCTGCCACAGATCGAGCTGGCCTTCATCCTGACCAGCACCTGCCCGGGACCGGGCGTGGGAACAGGAAATTCGCGAAACTCGACCGTGCTGTTTCCGGGCAGCACGACGCCCGTCATGGATTGCGGTATGGTACTCATAGGGGTGATTTTCGTCAGGCTGGCGTGATCTCTCCGTCCAGGTCCCAGAGGTCCTCCCACGACTGGTTTTCCTTCCAGAGGAAGACCTGGCCCTTGATCAGCCGGCAGTTTTTATCGATGGCCGCAATGTCGCGCATTTCCTCCTCCGTCAGCGGCTCGCCGACGACGCCCTGGAGATTGGCGAGGTAGTTGCGGGTGGAGAACGGGATCGGGATCTGCCCGCGCTGGACGGCCCATTTCACACAGACGACAGCCGGATGAACGCCCAGGCGGCGCGCGATGCGCACGATCACGGGGTCCTCAACATCGACCGTATCCTGCTGCGTGCGGTCGCGTTCCGGGCGGGCGGGAGACCCGATCGGGCTGTAGCCGATGGGTATGATGCCGCTCCGCACGACAAAATCGAAGAGCCCGGGCTGCTGAAAGTGGGGATGCATCTCCATCTCATTGCAGACGGGCTTGATGCGCGCATCGCGGAGCACGAGGCGCAGCTTGGGGATCGTCATGTTCGACGTCCCGATGTGGCGGACGAGCCCCAGGTCCACGAGCTTCTCCATCTGCCGCCATGTCCGCATGAAGTCTTCATGAATGTAGGGCTTAGCGTCGGGGCTATGATAATCTCCATCGCAGCCGGGAGGGTGAAAATTCGGGAAAGGCCAGTGGACGAGATATAGGTCCAAGTAGTCGAGCTGCAGATCACGCAACGACTGGCGGCAGGATGGAATCACATCCTCCTCAGCGTGCTTGTCGTTCCAGAGCTTGGAGGTGACCCACAGCTCTTCCCGGCGAATGCCGGAGCGTTGAATGGCCTGGAGCGACTCGCCGATCAGGGCCTCATTCCCGTAGACCGAGGCGCAGTCAAAATGCCGGTAGCCAACCTCGGCCGCGCCGAGGACCGCCCGCGCGATGTCCTCGCCCGAAACCTGGTCGGAACCAAATGTCCCCAGTCCGATGGCGGGTATCTTCGCACCGGAGGGGAGAACCCGGCAGGGTACCAATGCGGGGTCGATGCCTATGCTCGTCATGGCGGCACCTTGCCACGCGACAGGCAAAAGCCCCATGGACATCCTTGATCTTTCGATGGATATTCTTTCCATATATCAATCTATGCCCCGCCTCCCCCCCACCTCCCAGCAGGTCGCCGCCTCGCGCTACGTCACGCTTCATCAGGAAGTACGCAGGCAGCGCGAACTCGCTGTAGCCTGCGCGGGGCGGGAGGCGTGCCGCGAGGATTACCGCATCCAGCGCAGCACGTTTCCCTGCCATGCGGTGGAGTTCATCGTCCGAGGCGCGGGAGAACTCATCGTTAATGGACATTCTTATCGCCTTGGCCCCGGCATGCTCTTTAGTTACGGCCCCGGAATTGCCTACGAAATGCGTAGCGATGCGCGAGAGCCTTTGTTGAAATATTTCGTCGATTTCTTCGGCGCCGAAGCCTCGGAGGTCCTGGAGCAGGGCGGCCTTTCGCCCGGGCGCATCGTCCAGATCCTGGAAATCGAAAGTTACAGCCACCTTTTCGAGCAGATCCTGAAAGAGGGAGCAGCTCATACTGAGGCCGCCGCCAGGATCTGCGCCTCCTATCTCCGCATCCTCATCCTCAAGGCGGCTGATGCGGTGCGTTCACCGACGCCGCTGAGCACATCGAGCAGCGAAAAGTTCACCCGCTGCCGCGAGTACATCGACGAGCATTTCCTCCGGCTGCGGAGCGCGGAGGAGGTTTCCGCCGAGCTGAACCTTCGCCCTGCCCAGCTCTGCCGACTGTTCCAGCAATTCAATCACTCCAGCCCCTTCCAGTATCTCACACACAAAAAGATGATGCGGGCGGTGGAGTTGCTCGTGGCCGAAAGGATGTCCGTCAAGCAGACCGCCCTGGAGCTGGGCTATGAGGACCAGTACCACTTTTCGCGTCTCTTCAAGAAACGCTTCGGCCATTCCCCGCAAAACTTTGCCCGGCTTTCGTGGCGCGAGATGCCAGCCTAGCCATCAGACCACCAGCTTTCCCTGTAAAGAGAGCGTCTTGCTTTCCGCGGGCAAGCCGAGCTCTCCCGCGAGGAGCTGGTGATGAACGAGCCGCACTCCCTCTCCGCCTATGTCGGACGGGGATGAGGCAATATGCGGCACTCCCGGCGGACACTCGTAGGCGTTCAGAAAGGCAAAGCGAAGCATGCTGTCGCGAAGCGCCTTCCAGACAGCGAGGTGAATGGTCAGTACACCGTCAATCTGGTGACGACGCACCCAACGTCGTAATGCAGCCTGATCACCCAGGCTCCCGGCGTAAGGAGGAATCCCAGCCCGACCGGCCAGCGACGACGTGTATGCGCCAAGCCAGCGATGCCCCGTGCGCGACTCCAGCGCGGAGTCCACGGCAAACCCGATCCGCCGCGCTTCGCGCTCTGCCAGCCAGTTCGCCGCCTTCATCACTCCGTCAAAATAATCCATCGCCACGCTATTCATCGCCGGGTGATGGGCGAGAGCACCCAGCGAGACCGGAGCAAAGGAACTCCAATCCCAGCCCTCCAAATCCTGGGGCGCCTGGGAGGTTCCAAGCAGCACGCCCTGTACCCCGCGATGAAACCATATGCGAGCGAGACGCCGCCTGCCTGCGGCCTGACGCGGGAGATTTTGCGCCTCGATCGAGTAGCCCAGCCGCTCTGCCTCCGCGCGCGCTCCGGCGAGCACGGCCAGCCCGTACTCATCGGTATCGCACAGGAGATACCCGAGCACGCTGCCATGGCGGCGGCCACGCCGTTCCCGGTAGGCGGCGAGAGCGGAGAGCGCCGGATCAGGCCGATAGCCGAGGGCTCGGATTGCCTCCTCCACCCGCTCCTTCGTTCCTGACGACACCCGCATTCCTCCCCGCACCACACGCGAGACAGTCATGTGGCTAACCCCCGCCAGCCGGGCCACATCGTAAAGGGTGGGGCGTTTTTGTTCCGCCATCGTGTTACTGTGAACATTTTCCGGCAGTTGCGCAACCCTGGCCTCGGGGGAATCCTGCCGACATGAACAAGCCTCCCTTCAGTGTTTCCGGCGTCATTCCCTCGCTTGCCCAGGTGGCGGACTTCGGCCCGCCGCGCAGCGAGATCGGCATTGGCTGTCTCATGCCATGGCTGGGCAAGCTTTATGTGCTCAATTACGTCTCCCACCGCCGCCATACCGGCACAGGCGCGGGACTGCGCGTGATCGAGGACGATTTCTCCATGACAGTCCACCCTGCGGCGGTCGACGGAACGTACGCCAACCGCTACGTTCACACCCCATCGAGCCAGTTGATCATCGGCCCGCACCTGATCGACACCCAGCACACCGTGCGCACCGTGCGGGAGCTCATCGACATCCGGCTCTGCGGCACGGCCACGCACCTGACTGATCCCGAGAATCTCGTCTACATGCTCGGCATGGAGGGCGAGCTTTTCGAACTCAACGTCCACACCCTGGAGGTGAAGCACATCTTTGACCTCACGGCAGCGCTTTCCACTCCCGGCGAATATTCCTGCCACTACAAGGACTGCTACACCGAGGGCGACCGCCTCGTCGTGGTCAACAACGACTACAGCGAGCCCGACTTCCTCGGGAAGCAGAGCGAGGGAACGCTCGCGGAGTACGATGGAGAAAAATGGACCGTCATCGAGCGCAAGCCCTACGTGGGTCTCGGCGGCCTCGGGCCCTACGGCGGCAATGTCTTTGCCACGGGCTGGGATCGCGCCTCGGCCATTCTCAAGGTCTTCACCGGAGCCGACAAGACCTGGCGCACCTACCGCCTGCCTAAGGCCTCGCACTGCTGGGACCACAAGTGGCAGACCGAGTGGCCGCGCATTCGTTCCGTCGATCATGAACGCCTGCTCATGGACCACCACGGCATGTTTTACGAACTCTCCCCCTGGGCCTATGGCAACCGTGTGTGGGGCATCCGCCCGATCTCGACCCACCTCTGGGTGCATGGCGACTTCTGCTCCTGGAAAGGCATGCTCATCATCGGCGCGGACAACACCAGCCACGAAGGTGGCGGCAACCTCCAGTGCGCCGAGCCGCAGTCCGGCCTCTGGTTTGGCCGGACGGATGATCTCTGGAATCTCGGCAAACCCAAGGGCTGGGGCGGTCCGTGGTGGGAAGACGCCGTCAAGGCGGACGAACCCTCCGATCCCTACCTGATGACCGGCTTTGACAAAAAAGTCCTTCACCTTTCCCACGACCACGCGGAGGCCGTGACCTTCAACGTCGAAGTCGATTTCCTCGGCTGCGGAGCGTGGAAATCCTACGTCCGCATCGAGGTGCCAGCCGGAGGTTATGTCCCGCACATCTTCCCGGAGGGATTTTCCGCCCACTGGGTGCGCGTCACAGCCTCAGCCGATTGCGGGGCGACAGCGCAGTTGCACTACACGTAACCGCCCTACTGCACCTGCACCGAGGACGTCGTCTTGTTCTCGGTCAGCTGCTGGCGTTTTTCGAAGAATGCGAGCGCCATGCGCTTGCGCTCCTCGAGGACGACGGCGACCTGCTGGTCGACCGGCGGCAATGGGGCGAGAATGGAGCCGCCCGGCGGAAGCCAGGCGCGACGGGTGAAATTATCGAAAACCGAGCCGCCGGGCAGTGGGCGCGGGCAGTCGGAAACATACAGGCGCTGACCGCTGGGAGCGAGGGCCACCATTTCCACGTGACCGTAGGAGCCGCCGGGCGTGCCGCGATTGCGCTTACCCATACGGGCATCGCCCAGATAGACCAGCACGCTGCCGAGGGGAGCCTTGAACGGCGAAACGCAGGCGACGGGCTTCCACCCCGCGTCGGCGAGGATTTTCTCCCAGTCCTGGCCATTGCCCTGCTTGAGACCGGCGCCGAGGCCGGATTTGTTCAGGATCGAGTAGATGCCACGCCCGCACCAACCCGAGGCGATATTGTCATTGGCGCTCTCAACGGCGGCGGCGACGAGCTTCGTGCGGGAAAGCTGGCCCGCCTGCGCCGTGGCGGCGAGGGCGATCACTGCGATGAGGGCCAGACTCCGGAGAAGCATCGGGGGAGACTTTATGCAGGGAGCCGGGTGCGCCAAGGGTTTTTTCGTCAAATCTGCCTCTCGGCCTGGACCAGTTCCGGCAGGGCGTCGCGATAGGAGGGATACGCGGGAGCCCACCCGGCAGACTTCAGCCTCGCATTGGAGACCCGCTTGTTGCTAGCCCCGCGTCGGCGAATCGCCTCGCCCTGCGCTGGTGCAGGCAGGTCTCCACCGAGGAAATCGGCGATCCACTGGTAAACCTCACGCTGGGTGGCGGGCTGATCGTCAGCGACGTTGTAAATGCCGGGAGCGCAACGGTGCGCAAAGAGGTGGAAAATCGCCTTCGCCGCGTCATCCCGGTGGATCTGGTTGATCCAGCGGCTGCCCTCGCCATCGAGAGCGGCCTCCTTCGCGAGGTAGCGCTTGAGCAAAACCGAGCGATTCGGACCGTAAAGACCCGCCAGCCTCACTACGTAGCCACCCGAGGCCAGGGCCACGCCCTCGGCATCGCGGAGGATGAGCCCCGTGTCCCGCGAGGGATCAGCCGGACTCTCTTCCGTCACCCATTCCCCGTCCCTTTGGGCGTAAACCGACGTGCTGCTGACGAAAAGCGAGCGCCGGGGCTTGGCAGCGGCGATGGTGTTGAGAAATCCCTCAAGGTAGGCCAGGCGATAGGCCTCGGCATCCCCTCCCCGCGTGCTGACCGCATAGATCAGGGCATCGGCCCCGCGCCAGGGAGCATCAAGCAAAAATTCCCGCGCAAGATCCTGAGCACGAACCTCGTATGGCTTCCCGGCAAGCCGCCGGACGGAGTCTTCCCGACCGAAGGCGAGCACCTCCCAGCCGGAACTAAAAAACAAATCGGCTGCGGCCTCTCCGAGGAAACCGCAGCCGGCTATGATTACCTTCGGCAAAAAATTGCTTAAGGAAGGTTCAGGTTGAAACGAATCTTGAGCTTCGCGCGCTTCGCGTTGTTCTTCGCTTTGCGACGCGACTTCTGCGTGGGCGTTTCAAACGCGCGCAGACGACGGACTTCGTCGAGAATGCCTTCGGAGTCCAACTTCGACTTGAGGCGCTTCAGGGCGCGGTCGATTGGCTCTCCTTTACGGACTGTCACTTCTGGCATATCTTCACCTTCCTTTCTTTTGGGACATGAGACGCTAGCGGCTGATTTTCCGGGAGTCAAACATCTCCTTTCCTGTTTGCTGATTTCTGTGATATTCCGTATTGCGTTCCCCCGCATGAAGACAGCTTGGCAAAGATGGCAGGGCATCCTCGTCACTGGACTCGTTCTCGCAACCTCCAGCCTCCGGGCGGGAGAAATCGCGCAAGAACTCTCGGACAGCTACCTCCAGCAGGTGAAGGACGGCAAGTTAGTCGTTATCACCGAGGATATTACAGGGAAACCATGGCCGCGCGTCCGCGTCTACCGACGGATCGCCGCCAAACCCGAGGAGGTGGCGGCGGTTTTCACCAATTACCCGGGAGCCACCAAATATATTCCCAATTTGCTGAAGTCGGAGGTCTCCAAGCAGGTCACCCCCTGCGTGGCCGAGGTGGACTACGGCGTCGACATCCCGATCCTCCCCGACGAATACTACACCGCCCGTAACTCCCTGACCATGAAGGACGGAGTCTACCGCATCGACTGGAAGCTCCTCCGCGCCACCCAGACGAAGGATAGCGAAGGCTGCCTGCGTATTGAGCCGTACGGGGAAGAATCCCTGATCTGCTACCGCAACCTCGTCACGCCGGGGTCTGTGATGGCTCCGCTGCTCCGGGGCAAGGCGATCGAGCAGATGAGGCAGACGGTGACGGCCATCGCCAAGGAAGTCGAGAGCCAGAAACAGGACGAACCCGCCAAACTGGCCAAGGAAGTCGAGGCCCTCCGCGCCGCGCTGGCCTCCGGGTCCTAGACACGGAATGCCTGCGCCCGTCTTCCTCACGGAATCCCGCCCGCTGGTCAAAAAGGCGGCGGATTGGCTGGCCGCTCAAGCCGCCGGACAGCCGTGGGATCTGAGCACGCTCGCCGTCCTCCTGCCTACGGCGGGAGCCGGTCGCCGTTTGCGCGATGAACTCTCCCTGCTGGCCGAGACGACTGGCGTCGGAATTTTCCCTCCGCGCATCGCCACTCCCTTCGGATTCATCGATTCTCTACTCCCCAAAGTCGCCACCCCATCGGAGCGTCTCGCCTCGTGGAGCAAGGCGATCTCCGCAGAGGCCGGGCATGTCGCCGACCTGCTGCCCGGGTTTCACCCGCCCATTCCGGCCCGGGACTCCGTGCGGCTCGCCCAGACATTTCTCGATCTCTGCTCCTCGCTCGCCGAGGCGGCGCTGACACCGCTCTCCGAGAATCTGCCGAGCCTCCTCCCGCACGACACCGAGCGATGGGAGGCGATCGCCAGGCTTTACCGCAGCTACCTCTCTCATCTCAGCAACCCCGACCCTAATGAGGCGCGCCTCGCCGCCATCGTCGACGCGCAGCCTCCACCCGGCATCGATCATCTGGTCATCGGCAACGTGGCCGACCTGCCTCGCCTGCACCGCCTGATCTTCAATCACCTGGAGGAATCCGGCACTCGCATCACCGTGCTCGTCGACGCCCCGGGCGAACCCGAAGCGGCCTTCGATGCCTGGGGCACTCCCGCTGCGGCGGACTGGGAAGACAAGACCCTGTCCGTCCCGATTTCCGATATCGCCGTGGCCGCCGACGCCTATTCCGAGGCCGAGGAAGCCGCCCGCCTGATCGCCTCGACATCCGAGGCAGGCCTGTGCCTCGCCGACGAATCCCTCAAGGCCCAGGCCCGCAGCGCCTTTGCCCGTCGGGATCGCGAGGTATTCGATCCCCAGGGCGAGCCCCTCTCCTCCGCCGAGATCGCAGTTGTCGCCGACGCCTGGGTGGAGTTTTGCACCAGCGGGCTCGTCTCCTCCCTGGCTCCTGTCGTGCAGGCTCCCGCCTTCCTCGCCGCCCTGAACCGCACCGCAGACCTCGTCCCCGCCCACATCCTCGAGTCCTACGACCAGATACGCACGGAAATGCTCATCGACTACTGGGAAGACGCCGCGGGGTATTTCCAGCGCCCCATCGAGGAGGAACCCCAAAAACTCCGAACTCGAGCGCATTTCGTCCAGACGGTGGAGGCCCTGCGCAAGGAATTCACCCGCGCCGCCGATCTCATCGCAGGCCTGGAGGCGTTTGCCCGGTTCCTCTATGGCGAGGCGACGCTGGAGACGGATTCCCGCGAGGCGCAGGCTTTGCGAGGTTACAGCGACGCCCTGGGCGAGGCGCGCGCGCACGCCATCGGCGATGCGGACCTGCTCCGCGAGTGCGTCCGCGACGCGACGAAACGCATCGCCCTCTACGACTCTCACCCCGCCGACGCGATCGAGCTCAATGGCTGGCTCGAGGCCCCCTGGCTGGCCGAGGAACACCTTGTGATCACCGGCTGCACTGAAGGCTCGCTCCCGTCGGCGACCAACGGCCACGCCTTCCTGCCCGACAGCGCCCGCGAGACGCTCGGCCTCTCGACCAATCGCTCCCGCTACGCCCGCGACGCATTCTTTCTCCATAACGTCCTCGCCTCGCGCGCGCCCGGCGCGGTGAAACTCCTCTACGGGCGCATGAATGCCGGAGGCGAGCCTGCCAAGCCCTCCCGTCTGCTCCTGCGCTGCCCATCCGCAGAGCTGGCCCAGCGCGTGGCGCGGGTGTTTCGCAGCGTGCCGACGCTGCGCCACTCCCCCCGCCGACAGCGCGAATGGCGACTGGAGGTGCCGCAGACGGCGACGATGAAAAAACTGCCGGTGACGGGATTCGGCGACTACCTGTCTTGCCCGATGCGGTATTACTTCAAGCACGTCCTGCGCATGTCGTCAGTCGACCCGCAGGCCGGAGAGATGAACGCCACGATGTTCGGCCTCCTGTTTCACACCGTGGCCGACCGCTTCGCCAAAGACGAGGTGGCCCGAGACAGCGACGATCCCCGCATCATCGAGCGCTTCCTCCACGACACGCTGGACCGCGAGGTCATACGCCTCCACGGACTCCATCCCTCCCTCCCCGTGCGCGTGCAGCAGGAGAGCCTGCGCGTCCGCCTGTCGAGCATGGCGGAGATCCAGGCCCGGGAACGCGCCGCCGGATGGCAGATCGAGCATTCCGAGTTTCGGTTCGGCCCGGACGCCGCGATATCCATCGAGTACTCCGGCCTCCCCATCGCCGCCAGCCTCGACCGGATAGAGGTTCACATCCGCACCGGCCAGCGCCGCATCCTGGATTACAAGACCTTCGCCCGCGACAAGTCGCCGGAGGAGGCGCATTTCAGCCCCAGGAGCCCGGAGGAGCTCCTGCCCGGCGAGGAGGTCATCCGCGACGGCAGGCCCTTTTACTGGACGAACCTCCAGCTCCCCCTCTACCGGGAGCTCTCCCTTGCGCACTGGCGCGACGATCTCGCCCCGCCCGTCGTCGGGTATTTCCTGCTCCCGGAGCGCGTCGAGGACGCCCGGATCGCGATGTTCGATCTCGACGACACCACCATTTACAACGCGAACCTCTGCACGGAGGCCATCGCCGAGCGCATCGCGCGAGGTATTTTCTGGCCGCCCCGCCAGCCGCAGTACGACGACTACGAGTCGCTCTTCCTCGGCGAGGCCCCGGAGGATGTGCTCTCGGAGGAGTCGATGGAATGGCTGCAAGGGAGGCCCGAGTGACACCCCTGCGCCACCAGCGGATCATCGCCAACGCGGGATCGGGCAAAACGTACCGCCTGACCAGCCGCTTCATCGAGCTGCTGGCCCGGGGAGAGCCCGCCGAGAAGATCATCGCCCTCACCTTCACCCGCAAGGCGGCGGGGGAATTCCTCGACGCCATCTTTGAGCGTCTGCTCAAGGCCGCATCGACCGATGCGGAAGCCCGCCTTCTCGCCGAGGCCATCGGGTTCCCGGCCCTCAAGCGCGCGGATTTCCATCGCCTGCTGGAGGACATGGTGCGCAAGCTCCCGCAGCTCGCCCTCGGCACGCTCGACGGGTTCTTCGCGCGGGTGGTCCGCGTTTTCCCGCTGGAGTGCGGGCTGGCCGGAGAGATCACCGTGCTCGATCCGCAGTTCCTCGACGTGACGCGGCGGAGCGTCCTCGCCGCAGTCTTCCGCGCCCACGCGGCCAATGACCGGTCCTTCGCCGAGCTCCTCGAGCTGCTCCGCCAGGAAAGCCGCAACCGCCAGTCGCGCACCGTCATCGAGACCGTCGACCGCCAGATCGCCTCGCTGCACGAGAAGTATCTCCAGACTCCCGCCACCCACGTCTGGGGCGACTCGCAGGATATCTGGGGCGACCGCCCGCCTTTCCGAAACTCCGGGAACATCCTCGCGCGAGTGGAGCTTTTTGCCGGTGAACTGGAGGAGATTCACTCCGACATGGAGGACAAGCACCGCGAGGGCTGGCGCGCCCTGCTCGGCGAGATCGCCCGGCTCAAGCCCGGCCATGTCGTTCCCAAGGAATGTCTGACCTTCGCCCTCAAGGCGCTCTCCGCCCCGCCTTCCAAGAAGGCCGAGGAGTGCTTCGACCTCAAGCTGAGCCGCAAGACCTTTGCCTTCCCCGAGACCCTGCGCCCGCTGGTCGAGGACATCGCAAACTCCATCCTCTCCATCGACCTCCAGACTCGCATTACCCGCTCCCGGGCGCTGCACACGCTGGTGGAGAAATTCGAGCGCGCCTACCAGCGCACCGTCCGCCAGGCAGGCAGGCTGACCTTTCTCGACATCACCGGGATGCTCGCCTCGGGCGACACCGGGGCGTGGGCGGGCCAATCCCTGCGCCCGCACGTGCGCCAGGCCATCGATTACCGGCTGGACGCCTCCTACGACCACTGGCTGCTGGACGAATTTCAGGACACCAGCCGCCTCCAGTGGCTCGCCATACGCGACCTCATCGACGAGGTCGTCCAGAGCGAGAGCGGGCGGCGCTCGTTTTTCTATGTCGGCGATACGAAGCAGGCCATCTACTCATGGCGGGGCGGCGACTCAAGGCTCTTTGACGAGATCGCGGAATACTACAACGCCTCCGGTGAAGAGCACATCGACACCTCGGAATCGCTCAACACCTCGTACCGTTCGGTGCCGGATATCCTGGAAAGCGTCAATACCCTCTTCTCTCCTGGCAACCTCTCGGACCAGGCTGCCGTCGTCGAGTTCCCCGCCGCCACCATCGCGCGCTGGCGATCCTCCTGGCGGCAGCATCACGCCTCCGACCTGCAGCCCGGGCGAGGATGCGTCGTGTGGCAGACGTTTGCCACGGACGAAGGCAGCTCCTTCCTCGATCAGCAAGCCGCCCGTATCGCGGCCGAGGTCGATCCCATCGCCCGCGGCTGGACCTGCGCCGTCCTCGTCCAGACCAATGCCCGCATCGCCAGCGTGGTCAACGCCCTGCGCGCCGCAGGGCTGCCCGCCGCCGCCGAGGGACGCTTCTACCCCTGCGCCGACAATGAACTGGCCGTCGCCTTCCTTGCCCTCGTTCACTGGCTGGCGCATCCGCAGGATTTCCTCGCGCGGCAGCATGTCGCCATGACGCCCTTCGCCGCGCTCTGGCACGAGGGAGCCGAGCATTTCCGCCTGGAAGCCCTGCGCCTGATCCGCAACCGCGGGTTTGCCGAGGCCGTCCGCCAATGGGTCAACCAGGCTGTTCCCGTCCGCGGCGAGTACCTCCAGAGCCGGGTGGAAACTCTCATCGAGGCCGCCGTCGAGTTTGAAGCCGTCACGGGCGGCGCGGGAACCCTCGATGAGTTCGTCATCTACGCCCAGGGGTTCACCGACACGGAAACCGGCTCCAGCGACACGATACGGGTGATGACAATCCATGCGTCGAAGGGCCTCGACTTCGACATGGTCATCCTGCCCGAGTTGCAGGGCGTCTCGCTGCCGAGCCGCCGCGACGACAGTTCCATCCATCTCCATCTCGATGACCACGGCGATGTAGCCTGGGGGCTCGACCTTCCCAACAAGGACGTGTGCGACGCCGATCCCGTGCTGGCTGCGGCCTACGAGCAGGATGTCGCCGAGGATTGCTACGAGAATCTCTGCCTGTACTACGTCGCCCTCACCCGCGCCAAGCGCGGCCTTTACCTGCTGACCACCGCGCAAAAGGACAGCACGACGAGCCGCGACTTCAACCGCCTCCTGCACCTCACGTTCCCCCGCGAGGCCGGTCGTTATGTCGTGGGAAATGAGGGCTGGCATGTTGGCGGTCGCTCCGGCCAGACCGCTCCGGTAGAGCCTCCCATCACCTTCGTCCCCTCCGCATCCGCGACCCGTCCGACACGACCCGCCTTCCGCCCATCCGACGCCCACGCCAGAGTCCTGCCCGGCAAGGCCATCCTCGCCGCCCGGGCGGCCGCGGACCTCGGGGTGGAAATTCACGCCGCCCTGGCGGAAATCGAGTGGCTGCCGGGACCAAGTCCCGACCTCGATTCGCTCTCGCCCGAGGCGGCAAAAATCCTGCGCTCGTTCCTCGAACAGCCAGAAACCGCTGTTCATTTTCAGAAACCTCCCGGCCATGCCGTCCTGTGGCGCGAAAAGGCCTTCGACATCGTCCTGCCCGACAAACGCCGCGTCACCGGGGTCTTCGACCGCGCGGTGGTGCAGGCCGGCCGCGCGCTCCTGCTGGATTTCAAGACAGATGCCGCAGATCCGGCGGACCTGGACCAGCGCCACGGCGGACAGCTCGCCATTTATCGCGAGTGTCTGGCCGCTCTCACCGGCCTCCCCGCGTCGGCCGTCGAGGCCCGGCTGGTTCCGGTGCGGTAGAAAAAGTGTGCTTGTCGCGGCATGGAATTTGCTTTTCTCTGAAAAGCGCTGATGGTGCGTTCGCCGCGCCTGCCTTGACCGTGACGAAACTGAACCGCTTCCTATTGCCCATATTTCTCGCTTCGACGCTCGCTCTCGTGAGAGCCGAGGAAGCATCCGTCCCCGTCAATCCCGAGATTCCTCTGCCCGCTTCCATCCCGGGAGCGGCGCCTGCCGAAATGGAGATTCTCGTCAGCGTGGCCGACCAACAGCTTGCCTTGGTCGCCGGCGGCGAGGTGCTCAAGAAATACGTCATCTCGACCTCCCGCTACGGCGTCGGGGATAGCTACAACTCCTATCGCACGCCGCTGGGACGCCTCCGCGTGTGCAGCAAGCTGGGCGGAGGACTGCCCGAGGGAGCCGTCTTCAAGCACCGCCAGCCGACCGGAGAAATCCTCCAGGTCAATGCTGCGGGCCGCGATCCCATCGTCACCCGCATCCTCTGGCTGGAAGGCACCGAGGGACAAAATGCCAACGCCCGCGAACGCGGCATCTACATCCACGGTACTCCGGTGGAAAAGCAGCTCGGCCGCCCGGTGAGTTACGGCTGCATCCGCATGCGCTCCCGCGATGTCGTTGATCTTTATGCCTCCGTGCCGGTCGGCGTCTCGGTGACCATCACCAGCAATCACCTGCCCGGCAAAAAGAACGGACCCTTTGAAGGTCCGCTCGCGCTTCTCGCCAGCCTCTCTGGCAAGCAGCCCACCATTCGCTGACCAGCCGCCCCTTTACTGGGCAAAGAACGGCTGGATCTTGGGTTCGTTCCGGAAGCGGCGCAGCGCCGGATCGTTGACCACGTAGACGAAGATATCGGGAGTCATCCCCTGCCGGGCCTCGCTCAACAACTCCACCGCCCGGTCAAAGTTGCCGCGGCGCATCGCCACATAGGCTGCCGGAACGAGTTTCTGCACATTGTCGGTCGTTCCGATGTCTGCCGGGAGCTGATTGTCGGGCATGGTCTCGCGCTCCATGATCTGCTCGGTGATGTCCATCACGAGGTGGCTGTCCACCGCACTCAGCCGCGCCATGGCGGCGCGCACTTCCTCGAGCGCCTCCGCACGTTTGCCGGAGTAGCGAAGCACCGAGGCGAGCTCAAAATGGGGATACGGATTGGCTGGATCGGCGGCGATGGAGCGGCGCAGATATTCTTCCGCACGCTTGACCGGATTTCCCAGGACGAACTTGTCCCGCCGGGCCGCTTTCTGGCTTTCGATCACAGCGAGAAGAGCCAGGGAATCCGACACCCGCTGCCTCTTGGCTATGGATTCCTCGGCCTTGGAAGCGGCCAGTTCCTCATTCCCGTTCTCCAGCGCGGCGAGAGCGACGAGATAATGCATCGAGACGACCGACGGCCATTGCGTCTGGAGGGTTTTGAGTTCCTCCAGGCTCTCGGCGGCGTTGCCATTGCGCAACTTGAAAAGCGCAGCGTTGAGCTTGGCCGCAAAAGCGGGGTCCAGTTCCACCCCATCAAAGGAAGCCTCCTTGTTCGCGAGACGCCGCCCCTCGATCACTCCGGCATCATAGGAGGCCGACTGCAGCCACACGGCCAGGATGATCGCCGCAGCGAGCACGTAGACCAGCTTCAGGTTGATGAAGAGCACCTTCTTCGTCGTGCGCAGGAAGGATTTTCCAAACGCCGCAGCCTGCTCTTCCGGAGCCGGACGGCGATTCTCGGGGGCCTCCTCCTGAGCCGGCCTGGGAGAGGTGCCAGCAGGCTCCTCCCACTCCTCCCTGGGCTCTTCTTCCTTGGGAGCCGGGCGGGCGGGGGCAAATTTGGCCTTGGCCTTGGCGGAGCCGGTCGGCCTGCGCACCGTTCCGAGATTTTCGATCTTTACGGGAGCGTCGTCGTCCGACGGCTTGGTCTTGGCGACAGGGATTCCCTTGCGCTCTCCTCCGCTATCGCTTTCAGGGGTTGCTTTCTTGTCCCCAGGCACCCCTGCTGCGGACGATTGCGGTTTCTCTTCGTTTCCCTTTTCTTCGCTCATTCCCGGAATCGGTTGTGGTTAACGGATTTGCCAAAAGGGTACTAGACTCGCCCCGCCGCCAAAAGCCAGCGCAAAAAACCAGATGCATTGAGCAAGGGAGGGCGAGGAAATCGGATTGGGGACGGATCAGGAAAGTGATATTCTGGATGGCTGTGACAGATTCAGCGATCAATCCGCCTCCGTTGGCAGATATCGCCCGGCTGACGACCGCGATTGGACGCGGCCTGATGCAGGCGGGAGCGACAACGGACGTGGTACACTCCAGCATTATCGATGCGGCCAAAGGGCTAGGCTGCACCGAGGCAGAAGTATACGCCCAGCACGCAGCACTCATCGTAACCCTGCGTCGTGGCACCGAATCCTACACCCACATGGGCAAGGTCGGCGAACACGGCACCAACCTCCGTATCGCCAGTTCCCTGCGTAAACTGGTGGAGCATATCCAGGACGGAACACTCGACCTCGCTGCTGCGAAGAAGGTCCTCAAGGACGTGCCGACAACCACCAAGAAATATCCGGTGTGGGTCGTCGCGCTCGCCACGGGCCTCGCCTGCGCCGGGTTCGGTCGATTGATCCTCTCGGATTGGCGCGTGGAGTGGGTCGTCTTCATCCCGACCTGCCTCGGCACGGCCGTGGGCCAGTGGCTCCGCCACACGATGCTGCACAAGCACCTGAACTTCTACCTCATGGTGACATCGGTCGCCTTCACCTCGGCCTTCATCGCCGGGTTGGGCAGTCGGCTGGTTCATTCCACAAAGTGGGAGCTCGCCACCGTCGCCGCCACCCTCCTGCTGGTTCCCGGCACGGCCATGTTCAACGCCCAGCTCGACATCCTGCACGGGAAGCCCAGCCTCGCGGCGGCCCGCGTGGTGCGCATCATGTTCATCCTGCTCTTCCTCAGCCTGGGTCTCATCCTGGCCCAGCGCATCATCACCCTGATCCCACTGCCATGAGCACTGACGAAATCATACGCCACATCGTTCATCAGGCATTCTTCGGCGGCGTCTCCGCCCTGGGATTCGCCGTACTCTTCAACTGCACACCCCGCATCCTCTGGGTGGGCTTCATCTCCGGCATGCTGGCGCTGGCCACGCGCACGTTCTGCCAGGATATCTTTCACCTGGGACTGCCGGCGGCTTCGTTCTTCGGCAGCCTGCTGATTGCCTCGCTCAATCGCTGGTGGTGGGAGGACGCCCTCTCGCTGCGCGGCCCCGTGCTGGCGATCGTGGGCAGCATCCCGATGGTGCCCGGCAGCCTCGCGGCCAAGGGCCTGTATGCCATCTTCCTGATGATCAACAACAATCAGGTGCCCGGCTCGCTTCCTCCGGTGGAGCTGGCTCTGGAAAACCTCATCATCGGTGCGACCACCCTCGTGGCGATCGGCACCGCCCTGGCGATCCCGGCCTTCTTCCCCGACTTCCCGGAGAAAAACGAGGAAGAAGCCTGATCCAGCCCGCTTAAGGGAAAATGCCCCGCGCCTGTCTGGCGGCGAGTACACGCTCCACCCCGAGCGATACCGCCGCCGTACGGTGCGGGATGCGGCGCTCCTTGGACCGCTTCACCATCGCGGTGAATGCGGTCTCCAGGATGCGATAGAGCCGGTCGGTGATCTCGACATCGGACCAGAAGAAATTCTGCAGATCCTGCACCCACTCAAAGTAGGAAACGATCACGCCGCCCGCGTTGCAGAGAATGTCGGGAATGACAAACAGCTCATCCCAACGCTGATCGAGAATCTTGTCGGCATCCGGCGTGGTCGGGCCATTGGCCGCCTCGGCCAGGATGCGGCACTTCAGCCGTCCCGCGTTTTCTTCCGTAATGACACGCTCCACGGCGGCAGGCACGAGCACGTCGCACGGAAGGGTGAGAAACTCCCTGGGATCAACCCGTTCTCCCTGCTCGAACCCCTCGAGCACTCCATGCACGGCGACATGCCGGTCCGCTGCCGCGACATCGAGGCCATTCGGATCGTAGAGAGCCACGGTGTGGTCGCTCAGGCCGACTACCTTCATCCCGGATTTATAGGCGAGCCCCGCCGCTGTCACTGATCCCACGTTGCCAAATCCCTGCACGATGGCCGTGCATTCGGTGGGCGCGATCTTGAGCATGTTGAGTGCTCGCTCGATGAGGTAAATGACTCCCCGGCCAGTCGCCTCGCGACGCCCCTGCACGCCGCCGAGCGACACGGGTTTGCCCGTCACGATCTCACCAAGAGCGCACCCCATGTGTACGGAGTACGTGTCCATGAACCAGGCCATCACCTGTTCGTTGGTGCCCATGTCCGGAGCCATCACGTCCATCTGCGGCCCCACGAAAGGAATCATCTCCTGCATGTAGCGTCGGGAGAGGACCTCGAGTTCCCGGCGGCTCAGGCTGTGAGGATCGACGCGGATTCCCCCTTTGGCACCGCCATATGGGAGACCAGCAAGAGCGCACTTCCAGCTCATCCAGACCGCGAGAGCGGCGGATTCTCCGATCGTCAGGTCCGGGGAATACCGCGTGCCGCCCTTGGTCGGGCCGATCGAGAGATGGTGCTGCACACGGTAGCCGTGAAAGACATGCACCTCGCCGTTGTCCCGCTCGATGGGGAGGGCGACGGAGACGGCGCGCTTCGGATAGATCAACCGTCGTCGGGTCCCCTCCGGTATCTGCAAGTGATCAGCGATCACTTCAAATTGTTGCATCGCCATTTGAAACACCGGATCTGAGTAGATCGGGTCCGAGGGAGAGTCACCGTTCGCCATCTGCGTGGTGATTTTACGCCCGACTCGGGCGGGATGCAACCGCTTGCCGGAAAAGAAACACCTTTCCCAGCGATATCATCTCCGTTGTCCGCCCCCGGTCATTGGGGCCCAGCCAGGGACGGACAAAAAGAGATGCGGAGTGTTAGTTGCTGCCGTTCTGCGTCACTGCCGTAGCCTCGCCGTCCTTGAAATACAGAGTGACGTCGGTGATCTCGGTCAGCTTGAGATTTTCCCAGGTGATGCTGTTGCCCTTGCTGTCGACAACCTTGAGATCCCACTCATCGGCTTTTTCTTTCGGGCTGAACGTGATGTCGAGCTCCTCGCCGTCGGGCAGCTTGTCCTTGCCGAGGACATCCTCCTCCCAATCATTGGAGGAATGCGGAGAGACGTAGAGCTCGTGAATCTCCACGCCCGTCTTGTTGTGAACGGTAAAATCCTGATCGCCCGCACGGGCGGACGACACCTGAGTGAAGGCCGCCACGGCGGCAACTACGAAGGGGAAAAGGATGCGTTTCATAAGTATCGCGCTTCTCTGCCAGCTTCCCAACCGGTTGCAAGATTATTATGAATCCCGCGCCGAAAAATCTAACACTTTAGGGCATTAACTATTCCAGATGAGAACGATTCCCAACAAGATCGGGACAGGCAGAGTAAAAAGCCCGGCCAGAGCGATCGAGGCGGAGTTCTTGTGAAACGCCCACAGCACCCAGGCTCCGATCCCCGCGAGCAGAAGCCAGACGGGATAGGACCATAGGAGCCCGACGAACAGCCACGGCTGCCACATCCGGGTGGAGCCCGGAGCATCGAAGGCCATGACGGACAGCCCCGCCATCGGCAGCCACGGAATGAGGGTGAGCAACTGGAGCACCTGCAGGATCAGCAGCGTGATCCAGGGCCAGCGGGGCCGCCTGCCCGGGGTCATGCTCCGAGGAGCCTCCTCTGGCGGCGCCTGAGCAGCAGCCAGACTCCGCCCGCGACTGCGACGACTGCCAGGATGAGCAAGCCGATGCCAAGAAGGGGCCGTACGACAATCCAGGTGATGGCGATGGTTCCGATCGTCAGCGCCAGCGCGACAAAGAACATCACCAAGGCCACACCGGCTCCGATCAGGTCACCCGCGAGCGGAAGCACGCTGGCGATCACAGGCAAAGGCGCGGAAATCGCCAGCAGACCGACAAACATGAGAACAAAACCCACCCCGCGCAGGATCCAGGTGAGCGTGGAGTTGGCAGCCCGCTCTCCGGCAAACATCTCCCGGGCACTCACATTCCCGAGGTAGAGCGTCTCGATGGAACCGATGTCCCGCACCGAGAAGGGCTCAAAAGTATCTCCCACCTGCCGGGCCAGCACGCTTACGTCTCCCAGCGGAACGATCTCAAAGGCCACGCGCAAGTCGCCGATTGTCGATTTCTGCGGATCCGGCCCGACATAATAGGAACCGGCCACGACCGAAACCTTGCCGATGCGCTCCAGTTCCGAAGTCGCAGCGATGCTCTCGGACTTGATAGGGAACTTCTCAAACTTATCCGCCTGGGAAAGCAGGGAATCCGTGAGCGCAAAATCTCCCAGGTCAACTTCCCCGGGGAAAAAATCCTCCGTCGCGATCGGCATCGCGGCGGGATTCTGATGGTTGCTTTCCTGCTGAAAACTCGAGGAATCGATCGGCTCGGAGGACCAGACCTTCTTGTAAGTATAGGTGGTCACCTCCTCTTCACCGCCGCCGATTTTTTGCTTACGCTCCGTGGAGGACTCCTCCTTCCACTGGTACATCTCGACCGAGCGCCTGAGGCGGAGCGCCTCGGCGGAAACACCGAGGAGTGAATCCACCGCCGGTCCGGAGGCCGAGACCGCTCCGGTGACATGCACCAGCCGGCCGTTGTTGGCCGGGTCCACCGGCGCGGCGGCGGCATCGATGACCTCCTTTTCGCCGACGGCGAGCGTGCGGGAGCGATTGACCGCCCGCACCTCGTTCCAGCTTAGCAATCCGAAAGCGATGGCCACCAGAACCACGCCGCCCACCACCCCGGCTATCGCCGAGCTAATACGTTCGAACCACGACTTATTCTTGGTCGTTACAAAGACATCGGCCATGGCCCGAGAAGAACCCCGCAGGATCGCAAGGGTCAAGCTTTATGCCAGGGATTCCGATGAGGCCCGGGCCAGGGAGAGCAGGAGCTTCAGATCATCGGCTGTGGTGGCCGAGGTCTTGGCTACAAAGCCTCGGGAATGGGCGAAGTGGACGAGGTCGTGTCCGATCAGACGGGTGAAATCGAAGCCTCGATGATCATTATGCCGCGACAGTCCGTACCCCGTTCCCCGGCGGTCTGGATAAACCAGGGCGGCAATCTCCAGCCCCTGGGCCTGGATGTAACGATCTAGGCCGAATGATGGCTCATCCACCCGGGGAGTCGTGCGCGGCAGGTACAACACCCGCAGCGTTTCCGCTCCCTCCACCGAAAATTCCCATACCTCGGCATGACGGCCGATGAAATCCAATCTCTCGCGCAGGGAACGCACATACTCGAGCAGGTCCTCGCCGACCATGCGCATCACCTGCCAGATGGCGTCCGCCGCATCAAACCGCGCGCCCTGGGCAAAACGGCGCAGGAGCGTGATGTCCACCGGCGAGATGAGCCGGTCCAGCGTTTCCCGAGAGACCCCCAGCCACTTCGCTGTCTCGTGCGGACCGCGCGAATCGAACCACTCCGCCGCCTCCAGCCAGTCGCAAAACACCCGTGCATCCTCGCGCAGTCCCAGATGCTCGAGCACCAGCGAGAGCGAGCAGACCGGAGGGTGATCCGCCGGGAACTGATGGTGATCGAAATTGTGAAGACCGGGCGTGTGCTCATGCCCAACATCGACCACGGCAATCCCGGGATCGGCCAGTTCTTCAGCGGTCGGCTCGCGCCGGATGATCGGAGCCTGGGTCAGAGCGACGAGAACGCAGCAGGCCAGGAACTCGTCTTTATGCGCACCGCCGGGATGCGTGAGAATCGTGTGAATTTTTTGCACTGGCCGCAGAGGCTATCTCGGCTTTCGACTCTGGCAAACTTTCTGGCATACCATCGCTCTTGATCAAACGCCGAAGCTCCGCCCGGATTTCCTTCCGTGATTTGCGAAAACTCACCTCGTTTTTGCTGCCAGATTTTGCCTGTGGCATACCCTTGAAACCCTCCCTGAAAAATTTCCCTGCACAACTAAAAGCATTGTAACGTTCCCGTGACAATCGCATTCCGTGAAGTTTGCGAAGAAAAGCATTTGCCAATCGCGCCGCGCTCGTGAATATACACGATATGCGCACATCATCGTTGACGCCCACGCATGAACGGATCGCCCGAGCCATCCTGAATCTGGAGCGACGACACGAGCCGGCTTTCGTCAGCGACCTGGTGCGCAACCTCGGCTATGCCGCCGAGAGCAGTCTCACTGCCACTCTGCATCTCATGGAGCGCAAGGGCTTCCTGCTTCTGCAGGGAGGCGGCGCCCGCGGCCGCTCGCGCGTAGCCCGACTCACGCCACAAGGTCGCATGGCCATCGGCGCGGGCGGCCTGCCCCTTCTCGGATTCATTCCCGCCGGTCCCCTCACCGAGGCGCTCCAGCAGGCGGATGATTTCGTGGAACCCGAAGAGCTTTTCCCATACCGCGATGGCGACTTTCTCCTCCGCGTGAAGGGCGACTCGATGATCGGCGACGGCATCCTCGATGGGGACAAGGTGCTCCTGCGCCCAGGCCTCGAGGCCCGCCAGGGTGAAATCGCCGCCGTCCTCGTCGGCGAATCCTACGAGTCGACGCTCAAGCATATCTACCTCGACAAGGAAACAGTCACCCTCCGCGCGAGTAATCCGAAGTACCCGGATCTCTCCGTCCCCGCCGAGTCGGTTTCCATTGCCGGAGTCTTCCGTGGGTTGATCCGGCAGAGCGTCGCCTGATTCCTAGAACTTCCAGCCGAGGCCGGTGGAGATCATCTGGCTCATGTAATCCTGCCGGCCGAAGTCCGTATTGTAATACACGAAGGCGCTGAAATCCTCGCCGAACTGCGCGCTCACGCCCGCCCCGACAAATACGCTATCGCGTCCCGGCACGGTGGTCATGTAGTCAAAGGAATCCCCCGCGCCGCCGTCGAGACTCGCGCCGATGGCGGTCGAGTTTTGCAGATACTCGTGCTGCCAGAACATGCGCACCTCGGGGATCAGGACGACATGCGATCCGGCATTCCAGGTGTAGGCAATACGTCCGCCGACATTCGTCCGAAGGCTGTTGGCATTCTGCTGCTCGAGCCGGAGGTCGAGACTGTCGGCCCCTGTCTCCGAGAACGGTGCGATGCCCGCGTACGTATATTGTGCGCTCACGAGCGGACCAAAGGTGAACCCTCCCACCCGCCAGTCGTATCCCGCATCGAGATAGGTCGAAAACTGGCCGCCATCCGGATTCGCCCTCGCCGTGCGATCGACCGTGCTGAACTGGATGGCACGCTTGGCGATGTAGCCATTGTACCCTCCGCTCAGGATGGCATCGCTGTAGAAGCCGCCATTCTGATAGGTCGCATAACCACCGAAGAGCGCGGAGTTCACCGACGACATGCTGCCGTTGCCGTACTTTGCATACGTGCCCTGATACCCGCCAAAGACCCCCGTGGCGAAGTTCTCGCTCCACGAGTAGTCCGCACCCACGAAGAAGCCACCGCTCTGGAAGCGATAGTTCGGGAGCTGGCTGACGTTTGTCACCTTGGAGAAAATGCCATTGCCGAGCGCCCACACGCCCCACTTGTTATCCGGCGCGGGAGTGAGCAGGTCCTTTCCGTCCTTGGCATCGAGTACGTTCTTTCCATTGCGATCATTGACGAGGGGAGCCTCGATCCCGATGGCCTGAAAGCCGCGCGCGCCCAGACGCACCGCACTGAGGCGCTGGGCGACGAACTGACTCTGTGCCGTCGCCTGCTCGATCGTCGTATCGGTCAGCGTCTCGTAGTAACCCGGCGCAATCGCGTCAAACGCCGCAGGATATTGCTCCGCCGTCTGGAGATCGAGCGCAATGCTCACCGCCTCCCGGTCTCCGCTCGTCGCGCTGATGTAGCCATCGAGCGCCCGCGCCACGTTTCGCTGGTTCCGCGTTTCCGCCACAAGTGTGTAGCTGGTCGGCGCCACCAAGAGCGTGCCCGTGGTTCCATCGCTAAGGAACCGACCGCGGAAGATTCCCGGATCAGGCATCGTGATCGAATCAAAGCTCCCTGTGATCCTGCCAGCCTGCAGGAAGCTAAACTGCTGACCGTAGGCAAACTGGAATCCATCGTAGCTCTGCACGTCCAGCGTCCCGCCGAGGGTGGCTGTTCCCGTGACGACCAGCTGATCAAATACGCTCATGCTCGCCACCTCGATCTGCAAATCGCCCGTACCGGTCTGGGTGAAGTTGCCCGCGATGGTCAATGTCCCCGGCGAACTGCCGGGCGCCACGGTTCCCTGGTTGATCACATCACCGATGAGCGTTCCTGCGCCCTTCAGCATTGCGCCGAATTGCACGAGCAGTTGCCTGAGCTGGAGCACGCCATTGACCGAGAGCGCGCCGTCCTGCACGGAGCCATTGCCACTGGCCAGCACGTAGCCGAGGAGGTTGAGTTGTCCCGCACCGAGCTTGATCAGAGCGTCTGGCAGAAACAGGTAGCCCCCGGAAATGGAAGCCAGACCCTGAGGCACATTGAGCTGTCCCGATGTGACCTGGAGCAGCCCAAGGATGTCGAGAGCCGCACCATTTCCGAAGGTGAGTGAGTTCACCTGCTGATTGCCCGCGAAAGACTGGACAGTTCCATTAACAAGGAAATCTGCATTACGCGGAGTCCAGTCGGGAGCGTAGTTATTGATCACATTGCTCTGCGCGCTGCCGCTGTAGCGGACGGTGAGGGTCGATGTTCCGTCGCCATTATCCCGGACGGCGAAGATACCGCCCAACCCGGAGACCGTGTTGGCGGTGAACAGCGACGCATCGACCGCCGAGGTGCTGTCGAAGGTGAGCAAATCATAGGTCGTATTCCCCTGGAAGCCTCCATCGGTAAAGCTAAACACTCCCGCACCACCCTGCGAAAGCAAAGAACTGATCAAGACATACGACGTCGACGCAGCGACCGAGCCCAGCGAGAACCGGAACGTTCCACCACTCTGCCAATGGAGGGCCTGGACCGATAGGGTCGTGCCGCTATCAAGAGCGACCGTTCCATTGCCTCCCAAGGTCAGCGCGCCGACACCGAGAGCCGCAGTGTTGGCGGTTTCGAGCACCCCTGCATTGACGGTGGTACCGCCGCTATAAAGATTGGCCGAGGTGACGCGGACCGTCCCAGCCCCCTGCTTGGTCAGCCCGCCGGTTCCCGCGATGCTTCCGGCGAGCGTCGTGTTGCCAGCCGCGCCAAAGATCAGGTTTTTCGCCCCGAGAACGATGTTTCCCGCGTTGGACAAGTCGCCCACGGCCGTAGAGCTGCCGCTCAGTGCCGAGATATTGAATGTACCGTTCGTATCCACTGATAGTGCGCCCGTCGAGAGGAGTGAACCGTTGCCGGACAGGGACAGTGTGCCACTCTTCACCGTGGTGCCTCCGCTGTAGGTATTGGCTCCCGATAAAGTCTGCGTGGAGGCATTGCCGCCATCCATGATCAAGGCGCCCGATCCGCTCACTGTACCGCCAAACGTATTTACCGAATTGACTCCCCCTAGAGTCAGCGAACCGCCATCCAACAGGATGGACCCCGTGCTGCCGAGGAGCTGGGCCACGGTGAGGTCGACTCCATCAATGGTCGCCTGTCCGAACTGCGCTGCGAGATAGGCATTGGCGCTCAGGGCTGTATTGCTGGCAAAGACGAGTTCGCCGCCAAAGACATCGACCTGCCCGGCAAAGGTGTTATTGCCGCTCAGCACCTGGGTGCCCGCCCCCAGCTTCACCAGGAAGCCATAGAGCGAACCTGTGATGTCTCCCGCGAAAGTTGAGGTGCCGGAAGCCAGGTCGATGCCCAGGGCATTGCCGTTGTCCAGGATGACCTGGGAACCCGCGACGCCACTGAGGCCGCCGATCCCGAGTTGAGCCGTATCGACGGAAAGGGTCGCCCCATTGGCAATCGTCACCGCACCCGTCCCCAACGCAGAGTCGTTCTGAGCCGAGATCGTTCCCGCCGAGATGGTCGTCCCACCAGCGTAGGTGTTTTCGCCGGAGAGAATGAGCGTCCCACCCTGACGTTTATCCAGCCGCCCACTCGTGATCCTCGCGCTGATTTCCGCAGTCGCGCCGCTAAAGACTTCGATCACGCCATCTCCTGCCAACTGGAGATTTCCCGTACCGGTCGCGGCGATGGTATAGCCATCGACCTGGAAGCTCATCGCCGGAGTCGCGATCGTGGCCCCATCGGCAATCGTCACAGTACCCGCCGCACCCTTGAAAACCGCACCCACCGAGCCGTTCCAGGCGGAGTTGGCATTGCCGCTTGAGCTCGTCCAGTTGGTCGTGCCCGTATCCCAGACTCCCGAGCCGCCTTCGATCGTATCATTGGGCGTCGTCTGGCTGTCATCCCAATACTGCCACTCGGCCGCGGTGACGATCAGATTGATCTGCCCCGGCGTACTCAGGTCGACCTGGTATTCAAAAGGCATCGCCACGCTGCCGAAGACGAGACCATCATTGGCCAGAGATCCGTAGTTGAAGAGGCGATAAGTGCCCGCGCCAAACCCTGTCGTTGCGATAACGTTAAGGATGCCGTCGAGATTCAGCAGACCGGTTACGTCAATACGATCGCTGGAGGGATTGCCGAGTTCGTAGTTCAGGATCGAGCTGTTATTCAGGTCGAGAGAACCGACCGTGAGGACGCCGGGGCTGTTTCCCGCTGCGATAATGCCGCCGTTTTCCACAGTCACGGCTCCGGAAAGCGTGCCGGCGCCTCCAAGCGTCGCACCCGAGCGCACCGTGGTGCTGCCGCTCAGCGCGGAGTTCACCTTCAATGTTCCGGCCTGGATATCGGTGGACGCCACGCCGTTCAGGTTTTTGTCGAGTGTCCATGTCGCCGAACCAAGCTTCTTCAATACCCCGGAGAAGGTCGTCGTTCCGGTCACCACTGCCGAATAAACGGCATCGGCCGCAGCATTGAGTTCCAGCGTTGCGCTTGAGCTCGTTCCCATATTCAAGTTCCCCGTGACCTTGGAGCCGGAGTACATCTGCACCGTATGCCCGTAGTTGGACAGAGAGACATTCCCCGTGAGCGTGCCTTTGTTGGTCAGGATCGCGAGGGATGAATTTTGGACCCGGATCGCATTTGTCCCGGCAATCGTGCCTTCATTGAGGACCGAGCCCCCTCTCGCAAGCAGGACGCCATCGCTCTTTCCGGTGATCTTCGAGGCGCCGAGATTGCTGACTGATCCCGAGCCCCCGCTCACATTAACGCCGACATTATTCTGTCCGGTGATCTGACTGCCATCGTCATTGGTCACTGTGCCGCCTGAGAAGAGATTAATCCCATACTTGGAACCCTTGATCGTGCTGGCGCCGACATTCTGAACCGTCGTGGCGCTGAGAGCGGGATCGCCCGACACGGTCTGGCCTCCCACGATGCCCGAGTCGCCCTGGATCGTTCCGGCCGACTCATTGCGCACCGTGCCTCCCTGCCGGATCTCCACGCCATAATTCCCGGAGCCAGTTCCCTTCAAGGTGCCCCCCGTGTTTGTCACCGTTCCGATACCGTCCTGGATGTACGCTGCGCTCCAGGAGCTTGCATTGATCGCACCGGTATTGATCAGGATTCCACCGCCAGATCCGCTGGAGGACGTTCCAAAGGATGCATTGACCGTTCCCTTGTTTTCCAGGGTGGCGCCATCGTTGAACCCGATGGCTTTCAAAAGCGTGACGCCCGAGTTCACCAGTACCTTGGAGCCCGCTCCCGTGGCGGACACGGCATTGGCGTACGCGCTGACTCCCAACGCGCCGCTGCTCCCGACAATGAGAGTGCCCCCGGTGACCTGAGCCCCGCCGGTAAAGGTGTTCGCACCATTGAGCGTCAATGTGCCGCTCTCCAGCTTCACCCCGCCTGTGCCGCTGATGGTATTGGAAAACGTCAACGAATCGCTGCGATTGAAGGCCAGGATGCCATTATTCGTGACGCTTCCGCTCAGGTTCCCGGCGACGCCGCCATTGCCGAGCCTCAGCGTGCCCTCGCTGATCGTCGTCGCTCCGGTATAGGTCTGATTCTTGCTAAAGGTCAGCACGCCCGCGCCCTGCTTGGTCACGGCGCCGCTTCCGCTGATGACAGAACCGTAGGTGGAGTCATCGCTACGGGCGAAGACCACCGACGCGCTGTTTGCGATATTCGCATTCAACTCCCCGTTCGTTCCCCCGTCACCGATCTGCAAAACGCCTTCGCTGACCGTGGCGGAGCCAGTCAACGTATTCGCTCTGGCAAGGATCAGGGTTCCAGCACCTTTCTTCTCCATTGTTCCCGTGCCGCTCAGCACACTCGAGTAGGTCAGAGAGCCGGTTCGATTGAAAACCAGGGCGCTGTTGTTCTCAATATCCCCGGCGAAACTGCCGGTCGCTCCGCCATTGCCGATCTGAAATGTCCCCGCGCCGATGGTGAGCTTGCCGGAATACGAACCATCTGCCGTGACGGTCAACGTCCCGCCTCCGGCCTTGGTCAATGCGCCGGAACCCGTCAGAGCGGTCGCCAGGGTAACGTCATTGCCATTGGTATCAAAAGTGCCGCCGCCCACGCCGATCGCATTCAGCCGCGCCGAGACATCATCCGTGGTCGCCGCCGCCCACTGGAGTCCGCCGCCATTCAGCGTGATATTTCCCGATCCGAAATTCCCCAGGCTGGAGAAATTGACCACTCCGCCAGTGATCATCGTACCACCCTGATAGGTGTTCGTCGCGCCCAGTGTGAGCGTGCCTGCTCCGATCTTTGTCAGCGCACCTGAGCCATCAATCACGGTGGAGATGCCAATGTCGAAGCCATTCGTATCGAGTGTGCCACCGCCATTGCCGAGAGTTACGTCGCCTGCCTCGAAAGAGCGCAGAAAGGCTGATTCGTTCTGCCGGGCCTGTAAAATGCCTTCGTCAAAATCAATCGTTCCCTGGCCATCGGTTTCCTCAATGTAGGCCACCTTGAGGAGGCCACCGGAGTTCAAGCTGATGTGTCCCTTCGATGCTGCATAGAACCCTCCCACCGTCAGCGACGACGAAAGGTCCACCTGTCCTCCGTTTTCGACGGTAAAAAAGCCCTCCCCCCCGGAGACCCCCACCCTGACCGCGCTCAAGCCTGAAAACAGGGAACCCGCGCCTGATACAGTGAGACTGCCATTCCCATATGCGCCAGCGCCCACTTCCACGAAATAGCTGGCAGAAACCTGCCCGCCATCAATGATGGAAAACGTCCCGTTTTGCTGAATGCCTAAAAACAGCCACCGCTCGACGGAAAGAGTGCCGCCGCTCCCAACGATAAGCCCTCCATCTCCACTGGCCACTCCACTATAATTAGCGATACTCAATTCGTATGCAGTCGCCCCCGGGGAATCGATCCGGACCGTGTTATAGTTGTTCAGATAAATGCCAGAGGAATTACCCTTGGTTGGCACCGTCCCCGAATCCCAATTGCCCGGAGTAAACCAGGAGCCGTTGTTTGCACCGATGTAGGAAACATCCTGGGCGGAAGCCTGGGAAACGCATCCAGCGATAAGGAGTACAAGAAAATACAATCTGGCAGACCGGGCGCAATCAATCATGGCGATCTGCCACAAGAGGATCGCCAACCCTGGGAAACAACGTTTTTGGGACGAACCGCCGGAAATAGCTGACGAACGCCAGCCGCAACCTATTTCGCGCCGCCGATTTTTTGCACCTCCGGCCAGAACGTCCGACCGACCGGCACGCTCTCCCCGTCGGAGAGAACCAGCTCTCTCGCCCCGTCCTTCTTGAGCCGCAGTTCCCGGACATCCGCCGGACGGATGAGAATCCTGCGATGCACCTGAAGAAAATGGCCGACCGGGGCCAGATCCATCCACTGCTTCAAGGTGCGCAGGATCAGGACGGACGAACCATCCTCCAGGCGGACCGTTGAATAGTTGCCCTTGCTCTCGACTCTTCGCACTTCGCTCCAGGGGACAAATCTGGCCGTCGAGGCGCCCTTGAGGAACACAAGATCCTGCCCGCCCGCCGGAGCGGGCGCGGGAGCCGGCAGACGACGCAGCGTCTCGCCCAGGCGCTTCGGCTCCACCGGCTTGAGCAGATAGTCCATGGCGTTGCACTCAAAGCCTCTGATCGCATACCTGTCATAGGCCGTGACAAACACGATGCGCGGCCCGCCCTCCCCGACCCGGGCGACGTAGTCGAAGCCCGACTCGCCCGCCAGTTGGACGTCAAGGAAACACACGTCGGGCTGGTGGAGAGCAGTCAATTCCAGCGCCGCGTCCACATTCGCGGCGTCGCCCGCGACCTCGACGTCCGGGAAAAGCGAAAGCAGCTTCCGCATTTCGAGCCGGGCCGGGGCTTCGTCATCGACGATCAGGGCCTTCATGCGGGAATCACCATTTTCACACGGACAAATCCATCCGCCTCCCCGGTGACGAGCGAAGCCCGCGAGGCATAGACGAGTTCCAGCCTCTTCCGGACATTCTCCAGCCCGACGCCCGACTGCTCACTCCCCCCGCCCCTCCATGTCCCGGAGTTTTCCACCTCCAGCAGCAGGCTTGATTCCACGATATGCGCCATGATCGTGATCTCGCACACGTCTTTCATTTTCTCCAATCCATGGCGGATCGCATTCTCCACGAGGGGTTGCAGGATAAAGGCCGGCACCATTTTCTCCTCCGCAGCGGCATCAATGTCGAAGATGGCTCGCAATCGGGGACCGAACCTGTGCTGCTCGATGCGCAGATACTCCTGCACACTGCGCACCTCATCGGCCAGAGCGACAACCTCGACACTATCGCCTGCAAGGGTGGAGCGCAGATACCCGGAGAGATCGGTAAGCATGTCCCGGGCGACAACCTCGGCAAGCGGGAGCGCGGCGCGCACGGAGTTGAGTGCATTGAAAAGAAAATGGGGATTGATCTGGTAGCGCAATGCGGCCAGCCGCATCCGCTCCGCATAAAGCAAGGCCTCCAGCGTGCGTTCACGCTCGACCAGGACATGCTGCTCCACCTCGCGCCGCTGCGTCGTCAGCGCCGCAATCAGGAATCCCGTGGCAGCAAGTCCCCAGATGAACGCCTGGACAAACCAGATCGCGGACGCGAGGTCCTCGGGTTTCAGCACGTGAGCATTCCAACCCAGGGCGGCGTAGATCACGGCAACCACCATTCCCAGCACCGCACTCACCTCCGCCCAGCCGAAGCGCACCGCGGCATAAATCACCGGGGGAAAGACGAGAAATGTAAAATTGATCCCCAGTCCGCTGAACGCCGCGCCGAAGGCAGCCACCCCAAGCGCAACCGCTGCGAACAGCGTACAGGCAAACTCCAGTCCACGCCCCCGCCAACTCCACGCCTGACGATAGATCGACCATGCCAGAGGCGTGACCAGCAGTATTCCGGCTGCATTGGCGAGATTCCAGTTTCCCAACGCATTCCAGATCTGGCTGGCAGGCATCTGGCCCTTTAGGATCAAATATCCTGGAAACAGCAAGGTCGGCACCCATGAGGCCACCAGGGAGACTCCCAGCAGCACGCCGGTAGGCCGCAGACGATCGAGACGGATTGCGAAAAGACGCCCTTCGAACGCACGTATCGCTCCCGCAGCCACCGCCGCCTCCAAGAAATTGCTCACCGCCCCAACCAGCGAGGTTTCCCAAGGCGTGCCAAACAGCAGACACACGGGGACGACATCGAGCAGGATGACCGGGGCATAGCGGATGCCGAGAAGCAGCACCCCGGCGAGATTTACTCCGCTGGCCAGCCAGAAGATATGATGCGCCCAGGCAGGCAGGCCCTCCGGCCAGAAAAACCTGCCGAAACCAAAGACAAATAGCACCGCGGCATTCGAAGCGGCAGAAAACGCCAGCGCCTTGATCAACGCTGGCAGCCACGCTCCTTGCCTGAAAGTCTGGGCCATTCGCGCCGTTTTCTCAGGCGCAGACCGCTCCCGTCAACCCCGAGTGCTCCGGATCACGAAAAACGCCAAGCCTTTCCGACACGGCTCTTTCCTTCCTCCTCCTCGCCGACGTTGGTCCGCCGCCTCCCGCAGAACTTTACAAAGCTGCGCCGATCCTCGTGGCCTCCGGCACCTCGATCAGCCTGCCAGACTTGACATCGTAGACGTAGCCGTGAATCGGGATATAGCTTGGGACAAGCGGGTGATTGCGCACACGCGTCACATCCACCACAACGCTGGAGGTTTCATCGGGAAAGGTGAGCCAATCGATGAAATCTCCCTCTGAGGAACCCGGCCCCTGCCCCACATCCTTCCAGCCCTCCGCACCGATCTCGGCGGTATCGAGGCTCTTCCGCAGCAGCCCGCGAATGATGTCGTCGGTGAACAGCGCCATGCCGCAGCCGGTGTGGTGAATGACAAACCACTCCTGCGTACCGAGGAGCTTGTGGGAAATCACCAGCGAGCGGATGGCATCATCACTCGCGCGTCCGCCCGCATTGCGAATCACATGGGCGTCTCCTTCGCTCAATCCAGCGTATTTCGCCGGATCAAGCCGCGCGTCCATGCAGGTGAGGATGGCAAATTGCCGTGCCGGCGGGAGGGCAAGGTGAGCTTTGTCTCCGAAAGATTCGGCATATACGGAATTGGCATCGAGGACTTCACGCAGAATTTTGCTCATATAAATAACGATATATTTAGTCGTTATTTTGTCAACTCAGATTCCCGCCCCACTTGGCACGCTTTGTCTTTTCCACGGTCCGTCCGGGGTTATCGTCCCCATCCTCACTCGCCGATGAACCCGCAAACACCGCCCGGTCCCATTTCCCTTTCATCCGGGAGGGTTCAGTCTCTGGCCGCCCTATGGGGCCGGATATCGCAGTGCCCGGCCTCCGCCACGGAGAATGCACTGCGCGATTTGATGGAGTGGATCATCGGCGAGGTCGATGCTGATAATGCGATCTGGGTCGCCTCCGTGCGAGTGCAGGACGCCGCGTCCGCACAGAACGACCCCTTCTTTGGCTGGCGGTTGCGGGTCCGGCTGCCGCTCCATCCCGAACCGCATTCCTATCAAGAAATCCTGAATCAATATTACAGGCCCGAGCACTACGGAAAACTCACTCCGACATTTCACCTCCGCTCTCATGCGGAAAAAATCGACCATGTGGGAATGACGGGACGAGCATCCCTGGCGGAAGCGGGAAAGTTCCGTGCATACAGCCTGCGTAGTGGGGAATGGATCGACTTCGACGCCTTTCGCAAGACCACGCATTACAAGCTGTATTTTCAAATCCCCGGCATCCTGGACCGAATGACCATCGGTGTGCCGGTCAGTGACCGCTGCGAGTCGTTTTTCATGATCGACCGCTACAAGCGTAGAGGCAAATCACCGAAGAGGATCTTTACCCGAGAGGAAACCGACCTCGCAGGATTCGCCTCACGCAGCGTGCCAGAGCTTCATCGCCGCCTCCTGCTGGGCAATGGGTTGCTAGCCAGCGACAAGCTCTTCAGCCCTGCGGAGCAGCGCATCCTCTCGCTTCTTCTGGACGGATGGAGCGAAAAAGAGATCGCCGACGCCATGGGCCATAAGGCGCCCACCACTCACAAGTATGTGATGTCGATCTACAGCCGCTTCGGAGTCAAAAGCCGAGCCAGCCTCATGTCTTTGTGGCTCAACGGATCGTCCCGCGAATCGCTTCCGCAAACACATCGCCCCGGGCAGATCTCGGGTGAAGCACCCTCTGTTTAGGGGAGTATTCACAATCCCGTCGGACGATATTTTGTGCGGATGGGACTAGTCCGTACAATTTTGTTCACCCTGGTGATGCTGGCCGGGATCGGCTTTCCGACCATGGGACGGGCGTCGCTGCTCTTCTATGCCTCGTCCAACAACATGGTGTCGTCTCCCAGCAACATTCTGAAAGTCTTCAGCGACGGCACCTCCTCGGCTTGGAACATCACGTGGGACCGGGCGTTTGAACTCTACGACCCCCGGGGTATCGCCATCGACTCGGCGGGCAATGTTTATGTCAACGACAGCGAGTACATTCTCAAGATCGATCCTTCCGGCAATGGCACCGTATTTGCCACCAAGCCCAGTGCCTCCTATGGATACGGCGTAACCGTCGATGCCCTCGGCAATGTGTATTCGGTGGGAGCTGTCGGCTTTTACTACGGCATCTATAAATATGATGCGTCGGGACAGCTCATCGATACCTGGACTCTCCCGGGCCAGTCCCTGTCCAATCTGGCCATCGGCCCCGACGGGTACATCTATTCCGGAGATGTCTTTGCCGGCGCGGTTTATCGCTTCGATCCCGCTGATGGCTCAAATACCGTTTACGCCTCGGTCGACTCGGCGGGTGATGTCGCCTTTGCCCCCAATGGCACACTCTACGTCGGAAGCTACAAGGCGGTCTACCAGGTCACAGACGACGTCGTTTCCACCGCACTAAACAAGCGGGTGTATCAATCCTACGGCCTCGGGGTCGACGCAGATGGAACGCTCTACATAGGCAATAACCGCTCGAACTGGGACAATGAAATCCTCGCTCATCAGCAGGACACCAGCACCACGAGCTACACGATCTTCGCCGACCTGACCGAGGAACAAACCATCACCGGTATCGCCATGGTCCCTGAGCCATCGACAGTCACGCTCCTCGCGCTCGCATGCGCATTCATCGCCTTGGTCATGCGCTCGCGCTTGCGCAACCAAACTCGCCGCAGGCTGGAATAAACGCAGGTCGGTTCATTTCTGAGTCTGTTGACGGCCAAATGGTGCACGGGGGCCGTCAGCATTTCAGTAGCTGGCTCCGGGATAAACGATGAAATCATTGAGAGCCGCGAGCACAGGCTCTCTCGCCACAAAGGAAATCAACTCCGGGGCAACTCTCCATGCACGTCGACTGCGACCAGCCCGGGATACCTCGCGACATGATAATGGGCGCTGATGCTGCCCTCCCCGACTGCGTCTGTATTGCCCAGCTCGAGATCCTCGATTCCCTCCTCAAGATTTGCGATAAACGCGAGTTCAGCCTCCCACGGCAGAAAACCTCGGGCATGCCGATCCGCTGCGGATCCGGGAACAACGGACATCCTCCTCACGTCCTGAATGCCGCGAATCACCTCTGCATCAGCTGCCCGGACTAAAAGAGTCCTCCTCGCCTCGCTGTAGGGCCGCGACCAGGCGAGTCCCCGTTCGCAGTTTCGTCGCATCGAAATACCGCTCGCCGCAACATCCGCCTCTCTTCTGCCCGGCAACTCCCAAAGTCGGTCAAAACCGTAGAACGCCACCACCGGCTCCTATCCGTGAAACATGGCAAACCGGGCCAGGAAGGCAATGTCCCGACCGCACGCCCGGCCGCCGTCCCTCCAGGAAAATGGCGCAAAACCCGGAAATGCCGCGATCCGCAGCCTTGCTCTGCTCAGGGTGGATAATGATGCGTGTTTAAAAGACTGCATATCGATGTCGACTCAAGCAAAACCTCGGCGGGGGAACCCTTTCCCGCCGGAAAACCAAAGCGTGCTCAACGACAACACCACCCAGCCATCAGGACATCCACAGCCCGGCTCAATGCCGATGTAGCCGGGCTGTGGAGTGACTTCGTCATGATGGCAAAAGGTAAAGAGGTGGAAGCGGGAATCGAACCTGCGTTTCCAGCTTTTGCAGAGCTGTGCCTTACCACTTGGCTATTCCACCGTTGATATACGATCATATTAGTCGTATTTTAGAAATCATCAAGGTTTTGCTGAACTTTTCTTTCCGGAGCCGAAAGTCTCCGCTATTCCCTCCTCCCGGCAGCTTGTTCCTAAGCTCCCCTTCCGATATGCCTCCCATCTTGCGTCTGATCATCGCCTTCATCCTGATCGCCGCTCCCATCGCCCAGGCAGAAGAAGCAGGTCCTGGCAGTGGTCCCGTGTTGAGTGTGGATTTCGAGAGCGGCGCTCTTTTGCCCGAGTGGAAAAGCGAAGGATCAGGCAGCGCCTCGATAGTTCCAGGCGGCTATGGTGCCAGATCGCTTCTCGTCAGCGTTCCCGAACATGGGAGCCAGTTTGTCCATATCCCGCTGGCCGCCGAAAGCATCCGGGGCCGGCGCATCGCACTTTCAGCGGCCGTGAAGGCTGAGAACGTCACAAAACCGCCCGAACCCTGGAATGGCGTCAAGGTCATGCTGAAAACAGTCGCGCCGGGCGGCACGGATTATCAGGGGTTGATGGATCTTTATGGAACGTTCGGCTGGAAGTCCTGCGGTCTCATTACCAACGTCCCGGCAGATGTGACGGAGGCGACCCTGATGCTCGGCATTCAGGATGCGAGCGGAAAGGCTTGGTTTGATGACATTGCGATCTCGGTGATGGGAACGCTCCGTACGCGCCCCGCATCGCAGCCAGCCCTCCTCCCTCCGGAAAAACTCGACCGTCGTACGGACCTGCCCCGGCTGCGCGGCGTAATGTATGGCCCGCAGGGCCGCGAGGAGGATCTCCGCAAGCTGGCCGAGTGGGGGGCCAACCTCATCCGGTGGCAATTCTACTGGTACGACGGCAGTTTCCCGGAAAAGCGTCTGGACCTCGCCCTGTATGACCAGTGGCTGGAGGCCACCATGGCGAAGGTGGATCGCCTTCTGCCCCTCTGTGAGCAGCTCGGCATCAGTGTCATCATCGACCTCCACACGCCGCCGGGAGCCACGGAGTCCCGGCAATCCGCCATCTTTCAAAAGGCCGAGTACCAGCAGAAATTTCTCCAGGTCTGGGAAAAGCTCGCCCGCCATTACAGGGACCAGCCCGCGATCTGGGGGTATGACCTCCTTAACGAACCGGCGGAGGGCTCGGTCGCTCCTGGGCTTCTCGACTGGCACGCTCTCGCCGATCTGACCGCCCGCCGCGTTCGGGAAATCGACCCAAAACGCGCCATCATCGTCGAACCCGGCCCATATGGTGGCTGGGGCAATCTCCCCTTCTTTGAACCCATCGCGGTTCCGGGAATAGTCTATAGCGTCCACATGTACGATCCGCTGGCGTTCACCCACCAGGGAGTGCTCGATGGCTACCCGATAGGAGTGGAGTATCCGGGCATGATCCAGGGCGTGATGTGGAACAAGGACAAGCTGCGCGAAATCCTCGCCCCTGTCCGGGAATTTCAAAAGGATTACAACGCGCCGATCTTCGTCGGGGAGTTCAGCGCCATCCGCTGGGCTCCGGGCGACAGCGCCGCCCGTTACCTCCGCGACTGCATCGAGATTTTCGAGGAATACGGCTGGGACTGGGCGTACCACGCCTTCCGCGAGTGGCATGGCTGGAACGTCGAAGTCGGCTCCCTCAAGGATGACACCAGCCCGTCCCCGATTCCGACCAGCCGGGAGAAAGAGCTCCGGGCAGGCCTATCAAAGAACCAGCCCGAACGGGCCGCAAATCCTTAGAGATAATTTCCCCGCACAGCCAGGGAGCCGGGGGGAGCTGATGTATTGTTCTCCGCAGGGCGTCTAAGCTACTCTGCCCCGGTTTGGCGATGAAATCGAAAGGACCGACCGAGTTCCAGGAACGCGTCTACGCGACCGTGCGGCGTATTCCTCCCGGCAAGGTAGCCAGCTATTCCGTGGTCGCGAGCGCAGTCGACTGCCGATCCCCGCGAGCCGTCGGGCAGGCCATGCGTCTTTGCCCATACGACGATGTGCCCTGCCATCGGGTCGTGGCAGCCGGCGGACGTCTCGGCGGCTTCGGGGGCCAGGATTTCGGCAAGGTGCTCCAGCGCAAAAAGCAGATGCTTCTGGCAGAAGGCGTCACCTTCCGTCCGGGCGGGCAAATCGACGAGGAGCACGTCCTTCCCGACTCTCCGGGCGTGCGGCGGCTATTGCGAGGCTAGAGGGAATTCAGAAATCGTCGCTCAGTGATCTGGCCGCACCTTGGTTGCTTAATCTGTAGCATGCTGGTAAGTGCGTCCGCCGTCATATTCTCCCATACGCCAAAAGTTCGCTCACGTATCGCTCTGTAATCGGAGATTCGACACACCACAGAGGAATCATGTAATTTCACGCAATGATCCAAGTCTGCTCCACCGCCATTCAGGACGTCGGCGCTGTTGAAGTCGAGGTCAACTCCGGCCCAGGCGCTTCGCAGATTGTCTTGTCAGCCTGTTTTCACTTTTCCAGTAAGTTGCCACCTGTAATTTCACATTTTGCTCGTGCGTCATGATTGACTGGGAGACATGCAAAGCAGATTTCGAGTGGGACGGTAGCTGGCGTGATATATACGTTTTGGAGACGAAGCCGGAAGATTGGGGGGAACTGTTTTCCCTATTGCGAAAGGATTATGCGCGCTCGAATAAACTTGACGAGGAAGCTTCGTTACCCTCCTCCAACGAGGAGGTTCTCAATGCAGCAAGAACTTCCTCAAAAAGTTGGAATTTTCGCGTAGGTCGAATCTTGGTTGTATGTCACCTTTTCACCTTAACGAGAATCGAATTCGACATCGATCCTCGGGAGGTCCTCGGCCAACCAGATTTAGATTCTCTCTGTCAATTCCTACAACGTTTGGGAGATGCTCTTGGTAAAAGCGTCATTCTCACACCCGAAAGCTTTCCCGAATGTTCAATCATCACCTACGATCCGAAGAGCATTTCTTTCCGTTACGATGCCCGGCCGTAGCCAAAATGAGACCTCCCGTTTAGATTATGCTTACTCGAGTTTTTAGTGCAGCCATCCAGGGCGTCGACGCTGTTGAAGTCGAGGTCGAGGTCAACACCGGCCCCGGCGCTCCGCAGATTGTGGTTGTGGGTCTGCCGGATGTCGCCGTGAAGGAGAGCAAGGATCGCGTCACCACCGCCATCTCAAACAGCGGCTACCGCTGGCCGCGCGAGCGTACCACGATCAATCTCGCTCCCGCCGACATTAAAAAAGAAGGCCCGAGCTTTGACCTGCCTATCGCACTCGGCATGATCGCGGCGGCTCTGGATGAGGATGTCCCGCGCTTCGCCCGCTGCCTTGTCGCCGGGGAGCTCGCGTTAACTGGCGAGGTTCGTCCCGTGAAGGGCGCACTGTCGATGGTGCTGGAGGCGCGCAATCGGGGGCACAAGGCGGTCGTGCTTCCCCTCGCCAATGCGCGCGAGGCCGCCATGGTCGAGGGCATCGAGGTCTACGGCGTGACGAATCTTCGCGAGACCTACGAGTTTCTGACCCGCAAGGCCGAACTTTCGCCCGTGACCGAGAATGTCGAGGCGCTCTTCGAGTCCATGGCTCGCGATGAGGTCGACTTCTCCGAGGTCAAGGGGCAGCATCATGTCAAACGCGCCATCGAGGTGGCCGTGAGTGGAAACCACGCCCTGCTTTTGATCGGCCCTCCGGGCAGCGGAAAATCGATGCTCTCGAAGCGCATCGCCACCATCATGCCACCGCTCACGCTGGAGGAGGCCATTGAGACGACGAAGATTCACAGCGTCGCCGGGATGCTCAAAAATGACGCGCCCTTCGTCGGTCGCCGTCCCTTCCGCTCCCCCCACTCCACGATCTCCGATGTCGGGCTCGTCGGAGGCTCAGCCAATCCCTCGCCAGGTGAGGTGAGCGTGGCGCATCACGGTGTGCTCTTCCTCGACGAATTGCCCGAGTTCAAGCGCACCACGCTGGAGACCCTGCGGCAAATCCTGGAAGACCGCCAAGTCACGGTCAGCCGAGCGGCGGGCAGCGTCACCTTCCCCGCGAACTTCATGCTCATCGCGGCCATGAACCCCTGTAAATGCGGTTATTATGGAGACCCCAAGCGCGAGTGCCGCTGCTCGCCGCGTGAAATCGAGAATTACCGCAACCGCATCTCCGGCCCCTTGCTGGATCGCATCGATCTCCACGTCGAGGCGCCCGCCGTGGAGTACAAGGACCTGAGCAGCACGGAAAGCGCGGAGCCATCGGCGGCGATTCGCGCCCGTGTCATCGAGGCCCGCCGCATCCAGCGCGAGCGTTTTGCCTCATCCCGCAAGACACGCACGAATGCCGAGATGTCTCACGGCCAGATCAAGGAGCACTGCAAGCTCGACAGCGCCGGGCAGGAACTCCTGCGCCACGCCATGACGAATCTCCAGCTCAGCGCCCGCGCCTATGACCGCATCCTGAAAGTCTCGCGCACCATCGCCGACCTCGCTGGCAGCCCCACCATACAGCCTCCGCACGTGATGGAGGCCATCCAGTATCGGACGCTGGATCGCAATCTTTGGCATTGAACGGGTGCACTCATCCAGGATGGTCGCATCCGCAGGGTTCCGCCACGCATGGTCGCATCCGAGATGAAGTCCCAGGTCCAGACGTGCCCACGATGCTCAGCATTCGTTGGAGGCCCGGAGGATCGGCCTCGCCGCACGATCTTGCGTTTGGTCGGCGGCACCCGCAGGCCCTCGGCTCGGCGCAGCTTTTGCACGTGCCTCTTGCCGACGGTCCAGCCTTCCCGGCACAGCAGCGCCGCGATCCGGCGGCAGCCATACGGGGATGCTTTTCCGAGAGTTCCCGCAGCCTTTGGGCCAGCCAGTATTCCTCCGACGTGACCTCTCGCCGTCGATACCTCCACGTCGATCTCGACAGCTTCAAGAACCGGCACGCCGCTCGCCCGGAGCACATCTTCGCTGCAACGACCCTCCTGGCCATCGCTCGCCGATGTTTCAGGCTCACAACTCTTCCTCGCGCGCGAACTCCAGCACCCGGTTCTTGAGCAGCGACTCCGCAAAGATCCGCGCCCGCTTCGACGCGATAAGGAAGACGGGGACGGCCAAGAGCCAGGCCTAGCATCCGAATGCCAACGCTCGATTCGAGCCCCGGGGAGTACGAATCCATCTCATCCTCATCGCTCCTCTGTCATCGAGACATCCATAGCTGCCAACCATGCATCAAAAGCCCCGTCATTCGACTCAACGCACCCTTTTGCAGGAAACAATGATTGGCTGCATCGAGGATCAATACGGTCCTGGCAACCAGGTCAAATACCGGCTCAACAACGAAATAGAGTTCGCCGGGTCCAGCGGGTCCGTTCACACTCAGGAGGTGAAGTTCCTGCCGGTCATCCTGCTCTCGATCATTTCGTTAGCGGCAAGCGCAGTAGGAGGTGAGCCGCGCTTTTCGGCCAGCCCGCCGACGACTCTCGGAAACCCCGCTTGGCGCGCCCGCGCCGTGCTGTCGTGGTTTCCCGATGGAAACATCGGCTCGTTGAAGCGCGGTGAGCAGACCGTGATCTATGCTGCAAATGGTCCCAAACCTGTCCGGCTCACATTCGACCAGAGCAGGCGTCTGATCGCCGTGGAGCCAGTCGTGATCGAGGGTTCCCCACGGCACTATCAGTACCTCGCCGGAGGCCCGATTTATCGCGATCCGGCCTCCCATCGCCTCCTGCTTTTCTATCACGCGGAGATCCATCGCGGAGGGTCGATGAAGGATTTCTCCTCAGTGCTTGGCGTCGCCATCCAGACAGACCGGAACGGGCTTTCCTTCCGCGATGCCGGGGTGATCTTTATGCCAGGTGAGGAGCGCAAGGGAGCATTCGATGTCGGCGGGGCTGCGGTCGTCGTGCACGGCGACGATTTTTATGTCTACGCCCGGGATCTCTCCCCGGGCGGAAAAGTCAACAACCTCATCGTCCTAAAAGCCCCGGTTCGCGAAGTATTCGCCGCTGCGACGAGGGGTAAACCCGCGGCGTGGCGAAAGTTTTACCATGGCGAGTTTTCGGAACCCGCCCTCGGCGGGCGATCATCTCCGCTGGAAAAGGGTAATCCGTCGGTTCGATGGATGGATGTCAGTTTCAATCGAACGCTCGGTCTTTACATCCTCGTCGCGGCCGCTCCTTCTGGCCGGGGCATGGCTCTTTTTGCAGCGTGGTCACGCGACGGCATCAGTTGGTCAAAACGAACACGTCTCACCGACCATCGAGGAGGAGAGTGCTTCTACCCTTCAATCATCAGTTCGCCCCAGCGCGAATGCGGAAGCGAATTTCATCTCGACTATACCTACTCGCGTCGCGGCGAGTGGAACCGCTGGAACGATGCCCAATGGCTCCGCCGCACGGTACGGATCACCAACCCGACCGACGATGCCGCAGCGCCCGCCGAAAGGTAATCTACTCTGAAACACAGAAGGCGCCCGGGACCAGCTCCGCAGACTTGCTGCGAAGCACACCGTTGAAATCCCGGTCCACTTTTTGATTAGGATCAAGGGGCTTGAGATAAGCGGGATCGGAAATACCTGCCGCCAGAGCGCCTTTTTTCGGGCGATAATCACCTGCTGCGTAGTCGGTAAAGATATCCGTTCCCGCCTTGAGCAGCATGCTGTCGGCATCCTGCGAGGTCGCGGCTTTCCAGTCGCCGAAGGTCTTGAAGACGACTCCCTGCTGCGCCGTCCTCAGCCAGGAGGTCGAGGCCGCGCCTACGGCATAGATGTTGTGGTTGGGAGCAAAGTTCTTGTACTTGTCCTCGGGCGGCTCCGCGTTCTGGTAAAACATGAAGAACTGTCCGCCGGGCTTGAAGAGCAGGCCGTTGTTCAGGATGGTGCGTCCCGAATACCCCCACAGGCACGCATAGCCCTCCGATCCTCTCGCGACGAAGCCCTTCAGCGCCGGGGGCGCTTTGGACAGGTCATAGATGTACGTGTTGTTGACGAAAACCGTATCCGCCGCTTCACGATGGTAGTCACCGAGAGTGGAGTTGATGAAGAGGTTGTTGGTAAAGAAAAGAGTGTCGGGCCCTGGCACCTTCCCGACGCTCTTGTAAAAGGTGGAGTTCCGCACGATGTTGCGCTCGATCCGGAAGAAACGATCCTGGTACTCCGGTTCGTCGCGGCGAAAGCTCATGTCCAGAGCCGCATCGCTGCCTGGCCGCAGCCAGTTGTCCACCACGCAGTTGAAGATCATCCCGTTGCTGGCCGAGTGAACGAGGATTCCGTCCTGATTTCGGCCCACACCGTCATCCTCCGAGTTGTCGTGGATGTAGCAGTTCTGCACGATCTGCCAGCCGGGGAGCTTGGGGTTCTTTGCCGTCAGGGCAGGCAGGCCCGGTTTGCCGTCTCCATTGTTGATCCAGATGCCACCGCCGAGGCGGCAACGACCATTTCCGGAGTAGTCGATACCGGCGATCTCGACCTGATCGATAAAGACATCCTTACACCCCTCCAGGCGGATGTGATACATCTGCACGGTCCCCGCAAGATAAAGGTTGCGGATCGTGACGCGGTTGGCTCCCTCAATGTAGATGGTGTGGTACTGGCGATAGTCGGAGTCCTCGCTGATGATCGACAGGTTTTCGATCACCACCTCGTCGGCATTCTCGATGTAAAAAAGCGTGGTTCCAAATTTGTCCGCCTTCGGTTGCTGCCACTTGACGCGGAGGTTGAGGTTGGAAATCACGACCTTCTTTTCCCCGCGCCACTCCTTTTTGACCTTCTCACCCTGCACGTCCTGAAACTCGATGCCAGCAAGGTTCTTCCGGGCCAGCACGTCTCCCGTCGGCAGTTTGGACCAGTCGCTCTGGTAGGCTGCGGTATATTTTCCATGCTCCGGGATGATGTCATCCGCCGGGGCGGGCGTGGCGTTGTCTTGCGCAGCCGAGGAGAGAATCGCCGAGAAGAGAATGGACGCTCCGGCAAGAAAGCCGGAGAAGCGGTGGGATCGGATCATTGGTCGTATTGCGAACTGCTGATGGGACGAGTGTCGTAGGTATTGAAATAATTGGGCGTACCCTTGGTGAAATCCGCCCAGGTCAGCTGGCTCACCAGCACCGGCGTACTGTGGCCATCGAGGTAGGTCACATTGACCATGCGGCTGTGGGGCCGAGGCACCCCCTGCGCATAGGATTTGGATCCAGTGCCCGTGAGGATCGAAAAGCTGGCCCAGCGCGATCCGTCAGTCGCGTCCGTGATGTAGATCAGCTTGCTCTTCTCCGGGATCGCTGCGGCCGACATGCCGGAGGCAAACGAATTGAAGCCAAACGTCCCCCATACCGAGGTCTGCGACGATCCGCTGGCATTCATTTTGCGCGATGGGCAAAACAAAGTCTTCCACGCCTCCGTCTTGCTGGTCTTGCCCGTGTAGGGATAAAGCGCGTCCGTCGCATCAACCGAGGAGCCGACGGTATAGACCGAGACGGGCATCTGGTTATTGTTATCGGAAAGATACAGGTGCAGCGCCTTGATCCAGGTCTGCTGGTTGCTCAGGCACTTGACACCCTGGGCCCGGGTGATCGCCCCCCGCAGGCTCGGGATCAGCACTGCGGCAAGCGTACCAACGATCGCCACGGTGATCAGCATTTCCACGAGCGTGAAACCTGCGGCTGTACGTCGCGGGCTTTTGACTTTGTGCGGCATCATGTCGGGGGGCATGCGGAGACATCTGGGATGCGCCGGGCTCCCTGGCAGGAAACACGGCGCGTGCGGGAGCTACTTCAGCCGAGTCACCTGGACATCATCGATCTCACAAGAGCCTGCGGCGCGGAAACTGATCTCAAGACTGACGGGACTGCCATCCGCCGGCGCGGTGAAGGTGGTCTCCAGCGGGGTCCAGTTGTCCCCGGCATCGATCGTGCCAGAGTTAAGATATTTGCCGTTGAGGAGGTTTCTAATGATTAGCCTCGCATCCGAGGAGGAGTTGTTTCGTGCCTTGAGGCTTACGAGATACTTCTGCCCGCCCTCGAGTTTGCCGAGAGGCTGGATGAGGTTCAATGTATGTCCCTCCGATATGGTCGCCACCACATAGGCCTCTCCAGAGGCAGCGCTCCCCGCATCGTTGCGGAGCGCGATACCAGAGGTTGGGGCCTTCCAGCCGGTCAGGCCGTTTTCAAAGCTGCCATTCTGAAGGATTTCCTCTCCGTGGCTGTCGTTGCTATAGGCATAGGCTACGAGCCCCAGGAGGGAGAGAGCACAGAGCGCGCGTTTCATAGGTTCCTTAGACTAATACCTGAGCCTATTTACGACGACGAGCACGAATCCAGATCATTCCCGCCACTCCACCGAGGAGCAACGCCCAGGTCGATGGCTCGGGCACCGTGGTGATCGTGACAAAACGATCTCCGAGGCTCGTCGCGTTGGCGCTGTAGTTGGTTCCAGCGGAGGTGTCATCGTAGTCAATCGTCCAGGTGTTGCCGCCGAGGGTAAAGGTGCTGCCGTCGGCGTATCCCGTGAAAACTCCGCCATTCCAGCCGCCTGCCGCCGTATAGCTGATGAGCGTGAGCTTGGTGCCAGCCGCCAGGGCGACATTGGCTCCCAGGTCGGTCAGGGACAGGGTCGTGGCTCCGTTGGCGATGGAGAGGGCGGCCGAGTTGCTCGTCGCATAGAGCAGGTCTGCCGTCGGCGAACCGCTCGTGTTCAGCTCGAAGGCAAAGGCGCCGCCGGTGAAAGTCACGCCACCTGCTCCGAGGGATTCTATGCCTGCGCCGGGAGCCATGGTGCCGCCGTCATTCACCGTCACCTTGCCAGTGAAGCTTCCCGTACCGCCCAGCGTACCGCCATTGACGGCAACATCGCCGGTTCCCAAGCCGCTGCCGGTCGTATTGTTCACCAGCAGGGTGCCTGCGCTCACGGTCGTTCCCGAGGCATAGGTGTTGCTGCCGGAGAGCGTCTGCACGCCTGCGCCAGATTTTGTCACCGCAATGCTGCTCGTGCCCGTACCGTTGCTGATCGTGCCGGAGTATTCCTTAGTCGCGCTGCCTGTGATCGCCAGCGTCGTGACGTATCCTGTGCCTGTCGTCGTCTGGCCAATGGTGCCGCCATTGCCCTCCAGGCTGGCCACGCTGATCGTCCGCGCGCTGATGCCGGAGAGATAGGCGAGATTGAACGCACCACCTGCCATCGATACCGCGCCAAAGGTCGAGTCGGTAGAGGAGCGGATGTTGACCGTGCCGCCGGAGATCGTCGTCGTCCCGGCCACGGAAAGACTTACGATATTGTTGGATGTATCACGGCCGAAATTTACGGTCCCAGCGTTGACCTGAAGGTTGCCGCCTACGGAAACCGCCAGGGTGCCGGAGGCGCTCACCGAGTAGAATGCCAGCGTGCCGGAGTCGTACTTGATCATGTCTCCGGTGGTCGCAAAGGAACGCGCGACGGTTCCGCTCCCTCGGAAGGAAATCTGGCGTGAAACATCAGTGCCTGCGTCGGCGGTGCCGAAGGTGACCGAGGAGAGCGTGGCGCTTCCGAGGTTAAGGGCAACGATCGAGTTCGTTGTCGTCGTGTTCACGAAAGAGAGCGAATCCACGCCGGTAAGCGCCGGAGTTGTCCCCGATCCGGACGTCAGCGTCCAGCGCGTGGAGGCATTCCAGTTGTCCGTCGTGTTGTCGGTCGAGACATCGAAGACCGATGCCACAGCGCTTTCAGCTCCGAGCATGGAGACACCAGCAGCGGCGATCAGGGCAGGAAGGTAGATTTTTCGAGATTTCATGGCGGTAAGAGGTGGAGGGGGATTTGTTGAGGAACTTTCCAGACCTGTACTCCTTGCTTGCCGGAAACGTCAAATTATTTTTCGGAAATTTCCGAAAACTTTCCGAAATCGAGAGAACTTGCATTTCCGGAAGCCTGCCCCCTATATTTCGAGCATGTCATCCAATGAGCGCGCCATCGGGCTGGCCAAGATCGCCGAAAACGCCCAAGTCGCCGTCTCCACGGTCTCCCGGGCATTGCGAAACTCGCCCGAGATCCACCCAAAGACCCGCAAGCGCATCCTGCGGGAGGCGCAAGCTCTCGGATATGAAACCGGCGGCCGGGCCCGGGGGAAAAACCCCGCGAATCCCGCGCAGATCCTCGTTCTGACCGCAGGCGAAGAGCCACCCCGGGGCTACATGACCGGCCTCAGCCAGGCATCCATCGAGCAAAACGTCACGCTGAACTTCCACTCCTGCCCGGCCACCGATGCCGCCAATCTCCTCCAGCCGGACAAGATCCCCGTAGCCCTCAAACAAGGCCTCGCCGCCGGTGCGATCCTCATCTATCGCTGGCCCACTGAGATCGCCGAGCAGGTCGCCCGGCAGTTGCCCACGGTTTCCCTCGTCCACACCTACCCGGACGTACCGGCAGATACGATTGGCATCCAGGAATCCGGCGGCATCGCCCTCCTCGTGGATCATCTGCGCAAGCTCGGGCACAAGAGGATTGGCTTCTTCGGTCTCTGCCCCGACCTGAGCTGGTCCCGCGCCCGCTACGGCGCCTACGTCGACGCCCTCATCGGCTCCAATCTCCCCATCATTCCCGAGGCCACCTTCCGCATCGCTCTGCGCAAGGACAACGGCACGCTCTTCCCGGTGGACTTCAGCACGAATATCGACGCCATCGTCAAACAGGTGCGCAGCGGCGTGAGCGCCTGGATCGTCCCGGACGAAGGTGTGGCCTACGCCCTGGAGGTCGCCCTCATCGAGCAAGGCCTCCGCATCCCGGAAGACGTCTCCGTCGTCGGATTCCATCGTCACCCGAGACCCGCCATCAACGCCCCCCTCGTCACCAGCGTGGCCGTGAATGTCGAGGAAATGACCCGACTGGCCATCAAGCGAATTTTGAGTCGCCAGGAAGAACCCGATCAGGAGCACCTCACCCTACTGGTTCGCTGCAAGTTCGCTCCCGGCGAGTCCACCGGGCCCTGCCGCTAGATCGCAATCAGCACTGCGCCGCCCTGGTCACAGCCACAGAAAGGCAGGCCGCACTTCCTCGAGGCCTACTGCATGGAAACGAGAGGCGTTGGAAAACCGCATGCGTGGAATTTCGTATTTCCCGGAATATTTCCGAGTGAATTTCCGGAAATTTCCGAAAACTTCTAGACTTTTCATTACCAAGGACCGATGAATCGGAATAATGAAGGTCACGAACCTGCCTGCCACGCGCCCCGAGCCCGTGAGCGTACACCTGATTGGCATATCCGGTTATGCGAGAGCGGTATTGCGCTCTTTGCTCCAGGTCATTGAGCCCGCAGGGGGACGCCTCGTTGCGGCCACAGTCATAAACCGGGGGGAGGAAGAGGAGGCTTGCCGGGCTCTGGAAAGCCGTGGGTGCCGGATCTTTTCCGACTATCGCGAGATGCTCGAGGCGACAGAGCCCTCGACGCGCAATCTTTGCATCATTCCCACCAGCATCTTTCAGCACGCCCCGATGACTGTCGCGGCCATTCGCGCCGGGCATCACGTCCTGGTGGAGAAACCCCTGGCGGGCAGTGTGGAGGAGTGCCAGCAAATGATCCGCGAGGCCGCGATCCATGGTCGGGCTATCTCGGTGGGTTTCCAGGACATGTACGCGACGCAGGTCCTCCAGATCAGAAAGGCGCTCGACGACGGCATCATTGGCCAAATGCGAGCGATCCGCATCGTAGCCAGCTGGCCGCGTGATCGCAGCTACTACACCCGCAATCGTTGGGCCGGGAAAGAGAACTGCGACGGGAGGCCAGTATTTGATTCCCCGCTCTGCAACGCCTTTGCGCATTTCATCAACCTTGCCCTGTACTTCGCCGGAAGGGAGCCGGGCAGGATGGCCCTGGTGTCGTCGGTCCGGGGTCGGCTCCTTCGTTTCTTTCCCATCGAGACCTTTGACACTGCGCGCGTTTCCTTCAATACCCAGGAAGGCATCGAAATAAGCTGTGTCCTCACCCATGCCGCCCTGGAACGAGTGGAGCCGCAGATCGAGATTGTCTGCGACCATGGCACCTTGCACTGGCGGCAGGAGGATCATGCTCGCATCACGGATCTGCGGGGAGAGTCCCTGATCGAGTGGGCGCTGGACTCGGAGGAATCCAACCGCAGCCGGATGCTGTCACAGGTGATCCGCGACACTCACGGCGGTCATGCTCCCCGATGCAGCGCAGCGATGGCGATGCATCACGTGGAGGCTTTCCGCCTCGCCGCTCGCGAGCTCCCAGTGGAGGATGGACCGACCGCCCTTGCGATCGAGAGACTCGCCTCGGCATCGCAATGGTCAGGCATCCCGGAACTCCTCGACCGTCTCCTGGAAGCAGAATTCGCCGCCAGCCGCTAAGCCCCGGGTGTGCACGACCCCGCACCCGTTCATCGCATGACCAACACCCCCGCATCCTATCAAGCAGGCAGTCTCATCTACACCAGACAGGGACTGCTCACCCTCTCCTGCTGGCTGCTCTGGGGCGACTTTGCCTTTTACTTCTTCGAGGCCATCTTCCTCCGATTCATCCCGATCTATCTCAAGGAGCTGCAAGCATCCAATACGCTGATCGGGATCATGACGGGAAGCTTTGCGGGATTAGTCAATGTCCTCTTCCTGCCGGGTATCAGCAAGATGAGCGACAACTTCCGCAGCAGGCTCGGACGGCGCATTCCTTTCCTGCTGGTGGTGACACCCATCGTCGTGGGAACACTCATCCTGGTGGGTTTCGCCCCTGAGATCGGGGGATGGATTCACGACCGTTTTGCCATCCACCTTCCCTGGGGTATCAGCCGGGGAGTTTTCATCCTCGGCCTCCTGAGCACACTGATCATCACCTTTCACTTTTTCAACATGGTGCTGGTAAACGGCTACAACTGGCTGATCCGCGACGTGGTGCCGCTCAAGGTGATGGCGAGGTTCCTCGCCTGGTTCCGCATTGTCGGCACGGTCAGCTCGGTCATCTTCCTCTGGCACGTATTCCCTCATCTCCTGACTCATCGCGGGATCATCTGTCTCACCATAGGAGTCTTCTACCTGGTGGTGTTTTTGCTGATGTGCTTCAAGGTGAAGGAAGGCACCTATCCTGCGCCGGAGGCCGGTTCATCCCACAAGGGCATCTTCCGGCTGTATGCGGACTACTTCCGCGAGTGCCTGCAGGTTCCGCTGTACCGCAACTTCCTTCTTACCTTCCTGCTCGTCATTGTCGCGACGAACTGCGCCACGAGCTTCACCACGCTCTTCATGAAGGAGTCGCTCGGCATCAGCATGGATGGCATGGGGCGCATCTTTTCCTACACCGCTGCGCTGTCGGCCATCGTCTATTTCCCGCTCGGCTGGCTATGCGATCGCATCTCCCCGGTAAAGGTCGCCGTGGGCGCGCTGGTCGGCCTGAGCCTGTGTCCGCTGGCCGGGTACTTCTGGGTGCAGACCAAGGGCGATTATATTGCCTACTCCCTCATGTTCATCCTGCCGACCTCGGCCTGGCTGCTGGCCAGCATGGCGGTGGCGATGCTCCTGTTTCCCTCGGAGAAATTCGGCCAGTTTTCTGGGGCGATGAATGTCTTTGGCTGCGGGGGCCAGATCGGAGGCAACCTGCTTATCGGATTCATCATCGATTTTTTTCATAACGACTACCGCATGGCCCTGCTCTGGATCGCACTTTTTGCCGGGGCGGCAGTCATCCCGATGATCCTGGTGATCCGTGGCTGGCTAGCCCATGGCGGACCGTCGAATTACGTGCCGCCCCAGCCCGTGATCCGCTGACTCCTTTCCCAAAACCCATCCTCACCCGCATGCCTCATCCTGCCTACAGCTTCTCCTCGTCGGGCGACCGCCTGGAGCTCCGCGACCCCTTTCTGCTGCGATCCGCAGACGCCGATCTCTGGAACGACCGTCTCTACCTGCAAATCGATCACCGCGGCCAGGTGGTGACCTCGGGCTGGCTCAATCCGGACTTCACCCCGTATTCCCTCCCCCAACGGGCCTTTTATCTCCGCGACAATGAAACCGGCGAAATCTGGTCTGTGCCGCAGGGCCCTGTCCGCGCCAAGCCGGATGAATTTCTGTTTTCCGCAGGCAAGTCCGACATCGCCTGGACCGTCGCTCTTGGCGGGATTCGCTGCACAGTTCGCGCCGTGGTTCCGGTGCACGATCCGGTGGAGCTCTGGACCGTGGAGGTGCAGAACATTTCGGCCCGCCCACGCTCGCTCTCCCTTTTTAGCTATCTGCCCTTTGGAAAGCCCTCGTGGCTGCGCAACAATACCCGCTACGAGGCGGACTGGCATGGCGTGGTCTTCGACTTCTTCCCGTATTATGTGGATTACCGGGACTACGAAAAGCTGCGCGATGGGGCAAACACCTTGTTTGCCGCCTCAGATACCGCACCGGATGCGTGGATGTCTTGCATCGCGGATTTCGTGGGGCATGGCACAGCCGAGCGACCCGACGCGCTGCTCCAGGACGAGCTGCCGACGGCAGATCGCTGGGCCGATGCGGAAGCCGAGGCCGCGGCCATCCTCCAGTTCAACCATTTGCTCGCGCCCGGAGATACGCAGCGTGTTCAGCTGATCTTCGGCCCCGCCGCGAGCCCGGAGAGCGGCCGCGCACTCGCCCGCCAGTATCTGGCTCCCGGCGGGATCGATGCCGCCCTCGCCAAGGCGGAGGCTCGATACAGGGAATACCCGGCCGCGCTGGAGGTCGCGACGCCGGACGCGGAGTTTGACGCCTTTATCAACCACTGGCTGCCACGCCGGTCGCTCATGCTGGCACGAGCGATGCGTTTCATGTCCGCGCCGCAAGGGCGCAACCTCCTTCAGGACTCCATGGCTGGAGCGCTGATCGATCCCGTCTCCAGCCGCAAGTGGTTCCTGAAATTCTACTCCTTCCAGAAACAGGATGGCTGGCTGCCCCACGGCATGCCGCTGGAGCCCGGTGCCAGCCAGTTGAAAATCAATACCGTGCCGCACAAGGACATCAACTCCTGGGGGCCGGCGGCGCTGACGTATTACCTGAATGAAACCGGAGACCACGGCATCCTGGAAGAGCAGATCCCCTTCTCCGATGCGCCGGAGACGACGGCATCCCTCTATCATCATGTCAGTCGCGGCCTCGAATGGCTCCTCGCAGACCGCACCGCCCGCGGGCTGTGCCGCATCGGGCAGGGCGACTGGAATGATCCGCTGAACATGGCGGGCCATGAAGAAAAGGGCGAGTCCATCTGGCTCTCGGAGGCCCTGGCCTTTGCGTTGGATACATGGGCGCCCGTGTGCGACTCATGCGGAGACATCGTTCGCGCTGCCGCCTTCCGTAAGGAGGCCGATGCGCTTCGAACCGCGATCAACACGCTCGCATGGGACGGAGAATGGTACGCGCGCGGCTTCACCGATGCCGGACAGCCTTTTGGCTCTCATCACGATGACGAGGGGCGCATCTTCCTCAACGCGCAGAGCTGGGCCATTATCTCCGGTGCGGCCACTCCCGAACGGGCCGCCGCCTGCATTGACGCCGTCAACCAGCATCTCGCGACGCCCTCCGGTCCGATGATGCTCGCCCCGGCCTATACCCGCATGCGCACCGACATCGGCAAGCTCACCCAGAAATCCCCTGGCCGGCTGGAGAATGGATCAGTCTATTCCCACGCGGTGACATTCTACGCCTACGCGCTTTACCTGGCGCGGAGATCGGACGATGCCTACCGCACATTGAGAATGCTTCTGTCGGGAGCGGAGACCAATCCCGTCACCCGCTCCGGCCAGTTGCCTCTTTATATTCCCAATTCCTACTTCGGACTTCCCGCCGGGGCCAAGGCAGGACAAAGCACGCGCTCGGCCAATACCGGAACCGCCGCCTGGTACTACCGCGCGGTGGTGGATTGCCTCTTCGGCCTCCGGTCAGAAGCCGGGGGGTTGCGCATCGATCCCCAACTGCCGCCCGGGTGGGACAAAGTCCACGCCACCCGTCGCTGGCGGGGCGGAACCTTTCAGGTGACCATCGAGCGCCTCGCCGGAGTTTCCTGCATGGAAACACGGCTCGACGGCGTGGAAATCCCCGATCACATTATCAAACCGCCGGAACCGGGAACCCATCACACGGTCTCCGTCACACTCCCCCTCACCTCGCCATGATTCACCCAAAGGACATCTCCGGTCTCGTCAGCTTCTGGGATTTTCAGGAACCGACCGGGCAGCCTCGCTGCGCCATCGGCAGCTTCCCGGCCTGCCTGAGAGATGGCGCCACACCGATCGAGCAAACCGAGGGCGGCATCTTTGGCGACCATTGCGCCCGGCTCTCGCGAGGGCGGTATTTCGTCATCCCTCACGCGGAGTGCGGCGAGCTCCGCCTGAGGGAGAGCGTGAGCGTAATCGCGTGGCTCCAGCGGCACAGGAAACCCGAGATCGAGTGCGAAGCGATCGCCGGGATGTGGAACGAGACAGAATGCCAGCGCCAGTATGCTCTCTTCCTCGACCTCCGCATCCATGGCGGCGCGGATAATGTCTGCGGGCACCTCTCGTCTTCCGGCGGGCCGACGCCGAATCATCGGTGGTGCATGGATGCCGCCATTGACGGAGCGCGCGTCCCGTATTTCGACTGGCACTGCGCCGCCTTCACCTACGATGGGAACGAAGTCCGCGCCTATCTCGATGGCGAGTTTCACCCCAGGCCCGGCTTCAATCCCTTCCCCTACCCCGGAGGCATCTTCGCCGGCAGCGCAGACTTCACCGTGGGAGCCGTCCATCGCCAGGGTACGATGGGAAACTGGTTCGTCGGAAAAATCGGGGGCCTGGCCGTCTATCGTCGGGCTCTCACTCCGGACGAAATCGCCTCGCTGAAAATCGCTCGGGCAGCGTAAAGGCCCTGACCTTGAACCCTGAGACTGGACCGGGGAGGGATAGAGGATTGTTGGGTGGTGATCTCACCCCCTGAACTGGACCACAGAAGCTCAAGAGCCTATTGGTGCGGTCGTCCGGTTTGTGTTCTGACACAGCGCTCAAGCGTAGGCTGCCGGAGGCAGTCCAGCGAGAGCGCTGTGCGGTCGTGCGCCACTCCTGAACTATCCGAGCAAGCGGTCGAGCAGGATCTCCGCCGGAGGGTTGGTTGAGGTGCGTCCGGCTATCTTTACCTGGCAAATGATGACGCGTCCGCGACCAATCTCGCGCTCCGCGCAGGCGAGAGCTTTCTTGTGCCCTTCGATACCCCAGCCCGCCTGGGATGTTGTCAATACAGGTTTCCAGCCGTCGGCAAAGAAAACGGTATCCAAAAGGGCGGTGGCGGCGTCCTCCGCCGGATCGTGCCAGAACCGGAAGTCGTTTTTCTCGCAGCCCTGCACGGCTGGGTGTCCTGTGGCCCGGGAAACGAAGTGTCGTGGGCCGAAGCCTGCCGCTTCGATCGTCACTTTGTCTCCGGCGATCTCGTAGTGACCGGGCAGCAGCTCCAGCAGCAGGAGAGTCGCCCCGGCGGCGATCTGCGGTTCGATGATGGGAAAGATCTCCGCTTTACTCGAGACGATGACTTCACCCGGCCTGGGCGCGCGGGTTGTTTGCCGGAGCTGGCCAAGCCCTTCAACGAATCGTCCGGCAACCTCATCCTTCGGTTCCCACAGGAAAACGCCGGGCCGGGCGGATGCCTTGGTCGTTCGAGGAAAAAGGGTGATCCTTTCCTCCGAGGTGTTGAGGATCTGCCCGTGCGCGGAGACGATGGCGGCGCGCAGGCTGGCGTTTGTACGCCGGGAGACCGGTGGCAGGGAGATATTGACTATCCCTTGACAGAAGCTGGAGCAATCCGGGATGGCGGCCGGCGTGCATCCCGAGGCGACGGGATGTCCGTCGACTTCCAGGACATAACGCAGTTCGCTGTCCGCAGGGGCTTCCTGTCCGTCGTGGCAGATCCAGATCTCGGCGCTGAGTGTTTCCTCGCTCCACCAGGCCCATCGGTCGAGACGAATGTCCACCAGCAGAGGTGCGAGGGCATCGCGATAGGCGAAGTAGGCGGGTTTCGGATTGCGTTCACAGTCCACCAGCGTCTTCATCCACCCGGCAGGGAAGGCGTCGATCAGCAGGTGAATCGCGAATGAAGACATCCTGCGGTCGCGACGGAAGGCGCGGGTCATAAGACGAGTGATCCATGCCTGGTGCTCCTGGCTTGTATTGACCCATCCCTCCAGGGAATCCTCCGTATCCATCCAGAGGCCATGCATCGGCCCGGTTTGTGCACGGGCGATGCGGGAGGGAGTCCAGGAGGCATCCTCGGGGCCGAGGGGCAGCCAGCTTGCGGGGTAGCGGCGGCGCATGAGGTCGGGGGAGTCGAGCCCCTCTGAGCCGAATTCCCCGCAGGCATAGCGCCAGCCCGGTTTGGTGGGTACCCAGTGACCGCGATGCAGCTTGCCGAGGTCCAGGGCATGTCCCGCATACCACCCGCAGTAGCAATGATTATCCGGCAATCCCGGAGCCGGCGGATCGTAGTCGCCATCCACCGGCTTGATCTGCCGGTCGGGGTTTTCGTAGCGAACGATCTCGGAACACGCCCGGAGGAATCCCTCCAGTTCGGCGCGCTTCATGTGTCGATGCGTGGTATCGCCCCATGAGAGAGGAAAAGGCTCATTGATGAAACTCACCAGCACGCAGGCGGCGTGCCCGCGAATGAGGCGCTCCATCGCTCCCGCCTGCCGCACTCCCTCCGCGAATTGACTGCGCGGCACCTTGGCGAAAAGCGGCAGGTCGGTCTGCACCATCATCCCCAGCCGATCGCAGGCGTCGTAGATTTCCTGCTCGACCGGACGCTGCGTCAGCCGGAGAAAATTCAGCCCGGCGTGCTTGGCGATCAGGATGTCGTCATGCAGTTGAGCGAGATTGCCATGGAGGACGCACTGCTGCTCGTGCCCCATGGTATTTGCTCCGCGCAGGCGAATCTCCCGTCCGTTCAGGAGGATGCGCCCTTTCTCGGGGCCTGTTTCGGTGATCTCGAAGGTGCGCATGCCGAAACGGGAGAGCGCGGTATCGAGAGGCGCTCCCTTATCATCGAAAGCTTCGAGCAGTACCTTGTAGAGCCAGGGAGTCTCCGGCGTCCACCAGCGAAACTGCGGCAGGGCCAGATCGATGCGGAAAGCATTGAGTCCCGGCTCGATGGCCTCCCAGTCGACGCGACCGCTGGAAATCGACTCGGGGAAATTCGAGCCGGACAACGCGAAGGTGCAAGATGCTGGGGCTGGGGCATCCAGGGAGTTGCGAACGACGACATGCAGTTCCGCCCGATTCTCCAGCGGCACCGGCCGCACCCAAAGATCATGGACATGCACGGCGGAGCGTGTTTCGAAGTAAACCTCCTGGCACAGCCCCATGCCGGGCGGGCAGTGATGCCAGCCGAGCCCGGGCTCGTCCCAACCGAGTCCCGTCGCGGCATAGAGTTTCTCTCCATTGCCCTTCTGGCCCCAGGCCTCGTTGCCGTGTCCGATATAATCATTCTCCAGGCGCACGAGCAGCTCGTTGCGGCCCGGTCGCGCCACCTCGGTGACATCGACTTCAAAGGGCTCGAAGAAGCCCTCATGCCGAGTGAGAAAGCTGCCATTCAAGTAGACCTCCGCCCGATAGTCGGCACCGCGAAAGCAAAGGAAGAGGCGTTCTTGCGTCGTGACTCTCTCCGGCAGCTCAAGCTCGTGCCGGTAAAAAGCCACCGCTGGACCGATCGGGCCGCCATAGTGTGGGATGTTTACGGTTTGCCAGCCAGAGCTCTCCGGTGCAGGCAGGCGGCCGTCCCCTTTCCCCGCGAGACGCCATTGCGCTTGTCGCACGGGAAACTTCCGTCGCCTTTCCTCCCGGTGTGAGCCGAAGTCCTTGAGAAACGGAGCGAACTCTTCCCGAAGCTGCGCCAGTTCCTCACGCATCTCCTCCGCGGTGGAAGCCCGCGGGAGGGTCGGGAAATCGTGAGCTGATTGAAACGCGCCACAGGGCAGCGCCACATCAGGCAGGACTTCCGGGTAATTCTCGACGAGCCCGCCAGCGCCGCCTCCCACCTTTTGCGCGATGTGAGCGAAGGTGTCGTTGCCCGGAGGTTTTTCTTCGAGGGGCGCGGATTCGGCGGACGAGGATTCCATGATGCACTACAAATTCCGGAGCCTCTTCGCTACAGCAAGGACAGCGCCCGTTATCGCGATAACGGGAGCGTCACGCTGGACTTTCAGGGTTGGAATTTCCGGCTGTTAACCGTTCGCCACTTGTAAAAAGTGCCCAGGTCTGCCGGGTTGGCGGAAGGATTGTCCGAGTACAGAGCGGCGTAGTCCGGGGTCGTCTTGTCATTTGGGTTGATGTAGCGCTCGATGGTTTCCGAACCCCGCAGTTCGCCGGTGATGGAGTCGGATGTTTCGTTCCACACCGCGGCATTGCCGCCCGGGCGTTTCTTCAGTGTCTGGACTCGATAGTGGACGGTGTACGTGTTGGACTTTGTTGTAAGTCGGCTTTGGACGTTCGTATAGGGCCGCTCGCGGGAGTTGTCGCCGGTCACCGCATGGGCTTGCCAGAAGGATTTCATCACGCTGTCTGCGTTGGTTCCTGCAGAGTTGAGCGTCTCTCCCTTGGGGATGAGATGGATGTCGCAGATCTCGGTGGGAGAGAGGAAAACCTCGTCATTCTGAAAGCGTGCATCGAATTGTTTAAGGGTTTCGTGCGCGTCGATCGGGAGCCGGAAGGTGGCTGCCGGGCTGCTGGAGCTGTCGCCTTTGTAGCGGGAGGCTTCGCTGCTCGGGATGGCGAGGATCTGCTCCGAGCGCAGGAGCGAGACCAGGCCGGTCGTTCGCCGGATATAGGTGAAGGGCTCGATCTCGTAGTTCATGTTGATCTTGCCAGCGGTCGCAAAAGGCGAGCTAATCGCGTAAGGTTCGACGACGGGCATCCAGAAGAGATCCAGCCACAAGTGATCCGGCGGATTGACTGCTCCCGGGTGTCCGCTTTGAGGACGTACCAACAGAGTCCTCCAGGCGCGATCCAGGGCCTGATTTCCACCCGACTCAAAAGGCTGGTTGCCGGAAAACAATCTGGTGGGCAGCGACCCGAACATCCCGGGGCCGGGGATCTGCCGGTTGGGGGAGAAAAAGGTTGGGCCGCTCGCTGCTTGCACCCAGCTCTGTCCGAAGTAGGGGATGGCGCCCCCGGAGCGCGCATTGTTTCCCTCGTCGGGTTTGTTCAGGTAGGGCCCGTCCGCCGTAACCGCCGTCCCATTGTCAAAGTCTCCGTAGGCCTGATAAGCCCTGGCGCTATGCGTTGCGCCTGCTTCGTCCACAAAGGGGCCAAACTTGGGCAGGATTCCGGATGAGTAAGCAGCATTTTCCACGAGCCGCTCGGCAGGTTGAGGCATGGTAAACCCCTCGCCTCCTTCATAATTGGAACGGCTGCTGCCCGTGAGTGAGTTTTTGATCTGCGGGAGTGGATTGGAGGGATCTTGCGCACCCGTACTGGTGCGGCGGGTCGTGTCGAAATAGCCGGGGGAAGGTTGAAAGACGCCGACCGGCACGTAATGGGAACCGGCAACGAGCCGGAGATCCCCATGGTAGGGAATCAGGGTTCGCAGGGTATCCTCGGGCCAGATGATATTGCCGGCCAAGCCATTGGCCGACTGCCCCTTGATGAAGTAAAGGCGGCCGCGATCGATGGAGCCGCCGATGCCTGTGCGCGTAAAGGTCCACCAGTTTTGCATGACAGTCGCGGGTGTCGTGCCAGCGGAAGCCGTACCGGAGGTACGAAGCTCTGGAACCGGGAAGTCTGCCTCCGGGAAGTGTAACTCTATCGTCTGCACCAGATCAGTGTCTCCCGAGCCACGGCTGGATGGCGGCTTGGCGTAGATTTTGAGCTTTACCGTCTGTGGGCCCTTGAAATGCATCGCGGGATTTGAGCCCGACGGCACCTCGATGGTGATCGGCACGCTGATCAGGGGATAGTTGACCCAGTTTGCGCTGGTGAGGCTTTTCCGAAATCCCATGTACCCGCCCCAGGGGCTATAGTTGTCCAACTGCTGGTTGTCCTGGGTTGTCTTGGCTGAGGTCGGAAAGGCCAACGAGATATCGTTGATGGTGAAGTTTCCACCCACGAGTTCCACATCAATGGAACTATCGACGGAATACTGCGTCCACCCCTGCATCGCGGCGAAGAGATCAAAAAAGAGCATGGCCTGAATGCGGCGTTGCGTCGTCGTGAGAGCGACACCGCCGAGGGTGTTGTTTGTATCCGGGTTATTGCTCTCGCGCTTGGCGGCGTCCACGGGATTGCCGGGTACTGGCGAGGCGCTGGTGCCGGCCGATCCGTCGGCGGTGCAGATGAAAAGCAGAGCGGCGTCGCTAATGGTGTGAAACCGGCCAAAGCCCATGAGCGATGTGCCATCCGGTTCCCCAGGGTAGGCGGAGACATCGGCCAGACCAGACGGCACGCGTAATGGAGCGACGGCCCCATGACCCGACCAGACAGAAACCCCATCGCTTTGCCTCCCAGCGGTGAACTGCACGGCGCTTTGGGCGGCGGCGTCGCTGGAGTAAGTAGTGGGAGTCAGGTTGTCATCATAGAGATTGGTGGATCGAATGTAGTCCATCATCGCCACCAGAAGTTGATCGCGGTCAGTGACAGAGGTTTTCGAAACGAGTGATAGCCCAAACCCCGGCTCGGGTTTGTCGGAAAGCGCGCGCAGGTAACGCAGGAGTTTGCGATTGCGCGGGATGTTTGCCCAATCCGACGTGGTGCTGCGCGCCGCCTCCCGCTGGAAATAATACGGCTGCCCGTTGATGGTCGAGGCGAAGGCGATTAGCCGATCGTAAGCGGTCACGCGTGCGGCAGGCAGATCCTTGAAGATCGGCCACATCGCCACTCGCGGCGTATTGAAAAGCGTCGTCTCTGGAGCCTGGCTGTTTGCCGTGAGGAAGAATTTGGAAGCCTCGAGCTTCTCCCGGGTCAGACCGCTTTCTGCCGACTGGTCCTGGCGGTCGGCGGCAAAGGCCAGTTCGTCAACCGAAGCGTAAAGGCGGTCGGCATCGGGGTTGAGAGCTCCCGTCGCCACCTCGGAACCAGCATTGGAGCCTCCGCCCACGATACGCGGAGCGATACGGTAAAGCGCCTCGCGCTGGGCTGTGCTGAGATCTGGTGTACTCGTCGAGCTGGTGGCGAAAAAGACCGGGGCCAGGGAAACCATGGCGGGATGGCCGGGGTAGCGCTGGAACTCATTTTGGGCCGGCTGATAGTTTGCCAGCTTGCGATCTTCCGTTGTATCGACGCGAGGCGTATCCCAAAACGATCCCTCCGAGGCGGTGTTAATATTGATCTTGCAAGTCTCGTCATCCGTCCAGAAGGCGATGCGGCCCACGATCGGATTGGTGGCGGTGGCTCCGCTGACCGAGGCCGTCGTGCCGCTTGTTTCCGGAGGCGTCACCATCGTCCCATCCTGCAGCACATACAGCCAGCGGACGGGCATCGGCAGGCGCCGGGCATCGGTGGAGCCGGAGAGAACGGCGCCGGCAGGAGCTTGACCGGCCGTGATGTCAAAGCCTTCAACAGAATCCTGGGCTGCCGGGTCCAGGATGGGATAGCGAGGCACATCCGGGCCAGAGGCAGCACTCGGATTATCAACCATGATGGGAGCATTCAGGTCGGTCCAGAGAGCCGTGCTCGTCGTCCATGAGGATGGCGGAGTATCGGTGCCATTGGCATAAGTGGTCGAGATGAGCTCCCGGGCAGAATAGAGTTTAAAGACCCGGAGCAGACTGGCGCCCGCGGTGAAGCTCCCCGGCGCCCCTGCCCCGTAGGTGCGGATCATCCCGGGCTGGGAGGTCCAGGCGACGGCATTGCCCTGCGTGGTGGCGTCGCGGATCTGCCCCTTGACCATGCTGGTCGCCAGATCGGCCAACCGCTGGGTGGCGGAGGAGGCGCTGTAGGCCGAGGTGGCGCCTCGCTCCACCCGAGTGCGGGCCAGGAAGATGGTAACCAGCCCGAGAATGAGCACCAGGATGGCCATGACGATGACGAGAGCAATGCCGGATGACGCAGGCCTTTCGCGAGGTGTCTGGAAGCTTCTGTGATTCATGGGCGATATTGGGTGACGCGCCCCGTCACAGGATTGATACGCAGAGTTGCGTAGTTTTGGGGAGGAGCGGAAACGTCCCGGGGGGTGCAGATGGTGAGGAAGTTGTTCGTCGTATTGACTAAGCTATCCAGCGAGCCCGAGGGCCGGATGCGGAAGGCCCGGTAATTTCTCTGTCCCTGGCCGCTGAAGACCGCCGACCCCGCCCGATCGGGCTCTGCCGTGAGCAAAGGCGAAAGCGCAGGATTCTGGGATATGATGATCGTCGAGGGAAGGGATTCCAAGCGGCTGAAGGCGCTCAGGGTGGAGCCGTCCTCAGACTCTATCCATAGCTGAATGCCTCGAATCCCAGTTCCACTCGTGTCACTGAGCTCCACCAACCGCACCTCAATGCCGCGATTTCTTGCGATGGCCGTCTGCCGGGCGAGGGCAAACTGGTCCTCGACCAGGCTGGCGCCGCGATTGAGAGATTGTGCGACCTCGATGGATTGCACCGCCGGAATCGCCACCACCGCGAGGATGGCCAGGATAGCGATCACCGTAAGTAACTCGATCAACGAAAAGGCCTTCATTGCATCTTTGACTCCCTCAGCGGCACGATGGTGGTGAGGATGCGGAAGTTGACGCCCAGGGAGCCGAGCCGTGTTCCCAGCTGATCCATGTCTGTCTCGACCTGGGCCTGGGTCGAGTTGGCAAAGAGACCGGTGAAGGCGGAGGAGATCGCTGCCGGCGGGGTTTCGCCCGTGCAGAACCGGGAGGCGGAGGCTTCGTCAATACAAACGATCGAGACCTGCAACGTCGGAGGCAGCTGGTTTGCGGTCTGAGGTTGAGGGATCGTGCGCGCGTTTTTCCGGGAGTCGTAGGTGAAGTTGCTGCTGAGTTCATCGCCAGCATTATCCTCCGCCTGCGTCTTGCGGGGCCATACGAGGAGGTAGATCACATTATCGGCGATCGGCGTGGCGTAGCTCGAGAGGTCGCTGAGCCAGGCATTTCCTGTCGAGGAGTCATAGACCTTGAGATTTTCGGCGGGGAGCAACGCCTGCATGAGGCGAAAACGATACTTGTGCGCGGTCTGCGGAAAGGGCGAGGGCAAGGGCTCGATATCGCCATACTCGACATAATACCCGCAGGCGCTCAGCAGTGAGGACAAACCCTCGTGCGATGCGGAGGACGCAAAGGCGGTGGGGAACTGAAAAGCGACCATCTCCCCTGTCCCCGTCGTACCGAGACCCTGGGTTCCGGCCGGCTGGATCAGAAAGTGCAGTTCCGAATTGCGACCGTAGGCGGCCGGTTTAAAGGAGGCTCGGCTGGATGCTGTGCGAAAATCACCGCCATCATCCTGGTAGTCCCAATAGCTGCTCAAGGTGGCCTGGCCAAGATTGGTCGTCATGATGTCGAAGGCCGCCCGGGCCGCCTGAAAGGCGGAGATGCCCTCGGTGGCGCGCCGGGTGATCGAAGTCGTCTGCCCGAGCGTGGTCAAAAGGAGCGCGGACAACATCGCGAGCACAGCGCAGGCCACCAGCATCTCCAGGAGGGTGAACGCCGTTATTTTCCGTCGGCTATTCCTCCCGGGAGCGGTTTTACTTTTCTCGCCGAGGGATGCCAGGGGCTCGCAGGGGTTCCGCATGGGCGAAAAATCTTTCCCTAAGTGGGCAGCTACTTGCCGCTCTGCGACACCCAGAGAACATTGGTCTTTCCGGCGCGGGTTTGCAGATCAGTGATCTCCACGCGCACAGCCTTCAAGGAGGAGCGCATTGTAAAGGCATTGCTGCTTCCGGGAAACACTGGCTGCACAGTGGCGTCGCTCACCGTGACTTTGTAAAGCGCGCCAGCCTGCCGAGTCAGGATCTGCCCCTCGGCGTCGTACCAGTTGGTAAAGGCCAGGTTATCATATTTGCCGACGGCGCCTTGCGCCGCGACACCGTTGAGAATCTGCGTCTCAAGCATCTGCGTGCGGGAGTCTTTCAATGCGCCAAGCCCGACGGGCAGCAGGCCAACCACGGAAAGCACGGCAAAGGAGACAAGGCCTATGGCGATGGTCACCTCGACCAGCGAGAAGCCCCGCTGGGGAAAGGTTGTTTTTCTGGGAAAGGGGAGATTCATCGTTTGCGAAAAGTGGGGGCTAAGAACGAAGATGGATCCGGCGTCTCCCGAATATATGCACCCGTTCCTCCCTCGCAGCAACGGAACAGCAAGTTATCACGATAACTTCAGGATGATGTCACAGCGCGCAGGGTATTCCCATTCACCCAGGTTCCTTCGATAAGGATCAGTTTGGGGTGAGAAGGCAGGCCGAACTCGTTACGCTGAATCTGGGCGGCGACCGCATCCATGACCGCCGCCCCGATGACTTTCTGGTTTTCCTCGACTCCGGAAAAGCGGGAGTCGGGCGGCCGGTTGATGCAGGCGTAGCCGAGATCCTCGGGCGCCCGGAGGCCGAGTTCGTCAAGCCAGTCCTTCTCGTGACCGATGAGCCCCACCAGCGCATCCGGCTTCCATTTGGCGAGCCATTTTCGAAATTTCTCCAAGGCGGTCACCTCCGGTTTCCCGACGAAGAGAGGGATGCGGCGCCTGGGGGGCAAACGGTCCTGCCAGAGCAGGAAGCGTTCGCGCCAGCTGTAGTCCACGCCATTCATCGCCTCCGGTGGCAGGCACATGCCCACGCGGGAATATCCTCTCCGGTGGAGTTCCGCGATGGCGATGTCGAGATTGTGCCTGTGGTGGCTGGAAACCCGGTCAATGGGAAGGTTGCTCCATGTGTAGGCGATGGTGGCGGCGGCATAATGCTCCCAGGAGAGCGTCAAGTCGCCAACCAGGCCGAGCGCGTGCTGCATCGTTGGCATCAGGATGAGACCATTGATCCCTCTGGCCCGCAGGATGCGGTCAATACGATCGGGGCGTTGGGAAGCTCCCCCGCCGCGGAGAAAGAAGCACTCGGTGGTGAAGCCAAGAGCCCGCGCGCGCTCCAGGACGCCCTGATATTGCAGCCGGTAGGAATACCCCCCGATGTCCCCCATCCAGTGCTTGTCGGAGGAGGCATCCACCAGGAGGGCGATACAGCCTTTGTCCACCAGCGGGCGGCCTGACCGAATGTGCGCCATCAATGTCGCCACATAGGCGTTGGGCCGGTATCCTAATTTGCGCGCAACCTCCGCGATGCGCAGGCGGGTCGCCTCAGGAATAGAGCGGTCACCTCGCAAAGCCTTTGACACCGCCGCCTGGGTGACTCCCGCCTCCGCGGCAATGGCTCTTTGATTCGGCATGGCAGATCCAGACTTAGCTTTTGGAATCCCTGGCGTCAAGTTATCGTGATAACTTTATGCTTCATTGCCCCGGGCGAGCGCCCTGCGGCACCTTGCGTCCACTTGTTATGAAATCCCAAATCTTCGGAAAATTTTTCGGACTGTTCCAGGCTATCATCATGGCTGCGGCCAGCTCGTGTGCGGAGGCGGCCGTGCTCCCGGGTAATACTGCGGATGCGTGGTTGACGGGTACTGCCGCCGGAGACGGCTCCTCCGGGACCGGAGCGAGCGCGGCTTACGGCTCCTCCACCTCGAATGTCTTCGTGGGCCGCACCTCGACGGGCACGGTCGGGGTGATGGTGTTTGTTTTCCAGCTTCCGACCCTTGTTGCCGGGGAGAGCATCGGGTCTGCGAGTTTTACATTCACACAGCTGACCAACACGTCGGCGCTTACCGCAAATATCGACCTTTATGGCCTCGGGTATCGAACGACCTCCGCCGTGACGACGGGGGATTACTTCGTGGGAAGCCTCGACTCCACATCCGCAACCTTGCTGAAGGACAACTGGTTCACCACTGGAACAGTCGCATCGGCAAACACGGCCTACACGACGGATAGCGGAGCAAGCGATAACTTGAAGGCTTATCTGAATGCTCAGTACACCGCCGGAGCGGTCGGCGGGAATTATGTTTTCCTTCGCTTAAACTACGATGCCTTCTCGGATGTTGGCCGCATCGAGGCCGCCACTGCCAATAATGCGACGGAAGCCTACCGTCCCTCGATCTCGTACACGATCGTACCGGAGCCTCAGACCTGGGCATTGCTTGGCAGCGCGTTCTTTCTGTTCGTCGCGATGCGCCGGAGACGAAGTGCTTGATCCGCTCTTCCGTGGACTTTTCCCTTATTCGTTATTAGTTACTCAACCTGTATTCTTCTGTGAGTATCTCCCCAGTCCCCCAGCCTCTGCCCCGAATCGCACGGTTTGAACGATATGGCTTCGGCCTGTTTCTGCACTGGGGACTGTATTCCCTGCTGGGCCAGGGGGAATGGGTGCAGCATTTCCGGCAGATGTCAGTCAGTGAGTATGAGCGGCTGGCGGAGGACTTCCGCGCGAAGGAGTTCGACGCTGCCGCCATCGCGCGGCTCGCCCGAGAGGCGGGAGCTCGGTATGTGGTCTTCACGACGCGTCACCACGATGGGTTCTCGCTTTATGACACCCGCGGTCTCAGCGACTTCGACGCACCCCACTCCGCCGCCGGGCGGGACCTGGTGGCCGAGTTCGTAGAGGCCTGCCGCTCCGAGGGGCTGTCGCCTTTTCTGTACCATACCACGCTCGACTGGCGGTGGAACTCCGCCGATTGTGACGAACGGCAGTTCAACGACTATCTCGATTACGTCAATGCCTCGGTGGAAATCCTCTGCCGAAACTATGGAGAAATCGGCGGGCTGTGGTTCGACGGAAATTGGTCGCGCAAACAGGCCGACTGGCAGGAGGATCGGCTCTATGCGATGATCCGAAAGCATCAACCCGAGGCGATGATCATCAATAATACCGGGATGGGCGCCCGAGGCAGGACGGGACATCCGGAGTTGGACAGCACGACGTTTGAACAGGATCTGCCGGTCGCCCCGAATCGCGCCGGCTGGCCGAAGTACCTCGCGGGCGAAATGTGCGAGACCATGAACGGGCACTGGGGCGTGGGGAACGAAGACTTTCGATTCAAGAGTCCGGCGGAGGTGATCGAGCATCTTTGCGCCTGCCGGAGGATTGGGGCGAATTATCTGTTGAATGTCGGCCCCACCGCCTCCGGGCGCATCCCGGACTATGAGGCGGCGGTGCTTCGACTCGCGGGGCAGTGGATCCAGCGCACGGGCCGTGTGATCTACGACGCGAGGCCTCTGGAGACGGGATGCGTCGGACGCGATTTTGTTCTGCAAGGCGATGGGGCATATTATTACTTTGCCTTTGATCTCTCCCGCCGGGGCGACGCCCATGTCGTTACCCGGGGCGGGGGTAACGGGCTGCGTCCCGTCGAGGGGCTGCCCCGCCGCATCCGGGCGGCGCGCTGGATCGACAACGGCGAGACGGCCCGCTTTGCGCAATCTCCGGACGCCGCTTTGTTCGTATTGCATTGTCTGGGCTACGACTACGGTTCCGATCTGGTGGTGCGTGTTGCCGAGCTGATCCCGGAGGACTAGGTCATGAAGATCCGACTGACTGCCGTTCCCCTCCTCTTTTTGGCCCTCACGCCGCTGGGAGCCGAGAGTCCCGGCCTGTATTTGCCGCGCACGATGGCTTTGCTGGAGTCGAGCTCGCCCGGGCGCCACACGCCGGTGCGGATGCTTTTCTATGGCCAGTCCATCACCGCGCAGGGATACGCGGATCGAGCCATCATGAAACTCGTGCGAGACCGCTACCCCGATGCGAAGGTCACTTTCACCAACCCTGCAATCGGCGGATATCAGGCGCCCGCGCTACGGCGCACAGCCTGGCAGGACATGTACAATCAGAATCCGGACCTGGTGGTCTTCCACGTTTACGGAGGACAGGATGGAGAGCTGGAGGAGATCTTTCAGGGGATCAGGAAAAACCTCACCGCTGAGGTATTGGTCTGGACGCATCATGTCGACAGCACGCCGGATGAGACGAATGGCATGCGGGAGAAAACCTCCGAGCTCATCAAGACTCTCGCGGCGAAGTACGGTTTTGAGGTTGCCGATGCACGAACGCTCTGGAAGGAGACACTGCAGCGAGAGAAGATCTCGCCGCGCGATCTCACTGGCGACCTCATCCACCTGAATGAGCGCGGGGGTGCTCTGCTCGGGGAGGCTATCGTGGCGCGATTTCAAGACAACCCCTCGGCGTCGGATGACTGGCGAAAGCGCATCCATACGATCTCCCTGGATAGGCCGAGGGAGGGAATCAGCTTCTCCGCAGGTTCCTGGAAGTATACTCCTGAGGGCCTGGTGGCCTGCGGCCGGGAGCCCCTGCGCCTGGCCTTCACCGGCAACCGCGTGGATGTGATCGGACTCGCCGGAGGAGGGAGCGCCCGCATCCTCCTGGATGGCAGGCCGCCCTCGACACAACGTGACACGCTGGCTGCTGGTCGGTCTTCCAAAGCCCCCGGCGCCTGGTGGCCAGCCATTACAAAGGTGTCCTTGGGCGACTCTCCTGTGGTCGAGTCGTACACGATGAAATTTCACGACGTAGCTCCCGATGGCTCCGGATATTCCTTTGATGTCACGGGATCGGTCTCTGGACCGCTGGGAGCCGGGCAATCCGGCCAGCGCTTCGTGGCGGCCTCGGATCGCTTTTCCCTGGAGCCGGGCGATCTTGCGTTCCCAGGAGTCAAGAAAACCTTCGGCAAGGATCTGCCTGCCGAGTTCACCGTGGAGTGGCCCGTCTTTTCCATGAGCCGCGACTCGTGGAAATCGCCCGTGACGCTTTCACCCGGCGAAGTGCCGCAGGAGACCATCGTACGCTGCTGGACCGATGGCCCGCATGTCCTCGAAATCATTCCGGATGGCGATGGCCCGCTGGGCCTTCGTGAGTTCATGGTCTTCTCCCCGTCCGGCCACGCAGCTCCTTAAATATCATGCTTATCAAAAACTCCCTTCGGATCGCCTGCCTCTTCCTGCTGGCCTGCCTGCCTCAAGCCGACGCCACGGAAATCCTTGGCGAACATGCCATCTCGCTCAGCGAGTGGAAGGCCCGCGATCCTCAAATCGTCTCGGTCGAGGATACCGGGGCCGAGCTTGTGTTGAAATACGGCAAGTTCTCCGACCGCTGGCAGGTCATCGACGGTCCGGAGATACCGGTCCCAGCGCGCACACCCTTTTTCAGAAACCGGCGGTGCCGGCTGAGTCTGGAAATCAAAGCCTCCGGGTTGGATGGCTATGCCGTGCAGATCCGCATTCGCCAGCGCAAGGGCGATCAAAAAACAGGGGGCGCTTTTTCGCGCAACCTTTCACCCCGGCAGGAATGGGACAGCGCCGCGGAGCTGAGCAAGGCGGAGAAGTTCCGCACGTGGGCCAAGCTGGAGGGCACATCGACCATCCACCCTGGCACGGACAAGCTGGCTCTCGAGATCTGGGTTTCCTCGCCACAGGGAACGGCGCCCGCCAAGGTTTCGCTACGCAACATACAGCTCACCGAGATGGCAGAGATCGAGCATGTATTCTCCTCGGAGCCCGCGACGCCAGGGAACCTGTTCTTTACCGACTCCGGCGGGATGAAAGTGGATTTCGTCGACGCGGACAAGGTGAAGTCCGCGCGCCTCGAGCTATTTGACGAGACGGGCAAGGCGCTCGCAAAGGTCGAAGGCGGGTCCGGCGTGGCGACGCTAAAGATCCCTCTGGAGGGGATCGGCTACTATGCCGTGAAAGCCTCAGCGGACTACCCCGATGGAAAAAGCATCGTGTCGCAAACCACTGCCGCCGTACTCGGAGCTCCGCTCGAGGAGGCGATCCGCCGCCAGTCCCGTCTCGGAACCTTCCGCGTATGGGGAGATCTGGATATCTGGCTCAAGTCCGGTGCAAATTGGGAATGGGGCATCGGAGGCATTGACTTGTCCGAATATGTGCTGAACCCTGATGGAACGATCTCCCCTCCCAAGGGGGCAAAGCCGCTCACCTACGCTCCCAACTACAAGAATATCTTCACGATTGGGGCATTGCCCAAGTGGGTGATGCCCGACAGCGCCCCTCCCGGCACGCTCATGGCTCCGAAGGATTGGGGCCTGTTTGAGCGACTGATCGAGGCTTTCGCCCGGCAGAATCCCGACCTTCCCTGGTTCTGCTCCTACAACGAGCCGGATGCCCACTGGCGGGGAAGCGCGGAGGATTTTGTAAAGTTTCACCAGGTGATCGCCGCCGGGGTCAAGAAGGGCAATCCCAGGATGAAATTCTTCGGTCCCTGCATGTATAGCATCCGTATGAATGATTTCCGCAAATACGCGGAAATGGGTCTGCTCGATTGTCTCGATGGCCTCGTCATGCATGCCTATGTCAACGGCTCAAGCCCGGAGGGCAAATTCATCGAGAATGTAACCGAGATGGCTCAATATCTGAAGGATACCGGACGAGGCAATATGCCCGTCTACATTACCGAGTACGGCTGGTGTGCGGATATCGGAGACTGGCAGAAAACCATCACGGAAACCGAGCGCAGTCAATATGCGCCGCGTTCCATCGCCCTGCTCGCCACCCAGCCGCTGGATGCCATCGAGTACTTTGTCTTCAAGCATGATTCCGAGCCCGGCAAGCCGGGGTATTCCATGCTCTACAGCGACAATACGCCGACCCCGACGTATGTTGCCTTCGTCAATACGCTGAAGTGGCTCGGCTGGACCCGGCGCGGAGATGGCAGATGGTTCGCCTTTTCCCCGCAACTGAATCTGACGCTCTTTCACCGGGAGGGAAAGAATACGGGCGTGGCATGGAATGCAAATGGACCAGGCCGGCTGGAACTGCCGTCAACTCCTTTGCGGATGACGGATAGCATGGGACGCGATCTTCCGGTCGAGGGCACGTCGCTGGCCGTGGGTCCCGCTCCGGTTTTCTTCGAGTTGCCGGATAGCAGCGCCTTGTTCGACGCCCAGACGCTTCCCGAGATCAAGGCCACCCCCGGGGAAAAGTTCACGCTTCCCTGGGCGGGAGGCGTGGCCGCTCCTGAGATCACTTTATCCGGTGCTGAGGCTGCCATCGTCGCCGACGCCGCGCCAGGCAACTACCTGATCCTCGGGAAATCGGGCGAGGCCATGCAGGTTCAGCCGATCAAGGTGCTGAGTCCGCTGAAAGTCGAGTCCCTTGATTTCTCGCTGTCGCCGCAGGGGGATAAGCTGCTGGCCTCCGCCCGGGTGGAATCTCCCATGAAGTCCGGTGCGGATGTGGTGCTCAAGCTCACCCTGAACAATGGCGAGGTCGCGGAAACCAGGGCGCACCTTTCACCGAATCTGCCGGCGAAGATCGAACTGGCGGTGCCGGGATTTCAAGTCGGGTCGAGACTCCAGGGCAAACTGGCCATTTCGCTCGAGGGCGAGGCGCCCTTTGTGGTGGAGAAGGAGGTTGACCAGACCGTCATCTATTGCCCGTCGGTGCAAAAGGTGGATTGGAAGGCCATTGCCGGGGTAGACTTCTCCTCCTGGAGTCCGTTCCCGCAGCCACTGAAGGCGGAAGATTGCTCGGCATCCTTCAAGACAGCAGTCACGCCGGAGGGATTCCGCCTGCAGGTTGACGTGCTGGATGATTCGCATCACCAGTCGCAGTTGCCCTCGTATCTTTGGAATGGCGATTCGATCCAGGTGGCCTTCGATGTCGATGCCGACAAGGAATGGCAGCCGAACAATGTGGGCAACGGTTACAACGGCCACCGCATCCTCGAGTATGGCATCGCCTTGCCCAACAAGGGAGGCCCGGCCATGGTCTGGCGCTTCCGGGCGGATGCCCCGGGATTTTCTTCCGGCGCCGAGGAGCCGCGAATCGTCGCCAAGGTGACTCGCGAAGGAACTCACACGCTGTATGACATCCTTTTCCCCTGGCCGACCCTCGGTCTCGACCAGGCGCCCAAGATCGGATCAAAAATCGGCTTTGCGCTCGTGGTCAACGATCTCGATGGCGGTGCGGAGGTGCGGCATGGCCTCCGCATCTTCAGCGGCATCATGGAAGGGAAAAATCCCGAAGGCTTTGGCCGACTTTACGTCAAAGAGCTTAAACCTTGAAGGCCTTCTGCCACATTTACGCCCAATGGGACCAGACGCGGGATCGCTTCGCCGAAGAAGCCCGCCATCTTCTCGGTCTCGGGCTGGTCGCCGACGTCGCATTCGGCCTGTCCCAGGCCGGTCGTCACCGCTCCGCGCTACAGGAGATCGCCGATGCAGGCGGTCTCTGTGCGCCAAACCTCTATCCGGCAGATCTCGATCCCGCCGCACGGGATGCAAACTGGTGGAAATACTCCGAGGAAGAATGCGCCGCCTTGCTGCGCCGCGCCGCCGGGAAATATGCGGATCTCGGGCTGGGAGACTTTGTCGCAGTCAATACATACACCCCCGGCAATGCCTTCGTGGCCGCCTGCCGGCGTGTCGGAGTGCGATACATCCTCGGTTTCTGCGCACCGACGGTTATCGAGGATGGAGGCTGGGAGATCGCGCACTACGGCTCGCCGCTCACTCCCTTCTTTGTTTCGGAGGAGGATTTTCGCAAACCCGAGTCCTCCGGGCGGGAGGACAGCGTCCTTCTTTCCAGCATGGAACTCCGGAACCCGATGGTCTGCCTGAACCATTGGAGCGAGGGGCCCTGGTGCCCGCTGAATGCGCAGGCGGCCGACCGATGGCTTGAGCCCTCGAACGATCCTCTGCCTTTCCTTCAAATCGCGGAGGATTGGTTGCGACAATGCGAGCTGAGCGGGCAGTCGCTCTTTTTTCATATCAATCTCCAGTATTTTTTTGCCGATCGTTGTTTTGAACATAATCGGCGCGCGCTGGAATGGCTGGCCGAGCAGCGTGATCGCGGCAGGCTGGAGATCGGAGGGCTGAGGCGCTGGCGCGAGCGTCTCGCCGCCTCGGGCGGCTTTGAACGGCAGACCTCCTACTGGCGAGGTGAGATGATGGGTTTTCACGTCGGTCATCGTCCCGGGCGTTACCCCGACGTGGTGGTCGACGAGGGGCTGGACGCGCAGACAATCTGGCAGCGACCGTCGCTGCTGCCCGCGCGCCGTTATGATTACGGAAAGCCCTGGTCTTGTCCCGCATTCCAGCCTGATGGCAGTGCGCCGTCCTCGGAGGCATCCAGTCACCTGCGTGTGGAGTATTTCGAGGATCGCATCTCACCGTTGGAGAAGCGGGTCGGCGTTGCGATTCAGAACGACGGTCCCGAGAACGAAGTGCCGATCCTGCTTTGGGACGCGTTTGAGGATTGGCTGGGCCCCTTCCAGGCGCTGGATTTGCCACCAGGCTGGCGGCATCGGCAGGTTCCCCATCCATCAGGCCAGGGAGGAGCTCTTTTGCTGGAAGGCCGGGCGGCGGAGGGCGCGACCCGCCTGGAGTTCACATTGCGGGCGGGAGGCTGCGCTCGCGGGAGACTTTCGCGGTCCTGGGGCGGCCTGGTTTGTGCGGAAACTTTCTTCTGGAGGGATCGTCCCTACACCTATCTGGTTTCGCAGACCCCGGAGGCCTTCAGCGTCGAGGTGGACATTTCACGGGCTTCCCCGGCAGGGGCGGGAATCACGGTCGAGCGGCTCTGCGGACACTCCTATCAGGCTGAAACAGTCTCCGATATCCCCTACACAGCTCGTTTTGACGGATCCCGGCTGGCTTGCTGGCATCGCCTGTGGGGTGTGACGGCGGATCAGATCGAATTGATCGGGCTTGAGGATGTGGCCGAGCGCCTGGACCGGGGCCCCCATGTCGCCGGCGCGACGGGGGCTTGGGGTTGCCAGTTTTTTGGCAACATTCGCGACACCTCTCGCTGGGACCGCCAAGTCGCGAAGCTGGCAGGTGATGCGGAGATGGATCGTATCAACTCATGGTTCACTGCGCTTCGCCCACAGGCTGGAGAGAGGGTGATCGAGGTCCATCCGGGCATTTATCTTCCCCGGGGATCGATTACCAAGGTGCTTGGCCACGAGTTCGACCTCGTGCGCTGCCAGGATGGCTACGGATTCCAGGAGCTTTGCGTGGACTATCCCCAGGGCTGGGACTGGGGCGTCGCCGCCTGGGTGCAGTGGCGTCAGCTCAGGGTTCAGTTGAATGGGCTTCGTCCAGAAAGGGGAGAGTTTTTCCTGCATCTTCACGCATTTGATCCCGAGGGAAGGGGCATCAATCAGCGAGTGCATCTCTTTGACCCCACGCGATCGAGAGGCCCTTGCGTCGCGGAAGGGTATCCGATTTATCATCCGATCGAGCTTTGTGCCGTACCGGAGTGGTCTTTGCCGCAGAGGCTCGGAGGTCGATGGGATGCCTCGGCGCTTTGCACCATCCGCATCCCGGAGAGCTGCCTGGCATGGCCTGCTCTCGGCCTATGGATTTCCCCTTTGGAAAAGACCAGACTTTACGACTGGATCGAGGAACACGGTGCGCCCGGGCTCTTCAGCCATCTCTGGGTTACGCGAAAGGAGATCTGATCAGGCTCCGTCATTCCAGGTCTCATCCGGATGCGGAAGCCCCGTGAAGAACTCATGGAAAGGAGCGCCCGATGGGCATGGCGAATTCCGGTTGCCATGTCCGCCCATTCGCTGCGTATAACTGTCGGCATGGTCAAAATGTCCGATATCGCGGCGCATGTGGGCGTTTCGCGTTTGACGGTATCTGCTGTGCTGAACAATCGCCTTCAGGAAGTGGGTATCAGCGAAGAGACAGCGCGACGGGTGCGGGATGCCGCCGTGAAGCTGGGTTATCATCGGAACCATCTGGCCCTCGCCATGAAAACCGGGCACAATCCCGTCATCGGCTGTCTCATCAGCGATCTGAAGGCGGAGTGGACGAGCCGTACGATCAGCGGGCTGCTCGCGGAATTGCGGGAGAGCGGCTATCTCATCAAAATCGAAGAGGTCTCGGGCATTGCGGCAGAGACCACCGCTCTCGAGCACTTCCTTCAGCAGCGGGTGGCGGGGATTTTTTGTTGCAATTTCAACCCTGAGGCCTCCTTTGCCCGCACACTCGAGGACTCCACAAAGCGCTACGGGACGCCGATTGTCTGCTCGATTTCGAGGCAGGATATCGCCGCTTTCCAGATCAACTCAGATGATGCCCTGGGGATCAACCTGGCGGTAGACCACCTCTGGGATCTCGGCCATCGGCGCGTGGCCTTCATCGGCGGGAATGAGGTCGGGGGGGTGCGGATGTCGTCCTTCGGCGCAGCGATGAGGGATCGTGATGCCTCCCTGCCCGAAGGCTGGATGGTCCTGACTGATTGGAATGGTCCCAGAGCCGAGGAGGCGATCCATCATGTCTTGAGCGCGCGCCGTCGGCCTTCGGCTCTACTTTGCGCAAGCGACCGTCTCGCCGCCATGGCCATTCGATGCGCGCGCCACCTGGGGATTTCCGTCGCCTCGGAATTGTCCGTCGTCGGATATTCCAACAGCGCCATCTGCGCGCTCATGGACCCGCCGCTGACTTCCGTAGAGCAGCCTTTTGAGGAAATCGGGCGGTGCTGCGGTAGCAAACTTATTGAGCTAATCAAGAATCCCTCCAGAAAACCCTCCCGCGCTCCGCGCCTCCAGCTAGTCCGTACAAATCTCGTTGTGCGGAACTCCACCGCCCCCTTCCGGGGGAGCAAATAGCCGTCCGCCCTTCGAAAATCGGGAGACTCAATAAAATATTGACACCGACTCGCAACGCAACTATTCACGTGTAAAGTTAAACCTTATGAACTCCATGTTTCCCCCCCGCCTGTATCTCATCCCAGTCTGTCTCGCCTTGTTTCTGGCCCGGCCCCTGTCGGCAGCCATCCTCATTAACGAAAACTGGGAGAGTTATGCTAACGGCGCTGTGCCGACCTCTCCATGGAGTGTCTGGACGGGAAGCCCCAGCGGCTCGCTTGGCTCGATTACCGTGACGGATGCAAAATCCTACGGTACCGGAACGAAGTCGGCCTACCTCAATGGCGTGGGCAGCTCCACGGGATCGGTGGCGCTCAATCAATCATTTGCCGCGACCACTTCAGCCCTCTCGATTTCCTTCGATTTCTACCTGGGAGCTTCTCCGGGGGTAATCCCCCAGTTCAGCCTGCTTAACAGCAGCGGCACGGCAGGCCTTATCCTTCAGCTCAGGAATTATGCCGGGACCAACATCATGAACCGTACCGGCGACTTCCAGACCGGCAACAATCTATCGACCGTCGCGCTAAGCTCTTGGTATCACATAGACATAACCACGAGCGCGGCCAGCGTAAGCGGCAATACATACTCCATCACCATCACCCAGAATGGTGGATCTCCCGTGACTTACTCAAACCTGAATTTTTACAATCAGATCGCGAACTTTTCGAAGATCGAGTTTGGATGGGGAAGCACAAACGGGCGTGAGATGTACGTGGACAATATCGTGGTCGCCACGGTGCCCGAACCATCGGTCGCGCTGCTTTTGGGCTTGGGGGCTTTTGCACTGATCATGAGGCTGCCGCGCCGCAGCTTGAACCGGTAGATTTCAGAACATGAAGATCGCTATACGTTTTATTTCGACCCTGGTGTTGCTTTCGTCAGCCTCGCTCTTGCGGGCGGACGTGTTGTTGCAGGAGGATTGGTCCGGATTCCGCGATGGAGAGGCGCCGGCAGACGGCTGGATGGTCTGGAGCGGAAAACCGGAAGGTTCCGTGGGCACAGTCCAGGTGGTGGAGCAAGGCTCTGCCTTCGGAGGAAGCCACGCCGTGCGTCTTCAGGGCCAGGTGGAGGGCAGCGGCGCCGGGCCGGCGGTGACCAAGATGTTCGCGAGCCCCACGGCCGCGCCCATCGTGGTGAAGTTCGATTTCTTCATTCCGGCCAGTCCCGGAGCGGGTGTTTTGCCGACAGTCACTCTCATCGACTCCACGAAGAAAGCGGGATTACGTTTCAACCTGGCCAATCCGTTCATCCGACCGAATCACGCGCCCGTAATTGCCAACCAAAGCAAGCAGATCGATGGAGACCCGATCACGCCTCTGAATTTTGACGTCTGGTATCACGTCGAGATCAGAACGCTGCCAGCGAAGGATGGCGGAGTGGAAAAGTACAATGTGAGTGTAACGCCTTTTGACAAAGACCCCGTCGAGGTGGACGGGCTCGAGTTGTCGTCGCGGCTCGACGACATCGGAGGGATTCAGATTGGCTGGGGAAGCGCGAATCCCAACGGAGCCATCTACATCGCTAATCTGCAAGTCGAGGAAGCGCGCTGAAGAAGCTTCCAGCGCTCAAGGTTAAATGAACGTACTTAAACAAGAGAGCAGGGCAGCCTGGCTGCGGGATGCCGGGTGGGGACTAATGTTTCATTACATCGACAAGCCCGCCAGCAGCAATGTCGCATCTGCCACCTCGTCGGAGGCATGGAACCAGCGAGTGGACGGTTTTGATGTTTGCCGGTTCGCTCGTACCATCAAGGAAAGCGGAGCGGGCTATGTCGTCTTTACCCTCGGACAGAATACCGGTCACTTTTGCTCTCCGAATTCCGTTTACGACGAAATTGTCGGACGGCAACCCTCCTTGCTTTCGCGGCGCGATCTGATCATGGAGATTGCAGAAGCACTTCTTCCCGAGGTGAAGCTGATCGCCTATCTGCCCAGCCACGCGCCCGCGAATGACGCTCTGGCGGTGGAGAAATTCCGACTCGCTCCCGCCTGGGATGCAAGCGCCTGGGGTTTGCCTCCGCGCCCGGAGGAGAGCACCCCGACGGATGCCCGGCTCTCGGAATTTCAGCGCAAATGGGAATCCGTCGTTGCCGAATGGGGTGCGAGATGGGGTGATCGGGTGACCGGCTGGTGGATCGATGGCTGCTATTTTGCCGGAACCATGTACGGCGGCGCGAATGAGCCCAATGGAAGTTCCTTTGCCCGGGCGTTGCGGGTCGGGAACGATTCTCGCATCGTCGCCTTTAACACGGGAACCGCGCTGCCCTTTGAAAAGACCGTGGTCGATCAGGATTATACTGCGGGCGAGGTTTCCAACAAGTTTCCGGTTTCCAATAAATGGGAGCCATTACGTGCGGAGATGGCGGACATGCAATTGCACATCCTTAGTTACCTCGGCGACTGGTGGGGTGAGGGAGCACCCCGCTTCACGGATGTCTGGGTCCGCAGTTATACACGTCTCATTCAGGACCTCGGCGGCGCGGTCACCTGGGATGTGCCGATCGCGGCCGACGGTTCCCTGCCCGCGCCTTTCCTCAGACAGCTTCAATCCATGAAGCGATAGTCCTTTCATTGGCGCAATGGAGCCGAGTTGCTCGATCCGGGCGCTGAATCCGCAGCGCAAGTCTGTTCGACTCCAGGTGCGCGCATTTCGCTATTCAACCAGGCGAAGTCTTCGATCGTGTTAGCAGCCTTCTCACATTATAAATGATACGCCAGCTGGGGGCCAATCACCTCTGGAGGCAGATTTTTACAGCCTCATTACTTGCGTTCATAAGGTCAACCACCATATTTTCCGACGCATCCGGCCCTCCTACGGTCCCAAGTACCGGGAAATTTAGTGTTCAAAGAATTCGCCAGAGGCAGGTACGAGTCCGCCTCTGAACCCCGTAGAATTAGCTCTCTCCAGACCCGATGCATTTTATTGACTGGCTCATCGTTCTCGTTCCCGTGATCGGGGTGCTTTGTTTGTCCGTTTACTCCAGGCGCTATGTGCGAGGTGTCGCGGATTTCCTTGCCGCAGGCCGTACGGCTGGGCGCTACGTGCTCTCGGCGGGCGACATGACGTCGGGCCTGGGCATCATCACCCTGGTCGCCCTGGTGGAGGCGAAATATCAGGTCGGCTACGCGCTCACCTTCTGGGAATATTTGACGGTTCCCGTCGGCATCATCATGGGACTCACCGGATTCTGCGTGTATCGCTTCCGCGAGACGCGCTCGCTTTCCATCGGTCAGTTCCTGGAAATCCGCTACAGCCGGTCGTTCCGCATCATCGCGGCAGGGCTGCGCACCATCTCCGAGATGCTCACCAATGCCATCGGGCCTGCGGTCGCGGCGAATTTCTTCATCTACTTCCTCGGCCTGCCCCACAAGGTCATGATCGCAGGCATTCCGCTGCCGACCTTCGGTCTGCTCGTGGGCTTCTCGTTGTGCCTGTGCATGGTGGTCATCTGGCCCGGAGGCCGCATTTCGCTGCTGATTTCCGACGCCTTCCAGGGCCTCATGAGCTACCCGATCTTTGTCATCATCGCCGGGTATATTTTCCTCAAGTTCGGATGGAATGACACCATCGCTCCCGTGATGATGGACCGCGCGCCGGGCGAAAGTTTCATCAACCCCTTCGACATCGAGAAGCTGCGAGACTTCAACATCTTCGCCCTCTTTGTCACGATCATGGGCAGCATCCTCAACCGCGCGAGCTGGATCGGCAACGACACCTCCAACTGCGGCAGGACGCCTCACGAGCAGAAGATGGCCGGCATCCTCGGCACCTGGCGCTCGCTGTACTCCAATCTCATGCTGCTCCTCGTGGCGGTGATGATCATCGCACTGATGGCGCATCAGAAATTCGCCGATCAGGCCCATGGCATTCGCCAGCAGCTCAGCCAGAAGGTCGCCGAGGAGGCCGTCGCCGATCCCGAGACCCGGTCGCGTCTCGACGCGCGCCTGAGCGCCATCCCCGTGCATCGTCAGGACATCGGCGTGGATGCGCCGCTCTCCCGCGAGAAGAACATCGACACGCCGTTCATGGACGCGGCCCACGAGACCCTCGCAGGCACGCCGGAGGGCAACCTCCAGTTTCAGAAATTCCGCACCCTCTATCATCAGATGATGCTGCCGGTGGCGCTGCACAACATCCTGCCCGTCGGCCTGATGGGTCTCTTCTGCCTGCTGGTCATCATGCTGATGCTTTCGACGGACGACTCGCGCGTCTTCAACGCCTCGTCGACCATCGTGCAGGACGTCATCATGCCGTTTCGAAAAACGCCATTTACGCCCAAGCAGCACCTGCTGGTCATCCGGCTGGTCTCGACGGGCGTCTGCGTCTTTTTCTTCATCGTCTCGCTGTTCTTCGTCCAGATCGACTACATCCAGATGTTTACCACGATCATGACGGCCATCTGGCTCGGCGGCGCAGGCCCCATCATGATCTTCGGCCTCTACAGCCGCTTCGGCACCACCACCGGAGCCTTCTGCTCGCTGATCTTTGGCTCGGGACTTTCGATCGTCGGGCTCTTCCTCCAGCGCAACTGGGCCGAGAACGTCTTTCCCTGGCTGCAAGCCAACGGCTGGGATCTCGCCGTAGGCAACCTGCTCCACACCGTCTCCCAGCCCTTCAATCCCTACATCGTCTGGGAGATGAATCCCGTGAAGTTCCCCATCAACTCCTACGAGTTGTACTTCATGTCGATGGTCATCGGCATCGCCGCCTATGTGATCGGTTCGTTCCTCACGCAAAAGGAACCCTACAACCTCGACCGGCTCCTCCATCGCGGTGTTTACGATGTGGCGGGCGAATTCAAGGCGCCCTTCAAGTGGACGTTCCGCAATGCGTTCCAGAAACTCATCGGCATCACCCCCGAATACACCGTTGGCGACAAGGTGATCGCCTGGTCCGTCGTGGGCTACGCCATCGTCTACAAGTTCGGCCTCTGCTTCGTCGCCGTGCTGACCTGGAATGCCATATCCCCCTGGCCGCAGGAATGGTGGAGCACCTACTTCTTTATCACCAGCCTGGTCGTGACGGGCATCGTCGGCATCATCTCCACCTTCTGGTTTTTCATCGGAGGTGTGATCGACATCCGCCGACTCTTCCGCGATCTCGCCGCCCGTGTCGACAACCCGCTCGACAACGGCATGGTCGAGGGCCACGTCTC
>JAFKMU010000059.1 GCA_017305195.1 Verrucomicrobiota bacterium | reverse complement strand
CTCCTTCGAAGAAGGCGGACCGGAAGCCGCGCGGGAGCATACCCGATGAGCGCCACTGCCCCCCCGTCCGAGCCGCTCGCCCGCGCCGGCTGGCGCTCGCCGGCCTTCGCCCGCGCGCTCCGCGCCCTGCTGCCGGCGCTGTCGCTGGTGCTGATCCTGATCGCGATCGCCTATCTGAACCCGCGCGCGATCAGCTATTTCGGCTTCTCGCTGATGCTCAATCTGGCGATCCCGATCGCGCTCGCGACGATCGCGCAGATGTTCGTCATCACCGTCAACGAGCTCGACCTGTCGATCGGCACCTTTGTCGGCTTCGTCGGCTGCGTCACCGCCACCTGGCTTCGCGATGCGCCGCTCCTCGGCATCGTCGTCCTGCTCGGTTCGATCGGCGTCTATGCCGCCCTCGGCGCGCTGATCCACCTGCGCAACCTGCCGTCGATCGTCGTGACGCTCGGCATGAGCTTCGTCTGGCAGGGATTGGCCGTGCTCATGCTGCCGAAACCAGGCGGCAAGGCGCCGGACTGGCTGCAGGGCTTCATGAGCCTGAAGCCGCCCTTCGTGCCGTTCCCGATCATCGCGGCGGTCGTCATCGCGCTCGGCGTGCATTTCGCGCTGATGCGGACCTCCTACGGCGCCGTGCTGCGCGGCACCGGCGGCAACGCCCAGGCGATCCGCCGGGCCGGCTGGTCGATCCTGAAGACCAAGGTGACGATGTTCGCGCTGACGGGCCTGTTCGGCGTTCTGTCCGGCATGGCGCTGGTCGGCATCACCACATCCGCCGACGCCAATCTCGGCAACGGCTTTGTTTTCACCCGCGAGTCGGCCGATGGCGTCGCCGACATCTGCCGCCGGGCCCTGCATACGCTGAACGATCCCGCGCAGGCGGAGACCTTGCTCAACCGCAATCTCGGGACGGATTTCTCCGCCGCCTCGATCGCAGCCGCCCATGCCAACCTGTACGAGCGGCTGGTGTACCCCTCCTATATCGGACGGGCTGCCTGACGTACGATGCTGCCGGAGATCGTCGTCCCGCCCCCGGGTCCGCGTTCGCGCGACTTGGCCGCCAAGCTCAAGGCCTACGAGGCGCGGGGCGTGACCTTGCTCGACCCCGAGTTTCCCATCTTCTGGGAACGCGCCGAGGGTGCCAACGTGTGGGATGCGGATGGAAACCGCTATCTGGATTTCACCGGGGCTTTTGCCGTGGCCAACCTCGGCCATGGCGCTCCCTCCGTGCGCGAGGCCGCCATCACCCAGGCGGGAACCCTCCTTCACGCCATGGGCGACGTGCATCCGGCAGCGCTCAAGGCCGATCTCTGCGAGGCGCTGAGCCGTATCACCTTTGAACGCTGGGGCTTGGGAGCAGGCAAAACGTTTCTGGCCAATTCCGGCTCGGAAGCCATCGAGGCGGCGCTGAAGACGGCGCTGCTCCACAGCGGCAAGCCCGGGGTCATCAGCTTCACCGGCGGATATCACGGCCTCGGCTACGGCGCTCTGGAGGCAAATGGTATCGACTATTTCCGGACGCCGTTCCGGGCGCAGTCGGCTCGCTTCGGCGTGCAGCTCCCCTACCCGCATTGCTATCGCTGCCCCTTTGAGTGCCGCGACGGATTTCGCCTGGAGGGCTCGCCGTTTCCCAACTGCTCCACGCCCTGCCTGGAGGAGCTGCGCTGCCAGATCGTCGCCACCATCGGCCGGCGTGAGATCGGGTGCATCCTGGTGGAGCCGATCCAGGGACGCGGAGGAGAGATCACTCCGCCGCGCGACTTCCTGCACATGCTGCGCGAGGTTTGCGACGAGTACAAAATCCTGCTCATCCTCGACGAGATCTACACCGGGTTTCACCGCACGGGAAAATTCTTCGCCTGCGAGCATTTCGGCGTCTTTCCAGACATCATCTGCCTGGGCAAGGCGCTCACGGGAGGCTTCCCGCTGGCCGCCTGCGTGGGGCGATCGGATATCATGGACGCATGGCCCGCCTCCACGGGCGAGGCGCTGCATACGAGCACGATGCTGGGCAATCCCGTGGGATGCGCGATGGCTCTGGCCTCGATACGCGAGCATGAAAAGGACACGACGGCCGCGATGGCCCGCCGTACCGGACGCACGCTGCGGCTCGCCCTGGAATCACTGGCCTCGCCGCATATCGGCCAGATCCGTGGCGCGGGCTCGATGCTTGGCGTGGAGCTGATCCGGGAGGACGGATCGCCCTACCCGCAACTCTCCGTCGCGATCATGTACCAGGGGCTGAAAGACGGGTTCATCCTGCTGGGAGGAGGACCGGCGGGAAACGTCCTGTCGTTTTCCCCGCCGTTTGTCGTTTCAGAGGACGAAATCGGCTGCCTGAAGCGAAAGCTTCAGGAGTACCTGACGTCCTTGCCCGGCTCCATCTCGTAATCCAGCGCGAGGCGCTGGACGATGTGGGGCTTGATCACCTGCTCCACGAATTTCACGTGGATCGGATCGTTCATATAGATCGAGAGCTTGTCGAGTGACTCGACCTCGACCGAAAGGAAAAACGGCCATTCCATGGATTCATCCACCCGCTTGCCGCAGCGAAGGTTGAGCACCTCGGGAATCTTGAGAAGCTGGATGCGGGTCTCCCGCATCAACCACTCGATCTTCTCCTCGTCGACTTCGGGCTTAACCTGAAAAAGGACCAGATGATGGATCATACGAGGAAAGCGATGGCCAAGCCGGGAGGCTTAGCGTCCCCAGTCGAGGGCACCCTTCTTGACGGCGTAGACATAGCCGAAGAGGAGGATGATGACGAAGCTGAGCATGCTCCAGAAGATCACCATGCCATGCTGGGCGATGAAATCCCGGTAGACCACGGCCCACGGATACATGAAGACGACCTCGATATCAAAAAGGATGAAGAGCATCGCCACGAGATAGAACTTCACGCTGAAGCGCGGCTGCGGGCCGGGCTCCGGGATGACGCCGCACTCGTAGGCGGTATCCTTGATTTTCGTGCGCTTTCCGGCTCGTCCGAGAGCAATGTTCAACACGAGGATGATCGAGGCAAAGCCAACGGCGATCAAAACGTGGAGGAGGATCGGAAGAAAATCGAGAAGCATCGGGAAAAAGGTTTAGCGGCGACCGCCTTGCTCTGCAATCGCGAAAATCAGTTGGGCATGATGTTCAGACCCTTCAGCGTATTCTCGTCAAACCGGCCGGTCTGGCGGAATCGGGCGCTCGCCTGCCAGGCTTTCAGCGCGCTGACGAGGGCCGGGCTGGGCGAACCGTTCACCGGACCGTTGTAATATCCCAGCAGGCGCAGGGTTTTCTGGGCCTGCCGGATCGTGGCGATCTGCACCTCGGGTCCAGCCGAGATATACGGGCCGCCTTTGAAGATATCGGCGATGGCGACGTACTCCGGCACGGCCTGTACGGCGCCGGGTTTTGGCTGTCCGGCAGAAGATTTCTTCGGCGGAGGGGTTGTCCGGGCGACGGGAGGGGGCGTCTGGACATTCAGTCGCTCCAGCGTCTGCGGGGTGAGATTGCCGGTGACGCGGAGGTTTTCGGCCAGTTGATAGCGACGGACGGCCGCCGCTGTCTGGCTGCCCATCTGCCCGTCGACCACGCCATTATAGTAACCCAGGTTCAGCAGCTTTTTCTGAACATCTGCCACCACCTGATCGGCTTTTGCAGCACCAGCGACAAGAAACAGACAGCAAAGAACGCGGAGCAAGGCTTTCATATCCGTACCCGGAACCTAGGCGGGTTCCCCGTTGCGGGCAAGACGGCTCTCAAGGCGCATGGCTCCTGGTGCGACCAGGAGCAGGGAGAACAGCAGGCACCAGAGCACCCCCACTCCGCAGATGATGCCGAGGCCGGAAAGAGCGGGATTCTGAGCCAGAATCAAGGCGCCGAATCCCGTGGAGGTCGTGAGGCCGCTCAGGCCGACAGCCTTAATTGTTCCGGCAAAATTGCCATCCCCCGCCCGCGCCGCCAGGATCAGATGCGTGCCGTAATCGACCCCCACCCCGATCATCAGGGGAAAGGCGAGGACGTTGAGCAGGTTGACCGAGACATTGAAGAGCTTCAGCGTGGCCGCCGTGGCGAGCAGCGCCGCGATAATCGAGAGCATGTGCAGCAGCCAGAGAGAGGCGTTGCGATAGACGATGGCCAGGATCAGCGCCACCAGCACCGCGACCGCTCCGCCAAAGACGAGGAGTTCACGCTGCGCCCACGGAATGAGGCTGGCCAGCGTCTGGCTCCAGCCAGAGACAAGCGCGCCGTCGACATGGTCGTCGATCTGTTTCGCAATCTGAAGGCGATCTCCGGTGGCAAGCCCCGGTGCGACCTTGGCGTAGGCGATGACGGTCGGCGAGGTGGTCGACACCATGCGGTCGAGGAGAAACCACCAGCGGGATTCCGGCCCGACGTAATCGCGCCAGTTTGAAGACGGAATCTTGAGCGCCTGCGCCAGGTCGTCGATCGGCTCCAGCAGCGCGGGCGACGCCACGAGCCCGGTGCGGGCCGCTGCATCGCGAATCGCCTTTCGGGCGGCTTCCGCATCCCAGGCGGCAAGCGCCTGCCGGTTTGCGGCGACCCGCGACGGATCGAGGTAGAGCCCCGAGGGCGAAGACCACGAGAGGATTTTTCCGTCCTGCTGCAAGCGCTTCAGCTCGCCGTCCAGGGCGTGGAGCTTGTCCGCGCTCGGCTCAGGTAATACCACCATCAGCGGCTCAAATGTGGCGGGAAAGCGCCGCATCATGTCGGCCAGCGTGCGGGCCGCCGGGGTGTTCTTCGGCTCAAGAGAGGCCGGAGTGATGTCAAAGCGCAGCGCCCCCCAGGGAAGAAAGATCACCGCTCCCGCGACAAGAGCGCCGCCCAGGCTCACCGCGACCAGCGAGCGGGCGTGATTCCGGCAAAGGTCGGCAAACCACCGTGCGGGGCCAAGGCCAGCCGCGTCCTGTTTCGAGTCCCGGATGAACGGAAAAAGGAAAAGCGTCATGAAGATGGCGCAGAGGAAAACGCCCGCCGCCACAAGGAAGCCGAGCTGGGCAAAGCCCGCCGACCCGCTGAAGCTGAGCGCGAGGAATCCGACGCCGGTGGTAAGCGCCACCCAGAGCATGCCGGGGAGGCAATGATGGATGGAGCTGGCGATGGCCTCCTGGCGGGACAGTCCATCGGAGCGAGACTGATAGAAATGCTGGCACAGCAGCAGGCTGAAATCATCCCCCAGCCCGAAGAGAATGGAGCAAAAACTGATGGCGATGATATTGAGCTGTCCGAAAACGCCGATGCCGCACACCATCGAGATGAGCGCGGTAAAGCCAAGGATGAGCGTGATGCCGATGAGCGGCAGGAGGCGGCGGAACCCAAGCCAGAACAGGCCGATGACCGTGATCATGGAAACAGCCGAGGTCAGCATGATATCGCGCTGCATGCTGTCGGCGATTTCCACGACATAGGCCGAGCGCCCCGTGACGCCGATCTCGGGTCCGTCCGGGCCCATTGTCTTGCGAGCCTCAGTGATGAACTGACGCACCTGCGCCATGACCGCCTGGCAGGAGGAGGCGGAAAGATCGGGTTGATTGGTGATGGCGGGAACGATGGCGGCCGTTTCGTCACTCGAGACCAGATCAAAAGCATCCGAGAGCGAAACGCTTTCCCATACCGGCCTGGCTGCGGCCGTGGCGAGGCCGAGCGGGTCGTTCTCCCATTCAAACCGGGCCTTCGGGGACCCCGCAGCCACCTGATCCGCCATCCGGGCAAACCGTTCCTCCAGCACTCCTTCCTTCAGCCGCTCAAGCGCGGAGCGAAACTCCTGCGGAGGCAGGTTCAGCAGAAGCGGCGCGAGGATTTCATTGACTTGTCCCGAGGCTCCGGCGAGCGGCGGCGTATCGAGCACACGCACCACCCATGGCTGCCTTTTCAACAGAGCCGCGAACTCCTCGCGATACCGGTGCGCATCATCCGGCGGCTCCTTCCAGATCAGGAGGAACGCCAGTTCCCGGGCCTGGGTGAAATCGGCATTGTAGACCTTCAGCCCCTGGACAGCCGGACTTGAGGCTGGGAGAAGGTTCAGGATGTCTGTATCGAAGTTTTGCCTCTGCCCGAGCACCACGCCCGCCAGCAAGGCGAGCGCGATTCCCAGGGCCAGCAAAACTCCCTGCCTGCGGGCGATAAAGGATGCCAGCAGGTCAGACAGATACTTCATGTAGCTTCGGCGGAGCCGGAACTAGACGTTGAAGCGGAACTCCATGACGTCGGCATCCTGCACGACGTATTCCTTGCCCTCGATGCGGAGTTTGCCTGCTTCGCGAGCCTTGGCCTCCGAGCCAAGCGTGATGAGATCCTCAAAGGCAATCGTCTGGGCGGCGATGAAGCCGCGCTCAAAGTCGCTGTGAATGACACCCGCCGCCGCCGGAGCCTTGTCGCCCGTGTGAATCGTCCAGGCGCGGGTTTCCTTCGGTCCCGTAGTGAAATAGGTGCGGAGGCCGAGCAGATGGTAGACGGCGCGAATGAGCAGGCTCATGCCGCTATCGGTCACGCCGAGACCAGCGAGGAATTCCTTTGCCTCCTCGGGCGGGAGTTCAGCGAGTTCGCTCTCGATCTGGGCGCTAATGACCACGGCCTCACTGCCCATGTGGGCGGCGGCGTATTCGCGGACAGCGCGGATGAAGGGATTGTCAGCATCGGCCAGTTCGTTCTCTCCCACGTTGCAGGCAAAAATGGTCGGCTTCGAGCTCAGGAGGAAGAAGGTCTTGAGCAGGGCGCGCTCTTCGTCGTTGAGATCGGCAGTGAGCGCCGGTTTGCCCGCGTCGAGGTGCGGAATGAGCTTTTCGCAGAGGGCGAGCTCCGCCTTCGCCGTCTTGTCGCCCGAGCGAGCGCCCTTGTGGAGACGCTCGGCCCGCTTCTTTACTCCGGCAATGTCGGCGAGGATCAACTCCGTCGAGATCACCTCGATGTCGCGCACGGGATCGACCGAACCCGCGACGTGGTGAATGTCGTCGCTCTCGAAGCAGCGCACCACCTGCACGATGGCGTCGACCTCGCGGATGTGGCTGAGGAATTGATTACCCAGTCCCTCGCCCTCGCTCGCGCCTTTGACGAGACCGGCGATGTCGACGAACTCGATGGCGGCATAGATGGTTTTCTCCGACCCGGTGAGGACCGCGAGGCGGTCGAGCCGCTCATCCGGGACGTTCACGATGCCGACATTCGGCTCGATGGTACAAAATGGGAAATTGGCCGCCTGCGCCTTGCGGGTGCGGGTCACGGCATTGAACAGAGTGGACTTTCCCACGTTGGGCAGTCCGACGATACCAGCTTTGAGCATCGGGACAGGCAATCAGATGCTCTGCCCGGAGAAAAGCAGGGAGTGTAAATTATCCTGCGGCGGCATTTCCGACCCGGGCGGTGGCATCACGCAGACGCTCGCGCCACCAGGGGTGCAGGCGATCCGTCGGGCGCGTCCAGAATTCCCGGTGCAGCCAGCGCAGCGAGTCGGCATCCCACAGGAGGGCAAACTGCTGGCGGATGTCGAGGGCGGACGGGCCGTTCTCGAGCAGTTTTTCGCGGAGTTCCTCGAGGTATTCCTCGGTTTCCTCCACCACCCTGCGCCGCTGCCTCAGGAGGGCGATGTGCACCGCGTTAGCCAGCGGATCAGTGACAGCTCGGGCGACACCGGAATACGGGAAGTTCCAATTGTCCTCCGCCTCCTGGGAGAGCTGGCGGACTTTCTCAAGCTCGCGAGGGCATTCCTTGGGGTCTTCCTCGGCGACAAAGAATATCTTGCTCCAGATCAGGAAATCGCCGAGCGCGGGCTGGCTCGTCGCCCAGGCAAGGAACGGGGCCAGCAGCCAGCCGCCGAGAATCGGGCTGAGCAGCAGAATCTCATGCGGTGCATAGATGATCAGCAGAGTGAGAGCGCCGACGCCAAGAACCGGGGGAAGCCAAAAAATGCGGCAGCTTTCCAGGAACCCCATGCCCTTGTCATCGGTGCGGTTCTGAGAGCCCCACTTGGCTTGAAGCCCGGCGAGAAGCGACACGACAAACTGGCTGTAGTAGATCATCAGCACCGGAGCCATGAGGGTGGAGATGATCGTCTCCAGGATCACGCCGAGAGTAAGGCGGATGAAACCGCCAAACTTCCGCGCCTTGGGCAGCGCCACGAGGTACGACAGGATTTTCGGCAAAAAGAGCAGGACGAACGTCGAGGCGAGCAGGATCAGCACGGCTCCGCCCGATTGCACGACCGGATCGCCCGGGAGCGCCGAGAGAACGGAGAAGCGGTGCTTCACCGCGAGGTCAAAGGCCCCGACGATCAGGAAGATGAGCCAGAGCAGCGAGCCCATGTAACCCATCACGCCCATCCAGATGTGGAAGCGGTTGGCGAAATCGACGCCTGGTGCGAAGAGGAACCAGAAATGCTGGAGGTTGCCCATGCACCAGCGGCGGTCGCGGCCCAGGCTGTCGGAGAGATTCGGCGGGCCCTCCTCGTAGCTTCCCGGCTCGGCGTAGGCAAACCACACGTCGTACCCGGCGCGGCGCATGAGCGCGGCTTCCACGGTATCGTGGCTGAAGATGTGGCGGCGCTTGGCATCCTTCTCCGGCAGGTCGGGCAGATCGCAATGCTCGATAAAGGGACGCACGCGGATGATGGCATTGTGGCCCCAGTAGTTGCCGCCGAAGAGGTGCCAGTAGTTGGACCCCGCGCAGAAAAGCGGAGCGTAGAGCTTGGCGGCAAACTGGTACATGCGGCGGAACGGCGTACGGCCGAGCGCGAGCTGCGGCGTGGTCTGGATCAGCCCGACGCGCGGGTGCTTTTCCATCATCGCGGTGAGACGCTTGAGGATCGTCCCCGTCATGACGCTGTCGGCATCGAGCACGATCATGTAGCGATAGCGCGCGCCCCAGCGGCGGCAGAAGTCGGCCACGTTGCCGCTCTTGGCGTTACGCGGCGTGCGGCGCTTGCGATAGAAGATGCGGCCAAAGGCGTTGAGGCGTTTGCACAGGTCGAGCCAGGCCATTTCCTCGTGCAGCCAGTTTTCCGGCTTGTTGGAGTCGCTCAGGATGAAGAAGTCAAAGCCCTCGTTGCCGCCGGCGTCCTTGAGCCCCTGCCACATGGCTTCGATACCGCCGAAGACGCGGGCGACATCTTCATTGTAGATCGGGATGACCACCGCAGTCGGCGGAGTCGGCGCGCTCAGGTCCGTCTCGTCGATGGTGCGCGCGATCTGGGCGCGGTCGCCGCCCGCGATGGCGGTGATGAACCCAAAGACGGCGAGCCAGAAGCCGGTCGCGATCTGCTGAAAGAGCAGAAGGAACAAAACGAGCTGCACCCACTCCATGGCGCTGATGCCCTCCGGCAGGAAAGACTTCCAGAGCAGCCAGACGCCCAGGCCGGTCGTGGCGATGATCGCGCCGAAGAACGAGGCGCGGCGGAAGGCGACAAAGTCCGCGGTGATTTTCTCAGGTTGGAACGTCTTGCTCACGAGGCGAAAAATTGGTCGTACGCGTAAAGCGCGGCAAAGAAGATGGCAGTCCAGAGCACGGCGGCCCGCAGCAGCGGGGCCCAGGCGAACCGGTGCCAGGTTTCCTGGGCGATCGTCTCCATCGCGCCAAAGTCCATCGGACGCGGCGTCATGCTGGAGACAGCGAGATCGGGACCGGTACGGAAAGAGACCCGGGCCAGCGTGGCCTTCAGTTCATCGGGAACGGGACCGTCGTCCAAAACTGCGGTTGGCCAGCGGCTCACGGCATCGGTGACTCGAATGCCCACGACGCCGGTAGCGACGCGCTTCCCGACCGGCACATCGATATTGGCAAACGCCCGGCCGAACCATTCGTCCAGTCGGTCGAGAGTGATATTCATCGTATGCTCAACGGGAGCCATCGTCGGATTCTCCGAGTGCTTTCGCCGGGCTTCATCCATGATGTCGACCGCGATGCGAACGCGGTGCTCGACGCCTCCGATGTGCAAGGCGGCGAGAAACGAGAGGAGCCTCGACAGCGCCTCGTCCCATTCGGCGGCTGATTTTACGGATTCCACGTGTAGGTCCAGGTTTCGCTTGCAGGAGCGCCATTCACCAGCACCCGGCAGCGGAGTTCGATCGGCTTCTTTTCCTCGTTGCGCTCCGCAAGGAAGCTGACGCGCCACGATTTGCCAAATTCATTTCGCTCGATCTTCACATTGGAGATCGTCGCGGCCCCATTGGGAGAAAGGACCTCGGGAGTCGGCATCTCACCCTGCTTGACCTTGTCGAGCGGCCCGCCTGCGAAATCGAGGAAGATCTCGCGGCGGTTGGCTTCGTCCTGCAAATCGACGCGGGTCGAGACGCAGCGGCCCACCGGAGGCAGCTCCGGGCTGTAGGTCATCCAGCGGAGCACGTACTCGATCTCGACGGGCTCCAGCGGCCGGGGCGACGTCTTGGGCGACCAGCAGGCCATCACATTATCGGCCTGATCATTGTTTGTCGGCTGCTGGATCAGGGAAACCGCTCCCTGGTTGAATCCCTTGACCGGCTGCACCCAGACGCTCGGCATCTGGTGAAAGAGCGAGTTGAGATCCTGGTAATGGCTGAAATCGCGATCGCGCTGCATGAGCCCGTATCCCTTGGGGCCGGCATTGGCGAAGACATTCACCTGGGGCGAAGCGATCCATGACAGTGGCCGCCAAACCCATTCGCCGCTGTCGGTCTGGAAGAGAAGGCCGTCGGATTTGTGAACCTCCGGGCGGAAGTCACCGAATGTATTGCTCGTGTTCTCGCCGAACCAGAACATGCTGATCAGCGGGGCGAAACCCACCTGATCCACCTTGCGCCGGAAATAAAGCCGGGCGCGCACCCGCACCTTGGTTTCCTCCCCGGGCTCGACTTCGAAGCTGTAGGCCCCCGTGACACTGCGACTCTCCAGGAGCGCCAGCAGGGTGAACTGGGAAGAAAACGTATCCGGCCGCCGCAGCCAGAAACTGGTAAACACCGGTTCCTCGGCTGGCTTGCCCGTATCCCCCGGATCAATGACCAGGGCGCGAGAGCGGGCCCCGAGCACGAGCCCTTTGGCGATCGCCTGAAAATCCGAACCTCCCAGGAAGCGCAGCACCTCGTCGAGCTGCTCCGGGCGATTGATCGGATACATCAGGCGAAAGCCAGCGTATCCGATGACATTAAAGAACTTCAGCCCCTCCAGCCGGGGGTCAAACTCAAACGCCTGGCGCGAATACGTCTTCTTTTGCGTGCCCTGCTTGTTGACCTCGTAGATGTCGATCTGGCGGTCGTAGATATGACCGGGATGGAAGAAACGGACCTGAAAAGGCAGGCCTTCCTTGCGCCAGAGGGTCTTTTCGTCATTCCAGCGAATCAGCTTGTATTGATCGGCCGTCAACTCGCGCAGGCTGCGGGGCAAGGCGGGAGACGCCGTGAGGTAGTCCTCCTGGGCCATCTTGAGGGCGGCGGCTGCCACCTCGTCAAACCCGACGGTTTCCCTCTGCCGGGAGCTGATAACGATCACAAGGAGCAGGACCGTGATCAGACCAAAGACCAGATGAATTTTCATTCAGGATACGAAGCGGCGCACTATAGCGACCCATTTGCTTGTGGCAAAGAAGTCTTGCGTCTTCCGATAAAAAGAGCGCAAAGAGCAATCCCATGAAACTCACCTACTACGGACATTCCTGTTTTGCCGTGGAAACAGGCGCCGCCACCCTCCTTTTCGATCCGTTCATCCGGGCGAACAGTCTGGCCGCCTCGGTGGACGTGTCCGGCATCCGGGCCGACTACATCCTTCTTTCCCACGGGCATTTTGACCATGTGTCCGATGCGGTGGAGCTCGCCCGGCAGACGGGAGCGACGGTGATTTCGAATTTCGAGATCTCCACCTGGCTCGGCGCGCAGGGAGTCGACAAGGCGCACCCGATGAACCACGGCGGCAGCTTCCGGTTTCCCTTTGGCCGGGTGAAGTTTGTCAATGCCATCCACTCCAGCGTCCTGCCAGACGGGACGTATGGGGGGAATCCCGGCGGATTCGTCGTCGAGGCGGCGGAGTGTTCGTTTTATTACGCAGGAGATACCGCTCTGACTCTGGACATGCAATTGATCGCCGAGGAGTTCAACCTCGCCTTTGCCGTCCTGCCGATCGGGGATAACTTCACCATGGGAGCCAATGACGCAGGCCGCGCTTCCAAGCTCCTCAAGTGCAAGCAGGTGGTGGGTGTGCATTACGATACGTTTCCTCCCATCAAGATCGATCATGAAGAGGCAAAAGGCGCCCTCGCCCGCCATGGGGCGACGCTCCATTTGCCCGGGATTGGGGAATCGATCAGCCTGTGACTTTCGGTTGCATCGCCGATAACCGGGGTGTAGCCTGAGTCCATGTACCCGCTCGTACCTCTAGCCTGGGGGTTGCCCGGAGGCCCGGAATGGTTTTTTCTTATAGCCCTGGTATTGCTTTTCTTTGGGGCCAAGAAGCTTCCGGAGCTTGCTCGCGGTCTGGGCCAGAGCCTCGGTGAATTCCGCAAGGCCAAGGAAGAGTTCGACAAGGAACTGCATAATTCCGCCAACGCCGTGACCTCCGCTCCGGCCAAGGTGGAAACCAAGCCTGCCGAAGGCACCGAGCCTCAGCAAAAGTCTTGATCGTCTCCTGACCAGTCGTGGGCCGATTTCAGACCTGCTGCTGTCGTACCTTGGTTTTCATCCTTCTCGCGGCGGGATCGTTATCCGGCGGGGAAGTCAAGGTGGCGTGGTTCAATCTCGAGAACTATATCGAGCGTGAAGATGGGTCCGGCCAGCTGGCCAAGCCGGAAAGCCGCATAGATGCCGTCGTCCGGGCCATTACGGAAATGCGTCCCGACATCCTTGCCGTGGCGGAAATCGGTGACAAAGCCGCCCTGTCGGATCTCCGGCACCGCGTCAAGGCCGCCGGATGGGAGTTTCCCTCGACCGAGTGGGTGGCTGGGCTGGATCAGGCGCGCCATCTCGCCCTGCTCAGCCGGTATCCCATCATCGAACGAAACTCGAAGGACGCCCTCTATTTCACCCTCGACGGCGTACGGCACGGTTTGCAGAGAGGCATCCTCGACGTCACCATTGAACTCACGCCGACATATCGCCTGCGCGTTCTCGGCGCTCATTTCAAGTCCCGCCGGGACGAACGAGCCTATGATCAGGCGGCGTTTCGCCTCGCCGAGGCGCGAGTGTTCCGCAGCTACGTCGAGGCTATCCTCCGCTCGGCTCCCCCGACCAACCTCCTCGCCATGGGAGATCTCAATGATACCAAGAACGAAGCGCCCATCCGCGAGATCATCGGCTCGCCGCGCGAACCGGGCGTGCTCCGCGACATCTTCGTGCGTGATTCCCGGCAGGAAACCTGGACGCACTACTGGAAAGTCGCTGACGTTTACTCCCGCATCGACTATCTCTTGACCAGTCCCGGTCTCTCGCCGGAGATCCTCTGGAAAAAATGCGGGATACTGGATGCCCCCTACTGGGCTCAAGCCAGCGATCATCGCGCCATTTACGCTGTCCTTTCGCCCGAAAACAAATGAACCGATTTCCCCTCCTCCTCGCCGCCGCGTTGCTTCTCTCCCCCCTCGTCGCCATAGCGGATTCCGATGCCGACTGGGCTTACATCCTCAAACTGGATGAGGGCCCCCAGAAAAAACTGAGCTCGATCTCGGATGTGCGCGTGGAAGCCCGCAATCACCTGCAGCTTCAGCAAAAGACCATCGAAACCTTCATTGCGCGCTATCCGGGCGACCCAAGAGCTTTCGAGGCACAGATGAAGCTCGCCGCCGTCCAGGCAGCGCTCGGAAACCTCGAGGCCAATCACAGCCTCGTCGAGACCGCCATCAAGTCGCTTTCCTCCTTGGAAAACTCCCCGAAAGCTTCGCCCGAGCAGGCGGCCAATGCGGGCTTCCTGAAGGTATCGCTCCAGATGCAGGATGCCGGCGGCACCGACGTGGAACGCCGGGACGCGGTCATCGCCATCGTGCAGAATTTTAACAACCGGTATCCGGAAGACCGGCGCGGAGCGCGCCTCCTCGTCGAGGCGGCGACCCTTTGCGATGACGTCCCCTCCCGCAAGCGCGATCTGCTCGATCAGGCGGCGAGGGAGACCAAGGAGGCCTCGCTGAAACAACGGATCGCCGACGATCTGCACCGCCTCGACCTGCTCGGCAAGGCGCCAACGATCAAAGTGCCCCTCATGAAAGGTGGAGAGGTCGACCTCGCCACCCTGCGCGGCAACGTGGTGGTGTTGATCTTCTGGTCCACAGAATCCCCCCACTCCCTGCTCTGGCTGCGGGATTTTCGCATCGCCTACGAATCCCTGCCGAAAAATAATCTCAAGGTGGTGACCGTGGGTCTTGACCGTTCCCGCCAGTCCTTTGAAGGACGCGCGAAGAGCTTTCCTCCTGAGTGGATCACGTCCTACGATGCCAATGGGTGGCTCGGCAGCCTGCCGCGCTCGCTTGGCATCAACGCCCTGCCCACGGTTTGGGTTCTGGACAAGAAGGGCGTAGTCCGTAGCATTAACGCCAAGTCGAGCTTTGCGAAATGGATTCGCGAACTTCAGGCTGAGTAAATCCCAGATGAAATATCCCCTACTTCCCCTAGTAGCTGCATGTTTGTTTGCCCCGGCCCTGGCCCGGGCAGATGTCACCCTCCCTCCCATCTTCTCCGAGCACATGGTGCTCGAGAAAGCCGCCAAGGTCCCGATCTGGGGCAAGGCGTCGCCCGGCGAGGCTGTCACAGTCAAGGTCGGCGATCAAACCGCCACAGCCAAAGCCGGAGAAGACGGTACGTGGAAGGCTGTGCTCGATCTCTCCAAGTCCGGCCCCGGCCCGTTCGTGGCCACCGTGAAAGGCAACAACGAGATCACCATCAACGACGTCGTCGTGGGTGAGGTCTGGGTAGCCTCCGGTCAGTCCAACATGGAGTGGGTCCTGGCGAATACGATCGACGCCCAAAAGGAGATCGCCAACTCGGCTAATCCGATGCTGCGCCAGTTTCGCCTCACCAAGAACGCGGTCGAAAAACCGACGACCGAGTTCGCAGGTACTTGGGAAGTCGCTGGTCCTGGGACATCCGGAAAGTTCACCGCCGTCGGCTACTACTTCGGCAAGACTCTGCAGAAGGAGATCAACCAGCCAGTCGGCCTCATCTACACCAACTGGGGCGGCACGCCGAGCGAGGCATGGACAAGCCCCGAGGCCATCGCCTCCGTTCCCGAACTGCAACAGTCGCTCGAGAAGCAGCAGGCTTACGCCAAGGAGTTTGTCGGGCTGAAAGCCAAGTTCGTCGAGGATTTCAAGAAATGGCTGGCCGACAGCGATCGCGCCGACAAGGCGACACCTGACATCGCCGCCTATGCAGGCGAAAAGGTCGCTGCCGACGGCTGGGCTCCGGTGAAATTCCCGGCAAAACTTACAGACGCAGATGGAAAACCATTCTATGGAGCCATCTGGGTGCGGAGGGAATTCGACATGCCCAAGACGGACAAGTCGATCTGGCTCGACCTTGGCAACGTCGAGGGATTTGAATCCCTCTACTGGAACGGCAAGCTGATCAAGGAAAACACCTACGAGAGCGCGGTGAGTGGTCGCCGCACCTACAGCATCCCGGCGAATGAGGTAAAGGAAGGCCGCAACGTCCTGGCGATGCGCATCTACTCTCCGTCCTTTCAGCCGACCTTGCAGCGCGACTTCGTGATCTCCGGGGCGAATCCTGCCGGCCCGACAGTGTCCAAGGTGGAATACACCCAGGCCGCGCCTGCCGCAGACAAGGCAGCCCCCAAGCTCCCTGCTCCGGCCATGGCCCCGCATAACACGGCGACCTACCTGTTCAATGGCATGATCAACCCGATCCTGTCATACGCCATTTCCGGCGCGATCTGGTACCAGGGTGAGAGCAACGCCGGGCGTTCCTACCAGTATCGCATGGCCTTCCCGCTCATGATCACCGACTGGCGCAAGCAGTGGGGACAGGGGGATTTCCCGTTCTACTTCGTGCAACTGGCGAATTTCCTGGCCAAGGACAACGCACCGGGGGAATCCGGCTGGGCCGAACTGCGCGAGGCGCAGAGCATGACGCTCAAACTGCCCAACACAGGACAGGCCGTGATCATCGACGTCGGGGAATCCGACGACATCCACCCGCGCAACAAGCAGGTGGTCGGAGAGCGCCTGGCCCGCCTTGCCCTGGCCAAAGACTACGGCAAGGAGGACGTCGTTTACTCGGGCCCGACCTACAAGTCGATGAAGGTTGATGGCTCCAAGGTGCGTCTGGCCTTTGACAATATCGGCGGAGGTCTCGTCGCCCATGAGGTTCCCGCGACCTACGTCAAGAAGTCGCTGACCAATGAAACCGCCCCACTCGTGCGCAACAGCCCATCGAGCGAACTGGAAGGCTTCGCCATCTGCGGCGACGACAAGAAGTGGGTCTGGGCCGACGCAAAGATCGATGGCTCCGAAGTCGTCGTCTGGTCCGACAAGGTTCCCAAGCCGGTGGCCGTGCGTTATGCTTGGGCTAATAATCCCACCTGCAACCTCTATAACAAAGAGGGTCTCCCGGCCTCGCCATTCCGCACGGATGATTTCCCCGGCGCGACCGTGAATGGCAAATACTAGCCTGCGCTGATACGCGCGGCGTTTCCCCGAGGTGCGATATCAGGTTGTAACCCTGATATCGCCATGAAACTCCTAACGGTTTCCTTTATTAGCGGCGTCCTGCTGTCCCTGTGCAGCGGATGCTTTTCCTATAAATCCACCGGTACCCGCACGGTCGTCGTCGAGGACACCCCGGCAGCCGTGACCACCACGCGGACGGTCACCGTGCTACCCAGCGGCTACACGACCACGGTGGTGCGAGGAACAACGTACTACACTTATAACAATGTGTATTACCGCTCGGCTCCGGGCGGGTACATCGTCGTCCCTCGTCCCTGATATTAACGAAGTGAGCGTGGGGCGCTTAGCTGCGGTCCACGCTGTACTTCCCTGCACCGACAAAGATCAGGCTGAAAAACAGCACGAGCAATGTCGCCGGGTGAGCCCAATCGTCAAAGCGGCCGTTGGCTGTCTTGTAGAGCAGCACAGTCGCGACGATGAAGTTGAACGTCAGCAGGATGGTCGTTGGGCGAAAGAGAAAGCCCAGGATCAAAAGCACTCCGCCCAGAGTTTCCACTATGGCGGAGGAAAAGCCCCAAAAACCGGGGAAGAAATTCACACCAAGAACACCCATCGCATGCCCGAGCTTCTGCCAGGCAGGCAGACCTCCGGCGAGCTTGGGCCAGCCATGCATGACCATGATCGCACCGATGCCGATGCGCATGAATAGCAGGCCGATGTCACGATACTGGGACAGCCAGGTAAGAAGCATGAGGATGCCTTACGGGGAAACTTGGTGGATGAGAACGCTCTGAGGCGTGAGCCGCCTAGAACGGGATATCGTCGTCCTCCGCGTCGAGCGGAGCGGGCTTGGGCGGGCCCTGGCGCTGCGGCGGCGGAGCGGCCGGGCGGCGTTGCGGCGTCGGAGGGGCATCCATCTCGTACTCCCCGCCTCCACCGCCCTGGCCACCCAGACGCGTGCCGGAGCCGAGCAGTTGCAATCCTTCGCCGACCACCTTGAGACGGCTGCGCTTCTGGCCGGATTGCTTATCCTCCCATGAGTCGATGCGCAGACGGCCCTCGATAAAGATGGGCCGTCCCTTCTTGGCGTACTCGCCCGCGATTTCTGCAAGGCGACCCCAGAGCTCGACATCGACGTAGGTCGTCTCCTCCACCTTTTCACCACCCTGGTTGGTGTAGGAGCGATTGATGGCCAGCCCCAGATCGGCGACTGCGCTGCCTTTCGGGGTGTACTTGATCTCGGGATCACGGGTGACGTTCCCGATCAGCATGACTTTATTGAGACTGGCCATAGGGTGTGGGAATTAGGCTGCGGGAGCAGCGGCCTTTTTCTGAGACAGAACGAGATAGTTCTGGAAAGCGACGTCGTCGTCGAGCTTCAACTTGGAGCGGAGCTTTTCGATGAGGGCGGGCTCGGCCGAGAAGATGATGTTGACGAAGTAGGCGCTCTTCTGGTGGTCGTGCTCGTAGGAGAGTTCGCGGCGCTCGAGGCGCTGGACTTGTTCAACTTCGGCGCCTTCGCTCTTGAAGAGCTTCTCGATGCGATCGACGATGTCTTTGGCGGATTCCTCCTGCGTCTTCAGCGCGAGGAGAGCTTCATAGCGTTTGTTCATACGGTGGTTTTCTTGTTGTAAATGTTCATTGCCGCCTCGACGCCATGGGCATTGGCGTATTCGACGGCATCTGCGGCCCGGCTGTAAAGATCTTCGAGCTGCGCTTTTTCATCGGGAGTGAACTGGCCGAGCACGTGGGAGTGGAGCGCCCCGGAGGCCGCGCCGATCCCCACCCGCAGGCGGGGCACCGCTTCCGTGCCGAGATGCATAAGCACCGACTCCAGTCCGTTGTGTCCGCCAGGGCTGCCCGTTTTTCGCAATCTCAGATCGCCGAAAGGAAGTGCGACGTCGTCTATGACGATCAGCACTTCCCCAGGCTCAAGACGATAATACCGGGCATAGTTGCCGACAGCCTCGCCGCTCAGGTTCATGAAGGTTTGAGGTTTCATGAACAGGCGGCCTCCGCATGACGCCACCTCGGCATTCCATTTCGGTTCGAACCGAAAATCCGAGGCACACCGGCGGGCCAGCTCGTCGACGACGGCAAATCCCGCGTTGTGGCGCGTCCCCGCGTATTGTCGGCCGGGATTACCCAAGCCGACGATAAGGCGGAATACAGCGGCATGCTCCACGCGGAGACAGGCGGGTTATTTCTTGTCGCCGCCCTCGGCAGCGTCAGCCTTCTTCTCCTTGATGACCTCGGGAGCCGTCGGGGCTTCCGCGGAAGCTGCGGATTCATCCGCAACGGTCGGTTCGGAAACGAGGAAGACCGTCAGCTCGGGATCGCCGGTCGCGGTAACGCCAGCCGGGAGCTTGATGTCGCGGATATGGAGAGAGCCGCCGACATTGAGATCGGACACGTCCACCGTGATCAGCTCGGGAAGATTCTGCGGGAGGCAGGAGATGGCGAGCGCTCGGAGGTTCTGCTGGAGCAGACCGCCGAAGGTTTTGACGCCGATGGATTCGCCGACCGGCTCGAGGACGACTTCCGCCTCGATCTCTTCCGTCGCGGAGACGGCGTGGAAATCGACGTGGATGACTTCACCCTTCACCGGGTGATGCTGGATTTCCTGGATGAGCGACAGACGATTCGTCGTCTTGCCGTTTTCCTCGATCTCAAGATCGACCAGGATGTTCTCACCGACCGCATGAGCGAGGAGCTGCTTGATGTCCTTCAGCGAGACCTCGAGGTTCGCGGGTTCGTCCTTGGCGCCATAGATGACGGCGGGCACGGAGCCGCGGGCGCGGACCTGTTTGACCGCATTACGACCGGCTTCGACGCGCGGACGGGCGGAGAGTTTTACTTGTTTGGCCATGTTTACTAAGGGTTCTTCGGGTGTTTAATCTCAAAGAGCGAGCTCACCGATTCATCATCGTGAATGCGTCGAATGCCCTCACCGAGCAACGCAGCTACCGACAGGACCTTGACGCGGGCGTCTGAATCCGCTCGCACAGGCACGCTGTCGGTGGTGATCAACTCCTTGATTTCTGAGCTCTTCAATCGCTCAACCGCCAAATCTGTCAAGACTGCGTGCGAAACACCAGCATAAATATTGCGTGCACCGTAACTCTGCAGGATTTTTGCCGCGCCGATCAAAGTTCCCGCCGTTTCAGTGAGATCGTCGACGATCATGACGTTCTTTCCCTCCACCTCACCGATGACGGTGATGGCTTCGGTCTCCGAGGCGCTCTTGCGACGTTTGACGACGATGGCGAGACCCGCGCCGAGAGTCTGGGCGTAGGCCGAGGCCATCTTCACTCCCCCGACGTCGGGTGAAACAACGACCAGATCGGTGAGGCCGAGTTCCTGCAAGTAGTTCATCATCACCGGCAAAGCGTAGAGATGGTCCACCGGGATATCGAAGAAACCCTGGAGCTGCTGGGCGTGCAGATCCATGGTCAGGACGCGGTGCACGCCGGCGGCGGCGATGAGATTGGCGACGAGCTTGGCGGTGATCGGAACGCGGGGCTGGTCCTTGCGATCCTGGCGGGCGTAGCCGAAAAACGGGATGACCACCGTGATGCGGGCGGCGCTGGCGCGACGGGCGGCATCGACCATGATGAGGAGTTCCATCAGGTTCTGGTTCGTCGGCGGACAGGTCGGCTGGACGATGAAAACGTCGCGGCCGCGGATGTTTTCGTTGATCTTTACGAAGGTCTCGCCATCCGGAAAGGTGCTGACGGTCGCGTCGCAGAGCGGCACCCCGAGGTAGTTGCAGATATCCTGGGCAAGGCGGGGATGGGCCGTGCCAGTGAAGATTTTCATCTCGGGAGTGCGATCTAACATAAATTCGGAGAACACGGCCTGGCTTTCTACTGTTTAGCGGGAAAGAGGTTCCGGCGTCGGCGGAGGGTTGAGCGGGATGGTCGGCTCCAACCTCTCCTGAGCGAGCCGCCTGAGATAGGCGGCTTCCATCGCCTTGCACCGGGCGGTCAGGGAGTTGTCGATATCGATCATCTTCTGGAAAAGGAGTCGGTAATATTCCCGGAGAGCGGCGCGCTTGTCTTCGTCGGTCTTGGCGACGGTCGACTTTTTGAACATGGCGAGCACCTGGGGGTCCTTGTCGGCCTGCACTCGGACATCGCGATAGCGCACGATGGTTTCGCGGGCCTTGGCCTGAAGGTTCTCGGCCACCTTGGGCATGCCCGGAGGCACGGGGCCGGAGTCGGGAATGATGGCGTTGGGATCGGTAAAAGCGGCATCCGGCATCGGCGCGGTCGGCAGCGGCGGCGCGAGATCCTGGGTATCGAGGGGTGCTCCGCCCGACGGGGCGGCCGTCTGGCCTTCCAGAGGAATGGTGTCGGTCGCCGCCGCCGGTGAAGGCGACGCCTCCGCCGCAGGCGAAGACTCGGGAGCCGGTGACGCCTCCGGGGTCGGCGTTGCTTCGGGAGAGGATGATGGGGTGGCTTCCGGGCTTGCAGCAGGGGCAGCCTCCGGACTCGCTGCGGGAGAAGCTTCCGGCATGGCAGCGGCTTCCGGAGTGGCCGCAGGCGAAGCCTCGGGAGTAGCTGCCGCCGTCGCGGCCTCAGGCGCTGGAGTGGATGCCGGTTGCTCGGCCGGGGTGGCGGATGCCTCGGGCGCAGCCGACGGAGGCGTGGCTTCCTGGCAGATCGCCGCGGCACAGGAAAGCAGCAGCACAAAAAGGATGCGGAGCATGGACGACATCGGGAAAACCCGGAGCTTAATCTGCGTACAAGCCGATACTCAAGCAGAAGAACATGGACGCAGGCGTCTCTTTGGGAGATTTTCTTCGTGTGGCTGTCGAAAACCCCAAAATCGAGACCTTGGAGCTGATCGATGCGGCGCGCGCGCTGCGCTCGAAGCCCGGATTTGTATGTCTCGAGGATGGGTTGCCCGGCCCCCAGTCCTTCTCTCTTTTGGCGGCCGAGCCCGATCTCGTGATGACGGGAGATATCTCCGGCTGGCGGTCCTTTGAGGAGGAGCTCGCCCGCAGGGCATCGCCCTCCGCGGATCTCGGCATCCCCACCGGCGCAGCCATCGGTTGGGTCGGATTCGACGGCCGATATCGCTTCGGTTTTTACGACCAGCCCTCGATCTATCATCACGGTCGCGGCGTCTGGCTGGCCAATCCTCCCTCGACAGGAAATCCCGGGCCGACCGTCTTTGCCCGGCCCGAGTGGCATCTGCGAATCAGCCGGGAGGAGTTTGTCTCGATGGTGGCTCGCGCAAAGGAGTACATCGCTGCGGGAGACATTTACCAGGTCTGCCTGGCGCATGCGTTCGAGTCGGACTTTCCGGGCGACCCTTGGGGATACTACGAGGCTCTCCGCCATCACTCCCCCGCCCCCTACTCCGCCTTTCTCGATCTCGCCGGATGCCAGGTCGTCTCAGCTTCACCCGAGTGTTTCCTGCGCATGAATGGCCGCCGCATCATCACCCGCCCGATCAAGGGGACGCGGCCCCGCCGCATGGATCAGCAGCTCGACCAGCGCAATGCCTATGATCTGCTGACTTCTCCCAAGGAGATCGCGGAGCTGGTCATGATCACCGACCTCGAGCGCAATGATCTCGGCATGGTCTGCGACTTTGGCAGCGTGAGCGTGCCGGAACTGCTCAAGCTCGAAAGCTACCAGCACGTGCATCACCTTGTGTCGACCGTCCACGGCACCCTCCGCGACGATGTCAGCCAGCCCGCCGCGCTGCGTGCGTGCTTTCCCGGCGGCTCGATCTCCGGCGCCCCCAAGAAACGCGCCCTGGAAATCATCGCGGAGCTCGAAGCCCACCCGCGCGGTGTCTACACCGGGGCCATCGGCTATTTTGGATACAATGGGGAAAGTCAATTCTCCATCGCGATTCGCACCGCCGTGTTCGAGGGCGGCCGGGGCAGTTTCCATGCTGGCGCGGGCATCGTGGCGGATTCCCTCCCCGAGGCGGAATGGCAGGAGACGCTCGACAAGGCTGCCACGCTGCTCCTTCCGGGCAGGGAGCCGTGAGACTCGCGCGAGGGAATCGATTTGACCCGATTCCGGGATAAAGCTACCTTCCCCATCGAGAGGACGACCTCTCCTGAACCTCGCTCGGGACGGCCCGGATCATCCATCGTATGAACTGGGTCTACCTTACACTCGCGGCGTTTTTTGAGATCGGCTGGGCCGTGGGCCTCAAATATAGCGACGGATTCCGGCGTCCGCTGGCCTCCACCATCACGCTGGCCTGCCTGCTATTGAGCATTTCGCTCCTCGGCATGGCATCGCGCTCCCTGCCCATCGGCACCGCCTACGCGATCTGGACAGGTCTCGGCGCAGCCGGGACATTTCTCTGCGGTTCGCTGCTGCTCGGGGACACGCTGTCCCCCCTCAAGCTGGCCTGCATCTCGCTGATCCTTCTCGGCGTGATCGGGCTGAAGCTCGCGCCCCATTAACCCAGGGCTACTGGAAGAGATCGAACCCGATCAGGTCGGTGCGGAGGAGACCCTTGCGGCGGTCGAAGAAATACCGGCCCCAGATGTAGATGCCGCCTTCATTGTAATCCGCCGTGATGTTGTAGTTCAGGCTGCCGCCGATCATCCAGTTCGGGTCGATGAGGTAGCCGCCCTGAAGCTGGATGAGGCCGATGCCGGTGGTCGACTCCTGCGAGTCAAACTCCTGGCCGTCGTCATCCAGCGGGAAATACGGAGAGGCGTCCTGCTTGTTATTCTGCACACCCGCTCCGACGCTGCCTGCCGCTAGCCAGCGACGCCCCTCTTCGGTGAGGAACTGGGCCTGGACGATACCCTGCAGAAGGTACTGCGGACTGAAGTAGCCGCCGTTGCCGTAAGTGAAGTGGTTCTGGTTGTTATCGAACTGCTCGTAGGAGAGCGCGAAGCCGATGGTGAAGTACTCGTAGCCCGGCATGTCGAGCAGGTGGGCAAAGGCCGCCGTACCGTAGAGGTGGGTATTGTCCTCGACATTTGTACCGTCGATCGTGCCATAGCCACCCTTGAGGTAGATCGTATTGTCCTCGCCGACGGAGTGGAAGAACTGGAGGTTGCCGCCCGTCTCCTGCACACGACCCCACTGGTTGCCGGTGTAGGGATCAACGATGCCGACCCAGGAGAGCATGCTTTCCTTGATCGACTTGGAGTAAATTTCACCCTGGACGTAACCGCTGTTGCTACGCCAGATGAGGCCCGCGCTGCCGGTCGGACGGCTCTGGAGCGGACCATTGATCGGCGTGGTGCCCAGCTGAATGTACCAGCTGATCCAGTCTTGATACTCGAGCCGGACATTGAACTCCCACAGGTCATCCTCGCTCGTGGTGGGCTGATAGTTGTAGGGCGTGTAAACCGCTGGAGGAGTGCCGACCTGTGCGCCATTGGGGAGGTCGCCGCTATCGAGGCTCAGGTGCGTGAGCGCGGCGCTCAGCATGAATTTGTTGGCAGGAAAGACCTGAGCCTGGATGACCGGGAAAGTGATGACCTGCAACTGGCCTTCGCCGGCGGAACCCGACTTTGTCCGATATCCAAATCCTGCCGCGACGCTCGGCTTGTTCAGATTCTGCAGGACGGGATAAACCTTCGCACCACCCGAGTCCGCAGCGGCGCGGAAGAGGTTGGCCGACATATAGCTCTTCGCGTCGTAGGTGTAGTACATGTCGCGGAGCGGACCGCCCGAGCCGGAGAGCGAGTCGAGCTTGTCGTAAGACTTGGTCTTGGAGTACGCAGCGTAGGCTCCCTGGGCGGCGACGCGATCGGGTGAGTTGCGATAGAGCTTCTGGAAAAGCTCCGCCGACTGCTCGTACTGCTTGGTGTAGTAAAGATCCCAAGCCACGATGATCTGCTCGTTGCGGCTGAGGGAGCGCATGGAACCCGCCTTGTTGAAGTACTGGAGGCTCTCGTCGTATTGCTTGTTTTCGTAGGCCTCGGTGCCGCGTCGGGAATAGATGTCGCCCAGCAGGGTTTTCATCTTCGGGTAACTGTTCACGCGGAAATTTGCGATGGCCTCGGCTGAGGAGAGATCACCTTCACGGAACTTGGAAAGCGCCAGGCCGTAGGCGGCCTCGCCGGAGCTGGAGTTCCACTCCAAGGCCTGGTTGAACCACATGCCAGCCGAGGAGTATTCGTTGCGATTGAAGTACGCCCAGCCTAGCTGTGTCGCCGTGGCGGAACTCCGGGTCGTTGTCGCCTGGTTTGCGAGCTGGCTGATCTGAGCCTGCGAAAGGACCTGCGGGACCGGGGCAGAGCGCTTCACCGGAGTGGGAGTCGCCTTTGCCCTGGGGATCGGAGTTGCCACCGGCACCGCCTCCGGCACGAGATCCAATGTCTCCCCCGTGGCCTGTACCGCCGGAGGCGGCAGATCGCTGGGAATGAACATCGTCGGCGTCGCCGCCGGGGCCGGAGTCGGCGCGGGTGTAGGAGTCGGAGCTCCCGGCTTGACCGGAACGAAAAGCGAAGGCGTGCTGGCCGGAGCCGCGCCGATATCCGGAGGAGGCTGCTCTCCGAAAAATGGCTGCGCGACCACCCTCTCAAAAGCGAGAAAGGAGATCAATAATGCAACCAGACGCATGGCGCCGGACGCAATAATTCTTTTGTTGTATCTATTTGGTCGCAAAGGACTCACGTACGGCGATCTTGGTCAGGATGGAAAGGCTGGCGGAGAAATACGGCTCCTCCTTCGTTACCGCAGGAAGCGCCCGGACTGTCAAGCTTCCTTTGGATGCGCAGGCTATCGTGTAGGCGGCTATTGCCTTCATCCCGGGCAATGCCGGATAAGGCCCAAAAGAATCGTCCTTCAAATTCACCGTGGCGGGCATATGGTCCGGGAGCAAAGGCTTCCAAAAATCGGCGAACGGCACAAGCAATGGCGAATCCTTTTGCGCCCAGGCGATATGGAGAGGTACGCGAACGGCGTTGTAACCGAAGTCTGGAGGAAATTTGGGCGAGATTTGCAGTTCGCTCCCGGTGGCAAAAATCCAGTCGGGGCAGAGCTTCCATTTTCCGAAAGCGCCTTTTTCGATAAGCGTCCGGCCGTCGCTGGCGACCTTGGTCCAAGGGGTGCCGGGAAATGCGAGGGCGATCTCGTCCAAAGCCGGGAAGATGTAGTACGACGGGTTCAGCGTGGCGCCGTCGTCGGTCCAGAACCCGTCGGTACCCGGCAGCAGCACCGTTTTGCTCTCATACTCGCGGAGATCGAGACGGGCGAGATCGACGAGGATCTGCGCAGCAGCCTGCTGATACCGATAGTCGTTCCAGAGCTTGGAGGCGCGAATGAGCGCCCAAGCGACAAGGATATCGCCGTCGCTGGCGTTGTTGGTGTCCGTTACCGCACCGGTTCGGTCCGAACCGGGAAGCGGCGTCCCGTTCTCGTCCTCGATCGGTTTGGCTCCCGGCTTCCATTGCCAGGCGAGCAGTTTGTCGGAGGGCCGGACCTGGAGGTTTTGCTGCGTCCAGGCCCAGATGCGGTCAAACGCCGCATGATCGCCGTAGGCGAGCGCGATAACCAGTCCGTACCCCTGTCCCTCGCTATGGCTGACGTCGCCGTTCCCGGTATCAATGACCCGGCCTGCGGCGTTGATGAAGTTCTTCTGATAGATCGTCCAATCGCTTTGGCGCAGTCCGTAGGGATTGAGGAAATCGAGCACGAAACCGACCAGTTTGAAGCCGAAGACGAGCGCAAAAATCGCACTAAGCCCGAGTATGACTGCCCACTTCCCCCTCATCAGGCATCGGATTCGTTGTCGTCACCGAGCTTCTCGCCACGGCGGCGCAGCACGGCGCGGACACCCAGGGCGATAAGGAGGATGAGTACGATGAGGATCGGGGCAAACAGCCACGGGCTCTGCTGCATGTTGGTGCCGACGCGGGTCACGACGGAGGTCGACTTGTAGATAAAGTCGGGACCGACCTTGGCCACGGCCAGCGAATCCGGCTGGGTGTTCCAGACAGCAAGGTCACCGGCAAGGTTGTCCCAGATGCTGCGATCCTGCAGGGCGTTCATACCGGCCAGGAGATTGGCCGAGCTTCCGGCGGTGACAATGGTGACCGGATAGCCGATGGCTGTCGGAGACTCGAACTGCACGGCCACCGTGTCGTCGATCATATCCGCGGCCATCGTCATTTCCGCCGTCTTGGGCGGTTCGGGCTCCGCCTTCTCCGCCGGAGTTCCGCGAATCTTCTCGAGGAATTCCTCGATCGGCGAGGTCGCGAGGCGCTCCGGCTTGGGGCTTACGCTCACCAGATAGCGCATCTTGCCGACCTGCAACGGCGAGACCGGGGCTCGGGCCACGATTTCCTCCGGGATCTGGTCGCGCGCGCCGACAACAAGGAGGCTTTTGCGGATGTTGCGACCCGGCGGCTTGAAGCCGACCTCCAGGCGGTGAAGTAGAGCGCCTGAAATCTGCGCCATCTTGCCGAGAAGGGTCCATGCCGCCGTCACAGTCTCCAGATCGCGGCCCGCGACAAAGAGCGCCGTCTCGGCGCCATCCGGTGATCCGGAGTACGGAAAGGCTGTCTGGGAAAAAAGTCCCAGGCTGGGCAGACGGCATTTGCGCATGGCCCGCGGAAACACAAACTGGGAATCGTCGTAGAGGGTGAACACCAGGTTCTCCTCCTGGATCATCTGGCATTTGCCCGTGACCAGAGGAACCATCGCCGGCGTAAGGTCCACGACGTTGCGCCCGGGCTGGAACGAAATCATGGGCAGATACAGCCTGTGATCGGAGTGCATCGACCCGTTCTGATCGCGCAGACGGATGGCCTTCTGGAACTGGCCGTTGACGAACACATTGAAAACCGAGTCCTCGCGAAACGCCGCGCCATAGGTGAAATGCAGGCGGAGTTCGGCGTTGGCGCCATCATCCTTGGAAATGTCGCCCGGCATGTAGATCGGAATCGAATAACTTCCGGAATTCCATCCCCGGATCGTCTGCTGCTTGTACCCGAGTTGCCGGAAGCTGTAGATGCCCGGCATCTGGAGGGGGGCGTTGCGAACGAAGGCAGGTTCCTGCGGCAGCGTGAGCTGGTCGACGATGGCGTACTGGGAATCCGGGAGCGGGTAATTCACCAGCCCGAATGCGAGCGCGGTCTGGCTCACCTCGCGCTCATCGCGACCGCTGATGATGATCATGCAGTGGGCCGGATCGCCCGGCAGGGATTTGATTGCCAGGAAGCTGCCATTCACGGACCCGATCTCCGTGGCCGTGAGATAGCCGGAAAGCTCGGTCATCGTTCCCACGACGATATTGTCCATGCCGGCACGCAGAGCGTTGGCTGCGGTCACCCGGAACGGCTGGTAGTTCAGGGCCAGCGCCACCCCCTGGGTGACGATGCCGCCCCAGGCAAGCTGGAGGTCGGTCATCTGGCTCGATCCGGGGAAGCAGACGTTGAACTGATAAGGATTCCAGAGCTTTTCATCCACCCACCAGCGCAGAAAGGACAGGCGCTGCGGGACATCGCGCCACTCGGCCACCGCGGAGAGATACGAGGTATCGGGGTTGATCTCGGTGAAAAGCTCCGGCGCACTCGGGTCCTCACACTGGTTGGTGTAGTGCTGGGCAACGATGAATTGCAGGCGGTTGAAGCCTGGCTTGAGGAGCTCCAGCGGAATGCCCATCTCCACCGAGTTGAAGGGGCGGTTCCGGTCCAGCCGGTATTGAGCGACGATCACATCGTTGACCACGACGCGGAGGACGGAACGCTCGGTGAGCAGAGCGATGGAGTTGGTGAAATCCAGGTTCAGCGAGCACGTCTTGAACTTCAACCGTGCGCTGATCGGGACGAAGATCGTGTAAATGCTCGAGGCATTGCGCAGGAGCATGGGGGAATCGAGGGCGATGAGCTTGCGAATGGGCAGACGCAGCGTCTCTTCACGGGGCGTGGTGCGCTCGGGCAAGGGCAGCTTGGCAGCTCCTGCCGGCACGACGCGCTGGGAAAACGTGGTGCCAGGTGTCGGCAGGGCCAGCGCGGCCGGAGCAACCATGGGGGGGGCGGCTTGCTGCTGGGCGGACAGCGGCGCAAGCGAACCGGCCATCACGGCGAGCACGAGGATCAGGCTCTGCGGCAGGTGGAGTTGGCGCATCATATTATTCATAGGGCAGCTAGTTCGAAGATCGGCCTCCCACGTGATAAGCGGGCGATGGTTGGCGCACGTTGGATTCAATCATCAGGTGGGCGAAATGCTCGATCGAGAAGCGGATGCCGCAGCTCATGAGGAAGAACGCGCTGCGTGTGACGCCGAGCCGTTTCTCGCGATTCGTCTGGAAGCTGATCCAGCGGTCGCTGCTGCCATTGACGAGGAGCACCTTGCGTTTCAGCTCCTCCAGATCCTTGTGTTGGAACTGCACGCCGAGATTCGTCAGCGACCCTTCGCTGCGTGCATTGCGCACGACGAAATGGAAAGGTTCTCCGGCGACGGCATTATTGCCCTGCACGATGAAGTCGGCCTTGGTGTCGGTGCGGAAAATGGTCTCGTAGGCCGCGTCGATCTGAATGCTCGCACCGCTGATCGAGAGATCGGTGATCGTCGCGACATAGGACTTGTCTCCCACCCGCACGCGGGCCGGGATCTGGGCAGGCATGCGGGGCGTGGCACGGCGCTGCCTTCGTTCCAGCAGCGCACCCATGGCGGCAAGCAGGATGAAGACATTGAATCCCGCCCAGCACATCGTGATGGTCGTTGGGAAGCGGTCGCCGATATTGCCCCAGACCAGACGCCCTGCACCAAAACCGATGGCCACCAGATTGAGCAGCAGGAAAAGGTAAAACGGCTTGGCCAGCGGACTGATAAAATCCTGGGTCAGCGTCTCGCCCTTGGCCGTCACGTTAAATTTCGGAGCCCGGGGGTTCATCAACACCTTGAGCATGGCCGGGAAGGTGTAGACCGACTGCATGAGCTCATAAAGCTCGGAGACAAAAGACCACCGGACATGGCCAAAGAGGAAATCGGAGACCATGAAGACCGCAAAAAGATGCGGCAAACAGTACGCGGCAAAGTCGACGAAATTTGCGTTGTAAATCTTCAACCCGAAGAAAAGGAAGCACATCGGGGCGAGCAGGAAGACAAGTCGAGCGTAAGCGAAGAACCAGAAGAAGCCGCTGCTGAAGTAGCATAGCCGCTGGGGCAGCGTGAGTCCCGGCAGGACGAGCGGATTCTTCAGCAGGAAAATCTGCAACATGCCCTGAGCCCAACGCACACGCTGGCCGATGAACCCGCCGAGCGTTTCCGGCTGGAGGCCCGAGATCATGGGCTTGGCAATGTAGGCGCTGTTGTACCCGCGGGCGTGCATGGTCAGCGCGGTCTCGGCATCCTCGGTGATGGTGTCACCGCTGATGCCACCGATCTCCATGATGTACTTGCGGCGCAGGACGGCGGCCGAACCGCAGAAAAAGGCGGCATTCCAGTAATCCAGCCCCCGCTGGATGACGCGGTAGAACATTTCGTTCTCACTCGGCATCTGGGTGAAGGTCTGGAGATTCTTCTCGATCGGATCGGGATTGATGAAGAAGTGCGGCGTCTGAACCAGAAACATCTTTGGGTCCTTGATGAACCAGCCAACCGTGTTTTGCAGGAAGTCCGCCGTCGGAGCATGATCCGCATCAAGGATCATGATGAGATCGCCCTCGGTCTGCTGGAGGGCGCTGTTGATGTTGCCGGCCTTGGCGTGGACGTTCTTTTCGCGGGTGAGGTACCTGGCTCCCACCTTGGCGCAGAGGGCCTTCAGCTCCTCCCGGCGTTTCTTGGACTTGGCCGCCAGGACGGGATCAGGAGAGTTGCAGCGCTGGTCGGTGCCGCCATCGTCCAGCAGGTAGACGTCGAAGCGATCCTTCGGATAATCCATCTGGAGGGCGGAAAGCAGCGTGACCTCAAGCAGCTCCGACTCCTCGTTGTACGAAGGGATCATCACGTCGACCGTTGGCACCTTGTCCAGCTCGTCCTTGTGCAGGGGGATCGGCTTGCGATCCAGCGGGTCGATGTTGACGAAGATACTCAGGATGTAGACGACGAAACCGTAGAGCTCGGCCAGATACAGGATGATCGCGCAGGAAAAGCTGAGCAGATCGTTGAAGCCGAGAGTCGTAAAAGTACGCCAGTAGAAGTAGTCGACCGAGAGAAATGCCGCGAGGATGAGATAGAGAACGCGGATGGTCTCGATGTTGTTGAACTTCTTGAGAGCGAGGAAGACGACGATGGCGGAGACCGCCACGGCGATCTGGGTCTTCGTGGTGATGCTCGCGGCGCAGGCGATGATCCCGGCGACGAAAAGGGCTGCCAGTATGAGCTGGGTCAGCGGGCTCTTTTCGATGCGGGCCAGGAGCTTGTATCCCAAGCTCTCCATCCCGCTGTGTTTGGATTTCTTTTTCGCCATCCGGTCGTCTGAACTCTATCCGCCTACAGGCCCAGGAGGCGCGAAACGATCGCGCCAAGCACTGCAAAGAAAAGGCACAGGGTGATCACCGCTCCACGAGTAATGGGCTTGATCTGCGAGCCAACCTTGTCCACCCGGATGACGAGGGCGTCGGTCTCCTTCTTCACCACATCGAGCTTCTTTGTGCAGTAGTCGATCCCCTCATGGTAGGTCTCGATCTGCTTGACGAACTTGTCGAAGTCGATGTGCTCGAGCTTCTGCTGCATCTCCTGCGCCTGGTAGGACATGCGCTCGATCACGGGCAGCAGCGCAGTCTTCATCGCCTCGGCAAGCGACTCGCTGGATACGTCGACCTGGGCGGAGATCGGTGCCACCTGGGCTGGGGCGCGGTATTCACCTGGCTCCGCAGCGCCGGATGAACGCATCGGGCCGATGAATTCGATAAGCTCCAGCAGAGCAATGGCTGGGTCGCCATCCTGGATGTTGTAGCGTTTCTGCCAGTCGAGGATCTTGGCGCGGATTTCCGGATTTTCTATCATGGCAAAAGGATTTGTTTGGCGTTATCGAGTTGCGCGAACCACTGTCTGGAAAAGTCAATGAGCCGCTGGCGGTCCAGGAGATTCACCTCGGGGCTTTCCAGCGCCTTGTCGATGGTCAGCGAGCGGGCTTGCAGCACTTCCGCAAGATGCGGCTGGAGCTTGGGCATCTCGACCTCGATGGCCCCGTTGGCCAGCAGCGTCTGGCGTGCCTGGCTGTTGTCGTAGATGCGCATCGTGTGCGACATCTTCTGGTTCTTTACGACCAGCCAGTCGACAAGACCACCCGCGCGCTTGGCGGCTTCTCCCGCCTGATGCACGGTGTCTTTGTCGGATTCAATGATGAGAACGAGCGTCACGGAAAGCCCCAGTTGCTGCTTCACATTGAGCAGGTCGGTCTCCTCCATCCAATCCAGGAAGATGCTCTGGTGCGCCCCCACCCCGTCAACGATGATCAGGTCGCTGTTGTCAAAGGACTCCACGATCTGGTCGAGATTTTCGCTATGCCGGATGTCGAGAAACTTCGCACCCGGATAAAACCGTGTCAGCGTGCTGTTGCTGTAGTCGGGATCGAAAGCCGAGAAATTCACACCGTGCATGCCGAGCCACTCGACCAGCCGCACGCAGAAGAACGACTTGCCGACTCCTCCCTTGTCAATGGCCACCATCACCAAACGCTTGGTGTGGGTGCGGGTGGGTATCTTGGATAGCGCCCGGGATTTGCTCATCAAACCTCCTCGGGAGCTACTCGCGGCCGCGCGGACGATGTCGGCTTGCCCGACTTGTGCACAGGGGCTGTCATGGCGAGGCGGGTCGGCACCAAGAGGGCGCGAGCAGATTCCAACTGCTCGAAAAACCTCTTCTGAAAGGTCCGGAGACGCTGTCTCTCGAGGAACGGCAGCGATTCATCCAGCACCAGCGAGGAAAGCCCCCGGCTGGTCTTCTGAATCGTTGCCAGCAGGCTCCACGGAACGCGCTCCATGGTGATCTCCACCGCACCGAGGCGCAGCAACTCCTGGCGAGCCTTGCTATTATCGTAAATCTCTGACGTCGAGCAGGTCTTGTGATTTTTTACCACCAGCCAGTCCACCTGATCACCCAGGCGCTTGGCCAGCTCTCCTGCTTGGAAAACCGTGTCCTTGTCCTCCTCGATCATGAGGATCATCGTCACTCGATGCTCGGTGAAACGATCCTTGTTTTGCACAAAGGTCTCGTCGAGGAAATCGGGATAGTACCCTTTCAACGCCCCGAGCGCGTCCCACCCAATGACCTCGCTCTCGTCGAGCACCTCGCTCAACTCGCGCACGGCCTCCTCAGGGTTATCCAGAGGCAGGAAGCGGGAATCAGGCAGGAAACGGGTCAAGGTGCCATTATAGATATCCGAATCGAAAAAGGCGAAATCCTGCTCAATCTCTGCATACCAATCCGCGAGATTCACCAGGAAAAAAGTACGGCCCACACCTCCCTTGCATGTGGCACTGACAATGATTCGGCGGATGATTTGAGCGCTACCAGGCATAGTGAGTTCGAAGCAGACCTCCGGATGACTGCGATAAGGTAAGCCGTGTAGCTTCACGAAGAAAGCCACCTCCGACAAGGTTAATTACATTTTCAGGGGTATCTCCCTCCATATCGCAGCCAATACGGGGGCAAAGTAAACCACATCGGCGCACTCATTGCAACCGATTGCATGAAGTTTTTACAGCTTTTCCCCTTCCCCTGGGGAATGAGAGGAAGCTAGTTCCCTGAGGGAGAAGCCTTAAGCAAATTCTGAGCCGTCTGATTCTGTACAGAAAACCGTCCTCCTGCAACGAGAGCGCCACGGGCATCGAGCACGACGGATTTGACGGTACCGGAAGCCGCTTGGGGATTGGAAAGCACCGGGGCATCAAGCGAACCGTCCGCATTGAGCCGGGCCACACTGCGGCGAGGCTGACCAATCACCTGGCTGAAGCTGCCGCCCAGGATGATCTTTCCGTCCGGCTGAACGGTTAACGCAAAGACCGGCCCATCCGTTCCCGGGCTGCCCGTGCCATCCCCCGAGGCAAATCCCTTGTCAATGCTGCCATCGGCCTTATAGCGCGCAATATTGTAGATTTGGAAGGAATTCGCCTGATTAAACGAACCGCCCACGATCACACTGCCATCGGCCTGAAGGGCGAGCGCCAGGACCTGCCCGCTCACACCTGCCTCGAAAGTGTTGGCAAAGGTGGAATCCAGCGTGCCATCGGGATTCAGCCGGGCCAGATTGCCTCGCGGCTGTCCGTTCACCGAAGTGAAGTGACCGCCGATGATCACCTTGCCATCCGGCTGGATGACGATGGCATTCACCTCGCCCTGCACGCCGGGCTCCGAGGTAAAGGCGGAACGATTCTCTACGTTCGATTGGGCCAAAGCGGAGGAGCCAAAAGCCAGGAGGAGCACGAGAAGCAGGGGCATGAATTGTAGTCCACTCCCGAAATCGTACAAAATCAAGCTCTCACGCTTGATTCTCCGTCCGAAATGCTGGATGCTTCGCACCCTACGCACCGGTAGCTCAATCGGATAGAGCGTCGGCCTCCGGAGCCGAAGGTTGTGGGTTCGACCCCCGCCCGGTGCAGTTTCTTTTCCACTCTCAGAACGCCCTGAGAGGCCGATTACATCGAGGGACGAAAGCTTCCTTGGAAGGTCGATCTCTCGGCAAAAGAGACCGGCACTCATCGCCAGAGGTTCTTTTTTGCCTCTGAAGCCAGAGGCCTTGAAGTTCATCGTCTACTACCGGGAGAATGGACTGGGAGCGGCCGAGGCCATTGCATCTCAGGGTTACGTAAATCCCGATCCCAGTGCCCAATCTGGTGCCACTGTCCGGGAGGTTTGGGCGCTGTGGCTCGACCGAATCGATAAACTCGCTGCCCGCACGAAGGCGCACTACCGCTACATTGGGAAGCTCTTCAAAGAGAAGTATGGCGCTCACGCCCTTTCAAGCATCACTCACCATGACATTGATCAGTGGTTGAATGCGGTTGGCGGGTCCGAATGCCATCAATACAACTGCTTCAGAATCGTCAGGCGTTTCTTCGAACACTGCCGGGACTGGCTGGAAATCATCCCCAGGAACCCGGCGGCCAAGATCGGGATCGAGAAGCCGGAGGGCAAGAAAGGCATCCTCACCCCCGCGGAGATGAAGCTCGTTCTCGAGAAGGCAGAAGAGATCAACTCCCCTCCTCTGCTCGCATGGGCAGCGCTCGGCGGATATTGCGGGCTCCGAACGTCCGAGATTCTTCGGGCTACCTGGGAGGATTTCGATTGGAAGGGCAAAGAACTCCACGTGATTCCGAAGAAGACCCGCGGCGGGCTCCGGGAACGGTACATCGAGCTTCTGCCGACGGCTGATGCAATCCTCCGCCACTGGCCGGGAAAGGGGCGATCCGGCCGTGGAACGACAAGAACTTCCGGCTTCATCGAAAGCTTTAATGGCCAGCTCCGCGACGAGTGCCTGAACACACATCTCTTCGCCTCGTTGGAAGAGGCGCGTGACAAACTCCAGCTGTGTCACGAAGAATACAACGACTATCGTCCACATGGTGCGCTGCCGAACTTGCCTCAAGCTGCGTTCGCAGCGCAGACCTTGCGGACTCTAGGCAAAACAAACGGAAACAGAAAAACTCAGGGGCTTCTACCTGCCACGAACTAATGCTGCCCTCTGTCCAAACTTCGGAACAGCGTCACACTCTAGCCGACTCTTGAGCTTTTGCGGTCCAGTTCGCAGGTTGAGGTCAAACCAGAAACTTTTTCGTTTTATCCGGTCCGATCTTTTGGGAGCAGATCACCTGTTGGGGGCAGATCACTGACGCCGCAACCCGGGACGATGCATCGTGGCTAAAGCAGATGCTCGGGCTGGATTGTGGCGATGGGGTTTGACACCCCGGACCTTTCCTCCGACTCTCTTGCTCCAGTTCGGGGCTTCTATCATGCGTCGAATGCCATCTTTTGATTCCATCTCACGCAGAGCCTGTTTCCCGCTCGTGTCGCTCGCAAATCACGGTCTCGGCCAACGTTGACGCACCGGTCCTGGCCGATACACAACGGTCTTCGCGCCGGCCACTCAATTGGGAATCCGCGAAACATTGAACTCGCGGCAATCCACCGAGAATGCCGGGGTCTCACGTCACTTTTCAAAAGCTCCAGAAAACTCACCGCCTCGGCGACCCGCGCCGCCGATGCCCGGCCACCCCACGCCTGCTTAGGCAGATCAGGAAAAGAATACGCTCATGCTATCAATATCCGCCTGTCGCACATCTTCCGACCGCACTCTTTTCGAAAGGCTCCCGGAGATGTTGCATGGCAGAGACGCGAGCTTTGTTCCGCCAGTTCCCGGGAGTATCGCCAAGTTTCTGCGTCCGGATTGTCTTTTCAATCGCCAGGACGGCTCCATCACCGGGTTCATCGCTCGTCGCGATGGGAAACCGGTCGGGCGCATCGCGGCCATTCGTAATCGCTCGCACAACGCCTATTGGAACGATCGGGTGGGATTTTTCGGATTCTTCGCTTGCGAGGAAAATGCCGAAACCGCACAGGCTCTCCTTGCCCAGGTCGAAAAAACTCTCTGGAAGCTAAACTGCGATACGATCCGCGGGCCGTACAATCCCTCGATCAATGAGGAATGCGGGCTCTTGACCATGGGGCACCAGGAGCCGCCGAGCATCTCCATGCCCTGGAATCCTGCCTACTATGCCAGCCTGATGGAAAGCGCTTCCCATCAGGTCGTGCGAAATCTTTATGGATTTCATCTCCCGCTTCATATCGGCGTCCCCTCTCGCATAGAGAAGATATCCCGCAGGCTCGAGGAGCGTGCCAAGAATGTGACCATCCGCTCGCTTAACATGAAGCGGCTGAATGAAGACCTCCGCCTGGCGCACCAGTTGTATAATGTAACGCTGGATCGGAACTGGGGTTTTGTCCCGATTTCGCTCGAGGATTTGCTTGCCTCTGCCGATGACCTGAAAGCGCTCGCAAATCCCGACTTTCTCGTATTCGCCGAGGTCGATGGCAAGGCGGTGGGTTTCATGCTCACGCTGCCAAACTTCAACGAGCTCCTGATCCGGACGAAACGCATCCCGTATTGGCTGCGCCTCCCCTGCATCCTGTGGATGATGAAGACGCGCCGGATTCGCACCGTTCGGCAGGTGATACTGGGCGTGGCGCCCGAGTACCGGGACACGGGGCTTGTCGCGCTTCTGTGTCATGACATGGTCCTGCGAACGCAGAAACTGGCGCATTCCGCCGAGCTGTCCTGGATCGAGGCCAATAACACGCAGGTGATCAAGCTGATCGAACTCATGGGAGCAACCCATTCGAAGAGTTACGCCATTTACGAGAAAACGATATCCAGGCCGGCCTGATTGAGGCGCTTGACTGCTCCCGGTTTGCCGTCCCAATCAAGGCGCGCAATGCGGAATATTGAGAAATAGATTGCGTATCTGAAAAAGCAGACGAGCCTAGGTCCCGAGTATATTGTTCAGGTTCGTTGCACGGTAGTTGTCAGGTGGGAGTCCCCGGTGATGATCGAAACCCGATGTTCGGGAACGGCTATGAGATTGTCAGTCTAGCTCTAGATCATTCACCATTATGAAACTTTACGTAGGAAATATTTCGTTCGAAACCACCCGCAACGACCTTCAGGATCTTTTCTCGGCGCATGGCCGCGTCATGGACGCCCTGGTCGTTACGGACAAGATGTCGAGCCGCTCGCGTGGCTTTGGCTTTGTCACCATGTCCACCCCGGACGAGGGAACGAGCGCCATCAACGCCTTGGACGGTCAGCAAGTCGGCGGCCGCAATCTTACGGTGAACGAGGCTCGCCCGCGGGAGGAAGCCGGGTCCGGCAATAGTCATTCGCGCCCGGCGACTCACCGTCGGTTCTAAGCATATTTGTCTCTCTCAGGCAGGCGGGCCCAAAGTCCATCTGCCTGAGACGAGATATCTATCAGGAAGTTTTTATTCGGATGAGGGATTCCGAAGGGGCCGGAGCCGTTGCTCTGGTGGTCAGGCGGGGTTTTTCCGCATTGCCTCGATGAGGGCATCCAGCGGGACGGTGGCGAAGGCGGTGGAGGAGTCCGATACCGCATAGGGTATGATGAGATGTCCGTGGTGGACGATCTCGCCGCAGGTATACACGACGTTGGGCACGCAGCCCTCGCGTTCCTCGGGAGAGGGCTTGATGAGCGGCTCCCGGAGGCGACCGATGATCCGCGCCGGATCGTTGCGATCGAGCAGGATGGCGGAGATGCAATACTTCCTCATCGGCCCCACCCCATGGGTCAGCACGAGCCAGCCCGCCTCGGTTTCGATGGGCGATCCGCAGTTGCCAAGCTGCACAAACTCCCAGGCCTCGGTCGACCGCATGACGACGCATGCAGCCTGCTGATTTCACCCGGACTTTCAGGCATCCGCTTACGGGCACTACGGCGCAGATACTCGCGCAAAACGCCTGCTCTGCCGCGACGCTCAGATCACCGGGCCTTTTTTGGCTGGTGGGACTTCATCGGATACACTTCCTCTTTGCTTCGGAAATATTACCTGCGGCACCCCGTTTTTTATTAGCAACGGGCCAACTTTTGAGGACTCCCAAGGCATTAGCTCGATATCCTTGGGAGAAGCCGAAAATCAACATATCGTAGCGCCGAATATTGGAACGGAGTGATCACTCAGAACAAACACCCGAGGAAGCGCTCATATCGCCTCTACAAAATGGCGTCAATCGTGTATGGTGCGAACCTGTCTCCGTGACCGGAGGCTCATGACGACACGATGGAAAGAATCACCTTGATCAGCGGCACGCAGACGATTTCCTGCACGGAGCCGGTCTATTATGCCCGGCACGACAGCCGGATGCCCGCGCGGCATTACCCGAGTCACCTGGTCGCGTGGCCGGACAAGCAGGCCGAGCTGGATGCGATCTGCTACGTCCAGCTCGCGAAGGAACGCGTCCCCGTGCTGGTCTCGCGCCAGGCGGATGGATGCATCTGGATCGGCGGCGCGTATCTCGACACGATCGCGCGGGAGCTCCGACTGATCCCGCGTCCCCTGCCCGATGAGATGGCGGAAAAGACCAAGGAATGGCTCGAGGCGATCGGCGACCGCTGGCAGATCCCCGAGCCGGTTCCGATCCGCGACAACGGAAAGCCTCCCGAGGCTTGAGAGGATTCGCGGTTTTTCTTCAAATAGTGGCCGCCTGGGCCGGACGATGCGGCGGGTGGATGACCCGGGAGGTGCCGCACAGCCGTTTTGAAAGATCGACCGGATCTCCGGTGCGGACCTCGGCGGGATCGACCTGATACGCCCAGACATCGAATTGCTTGAGATCCGCCTGCCCGTAAAGGGTGGTGAACGCGCAGTTCACCGCATCGTAACCTGATGCGATGCGGATGCGACCGATGCGCGGCGTATTATATCGCGCGTCAAAGATCTGCCAGCGTCCGCCGAGGAAAACCTCGCAGTACGCGTGAAAATCGTTCGGCGAACCGGGGTCCTGGAATCCGATGTCGGGCACAAATCCGCTCACATAGCGCGCCGGGAGATTGAAGGTGCGGCAGAGAGCGACGACAGCATGGGCGAGATCCCGGCAGACACCGTATCCACGCTGGATGACGCCAAAGGCCGACAGGCTGGAGTCCCCGGAAAAGGTGCGGTACTCGATGTGGTCGTGCAGCCATTGGCAAATCCCCAGCACGCGGGGCAGGCCGTGCTCGAGGTGGCCAAAGTGATCCCAGGCAAAGTCGAGGAGCTTGTCCGAGTCGCAATAGCGCGAGGGCAGCGTGTAGCGCAGGACGGAGGCGGGCAGCAGATACGGCGGCACGGGCTCGTCCAGCCAGTAGAAATCCTCCGCCACCCCCGGCACCTTCACGATCGCGTCGTACTGGATGGTGTTGAGCCCGGGGCGAAGGGTTAGTCGATACACGATATTCTGGTGATCATCCTCAAACTCCGTGGCGGAGAGATCGGGATCGAAGCGCATGCTCTCCTGGCGGATGGACTGAAACTCATCCTGCCTCGGCTTGAAGACGACCAGCACGGGCGTTTCGACGCTGGTTTCGTAATCCACCTTGCAGCCGACGCGCACGGTGAGATCCAGCGGAGGAGCCTCGGGAAAGGTTTGCCTGTTCATTTCCATGCGGCGTGCGAGCTTGATAGCCCGGCCACTCCAAGGTGAAGAGTGGCGGATGTTTTCATAATAATCCGATGACCATATCACTTCTCTATCGCGCTTGCGAATCCTTCTGGCCGGAAACGAAGAAATTTCTCCGCGAGATGGTCTGCATCAACAGCTTTTCCACCAATCCGGCCGGGGTCAACGCGGTCGGGCGCCGGGTTGCGGCGCAGTTTCAGCCGCTGGGGTTCACGGCCTCCACCGTGTCGCACCGGCTGGCGGCTTACGGCGATCACCTCATCCTCCGGAGTCCCGCCGTCCCAGGCCCCACGGTCGCCCTGATCGCCCACCTCGACACCGTCTTTCCCGCAGAGGAGGAGGAGCGAAACGCCTTCCACTGGCGCGAGGAGGGAACGCGGATTCATGGGCCGGGCACGAATGACATCAAGGGCGGCATCGCCATGATCCATCTCGTGCTCTCCGTCCTGCGCAGCGAGGCTCCGCGGCTCTTTGAAGCGACGAACTGGGTCATCCTGTGCAATGCGTGCGAGGAGGTGGACTCGGAGGACTTTGGCATCCGGTGCAGGGAGGTCCTGCCCCCTCAGACGAGAGCCTGCCTGATCTTTGAGCCGGATGGAGGCAATACCGATGAATTCTCCCTGGTGACGGCGCGCAAGGGCCGCGCCACCTTCCGGATCGACGTGGAGGGACGAAGCTCCCACGCCGGGAGCAGGCACGACCGCGGAGCCAGTGCGATCGTGCAACTCTGCCGCGTCATTGAGAAGGTGGAGGCCCGCACGTGCTATGAGAAGGCGCTGACGGTGAATGTGGGCACGATCTCCGGCGGACAAGTGCTCAACCGCGTGCCGGAATCCGCCAGCGCCGCGCTGGAGATGCGCGCGTCCTCGACGGATGTCTTTGAGGAGGAAAAGCGGTTCCTGCTCGCTCTGAATGGCGATGGCGACCTGACCAGCCGCGACGCCCACCCGCATCGCTGCCGGATTCGCGTGACCCAGCTCGATGAAACGCCGCCATGGCCGAAGAACGCGGGTTCGGAAACCCTCCTCGCTCTCTGGCAGGAGGCGGCCCGCGCAATGTCCCTCCGGGTAAAGGCGGAATCGCGCGGCGGATTGAGCGATGGGAACGTGCTATGGGATCTGGCTCCCACTCTCGACGGGCTCGGCCCCGAGGGCGACCACGCCCACTGCTCCACCCACGACCCAGCGGCGGGCAAGGAGCAGGAATATGTGGAGACGGCGTCCTTTTTGCCCAAGGCCGTTCTGAATGTGCTCGCCCTACGGAAGCTCCTGGAGCCGCCGCTGCGCTAGCGAAAAACGCAGCCCGACGAGGCAGAAACCCGTCGGATCCCCCTCCCTGTTCTCAAGGCTCAATGGAAGGCGATATCCGGAAGTGCGTGTAGCCGTTGATGCGAAAAATGGTCAATGTGTGTGTGCCCAGGATGGAATGAAATGGGGTGTCTGGATTTTGGGTGAAGGAAATCCTTACTCTATCCTGTATGATGAGTGCGGAGTCCCGACTCTCAAGAAACAGCTCCATGACCGAGAGCATTTCCTCCAGTTCCTTATCATCGGAAAAAATGCAAACATGGTCGAGTGAGCTCCCGAGGATGATTTCCACCGAAAACCTCCCGGCATCTCCCAGGATTCTCTGGCGACCGTCATCCAGGTAGACTTCCTTCCAGTCGGGAACGGAGGGGAAGCAGGCCAGGATTTGATCAAGTTCGGGCATGAGTGTCCTTTCAGGAAAGCATATGCTGGAGCACGTCGGCAGCAGAGTAGGACGTTTCTCCATCCCGGATGAAACGGCGGAGTTCATTGACGCCTTCTCCGGCAGTCAGCAGTGGCGGCTCGGTGCCTGTGTCGTGCATTTGTCCCAGGCCGATCGTGGCCAGGAGGCCGTTGCAGATGCACGTCCGGCCCTCGGATTCCACAGCCTCCCCGCCTTTGCGCAAAAACGCATCCCGTGGTTCGCTCGGGCAGCGGAAGCCCACTGTGCCGTCATCCCGACGGTAGGCCCGCCGGAGGACGCCAAGGTCGCAGACCGGTCTCCTCGCCTGCCGCACCTCCTGCTCGGAGACGCTTCCCGCCACCTGCACCACCTTGAACGGAAATCCCGTGGGCGAGGCCTTGGGATCAGTGAATACATCCACCCGCGCACCGATGCTTTCGCGCACCACGCGAGTCTTGAGTTCGTCGGTCATGCCGGATTCGCTGCAATACGCAAAGGGAGTGCCGAGTTGAACGCCTTGGGCGCCGAGCTGCCTCGCCTCGGCCAGTCGTTCCGGCGATCCGTACGCGCCAGCCAGCCAGAAGGGCAGGCCGAGGTCGCGAATCTTTTCGATCTCCGGGAGGTCGCGAACTCCATAGACAGGCTCGCCTTTTTCATTCAACTGCATCTGGCCGCGCGGCGGAGCATTGTGCCCGCCCGCGCTCGATCCCTCGACGACAAAACCATCCACGACGCCATTGGATTTCCGCGCCAGCGTGATGGCCAGGGTGGCCGACGAGACGATCGGCAGAAAGAACGGCCGCCTGAGCACGGGGGCAGCCCCTCCGCAAAATTCCGCCGGGCTGAAGTGGCTAGTGAATTCCTCGCCTTTCAGAGCGCCCAGGACGTCCAGCCTCAAGGTGGCATCGCTACCCTCGGCGAGGCGGTCCAGACATTGCGGGATGGCGCGAGGAATACCCGCGCCCATGAGCACATAGTCGACCCCGGCCAGCATCGCGCCATAGAGGGCGGGCAAGGTCGGGAGCTGGATTTTCTCCATCAGGTTGACCCCCACCACTCCAGCGTGTCCCTCCTTGGCGAGGAAAACCTCCACGAAATTTGCCAGGACGACCAAGGCCACCCGGCTGCGTGGCGAATCCGGCCCGAGCAGAGGCACGTTGCGGAAAGGTTCGCCCGGCGCCTTGCCGTGCGGGGAAAAGTAGTCCTCCAGCACCTGCCCGCGGATTTCCTCGACCGGAAAGGCCGCGATGGCGCGTCGCAGATGGCCATCCGGGTCGCCGTTTTGCAGTTTGCGCGCCAGGACCACGTCGAGCGCGGTGGCGGAGACGACGCCCAGTTGCCCGAGTTTTGAAACCGTCCGGGCCAAAAGCCATCCGGAGACAGCAACTCCCATTCCCCCCTGAATAATCGTGGGATACTTCATAGTGCGTATCAGGCCAACGATCGCCCCCAGGATCTGAGTACAGACGTTGTCCATACCGGCGAATTGGTAGAATTCCGAGGTCCGGCTCATCCGCCAGTATGGTGAACTGCCTCCAGTGCACCGGTACGCTACTGCCGGGCGGGTGAACTTGCAACGGATAGTATTTTGAACCTCCCGGTCTGGGAATCGATCTCCCTTTCGGCCCGGGCTGACTCGACCAGAGCCAAGGGCTCCGCGACAGTCATGGTATATCCCCGAAAGAGTCTCTTCGATTTCGCTTCCTTCCAGCTCATTTCCCTGCCTCTAGTCTCCCAAGCATTACGGGTCCCTTCCATTCGAGGTACGACGCTCCCCGAGAAATTGCGATTTGGACACTATTCCAGATTACAGCGCCCATCTCCTCGAAAGATCGAGGCCTCCCGCGCCGAAGGTTGTGGGTTCGCCCCCCCACCCGGTGCAGTTTCTCCCCATTCTCAGAAAGCTCTGGATCGAAAAATCACTCGCGACTCGTTTTTTTCTTTTCCTGTTTCGCGGGAAGTGCGGCCAAAGGGATCTCCCCAAGGTCGATCTCAATCGGAGAATCCGCTTTGATCTCAAAGCTCCTTTCCGCTCCACTAAACATCGGGCCGTCGAAGGAATCCGCTCCCTGTCTCTTTTGCAACTCGGCGCTGGAGGGAATCCTGAACGTGTATGCCCCGGGAGGAACTCCACGAAACGTCTTGGTAGCGTAATCAAATTCGGCAGGAAATTCCCGGCCATCTCTCCAGAGCTGTGGTAGAACCACTCCAAGTTGCCAGGCCTCAATGGGCTGGAGGGCAAAGTGAACATCCGAGCCTCTGGACAACGCAACCTCCTGCACATCCTTCTCTCCCACGACAAACTCACCTTTCCATGTCGCTGATCCCGGAATGCGGAGCTCGATCTGATAGGCGCCGGGAGCAAGTGCGGGGAATTCAACCCGATCGGTCACGGGCAGATTGATGACATCCCTCCCCGAATATACCGGCAACTCCGCTGCCCTGGTCGACCTGAGCGTCACCGCCATTTCCCGGCCATGATACTCTTCCATGGGATGAGGCAATACCAACCTCAAAGCCAGCACCTTCGCCTCGATATTCACCGGGATGGGTTCTCGCGAGTCGGCGGCTGGCGGCGGGATTTCCACGACGAATCGCGGAGTGATCAGCGACGAAGATTCCACATTAGTCAATACAATCCTCTTCACCGGTTCACCTGGATCCAGGAACCAGTCTCTTGGCAGCAAAAGAACCCCGTCTTCACTGGTCGGAGCATTGGAAGCGTTATGCGATTTCTCTCCCGTAACGATGCTTCTGACCGACCATACGGAAAACGGTTTCCCATTGAGCGCAATGACACATCGCACATCGCCGAGCTTTTCGGGAATCTCCGCCTTTTCCCCCATCGCAATGAGGCCCTCCGCCGCCTGTTTCGCAACAGTCTCAGAAGGGTGATTGAGCAACTGTCGCAAGGCGGGAATCGACTCCTTCCGTTGCTTCTGCGCAAGGATCCACGCGAGTTTCGTCGCATCCTTCACCCGCAGTTCCGCAAAAGCCTCCCGGTTGAGAAGCTCCATCGCACGTTTTTGCTCGCTCGAGGTTGTCGGGATGCTTTGAACCAGCTCAAGACCATGGCACGGCCATCCGTCGGGAATCCCCCAGCCAACCGAGTTCCGCTGGGCGGTCGGGATGAACTTCCCTATTGCCTTGAAAACACTGGTTTTTTCTCTCACCTGCTCCAGTAACGATTCCAAGAAATCCAGCCGTCGCTCATCTGCGAGGCAGATCGAGATCGCCAGCAGGCTTTGGTATCTTTCCTCCCAGTAAAAGTTTTCGTCTTCATGAGCGCGGGCGTACTCGGCCCATTGTCTCACCGTATCATGAGGGTCAGCCAGGACGGCAGCCAGCAACCGGGCGGACAGAGCGGGATCCAGATTGCCCGCCTGCTCAAGAACCTCGTCAGCCATGTCGCCCCACCGCTTCTCCAGCACATCGCAAATGACCCGGGCATAAGCCTGAGGGATGCCAAACTCCTCAGAGCCAGTGCCACACCATCCGCCCCAGGCAAAGCGATCCACCAATTTCACGGATTCAGTCACATGGTCACCGCGCAGGAGGTCGCACATCAATCGCCAATACCTGCCCTCATTTTGCTGAAAGCTTATCGTTTTTTCTTTCTGCGTGAAGACAGGTTCGGCAGGAGGCCGGCTTTGCACCGGCTTTGCCAGGGTGTCCGGCGTATGCAGCTTGAGCCACGCCATCGCGAGAGCCTCAAACATCAGGGTCTTTTCATATCTCTCCGGTACCTTTTCGAAAATATCGATCAGCGCCGGAAGCATCTGCCTGTCAGCCTGAGAGCAGGCCATTTCAAAGAGGATGGCGTAGGTAAAACCCTGACTCTCCGTAGGCGAACTGTCCCGGAGCGCCGCTATGACCTCAGCCGTTCTGTCAGCGCCATCTTTTTCCAACAGCTCGTTTTGGAGTCTTTCCAGATCGACCTTCTCTCCAGCCCAAACGGGAGGACAGGAAATAAAAACGCCAAAGGCCGCCACGCAACCAAGCGCAGACGAAGGGAAGGAACCTCGCATGAATCGGAAGAGTATTCGACAGGCTTCCCGGTGCCAAAAGCAAAACGCATGGCCGGTCGTGAAATTTGAAATTGAGTTCAATTCCGGAGTCGGAGTAGAAGCGGATCATGCGCTTGATGGTTTGTTCTCGTGAGAGTGTGGAGAACTACCATGGTCATCCCGTATCCCACTTCGTCAGTCTGATCGATCCGGGCGAAAAAGACCAGTCGATTCCGCCGCCTTCGGTGGAAAGGGACTTGTCACTGGCATTCAGCGATCTCGATGACATTGAGGTCACATTGCCGAGATTCAAGAGCTACAAGCCACCGGAGAAGGAGCATATCGAGGAGCTTGTGGGCTTTGGACGTGAGATGAGCGATCTCTCGGAATGGGGGCTGCTTTTAAACTGCGAGGCCGGGATCAGCCGCTCTCCGGCGGCGGCCATTATCATTCTCACTGCGGCAGGCTATCGCCCGCAAACCGCATTTGGCCTCGTGCGCCGGGTGCAGCCGGAAATGCTGCCCAATCGGCGCATGTTGCGTTTGTCCGATGAAGTGCTGAATACCGGTGGGGCTCTCCATCGCATGGCGGAAATCCATCGCCAGAAGGCCTTCCTCCGCGCCGGTTACGAAGACCCTACGCTGGTCCGGCAGCGGGAAGCACAACTGGAAGCCGAGCAGGTCTGGTGGAAACGCTGGATGCGCTCGATGGCTCGGCGGCTACGCCCGGAAAACCGCAAGGTTCCGGGTCTGAAATAAGCCCGTCGCGTCTCTTGTCAGTACACCTTCGCCGGGGCGGCGGTATCGGCGGCGCTCTCCATATCGTCGGAGGCAGGTTCGATGTGCACGACGGTGTCGATCACCCGGGGAACCTCGTTCTGGACGCGTTTTTTCACGAGATGCCCGATGCTGTGGCCCTCCCTCACGCTGAGGTCTCCATCGATCCAGACGTGAAGCTCGATAAACATGCCGATGCCGCTTTTGCGGATGCGGCATTTCTCGATTTTGCGAACTCCCTCGACCTGGGCGGCGATGTCGCGCATTTCGTGGATCAGGTCCTCGGAGACATTGCCATCCAGCACTTCGTGGAGGGCATTCTTTGCGATGAGAGTGCCATTGACGATGATGATGCCGCAGGCGAGAAGGGCCGCATAATCATCGGCCGCCTCCCAGCCCGGGCCGCCGATCAGGGCGATGGCGATACCGATCGCGGCGGCGCCAGAGGTGATGGCGTCGGAGAGATGATGCCAGGCGTCGCCCTCCAGCGCGCGGCTGTCCACCTGCTTGTTCACGTTCTGAATGACCCGGGAGAGAGTCCATTTCGCGATGACCACGCCGAAAAGAACCGGCAGGGTGAACCATGCGGGGGCGTGATGCGGCGTCAAAATCTCCAGCACGGAATGCCATCCGATCACCACTGCTGCGATAAAAAGAGCCGCACCGGAAAAAAATCCGGCAAGGGACTCGATCTTGCCATGCCCGTAAGGGTGATCCTCATCGGCCGGACGCAGAGAGAGCTGGAACCCCGCCCAGGTGATGATCGAGGACAGGATGTCTCCGGCTGACTCAATGCCATCGGCGATCATGGCGTAGGAATTTCCGATGATGCCGACGGATATTTTAACCGCCATCAGGACGATGTTGACGCAAAGGGTCAACATGCCGAGGGCGAGGGTTTTACCTGTATCGATCATAGCTGGAATGACTCGCAAAGGAGCTGCGCCCCATTACCGATTTTCCGTCATTCTGTCAACGAAGGCCGCCGGGAAGCGCTGCGAGCCAGCACGATCGCGAGGGAAAGACGGTACGCGGTATCTGGCAGGGCGACGAAGCGCGGACTTTGGCACTCCGGCCCCTGTCACGCACTTACGCCCCGCCATCCACCGCGTCTCGACCGACTTTCCCAGCCGCTCTAGCCGCGCAGGACGTTCTCGACTTTCAGTTTCATGGCGCCTCCGGGCATGGTCCACTCAAAGACATCGCCTCGGCGAAATCCCAGCATCGCTGTACCGAGTGGGGCGAGGATCGAGATGCGGCCCTCGTTCACGTCGGCTTCCTCCGGCAGGACGAGTGTGTAGTCGAGCACATCGCCCGACTCCAGCTCCACCAGGTGCGCCCGGCGCCGCAGCGTGATGACATCGGGCGCGATCTCCGCCTCCGGCAGGATGTCTGCCCGGAGCAACTCGCTGAGCAAAGCGCCCTGCCGGGTCTTTTCATCCTCCGTCGCACCAGGGTTGCGGGCGAGGAGTTCCATCAGGGTGTTGTAGTCGTTTTGAGTGACTTGGATCGTGTTCATGGTTGTTGTGCTGTGGTTGAGGGAAATGGGCGTGAGAAGGCATCGAGGCGGATGCACTCGTGGCCATGGGGATGTCTCCAGACGGCCTCGCGTTTCGTCGTGTTGAGCAGGATGTGGCACGGGAATTCGCCATCAGGATCGAACCCGGCATTGAAGATCACGGTGTCGCCCCGCCGGTCCCACCAGCAGCCGCCCGGCTCCCATGGAGCGCTCCGCATATGGCCGGTCAGGAGGAAATCCGGCTGATAGGAAAGCGCCGGGGAAGCCTCCTGCAAACTCGCTCCGGCTCCCGCTCCGACCGCCGCGCCCGCCGGGGGTTCATGCTCCATGACCAGCCAGGCACACCCGGTCTGCCGCCGCCACTGGTCGGGCTTTTCAAACCAGCGTTTGTTTTGACTCCTCCACGGCAGCGCGGTGATGGCCACATCGCCATGGCACCGCGTGCCAGTCTGGGACTTGAGCCAATACCATCTTGCCCCCAGGAGATCCTGCTCTCCCTCGCAGGCATGAAAACCGGCACGGTCGCGACCGATGCGCCATGCGGCGAACTCGGCAGCTTCGCGTTGAGCGTCGATGTCACCGAGAAACGGGTCCACGAGGTCGCCCGCGACACAGATCGCATCGACGCGCGGAGCACAACGAACAAGCCATTCGTACCAATGTTGTTTTCCCAGCAAATCGCTGGTCAGGAGCAAAGTCATTTTCAATACCGGTGGGATGAAACGGACGCGAAGCGCATACAGGCATGCGCAGGGGGGCGAAGTTCCCTAAGGAACCCTTCGAGCATGAAAGGGAGCGGGCTGATCCTGGGGCAAGAACCTCACAAAGAGAGGTCTGCCGGACGCCCGCCTACGACATGAAGACGAGACCGAGAAAACCTCGCGAGCGTTTGGGATGGCTCATCGCAGCATCCAGGCACACCTCTCCCCCGAACGAGAACAAGGAAGAGAGAAGTTTCGTGCTCATGGTGACTCTTTTCAGAATCGTCTCTCTTTTAAGAAATGCAACCCCCATCAGGCCTTTTCTCCAAGGGAGCACCTCCGCCTGAACTCGCCTGGCGGAAAGAGGCGCGGCAAATCAAGGCGTCTGCCTGGCGGGAGTATTATCCTGCACTCTCTTGATGAATCCCGGAATAAGCAAACAGGCTCCATTGATGACGCTCCCGTGATCGAGGCCACCCATTTCGTAAAACTCGACGAAAGGGTGCCCAAGGTTGCGAAGGCACACTGCCATGAGATCATTTTCCTCCACCCTGTTTTTGTATTCGATCCTGCGGTCGCCAAGGATGAGGCAGATCGGGGGCAGGTCTTTGGATGCGTAATAAAGCGGGGCGTAATCGTCGATGATCGGACGCAGTTCCGGTTGGGTATCACCCCGGACCTTTTTGACGAGGAAATGCGTCGTGACCTGACCGCTCACAGGAATGATGCCGGCCAGTTGCTTATTGGAAACTCCCTCGGCTGCGAGCCAGCGCGGGTCCATGCCGATCATCGCGGCCAGATAACCTCCTGCGGAATGCCCGGCGATGAAGACCTTCTTCGGATCGCCTCCCTTGGACGCGATGTTTTTCAAGACCCAGGCCGTGGCCGCAGCGGCATCCTGGAGGATTTCATCCGGAGTCGCCTTGGGAGAAAGCCGATAACCCACCGCCGCCGTCGCGAAGCCCTTTTCCTGAAGAAGCTTGGGAACCTCACGATCGCCGCCAGTGAGGCCTCCACCGTGAAACCAGATCACGGTCGCAAAACCGGGCTTGTCGGCGGGGTAAACGAGATCCAGGACGCAGGTCTCCTTCTGGTAGGCATCCGCTTTTTCCAGCCGGGCAGGCGCATAGTACGACAATGCGGGCTCCGAGCGAGACGCGGTGCGGGATTGCTCCTCACACAAACCGCCGTGGATTGCGAACAAAGTCAGGGAGAAATAAAGGAGGGTCCTCATCGAGAGGAAACTATTTATCAAAACATCCTGTCGCACCCAACCAAATATCGGAAAAGCGAGCGAATTCAAGATTGCGAACTTGAAAGCACGGGGAGTATTACCTGCCCATGTCCAGGATCATCAATATCGCAGCGGCAATCGCAGGGGTTATTCTCGGCGGCTTATTCATCATGGCGGCTGTGGTCGTCTTGCTTAATCTTGTGAAGGACGGCCCCGTTCCGCCGGAGGGCTCACCGGCCGCAGCCTTCATGGCGGCATTTGGACCGACGGGCTACCTGAAGTTCGTCAAGGTTCTTGAGTTGGTCGGCGGCCTTCTCGTTCTCATCCCCAAGACCCGCAACTTCGGCCTCCTCATCCTCGGCCCGATCCTGGTGAACATCCTCGCCTACCACGTTTTTATCGAAAATGGAGCCGGGCTCCTCGATCCAATGCTGGTCCTCATCGTGGCGAGTGCGGCCTTCCTCCTCTGGGTGGAGCGCAAGGCCTTCCTCTCGCTCCTGAAATAGCGAAACTACACTAGTTGGAAGAGATGAACCGGCTTGGGCTGGCCCTTGAGCTCGACCATGCCGAGATCGACCGCGCCCGTCAGGTCTGAGCCGCATTGTTCGGCCACCGCGTCGGAAACCAAGAGCTGGGCGCGGAACTGCTTCGTGGCCTGCTCGATCCGCGCGGCGACATTCACGGTGTCGCCGATGACCGTGTATTCCTTGCGCTGCTCGGAACCAACGTTGCCCGTGACCGCGACGCCGACGTGCAGACCGATGCCGAGGCGGGTCGGCGGGATTTCGCCAGCCGCGACCAGTCGATCAGTTGAAGAAAGAATCGCACGCGCACATGCCACGGCGTTGCGGGCCAGCTTGGGGTCTTCACTCGGCGCGCCAAACACGGCCATAAACCCATCGCCGAGGAATTTGTTCACGATGCCCCCATGTTCGTTGACGATATGGATCATGGGCCCGAACAGCTCATTCAAATACTCCACGATTTCGCCCGGGAGCTTCGCGGCGGCCAGATTACTGAAATCCCGGATATCCACGAACATCACGCACACCTGGCGCTCCTCGCCCGTCAGCTCCACGGACTGGTGCAGGAGACGGTCGGCCACGCTCGGCGATACGTGCTGGCCGAAGATGCTCACCGCGCGATCACGCTCCCGCGCCACCTTCAGAGACTCCCCCAGCTGCTTGCGCAGCCGATGACCGACGTACCCCGCGGCAAGGCCCGTGAGCACGATCAGCACCCCCTTCATCGCATAGTGCGGGAACGATACGAGCACCGCCATGCTCGGGGTGGCCTCCAGGCCTCGCACCGCAAAAAAGGCGGCGATGTTGAATCCGATTGCAGCCGTGGCGCCGCTGACGAAACTCAACCGCAGGCTGAGTCCCAGGGCCGACAGGGCCAGGTAAGGGAAATAGATGTATGGAGCCGGCCCCGCCATGCCGTTAAGCGGTCCGACAAAGACCATCATGAACCCCAGCACTGCGGTAATGAAGAGCGGCTCCACGATGGCGCTCACGACGCGCACCCAGAAGACCGGCTCGAATCCCTTGCGGATCAACGTGGTCAACCATCCGAAGGCCACACATTCGTAAACGAACATGATCGACAACATCCCGATGCCAAACGGAAGGCTCTCGCGGACCTTGGCTCGCAACTCCGGCTGAATCAGCTCCGGGCCAAACACCGACCATAGCAAGGCCCCGATCAGCAGCACGATCAGGATGGCGAGCACCCCTACGCGTTGCCGCTCGCTTTTTACCACGCCAAAGGCCAGCGAACTGTCCAGCGAGTCTTCTGCGCCACCGGCGCGTTCAAGAGGACGACTGAGATGCATGGCGAGATACAATCGGCTCCCCTTCCCTTTCCGCAAGCGCAATACGAGACCCCGGAACACTTCACCCCCCTTTGCTCCTCTCGCTCAACAGTTTATACACTTGTTTAAAACAAGTGTTTGAAACGCTTGTATAAATGCGGATAGTGCCAGGCATGGCAACACTTTCAGCGGCTCCCATTCCTGCACGAGACCGGCTGATCGAGGCAGCAGGAGAGATTTTCGGAGATCATGGCTACGAAGGAGCCACGGTCCGGGAAATCACTCGCCGAGCGAAAGTGAATCTCGCCGCGATCAATTACTACTTCCGGGACAAGGAGGAGCTTTACCTCGAGACGCTCAATCATGCGATGCGCACCATTTTCCTACGGACCCAGCCCGAAGATCTCGGCGCAACGCCAGAAGAGCAATTGCTCGCCTATATATCGGGACTGCTCCAGCGGATACTGAATCCCGCCCGCCCCGGCTGGCATGGAAAGCTCCTGGCCCGTGAGCTTACCTCGCCCTCGCGACTCCTGAATGTCCTCGTGGAGACTTTCATCCGCCCGCACCGGGATACCTTGCACATGATCATCCAAGGTGCCGCCGGCGGCAAACTCTCGGAAACACATCTCTCCCTGATCGGCGCCAGCGTGATCGGGCAGTGCCTCTACTACCGGAACTGCCGCGCGGTCTCGGAGCGCCTCTCCCCGGAGATCCTTGAGGCACCGGATTACCTCGATCATATCGCCGCTCACATCACGCAATTTTCCCTCGCCGGAATCGCCGCCCAGGTCGCGTCCAAAAAATGTCCCAAATGAGCACACCCTCTCCTGCCGACAATCCCGAGCCGAAACCCAGACGTCGGCTGCAACGCCGTTACTTCATCGCGATCTTTGCCATCATCGCTGTGGTTGCGGTCGTCGCGTACCTTCTCAACCATGGGCTGGAATCCACGGACGATGCGTTCGTGGAGGCGCATGTCCTCCAGGTCAGCCCGCAAATCGCCGGGCTGGTCAGCAAAGTCTATGTCGACGACAACCAGGAGGTGAAAGCTGGCGACCTCCTCGTCGAGATCGACCCTCGGGACAACCAGGCAATCTACGACTCCGCCGCCGCGAATCTCGCTTCGGCGGAAGCGAAGTACGCCCAGGCGCAAGCCCAACTGAATATTTCCGAAGCGGCGCAGCAGCAGGCGAAGTTTGAAGTCGAGAACGCCCAGGCCAATGCCGACAACACCGACAAGGAACTCAAGCGCAGCCAGGAACTCCGCACTCGCGGCGTCATCTCCCAGCAGGATCTCGACAATGCCGATACCGCGCAAAGGACCTCCAAGGCAACCCTCGACGGACGAAACAAACGGGTCATAGCCGCCGATGCCGAGGTCACAATGAGTCAGGCCGCCGTCAAGTCGGGCCAGGCCCAGGTGGAACTCGCCAAGGCCATGCTGGAAACCGCCCGGCTGCGGCTTTCCTACAACAAAATCTACGCGCCGCAGGACGGACGGGTGACCCGCAAGAACGTCGAGCCGGGCAACTATGTGCAAACCGGCAGCGCCCTGATGGCGGTCGTCCCGCACGATGTCTGGGTGGTGGCAAACTACAAGGAGACCCAGCTCAATCACATGCGCAACGGACAGCCCGTTGACATCAAGGTCGATGCCTATCCGTCGCTGCATCTCACCGGGCGCGTGGAGAGCATCCAGAAAGGCACGGGAGCGCGCTTCAGCCTCCTGCCTTCCGAGAATGCCACGGGCAACTACGTGAAGGTCGTGCAGCGCGTGCCGGTGAAGATCGTCTTCGACAAGCTGCCGACGGATACCCCGATCCTCGCGCCCGGCATGTCGGTCATTCCTGTAGTCAATACTCGCTAACCGCTTGAATACCCCGTCGGGAGACAAGGTGAATCCCTGGGTGGTGACGGTCGTCATCTCCCTGGCCACGTTCATGGAGGTGCTGGATACCAGCATCGCCAACGTGTCGCTCAGCCACATCGCGGGCGGACTCGCTGCGGGACTCGACGAGAGCACCTGGGTGCTGACCACCTATCTCGTCGCCAATGCCGTGATGATGCCCATCAGCGGATGGCTCAGCACCATCTTTGGGACGAAGCGATTTTACATGACGTGCGTGGCGGTATTCACGGCGAGCTCCCTGCTCTGCGGCATGGCCCCCTCTCTGAACTGGCTGATCGCCTTCCGGCTGATCCAGGGCATCGGCGGAGCAGGCATGGCCCCGGTCGTGCAGGCGATGCTCGCAGACATCTTCCCTCCCGAGAAACGAGGGATGGCATTTTCCGTCTACGGGCTTTCCGTCGTCTTTGCCCCGGCCATCGGCCCCACCCTCGGCGGATGGATCACCGACAACTACAGCTGGCACTGGATCTTTCTCATCAACGTGCCGGTGGGAATCATCTCGCTCATGCTCACGGCGGTGCTGGTGAGCGAACCGGAGGCGGCCAAGGTGGAGCGCGCCCGGGTGTTTCGCAATGGTCTGCGCATTGACTGGATCGGGTTCTTTCTCGCCGTCGTCGGCATCGGATGCCTGGAGCTGTTTGTCGATCGCGGCGAACGCAGCGACTGGTTCTCCTCCCCGGCGATTCTCACCGCGGCCATTATCTCCGGCATCAGCCTGCTGACCCTGGTCTTCTGGGAGATCCGGCAAAAGGAGCCCATCGTCGACATCCCGCTGCTCAAGCTCCCTTCGTTTCTCGCCTCGTTCGTCACCATGTTCTTCATGGGCTTCATCCTCTTTGGCACGACCGCCCTGCTGCCTCAGTTCCTGGAGCAACTCCTCGGCTATACCGCCCAGCAGGCGGGCCTGGCCCTCACGGCGGGCGGTATTTTCCTCATGTTCATGATGCCGCTGGTCGGCGGAGTGCTCATCCCCAAGTTCCCGGCCAAGTACCTGGTCGCCGTGGGGCTGGTGATCCTGGCCGCCTCGCTCTTCAACATGACCCGCTTCAACCTCGGGATCAGCTTCGACATGGCTGTCCAGGCGCGCGTTTTCCAGGTGGCAGGCATCGCGCTGATTTTTGCACCCATCACGCAGGCGGCTTACAACGGTCTCCCTCCGGGCAAGAACAACAACGCCTCGGCCCTGATCAATCTCGCCCGCAACCTCGGCGGCAGCATCGGCATCGCCGTGTGCAGCACGATCATCGCGAGACGCGGGCAGTTTCACCAGAGTCGCCTCGTCGAGCATGTCTCGGCCTTTGACACGGAAACGCAAAACGCACTCGCCCATCTGAAGGCCATGTTTCCGCATGACCCGTCCTCCCTCCAGCCGCTTCGCTACATTTACGGCGAGGTCCAGCGCCAGGCGGGCATGCTCTCGTACATCGACGCATTCTGGCTGATGGGCGTTTTGACTCTCCTCGTCCTGCCTCTCGCCTTCCTGCTCCGCCAGAGCCATGGGCGTAGCAATGCCCCAATCGGGCATTGATTTCCGGAAAACGAGTGACATTGCCCGGAATTTCTGCGACTGGCATGGCCCAATGCCTGAAGCGGAATCTGAACGCATTCTAGCTCGCGACCAGGGCCGGGAAAACTGGGACCTGTGGGGTCCTTATCTCCCGGAACGCCAATGGGGTACGGTTCGCGAGGATTACTCGGCCAACGGCGACGCCTGGACGTACTTCCCCCACGACCATGCCCGCTCCCGCGCCTATCGATGGGGCGAGGATGGACTGCTGGGCATCTGCGACAGCGACTGCCGCCTGTGTTTCTCCGTCGCCTTCTGGAACGGAAAGGACCATATCCTCAAGGAGCGCCCGTTCGGGCTGTCCAACCCCGAGGGCAACCACGGCGAGGACATCAAGGACTACTTTTACCATCTCGACAACACGCCCACGCACAGCTTCATGCGCGGGCTGTACAAATACCCGCAGGCGGAGTTTCCCTACCAGCAGCTGCGCGAGGCCAACGCGCAACGCTCCAAACAGGAGCCGGAGTATGAGCTGGTCGACACGGGCATCTTCAACGAGGGACGGTATTTCGACATCGTGATCGAGTATGCGAAGTTTTCGCCGACCGACATTGCCATCCGCATCATCGCGACCAACCGGGGACCGGACGCGGCGCCGCTGACGATTCTGCCCACCCTGTGGTTTCGCAACACGTGGTCCTGGGGTGAGGAAGGCGTCACCGCGCCCGAGATGCATCTCACCCCCGATGGATCGGTGCGCGCCACGCCCTGGGGGCTGCCCGTCCATCAGCTTTACGGAGACAAGCCGGATGAAGTCCTCTTCACCGAGAATGAGACGAACAACCAGCGGCTCTTCAACGCCAAGAATGCGACCCAATACGTAAAGGACGCCTTCCACGAGTACATCGTGAATGGAAAAAAAGACGTGGTGAACCCCGCCAACAGCGGGACGAAGAGCGCCATGGTCTTTCGCCGCACGGTGGAGGCCGGACAGACCACGGTGGTCAATCTCCGCCTCACCGAGCATCCCCAGCCCGCGCCGTTCGCTCTGGAGTTTGACGCGCTTTTCAAGCTGCGGGAGGACGAAAGCACGGAGTTTTACCAAGCCATCGCGCCCGGCGCATCGGAAGAGGATCTCCGTATCCAAAAAACCGCGCTGTCCGGACTCCTGTGGTGCAAGAAGTTCTATTTCTTCCCCGTCCTCCTCTGGCTGGAGGGCGACCCCACCATGCCCAAGCCCCCGGCGGAGCGTTGGAAACTGCCCAATGCCTTCTGGAAGGAAATGCACGCCCACGACGTCATCTCGATGCCGGACTGCTGGGAGTACCCGTATTTCTGCGCCTGGGATCTGATGTTCCAGTCCGTCGCCTTTTCACTCATCGACTCGCAGACAGCGAAGAAGCAAAACCTGCTGCTGCGCGGCGAGCGGTATACCTCGCCAAGCTCGCAGATGCCCGCCTACGAATGGGCGCTCTCCGACGCCAACCCGCCGATCGGCGGCTGGGCGGCGTGGCGCATCTACTCCATCGAGCGCGGCATCAAGGGCACGGGCGACCGTGAGTATCTCAAGCGCGCCTTCAACAAGCTCCTCATGGGCTACTCGTGGTGGGCGAACCGCGTCGACCAGACGGGCGACAATGTCTTCGAGGGCGGCTTTCTTGGGTTGGACAACATCGGCGTCTTTGACCGCCGGTATCCCCTGCCCGACGGCAGCCGCATCGAGCAAAGTGATGGCACGTCATGGATGGCGACGTATTCGCTCAACATGCTCAACATCGCCCTGGAGTTGGCGCGCGAAGACCCGGTCTACGAGGATATCGCCGACAAGTTCCTCAACGACTTCATCTATCTCGCGGCCTCGGTGAACGCCAAGGGCACGCATGGGTTCAGCCTCTGGGATGACGAGGACGGCTTTTATTACGACGTCCTCCGCCGCCCGGACGGCTCAGTCGAGTACCTGCGCACGCGATCCATCGCCGGACTCACTCCGCTCTTTGCGGTGGAGAGCTTCGGCTCGGAGGTTGCGGATCTGTTTCCGCTCATGCGCAAGCGCATCGAGTACTTCCAAAAACATCGGCCTCACCTCCTCGATGAACTCCACCACATCGGCAGGGAAATCGACGGTCGCCGTCTCGTCTCCCTCGTGCCGCCAGAGCGTCTGCGCCGCATCTGCGAGAGGCTCTTTGATGAAAACGAATTTCTCTCGCCGCATGGCATCCGGGCGCTCTCGCGGTATTACCTCGACCATCCGTATACGTTCACGGAGGGCACGGAGACCGAGACCCTGAGCTACAGCCCGGCGGACAGCCCGGTCGGGATGTTCGGCGGAAATTCCAACTGGCGCGGGCCGGTCTGGATTCCCATGAATTACCTGCTCATCGAGGCCCTGCAAAAATTCGGCTTCTACTTTGGAGACACCTTCAAGGTGGAATTCCCCACCGGCAGCGGCAACGAGATGAACCTCTGGGACATCTCGCTGGAGTTGCAGAAGCGCCTCGTCTCGATTTTCCAGGAGGATGAAAATGGCAAACGCGCCTTCAACGGCGAAGTCGAACTCTTCCAGAACGATCCTCATTGGAAAGACCTGCTGATATTCAACGAATACTTCAACGGCGACACCGGGGCCGGAGTCGGCGCCAGCCACCAAACCGGCTGGACCGCTCTCGTGGCCAAGATGATCCGCCAGATTCACACTTTCCAAGCCGATTAACCCAACCCACTCCACATCTATGAAACTCGAAGGAAAAGTAGCCCTCGTCACCGGCAGCGCCCAAGGCATCGGCCAGGCCATCGCAATCCGTCTCGCCAAGGAAGGCGCAGACATCATCATCGACGACCGCCTCGGCAACACCGGCGCGCAGGAAACCTGCAAGGAGATCGAGGCCCTGGGCCGCCGCTCCATCGTGGTCGGTGGCGATCTTGCCAACCTCGCCGACAATCGCCGCCTCATCACCGAGGGCGTTTCGAACTTTGGCCAGATCGACATCCTGGTCAACAACGCCGGAGTCGAAAAGGGCGCGGACTTCTGGAATGTCACCGAGGCGGATTACGACTTCGTCCTCAACATCAACCTCAAGGGCACGTATTTCCTCACCCAGGATTTCGTGAACCATCTCCGCGACACGAAGCGTACCGGCAAGATCATCAACATCAGCTCCGTGCACGAGGAGCTTCCCTTCCCGCACTTCTCGACCTACTGCGCGAGCAAGGGTGCGCTGAAGATGCTCTGCCGCGATCTGGCGATCGAGCTGGCTCCCCTCGGCATCACGATCAACAACATCGCTCCGGGCGCGATCGAGACTCCAATCAACACCAAGCTCCTCAACAGCCCCGACCTGATGAAGGCGTTGTTGAGCAACATCCCGCTCAATCGCCTCGGCAAGCCCGGCGATGTCGCAGGCGTGGCCGCGTTCCTCGCCTCCGAGGATGCCGACTATATCACCGGCACGACCATCGTCGTCGATGGCGGTCTGCTCTGGGATTACTCCGAGCAGTAGGAAACACTCAATGCGAGGCGGCGGCCTGAAAATCGGGCCCCGCCTCCTCCGCCTGAGCCTGGGCTCGACGGGCGGTGATCTTCACAAAGAGCCACATTCCCCCCACGTAGGCGAACGTCGCGAAGGGGATCAGGATGCCTTCCCACGTGGGATAAAGGCCCAGCCAGACGCCCATCCAGGAGGGAAGCTCCAGCCCCGGGATCGGATGCACCGGCAGCCAGCCGACCGTCTGGAAGAGCCGGGTGGTCGAGCCGAGGAAAGTGAAGAGCACGAAGATCACCAGCACGCCGGTGACGACGAGCATCTTGCGGTAAGGGAGCTTGGCCCCGATGGCGAAGACGGCCACGCCGAGCGTGCCGATGAGCAGGAAACCGATGAGCAAGCCAAGAGACACGGCTTTCATCCCGGCCTCCAGAATGAGCGACTGCATGAAAAGCGTCGTCTCAAAGCCCTCGCGGAAGATCGTCATGAACCCGACGCCCATGAGAGCCAGGTTTTCCCAGCGGGTGGCGCGTTTGCGTTGAGCCGCCTTGCTCAGGTCACGCAGCCGGGCGTTCCATCCCGTCCAGTAGTATTTGTGGAAGACCCAGTTCGTCACCATGAGCAGGATGACCACAGCGATCACGGAGATCACCGCCTCCAGCGTTTCTCCATAGCGGGACAGGCCTTGCAGCAAGGTCTTCGATACCGCGAACAATCCCGCGCTCGCTCCGAGAGCCAGCCACGCGCCCAGGCCGATGCGACGGCGGATTCCGGCATTCTCCGGTCCGCGCAAACCTGCCAGCAGGGCGGCAAGAATCACGACCGCCTCCAAGCCTTCGCGAGAAACGATGAGAATCGTACTGATCGTCGCAGCCATCGGCGAGAGGCCGACCTTGACCAGCGCGGCGCATTCATCGAGCGCATCGAGCGCATGATCGTAGGCGCCGCTCAACGTCTCGCCCTTGGCTCGGCTGTCGAGCGCGGCCTTGATGCCGGGCCGTCCCGGCGTGCCATCGAGGAAAGTCTTCTCGGCCTTGATCGCGAGCTGCGGATCGCGAGGCAAGGCTCGGGATTCGATTTCCAGGTCAAAGCTCGCGTAGGCATCCACGCGCAGTTGCTCCGCCTTGCGCCACTGTCCGTCCATGGCCGCGGCGAGGGACTGACCCAGGAGGGAACGAATCTCCAGCACGGTCTCGGTTACGACATCCGCGCCCGTACCGGCCTTTTTCAAGGCGAGGCCAAACTCCTTTTGCAGCAGCGAGGAGATTTCCTTCACGTCGGATTCGATCTCGGAAAGAGCCACCTTGCGGTTGATGCCCGACTCCAGCTTCTCAAAGCCCGCGAGCAGCGTGCTGCCGTATTGAGTCAGCGCCTCCGCCTTGGTCTGACGCCACACGGGCATCAGCTCGTTGACGATCTGCCCGGCCTGAATCGTGAAGGTCTTCGCCTCGCGATATTCGAGAGGGATGATGATCTCTCCATTCCTGACCCCCGACTGGTATTCCATGGGGATCAGACGCAGCAGCTTCAGGACAATGCGTTCGCGGCGCTGGACGTCCTCGGCGGAGAGCAGATTCGGATAGCCTGCCTCCAGGGCGAGCCGCCATTCCGAAATCAGCTTGGGCAGATCGGCGCTTCCTTCGCTGGCCGCGGCGACGAGCTTGGCCGAGTTCACCTCGGGAGCCTGCTCCGGAGGCTTGGCCCCGACGAGGGCGAGGATGGATGCAGGAATCAAAGAAAGCTGCTCGATCTCCGCCGAGCGGGAGGCGATCAGTTGCGGCGTAGCCCGCCCGTCGAGAACCAGTCGATACAGCGCATCGCTCTTCTCCCGTGCGCGCGTGATTTGCCAGAGGATGTACTCCTTGGCCAAAAGCTGAGCCACCTGCTCGCGATGAATCCCCTCACCGCCCAGTCGTTGCAGGGCGAGAGCGCCCTCCACGGCGCTCACGTATTTTGGCAGTTTGATGATGGCTCGCCACTCGCGAGCCTTCTCGATGTCGCCTGCCGACAGCGCAGCCAGCATCTGAAGCGCCGCGACGTGCTGGAGCCGCGCCTGCACGTTGCCGAGCGACTGCGCGGCATTGGCCGGGGAAAAATCCTCCGGCTTGTCCCAGATCGCCTTGGCGGCGGGATCAGTCAGATTGGGCTGGAACGCAGCCCGCGCCGCCTGGATGCGGGCTGCGTTCTCGCTCGACCAGCGATTTCCATGCAGGTCGAGCAGGCTTTCATCGATCACCCCTTGCAGGGAGCCGACGTCGTCGATCACGTCAGCCCGGGACGAGAGGACCGTCAGGCCCAAGACGCCCGCGAGGAGGACGGCTTTTGCAAGGGTACGCATGGCAGGAACTATATTTTAGCTCTGGACCTTGACGCCCGAAACCGCGGCGCTCTGCTCGATCTGAGGCACGAGCTTGTCGGTTTTTTCCTTCGCCTGGGTGGCGAGTTCGTCGATCTCAGCGGCGGAAATTTCCCCCTGCTTCTCGCGCTTCTCGATGAGATCGAGGAAGTGCTGGATTTCGTCAAAACCGGAGACGACGGACTTGGCGAGAGCCTTGTCCTTGGCGGCGACACCGGACTTCACGGCATCGTACATGACTTCGCAGCTGCTCATGATTCCGCGCATGTCGGAAATACGGCTCACGGCCTGGAACCGGCCCGACTTGCTCGAGGAGTAGCGGGATTCCTTCCAGTCTTCAAAGTAGTCGGAGAGCGTCGGCGTCATCACGACCATCGCGCCGAAGCAGTCATTCACCGAGGCATTCCAGGCCTTGGCGTCGGCCACGAGTTCGCCGATTTTCTTGTTCGCGTCCTTGGCCGCGGCGGCGAGCACCTCGGGCTTCGGCATGGTCTTGTTGTCACCGACCGAGACCACCCAGCGCTTGTCGCCACCCCACAGGGCGGGCTCGATGATGTAGGTGAAGAGGGAGCCTTGTTTGTCGATCTTCTTGCCATTGCCGAGATCCAGCACGACCGGTGCGACTCCGTCCGGACCTTCCGAGGCCGGAACACCAGCGTCGAGGTAGATGTCATAATCCGCCATCGACTCCACGCCCGCCACGATGCCCTCGACGGTCTCGTAGCCAAAACTGTCCATCGCCTTGTAATTCTCCTGCATCTTCCCGACGAGAGCGTCCATCTTCTTGGAGTCCGCCTTGTAGGCCGCCTCGACGGAATTGCCATTTGCCGCGACCAAAGCCGCGTAAGCATCGCTGTTTTTGACGAAATCCTCGGAGGCGTTGTTCATGCGCTCAAGGCGCTCAAGGAGATATTTCTTCACGCTGGCGGCCGTGGCAGGCGCATCCTGCGCCTGAACTGCGCCGCAAATTGCCAGGGTCAGCACACCAACTCGAAGGAAAGACGAGAACTTCATATTGAGATTGAGTCGCACTCTTAACCAGTCTCAAACGGTTTGCGAGGGAAAAATTTGGCGGGGAATTGCGACAAAAAGACCCGGATTTGCGCTTGAGATCGCATTTCCCGCGGAGAAACTGACCGCGTGAGACACGTCCTCCTGTCCCTCATCACCTCTCTCATCATGATCTCAGCCGCACAAAGTCAGACCGAACCCTTCTACATTGGAACGTATGGGAAAGCCTCGGACAACCAGGGAATCTGGCGCTCCACGCTGGACACCAAGACCGGAAAACTGAGCAAACCCGTGCTCGCCGCCGCCGCGGACAACTCGGGGTTCGTCGCCATCACCCCGGATAACGAGTATCTTTACGCCGCGGTGGAGAGCGGCGACGCCTCGATGACTGCCGCCTACAAAGTCGAGAATGATGGCAAGCTCGCGCTGATCAACCAGCAGCCCTCCGGCGGAAGCGGAACGTGCCATGTCTGGCTCGCGCCGGGCTATGTTTTTGTGGCCAATTACGGCGGGGGCAGCGCGGCCTGCTTTGTCACGAATCCCGATGGGGCCCTGGGCGAGCGGACCTCGCTCGTCACCTTTACCGGGTCCGGGCCGAACCCCAAGCGGCAGCAGCGCCCCTTTGGGCATTCCGTCATCACGGACCCCGAGTTGAAATTCGCCTACGTCTGCGATCTCGGGTCGGACAATGTCTGGAGCTACCAGTTTGACCGATCCACCGGCACCATGACTCCGACCGATCCGCCGAGCGGTCGTCCCCAGGCGGGAGCCGGTCCTCGTCATTCCGTCATGTCGGCGGACGGCAAGTACCTCTACGTGAATGGCGAACTGGATCTCACCCTCAATGTCTTCTCCCGTGATCCCGCCAAGGGAACCCTGACGCTCATTCAAACCGAGCCGCTCCTGCCAGTGGGCACCGATACGGCGACGTTCACGAGCTCCGGCATTCAGATGCACCCCTCGGGCAAATGGATTTATGTCTCCAACCGCGTCCACGATTCGATCTCGGTCTTCGCCGTTGGCGCGGATGGAAAAGTCACCTTCGTGGAAAATGTCCCCGCCCTCGTCCTGGTTCCGCGAGCGTTCGGCATCGACCCCTCGGGCAAATGGCTCATCACTGCCGGGCAGAAAGACGGAAAGCTGGCCGTTTTGAAGATCGACCCGGCAACCGGCCGCCTCACCCCGACGGATCATCGTGCGGATGTGGTTAATCCCTCGTGCGTGACGTTTGAAAATCCGATCCCGCAAAATGGCAGCGCACACTGACACCTTCGAGGTCGCGACGCGCGGCAAGGGAACCTACGAGATCACCGACGAGGTCGAGCGCATCGTCCGCGCCAGCGGCATTCGCACGGGCACGGTGACGGTTTTCATTCAGCACACCAGCGCGAGCCTCATCATCTTTGAAAACGCCGATCCCTCGGCGCAGACCGACCTGAAGACGTTCTTTGAGCGCCTCGTGCCGGAGGATTCCAAGGGCTTCGTCCATACCCTGGAGGGGCCGGACGACATGACCTCCCACATTCGCATGGTGCTGACCCGGTCGAGCGAGGTGATCCCCCTCGCCCAGGGCCGCATGCAGCTCGGCACCTGGCAGGGCATCTTTGTCTTCGAGCATCGCCGCGCCCCTCATCGGCGTCGGCTCGTCGTCAGCGTGGTCGGCGAGTGATCAGCGCGGCTTGATCACCAGCGTCAGCCACCCAGCGAGAAAAAACAGGCCGCCGATCGGCGTGATCGCACCCAGCCATTTGATGTTGGTGACCGCCAGGATGTAGAGGGAGCCGGAGAAAATCAGGATGCCCGCCGCCCAGAACCAGACCACCATCGGCTGACGTTCCGCCGCCCAGAGCGACGCCACGGCATGGAGCAGGTGATACAGCACCGCCGTCTGCCAGATGGCGAGAGTGTCATTGGCCGTGAGGGTGGCCTTGAGCCCGTGGGCCCCAAAAGCTCCGAGAGCGACTCCGAGAAATCCCAAGACAGCGGCGACTTGAATGGCGAGAGACATGGCCCGAAACTTTGGCGAGTTCCCGCCTAAAATCAACTCTGTGAAAATCGGGCGATCCCGTCGCGCAGGCGATCCTCGGGAATTTCCGGCCCGATGAAGAGCGCCAGGGGGATTCGAACCCTCGGTTCTTTTCCCACCGGGAAATATTGGGGCTCCTCGAAACGATCCACCTTCTGAAAGACGAAGAACTCCCCGGGCTCCTCCGCGAAACTGACCAGTCCTTTGGCGCGGATCACTTCATCGGGCAGACCTTGGAGGAAGGCGGTGAAATCCGATTTCTTCACCTGCTCCGGCAGGGCCAACTCGATCGAGGAAAAGTGGCTGTCCTCATGATGGTGGTGCGAATGCCCTTCATGCTCGCAGTGATCGTGATCGCAGCCGCAGGACGCTTTTTCCACCAGCCGCGCGCTGACGATTCCGGCCCGGGCGACAACTTTGGCCAATTCGGCGGATACCGTCTCCACGGTCCCGATCTGTCCGCGCACTTTGTGCTCTCGCAGGGAGTTCTTCACCTCCTCCAGCCGCTTCGCATCGACGACATCCTGCCGGGAAATGATGACATGCGCCGCCGTACGGGCCTGCTCGCGCTCCAGCGCGTTGTGCCAGAAGCGCTTCTGCCAGCGTTTTCCATCAATGAGCGAGACCTGGATCGGGAGGGTGAATTTATCGAGACCCGGCTCCAAAGAGAGCATTTCGATCAGTTGCTCGGCATCGGTCGTTCCGTTGGTCTCCACCACGGCAATCGAGCCGGGCGTGTGCGAAAAAGCCTCCAGCGAGGACACGAGTTCTTCGCGCGATCCGCAGCAGACGCAATCTCCGCTGATGGCGCGGATTTCCTCGGTAAAAGCCCGCAACTGCTCCGCGTCGACCCCGGCATTCTGGTAGTCGTTGATGATGACCCGTGGCGCGAGGCGCTGGGATTTCAGCTCGGGAAGGAGCGATTTCAGAAACGTAGTCTTACCGGAACCCAGAAACCCGACGAGCACGACGAGAGGCGTCATGCGGGGAACATGGCAGAAAACTTCGTTTCGGCAAACGGTTTGCAATTGCCAGAAATGCCTCCGTGGGTTCGTGTATGGCATGGCCACAGAAGACACACGCGTACCGGTGACGATCCTGACGGGATTCCTCGGCGCGGGCAAAACCACTCTCCTCAACCGCATCCTCACCGAAGAGCACGGGCTGCGCATTGCCGTGATTGAAAACGAGTTCGGCGAGATCGGCATCGACCATGAGCTGGTCATCAACACCGACGAGGAACTCTTTGAGATGAACAACGGCTGCATCTGCTGCACCGTGCGCGGCGACCTTATCCGCATCCTCGGCAGCCTGATGAAGCGCCGCGACAAGTTTGACCACATCCTCATCGAGACCACCGGCCTCGCCGACCCCGGTCCGGTCGTGCAGACCTTCTTTGCCGACGAGGAAATGCAGGACAAGCTCAAGGTGAACGCCGTCGTCACCCTGGTCGACGCCAAGCACATCCTGCTCCACATCGATGACAGCGAGGAGGCCAAGGAGCAGATCGCCTTTGCCGACGTGATCATCCTCAACAAGTGCGACCTCGTCACCCCGGCTGAACTCGACTCGCTCGAACGCCGCATCCGGGGCATGAACGCCCTCGCGAAGATTCACCGCACGACCAACGCCCAGCTCCCGATCGCCGACGTGCTCGACGTGGGAGGCTTCAACCTCGACCGCGCCATGGAGCTCGACCCGCACTTCCTTGAGGAAGAGGAGGACGATCATTCCCACTGCGACCACGAGCACGGCCATTGCGAGCATGAGCACGGCCATTGCGAGCATGAGCACGGCCATTGCGAGCATGAGCACGACCATTGCGAGCATGAGCACGACCACTCGGATTGCGATCACGAGCATGGCGAGTGCAAGCACGAGGAGCATCACCACCATCATCACCATGACGAGACCGTCACCAGCGTGGCTCTGGAGCATGTGGGCGACTGTGATGGGGAAAAACTGAATACCTGGCTCAGCGAACTCCTCCGCACCAAGGGTCAGGATATCTTTCGCACCAAGGGCATCGTGGCCGTGCGTAACAACCCGAAGCGCATCGTCTTCCAGGGCGTTCACATGATCATGAACGCGGCGGACGGTGGGCCATGGGGTGATCGCCAACGCAAGAGCGTGCTGGTTTTCATCGGTCGCCACCTCGACCGCGCGGAGCTGACCAAGGCCTTCCAGGCCTGCACCCTTTAGTCTTCCATGGGACTGAAAAAATACGCCGCTGTGCAGGCGGATGACTGCATCCTGAACGTCCAATGGGCAGGAGACCACCTCTGCGTCACGCCGGTCACCGGAGCGATCCTGATCCTCGGCAAGGAAGGCGAAATCACGAGCGCCCTGCCAGACCATGGTCTCGGGAATGGAGCATCCTCCGCGACGCCCGATCTCGTGGCGACCTGCGGCTTCGACGGGCGGGTGCGCCTTCATTCCCTCCCTGCCTGTGAAGCCGTCGCCGAGGTGAAACTCGGGCGCAGCGTGATCGAGCGCGTCGTCTGGAGTCCGGACGGCCAGCACCTCGCGGTCGGCTTCGGCAAGAATCTCCTGATCCTCGACCGCAAGGGCGAAACCGTCGCCACCTTCGGCGAGCACCAGACCTCCGTGACCGATGCGGCCTGGAACCCGAAAAACGCCCGCGAGGTTGCCTCCGTCAGCGGCGGCGGCGCGCGCATGTGGCGGCTCGGGGCCACGGAACCGTTCGCAAAGTTTGACTGGGGCGGCGCGAGCCTTTCCGTGGCCTGGAGCCCGGACGGCCGCTGGCTCGTCACCGGCGACCAGACCGCGAGTGTTCACCTCTACGATTTCAACCGCGACTATCCCCTGCACATTCAGGGCTACGAAACGAAGGTCAAGGCCATGGCCTTCTCGCCCGACGGCAAGCGGCTCGCCACCGGCGGCAGCCCGATGGTCACGGTCTGGGATTGCACGCCGAAAAACGGCCCCGAGGGTTCAACTCCCGGCCAGTTGCAGTTTCACCAGGGAGACGTGGAGGCCATCGCGTGGTCGCCCGACGGCAAATACCTCGCGACCGGCGACATCCTCGGTCGGCTGGTGCTTTCCGCCAATGACAAGCCGGTCTCGGCTTTCCAGGGCGAGAACAACATTACCTCGCTCGCATGGAATGCCGACAGCACCCTCCTCGCCGTAGGCGACGGCGACGGGCTGGTCGTGGTGTTCCAGGCTGTTTAGCCAAATAGAAAACGCGGATCGATGCCCGATCCGCGTTTCCGAAAAACACTCGATGGCTGCGAGCCTTACATGCTCATGCCGCCGTCGACGGCGAGCACCTGGCCGGTGATGTAACCGGCCTCGGAGCTGGCGAGGAAGGCGACCGCCGAGGCGATGTCGTCCGGCGCACCCATGCGGGACTGCGGGATCTGGGCGAGAGCGCCCTTGCGGATTTCTTCGTTGAGCACCGCCGTCATGTCGGTCTCGATGAAGCCGGGGGCGACGACGTTGGCCGTGATGCCACGGCTGGCGAGCTCGCGGGCGAGCGTCTTGGTGAGGCCGACAAGACCGGCCTTGCTCGCGGCGTAGTTGGCCTGCCCGGCGAGGCCGAGGAGTCCGCTCACGGAGCTGATGTTGATGATGCGGCCCGTACGCTGCTTGACCATGGCGCGGAGGACGGAACGGGTGAAGTTGAAAGCGCCCTTGAGGTTCGTGTTGAGCACGACATCCCAATCGTCCGAACTCATGCGCATCGCGAGCGTGTCGCGGGTGATGCCTGCGTTGTTCACGAGGATGTCACAGCGGCCGAAGTCGGCCAGGATCTGCTCGCCGACCTTCTGCACGGCGTCAAAATCGGCCACGTCCACGGCGTAGGGCTTGGCGGAGTCGGGGGTGGAGGCGTTGATGGCCTCGGCGGTCTTGACGGAATTGGCCTCGGTCCGGCTGACGATGGCCACGCGGGCTCCCTCGGCGGCAAGGCGTTTGGCGATGGCTTCACCGATGCCGCGTCCGGCGCCGGTCACGATGGCGACTTGGTTTTGAAATCTCATGGCTACGAATTAAAAGGGAAGCGGTCACTTCAACACACCGAGGCGGAGCGAAAAGCAAAAAATGACGCCCTCCCTTGCATTGACGCGCCGCCGGAATCGCTTACTCTACCTGGAAACGCAGGGGAGCCATGTGGCTGAGAGTTCCGGATTTACCGGGAGACCCTTGGAACCTGATCCGGGTAAAACCGGCGAAGGGAGCGACCGGCGGCTCTGCGTGAATCGAAAAGACCTGACATGATCGCATCGAAAGCCGACCTGGAGCCGCAAAGCGCTGATCCCCTCCCCAATTCCACCCGCGTTTACGCCGAGGGAACGCTGCATCCGGACGTTCGCGTGCCCATGCGCGAGATCGCCCTCAGCCCGACCAAGGGCCTCGACGGCTCGATCGAGGTCAATGAACCCGTCCGCGTCTATGACACGAGCGGCCCGTGGGGCGACCCCGCCTTTGACGGCGACGTGGAAAAGGGCCTGCCGGCGCTCCGCCGCGACTGGATTTTGAAGCGCGGCGATGTCGAGGAATACACTGGCCGCGTGGTCGTTCCTCAGGACAACGGCTATCTCAGCGACGAACATTCCCGCCTGCGCAATGGCGGTCTCGGCCTTCGCGCCCCGGAATCGGCCCAGCGCAAGCCGCTCCGCGCCTCCGCCGGGCATCCCGTGACCCAGCTTTGGTACGCCCGCCAGGGCATCATCACCCCGGAGATGGAGTACATCGCCATCCGTGAGAACCAGGGCATCGACCGCCTGCGTTGCGACGACAAGTCCGCCCGCAACACCCTCACCCACCAGCACTCCCGCGAGGCCAGCCCGGAGTTCATTCCCTCGATCTTTGGCCGGTTCCCGCAGCGCATCCCGAAGGTGATCACGCCGGAATTCGTCCGCGACGAGGTGGCCGCCGGACGCGCCATCATTCCCGCCAATATCAACCACCCGGAAAACGAGCCGATGATCATCGGGCGCAATTTCCTCGTGAAGATCAACGCCAACATCGGCAACAGCGCCGTGGCCTCCAGCATCGAGGAGGAAGTCGAGAAAATGCGCTGGGCGACCAAATGGGGCGCGGACACGGTGATGGACCTCTCTACCGGCAAAAACATCCACGCGACGCGCGAATGGATTCTCCGCAACTCGCCCGTGCCCATCGGCACCGTGCCGATCTATCAGGCTCTCGAAAAAGTTGGCGGCAAGGCCGAGGAGCTGAGCTGGGAGATTTTCCGCGACACGCTGATCGAGCAGGCCGAGCAGGGCGTCGATTACTTCACCATCCACGCGGGGGTGCTCCTGCGCTTCATTCCCCTCACCGCCCGCCGCATGACGGGCATCGTGAGCCGTGGCGGCAGCATCCTCGCCAAGTGGTGCCTCGCCCATCACAAGGAGAACTTCCTCTACACCCACTGGGACGAGATTTGCGAAATCATGGCCGCCTACGACGTGAGCTTCAGCATCGGCGACGGACTGCGTCCCGGCTCGGTCGCGGACGCCAACGACGAGGCGCAATTCGGCGAACTCTACGTGCAGGGCGACCTCACCCGCCGCGCGTGGGACCGCGGAGTGCAGGTCATGAACGAAGGCCCCGGCCACGTGCCCATGCACATGATCGAGGAAAACATGGCCAAGCAGCTCGAGTGGTGCCACGAGGCTCCCTTTTACACGCTCGGGCCATTAACCACGGACGTCGCCCCCGGTTACGACCACATCACGAGCGGCATCGGCGCGGCCATGATCGGCTGGTACGGCTGCGCCATGCTCTGCTACGTCACGCCCAAGGAACACCTCGGCCTGCCGAACAAGAAGGACGTGAAGGACGGCGTGATCACCTACAAGATCGCCGCCCATGCCGCCGACCTCGCCAAGGGCCATCCCGGCGCACAATATCGCGACAACGCCCTGAGCAAGGCCCGCTTCGAGTTCCGCTGGGAGGATCAGTTCAACCTCGCGCTCGATCCCGTGACCGCGCGTGAGTTCCATGACGAGACGCTCCCGCAGGAAGGGGCCAAGACCGCGCACTTCTGCTCCATGTGCGGGCCGCACTTCTGCTCGATGAAAATCACCGAGGACGTGCGCCGCTACGCCGCCGAGCAGGGTCTCTCCGAACAGGAGGCTCTGGAGAAAGGCATGGAGGAGAAATCCGGCGAGTTCCTCGAAAAGGGCGCCGAGGTTTACCAGAAGGCCTGAGGCTATTAGGCAAGAAAATTAGGAATTGCGACGAATCTGTTACGCAACTCATAGCGTAACGGATTCTTAACAATCCAGCGGTAGGCAATTCCTGGCCTCCCGCGTATTTCAGCGCGCTTTCAAACGATGAAAGCTCGCCTTCTCCTTCCGACCCTCGCCGCCCTCTCGGCTGCGATCTCCGCAGCTCATGCGGCAAATTTCAACATCAGCACGGCCTCGACCACGGCCCAGACTCTTTCCAGCGGGCAGACCGGCACCATCACATCGACCGGCTCTCTCACAGTCAGTGGCTCGACCGTTGCCGTGACGATCGACGGCAGCTCCACCCTGACCAACAGCGGCCAGCTCAAGCAGACCGGATCCGGACGGGCGATCCGGGACAATAAAGGCGGTCTCACACTTACGGTCACAAACAACGCGGGCGCACTGATGCAGACCGCCGACGCCGACGTGATCCAGATGAACAAGGCCAGCAGCAACATCACTTTCTACAATTACGGAAGCGTGATCTCGCTGAACGCGTCCGCCGGCGGCAGTCAGTCCATCGATTTCGGCGCCATCACCTCGGGCACGAACTCGCTGTACAACTACGCCACGGGCATCATTCAAACGACAGCCGCCGACGCGGTGCGCCCGGGTGCCAACGGTTACGTCGAAAATGCCGGCACCATCGAAGCGATCCCGATCGTCGAGGGCAGCTCTCCGAATCGAGATGCCAGCGGCAGTGACGGCATTGACTTCCAGTCAAACTCCGGCGGGCAGGTCGTCAACAGCGGCAGCATCTCCGGACGCCATGGCATCACCGGAGGCGAGACCGCCAGCGGCTTTACCGTCAGCGTTACCAATAACCTCGGCGGTACGATCACCGGAAAAAATGGCTCGGGCATCAACATCGATGGAGCGACAGCCTCGCCCGGCTCCGCCACCGTCACCAACCGCGGCACGATCACCGGCAATTTCGACAACACCAAATACGACATCGGTGACGGCGACGGCGTCGACGTGGATGGCACAGTCAATATCTCCAACTACGGAAACATCATCGGCAACGGCGCATCCGTCGGCAACAACTCCGAGGGCGTCTCCATCGGCGGCGGCACCATCACGAACTATGCCGGAGCCTCAATCTACGGCCAGAACAACACCGGCACCGCGTCGGCAGGCAATGGCATTCTCGTCGATGACTCCAATGGCGGTGCGGCTCATGCCGCCACCACGGTGACGAACTCCGGCACGATTCGCGGCTACAGCGGATTTGGCATCAAGATGATCGGCTCCTACGACGACACGATCACCAACAATGCGGGCGGCACGATTCGCGGCGCAGGCACGGGCGCGGCCATCCAGACTGGTGACGGCAGCGATACCGTAACGAATGCAGGCGCGATCATCGGCGATAATGGCTCCGCGATTGACCTGGAGGGCGGCAACGATTCGCTGAAAATCCAGGGCGGCAGCGCCAGCATCACCGGCAATGTCTCGGGCGGCACGGGCGCCAACACGGTCGAGATCGACCTCGGCAGCGGCAATTCCTTTGCCTACGCCGGATCGCTCTCCAACTTCTCGACCGTCCAGGTCAAGACCGGCACGACCACCCTCACCGGGACCAATGCCTACACGGGTACGACCCAGGTCACCGGCGGCACGCTGGTCCTCGATGGCGACGGTCGTCTCAGCGACTCCAGCACGCTCAATCTCAATGGCGGCCGCCTGGAGCTTTCGGACGATTCAACCCAGACCTTTGCCAGCCTTTCGCTCACGGCCAACTCGGTGATCGATCTCAACAGCGACACCGCGCTGACGCTGTCTGCTCTCGGCACGATCAACGGAGCCTCGACGCTTTCCGTCATCAACAACGGCGGCTCGAGCTTCCGCTTCCTTGGCGACCTGACTTCCGACGTGAACTTCCAGACTCTGCTCGGCAACACCACCGTCAATGGCGGTGCGGCCACGGCCAGCTACGACGGCACCTATACGAACGTCGTCCCTGAGCCCGGAACGGTCGGCCTCATCGGTCTCGGTATTGCCTTTGCCATCGGCATGGCTCGCCGCCGCCGCAAGTCTTCCTAAAAAGAAGGAGAAAAGGGTCAGGCGGTCGTCCCGTGAGGCGACCGCCTGTTTCTTTTAGTCGACAAACTCCTTCACGACGATGGAGGCGTTATGCCCGCCGAAGCCGAAGGAGTTATTAAGAGCCGCGCGCACCTTCGTTTCCCGCGCCGTGTGCGGCACGTAATCCAGATCGCACTCGGGGTCCGGGTTATCGAGATTGATGGTGGGCGGGATCACCCCGCGATTCACGGCGAGCACACAGGCGGCGAGTTCGATGGCTCCGGCAGCGCCCAGCAAATGACCAGTCATCGACTTGGTTGAGCTGATCGCGACCTTGCGGGCATTCTCGCCGAGGGCGCGCTTGATGCCATTGGTCTCGCAAATGTCGCCGATCGGCGTCGAGGTTGCGTGCGCGTTGATGTAATCCACCGTCTCGACTCCCGCATCCTGCATGGCGAAGCGCATGGCATTGGCCACCTCCTGCCCCTCCGGGTGCGGCTGCGTGAGATGCCAGGCATCTGCGGATTGCCCGTAGCCGCCGAGTTCGGCGTAAATGCGCGCGCCGCGCTTCTTCGCATGTTCGAGTTCCTCCAGCACGAGGATGCCCGAGCCCTCGCCCATCACAAATCCGTCGCGGTCGCGATCAAAGGGACGCGAGGCCTGCTCCGGACTGTCATTGCGCAAACTCACCGCCCGCATGGCGGAAAAGCCCGCCATCGCCAGCGGAGTCACCGTCGCCTCGCTCCCTCCGGCCACGCAGACATCGGTGATGCCGTCGCGGATCATCCGGCTGGCCTCGCCGATGGCATGGGAGGAAGTGGCACAGGCGCTCACCGGGCAGTAGTTCGGCCCGCGCAGCCCGAACTCGATCGACACCAGCGCTCCGGCGGCATTGGCCATCATTCCGGGAATGACAAAGGGCGACACCCGCGACGGCCCCTGCGCGATGAGTTTCCGCGCGGCCTTCTCCAGCGTGTCCAACCCTCCGACGCCCGTTCCGATGATGACGCCGATGCGGTTCAGATCCTCCTTGTCGAGTTCCAGACCGGAATCCTTCATCGCCATGATCGAGGCGGCCATCGCGAAATGGACAAAACGATCCGTGCGCCGCAGCAGCTTGGAATCCTTGAAATACGGCTCCGGGTCAAACCCGCGAATCTCGCCGCCGATGCGACACGGATACTCCGACGTATCAAAGCTCTCGATCGTCCGCACCCCGCTGCGCCCCGCGATGAGGCTCGCCCAGTACTCCTCCGTGTTCAGTCCATTGGGAGCGAGAATGCCGAGGCCGGTAATTGCAATGCGTCGCCTGCTCATCTGGTGCGATCCTTTCGATTCATAATGTTCACGGTATAAAAAATTGACGGCGGCAGCAGCGCGCTCGGCGCGGAATTTCCCGCGCTTGTCTTCGCTCAATTCAGGCTATTGTATGATAACCGTAATTCAAACGAATTTCTCCCATGCGCTACGACAAGGAACATAAGGAACGCACCCATCGCCATGTCCTGTCGGTAGCCTCCGAGCGCTTCCGGCGCGATGGCCTTTCGGGAGTCGGAGTCGCCTCGCTGATGAAGGATGCGGGCCTCACGCATGGCGGATTCTATGGTCATTTTCGTTCGAAGCAGGCACTCGTCGAGGCGGTCATCAGCGAAGGCCTCGAAGACACTCTCCATCATCTTGAGACAGCCGCCACTGATATCGAGTCGCTGGTCTCCTTTTATTTGCGGCCCGCCCACCGGGAAAACCGGGCGCAGGGATGCGCCGCCGCCGCCCTCGCCGCCGAGATCGTGAGGTCGCCCCGGCGCACGCGGGCGGCCTTCACCGCGAAGCTCACCCGGATCATTGCGCACATACGCTCCCTGCTGCCGGATCACAGCGAGGATCGCGCCCAGGCTATTTTTGCCCTGCTCGTCGGGACGCTCCAGCTTTCACGCGCGGTTTCCGATCCCGCGCTCTCCGACCGAATGCTGGATGCGGGCCGCGAGGCTGTCCTGGCTCTGGCGAGGTCCGGCGGGAAAGGCTGAAAGACAGCGCCCTCGCGCTCATGCCCGAAACTTCCCCCTTGCATATCGTGCATACATGATATAGCAAAAGCATAGGCTATATTATCGCTATAGCTTCATTCCCCAATCCCTCCCCTCCCGATGAAATCTCTTCTCTCCTTCGCGATTCTGCTCTCGGCCCTGGCTGCTGCCTCATCGCTGCGAGCCGAAACGCCAGCGTCCTCCCCGGCGGCGAAATCCCTCCTGACCAATGGCGACTTCCAAAATGCCGGGGCCGACGCGACGTGGCCGGCGGACTGGGAGCAAAACAAGGAAGCTCCCATCACCTGGGAAAAGGAGGGCGACGTCCGCTTCCTCCGGCTGGTCGCGACGCAACCCGAGATGACGGTCGAGCAGACCCGCACGATCGACCTGCCGGAATCCACCAAAGGCGTCGATCTCGGAATCCGCTTCCGGGTGGAGGGGTTCAAGTTTGGGACCAACTCCTCCGGCGGGCCTGTCTTCAGCAAAGACATGCACTTTAACTACCAGTTCCTCGATGCCGACGGAAACCGGGTGCCCAAATCCGGCGGCGGCTTCGTTCTGGACTCGCACGCCAAGGACTGGACCGACGTTACCCGCCGGGCGATGGTTCCCGAGGGGGCAAAGAAGCTCAAGGTCATCGTCGTCCTCAACAAGCTGACCGCTGGCACGCTCGAAGTCTCCAGCGTCACCGTAAACGAAGCGCCGGAGGCCGAGATCAATGCGATCAAGGACGCCCAGGCCGCCGCCGTCAAGAAGGCAGCCGAAGACGAGGCCGCCATCCCGGCCCTCCTGGCCCTTCCCTCCAAAACCGAGCCGCTCAAGGTCGAGGGCAACCGCCTCGTCACTCCCGACGGCAGGCAAGTGCTGCTCCAGGGCGTGAACGTGCCCAGCCTGGAATGGTCGGAAAAGGGCGAGCGCATCCTCCTCTCCGTCAAGGTCGCCATCGATGACTGGAAGGCCAACGTGGTCCGGCTCCCCGTTCACGACGATTTCTGGTTTGGCCGGGGCAAGGGCGGCAAAGGCAAACCCAACGACGCCGAGGCCTATCGCAAAGTCGTCGATGATGCCGTCAAGCTGGCAGCCGCCCGGGGCGCGTACATCATTCTGGACCTGCACCGCTACCACGCCGCACCGGAAAGCGCGGTCGACTTCTGGAAGGACGCCGCCGCCCGGTACAAGGACAACCCGGCCGTGTTGTTCGACATCTACAATGAGCCCACGAACATCAGCTGGGAGATCTGGCGCAATGGCGGAGACGTCGTGGTGAAAGGCAAAGGCGGCGCACCCGACACCACCTTCCAGTCCCCCGGCATGCAGGGCCTGGTCGATGCCATCCGCTCCACTGGCGCAAAGAACATCATCATCGCAGGCGGCATCAATTACGCCTACGACCTGACCGGCGTGCTCAATGGCTTCGCCCTCGATGACAAGGGCGGCAACGGCCTCATGTACGCGACGCATTTTTACAACTGGCACCGGGACTGGGAGAATCGCTTCCTCAAGGTCGCCGAGAAATATCCCGTGCTGGTCGGCGAATTCGGCGCGGACGTGAAAAAGATGGGGTTCATTCCCGCCAAGAACCAGGAAGACCCCGCCACGTGGGTGCCGGATGCGCTGGCCATGGTCCAGAAGTACAACCTGAACTGGACAGCCTTCTCGCTGCATCCCAAGGCCACGCCCGTTTTGATTTCGGACTGGAACTACACGCCGACTCCATTCTGGGGCGTCCATGTCAAAGACGCGCTGGCGGGCAAGAAATTCGAACTCGGCCGACTGCGATAGAGCGGCTTTTAATCCGCTCCGGTCAGGCGCTCGTATTACCTTTCCCCTCGCCTTCAGCCGCGCCCTTGGGTTTGCGGCGGGCCGTCTTCTTCTGCTTTTTGGAATTCGCCACGCTCAGCGTCAGCTCGTGCTCCAGCTCGTTCATCTTGTCGACATAGGCATGCTCCACGTCGATGCCGAGGCGATTCGAGAGGGAGAATATCCACCAGAGGCACTCCGCCAGCTTGACCTCGAGCTGCTTGCGCACGTCGTCGGGGGCCATCCAGCGGCCCTCGGCCCCCATGACCAGCCTGCCGAGTTCACCCACGTCGCTTTGCAGCCCCACCACGTCCTCCTGTTTCGACCAGCGTGCGCCGTGGTGGACTTCTTCGAGCTGGTGGTAGAGCTGGCGAACCCGTGAGGCTTGCATTGCGGCCTGGGCCAGGCCGACATGGATGGGGGTGTTGGACATAGTCAATTCTCCTGCGGCCCTTTCGTATAGGCATCCAGACGGAGCACACGAGGGTGTGTGTAGGTTTTGCGAATGAGGTCGGCCGGGTTGGTATCGGCGCGGGTGATGTAGTCATCCCAGACGAGGAACCAGAGCCAGCCAGCATCCTCGGCGACGAGCGCATCGGGATCGGGAATGGCCCCGACCTCGGCGAGCGCGATCATTTTGCGCCCCTGATAAATGCGGCGCAGATTGTCAAAGACCGCGAGGTACGTGCCTCGCACGCCCGCCGGGGCATAGAGGTCCGCCCCGACGATATCCACGCAGTCGTCGCCGGGGTACCACTCGCGGGCATCGGGAGCGTCCGTGCTCGTCCAAACCCACAGCAGGTTGTCGAGATGGTGGACCTTCGTAAACCTCTCATACATGAGCCGGTAGATGCGTTTGCAGACCTCCGGCCCACGGGCACCCCACCAAAACCACCCGCCCTCCGCCTCATGCAGCGGTCGCCAGAGGACGGGTACGCGGGCGTCGCGCAGCACCTTGAGCTGGTCGGCGATGGCATCCATGTCCTTGATCATCGCCTGATACTCCGGCGATTTTTCATCCATCACCTTGCTGGCGTCAAAGGTCGTCTGGTTGGTCGAGTAGCTGCGCCACACTTCGTTCAATGCCCCAAAGGGCGAGAACCAATGCCAGGAAAAGGAAACGATGCCGCCCTCCTTCAACGCCCAGTCCCGCGCCCTTTCGATCTGGCCGTCGGGACGTCCGTAGGCGCTGGAGGACCTCAACAGATCAAACCCCACGACGACCGGAACGAACTCCGGCGAAAGCGACGCCAGGAAGGCGCGGCGCTGGCCTTTTTCATCCTGCTGACCAGCGAGGACAAATCTCCCGAACGTCGCGCGCAAGCGGGAATACAACGCCCTCGCCTCGGGAGACGCCTCCGGGTTGACCGGATGCTCGGCGAGCTGAAACGGCGCCGGCGCAGGCGCGGGCGATATCTCGATGGCATCGGCGAGGAGGTATCCCCAGTCGGTTCCCAGCGTCACCGTATTGCCTCCCTTGCGGAGAGGGACACGCCCGACTGTCATCCACTGAAAGCCCTCGGTCCTCGGATAAAATCCATTGCGCTGGATGGCTCCATTGACGAGGACGGGATTCATCTTCGGGTCGGGGGCGAGGTACCGGACACGCAGGGTATAAAATCCCGCCTCCGGGACATCGACCGGGATGTCGACCGCATCGCCCGCCTTGGCAAAGCCGCCCACGTAGCCCGCACCGGAAAAGCCCGGGGTCTCGGTGCTCTTGACCGCTCCGCCATGCAGCTCCCCGCTCTCGGCCTCCACCACGAGCGCGTCGGCCAGGGCCGTCTGCCCGCCCGCGCACGCAAGGATCAGACACGCCAGCAAAGGTCCCCGGAGGGTGTCGGACAAATCGGGCAACCGCACCCGCCTAATATATCCCGCCGGGCGGAAGGGCTGAAAGCACGATTACCGCCCCCCGCCCATCAAACGACCGCAGACCTTGTCCAGCACAGGCTCCGCCGCCCGCGTACCCGGCGATATTTTTCACGCCCTCCCATCGCTGGGCAAAAAATCCCCCCGCCCTGACGGGTGCCGACGCACGGCGAGAGAAAGACCTGGCACAGCCCGGGCGCTCCCCCTCGCCTGCCCGGTGACAAAAAGTGAACCGATTGCCCCTTGACCCGGGATGAGGGCAGGACGAATACTCTCACTCGTAAAATACGAGCTGCCCACCCCCAGCGTGCATTCTGGCCAGAGCAGGACGCCCCACGGGGCGCGGGCAACTTTCCAGACGGTCGTCGCGGCTCGGTAAACCTTTCCGGGCATCGGCGGGCCAATCGAAAAACCCTGCAAACGGAGAAACCATGTCAGCCGAAGCCAAGTGCCCCTTCCACCACGCCCCCAACGCTGGAACCTCGAACCGCGACTGGTGGCCGAATCAGCTCAAAGTCAACCTCCTGCACCAGCACTCCTGCCTGTCCGACCCGATGGACAAGGACTTTGACTACGCCGAGGAGTTCAAGACCCTCGACCTCGAGGCGGTCAAAGCCGACCTGCATGCCCTGATGACGGATTCCCAGGACTGGTGGCCGGCGGACTTTGGCCACTACGGCGGACTCTTCATCCGCATGGCCTGGCACAGCGCGGGTACGTACCGAACCGCAGATGGCCGTGGCGGAGCCAGCCGGGGCAGCCAGCGCTTTGCTCCCCTCAACAGCTGGCCCGATAATGTGAATCTCGACAAAGCCCGCCGCCTGCTCTGGCCGATCAAACAGAAATACGGGCGGAAAATCTCCTGGGCCGACCTCCTCATCCTCACGGGCAACGTCGCGCTGGAATCCATGGGCTTCAAGACCTTCGGATTTGCCGGGGGCCGCGAGGACATCTGGGAGCCGGAGGAGGACATCTACTGGGGATCGGAAACCGTCTGGCTCGATGACAAGCGCTACTCCGGCGATCGCGACCTGGAGAACCCCCTCGCCGCCGTGCAGATGGGCCTCATCTACGTCAACCCCGAGGGGCCCAATGGCAACCCCGACCCCGTCGCCGCCGCCCGCGACATCCGCGAGACCTTTGCCCGCATGGCCATGAACGACGAGGAAACCGTCGCGCTCATCGCGGGAGGCCACACCTTTGGCAAGACCCATGGAGCAGGCGATGCCGCGAACGTCGGCCCCGATCCCGAGGCCGCAGGCCTGGAGGAGCAGGGACTCGGCTGGAAAAGCTCATACGGCAGCGGCAAAGGCCGCGACGCCATCACGAGCGGCCTCGAGGTCACCTGGACCAGCACCCCGACGCAATGGAGCAATGGGTTTTTCAAGAACCTCTTTGAGTACGAATGGGAGCTGACCAAGAGCCCCGCAGGCGCTCACCAGTGGCAGCCCAGGAATGGCGCAGGCGCAGGCACCGTGCCCGATCCGCAGGACCCCGCGCTCAGCCGGGCTCCCTCCATGCTCACCACGGACCTCGCCCTGAGATTTGACCCGATTTACGAAAAAATCTCCCGGCGATTCTATGAGAACCCGCAGGAGTTTGCCGACGCCTTCGCCCGCGCCTGGTTCAAGCTCACCCATCGCGACCTCGGCCCCCGCTCCCGTTATCTCGGGTCCGAGGTTCCCTCCGAGATCCTCATCTGGCAGGACCCCGTGCCCGTCGTCAACCATCCGCTCATCGACATGGAGGATGCCACCTTCCTGAAGGAGCAGATCCTGGCCTCCGGGCTGTCGGTCCCCGAGCTGGTCAAGACAGCCTGGGCGTCCGCCTCGACCTACCGGGGTTCCGATCGCCGGGGAGGAGCCAATGGCGCGCGCATCCGCCTCGCCCCGCAAAAGGACTGGGAGGCCAACGAACCCGAGCAACTCGCCAGGGTGCTCCAGGTCCTCGAGCGCATCCAGGGCGCGTTCAACAGCGTCCAGACCGGCGGCAAGAAAGTGTCGCTCGCCGATACCATCATCCTGGCAGGCAATGCCGCCGTGGAACAAGCCGCGCGCAACGCCGGGTATGAGGTCACCGTGCCCTTCCACGCCGGACGCACCGATGCCTCGCAGGAGGAGACGGATGTTCACTCCTTCGCCGTGCTGGAGCCCGCCGCCGACGGATTCCGCAATTACCTGAAGGGCCGCTACCGCGTATCCGCCGAGGAACTCCTCATCGACAAGGCGCAACTGCTCACGCTCACCGCGCCGGAATTGACTGTGCTCATCGGCGGCCTGCGCGTGCTCAACGCCAACCACGGCCAGTCGCGCCAGGGAGTCTTCACCAAGCGCCCCGGCCTGCTGACCAACGACTTCTTCCTCAACCTCCTCGACCAGGGGACGGAATGGAAAGCCGTGTCCCCGGAGGCCGAGGCCTTCGAGGGCCGGGATCGGAAATCCGGCGAGTTGAAATGGACCGCCTCGCGCGTCGACCTCGTCTTTGGGTCAAACTCCCAGCTCCGCGCCGTGGCGGAAGTCTACGGCAGCGAAGACGCCCAGCGAAAATTCGTCGACGACTTCATCGCCGCCTGGGCCAAGGTCACAGAGCTGGATCGCTTCGACCTCGCCTGACCCCCGCATCACCCAACGGCCGCGAGCCACTCCCAAAAGAGTGCCCGCGGCCGTTTTTTTTACGTTTCCGATTTCGCGAAACCTGGACTCGACGCCCCGAGCATCTCCGCAGCGCAGCAAAGGAAAATACCAGAACGCCCCGCAGCACATCGCACCGGGCTTCATAGCCAATCCTGTCGTGTCTCATAGACATCGCGCAGGCTCTCATAGGCAATCGCGCAGGCTTTCATAAGACCTCCCCCTCGCATCAGCTTTCGCGGCGCGCAACTCGAGACCATCCAGACCCTCGTCCACGCCGGAGTCGGCCTCTCGCTCATCCCCGCCATGGCCACCCGCGCCGAACGCCCCGACAGCCCCGTCTACCGTTCCCTCCGCCACCCCCGCCCCCAACGCACCGTCTCCGCCATCTGGACCAAACAACGCCCGCCGACCCGCGCAGCAGGGGAGTTTCTGCGGATCGTGGAGGGGTGGAATGGGGAGAACTAAAAACACTTCGCGCAATACGCACGAAATGGCTCGAAAACAAACATAGTTTTGTTCTTGAAATCGAAGCGCAAACCAATTGACCAAAAGTTCGCTTAAACATGAACCAGCCATCTGACTCTAAACCTGACCTGCAATCGGCATTTGAAACGAATACCGTCTGGAACGCTGACGCAAGCACGTTGCAAGAATATCTACGTCAGCTAAACAGCGATAAAATCATCAACTCCTATGTCCAGCACCGAGCGGTAGTCAGAGCACTCACAATCAATCATATTCAACTAACGCGATTAATTCACGACTTGGACAAGCGCAATAACAAAACGCAGTTATGGTTCATGATACTGGCCATTGGAAGCCTGCTTATCGGGTTGCTAGGAGTTATCTTTCATTAATAACTCCCGCAAGAAAGCTCTCCAGCGCCCCAACATCCCCAGAAAGCCTCCTTGCCGTTCTCTTCCATTGAGTCACTCTAAATAGACCCTCCACAGAATCATCCTCAATTGAAAGAACGGCTTTAGCAATCGTTGACGCAATTTTTTGATGCACTCCTTCCCCGCGGAAGCTTGAAGCGACAAAATTAGCAGTTTCAGATATTAACGACTGGCCATGCTCCTCTTTTAGCCATGCTTGACAATCAGATGCGCTCAACCGAGCCAAGACATCAAGATGCGCCTCTCCAGCGCCTCCC
>JAFKMU010000008.1 GCA_017305195.1 Verrucomicrobiota bacterium | reverse complement strand
CTTCGGAGATTTCGGGGTTCAGGAAAAATTCCAAATACGTGCTCAGCGTTCCCTGCACACCGCCAAGCTGTTCCTCGGGCTGGTCAAGATAGCTGCGAAAGGCTGTCACCAGTTCGCGGGAGCGTTGATCGCCCCGGTTCATTAGTTCCTCAAGCGCGGCGTTGGAATCCTCGGGAACGAGCAAAAGCCGGTGAACATTCGGAATGGTGACATACGCCTCGATGTGCCGGAGAATTTCAAAGGCGGTTTGAATGGCGAGTTGGGCCTTTGTGGGGAAGAACGGATTGCCGCCGCGCCCCCCGGTCAATGACACCGCCGTATCCACGATGACTTTTGCATAGGTGGAGGCGGGAACGTCCGGGTTCCCGGTGATATTGATGGTATGCGGGGGACGCCAAAGCATATCTTCGCCCGGTGGCCGGGTTTGCAGCAAAACCAAGTCGTCGCTACGCCCAAAGTGCGCGGCCATCCGCACCAGTATTTCCCAATACAGCCCTTTTTGGTCGAGGCAGATCCCGCCCCAATTTTTGACGTTCTGGAAAATCTGAAATGTAATCGCATTGATCGCGGATTGCGTTTTCCCGCTACCCGTTCTCCCGGTAATAAGCCAGCCACGAACGAAATCCTCCATTGTCCACGCCAAGCCGCCGAGCCGGAGGACGATCTTGCCGGAATTGTCAGCCGCGCAAAGCGTCCACGCGGCGAATGCAGCGCACAGGCCAAAAACGACGAAGGAAAGTGGCGGCGCGAGATAAAAATATCCGGCCAGCGCGCTGGCTGCGCACAAAGCATAAAGAAGTGAATCAAGAATTTTCATCGGTGGGTTTGGGGTTGAGCTTGGAAATCAGGAAATCGAACAGGCGGCGCTCCGGGTCGGGAACGCTCTGCGTGTAGGATTTGAAATTGACGGTCGTAACGGCAGTGCCGTCCTCGAATTTCTGATGCGAAAAGCCGTCCACGTTCGCGGGACGGAACGCGAAATTTTCGCAGAGGACGAAATCAGAGTTTGTGTCCCTGCTGCCGATGGACGTGTGCCTGGGTGCTTCGATTGCCATAAGAATTGAATCCGTGGGTTTGCGCGTAGCGTTTGTGAGCGGCGCAGTAGTCGCGTTTGATCTTGAAGAGGAGATTTTGCATTTCCCGCAGCGAGCGTCGGTCCACGGCATCCGCAAGCCTTTCCGCAGTGCGTGTGAGCTTGGGTTTTCGCCGTCCCCACAAGCGCGAAACGAGATTTACATTCCGTTTTGCCGCGAGAAATTGCCGCTTTGCCGCGATGGCCGATTCCAGATTGCGGATGCTTTGATAGAATTGCTGGAGCCGGATTGCCTCGGCGGTCTGCGCGCTTCGCAATGCCTGCATGTGGGCGGTCGCGAGCTTTGGCGCAAACACCAGTTTGTCCGAGTCGATTTGCTTCGACAGGTGCTCTTGCAGTTTTTCCGGCGATTCCAAAATCTGGCTCCAACGATTGTTCTCCTGCTCGAAACATTTCATCAGATAGGCCATCTGGTTTTTGTTTCCCGAGGCTGCGGAGCTGGACATGCTGCATCCGACGTACGCGCCTTTGGCGGTGCGCGGGCACAGTGCGACGTGGACGTGAAGATTGTCCGTGTCGTGGTGCAGGCCGTAGGCGTAACCAATCGCATCGTGCGCGTGAAACCGTTCCGCGAATTTGCGCATCACCTTTTTCATGGTGGTCTGCAAAACGCGGTCGGGATTGATACCGGACTGCACCAGCTTGTCGTGAAACGGCTGCGACATTGTGAAGATGAGCCGGTGTTGTATGACCGGATTTTCCGACGATGAGGGGAACTTCCGAAGATGTTTGAACCACGCATCGGAAATCCGGCGTTTCCGCTCGGCGTTCGTGAGTTGCGACGGCGCGGAGCGCGAGCCGTCCGCGTTCGCCAAAATCATGTGATGAAAAAATCCGCCGGCGTGAACCTGCCCGTGCGTTTCCTTCGACGCATAATCGGCGAATTGTTTCAGCCGCTTGCCGACGCCGGAGTTTTCCAGGCGTTCGCCCGAGCGTGCCCGCAGCGAATGCTTCCGCTCGGAAGTTTCGTCGAGATATTCAAGATCGAGGCGGGAGCGCCACGTCGTCTTGAACGGAAATATCATTCCGTTTTTCACGAAACGGACTCCATGATTTCCATAAAGTCATCGAGCTTGCGTTCGATGCGTTCGACCATGTGCGGGTCGATTTTGTCCTGCATGGATACGGCATAGACCACGGCCTCGAACGTCTCGGCTTTTGTTTTGAAGCCGAGGGCTTCGTGCAGAGCGTTGAAACGCAGTTGCGCTTGAATGGCGACATCAAGGTCAATACGGGCGGTTCCGGGTTTGGAGTTGCGTGGCATTTTAGTTAATGGGGTTAAGTATTTTGGGATTTGGAGAGAAAATGGATTTTGTTTCGGAGCGTGCCTGACACGCGGAGAAGAGGGATTTTTGCGCAGCAAGCGCGATGTGATTTCCCCCGGGGAAATCACTTTGCTCACGGTCATTTGACAGAGGAAAATGAACGAGGATGTGGGGAAGCCCGAATGGTCGGGCCGGGTGTTTGAAGGAGGCCCGGAACCCGTTTCCGGGGACTCCGCTTGAGGGGTCGAAAGAAGTCACGCCGCCGATTCGTTCCGTCCGGAGCCGGCGCTCGGGGGAAGGCGAAGACGGGCGGGCGCAACCCGGCTGCTCGGCAAAGGTGCGCTGATTGGGGGCCGACGTGGAGGGAAGCGGGGCGAGAGGTCGAAGCCTCGGCGAACCGGCGCGGCGGTGCCCAATGAGCGCGGCCATCGCCGGGGTGCGAGATGGAAAAGCAGCCGGTCGGCCTCGGGTGCAGCCGCCGTTTGAAGAATGGCGGGGAGCGAAGCGTTTGCCTTTCTTCAATGGGCGGCCAAGGCGGGGGTCGGCCTGACAGGTAAGCTGGTTGGCTGGAGACGGTAGGCACGAGGGGCAAGCCTGCGCCGCCCCCGGTGCCGTCAGCGGCTCGGGCCAACGAGCGGAACACAAGCGCGTGTGCGCCATGTGGAAAAGGAAAGCGTTCACAGGCCGATTGCGCGTTTCTGCGATTGCCCAGGCCGCAGCTTAAAAAGCTCCTGCTGGCTTTGGGGGAGCGGGCCGCGTGGGGTCTGAATCCCGCTCGGAATGGCCGGGGCTTGGGCAACCTTTGGTTCCTCCTGAACGGGCTGCGACGGTTCGCTCACTGTCTCGGCCTGGCTCGGTTTCGAGCGGAGAAAGAAGCCGAGAGGGCATTCTCCCGCGAGCAACCCCGCTTCACGGGCGGCGTCAACCTCGGCCCGGCTCATTACGGCGGTGAGCTTGTGAAAGGGAATGGTGCGGGTAAAATCGTCCCCGCCATTTCCCCAATTATCCAGCACGGTCACGGATACCTTGTTAACCTTTTGAATCAACGACCAGCCGCCGCGAGGCGATGCCCAACACTTGCAGGCACCGCCGACTTGCGGCGCGTTTTTGTCGGCTACAATGCCACCCTGCACGCCGAGCATGGCACGTTCGTAAGCGATCCGATTGGTAAAATGCTCGTGCCAACGCTCATGATATTCGGCTGATCGCGCGAAGCAAATCTTCCCGTTTTCGACCACTTCCGCCAACGAGCGGGGCGCGTAGAGGCTCGGATAACTGCCATCCAAGGCCGTCGAGGCGCTCGGCGATTGGTGGAAATCGGGGCGGTCCCCCTGCTTGCGCGGAAGGTAAAAATTCGCCCAGCCGGCGATTTCCAAAGCCTGTTCCTGCGTAACTCCCTCCGCGCTCCACGCCGTGAGGGCCTTGCGAGCATGAGTCAGGTAACGCTCTTGTTTTCGCTGCTCTGCCTCCAATTTTTTTATGCGGCGGGCGCGAACATCTGGCAACTCCTTGTATTCAGCATCGGCCAATGCGGCCTCTGCGCGCTGCGTCCAGTATTTCGACGTGTCCCACATTCTGCTGCTCTTGCGCATTCCTTCGCCGATGCGCTCGGCGTCTCTCCGGGCGCGTTTCTCGCTGTGGTGGCCGATGAGGATAGGCTGTCCAAAGGGGATGTGTTCCACGATGGCATCCACCTTTTTGCGGGCGTTCTCGGCGTCCTTAGCCCGGTTCTCGCTGTAATTTTCAAAGCGTTCGGCCCGTTCCTTGGCTCGCTGGGAAAGGGATTTGTTTTCGTCGCCGATCTCGCCGCAAAGCTCCATGAGCAAGTCGGCACGTTGTGGCGTCCACATGGGCGCGACGAAAAGCTGCTGTCGGGGTGCCCATGAAAAACCAGCGGCTTTCAGCCGGGAATAGGTCTCGGTATCGAGCCGGGCGCTGGAATACAGGCGCAGTTTATTGTCTTCGGGGGAATAGGTGGCGGTAAGTTCCATAGTGACTTTACGGAGGGCTAGGAAGGAGTGGTTACAGGTGAAGCGAGTTTCGCGGACCGTTGGTGATCCGCTGGGAGGACATCAAATCAGCGTTCCAATCCTTGAGACGGGGGCAGGCAGAAGAAATTTTGAAGCCGGTCCAGTCGGTGGTGCCGTCCCAGGCTTTCTGCCATCCAAATTCCCCTGCATCGTCATTGTTCAAGGCCACAACAAAGCTTTGGCGGCGGTCATAGGCTTGAAACATCAGTTCCTCCGGCACGAAGGAACCGGAGCAACTGACGATGGCCAGCGGGTCATTGCGGCCCGCAAAGAGCGTGTGATAACTCAATGCCTCGATGGGTGATTCCACCGCCACGACGGTTTCAGCCTTGGCGAGATCTCCAATGGAGAACCAAGCTGAGAGCTTATTGCCAAGGCAGGGCCGGAAGCTGGATTCGTGGCGTGTATCCCGCAACGTGGCTCCTTCCACCTTGCCGTGCGGCGTGCGGTGAAGAAAGACGATGCCGGGGTTGGGCTGGTGGTTGTTGGCGTAGATCGAACCGCGTCCATGCAACTCATGCACGATGGCAGGTTCGATTTTGCGGGTTTCGACAAGGTAGTCGCGGGCTATCGGCCAGTTAGCGAGACTTGGAACGGCGTATTGCGCGGCCAGTTCTTCAAAGGGCCTGCGCCTGCTGTCTGGGTTCTTGTCTGGAGGGAAAACCAGCCCTGCCCCGGTGGGGCGGAAGCCTTCGGCCAAAACGTGACAGGTGGTTTGGAAATCCCCGCCGCAAAGGTGCATTTGCAGGTCAATCGCGCCTGCGCCACCCGTGCCGGTTTTGTTGTCGAACCACTTGCTGCCGGTGACGACGATGTTGTGACGGTCACTCCGAGCACGGATGCTGACGCCCTCTTGCCGGATTTTGAAACCGTGCCAGCGGAGCAATTCTTGCAGGGGAATACCGCGCACTTGCTCGGCGGTTTGCTGAGTCGTCGCGCTCATGTTACCAGCCAATGCTGTGGCAGAATTCGGACACCAATTCGTCCACGGCGGCCTGTGGAGTGCCGATGGTTGCGCCTATTTGTTCAAGGGTGGCCGTGCCAAGAAGATCGGCCCGGACGCAATACAGAACCACGGAAGCCCGGAGTCCCTTTTGCTCAACCGTGGTAGCTTCGGCCACCCAACCGAAGGTGCGGCTCAGAACTTCACAAATGCGGTGGAGCTGATCTTCTGGAGTCGGGAGGGGTTCTAGAAAATCGACCGGATGGCGGCGGTCGGAGTGGCGGATGTCATTGTCGAGGGTGGCATGTGCTTTCATGCCGCGACATTCGCACGGAAATTCACGGCCCTGGCCCCGAGTCCGGGGCAACTTTTCCGCTTATTTTCGGAAAGAAGCGGGAGGCTTCTTAAACAGTAGTCTGCTCTGAGACGGACGGTTTCAGGCCACCGCGCAGTTCGTTTCAAACTTCTGCCTGAACGCAGGTGGCCAATGAACGGCGGTAGAATTCTTAGCAGCAGCCGGAGCCATCAATGCCGCATTTTTCCTTGGCGAGACAATCGGTGTGTTTGTCGCCAAGTTCAAAGGCAATGGCATCCGCCGTTGGCTCCGCGCTGAGAACAAGGAATTGGGAGATAACGCGGCCTTCGTATTCAACTTCAACTTCCAAGTCGGAGATTGGGAATTTGGTTTCGGCAAGCGAAATGATGGAAAGGAGCTTGGTAGAATCAAGGCGGTGCTCCTTGTCATCTTCATGCGTCCAGGTCTGCAAGAGACAGGCGGAAATCGAGCGGACGGTTCCACCGCAGTCGATGAAATCCTTTTTCACATGGCCTACCTCGGTGACGTGGTAGTGGGCGGGAATGGCTTCACCGTCGTCGAAAACGAAACGGACGACCTTGTTCGGATGAGCTGACAGATGGGACTTGAATTCGGCGACGTTCATAGGATGGCAATATGCGCGCGCCAGTATATCCGTCAACATGAATATAGTCGTTGACAGATATATCTATCTCAAGCAGTTTCCAAATCATGGAACTCATCCAGATTTACCAATGCTTCTGCGATGCGACCCGGCTCCGCATCATTCACCTGCTGACACAAGGCCCGCTCTGTGTCTGCCATTTTCAGGACATTCTGGAAGTGCCCCAAACCAAGGTATCCCAACATCTGGCCTACCTGCGGAAACGGGAGATGGTCGAGACGACCAGGCGGGGTACTTGGATGATTTATAGCCTGCCATCGAAGCTTTCGCCGGAATTGGAATCGAATCTCAAGTGTCTGCAAGATTGCGCCCAGACCGACAAGCGGTTTCGCGATGACCTCAAAAAGCTGGGGAAGGTGAAACAGGGCACCGAGTGGATTGGGGAAACTCTCTCTCAAAAATCAACCTGCTGCTAAAATGAATCCAGAAAAACCCCGCTTCAAAATTCTCTTCCTCTGCACCGGCAATTCCGCCAGGAGCATCATGGCTGAATACCTGCTCAAGCGGATCGCTCCGCACCGTTTTGAAGTTTATAGCGCCGGAGCCAACCCAAAGCCTGCACCGCATCCGATGGCGCTGGCGGTATTGCAGGATACCTTTAAAATCGACGCAACGGGTGCCCGCAGCAAAACGTGGGAAGAGTTCCATGATTTGGAGTTCGATTTCGTCATTACGCTCTGTGACGATGCCAAGGAAATTTGCCCGGTCTGGCCGGGGCAGCCGATCCTTGCCCATTGGAGTTCGCCCGATCCTGCCGCTTTCGAGGGGGATAACAAGGCCGCGCATCATGTGTTCTGGCAGGTGGCCCAACAAATCAATCGCCGTCTCGAACTGCTGGCCTCGTTGCCCTTTGAAAAACTAGACGCTCTGCGTCTGGCTGTCGCCACCAAGGAAATCGGTGAGCGTGAGAAAATTCAAATTAACCCGCTTGCCACGTCGTAACTCGTCCGATGAACACGGCTAAACGCCTCGATTTTTTCGAGCGGTATCTTTCCTTGTGGGTTCTGGTCTGCATGGTTGCGGGCATTGCCATCGGGGAGCTTCTGCCGGAGTTTACCCGGCAAATCAGCGAATGGGAGTTCGGCCAGGACTCCCATGTGAATGTCGCCATCGCCGTTCTCATCTGGCTCATGATCTATCCGATGATGCTCAAGATTGATTTCGGCGGCATCAAGGCGGTATTCGCAAAACCGAAGGGACTCGCGGTGACTCTGTTCGTAAACTGGCTGGTCAAACCGTTCAGCATGGCGCTGCTCGGCTGGCTTTTTATCCAGTGGCTCTTTTCGTCCGTGCTCGGCTGGATTGACCCCAAGACAGCGGCAAATTACGTGGACGGACGGAGACGGTTCCTATACCCTTGCGCAAGTCGCCATCAATGATCTCATCATGATTTTCGCCTTCGCGCCGATTGTCATGTTTTTGGCCGGGGTCAGTGGGGTTCATATCCCGACTCAAGTTCTCATCACCTCGGTAGTGGTCTTTATCGTCATTCCCCTTGGGGCGGGGTGGTTAAGCCGAATGGCGCTCATCAAAGCGCGTGGCCTCTCGTGGTTTGAGAAACGCTTTCTTCCGAGATTTCGCCCCGTGGCAATTTTTTCATTGCTGGCAACCTTGACCCTCATTTTCGCCTTTCAGGCGGAAAACATTCTATCGAATTGGACTGCCGTGCTGCTGCTGGCCGTGCCGATTCTGATTCAGGTCTATTTCAATTCAGGACTCGCCTACGGGCTAATGCGGCTCTTTCGGGTTAAACACAATGTCGCCACTCCCGGCGCTTTGATCGGGGCGAGCAACTTTTTTGAGTTGGCGGTTGCCGTTGCCATTACCCTGTTTGGACCGACCAGCCCGGCAGCTTTGGCAACAGTCGTCGGCGTCCTAGTCGAAGTCCCTGTCATGCTGTCGGTCTGCCGCATCTGCGTTTCCTCGAAGCGGTGGTATGAACGCCCCGCGAGGGCATAAGGACCGCGTGGCCCCGCCAAACGCTTTTGTCCGCCAATCAAATCACCATGAACAAACCTACTGTTTTAATTCTCTGCACGGGAAATTCCTGCCGGAGTCACCTTGCCGAAGGAATCCTCCGTCAAGCTGCGGGCGATCTGCTCGATGTCCGAAGCGCCGGTTCCAAGCCTGCGGGATATGTCCATCCCAAGGCTATCGCCGTCATGAAGGAAATCGGCATCGACATTTCCGGCCATCGCTCAAAACACATGGATGAATTTCTCGGGAAGAGCGTCGAAACTGTCATCACGGTATGCGGAAATGCCGATCAAGCCTGCCCGATGTTTCCGGGGCAGGTAAACCGGCATCATTGGGGGTTTGATGATCCCGCCCATGCCACTGGTTCCGATGAGGAAGTTTTAGCAGTCTTTCGCCGGGTGAGAGACGAGATTTTCAAGGTGTTTGAAGCTTACGCGGCGGGGCGGCGCGAAGGATAGAATGCCAGTCCGCCCCAGAACTGAGACCGGAAAGGTAGGCGGGAAACTCCGGGCGCGGGCACCGTGTGGATTTGTGAAAGCGAGCCGCGCTGCTCGCTGCTCAATCACCCTCGACAGCTTTCACAATTTTTTCAGAAGGCGATGGTTTTGGCAGAAACAGGCTGACACCCAAATTTCGATATTGCTCCTCCCTTTCAGCCTCCATGAATGCGGAACTGACAATGATTTTCGGAATGGAACGGGTATTTTGGAACGCACGAATCAACTCCAAGCCCCCCATGCGAGGCATGTCATTGTCTGTGACGAGCACGTCATACGAAGCCCGTGTAATCTCCTCCAAGGCTGTCTGCCCATTGTCGCAGCACGTGACGGAATGCCCTCTCCCGGAGAGCAATTCAGACAACCTTTCTTGGTCATCTAGGTTGTCTTCTGCGTAAATTATACGGAGTTTTTTTGACGGGGCGGAAACTGACTCGGGGAAAATCTCCTCGCCGGATTCATCGGTTTCCATTTCTGAAAGCCGCAGATCAAGCATTCCTTCTTTCCAGTCGATTACGAAAGGCACGATTTCGGTAATCCGTGCAAGGCCCCCGATCATGAACCGGATACGTCCTGAGTCGCTGTCCCAAATTTCTATCGCATGGTCTTCGGAGGGAACGGAAACGGTCAACGTCCTGGCTGTTATTGCCTGTTCCAGCTTGCCGGCATTTTCCGCAAGAATTCGTCTGATGAGGGCGGCCAGTTCCGAAGACCGCGACGGTTTGGCGAGCCGGTCGATCGGAAGTAACAGATTGGTGCCCATTGGGAGTTCTCCTGC
>JAFKMU010000007.1 GCA_017305195.1 Verrucomicrobiota bacterium | reverse complement strand
GCCGAGGAACGGGAGCAAAACAATCTTCTGATTCTTTTCGCCGACGAGGGACAGGAGATCATCACCGGGGCGGAATCCGCCTTTGCGGATCATAGAGCCGCAGGCGTTATCCGCGAGGCCCGCGCAACCATCGTGCTTGCCACGCAAGCCTACACATCCATTCACGGCTCGCTTGATAAACGGTATGCCGACGTTCTCTTGCTGAATCTCAGTAACGAGTTGATTTTTACCGTGGCGAATCATGATTCGGCCGTCATCGCTTCCAAAAATATCGGCGAGCGGGAAGTCGTGGAAAAATCGTGGGGCTGGTCAGCCGGGAAACGTTCCTACAACTACCAGCGAAAAATCAAACCGTTCTTCGAGCCATACCGCCTGCGCAAGCTGCCGAAGTTCACCGCCATCATCCGGCATTGTGAAAAGCCGTTTCGCAAAAAACTCATCCCTCCGATCAACCCGGACGGCAGTTTTCCAAAATGGTTCACCTGCTTTCGCCCCGACTACGGTTTACGCCAGTGGTTCAAGGGTAAACCTCAACCCGTCACCCAACTATGAATCATCTCATCGAAAAACTCACCGATCTTGAGCCACATCTTGCTTCCAAGATCAAAGGCCAAGGCCACGTCATTCCCCGCGTTTGCTCCGTTCTGGAACGCGGCCAGCTTGGTTTGCAGCCCACCGGCAAGCCGCTCGGCTCATTCTTGTTTCTTGGGCCGACCGGCGTAGGAAAGACGGAATTGACGCTCGAATTTTCCCGTTACCTTTTCGGTGAAAATTCCGTGTTCCGGTTCGACATGTCCGAATTTCTCCACCTCGACGCGGTGAAGTTGTTCATGGGAGACGAAACCGGCAGTCCCGGACGACTCGGGAAGGCGCTCGCCGAACACCGGCAAGGTATTCTCCTATTCGATGAAATCGAAAAAGCCCATCGGCTGATATGGGATCTCTTTTTGCAGATGCTCGATGCGGCTCGTATCACGCTGGCCGATCACCGAACCTACGACCTCTCCGGGTTTTACATCGTTTGCACCAGCAATATCGGCTCGCAGCAGCTTTTGCGCCCGACCCGGCTTCCATTCGCCACGCTGGAACGGGCAGTTTCGGCGGAACTCCATCGTTTTTTCCGCCCCGAGTTGGTTGGAAGGTTTGACGAAAAAATCGTCTTCAAACCTCTTTCCCCGGATACGCAACGCGAAATCGGCCAGCTTGCTGTTTCCGAGGAACTCACCCGGTTTCGGGAGCAGGGTTTCGATCTCTCCGTTTCCGAACCTGCCTTTGAATTTCTGGTGAGGAGAGGCATTCACAAGGGCCTTGGGGCGCGGCCTATGAAAAAGACTGTGCAAAAATTCATGGGAGACGCCATCCGGCAGGCGCTCAAATCCGGGGCGTCACCCAGCGGCGCCCTTGCGGTGTCTCCGTTCGCCAATTACTTGATAATTGAGCCATGAGCAGACGACGTGAATTCATTACAGAATCCAAGCCATCAAGATTCCGTTGCCGATTGAATACACCAGCCAAAAAATCACGTAGATGATCGTAACTTTCACGCCGATCAGCTTGGGCAGCATCATGATGGTGGGCAGACAAGTGCCTGCCGAGGCTTGCATAAAAGTGAATGCCGGTCCGACGCCTACGCCCATCCCAACCAACGCCGCAGTGAGAGGGACTTCGCCGCCTTCACAGATGTAGGCGGGAATTCTCGCCAACACGGCGGCTGTATATGCCAAGGCACCGCCGCTCATCCATTGTTCGATTTGCTCTCGACTAATCAGAACGGATGCTACAGCCGCCATGAACTAGGAGCACCCCCAGCCGCAACATGGGCTCGGCCGGAAGAAACTGGATCAGCCCTGCAACAAGCAGCGGCACCGCGATAAAATTCGCCGCCATTAACGCTCCGAAAAAACGGACCTGCGTAAATGCTCGCCCGAGTTCGGCCACTGGGACCTGGAGAAAGGTGACGAACAGCATGAGCGCCAGTGCGGGGTTCACTGCGTTCTCCAGCGCGCTCGTGCCCGGCACCAGAAGCGCGACGCCCACGGCGAAGACAACGGTGCCGAAGTGAGACCTACCTGGCAGTCTTCGAGGGTGTTCCTGAGATTTTGAACGTCCATCCGTCCGAGCCTAAAGAAACGGGCGATTTACGCCGCAATAATACTTCCGGGCGTTGGCGGTTTTGTTTGAAGCGAATGTGCTCTAAAATCGGCACGGGAGCGCGCTCGGGATTTCCTGGAAGTTACGCAAATCTTTCCCTTGACCTTGGACTGGACTCCAAGGGGTAGCGTGCGGGCATGAAACTTATCTTATCCGTATCACTGGCCGTTCTCGTCCTCTCCGTAGCGGGGTTCTTCGGCACCCGATCTCTGCGCGCTGAATCGACGAAGCAGACGGCGCAGACCGACGCCGCATCGGTCGTCATTCCCGTGAAAGGGATGTCCTGCGTGGCCTGCGTCGCGAAGACCAAGCAGTCGCTGCGCGCGGTGCCGGGAGTCGCCGAGGTCGAGGTGAAACTCAGTCCGGGCAGCGCGACCGTGAAATACGACGGCGCGAAGGTCACTCCCGAGAAGCTGGCGGGCGTGATCAATGGTCTCGGCTACCAGGCCGGGACGCCTGCTCCAAAGCCCACGAAATGACGCTCGAACAATTCCTCGACCAAAGCGCGGCAGGACTGCCGCATGGATCGGTGTGGATGTTCGCGGTTGCCGCGTTGGCCGGCATTGTCGCGAGCGCGGTGTGCCCGTGCACACTGCCAGTCGGCATCGGCGTTGTGGGCGTCGCAGGCGCGGAGGAGAGCCAGAGGCCCCGAGCTGGCTTCGGCATCGCCATTAGTTTCTTCGCGGGGATCGTCGTCAATCTGATGGTGCTCGGCGCTCTCGCGGGCCGGCTGGGGGCGGTGATGAGCGAGTCTTTTGGCAGATATTGGACAGCCGGAATGGCACTGCTGACGCTGGTCGGAGCGGGCGTGGCGTTTCTCGGGCCGCGTCTAAAAGTCGATCAACTCGCCGCGCTGCGCCGACCCGGACTCGCAGGCGCATTTGGCTACGGATTCGCGTTCAGCCTCGGCACTTCCGCTGCGCCTCTGCTCGTTCTCATGACTTTCGCTACGGCGCAGGGCAGCCCGCTTTACGGAACAGGCCTGGCGCTAGCATTTGGGATCGGGCGCGGGCTGCCTTTTCTGCTCGTCGGCGTTTTTGCCGGCGCGCTGATGCGCTTTGTCCACTTCGCCGCGTGGCGCCGTGGGGTGCAAATCGGGAGCGGCTGCGTCCTGCTCCTGGTCAGCGCCTACTACCTCCGAGCACTCTCGGCATTCCTCTAAAACTTTCCTGAATCCAGCCTTGACCTTGGACCTTACTCCAAGCCGTAGTGTGCTGAAAACCAAATCACCAAAGAACCAAAATTATGGCTACTGAAACCATCCAAATGAAAGTCTCCGGGCTGATGTGCTCGTTCTGCACGATGAGCGTCGAGCGGGCGCTCAAGCGGCGGCCCGGAATCAAGAACGTCATGGTCAATCTCGTCCACGGCATCGTCGTCGCGGAAGCGGATACGAAGGAAATCAGCCGGGAGGAAGTCGCCGCCGCGGTCGAGAGTCTCGGTTACAACGTCTCGGCGACCGAGACGCAGCAATACACCACCGACGAGGCGATCTTTACGCTGATCAAGACGCGCGGCCGCATCGGCATGGGGCTCGCGTTGCTGGATCTCGTCGTTGATCCGCTGAACCTGTTCGGACTGCCAGCGTACATCCGCGCCTGGTTCAGCTTTGCCGTCGCGGCGTTCGTTTTGTTGTGGGTCGGTTTTCCGATTCTTCGCAAAACTTTGATGGCGCTGAACAACCGGGTGATTAACGCCAACGTGCTGCTCTCTGCGGGGGCGTGGGGGTCGTTCATCATGGGCACGTTGTCGCTGTTTGATCCGCGCTGGCCGAATTTCCTGCCTGTCGCCGCGTGGCTCATGGCGCTGCATTTGTTCTTCGGATACTTCAAACTCGACACGCGCAAGAAGGCTTCCGATGCCGTGCGCAAGCTGCTCGCGCTGCAACCGCCGCGGGCGCGGGTGCTCCGCGGGGATGAACCGGTCGATGTGCTCACGAGCGAAGTGGCCAAGGGTGAAGTCGTCATCGTGCGGCCGGGCGAGCGCATTCCGCTCGATGGCGAAGTCATCGAGGGCACGGCGGCCGTGGACGAATCGAGCTTCACCGGCGAGTCCGTGCCTGACACGAAAACCGCTGGCTCGAAGGTGATTGGCGGCACCCTGAATCTCGACGGCGAACTCAAGGTGCGCGTGACTAAAATCGGCGAGGAAAGTTTCCTCACGCAAATCGTCCGCCTGATGACACGCATCGCCGAGCGCAAGCCGTCGCTGGAGCTGCTCACCGACCGGCTCATGAATTACTACGGGCCGGTCGTGTTCATCCTCGCGGGTCTCGCGTTTGCCGGATGGCTGATTTGCACCGCTGACTGGCGAGCGGCGACCGTGGTGCTGCTAACGACCGTCATCATGGGCTATCCGTGCGCGCTCGGCATCACGACGCCGATGCTCGCCGCGATCGCTGGCGGCAAGGGCATCGCCGTCGGACTGCTCGTCAAAGCAAGCGAAGTCTTCCACGAACTTTCCACCGTGGATACGGTCGTGCTCGATAAGACCGGCACGCTCACCTATGGGCGTCCGACGGTGACTGACGTGGAGCCGTTCGGCATCAGCCGCGACGAACTGCTCGCCATTGCGGGCGCGGTCGAAGGCCCATCCGAACATCCGCTCGGTCAATCCATCGGCTTCTTTGCGCAGCGCGAAGGCGCGGCGAAAAAGATCGCTGCCAATTTCCGGGCCGTGCCCGGCAAAGGCGTTTCGGGGCTGGTCGATGACGTGGAAGTGATCGCCGGGAAACCGTCATTCATCGAAGAACGTGGCGTCCCATTTTCCAGCGAGGTCCGCGCGAAAATCCAAGCGCTCGGCGCACAGGGGAAGACCGTCGTGATTGTGGCGCGGGGCGGAGAGCCCATCGGCGCGCTGGCGCTCCAAGACACGCCGCGCCGGGGTGCGGATCGGCTCATGCAGAAGCTGCGTAGCGCGAATATTCAAACCGTGATGCTTACCGGCGACGCCCGCCCCGTGGCCGAAGCCATCGCCAGGCAACTCGGCATCGATGAAGTGCGAGCGGAGCTTCTTCCCGATCAAAAGGTCAGTGAGATCGAGGAGCTTCAGAAACAAGGCCGCAAAGTCGCGATGGTCGGCGACGGCATCAACGACGCGCCGGCTCTTGCGCAGGCGAACGTCGGCATCGCCATCGGAGCCGGCACCGATGTTGCCATCGAATCCGCAGGCGTGATCCTCGTGGGTGACCGCATCGACGACGTGTTCAGCGCCCTGATTCTCGGCAAGGCGAGCTACAGCACGTTGAAAGGCAACGTCACCGTGGCCGTGCTATTCAATATCGTCGGAATGCTCCTCTCGGCGTTTGGCATGATTACGCCCGTGCTGGCGATCAGCTTCATGATCGTGAGCATCTTCGCAATCCTCCTCAACACCCTACGTATCCGGGCCGTCAACTTGCAACGCGAAGAGCTGACCGAAGGCGGCCCGCTCGCCGAGGCCGATTTCCTCGTCCCGAACATGGTCTGTGAAGGCTGCGCGGAGAAGATCACCACCGCGCTCGGTGCCGTGCCAGGTGTGCGTGAGGTTACGCCGAAGGTTTCGCAGAAGCACATCTATGTCCGCTACGAGCCGGCGAAAGTGCAGGAGGCGCAATTGCGGAATACCGTGAGCAAAGCCGGCTTTACCGCCATCGCCTAACCCATCATGACCGCAAACTCCGAAGACAAACTCCTGATCGGTCGCCTCGCCGATTTGGCTGGGGTGAAATCCGACACCATCCGCTTCTACGAGCGTAGCGGCCTCTTGCCAAAGCCGGAGCGAAAAGCGAGCGGCTATCGCGTCTATGACGCCGCGGCGCTCAAGCTGGTGCGCTTTATCAGAAAGGCGCAGACGCTTGGCTTCTCCCTCGATGAAATCCGGCGCATCCTCAGCCTTCGAGGAGGCGGCAAGAAAACGTGCGACCGCGTGCTGGCTATCGCGGAGGCAACGCTTGAGGAAACGGAGCGCCGACTCGCAGAGTTGCAGATGTTTCGCGATGACCTCAAACGCAGCGTCGCGAGTTGGAAGAAGCCAAAGAGGCAGGCTTGCGCCGCCGAGTTCTGCGCCCTGATCGAGTCGGCTTCCCCGGCGCAGAATGGCCGCCGCCCCTCGATGCTTGGCTGAACTGCCAGCAGTTCGCTACGGCGTGTGACCATTCAGCATGAGCGCCAGCGCGGGGTTCACCAGGCTCTCTAGCGCGCTCGTGCCGCGGCACCAGGAGCGCGGCGGGCTCGACATGGACGATCACATCATGAATCCGCCTTTCGGAAGCTATTATCCGATCTTCATCTTGTGCCCGATTTGATGCCCCTCATACACCGAAATGGCCGGGTCAACCCATACGTGAATTTCCACAATGAAGCCGATGCCGCTTCTTCTCCCCCGGCATTTTTCCGTGACCTTCACACCGGCGACGCTTTGCGCATACGCGGCGATTTCTGCATGAATATCGCCCGAAACTTTTCCGTCCAGCACATCATGCAGGGCACCCTTGAGAATGAGCACTCATCTCGCGAGTGGCGCCGTCGTCTTGCTGGCGAGCCTCGTGCCGGGTGGGCTGTGGGAGCGATTCGTCGCGGCAGCCACATTTTATGCGGGAGCCGCGCTGTCGTTATCTGCCCTGATTATGCCTCACCTTACTTCATCGGAATCAGGGCGCGGCGAAATGACGCGAACCAGCAGTTTTATCCGCAGCACCCGCCCATTTTCATGGTGCCCATTGAAGCGCCACCTTTGATGCTGCCGCATCCCGGCATTTCCTGGCCCATGTAAGGATTCGACACCTTGGTGGTCTTTTGCACCCAGTCGGCTTTCGCCATAGGACAGGTCATCACGTAGTAGCCTTCCTTGCCTTGAGCCAGCGTCACGGCTTCTTCGCTGACCATCTTGAAGTGGCCACGAGCTGCGTCGAGCGAATCGCTGGAGGCGATCATCTCCGCGTGATCGGCAAGGGAGGTTTGCTTTTCGGCCTTCGCCGTATCGGCGAGCGTTCCGGCCGCTTTCTTTGCCGCCGCAAGATCGTCTTTGGCCAGTGCGTCGGCGACCGCAACATAACTGTCGAGGACAGGGTCAGCCGGAGCAGCATGGGAATTATTCGCCAGCCCGAGGGAGCCGACCGTCAGAGTCAATATGGTGAGAAGTGTTTTCATACGAGAATGTCAATTGCCGGCCGTTGGAAAAACCCTCGGGAAAATTTTTGATTCCCAAGAATTATTCCGGCAGGAAGCGGAATTTTGATCATCCGCTTCCTGCTTAAAGCCACATTTAATAGCGCGGTGACATGCGGCCAGTCACTTGGACGGTTCTGGCCTGATGAACCTTCGGATTGGCATTCGGAACCGTTTTCATGGTCTTCGTCTCGGTCGAGGCACCGCTTCCGGCCCTGAAGAGAGCGATCTGAACGGACTCGGTCTTCTTGAACGGCTGATAAGCAAACGAAGGATGCGCATCACCCGGTCCGGCCACAGCCGTTCCGGCACATCCATCGGTCTGACAAATACTCGCGCCCGTTCGCTTATCACGGATGTTCAGTTGGGTAGCCATACGCTTCGGGGAGTGAAAGCGGGAATCCACGACCAGCAGATGTTCCCCGGAGAAGCCGGGTTGCTGGGAAAC
>JAFKMU010000006.1 GCA_017305195.1 Verrucomicrobiota bacterium | reverse complement strand
GCGACCAGCCAATCCGCGCCATCTTCGGCTCCAGTCGCCCTCCGGGCTCCTTACGCCGAAGATGGACAAACTCAAACAACCAACCTAAACATCAAAAACAGGGCTTCGGACTAACTCTCCACCTGGTGCCAATTAGCGAGTCCGGTCACTGCCACTCTATTTCAGAGGGTAAAACGGCCTCTCAGTCTCCTAAATACAATGTTTCCGGTGCGATTGCTCGGAGTCTGGTGCCACTGTTTCGAACTGGCGGAGGGGAAAAGTGGACAACGCTCGGACAACAAGGAGGCAATCCAGCGGAATTTTTAGCCTTTATGCGCTGCCAGAGATCCTTCGGTTTTTGGAACCAGGCGTCTTTTCCGGAGGAAGGTTTCTCTTGGGCAGGTTGGATTTCACCCACCTTCCGCCACGCCGAGCCGAAAGATCGCTGTTTTTGCGGGTAGGGGGCCTGGGCGAGCCCGAAGGGACGGCTCAATAGGGCTGATTCCCCCTAGACTGCATCCTTCCACTCGCCGTCCCGAATGTTTGCGGGAGGGATCAGGTCATACTTTTCCCAGCCGGCGGCGATGCCTCCGTCGACCGGAATGATGGCTCCGGTAATGTAGGAGGCTTCGTCGGAGGCGAGGAAATGAAATGCGGCGGCGACTTCTGCGGGCTCGCCGAGGCGGCCGAGCGGGGTGCGCTTTTCCACAAAGGCGATTTCCGGATTGTCGGGAATTTCCGTGACCGCCGGAGTGCGGATTGTGCCGGGGCAGACGCAATTTACCGTGATGCCCCTGGGCGCCAGCTCCATGGCGGCCAGCCGGGTGAGATGGATGACCGTGGCCTTTGACGCGGCATAGGCGGTCCCGCCTGGGACTCCCAGGAGGCCGACGAATGAGCCGGTGTTAATGATGCGTCCGCCGGTGCTCATGAGGCGGGCGGCATGCTTGGTGCCGAAGACCACGCCATTCACATTCACGGCAAAGGTGCGCCGCAGAAGCTGGTCGGTGATTTCGGAAAAGGATACGCCGAGTGGCTGGATGCCCGCGTTGTTCACCACGATGTCGAGCCTGCCGTGGAGGGCGGCGATTCCGTCCAGGGCGTTGGCGACCTCGTCTTCTCGCGAGACATCGACCGTCGCGCACGGGAAGGGCAGCTCTTCCCGAGGCGACAGGTCGAGTCCATGCACGATGGCTCCGGCTTCCAGAAACCGCTGGGCAATGGCGAGGCCGATGCCGGAGCTGGCTCCGGTGACTGCGGCAACTTTACCGGCGAGGCTGAACATGCGTCACCTCTGGGCTGGAGCGGCCGGGCGATCTTGACCGGGCCAGGAACCCCGGCCGCGCGCGGCGAGGTAACGCTGCATGAGCCAGACCGACATTTCCAGATGGCTCAGGCGTCCCTGTTGCGCGCCGAGTGAGCGCATGCCGCGCTGGATGGCGGTGCACATCTCCATGTCCTCAAGGTGAAAGTCGATGAGCATCTTGGTCTCGCGGGTGAGCATCTCGGGGAACTCCAGGTGCTCGGTCGTCGATTTCGGGACGAGCATCGTGGTGAGGAGCTTCATGCGGTGCGGCCCCATCGGCTGCACGCGATACCAGACCACGCGATCGGGCAGGACGAAGGTGAGGAAGTTGGGATAGATGAGGAAGAGTCCAGACTCCTTCTTTTTCCAGTCGGCGAGCGATTGAATGGTGGGAAAGCCAAAGGGATTGCCCCCCGCCTTTTCCATGGCCTCCCATTCGGCGACGAGCGCTTCCTTGAAGGGAAGGTGGCAGCGGACGTAGCTGTCGCGCTCCTGTTCGTTCCAGGTGTCGCGCGCGGGCATCATGGGCTGGAGCGTCTTGGCGTGTGCGCCGAGGTGGTGGTAGCTCTCCATGAAATTCTCGACCAGCACCTTCCAGTTGAACGGGCAGTCCCATTCCCGCTCGATGATGACCTGCATGTCCTCGGAGTGCCAGTCACCGAAATCGACGTTCATTTCGGAAAGGCGCTCACCGAGCGGCGCGGCCTGCCCGTCGAAGTTCACGAAGATAAACCCGCGCCAGATCTCGGTGCGGAAGGGCATGAGGCCGTGATCATCGCGCTTGAACCCGCGCGCCTGCTGCATCTCGGGGCAGGCCTTCAGCTTGCCGTCGAGCTCGAAGGTCCAGGCGTGATAGGGACAGAGAAACAGGCGGGTGTGACCGCAGTTGGACTCACTGCCGCGGCTCTCCGCCACGCCATGGCCCTCATGGCCAAAGCCCGGCGGCATGATGTCCATACCGCGATGCGGACAGACGCGCGAGAGGACGCGCACAGACTCATCCTTGCCGCGCACGACGATGAGCGGCTCGCCCAGCAGGTCGAGATTCAGGAAGTCGCCCGGCTTGGGGATCTGCGAGACATGGGCCACGCACTGCCACTCGCGGTGGAAGATATTGGTGACCTCCCACTGATAATATTCCTCGCTGGTGTAGGCCTCGGGAGGAGTCGTTACCGCATCCTCCAGCGGGAGCGCGGCGCAGCTCTCGATGGCGGCCATCACCTCCGGCAGGGGGCGGATGGGGCGGCTTTGCTGCGAGGTCAGGGATTGTCCGACGGCGTTTTCACAGGCGGATACTTTGGCTTCAGTGTCTTCGGCTAGAGCGATCATGGCGGTTCAGGTGTCAGGCGGGCTGCTGTTGCGCCCAGATTTGAAATTCCTTTTGCAGGAGGTGTCCGGTCCAGGAGTTCAGCTCCCAGAGGTTGGCGACGGGTTTTTGTGTGTAGGGTTCGAGATGGAGATAGCCGTCGGGGCCGAACTCCGGCGTCATCGTGATGGTGTCAAACCCGCGGGCGCGCTGCCCGGCCCAGACGTGCTTCCACCAGCGCAGGTGCGCTGCCACAGCTTCGGAATACTCCGGTGCGCGCGGATCGGGAACCTGCGGCCCCTGGTCGTAGCCGATGCGAGGCTGGACGTGTAAAGCACGCTCGGCGCAGAGGTCGAGCACGTCGGGAAGCTGGTCGAGCACGAGGCGCTCGGTGACCACGCACCAATGGCTGAAATCCAGCGTCATCTCGATGGGCGGCACTTCCTTGAGCAGTTCCCGCGTGATGACGGGATGAAAGAGCGTGCGGCTGCGGTGGGTTTCAAAACCGAGGCGCACGCCGCGATCCTGCACGATTTCATAAGCCTCGGTGAGAAACCTCACGCTGTCGCGGAAGACCCACAGATCGTTGCCCGCCATGCTGCTGAAGAAGAGCGGCTTCGCCTCCAGGCTGGAGTCGAGGATGCGCTCGAAGGCCTCCAGGTGATCGTCTACCGTGCTGCCGGGATCGGGCGTGGCGTAGCCGGTGGTGGAAATTTCCGCGATGTACTTGAGATCATTGTCCCGCAGGACGCTGAGGAATTCCGCCCGCTCGGCCGGGTCGGTGGGCAGCGGTCCCTCGATGCCGTGAAAACCTGCATCGAGAACCTGTTTCGCCGCGTCGGCGAATGACCCCTCGTGTCCCCAGCGTTGTTTGAATAAGAGCAGTTTCATAAGTCACAGGCGACGCGGAATCCCACGTTGTCGCGCCGGATGGCCTCCGGCAGGGCGTCGCGCCAGGAAGTGCGGAGCAGGCGCGGCAGGTAATCCCAGGCCCCGCCCCGGATCACCCGCCAGCCCCGCCGTCCGCCTTCGATCCAGGCCGAGCCGTCATTCGGTGCACCGAGGTAATCGGGATGCCAGGTGTCCTGCGCCCATTCGCAGACGTTCCCGTGCATGTCAAAGAGGCCAAAGGCATTGGGCGGGAAAACTCCGCATGGCGTGCGATGTCCCCGGCCGACCTTCATGCCATGCTCGGAGTAGAGGTAATTCGCCTGATCCGTATCGAGCGTGTTGCCGTGGGTGAAGATGTCGCGGCTTCCCGCCCGGCAGGCGTATTCCCACTCCGCCTCCGTGGGCAGGCGAAAGGCGCGTCCTGTTTGTTCTCCGAGCCACTCGCAATATCCCGTGGCATCGAGCCAACTGATCCCCACGGCGGGCAGGTCGGCGGATTCGCGGGGAGCGTGACCGGGGCGGAAGGCGCGGAATTCTCCCACGGTGACAGGAAATACACTCATCCCGAAATCGCGCGGAATCGCCACCTCATGGCGCGGGCGCTCCGTGTCATTGGCAAACTTGTCCTCGTCGTTTTCGCCCATCGCGAAGCTCCCGGCGGGAACAACGACGAGATAGGGAACGATCGCCGGGTCAGCGCTGGGAAGGGGCGGCAGGACGGTCATAGGTCGGCCAGGTGTTGCGGGAACGGGCGGCGAGGTAGCGCTCGATCAGCCAGATCGGCATCTCAAGGTGGCTGAGGCGGCCGCGCCGGTATCCGGTGGAGTAAAAGCCCCGCTGCACGGCAGAGCACACCTCCATGTCCTCGAGGTGAAAATCGATCATCATCTTTTCCGCCGCCACCTTGCGCTTTTCAAAGTCCGGCGCGGCGAGCGCCTCTTCGTTTACGAGGGTCGTGGTGATGAGCCTGCTGCGATCCGTGGTGATCGGGTCGAGTCGATACCAGATCATGCGATCCGGCCCGCCAAAGAGCAGAAAGGTCGGATAGGAAAGATACGCGCTCCATTGCGCCTGATGCTCCGGCGGCAGGGTGGGGATGAGCGGAAATCCCTCTGTCGTGCCATCGGCATATTGCTGCCGCATCTCGGCCAGGGCGGCTTCCTTGAGCGGAGTATTGACCCGGATGGAATGCGCCCTCTCGCCCGAGGTCCAGGTATCCTTGGCCGGCATGAGCGGCTGGAGCGTGCGGCAGTGCGCTCCGAGGTGATGGTAGGGCTCCATGAAGTTCTCAATGAGCACCTTCCAGTTGAACGGGCAGTCCCACTCGCGCTCGATCACGACCTTCATTTTGCTCATGTCCCAGCCCGCCAGGTCGGCGGTGAGGTCGGTCATGTTCGACTCCAGCGATCCGGCTTTGCCATCGAGATTCACGAAAATGAATCCATTCCAAAGCTCGCTGCGAAAGGTGGTCAGCGCGTAGTCGTCGCGGCGGAAGCCCTCCGCGTTCTGCATCTCGGGGCAGGCCTTGAGCGAGCCATCGAGTTCGAAGCTCCAGTGATGATAGGGACAAAGAAACAGCCGCGTGTGGCCGCAGCCCGCGCCGCCCTCGCGGGCATCGGCGGGGCCGTGGCCATCGTAACCGAAACCCGGCGGCATGATGTCCATCGCGCGGTGCGGGCAGACCCGGGAGAGCACCCGGATTTGCCCGTCCTTGCCATGGACGACGATGAGCGGTTCGCCGAGCAGATCGATGTTGAGGAAATCGCCGGGGTTGGGAATCTGTGAGCGGTGAGCCAGGCAAAGCCACTCCGCCCGCAGCACATTCTCCACCTCCCAGTCGTAGAAGGCCTCCGTGGTGTAGGCCTCCGCCGGCATGGGTATTCCCTGCGCCAGCGGCAGATCCGCGGCATGCTGGATATCGGCCAGGATGTCCTCCACGGTGCGGTCGGGCCGGGCTTTGCGGAAGATTGGGTACTCCGCAAAGCCACAGCCCGAGTTGCCAACAACATTCGATTCGGCGATAGCGCTCATCGTGAGGTGCGATTATTTCAGCTCGGCCGCGAGGGACTTGATCGGCTCAAAGCTCACGCCTGCCTCGATCGGATGCTCCTTCTTGATCAGGCCAAACTTCAGCCACCAGGTCTCGGTGAGCTTCCAGTGATCGTTGATCTCGCCGTTCTTCCAGCCGAGCGGCGGGTCGCCCGCCATCACGCCCATGAATTTCGCCGCCTCGGGCAGGTCAAAGACATAGATGCCGCCCTTGAGCCATTTGCCATCCTTGCCGATGACGTTCTCGACGTCCTTCACATCAAACTTCAGGCCCTCGGCGATGATCTTGTTGCCCTCCTCGGGGTGCGCCTTCCACCACGCCACGGCGTCCCAGTAGGCCTTCATGGCTTTCTTGGCGGCTTCCGGCTTGTCCTTGAGGAAACTGTCCGACATGTACATGCCGTCGCCGAGCAGCGCGGTCTTCATGAAGTACGGCTCCAGCGAGCTCGCCATGACCTTGGACCCTTTCAGGCTCTCCAGCACCTGGCCGCCGAAGGGTTCCCAGAATTCGCCCGCCGCCACCTTGCCGCTGACCATGGCTGCCACGGCGTCATCCATCACGACGTTGACGTATTTCACCTCGTCAAACTTCACACCATTGTTCTCCAGCCAGATGCCCATGAAGATCTGGGTGAGGCCGCCTTCCAGCACGGCGACGGATTTGCCCTTGAGATCCGTCGGTGCGGCGATCTTTGGCGACATGATGATCTTGTCCGTGCCGGTCGATGGATTGGTGTAGGTGACGAATTTCACCGGCACGCCGCTGTCGGCGGCGATGGGGCCGTACTCGACCGTGCTGGAGGTGACGTCCAGCTTGCCTGCGGCCATCTGGCCAAAGCTCTCGTACGGGTCCTCGATGATCTGCACGTCGAGATTGATGTCCGGTGCGAGGTTCTTCTCCTTGGCGATGAACCAGAATCCGTATCCCGGCCACGAGAAGAGAGACACCTTCACCGTCTCCTTGTCAGCCGCCACGCCTCCCTGCACCGCCATGCCCATGACGGCCAGGGCCGTCAGTATTACCTTCCCCTTGGTTTTCATAGTTTCGTGTTTTTTGGTTTGGTTGATTCGTTACTTGCGGCTGCGCAGGTAGGGGAATGCCCACCAGCGAAGGCCGCGGATCGCCGCGTCGGACAGAAACCCGAGCATGCCGATCGTGAGGATGCCCGCCATGATGATATCCATGCGCACGAGGCGCCGCGCCCGCATCATGACCGCGCCGATGCCATCGGTGGCGGCGACGATTTCGGCGATGACGAGGTACGTCCAGCTCACCGCCAGCATCTGGCGCATCGTGTCGATGAAGAAGGGCAGCGCGCAGGGCAGGATCACGCGCAGGACGACCTGCCAGTGCTTCGCTCCCAGCGTGCGCGAGGTGTCTATGAAGTCGATCGGCACGCGCTTCGTGTCATCCATCAGGAGGCTGATGAGGAACCAGACGACGCCGATAAAAAGGAGGGCGATCTTTTGCTCATTCCCGGTGCCGAACCACGCGAGGAGCAAGGGAATGAAGGACGGCGCGGGCAGATAGCGAAAGGGCGAAACGATGGGATTCAGAAAAGCCTCCACCGCCGGGAAAGAACCCATGAGCACGCCGATCGGCATGGCCACGGCGATGGCCAGGGCAAAGCTGAGCATCGTGCGCTGGAGGCTCTGCCAGACATCGGTGGCGAACCCTTTTTCGGCGAAAAGATTGTAGAGCGTCTCCACCACGGTGAGGGGCGTGGGCAGGAGCGCCTCAAGCTCGGGCGAGCGCGGGGCAAACTGCCAGACGCCGAGAAAGATCACCCAGGCGGCCGCGCCAAGCGTCATCCGGGCCCAGCGCGGCAGGGTGGCTTGAAACTCAAACCAGCCGACCCGTTTGCTTGTTTGAGAGATCGCAGCCATTAGTTGCTCCGACAGCTGGCGGGTCGCGAACTGGCGGTTCCCGTGTTTTCTCTCGTCGTCCCGTTTGTCTCCCTCCGAGAAATCATGGGCGCATGGTGCACCGGATCGCAAAATCCGGGAATAGCACTTTCTTCCTATATGGAAGGACTAGAGAATTTTAATTTATTGTGCACACATTTCTAATGAGCTAGGCTCATGGGATGAAAGCCTATTCGCTGGATCTGAGGGAGCGAGTGATGAAAGCGTACGATGAAGGGCACTGGAGCGTGGGCCAGCTGGCCGAACGCTTCAAGGTTGGAGAGTGGTGGATCCACAAACTGAAGCGGCAGCGG
>JAFKMU010000058.1 GCA_017305195.1 Verrucomicrobiota bacterium | reverse complement strand
CGCTGCGCGGGCGTCCGCCCTTGGGCTTATCGGGATCAGGCGGCAACAACAGGTCGATCATTTCCACCTCTGCCTCAGTCAGTTGCAACATCAGCATCCCTTAGCATATCACCACTTTCCTGAAAAGAAGGTTTTGGGATAGATTCTAGGAACACCCATGCTCGCAGCCCCGATAGGGATTGATGCTCGACCGAAACCCGATGTCGGGACTGTCATTGGTCGAGATGATCGACTGCGAGTCATCCCGCAGATAGACGGTGCGCGGCCGCCCCGCCTCGTGCTCGGCCTCCTCCTCCAGCGCAACCTCGAGACGCTCGAAGCGCCCGCGCGGATTGATCGTCGCGCCCCGCCCCGGAACGTGCATGCGCCGTTACTGTTGCTGCTGGGCTTTCTCGAACTTCTCCACCTTCGGCGCGGTCACCGCCCGATTGTAGGGATTGTTCGGATTGTTCTTAAAAAAGTCCTGATGATACGTCTCCGCTGGATAGAACGCCTTCAGCGCCGCGATCTCGGTCACGATCGGCGATTTGAAATCCTTCTGCGCCGCAGCTTTCGACTTCTCAGCGATCTGCTTCTCCTCATCGGTCTGGTACAGGATGATCGATCGATATTGTGTCCCCGAGTCCGCCCCCTGGCGGTTCAGAGTCGTGGGATCATGAGCCTTCCAGAAAAGATCGATGATCTTCTCGTAGGAGATTTTCTCGGGATCGTAGGAAATCTGGACGACTTCGGCATGACCGGTCCTCCCCGTGCAGACCTCGTCATAGGTCGGGTTTTCCTTCGTTCCGCCCGCATAGCCGCTCACGACCTTATCGATCCCGGGCACTGTCTGGTACATCGCCTCGACGCACCAGAAACACCCACCTCCGAGCACCGCTGTTTTTTCCGCGTAGGCCATGGTGCAAGATAGCAGAAGAGCTAGGATGAGATACCGCATTTTTCCCGCAAGCTCTGCCAGCCTGAGCCCGGGTGCAACTGCGATCACCAGTTCTCGATCAACATGGCGAGATCGCTCACCACGGACTCGAGTTTCTTGAGATCCTTGCGGCGGCCCTTGTCTGCCTTGACCTGGACATGCCGCAGGAGGGTCAGCATATCGCGGACGTCTCTCATCTTGGCATGAGGCAGCTTCGCTTGGCGGAGCTGCTTTTGCAGGACATCTCGCACCGCGTTGATATCGCTCTCCAGACGCTGCTCATACTGGACCAAAGTCTCGTGGATACCGACCTTCAACCGCTCCAGTTCCTGTAAAACGGATGGTATCGGCGAATCCTCTGCTCCATGGTCGGCCATGGCTACAAGCCTTTATCAAGAAACCGTTTGCGACTCAATGCTCCAGATAAGTACAGTATAATGTACAATATTTAAATTGTTGATTCCTAAAAACTTAAGCGTCTCTCTAGAGGAGAGTCTGTGGAACAAATCGACATCCAGTACAGGGATCTTTCAAAGTCATTCACATCTTGAATAGAGAAGAGAATATACGTGAACCCTTTCTTCTTCTTCTTAAGCGTGTGAATAACCGCCACCCCTTTTGTTCCAGCAGCTTGTTATCAGCGTTCCACGGCCGGAAAGGTTGGGAACAAATTCTGAAGGCGAACAACGTTATTGGTCTTTTCAAGGATACCCGCCAAAAATACTCAGGTATTCTTCACAGTTCTTCACAATCCATCCACGCAATCTTCCCATGAAGCTGACGCCAAATGTTCCACGTAGAACGTTCCTCCTTTGGACAGGGGGAGCCCTCGCCGCAGCTCTCACAGGATGCGGCAAGACCGGGAAGCCGGGCAAGAAACCTCTGGTGGTTGGAATGGATCTCTCCTATCCGCCTTTCGAAATGGTTGACCCCTCCGGGGACCCGACAGGCGTCAGTGTGGATCTGGCCCGGGCGCTGGCTGAGAGCCTTGGTCGGGAGTTGAAGATCGAGAACATCCCGTTCGTCGGTTTGATCCCTTCCCTCCAGAATGGCCGTCTGGACTGCGTGATCAGTTCTCTTACCGATACCCCGGCTCGCCGGGAGACCATTTCCTTTTCGGATCCCTATCTGACCATCGGGCTCGCCTTGTTGGTTGGGAAAAGCTCGCCGGTGCAGAATGTCTCCGATCTCGACCAGCCAGGCCGAACGGTGGTCGTGCGACAGGGCACAACAGGAGAGCTCTGGGCGCGGAAGAACCTCAAGCAGGCTCGCATCCTGGCAGTGGACAAAGAGAACTCCGCCGTGCTGGAGGTCTCCCAAGGCAGGGCCGATGCTTTCATCTATGACCAGATGAGCGTTTGGAAGAACTGGCAGGAGAACCAGGGCACGACCCGGGCTCTGCTTCAGCCCATCCAGGAGGAGCACTGGGCTGTCGGCTTGCAAAAGGGGAATGAGGAGCTGAAGGGTCAGATCAATGCCTTCCTCCTCGCCTACCGGGAGAAAGGGGGCTTTCAGGCCCTCGGAGACAAGTACCTCCCAGCCCAAAAGAAGGCCTTCGCCGAGCAGGGTGTACCCTTCGTGTTCTAGAGAGCCTTTTCGTAAATCACGATCAGACATTCTCCTGCATGGTCCACGGAGGAAATGTATTCGCTCATCAGGGAGATCACTCAGCTGGGAGACAGCCCGCCTGTACCTGTCCCGATCAAGGGAAGGGCGAGGGATCGAAATCCATGAGAGCGGGCCTCAGCGAGGGCGGAGCGGACGGCGAGCAGCACTGTTCGTTCTGAGGACATCCAGAAGTGATTCAGTCCGGCCACATGGATGATCCCTTTAACGGGGAGCCTTCCGGCTGAGGTGGTGGCCTCTCCTCCGAGCGGCAGGACACCATATTTCCGCAGTTCTCGAAAGGGTTGAAACCCGGCTCGCCTCTTGATCGCTCCGGAGACTCCCTGCGGGAGAAGCAACCACCAGGGAATGAGGTTCGTGTTCCAAGGATTGACGATCGCATCGACTTTCTGGTCGAGAAGATCCCCGGAGACGATGCGATATTCCATAAAGAATCCGAGTTAGCAGAAAACCACCGAAAGGTCTCGCAGGATTGACACTCTCCCGCCTCCCGGCGTTATCTGCGAGGCTTGCAACGGCTTCTACGAGCATTTCAGGACCGACCCGACGCACCGGCACCCTTTTGGGCGCGGGGAACGAGTGTCCTTGCCATTCTTTTGGTGCTTTCCGCCTTTTGCTGGAGCGTCCTGGCTGGAACGCAGCGGAACTGGACGGCTTTCTGGGAATACCGGAACCTTTTCCTCAAAGGCTGGCTCTCGACCCTTCAGTTGGCCGGAATGTCGCTCGTCGTCAGCAGTATCTTCGGAATTCTGGCCGCTTTGGCCCTGCGTTCGGTCATTTTGCCTGTCCGACACCTCGCATTGTTCTACGTGGAACTTATTCGAGGCCTCCCGTTCCTTGTTTTGATCCTTTTGCTCTTCTATGGACCCGCGGAGGTCACCCGTAACGTGGAAAGGTTCACCTTCGGGGTCTTCATCCTCTCCTTCTTCTCGGGAGCCTATATCGCGGAGATGGTACGGGCCGGGATTGAGAGCATCTCGTCGTCTCAATGGGAGTCCGCCCGGGCCATCGGCCTCAGCAAGTGGCAGACCTACCGTTTCGTGGTCTTCCCGCAGGCCATTCGCCAGATCCTCCCACCCCTGGCTGGGCAGTTTGCCTCCCTGATCAAGGATTCCTCCCTGTTATCCGTCATCGGCGTGGCGGAGTTCACCCAATCCGCCCAGCAGGCCTTTTCCGCCACTTACAGCGGGCTGGAGAGCTTCCTCCCCCTCGGTGTCGGATATCTGATCCTCACCCTCCCTGTCCTCTTCCTCTCCCGGTATCTCCAGAACCTCCTGCGCTATGAGCACTGACGGTCTCCATATTCAATGCCAGGGCGTCTCAAAGGTGTTCGGCGACCAGCCGGTCCTGAAGGACGTCACCTTTGAGATCCGGGTGCCGCACGTCCTGGCCCTGATCGGTCCCTCCGGCGGGGGCAAGTCTACCCTGCTCCGTGTCTTGGGAGGATTGATCGCGCCGACCGCCGGAACCGTGGAGGTCAATGGGCAGGTTCTCGCCAGGGAGGAATCCGGCCTCGCTCCCTACCGGAAGCGTATCGGAACGGTCTTCCAAGCCTACAATCTCTTCCCCCACCTCACCGCCTTGGAAAACGTCATGCTTCCTCTCAAGGAGGTGCATCATTTCCCGGATGCAGAAAACCGGGCCAAAGCCACGCTTTCCCGTTTCCGGCTGGCTGATCATATGGCGAAACGCCCGGCGGAACTCAGCGGCGGGCAGAGACAGCGTGTTGCCATTGCGCGGGCCTTGGCCATCGAACCCGCCTTCCTCCTCTTGGACGAACCGACCTCCGCCCTTGACCCCGAGATGACTGCCGAGGTGCTGGAAGTGATCTCCGGTCTCCGAAACGAGGGTCGGCCCTTGGTTCTGGTCACTCATGCCATGGGATTCGCCCGCAGCATCGCGGATCATGTGCTCTTCATCGGCGAAGGCCGGATCATTGAGTCTGCCCCGGCTGGGGAGTTCTTCTCCGCACCCCGGGCGCCCGAGGCCGCGCAGTTCCTGGAGAAGATCCTGCGGTATTAAACCAGGCGGGGCATGGCGTCTTATCGGTGCCAAGCACGTCAATCAAAGAGTCACTGTGGGGTCTTTGCTTCCGGGATATAGGGAACCTCCGCGATCGACGGCCAGCGAAACCATCCATCACGTTCGTCCTTCCACCAAGAACGCTGGGACGGGCTGGGATTGGTCCAGATGCCACAGCCCCGGTGGGGTGATGGACCGACCGCCTGGACCGAAAGGTCCAGACTCGAAAGAGCCGTCTGAGACCGAGAAGCGAGTCTCTTCTCGGACTGCCTGGATCGGCACAATCCGCGAGGCTCTCCCGCCGGACCCCCCTCCCCTCGCGCGATCAGCATCCGCCTCCCTAGAGAACGCTCAACCAGCGGATTTCTCTCGGAATAGACCGCGTATCGCCTTCTTTCCGGCTTTTTCCAAACGGAAACAGGCTGATCCCCGTCAACCGCGTCGAGCAAGGAGAATCAACGTATCAGGTTTATTGAAAAATACTTACGTTACGAATGAACGGGCTCCGCAGGCGCGGGAGCATCGACCCAGCGGCCATGCTCGCGGATGAGATCTTTGAGCCGATCCACGGCTTCGGCCTCCGGGATATTGAACTTCACCGCGGTTTTTCCGACGTAGAGGTTGATCTTACCAGGGGCACCGCCCACGTAGCCGAAGTCGGCGTCCGCCATTTCGCCCGGTCCGTTGACGATGCAGCCCATGATGGCGATTTTCACGCCCTTCAAGTGGCTGGTGGCGGCCTTGATGCGGGCCGTGGTCGACTGGAGGTTGAAAAGGGTGCGTCCGCAGCTCGGGCAGGCCACGTAATCGGTCTTGAAGATGCGGGTCCCTGCCGCCTGGAGGATGTTGTAGGCGAGGCGCAGCGACTGGCCGGGGGCGGATTCGCCCTGGACCAGCACGGCGTCACCGATCCCATCGCAAAGCAGCGCGCCGATATGGGCGGCGGCTCCGAGGAGGTTCGGGAGAAAGTCGCCGGCCTCCGTGGCGGGAGTGAGCGTGTCCTTGAGCAGGATGGGATGGCGACCCGGCACCCGGGCGGCGAGCAGCCTGTAGGCTGGCACCACGGGCAGGTCCAGTCCGTCGCGCACCGTGATCAATGCGGGATCGGCCAATACGGACAGCGTTTGTATTTCCTCATCCGAACGCGGGTCGATGGCGATGGCGCCGGAGGATTCGACGACGAACTCCGGCTGGTAATCACCCATCCGGTCGACCTTGTGGGCGACCTGGTCGTAGGTCTGCTGGCGCACGGCCACGCGGACCAGCTCCTCGCCTCCGAGCCTGGCCTCTCCGATCTGGAGCGTCGCGGTGGGGCGGCGGGCGTAGGAAAAGGGGTCGTAGGACGGCTCGGCCTCGGCCACGGGAGCGCCGACGGGCTTGATCAATTCCACCAAGGCGCGGGCCACGGGGATCTCGTGAATGCTGTCCTCCGTGAGCGAGACACGCACCGTGTCGCCAATGCCGTCACCGAGCAGGCTGCCGATGCCGATGGCGCTCTTGATGCGGCCATCCTCTCCGTCTCCCGCCTCGGTCACGCCGAGGTGCACGGGATAATTCCAATCGTCGCCGAGCTCGTTGAGTCGGGCCACGAGCAGGCGGTAGGCGGCGATCATCACCTTCGGATTGCTCGCCTTCATCGAGAAGACGAACTGGTGGTAATCCAGCTCGCGGGCGATGCGGGCAAACTCCAGCGCGCTCTCCACCATGCCGAGCGGCGTGTCGCCGTAGCGGTTCATGATGCGGTCGCTCAGGCTGCCGTGGTTCGTGCCGATGCGCATGGCGCGGCCATGCTCCTTGCAAAACTGGACGAGCGGGGTGAAGCGCTCGCGGATGCGGTCGAGTTCCTGGAGGTACTGGTCATCCGTGTACTCGATGATCTTGAATTTCTTCGAGTCGGCGTAGTTGCCGGGATTGATGCGGACTTTCTCGACCCACTTGGCGGCTTCCATCGCCGCCTCGGGTTTGAAATGAATGTCAGCGACGAGCGGGACATGGCATCCCCTGGCTCGCAGGCCCTTCGAGACGTGCTCGAGGTTGGCGGCGTCTTTTACGGTGGGGGCCGTGATGCGGACGATCTCGCATCCTACCTCGACCAGCTCAAGCGTCTGCTGGATGCAGGCCTCGGTATCCATGGTATCGCAGGTGAGCATGGACTGGAGGCGGACCGGATTCGATCCGCCCAGGTGCACCCCGCCCACATCAACCACGCGCGTCAGGCGACGCGGCGACCCGTAGACACTCGGACAGTACTTCATTTCTCCGTCTTCTCTGCCGCAGCAGGCTTCTGACCGGAAGAGAAAAAGTCGCTCACGTCAAAGAAGGTCACGTACAGCATGAAGCCGATGAGGAGCACGGCGCAGGCGGTCTGCACCGTTTCGAGCACCTTCATGTTGATCGGCTTGCGGCGGATCGCCTCGATGATGGCGAGCGTGATATGGCCGCCATCCAGCACCGGGAAGGGCAGGAGGTTGATCAGGCCGAGGTTTACGTTGATGAGTACGCTGAGGGCGATGGCGAGCTGCCAGCCGTAGTCGGTCTCAAAGACCTGATAGTACAACCGCATGATGCCGACAGGACCGCTGAAATGCGCCGCCTTCACATCCGAGCCGGGCGAGAAGAGCGCTCCGACCATGCGGAAGATGCTCGTCGCCGCGTCGGAGACCTGCTGCCAAGGCGTCGGATGCGTGTAGTAAACACGGCCCCAGCCGATGCCGAAATTGGGCACGTCATTTGGTGCCTTCGGGCTCGCTGCGGGCAGGTCAAGAGTGAGCGGAACGTCGTTACCATCACGCTGGACGATGAAGTTCACCTGCTTGCCGAGGTTGGCTTTCAGGACGGGTTCCAGCTCGGACAGATTGGCGATGGCGGCGCCGTTGGCCGAGGTGATGAGATCGTTCATCTTGAACCCGGCCTTGTCCGCAGCCGAACCGCGCACGACGAGGCCGACGCCAGCGGGCACTTCCGCCCCGATTTGCACCTGACGGAGCGAGGGACGCTGCCATCCGGCGCGTTCCTGCTTCACGAAACCGGATTCGATCGTAAGGTCCTTGCCATCGCGCTCAACGACGAACGGGATGGTCTTGCCCTCACTGCGCACGATACGCCACTGGACGCTGTCCGTACCGCCCATGAAGCGCGAGACACGATGGCCATCCACGCTGACGATTTTGTCACCGACCTCCAGGCCAGCCTTGGCCCCCGGGCCGTCCTGGGCTACGTAGCCGATGGTGGTGGAGTTGGACTCGCTCTCGGGCTTGCCGACCACCCATACGATGGCCGCCATGAGAAAGGCGAGGCCGATGCTGAAGGCTGGACCGGCGGCGGCGACGATGATCTTGTCGAGGGGTTTGACCGGGGGCAGGTTGGCCCGATTGTTTTCCGTCTCTCCCTCCAGCGCCTCCATGGGGGCGAGCTGGGGAATGGCGACGAAGCCGCCCGCCGGGATCGAGCCCAGGCGGTACTCGACGCCGTTGATGGTCTTCTTCCAGAGCGGCTTGCCAAACCAGATGGCGAACTTCTCGACCACCAACCCGCGCCAGCGGGCGGCGAGGAAGTGACCCAGCTCGTGGACCAGGATCAGGAGGTTGAACAGCAGGACAACCTCAATGCAGATAAAAAGGAACTTGAGAATTTGCAAAACCATGGCGGGTGGAGCCATAGCTTCGCCGGGATTTTGCAAAATGCAATCCAGTCGAAACAGGGCAATGACACCCCCCACCCCGGCCCGGGCCGCCGGGGACGTGGACGAAACCGCTTCCGGATTACTTCTTCAGCAGGTCGCGAATCTCTTCGAGGAGCGTTTCGGTCTTGGTCGGGCCGGCGGTTTTCTGCTCCTGTTTGTAAACCTTGTTGAGCACCTTCACGATTGCGAAGACGCAGGCGGCCACGATGACAAACTGGATGCAGGCGTTGATGAACGAGCCGTAGGCGATGACGGGTGCGCCGGCAGTCTGGGCCTCCAGCAGAGTTGCATAGGTTTTTCCATCGAGCGAAATCAGGAGATCCGTGAACTGAACGCCCTTCAGCAGCAGTCCGATCGGAGGCATGATGACGTCTGCAACCAGCGAGCTGACGATCTTGCCGAAGGCGGCGCCAATGATCACACCGACCGCGAGGTCGACGACATTGCCGCGGGCGATGAACTTCCGGAATTCCTGAAAGATGGCCATAGTCCGGCCATTCTAGCGCCCCGCGAGGCTTTCGCCAAGTCCTGCGGCGGGGCGGAGTTTTTACCCGATCGCTGCGGCTGCGGCGGTCCGGGCGAGTCGGTCGGCTTCGAGAAGTTCGTCCAGCGACGGATGCGCGACGAAAGGCACTTCGTTCATCGCGCGCTCCACGGTGCGCCAGATGGCGGGGAAGGCGAGGCGTCGATTCAGAAAGGCGTCGACGGCGACTTCATTGGCGGCATTGAGCACGGCGGGCAGTGTGCCACCCTCGGAACCGGCGCGATGCGCGAGATCAAGCGCCGGAAAGACCTCGCGGCGTGGCGCCTCGAAGTCGAGCTTCGCGAGCTGGGCAAAATCCAGCGGGCGCAGGGAATTCGCCACCCGGTCGGGCCATGTCACGGCGTACTGGATCGGGAAACACATGTCGGAGTGGCTGAGCTGGGCCAGCACCGAGCTGTCGGTAAACTCCACCATCGAGTGGACTATGCTCTGCGGGTGGACGATCACGTCGACCTTGTCCATCGGCACCCCGAAGAGCCAGCGGGCCTCGATCATTTCGAGCCCTTTGTTGAAGAGCGTAGCCGAGTCGATGCTGATCTTGCGGCCCATCGACCAGGTCGGGTGCTTGAGCGCCCGCTCCGGCGTGACGGACTCCAGTTCCCCGGCGGGCGTCTGGCGGAAAGGTCCGCCGGAGCACGTCAGGATGAGGCGGCGCACGGAATCCGCCGGGCGGCCGTCGAGACATTGAAAGATGGCGTTGTGTTCGCTGTCGACCGGCAGGACGTTGACGCCCTTGCGGGCGGCGGCAGTCATCACGGCCTCGCCCGCGAGGACGAGGATTTCCTTGCTCGCCACGGCGATGTCCTTGCCCGCCTCGATGGCGGCGAGCGCCGGGCGGAGACCGCCCGTTCCCACGATGGCGATGAGGACCATGTCGGCCTCGGGCATTTGCGCCAGTTCAATGAGACGTTCTTCGCCGTTCGGGTCGGAGGAAAGCACGGCTTTCGCATCGGGAAATTCCGCCAGGGCTTCGCGCAGGCCCTCCGCATTGGAATGCGCCGAAAGGCCGACGATCTCCATGCGATCCGGGATGTCCCGCGCCACCTTGCGGGCGCTCTGGCCGATGGAGCCCGTGGCCCCGAGAACGACGACGCGCTTTCTCTTCATGAATTGGCCCCGACCACGAGGCGGAGGTAGAAATACAGGATCGGCCCGGTGAAGAGCAGACTGTCGATCAGATCCAGCGTGCCCCCGATCCCCGGCAGGATCTGGCTGGAGTCCTTGGCATGAGCGCTGCGTTTGATGATGGATTCCGCGAGGTCGCCGACCACCGCAGCACCGCCGAGCGCGATGCTCAGAATGATTACGTCCCCGAGCCGCAGCGCGCCAAAGTGCTGCGCCATCGCGACGTAGAGCCACAGGCCGCCGAGCAGCGAGGAAAACAGCGCGCCGAAGAACCCCTCCCAGGTTTTCTTCGGGCTGATGTGCGGAGCAAATGGATGGCGGCCAAAGAGGCTGCCGAAAACATACGCGCCCATGTCGCTGAACTTCGTCACCACGACGAGGAAGATGACATAATACTGTCCGGTCGTTTCGCCCGTCTCCGTGCGGGGCATGAGATAGATGATCTTTGTGACAAAGTTAAAAAGCCAGGGGATGTAGAGCAGGCCAAAGACCGTGTAGGCGATCGCCTCCAGGGGTTCGCGAGTCGCCGCCGCGCGGAACATCTGCCGGGCAAAGATGACGAACAGGAAGAGCACCAGCACGCCCAGTTCGAGATCGAGCGAGTAATCCGACCCGCCCGAGCGAAAGAGGAAGAAACTCGAGAGCATGTACACCGCCGCGCACAGCATGGCGGTAAGGGTGAAGACCGGCGCGCCCTGCGCCTTGACCATGTGGTAGTACTCGTACAGCGCCAGCATCGCCATGAAGAAGATGATGGCGAAGTACCCCACATCACTTCCTGCAAATATGGAGGCGATGATGATCGCCCAGAGGCCGAGGGTACTGCCAAGCCGGCGGAAGAACGTCATCAAGGTGGAAGTCATCGAGAGAGGTCGGAACTCGTTTATATGCGGGATCGGGCCGAGAAAAGCAGATCAATGCGATTGACACAACGCCTCGTTCAAGGCCTTTGTGCGGCCATGGCAGTCGAGGCATCGCACGATCACGATCACGATCACGAGGGACACGATCATCATGGCCATGACCACGGTCACGGAGGGCACTCTCATAGCCACGCACCCAAGGATTTTGGCCGGGCTTTCCTCATCGGCATCGCGCTGAACACAGGCTTCATCATCCTCGAGGTCATCTTCGGCTTTTTCGCCGACTCTCTAGCCCTTCTGGCGGACGCCGGACATAACTTGTCCGACGTCCTCGGGCTCATCCTCGCCTGGGCGGCGGCGGAGATGGCCAAGCGCATCGCCACCGAGCGGCGCACCTACGGCTGGCGGCGCGGTACAGTTGTGGCCGCCCTGCTCAATGCTCTCCTCCTGCTGGTCGGTGTGGGCGCCATCGTCTGGGAGGCGGTTTCCCGTTTCAATCACCCGGCCGAGGTGGCGGGAGGCACCGTGATGTGGGTCGCCGGTCTCGGCATCCTCGTCAACGGCGCGACGGCGCTGCTCTTCATGTCCGGTCGCAAGGACGATCTCAATGTCCGCGGGGCCTTTCTCCACATGGCGGCGGACGCAGGCGTCTCGCTCGGCGTCATGATCTCTGGCGGACTCATCCTGCTCACGAGCTGGACGTGGCTCGACCCCATCGTGAGTCTCTTCGTCGCCGCCATCATTCTTTGGAGCACCTGGAGCCTGTTCATCGACTCCCTCAACCTCTCTCTCGACGCCGTGCCGGAAACCGTCGATCCCGCCAAGGTGCGCTCCTACCTGGAGTCGCTGCCGGAAGTCGCCGAGGTGCATCACATCCACATCTGGCCGCTCAGCACCACCGAGGTCGCCATGACCGCGCACCTTGTCAAAAAAGACCCCACCCTCGACGACACCCTCCTCGCCCAGATCCATCAGGAACTGAAAAGCCACCACGGCATCGCCCACGCCACGATCCAGTTCGAGGCTGGCGGCGACTGCCACGGGTGCGGGAGGTAGGCTGGGCTAGGAAGAGAAATATTTGGGAAGCCGATCCGGCAGAACTTCCGCAGGTCAGATGCGGGAGCGCACTGTGGGGCCGTCCGCCCAGTAACCTTCGATCATAAGAATCTTCGGGTGGGCAGGAAGCCCGTAACGGTTACCGAGGATGCCAGAGGTGACAACATCGATGGCGCTTCCGCCGATCACGCCAAAATTTTCCTGCATTCCGGCCATGCAGGAGCTGAGACGGCGGTTGAAGCAGACGACACTGATATCGTCGGGGATACGGTAGCCGAGCGTCTCCAGCCAGGGAATCTCGTCACCTTTCAGAGTGACGAGCGCGTCGGGTTGCCATTTTTTGATCCAGGAGGAGAAACGAGAAAGGGGCCTGGAGCCCGGGGATACGACAAAGAGAGGGATGCGTGATCGGGGCGGGCACTTATGGTACCAAAGATAAAAACCGGCGAGCCAGTTGGAGTTCACGGCGTCGACTGCATCATGAGGGAGGCAGGTGGCGATGCGTTTGTGGCCTAGGGAGACGAGTTTATCGTAGGCGGCATCGATATTGTGGCGGTGGAAGGTGACAATGCGGTCCACGAGAGGATCCTCCCAAGTGTAGCCGACGGTGGCGCAGGCGTAGTTTTCCCACTGGAGAGAAAGCCTTTCCGAGCCAGGGCGACGCTGGGGAGCGAGAACGATGCCTCGGATGCCTCGGGCTGTCAGGATTCGGTTGATCTTGGCTCCCGTGAGCGCGGATGAACGCAGATAAAAGGGCTCCGTATAGAAGCCAGATTCCAAAGCGCGTTCGCGCATGCCCTCATAGATCTTTCGAAAAATCTCGTCGTAGAGCCACTCGTCCTCGTTTTCGGCATCCGCAAGAAGAGCGATGCAGCCGCGATCCGGTGGCGGATTTCCCGAACGGATGCGAGACATGAGGCAGGCGACATAGGCGTTGGGCTGATAACCGATTTCCTTGGCTATCCGGAAAACATAATCCCGCGTTTCCGCCGGGATGGAAGGATGCCTTCGCAACGCCAGGGAGACCGTGGTCTGGCTAAGCCCCACGGCCCGGGCCAGAGCGCGCTGATTGGGAGAAGCCATTTACTAATCATGAACAGTGAAATGCCTCTTGCAAGGGGAAATGGCGGTTCCTATCGTTTTTGCATGAAAGCGACCCTCCCCCGAACGACCTCAAAATCCCTAACATTATTACTTCCGTGTATCGCGGTGCTATTAGCATCGAGCCCCATCCAAGGCGCTGCACTGTTTGAGTACGACTTCGCTTCCGGCAGTGGGGCAAACACGGGCACGGCTTCGGGAGGAACTCTGGCTGTATCAAACTCCGGGACCGGAGGAGTGACCTTTGGAACTACGGGGGGCGTCGGAGGAGGAGGAGTTTTGAACCTGACCGGAAACCAGACCTATAATACCTCGAATGCGGGTTATGCCGCGGGCACATTGACCGGGCTGGGGACGCAAACCGGAGTGACGGTGGCGATGTGGGTGAAGTTCAGCGCTGCAGCCTTGACGTCCAATGCGAGGCTTTTTGTGCTCGGAGCTTCGGATGTGGGAGCGGTGGGCAGTGTGGGCCTGACGCTTAACGGAGCGGCCAAGCTGAATGTCTATGTGGACGGCGGGTCCACAGCGGATACGATCAACCTGGGACCGACATTGAGCGCGGACACCTGGTATTTCATCGCGTTGACGTATGACGGAACTTCGTCAGGCAGCACGAACTCGACAGTGCAGGGCGCGGCCACGACGGACGGCAATACCAAGAACGGGCAGCTTTATGTCGGTACGGCAACCTCTGCGGTGACGGACTCGCCGGTCAAGATCGGCCTGACCTCGCCAAATTATAACGACTCGCGCGGTTCGATCGACTTCGGCGCAAGCACGGCGCTCTATTTGGGCAACAGGGCGGATTACACACGCGGCCTCAACGGGATGATCGACGACGTCTCGATCTATAGCGGCGTGCTTTCCCAGACGAGCCTGGACACCCTGCGGCTGGAGTCCGTGCCGGAGCCGGGAGTGGCGGCCCTGCTGGCCGTCGGGGTTGGGAGTTTGCTGTTCTTCCGCAATCGCCGGAGAGTCTTGGAAGACGCATAGAAAAAGAGACGTATCCCCTCACCAGCCCGATCTCCCCGAACAATAATCATGAAACGTACTCAACACGGCTTCAGCCTGATTGAGTTGATAGTCACGGTGGGTGTCATCGCGATCCTGGCGATCGTGGCCACGCCGGCGGCGATGAGAGGCATGGAGTCGGCACGGAGGTCGGCGTGTGTATCGAATCTCCGCCTCCTGCATGGCGGGATCATGACTTATGCCGCCGATAACGGCGGGACATTGCCGATGGCCTACGAAAACGCGACACAACGAGGCTGGGACTACTTTCTTGGTGCTGGCGAATATTTGAGCGTTACCAAGGTGGGCGGGAAAAATCTGAGCAAAGCCTTCGGATGCCCCAGCCAGAGAAAGGCGGTAAATAATCCGGCGGCGACGACCTACGGCATGAACGGCACGCTGAGCGGGGGATCGACGGCAGCGAAGCTTGCGGGAATTGCTCAGCCCGCAGGGACGATGTTGATGGCGGATGGCACGATGAACTCCGATCAAAAGACCTACAATGTCGCATTCTGGCAGTCTGTGAACAAACCTCAGGCGGCCCATGGCGGATATGCGAATATCCTGTATGTCGACGGCCATGTCGCGCAGGCAAGGCCGGCGGACATCATACTTAGCAGCTGGCCGACGGGCTCGCCCCAATGGGTGTTCTGGACTGGCAGGACAAATTGACTCGTCCATGAGTTGCCAATCACCATTATGAATCGCACCAAACCTCTGATATACTCGGCCATCCTGCTGGCGACATTCGTCGGCTTGCAAACGTCTGCAAGCGGAGCCGAACCTCTATACAGATATTCCTTTAGCAGTGGAACGGGGGAAAACACCGGCTCGGCGAAAGGCGGAAGGCTGGAGATCATCAATTCGCCGCACGGTGGAGTGACGATCTCTGCGAATGATGCGGAAGGGCTGCTGGATTTGACCACCGGCCAGGCGTATCAGAAGGCAGATCCCGCAGGAGTAGCTTTCGGGAGTGTGGGAGGTCTGGGAACGGTCGAGGGCCTGACGGTGGCCTTTTGGTTCAAGTCCACACAGGAAAAGAATCCCAATGCACGACTCGTTGTGCTGGGCGGGTCGGACGCGGGTGAGCAGAATACTGTGAGCGTTACAATAAGCGGTTCGGGGCGATTGAACCTGTACATAAATGGCGCGGATACGACAAATCTCATCGATCTCGGACCCGAACTGGAACCGGATGTCTGGTATTTTGTCGCATTCACCTACGACGGGACATCTCCAGAGAGCACGAATTCGAAGTTGCAGCAGGGAGTGACGACGGACGGAAACGGAAAAAATGGTCAGCTTTACATAGGAACCGTGGATGGAGCGGTGAGCGACATTCCGGTGAAGGTTGGGCTGACTCCCCCTGACTACAAGGATACACGCGGCCCGCTGGTGTTGACGGCGGGGGCGAAGATCTGGCTGGGGAACAGGGCGGATTTGCAGAGGGGCTTCGTCGGCATGATCGACAATGTGGAGGTTTTCAAGGAAGTGCTCGGCCAGGCCGAGGTCGAGGAACTTCGCAAGACGACAATCCCCCGCTGAAATGTCATTTACTCGATTTCTTTTCGCATTTTCTGCGGCCGTCCTGCTCGGCGCATGTACTCCCCGGAGCGATACCGGCGGCTCGCTGCCCCCGGCCAGTCCGGAGAAGCTGCCGCGATGGAGAGGTTTCAACCTGGATGCCAAGTACCGGCTGGAGAAGAATAGACCGTTCAACGAGGAGGACTTTCAGATCATCCATGAGCTGGGGTTCAATTTCGTCCGTCTGCCGATGGACTACCGCATCTGGATCAAGGATGGCGATTGGGAGCAGATCAACGAAGAGGCGTTGAAGGACATTGATCAGGCCGTTGAGTGGGGGAGGAAGTATGGCATCCACGTCAGCCTGAATTTTCACCGTGCGCCGGGTTATACCGTGGCCAAGCCGGAGGAGCCGCGTTCGCTCTGGACCGATCCGGAGGCACAGCGGATATGTGCAATGCATTGGGCGGCCTTTGCCCGGCGCTACAAGGGCATCCCGAGCAGCCAGTTAAGTTTCAATCTCTTCAACGAACCGCGTCGCTCGGTCGCTCCCGGAGATTATGCCAGGGTCGTGGGCATCGTCAGCGAGGCCATTCGCAGGGAAGATCCTTCCCGCCTGATCATCGCTGACGGCATCCAGTCGGGGTACGCGCCGTGCTATGAGATCATTTCCTCTCGTGTGGCTGAAGCGACACGGGGCTATCAACCGATGGCCATCAGCCATTATGGCGCACCGTGGATCAACGGCGCGGGAGAGCAGTTGCCGACCTGGCCACTGGTCCTGCCGGACGGGAAGGTGATCGACAGGGAATGGCTTTGGCAGACCCAGATTGAGCCATGGCAGAAGCTGGAAAAGAAGGGCGTCGGCGTGATGGTGGGTGAGTGGGGTGTCTTCAACAAAACCCCCCACGATGTGACGCTGCGCTATATGGAGGACTCACTGCGTAACTACCAGCAGGCCGGATGGGGGTGGGCATTGTGGAATTTTTCCGGTCCGTTTGGCATCTTCAACAGCGATCGCAAGGACGTGATCTACGAGGATTATCGGGGCCGCAAGCTGGACCGTCGGATGTTGGAGCTTTTGCAGAAGTACTGAGATGAGTGCTTCCGATCTCCGTCATCCGGCGATTCAGAGAGCCATTATGCGTCTGAACGCAGCCGGACTCACCCGGGTGAGCGCAGGCACGGTTGAGGATCTTGGCTTGCCTGGATTGCCCGAGCGAACCTTCCGCATTTTTGAGCGGGGCGGAGATATCGTTTTCACGGGTGATCGTCCGCGCAGTGTGCTGGCCGGGGCGTTGTATTACCTGCATCACCTCGACCGGGGCACGCCTGAGACGCTGCCCCTCAAGCGAACAAGCCCTTATCGAGAACGGCTGGTGCTGGAGGATTTTCCCTTTCATTGCTATCAGCCAACGGGATTTGACTTTGATCCGGTGCTTTACGCGGAGAACCTTGTCGCTTTGGGATATACGGCGATGGAGTGCAACCGCTTCTCGCGCCGTGAGCTGGTGGGAGAGTACTTTGAGGGCTATCAATTCACCAACCCCTCGCCTGCCCGCTTTGTCTGGACGAGATGGCACGAAGGGGTATGGGACCGCGATGTCATAGGCGCGAATGCGGCGGAACTACGCGCATGCATTGAAATCGCGGAGAGCTTCGACCTGGAGCCGTCGTTTACAGCCTTTTTGCCTCGTCCGTACCCTGAGTCGTTCTTTCGGATGCATCCGCATTTACGAGGATCTTATTTTCGCCATGAGCATCTGATACGAGGCGGGCATGAGGGATTCCACCGGATCGATACCGATCATGAAGAGGGCATGGAGTTTTACCGCACGGTATATGACGGGCTGCTTGAGGAGAATGCCGGGCTGAGGCACTTCTTTTTCTGGCACGCGGATCTCGGCACGGGATTCTGGAAGGACGGCGAGGGCCCATCGGGGCGGAGTGAGGCCGACCGGATCATCGAGTTTCACGAGATGTTGGAGGGATTGTTCCTCCGGCACAACATCCCGGCACAGGTCTGGGTGAATCCTTGGGCGATGAAGGAGGAGAGCCTGCCGGCAATGAACGCGCGTTTGCCGACGCGGGTCGGGTATGCCGTGAAGGACAATACAGACGCGGCGCATTTTTTCGGGACGACGCCATCGCGGTTGCCCGATCTCACCATCATCTCGCCAACGATCGGCGGATTGTTTCACAAGGTGGAGAAGTTGGCGGCGGAGAAAAACAGGCGGGTCTGCCTCTGCCAGTACCAGGACTTCAGCGAAGATCTTGATCCGGTGCTGGGCGTCCCTCACCCGATGCTGAGTTTCCGCAAGTTTCGGGCCTTGAGCGAGGCCGCGCCCGATTGCTCGTCAACCAATTGGGGCGTGATTTCGCCGGAGAAAAATCGATGCACAGTTAATCAGGACGTGATTCGTGAAATGGTATGGAGAGCTGAAGAGGTGCTGTGTATCGAGGAACTGGTACCGCGCCTGATACCTGGCGGAGATGCGTTCCGCCAGCAGATCGCTACGGCCTGGCGAAAAGCAGACATCGCCTTGCAGATTTGGCCGCAATACTGGGGTCTGAGGTTACAGGATGGAGGGTTGCGCTATCGCTGGCTTGTGAAGCCGCTGCTGCTGGGAGATGGGATCGCGCACGGTGAGCGTGAGTATTATCTGGCCCGGCAAGGCTACCGGATCGATTCCGCGACGCCCTTCAAGGATTTCCTTGATCTGGAAAACTGCCAGGCGAGGGAGATCGCCGGTTGGTATGCAGAAATGGTCGAGCTGCTTGGCGGGGCCATCGCAGGAATCGAGAGAGCAAAACGGGGCGCGACCGCTGGAGAAGCCGCGTGGGCGGAGAGGCAACTGCCGCCGTTACGCTGGTGCAGGCGGTTTTTTCTCACGTACCGGCATCTGTTGGCTTTCCACTCCCTGCCTGCATCCGGTGGAATGACCCCGGAGCACGAGACGATCCTCTGCGCGGAAATCGCGAATACGCGTGAGATCCTGGTGGCGCTAGCGACGGCAGAGAGGGATTCCCTTGTCATCGCCCGGCGTGGGGCGTGGAGCCAGTGTTTCGGCCCGGACATTGCGGATGACTTCGACGCAAAGCTGAAATTGCTGGAGCGGTCTCTGACCGTGGCGAAATGAGAGGTCAGAGCCAATACCGTGTCGGAACGCTCGTGTACACGCGCGCAGCGCTCGTGCAGGTGATGTTCTGGATGTTGCTTGGCGACTTCGTGCTGACGCTCATGGAGTCATCAGTCCCCGCTATCCTTCCGCTGCAACTGCGCTGGGCGGATGGAAGCGACTTTGAGATAGCTCTGCTGGCTCTGAGCATCCCAGCGGTGCTGACGATGATTCTCGCTCCGATCGTCGGAGTGCAGAGCGACCAATGCCGCAGCCCGATGGGGCGACGGCGACCGTTTTTCCTATGGTTTTCGCCGTGCGTGGTGGCGAGCCTGCTGTTGCTCGGATTTGCGCAACCACTATCCGTCCGGTTGGCTGAAATGCTTCCGGGAGTGAAAGAAGCGGCGATGCTGAAGGGTCTGCTTGCCCTCGGAGCCGTGTGCTACACGGCCTCGAACGTGTACATCCTTTCAAACTACCAGTTCCTTATCAAAGACATCATCCCCGAGCAGGTTCTGGGAAAATTCATCGGCTTTTTTCGCGCGGTCGGCGGGTTGGGAGGCTTTGCTTTTAACCGATTTGTCTTCAGCCATGTGCATGATCACACCGCCGAGGTGTACATGGTGTGTGCGCTGGTCTATGCCGCAGGGTTTGCGCTGCTTTTCCTGCTGGTGCGGGAAGGAGAGTACCCGCCGATCAAAAGGATGTCGGGAGGCGGGGCGCGACTCGACCGGATTCGCGAGTATTGCCGGAGATGCTTCGGGCACGGGTTCTATTTGAAAATCTACGCGCAAAGTTTTTGTTACTGGAGCGGCTGGGTGCCCTTCACGACGTTCATCGTGTTTTTTGCCACGATGGCGGACAAGCCGGGATACGCCGCTACGCTGGGATTGAGCGTGGAGGACTTTGGCAAGATCAAGGCATGGACGCTGCTGGTCCAAATCCCCGTTTTCTTCATTGCTGGATGGCTGGGAGATAGATTTCACCCGTTGCGGGTGCAGATGGTCAGCAGTCTGGTGGTCGGGTTTGTGTACCTTACGGGATTTTTTACGGCGCGGACGCCAGACACCTTTCTTCTCTGGTGGATATGCAGCGCGGCGAGTTGCGCGGCATTTCTCGCCTCGTATCTGACATCGTTGGCTCGGTTGTTCCCAGCAGCGCATTTTGGAGAGTGTGTCAGCGCAAACACGATTATCTTCCATCTGGGACTGATATTTTCCCCGATGCTTGCGGCGCAGGTATTGCAATGGACGCACGATTACCGGGTGGTGTTTTTGTGGACTGGAGCGTTCTCCACAGTCGGGGGCATTATCACGATCTTCCTGTATCGCGACTGGCTGCGGCTGGGAGGCGATGCCGCGTACAAGCCGCCGGGAGAGGAGCCTGACCGGAAACCCGAGGAAGACTGTGTTTCGACGGCGAAGCCGTGAAGAACGAGGATTTCCGCAGAGCGGGATTTCCAGTAAAGAAGCAGCCATGAAATCCTACCGCAAAGAGCTCTGGTTCGACGTGCCCCGGCGTCGCATGTTCATCAATCTCACCGACGAGGTGGAGAAGTGCCTGGCGGAAAGCAAAATCCAGGAGGGCCTGTGCCTGGTCAACGCCATGCACATCTCGGCCAGCGTTTTCATCAATGACAACGAGGGCGGGCTGCATGCGGATTTCGAGAAATGGCTGGAGGAGCTGGCGCCCGAGAAGCCGCACAGCCAGTACCTCCACAATCGCACCGGCGAGGACAATGCCGATGCCCATCTGAAGCGCACCATCATGGGCCGCGAGGTGGTAGTGGCCGTAACCGAGGGCCAGCTCGACTTCGGCCCCTGGGAGCAGATTTTCTACGGCGAGTTCGATGGCCTGCGCCGCAAGCGCGTGCTGGTGAAGATCATCGGCGAGTAGGAAATTTTGGCAGGCTTGCCTTGGACCGTAGGGCGGGCGTCCCGCCGGCCTGCAAGTTCGACGAGCATTTTTGGGGAGTCGCCGCCTCGGATTCAGGTGGTCCGACGAGCAGGCCAGCAAGATGCTGGCCCTACGCCTGCCAGCGACGCGGGCCGTTCGCGGGCGTTCGGAACCCGGTCGCTGCCTTTTGTTCCTTGGTTCCGCCTACGGCACCGGCGTTGCGACCTTCACCCCGTCGGCGAGGTCTTTGATGCTGATGTCGAGGGGCGGGTATTTCTCCCAGTCGGAGAAGTCGAAGTGCCACCACTCGTAGGGGTACGGGATGAAGCCGTGCTTTTTCATCACGGCTTCCAGGAGGAGGCTGTTCTTGCGCTGCTCGGGTGTCCATTCCTGGGAATCACGGTGGGCGCGGGTGGTGAAGTCATCGAAGGTCGTCGGCATGGGCAGTTCGTTGCCGAGTTTGTCGACGAGTGTTACATCGATGGCGGTGCCTCGGGTGTGGCGGCCCTTGTTCTTCGCGGGATTTGAGACGTAACGCTCGTCCTGGATGAGATCCCACATGCGCTGCTGGACGGAGAGCGGACGGTAGGCGTCGTAAACCTTCAGCCCCAGCCCCTCGGCGGCGAGGTCCTTCTGGACCTGCTCGATGGCGGCGGCGACTTCGCGCCGGGCGTAGGCTCCGGGGAAGGGATACAGCTGCTTGCCGGTGAAGTTATTCGGCGTGGCGTAACGAATTTCTTCGAGCGGCGGGCGGTCGATGGTGGCGAGGTTGACGAGGCGATGCGGCATGGGTTCGGTGGCGTGGAGGCTGCAAAAGGCAAGCAGGCCGAGGGCCAGGATGCGGCGGAGGGGGATCATAGGTAGCGGTCTTCGATCTGTTTCACCATGCGGCGGACATGGCGGTATTTCTCGCGGGGCTTGAGTACGGCGTGGCTCTGGCGGACATCGCCCCACTGAATGATCTCGATGGTGACGCGCCGGACGCCCCATTCCCTCATGGATCGACCGTCGGGCTTGTAGAGGTCGATGGTGTTGGTGCCAGAGAGCATCCAGCCATAGTCATCCACCATGAAAATCTCCCCGGTGGCGACGATGCGGAAGGTGGTTCCGGCGGGAAAGCGCGACCAGTCGGCGGCGGCGCTGTTGATCGGGCCATGCTGGAGCGGGGTGCCGAGGGCGTTGCGGGCGGCGTATTTTCGGTGGTCGCTCTCGCTGTGGGTGTAGGCCGTGGTGCGGATTTTCATCACCGGGGCGGGCGTGATGGGTTTCTCGTAGGGCGGCAGGGAGCGCCCGGCGCAGGAGGAAAGAAGGACCGCCGCCGCGAGGGAAAGGCTGGTCAGAAGCATCCGGGAGAGGGACATTCGCGGGAAAGTAAGCCTCCACTAGACGGCGGGCGACGTTTTTTACACAGTAGAGGGACATGGATCGCATTTTGCTCATCGGAGCCATCCTCAGCCTGGTCTGCAGCCTGGGGTACACGCTCTTCGCGCTCGGGGCCGGGAATTTCCGCCCGGGTCGCTTCAACGTGGTCGCGATCCTCGTGGCCTTCGCCCTGATGAGCGCCTTTCTGTACCTGCGCGGCAAGCTCGAGGGTTCCTGCCCGCTGAACAGCCTCTTTGACGTCCTGATCTTCCAGAGCTGGTCGTTTCTCCTCATTTACCTGGTGGTGGGCACGGCCTACCGGCTTTCGCTCTTGGGGGCCTTTACCGCTCCCCTCGCCTTTCTCATGATGGTCGTGGCGCTGGTGGGTCCGCTCGACCAGACGCCGAGGGCGCGGGCGACGAATGCCTGGATCGAAACCCACGCCGCCCTCTCGATTGTCGCCTATGGCGCGCTGGGGCTGGCCGCTGTGGCCGGGATCATGTATCTTTTGCAGGAACGCCTGCTGAAGGCTCACAAAGTGTCGTCCCTGCTCTACAACCTGCCGCCCATCACCGATCTCGCCGCCGCGATCGTTCGGCTGCTCTGGCTGGGCATTGTGCTTTTGACCATTTCCTTCGCCGCCGGAATGCTGAGCCAGATGGCGGTGAACCAGATGAAATACACCGCCTCGCTGGCGATCTGGGGCCTGTACGCTTTCATCCTCGTCCTGCACAAGTTTGGCTTCGCCCCGCCCCGGCGGCTGGCGTTGTTTACCGTTGGTGGATTCGTGCTCGTGCTCCTGAGCCTGCCGGGCATCCAGTATCTTTCGTCCCGGCCATGAACATCCTCTGCGCCGGACTCAACCACCAGAACACCCCGATCGAGGTGCGCGAAAAATTCGCCGTCGGCCAGCATGAGCTGGCCGAGACGCTCGACGCGGTGCGAACGATCGATGGTCTCTCCGGTGCGGTGATCCTTTCCACCTGCAACCGGGTGGAGTTTTACGCTTCCAGCATCTGCCCGGTGCGAACGATCGACGGATTGCGAGACTTGATGCGCGAACGCACGGGCATCGACGCGCCGCTCTATATCCACGACACCACGCGCAGCGTGCAGCATTTGTTCCGCGTCGCCAGCGGTCTGGACTCCATGGTGATCGGCGAGACGGAGATCCTCGGCCAGGTGAAGAAGGCTTACTCCTCTGCCGCCGAACTGGGCGCGACGACGCGCCACCTGAACAAACTTTTCCAGCACGCCTTCCGCGTGGCCAAGCACGTCCGCACCGAGACGCAGATCACGCGCGGATCGACCTCGGTCGGTTCTGTGGCGGTGGACCTCGCGGGCAAGATCTTCGGCGACCTTTCCGGCAAGCGCGTGATGATTCTCGGCGCTGGCGAAACCAGCGAGCGCACGGCGCGGTCGCTCGTCTCTCGCGGGGTGAAGACCGTCATTGTCTCAAACCGCACCTTTGACCGCGCGGCGAAGCTGGCCGAGGAGATCGGCGGTCTGGCGATTCATTTTGACCATTGGCAGAACGCCTTTTCCGATATCGACATCCTGATCTGCTCGACGGCGGCGCCGCATGCCATCGTCCGGCATGACCAGCTCGCCCCCATGATGAAGGCGCGTCCGGGTCGGCCCCTTTTCATCATCGACCTGGCGGTGCCACGCGACGTGGAGGCCGCCGTGAACAAGCTCGACGGCGTCTTCCTTTACGATATCGATTCGCTGGAGGGAATCGTCCGCCAGTCCATCGAGACGCGGCGGAGCGAAGTCATCCGCTGCGAGCAGATGATCGGCCACCACGTCCGCAGCTTCGTCAACTGGCTGCGCCACCACCACGAGATTTCCCGACTGTGAGTTCATTTGTATTTGGCACCCGCGGGAGCGATCTCGCGCTGGCCCAGACCCGTCTCGCCTCCGCCCTGCTGCAAAAGGCGCATCCGGGTCTCGTCATTGAGACCCGCATCATTAAAACCACCGGCGACGCGCGGCTGGATGTCAGCCTCGCCGCTCCCGGCAGCCTGGAGAAGGGGCTCTTCACCAAGGAACTCGAGGAGGCGCTTTTTCGCGGGGAGATCCATGCTGCGGTGCACAGCCTGAAGGATCTGCCGACCGAGGTGCCACCCGGCCTCGCGCTCGGGGCGATCCTGGAGCGCGCCGATCCGTCGGATGTGTTGGTTTCCAAACATCCAGGAGGTCTCGCCGGACTGCCCGAGGGCGCACTCGTCGCCACCTCCAGCCCGCGCCGCAAAGCCCAGCTCCTGGATGTCCGCCCCGACCTGCGGGTGGAGGAAATACGCGGCAACGTGCCGACCCGCCTGCGGAGGCTGGCGGAGAGCCCGACCCTGCAGGGGCTCGTGCTGGCCAAGGCCGGCCTCGACCGCCTCGGCGACATCGTGCCCGTCGGGCTGCTGGTTTCCATCATTGCCGAAATGCTCCCCGCCCCCGGCCAGGGCGCGATCGCGATCGAATGCCGCGACGGAGACACGGAGACGCTTTCCCTGCTGGCCGCCATCCACCACGAACCGACGGCGCAATGCGTCTTCGCCGAACGCAAGCTCCTCAGCTCGCTTGGCGGCGGCTGCAGCCTGCCGGTCGGCGCGCTTGCCACCTGGGACGACGGGAAGATAACCCTTCGCTCCTTCCCGCCTGAACACGCTTCAAACCTCACGCTATGAAATCTGGAATCTGTTACCTCGTGGGCGCAGGCCCCGGGGACCCGGGACTGCTCACCCTCAAAGGCCGCGCCTGCATCGAAAAGGCCGACGTGCTTGTTTACGACTACCTGAGCAATCCGCTCTTCACCCAGTGGGCGCCCGAGGGGGCCGAGAAAATCTACGTGGGCAAGAAGGCTGGCGCGCACACGCTCTCGCAGGAGGAAATCAACGCCCTCCTGGTGAAGAAGACCTTCGAAGGAAAAACGGTCGTTCGTCTCAAGGGAGGCGATCCGTTTGTCTTCGGGCGCGGCGGCGAGGAGGCTGAGGCGCTGGAGGCGGCGAAGTGCAAATTTGAGATTGTGCCGGGCATCAGTTCGGCCATTGCGGGCCCGGCCTACGCGGGAATCCCGGTCACTCACCGCGCGCATAATACCGCGTTGACCATTTTCACCGGCCACGAGGACCCGACCAAGGCCGAGTCGTCACTCGACTATGACGCCATCGCCAGGACACCCGGCACCAAAGTCATGCTCATGGGCATCGAGCGGCTGGGCGCGATCACAGCGGGACTCGCTGAGGCGGGCATGCCCAAGGATACCCCGGTGGCGCTCATTCGCTGGGCCACCACGCCCGAGCAGGAAACACTCACCGGGACGCTCGGCGACATCGCGGCCAAGGCGAAGGTGCTGGAGTTCAAGGCCCCGGCGGTCGCGGTCTTCGGCGAGGTCGTCAACCTGCGCGACAAGCTGAACTGGTTCGAAAAGCTCCCGCTCTTTGGCAAGCGCATCGCGGTCACCCGCACGCGCCAGCAGGCGGGCGAGCTTGTCCGTCAGCTCCGCGAGCTCGGGGCCGATGCCTACGAGATGCCGACTATTCGCATCGAGCCTGCGCCGAACAAGCGCGAGTTCTACGAGCTTGTCGCTGATTCCCATATTTACGACTGGATCGTCTTCACCAGTCCGAACGGCGTCGATGCCTTCTTCAAGGCGTTCTTCGAGATCTATCGCGACGCCCGCGACCTCGGCGGAGCGCGCATCGCCGCCATCGGACCCGCCACTGCTGATCGCGTACGGGCCTTCCATTTGCAGGTCGACGTGCAGCCAGAAAAGTACGTCGCCGAGGCCATCATCGACGAACTCCAGAAGGAGACGAGCGTGGAGAACCTGAAGTTCCTCCTCGCCCGCGCCGAGGGAGCTCGCGAAGTGCTGTCGACCCAGCTGACCAAGCTCGGGGCCATCGTCGACGAGGCCGTCGCCTATCGCACGGTGCCGGAGACCGACGACGTGAGCGGTGGCATCAAGCGCTTCCGCGAGGAAGGCGCGGACATCATCACCTTCACCAGCTCGTCGACGGCGGAAAACTTCGCCGCTCTCAAGCTGCCGCTGCCCGAGAAGCTCAAGGTGGCAAGCATCGGCCCGGTCACGACCAAGACCGTGCGCAAGCTGGGCCTGGAAGTCGATGTCGAGGCTCCGCAACACGACATCCCTGGCCTCGTGAAGGCGATCACAAAGTACGTGGTTTCCGAGGGATAGCTGTCGCTAAAGATTGACGCGCCTTCATCTGGACAACATCATGTCCAGATGAAGGTCCTTACCTACACCGCTGCACGCGAGAATCTCGCGTCGACGATGGATTCCGTCTGCACCGATCGTGAGCCGGTTGTCATCACGCGCAACCGCGACCAGGCTGTCGTGATGATTTCCATGGATGACTACGAGTCTCTCCTCGAAACTGCCACCCTCCTCCGCAGCCCGGCCAATGCCAAGCGCCTGACCAAGGCCTTTGCCTCGACGATCAAGGGCAAGGCGCAGGAGCGCATCCTCGAAGCCGGAGCATGAAGGCGCGTTTCTCCGCCCTCGCCTGGGAGGACTATGAATACTGGCAGCAGACGGATCACAAGATCCTGCGCCGCATCAACGACTTGATCGCCGATATCCAGAAGCATCCGACGCAGGGCATCGGCCGCCCTCTCCCGCTGCGCGAGAAACTTGCCGGCTGCTGGGCGCGACGCATCAGCGAGGAGCACCGTCTCGTTTACTGCGAGATGGGCGGCGAGGTCGTCCTTCTCCAGCTCCGACAGCACTACCGCAAGCCCGATCACTCGACCGAGTAGCGGGCGACGGCTTCCTCCCCGGCTTCGCGGGCAGTGAGAGTCCACTCTCCGCGTGCCAGAGGAACCTCGGGAGTTGTGAGTTTTTTACCGTTGAGGAACCACTCGCAATCTGGCCATGAGCTTTTGAGCGGCAGCACTTGCTGACCGTCGGGCAGGTGGGGATTGAGCGCGAAGACCGCGCCTTCGCGAGGATACAGAATCGCCAGCTTCCCCGGGCGGATCTTTGCCCCGAGGCGATTCTGAGGGCTTGCGCACCAGGCGGCATACTCTTTGGGAAGGATCAGCGTGCCGTTGGCGTCATACCAGTCGGCGGCGTTTTCTTTCGGATCGGTTCCGGCGAGGAACCATTCCTTAACGGTCGGCTCGCCCGGTCGCGGAAGGAGCCCGGTTTCCCGGTCAACGGCGATGGTGTGCAGTTTTTCGGAGGCTTGCGGCTCGGGCAGAGGATGGTCGCCGGAGGCGTAGAGGTGCTTCATCATCGCGGCCCAGAGAGGTGCGGCGGAGCGCACGGCGAGGAGTTCCCCCATGGGCCGGCCATCGAGGTTTCCCGCCCAGACGGCAACGGTGTGCTCGCGATTGAATCCCACGCACCATCCATCACGAAAGCCGGAGCTGGTTCCTGTCTTCACTGCCGTCCGGGGACCAAGATTCAGCGGCGAGGCATTGCCGAAGCTCCAGAGGCGCGCCGAGTTGTCGGAGAGCACGTCGGCAATGATGGCGCAAGCCTCGGGGGAGGCGGCTTCGCGGGATTCCACGGGCGCCGACGGAACCACTCGCGCGGGCCATGCCTGACCGCCCCGGGAAATTCCTGCGTAGGCTGCGGCCAGATCGACCAGCCGCACGGGCACGTTGCCGAGAATGAAACCCGCTCCGTAGGCATCGAATCCCCGCGGGAACCATAGCCCCCAGCGGTTCAGACGCTGGAAGGTGTCGCGCGCCCCGAGGCGGCTCAGGGTGACGACGGCGGGGACGTTGAGGGAATTTCCCAGCGCATCGCGCAGGCGGACCGGGCCGAGGTAATTCGCCGAGTAGTTCTGCGGATCGTAATCCTCGTAATGCTCGGAGATGGCGTCCGGCGTATCCGGCAGGAGCGACGCGGCGGTGAAGGCGCGCGAGTCGATGGCCTGCAAATAGAGGAAAGGCTTCAGCGTCGACCCGCAGCTCCGGGATTCCAGCGCGGAGTTGATCGCGCTTTGTCCGGCCTTGCCAGCGCAGGCGAGGGCGCGGATTTCCCCCGTGGCGTTGTCGATCACCACGATGGCAGCATCGCCGACTCCGGCTCCGCCGACCTGATCGATGTGATCCTTGAGACGGCGTTCGGCGGCGGCCTGAATCTCGAGATCGAGCGAGGTGCGAATGCGCGGCTGGCCGTTGGTCGGCACCATGCGGGCAAAATAGGGCGCGAGCGACGGCGGGTCATTGCGCGAGACCTTGGGCGGATGGGCGAGCAGCTCCTTCGCGCTGGCTCCTTCCGGGAGGAGTCCCTGTCCCTCGAGCCGGGTGACATTGAGCCGGTACCGGGCCATCGCCGCATCGGGGCGCAGCCAGGGATTCAGCCGCGTGGGGGATTGAGGCAGCCCAGCCAGGAAGATGGCCTCGGCCAGCGAGAGGTCGGCGGTCTTTTTGCCAAAATACGCCTGGGCCGCCGCCTCGGCTCCGAAGCGGCGGTTGCCATAGTCAATACGGTTCAGGTACGACTCGAGGATCTGCTCCTTGGTCCAGTGCTGCTCCAGCTTCATCGCGCCGAAGGCCTCACGCACTTTCGCGCGAGGGGCGCGGCCCTCGCGGCGGCTGGCGAGTTTCACCACCTGCTGGGTGATGGTCGACGCACCGGAGATGATCGTGCCATTGCGGAGGTTGCGCAGCGCGGCGCCGGTGGTCGCGCAAAAGTCGACGCCATGGTGCTCCCAAAAGCGATGATCCTCGATGGCCACCGTGGCCCAGGGCAGCCAGCGCCCCATGTCGCGCAGGGAAACCGGGGTTGCTGCGCGCATCGTCGCGGAGGGAATGACCGCGAAGGGCGTGCCGTGCCGATCCTCCAGCACCGGGGTGGCCACGGGCGGATCATCGATCGTGCGTGGAAGCGGGGCGTAATGTATTGCCAGCTCCCATGCTGCATATCCCGCGACGGCCAGCGCGCCGACGGCGAGGATTACTCGGAGACGACGGCGCATTGGCTCGAGGCCGACCGGCCGAAGAACCGGCTGTCGTACATCGGAACGATCTGGGTGGCGGGCCAGATGAAGTTGCCTGCGGCGGTGGCGCGGGCCAGCACGGAGTAGCTGCTGCGGCCCTTGTCCACGCGGTCAAAGTAAAGGTTCGTCTGCTGGTCACGGATCTCGCTGTGCGAGAGGGCGGCAGTCGATACATCGCCTTCCGCCGGGATGTCATAGTACCGGCCAAAGAGCGCGAGATTGGGATTCACGATCTCCAGCCCGGCGGGAATCATGTCCTCCAGCGCGACGAAGCTATGCTTTTCCTCCGCCGAGAAGCGGTACGAAATCAACACCTGGTCGCCGAGTTTGTAGGGATGGGCGGCGCTGCCGTCGCGTTCGGGCGCGGTGAGGTTTTTCACGATGCGCTCGATCTTCAGGCCGTGAATCTCGGCGGGCGTTTCGCGCTGCGCCATGCGATACGCGGCGCTCAGCACGAAGCTGCCGGGAGCCGTCGATTTTGGCAGTCCGTCGACCACGAAGGTCACGAGATTTGCCAGGGTCTGCGGCGACCACGCTGCGGCGGTGGAATTTTCCGACACGGTCGCGGCCGCAGGCTTGAGGCGGTTGGCGCGCAGCTTGGCGAAGGAGGTTTTGTCGAGCAGCGTATTAAAGGTCACCAGCAGCCAGAGGTTCTCCTGGGTCGAGAGACTCTGCGCCTGTTCCAGCAGCTTGCCCAGGCGGTCCGCGATTTCCTTGTCCTCAGGCCCCGGCGTGATGACGAGACGCGCCCAGTCGCACAGGGCTTGCGTACGCGTCTGTGAGGAGAAGGTTTCCGGGTTAAAGGCAATACCCTCGGGATCACGCAACTCGGAGACGATGGTCTTCTGCTTCTCCGGTTCGATCCTGAGCAGCGAGAGGCCGAGCGCGAGCATGGCCTTGCCATCGGTGCCCATTTTGTCGCGCTGGAGATAGAGTTCATTCGCGGCGGACTTGAGCGCGGCATCCGGCTCGTTGCCAAAGGTGGCGAGCGTAAAGAAGGCAAAGGCGCGCAGGGTCGGCGTCGTTGAGAGGCCGTTTTGCTGGAGCACCAAGTTGGTCACAGCGTCGGGCAAATCGCTGGCCAGCCGCTCCGGCACCTCAAAGCCAGCCGCCTCGGCCTGGCTCACGCACCACGCAGCCTGGATCGTCACAAAGTCATTCGCCGTTGTCCCGCCCGGCCAGTAGGGGAGACGGCCATCGGAGAGCAGCCCTTGCTCGAACTCCTCCAGCGTGCGCGTGATCACGTCCTGGTAGTTCTCCTTTCGCACCCCGGCGTCGGGGATGTATTTCAGGAGGCCGCCGAGATAGGTGTAGGCCAGCAGGCGCGAGGACTTCTGCTCGAAGCACCCGTGCGGGTACTCGATCAAGTAGGGAATGCCCTGGAGCTTCGGCAGCCACGGCGTAGTCGATACGGAGAAGGTAAAGTCGCCTTTCGCGTTCTCCCACGCTCCGGGAGCCACCTCGGCCGCCTTGAACGTGGTGTTGCCCACCGTTCCGGCTACGGCGTCCTTGCGCAGGATCACCGGCTCAGCGATGGGGACCGGAACCTCCACGGAATCTGTCACCGTCGTGTCATCCAGTGCCACCACGTCAAATTTCACGGTCGAGCCGCCGACGGCGGATGCCTTGGCGCGGAACCTCACCACCGCAGGCGCATCGCGGTCGGCGGAGATTTCCTGTTCGGCCGGGCCGGTCAATTCCAGCCCTCCGCCTGTCGTACAGCGCACCTTGAGCTTCGCGGAATCCCAGAGCTTCTGCCGGGCCACGGCGCGCAGCTCGATCTCATCGCCTTCACGCACGAAGCGCGGCAGGGCGGTGTCGAGCAGGAGGTTTTTGGTCACGGTGAGCGTGGAATTGCCCGCGCCGAATTGACTCTCCCGCGTCTGGGCCACAGCGATGACGCGGAAGCGCGTGAGATTGTCCGGCGCTTCGCACTGGAAGGAGGCGATGCCCTCGGTGTTCGTTTTCACGTTCGGCTGCCAGAGGATGATCGGCTTGAATTCCTTGCGGGCAAACGTGGTGTTGGCAAAGGCGTCATCCCCGCCATCGCCAGCGGTGAAGCCTTTCATCGTCAGCCAGCGCGGATTGATTTTGTCGACGTAGGCACGCAGCGACGAGTAGGTGACGACGCCGAGCGGGCGGCTGGGAAAAAAGGCGGGGAGCAGGACGGGCAGGCGCCACTCGGCCAGCTCGAGGATCGAATCGTCCACCGCGTAGATTGCGAGATCGGCGTTGGCCACCGGCTTGTCCTCGGCGGTCACGGCGACGCGTCCGTAGATCGGCTCACGAGGCTTGTACTCCGGTTTCGTGGTTTTCACGTCGACCGAAAGGATGCGTCCCGGCTGGCGAACGAAGAGCGTCGTCGAGCCGTAGATCTCTCCGGCGAGTTCGTTGGTTCCGCCCGGGCGCAGGAGATACACTGAGACAGTGACGTTCGGCTCGTATTCGGGCTTGATCGGGATGTCGATGCGGGTCGAGTTGGCCGGGACCGGCACGGTGAAGGTCTCGAGTACGCGATCAGTTTCGATCGTCACCCACGCGATACCGCCGGTGGAGGAGAGGATGCGCACCGAGGCGGTTTCTCCCACTTTCCATGGCCGGTCCCCCGGGCGCTGGTCGTCGACCGAGACATGGTCGGAGGGTGCGCGGGAGAAGACGGTCGCCGTGTTGTCCGACTGCACCGGTACCTGGGCCGGGCCGGGACCTTCGAGATAGGCGTCTTCGCTTACCGGGAAGGCCGCGTTGCCCTTGATCGGGGAAACCACGAGGACATAGCGGCCGGGTTCCTTGGGCTGAAAGGAAAGCTCGTGTTCGGTGACGCGGCTCCTCTTCTCGACGGAAATGTATTGGTCAAAGTTGCGGTAGCGATAGACGCTCGGTGCGAGGCGTTCTTTCACCGACTTGGTGACGACCTGGAACAGTTCGATGCTCACCGCGTCGGGTTTCGAGCCGAAGGGTGTCAATGCGTCCCAGGTGAAGGCAATGGTGACGTCGTTCCGGTCGCGGTTCTTCACCCCCAGGAGGACCTTGTCAATGGGAACGATCTGGCTGGTGCCGCCGGGAATGGTCTGTCCGTCCGGTCCCGTCACCTCCACCTTCCAAGAGACCGAGCAAAACGCGCGATTACCCGGATCGGGGAACGGGGCCTTGCAGCGGAGGACGGCCTGGCCGTTGCCGTCGAGGGCCGTCTCCCCGGAGATTTCGGCGATATAGGTGGGGATGTGAATATCTTCGGAATAAATATCCGCCCGAGTCATGTCGTCGGATGTGAAGTTGCTATAATATCCTTCGCCGGAGTCGCTTATCCACGTGGCTGTCCATTTTACGCGACTCCCGGCATTGGGAGCGCCGTGGAAATACTGCGAGCTGACCGTGATGACGGACTCGGCGGGATTCTCCACCTTGGCCTCTTCACAGATGACGTTGAAGGGCGGATTGCGGAACTCCTCGACCTTGAACTGGGCGGGTTCGCCGACCGGAGTGCCGTCGAGCAGAGTGCGAACCACGAAGTCTCCGACCGCGCTCCCCTCGGCGGGAGTCCATTGGGCGTTCCAGCTGCCTTCGGCGTCGAGTTTCGCCGAACCTTGGGCTACGGCTTCCTGCGAGCCGTATTGCTTCTCGATGCGCCAGGTGACGGTTGCCTTGGCGGGAATGGTGAGGCCGCCATCCTTTTCCTGCCGGATGATGCCCTTGAACTGCACCGACTGGCCGGGACGGTAAAGCGGACGATCGGTAAAGGTAAACGCCCGCAGGGACGGCGGCTGGACGGCGGAAAGGGAACCGGAGCCGAGCTGATCCGAGAGGCGCACCGGCTGGAGGGTGGAGATCCCGTCGTCCTTGGCGAGGAAGTACTGCGCTCCGGCGACATCCGGAGTGGGCCAGGAGGCGATGCCCTGGGCATTGGTGGTGGCGGAGGTGATTTCGCGCAGGCTGGAGTCGAGGGCGGAAACCGTCGCTCCCGCCACGGGCTGGGCGTCGGTGAGCCGGGCGACGCGCACATCGGTCTGCGTGGCCGAGACCTTGCGGGTGATGGCTGCCTCGCCGAAGTAAATGATGGCGCGGTTGCCGATCACGCGGCCCTTGGCGTCCTTGCCCGTCACCTCGAGGAGCATGGGGCCGTCGAGCGTCGCGGAGTTGTCCGGTTTCCAGGCGATTTCACGCAGGACTTCTTTTTGGTCCGTGCTGGCCGGGAACGTCCCGGACCCGATCGGCGAGAGCTGGAGCGTTTCGATGAGCGGCTGTGAGGGGACGTAGCGGAAGTTTCCCTCCTCGGTCCACTGCTGGTTGCCCGCTTCGTCGGTGAGCGGCTGGGTGAATTCCTTCTCCGCCGTCTGCACCTGTGTGAGCTTGTCGAGCGGGATCGGCGCGATCCTCCAAGTCAGCTCGGAGGTATTGAACTGATAAAAGGCAAAGGAAAGTCCCAGCACCGAGCGCTGGCGCACCTCGCGGTCGGGAAAGATCACTGTGCCGGGGAAGGGCCGGAACGTCGCGCCCCAGCGCTCCGCCTTCGCCAGTCCGTATCCGCTGTAGCCCCGGATGTCGGGATCGATCTCCACGGTGTAATGGATGGACCGGTCAAAGTCGCCCTCGGCGTAGATAAACTGCCCGTCCTTGCGCAGCTGCAAATGCGGGACCTCGGGCGTGATTTTCACCGCCTTGGGCGGGAGCGGTTCATCGCCGAGCCATTCGTCGAATTTGATCTCGATGCGCGGCTTCTCCATCGGGCGATTCGCCGCAGCGACGGTGAGGATGGAAAGTGGCTCGGTGGTTCCGAGGGGAATCACTCGCGGAAAGGGCAGGGTCCGTCCCGCGTAGGCATCCTGAATACCGTCGATCACGAGATCGAACCTGCGATTCATCGGCAGCGGAGCGAGCGGACGCACGCGGAAGTCGTAGACCTTCGTGTCGGCATTCGGGGTGACATCGACCACCTTGGTATCGAGTACGCCTTGGGCGCGGTTCAGGAAGACTTCCGCCGGGAACCGGACCCGCGTCACGCGATCCTGAAACCAGACGGACTCTGCTGCGGTGGCGAGGCGAATGGGAAAGTTGAACTCCAGCCGGACCTGGGGCTGGCTGCCCAGGCTGTCGTTGCCGCCGTAGCCAGATTCTACGATGCGGAGCGGGTTCGCTGATGCCTCAAATCCCCACTTCTCGACCGGCAGGGCATTTCCATCGAGATCCTTGAGGCCGGAGACGAGCCGGAAGCGGTACGTCTGCCCGGGAACAAGAGGCCCATTGATCATGAGCGATCCCTCTGTCGGAGAGCGCCACGTCCAGGTCGCATCCAGCTTGGGCCACGCCGCCACGGGAGACGGCTGGTTCTCCGCATCCACCTTGTCCGAGGTCACCATCGGAGCAGGGAAGGAAATGTCTATACTGTTATAAGGCTGGAGCGGCGTGTCGTTGCCGCTGACCGAGAGGCCTCCGGCGGTGGGGGCATTGGCAAAGGGCCGGGTGTCCTCCTCGGCGGTGAAGACGGGTTCGTTCTGAACGACCGTCGCGGCGGCTGCCGCTTTTCCCTTGGTCTCCGCTTTGCGGGCCGGAGGCGGCTCCAGGGCGATGGCGGTGGAGAGGGCTGCAATGAGGAGCAGGGAGATACGTTTCATCGCCGGGTCTTTTCGAGGGCTGTGGCTTTCGCGATATCGGCCTGGGCATTTTCCGCCCGGTCCATCCGCGTCCATACGGAAGCGCGGAGTTTGTAGGCCTCCGCCGTCGGTTTGGCTGCTATCGCTTCATTGGCGTAGTCGAGAGCTTCGCGATAGCGATTGGATTGCAGGTAGCCGCCAGCGATCGTGAGCGAGGCTGAGGAGAGGATGCTTGGCGGCGGCCTGGTCGCGGCGAGCTTGCGCAAGGCGGAGACGGCCTCGTCCTGTTTGCTGGTCTTCACCAGGATGTAAATGCGCTCTTCGGCGGCGGCTGCGTTGTTGGGGTCGAGATCGAGAGCGGTGTTCGTATCATCGAGGGCGAGCTGGAACTGGGCCGGGAGATGGCTGAGGATTCCCGCGCGGTCGGCCAGAGCCTTTCCGTCCTGCGGGTTTTTCTGGAGCTTCAAATCCTCTGCGATGAGCTGGTCGAGCGTTCCGGGAATGAGGAACGATTTCGAGAGATCGACATCGTACTTTTTGAGGGCGGCGTCCTGCGACAGCTTGCCCGAGCGAACGAGCGCCGTGGCGAGCATGATCCGGGCGGCCGAGCTTCCAGGGACGAGCGTGAGCGCGGCCTCCGCGTCGCTTGTGGCCTTTTCCAGCGGCGTGGCGCGATAACCCAGAGAGAGATACCAGTAGGCGCGACGGGTGCGGGCGGAGAAATCCCTGGGATTCTGCGCGAGTTGCTCGGAGGCCTGGCGAATGCCATCGGAGGCGACCCGGACACGGTCAAACTCCGCCCGGTTGCTTTTCACGGCATAGCACTGCGGGTCTGCCTTGTCGGCGATGGCAAAGTCCGCGAGCGCGTCCTGGTAGTCCTGGAGATACAGGCGGGCGAAGGCGCGGGAAACGAGGAGATCGGGGTTCTCTGCCACGTCGGGAGCAGCTTCCAGTAGAGCCAGCTGGCGCGAGGGATCGCCCGCGAGGTAACCGGAGAGCTGGCGGGTAATGGCGAGGTCGTCCGGGGCTTTTGCATGATATTCCTCCAGCACCCGGATGGCATCGTTGGAATGCCCGTGGGCCATGAGAATGATCGCCCGGGCGGAGGCCGACACGTTTCCGGGCGCATCTCTCCAGTCGTCGAGCGTGCGCTCGGCCATGTCGTAGTCCCCGTCGTCCAGCCAGAGCTGGAGGAGCTGGCTGCGCAAAGTGTTGTCATTTGGGTCCTGGGCGAGGATGCGCCGGGTGATCTCGATCTGAGCGGGGCGGTCGTTCTCCTGTTCCGCCAGCTTGAGTTGATCGCGAAGATTCGCCCCGTCGGCCCGGGTGAGGGCGGCGGCGAGGAGGAGAAGGAGGGCGTAACGCATACGCTGGATGTGGGTTGGGGCTATTGGCCGAAGAGATCGCTCTGCGGCGCATTGCGCGGCGGTTCCAGGCCGAGCTTGCGATAGGAGCGGGTGAGGGCGACACGGCCCTGCGGGGTGCGCTTGATGTAGCCGTTCATGATGAGATACGGCTCGTGCACCTCCTCGATCGTGCCGGGTTCTTCACCGATGGCCACGGCGAGGGAATTTACGCCCACCGGCCCCCCGTTGAAAAGACTGATCAAGGCCTCGATGATGCGCTTGTCCATTTCATCGAAGCCATCCTCGTCGATCTCCAGCATGGCGAGCGCCTGCTGGGCGATGGGCCCGGTGATGAGACCGGTGCCGCGCACCTGGGCGTAATCGCGCACCCAGCGCAGCAGATTGTTCGTGATGCGAGGCGTGCCGCGCGACCGTCGGGCGATCTCGAGCGCTCCATCGGGTTCGATCTCGGCGTTGAGGAGTCCCGCGCTGCGGAGGACGATCTTCTGCAAATGCTCGGCGTCGTAGTAGTCGAGCCGGCAGGTCATGCCAAAGCGCGACCGGAGTGGAGCACTGATCATGCCGGAGCGAGTGGTTGCGCCGATGAGAGTGAAGCGGGCGATATTCAGCCGCACGCTGCGGGCGCTCGGCCCCTGGTCGATCACGATGTCGAGCTTGAAGTCCTCCATCGCCGAGTACAGGTACTCCTCGATGGTCGGCTGGAGACGGTGGATTTCGTCGATGAAAAGGACTCCGCCTCGCTCCATGTTGGTGAGGAGTCCGGCCAGATCGCCGGCTTTTTCAATCATCGGGCCGCTGGTGGATTTCACGTCGGCGCCCATGGCATTGCCGATGATGTAGGCGAGCGTCGTTTTTCCCAGGCCCGGAGGACCGCTGAGCAGGATGTGCTGGAGTGCTTCCCCGCGCTGCGTGGCCGCTTCGACCAGGAGCTGCAAGCGGTCAACGGTCTTCTCCTGCCCGGTAAACTCGGCAAAGAGCGGCGGACGCAGCGAGATGTCAAAAGCGGAATCCGGGGTGTCGCCGGACGGGATAGCGAAATCAGCCATTGTGCGCGGAATGTTGGCGCAGGTTTGCCGAGAAGTCACGCCACGGCGTGAGGGAACGCAGGGCGAGAAACGCGACGCTCGCTCCGGTCGCCACGGAGGTTAGGAGCAGGAAGCCGGACTGCACGGGCGTCGGGATGTTGTTGAAGAGATTCAGGAGCAGGGCCGACATCGGCACCGGGGCGAGCCAGGAGGTGAACTGCTCGTTCAGCGACTGCGACAGGATGGAGACCAGCAGCGTGAGAACCATGAAGGAGAACTGGATCGTGATATAAAAGCCGAGGAAGTTGCGCGTCTCTGGCTGGAAAAGCCGGATGATGGCGGCCGGCAGCAGAAGAGTGCCCGCGTAGCTCACGATCATGATCCTGCCCTGGCTGGTGCCGAGATGGCCCTGCAGCAGAGCCTCGGCTGCCAGCACTCCGAAGATCGTGATGCTGTAGACGGTGGCCGAGACCCAGCCCGGAGCGATCAACCACGCCGCCGCCCGACCGGGCAGGCCCCGGGCCAGGAAGCGTTTCCAGACAGGAAGCGAGAAGGCGGCGGGCTCCGCCAGCGCGTCGATGATCAGGGGAACAAGCAGCACCGCTGCCACGGAGATGGCCCATTTGTTCCCAACTCCGGCAAGGTCAAGAATGACTGCCGCGCCGACGAGAAACGCGCCGAGCAGCCGCTTGCGCATGGAGTGGTTTTCCGCCGCCGGGGCGATGCGCGAGGCGGCCATCTCCAGGCAGAGGATGATGAAGGCCGGGGCAAACACCGCCATCATCACATAGACCTGCCACGGCGCCATCCGGCCCGAACCGGGCAGGCCTCCATAAAGAGACGTCACCGTGAGCCAGACCATCACAGACCCCATCAAGAACCAGAACCCGGCGAAAACCGCGACCATGAAGAGCCCGCGGAGGATCTTGGATTCATAGGGCGACATCGCCACCGTCACCGCAGTGAGCACGCAGCTGAAGACGAACAGGAGGCCGAGGCTTTGCAGATCGGCGAGGATGTTCACCCCGCCGAGGTAATAGCGGAGCAGGACATACGGCAGGATGGAGCAGACGAGCAGCAGCGTCTGGATGACGATGGCGGCCCATTTTCCCAGGGCGATGCGCCAGGAGGAAAGATGGCTGAGCAGGACGAGCTCGATCGTGCGGTCCTTGATCTCGGAGTGGATCGCGGTGAAGCCTCGCATCGGCATGCCGAGGGCCAGCGGCAGGCTGATGAGAAACCAGAACAGGCCGTCCATGAGTCCCCTGGCGTCCCCGGCGCGGGAATCCAGAGCGCTGGAGATCGCGAGGTTCATCAGCACGCTCGCTATCATGAGGAGCTGCGTGACAAAGAAGGCCGACATGAAAATGCGGGAGCGCAGGCCCTGCCGCAGCTCCTTCACCAGGACCGGGCTGGTCCAGTCCGCAAAATCCGAGCGTGTGGCGGAGCTGATCATGGCAGGGGTGGCGGGGTCATGCGCAACATGTCGACAAAGGCGTCCTCCAGACGGCGCTCGATGCGGGTGAAACCCTGTACGGCCACGCCGTCGAGAATCATCCGGCGCAGCAGGGCGGCAGCGTCCTCGTCGGTGAGATCGATGGCGCGGACCCGGGCCCCGTCCCGGTGGCGATCTGCCAGGGTGATCTCCGTGGCGGCGGCGATCCATTGGTAAAGCGGCTCGGGGTCCCCCGCGACGCGTACCTCGATGAGCGTCTCCCTTCCGTGGTGGCGGGTCAGGCTCTCGGTCGAGCCGTGGTGGACGATGCGCCCGTCGTCGATGAAGACGAGCTGGTCGCACATCTCGCCGAGCTCGGAGAGGATGTGGGAGCTGATGAAGATGGTCTTGCCCCTGGCAGCCAGCAGGCGGATGAGGTTCTTGAACTCGATGCGGGCCTTGGGGTCGAGCCCGGCGGCGGGTTCGTCGAGCACGAGCACTTCGGGATCATGAATGAGCGTGCGGCCCAGGCACAGGCGCTGGTTCATGCCCTTGGAGAGCGAGTTCATCTGGCGGTCGGCCAGCGGGGTGAGATCGGTGAACTCCATCACCTCCATGAGACGGCGCAGCCGCTCCTCCCGGCGGTAGCCGAAGGAGCGTCCAAAGAAATCCAGGTACTCGTAGACCGTGACGTTGTCGTAGGTGCCGAAGTGATCCGGCATCCAGCCCACCCGGCGGCGGATCTCCGCCGGCTTGTCGATCACGTCGTCCCCGCCGATGCGGATCGTTCCCGCCGTCGGCGTCTCCAGCGTGACCATCATGCGCATCGTTGTCGTCTTGCCTGCTCCGTTGGCCCCGATGAACCCGGCGACGGTGCCGCGCTCGATCGAGAACGTCACGTCCTTCACGGCCTTGACGTTGCCAAAATCGCGCTCCAGGCGCTCGACCTCGATGATGGGATCAGCCATGCAGGGCGTCCTCAAACTCCGCCAGGCACGGGCGGATGCCGCGCGGGTCGCGCAGGAGCGATGTGCCGACGAGCCCGGCGTGGAATTTCTCGCGCACCGAGGCGACATTCGAGGCCGACAGCCCGCTCTCGGCGACCTTCAGCGCTCCGGCGGGAAGCTTCGCGGCGAGGTCGAATGCGCCGTAATCCAGGCTGAAATCCTTGTCCGACGCCCCCTTGGCGCCCACGAAGCCGGAGGTCGACTTGAACTTGCGGCTGTTGATGCCAGCGAGGCGCACGTCCGGCGGCAGCATGGCGATCTCCTCCTCGGTGTGCACCTCAAAGAGCGCCTGCATGCCCAGCTCGCGGGCGAGGTCGTAAAATCCGGCCAGCCGCGCGGTATCGAGGACATTGGCCATGAGGAGGATGGCATCCGCGCCGAAGGCCCGGGCCTCGCGCACCTGATACTCCTCCATGATGAAATCCTTGCGCAGCAGCGGCTTCGCGGCGGTGGCGCGGCAGGCGGCGAGGTGCTCGATGGAACCGCCGAAGTGGAGCTGGTTCGTCAGGATCGAGATGCCTCGCACGATGGGCGACTCTTCGTAGGCGGCGAGCGCCTCGGCGACATTCTGCTCGCGCATCGGCCCGACACTGGGGGACCGCTGCTTGATCTCGGCGATGAGGCAGAAGGAGGCCTCCAGGGACTCGGGGAGCGGACGCACTGGCGGGGCATCGGCGATCATGCCCCGGATCTCGGTGATCGGGCGTCGGGACTTGGTGGCGGAGAGTTCGTCCGCCGCATCTTGGAGAATCTGGTCGAGAAATGTCATGGTCGCAGGACTTCGCCAAATACCACACCTCCGGCCTGTGTCCACTTCAACGAGCCGAGAGTCGGCAGCGGGGCGGAGTCCATGGTGGCGAAAAATTTATCTCCCGGGGGGTCGATGTCGAAAGTTTTGACGGCTTCCTTGATGATGCCGCCCGCGTTTTCCAGCGCGGCGCCTTGTTTCCAGGCCGTAAACTTCTGGGCCGTCGTCGCGGTGAGCGTCACCTGCTGGCCGGGATTGAGCCGGGGGGTGAACCACGTGCCGCCCTGGGAGTCGAAGTAGAAAAAGTCGGTGAGCGGGCGGGCGAAGGTCGAGAGGGCTTTCGGCGACTGTTCTCCATTGCGAATCTCCACCCGCTCGCGCGAGGGGTCGATCGTTTCCACGATCTGCGCCTGCGTGCGGCGGCTCTGGAACCAGTCTCCTCCCCAGGTTTGCCCGGAGAGGCTGAAGGTCTTGCCGCGATCGCCGCGACCGGACGATCTGTCATTGAGCGGGAGGGCCTGGAGCAGGGAGCCCGGGATGGCGGGGAAGGATTGCCCCACCAGCACGCCTGTGCGGGAGACCTGTTCCTGCCAGGTCACGGTCTGGTTGCGCGCAGGCAGGCTCATCGTGGCCGTCACGTATTTCCCGCTACCGCCGAGTCCCTCGGAGAAGACGATCAAGAGCAGGAGGCAGACGCTGGCGCCGACCGAGATCAGCGGCGTGGTCCAGAACAGCCGGTGCCGGGTGCCCGCCGGGGCGAAGACGAGGAAGTTCACCGGCCCGATCAGCACGGCAAAGGCGATGATGAAAACGATGAGCAGAGTGTACGGAGGGAGGGGCCGCCCGACCAGGCCGACGAGCTTCCAGGACCAGGTGTAAGCCGCCATCGCAGAGGTGGAGGCATAGCCTTTTTCCACCACGTCGGTCAGGAAGCTGGTGAGGTCGCCGGAGGCAGGCCAGTACGTCACCCGCCCCACGCCATTGCGCCCGGAGGGGGGCAGCCCGGAGGCGGCCGCTTCGCCGACCAGATAGAGCTGGCCGCCTTGGAAGAGCCAGTTCGACAAAGCCGACCGCTGCTCGGCGGAAAGCGAGAGCCATTCGTCCGTCTTGAGTACGATGTTTTCAAAGCCGGCGAGACCGCGCCAGTCGTCGGGCAGCCAGGGCAGGTTCAGCGAGGTTCCGGTGAGATCGAAGCTCTTCTTCTGGAGGTTGGTGCGGACGTGCTCCCAGATGTCGGCGTAGAGGGATTTGCTCACTCCGGTGTAAGCCGACGGGCGGCCGCCCACATTGGAATAGATCGAGGCGAGCGGGGTGCGCACACCGTAGCCGGAGATGGTGATCGAGACCGTCGAGTAGCGATAGGAATCGGACTGGGTGAGCAGCGGGGCCAGCAGCTCGAAGGTCTGTTCGCTGCGGGCGGGCACCTCGATGGAGGTGAGGAGCCGGCTCGACACTCCCTGGGAGGGGTTTGCCTGCATCACCAACACGTCCCAACGACGGGCGGAGGCGGAGCGGTTCGTTACTTCGACGCGCACCGGCAGCATCCCGGCGGGCGGGATGTCGTCGTAGTGAGACGTGATCTTCATCGAGATGCCGCTGTTCTTCTCGAAATCGATGTTGGAGAAGCGATCCTGGGCGGAAACGATCGCGATCGTCGAGAGGAGGGCCAGAGCCGCGAGTCGGCGCATCATAGTTTGGCGGCCTTCAGCACATCGGGGGCGGCTTTGCTCTGCTTGGGGACGGTGTGGAGGATCTCGCGCACGACCTCCGCCGGAGTGCGGCCGGAAAGCCGGGCGGTATAGTCGAGCACCAGACGATGCTGGAGCACGGGCAGAGCCAGCATCTCGACATCCTCGAAGCTCGCGTTCTGGCGGCTATGGAGCAGCGCGGCGGATTTTGCCGCCGCCGCCAGGGCGAGGGCGGCGCGGGGGCTGGCTCCGTATTTTACTCCGGAAATCTCATGGGTCGCGTCGACGAGCCGGGCGACGTAGTTGGCCACCGCGTCGGGGAGGTGGATGGAGCGCGCCAGCGTGCTGAGCTCCAGCAGCTCGTCGCGCGTCATCACGGTGTCCACCATCGGCTCGATGCCGATCTCGCGGTGCTGCACGATGCGCTGGAGGACGTCGACGGAGTTGCGCGTGACCTCCAGCTTGAAGAGAAAGCGGTCGAGCTGCGCCTCGGGCAGCGGATAGGTGCCCTCCAGCTCGATCGGGTTTTGCGTGGCGAGAACGAAGAAGGGCTCGGGCAGGAGATGCGTCTCGCCCATCACCGTGACGCGGCGCTCTTGCATGGCCTCCAGCAGGGCGGACTGGGTCTTGGGCGACGCGCGATTGATCTCGTCGGCCAGGACGAGCGGGGCAAAGAGCGGCCCGGGCTGGAAGACAAACTCCCGGCGGCCATTGACCTCCTGGAGCACGGGATTGCCCGTGATGTCGCCGGGTAGCAGGTCGGGCGTGAACTGGATGCGGCGGGCCTCCATGCGGAGCGCCTTGGCGAGCCCCTTCACCAGCTCCGTCTTGCCGAGGCCCGGCAGGCCCTCCAGCAGGAGGTGTCCGCGCGAGAGCAGGCCGATGATGACAGAATCGACAAGCGCCTCCTGGCCGAAGAGAACGTCGTTAAGCGTTCGGCGCAGCAGCTGCAGCCTGGCGGTAGCTTCGGGAGAGATCTCAGCCATGAACGGAGGGAAATCTGGAGGGTTGATGAGAAATTTCCAAGCAAATCAGGAAGAGAGGGCTCCTGCTCTTGTGCGGAGCGGGCAGCTGGTTTACAGGTGGCCCATCGCTCTCATGTTTCTGCGCGCGCTCCTCGTTGTTGTCATCTGGTTTGTCTTTTCCGCTGCCGGGGTCGTCGCCGCGCCGTTCAATACCGTCGTGATCGATGCTGGCCATGGTGGCAGCGACCGGGGAGGCATACCCCAGAACATCATTCCGGAAAAAGGCGTCGCCCTCGATGTGGCCAAGCGGGTCCGTACGTACCTTCAGGACGCCGGCCTGCGCGTCGTCATGACTCGCAGTGACGACACCTTCATTCCCCTCTCCTTTCGCGTGGCGGCTTCCAATCGCCAGTCCAACGCCATCTTTGTCAGCATTCACTTCAACTCCGCCACCCGCGTGGGAGCCCGTGGCGTGGAGACGTTTTACTACAGCCAGTCGGGTGCGCGGCTCGCGAGCTATATCCATCGCCGGGTGGCAGCCACCACGGATGGCGACAACCGCGGCATCAAGCGTGCGCGGTATTACGTCCTGAGGAACAACAAAAAGACCGCCACGCTGGTGGAATGCGGCTTCTTGACGAATCCACAGGATACCGCGCTGGCTCGCAGCGCCGCCTATCGCGACCGTCTCGCCCGGGCCATCGCCCAGGGCATCCTCGACTACCGCCGCCAGCTCTGACCGGGCTGCGCTACTGGAAAAACGGCTTCAGCAAATCGAGCGCCTGCTTCGCGCCCTCCCGGGCCGGGGCGGGAAGATTGTCGATAGCCTTGGTCCCCTGCTCGATCACCTGCTCGCCCATGGCGACGAGCAACCGGGCGGAAAGATCCTCGGTCGGGTTTTCCATCGTGCCGCCGATTTTGAGAGAGGTCCACAGGTAGCCCTCTCCGGCTTCCGTGAAGACCTTTTCCCGGGAGCCCGGCAGCCACTGCACCGTCTGCGGGGTGACGCCGATGCGGAAGGTGCCGTCGATCTGGTGGTCGGCCCCGATGGTGCAGGTCCCCTCCAGGCGAAGCAGGCCCTTGGATTCGCCAATGAAGTTTGTGAGCGTGAGAATGCCGTTCTGCCACGAGAAGTCCGACGAGATCTCCTGCACGGGCATGCGGCGAAACTGCGGCGCTCCGGTGAATTTCGCGATCTGATCGAGGAGCGGCACCTTTTGCACGAGGCCGTCGGTCATGGTGAACTTGCCCGTGGCCGTCGCGGTCTGGCCGTCCGGCACGGTGATATCCGCCGAGCCAGCCATGGTGGCGGAGAGCTTCTTGCGCCAGTGGGGGGCGAGGAAGGGATCGATATTCACGCGATCCCAGGTCACGCGCACCTTCGCAGTTTTGGAGAATTCCCCGGAGACCGCCACATGCCCGGAGTCGCCCAGCCGAAGCTGGGAATCGGTGAGGAAAAATACGTCCTTGTGGATGCGCGAGCGGAAGCTCTCCACTTTCATCTGGGGAAATCCAGCGGCAAGGAATGTCCCGCCCTGTCCCTCCAGCAGCCAACTGGCGCTGTCGGGCTTCATGCGCAGCGAGCTTTCATTCAGGGCAAAGCGCTCCTTGTCCGCCGCATCCAGGAACCGGATCGAGGCGAGCGGAGTGGATACCGAGCCGATCTCAAAACGATGGGGCAGCCACTTGGCTATGGCTGGCTCGGGCGAGGAAAAATGCGCCGATGAGGGTTCCTGCGCGAAGGAGCCCGGGCGGAATGTGGCGAGCACGCGAGCAGCCTCCAGGTTCTCGATCCGCCATGCTCCGTCAAAGATGGCCCGCCACGCGACCGTGGCGCGGAGCTGGTCGGCGGATAGGCTCGCGAGCGGCGATCCCTGCTGCCCTGCGATGGTGAGCTGATTGGAGAAGACGGAGGCCCCGATCCAGCGGAGGGGCTCATAGTTGGCCGTGCCTTTTACGGCCTCCCCGGTCTTGTCGGCGATCAGTTGGCGGAAGGCATCGCTTCGCAGGTACGACTTGATCCAGAGGGAGCCGATGGCAAGAGCGGCCAGGAAGAGGACCACCACCGAGCACGGGATGATCCAGCGGAGAGCGCGGGGAAACTTCGGCATCGCGGAAAGCGTACCCCGAACGCGCCTCAACGCCAATGGTTGAAATAATCGCCTGACGCAATAGCTTCCTTCCGGTCATGACCGCCGACGTACCTCCCGCTTCCGATGCCGCCCGCCTCCGCCGGGAGATGATGGCTGACCGCCAGCGGCGCTCGACGGTCTGGCGGGTCATTCACATCCTCGGGTCGCTCAAGTTTGCCGTCATCCTCCTGGGCGCCATCGCCCTCGCCTGCGCGGTGGCGACCTTCACGGAGTCGGGGTTCAACACCCGGATCGCCCAGGCCTACATCTACAAGTCGCCGTGGTTTCTCTTTGGCCTTATCCTGCTGTGCATCAACCTCTTCGCTGTTACCCTCACGCGCTGGCCGTGGCAGCAGAAGCACATCGGCTTTGTCGTGACCCATTACGGCATCATCACCCTGCTTGCCGGGGCCATGATCGGGCTGCATACGGGATTTGAGGGCAATGTCACCCTCAAGAAGGGCGCTGCGCCGGTCAACCGCGTCACGACGAGCCAGAGCGTCATCTGGATGGAAAGTCCGTCCCAGGACGGTGTTTACATCATGCCCTTCGACGGGGAGACGGCCCGCTTGTCTCCGGACCGGCCCAAGACCTTCCTCGTCCCGGATACCGCGCTGAAAGTGGTGGCCGATGATTTTTCCCCCAACATGGTTCGTGAGGAAAAGCTGGTGGCTGCATCGGAGGGAACGGGCGGAGTCGGCGTGCAGCTGCATTTCGCCAGCCGAATGATGGGCCAGTCGCTGGAGATGCCGCTGGTCGTTCAGGCCGGTCGGGCGGACGAGAGGGATTTCTTTGGCCTGGCGCGGGTGTCGCTTGTCCCGACGCTGGCCGGAGAGGCGACCGAGATTCCCCGCGAGACGCAGATGGTTTTTGCGAAATTCGCCCCGGTGGTCACGGGTCCGATCAAGACCGGCATCGGGGTGAGGCTCAGCCCGGATGGCAAGACGGTCACCGTGGTGGCACCGGATGGAACGGGAGCGACCTATGCCCGCGAGGAGATCGTCGGTCAGGCCTTCCATGAGGCCGGGGCGCTGATATCGGTTGAGCGGTACTGGCCCGATTTCGCCATGCAGAACGGCCAGCCGACCTCCCGCAGCGATCAGCCGAACAACCCCGCTCTGCTCGTGCGGATCGCCAAAGGCGCGGAAACCGCCGATACGAAGCCGCTTTTCAAGGCCGCCATTGAGGACGGTGTCCTGAAATACCAGCTCTCTCGCGGCGGCCAGGTTTACGCCAGCGGTCAGGCCGCGAAAGGCGAGACGATCCCGCTGCGCTGGGCCGACTGGCAGGCGCAGGTGGAGGAGATCCTGCCGCAGGCGCAGATGACATCCACGGTGAAGCCTGGACCGGAATTGCCCAAGGGCGTGCAGGGAATCCCCGGCATTCGCGCTCATCTGGTGAATCCCGACGGTTCGCGCGGGGCGGATGTTTGGATCGAGTCGGGCGAGGTGACGGCGCTTGCTGCGGGTACCAGCACAGTGCGCTTCGGGTACGGATTGCGCCCGCAGACGCTGCCTTTCACCCTGCAACTGGTCAACTTTGAGGTCCCGCGCGACGAGGGGACAGAGACCCCGTCGGATTTTCGCGCCACCATTGAGTTCCGGGATTTGCAGAACGGCGCCACCAAAACCGGCGTGGCTCGCATGAACTATCCGGCCAGCTTCCCCGGCACGCTCTGGGCGAATCTTACCGGCATCAACTACAAGTTCTCCCAGGCCCAGTGGAACCCCCGCGATCTCGACGAGACCACGCTCCAGGTGCTCTACGATCCGGGCTGGCTCCTGAAATGGATCGGCTCCCTCGCCATCTGCATTGGCATTGGGATCATGTTTTACTGGAAGCCGAAGAAGGCCTCAGCCTAGGAGCTGGCGCTGGAATACCGGCGCAGCGAGAGCTTCCAGTAAACGCGCGCGGCGACGAGGACGAGGGCAGCGGCAAGGAGCAGCTGGCCCAGCAATATCCACGCGGAGTCTCCGGTGCGCAGAAGCAACCGGGCCGGGACATTGGTCACGACGATGACCGGGATGATCCAGCTGAAGACAAACTTGAACGCCCCGGTGAAAATCACGTCGGGATACCGGCCGATGTTGAAAATACTGTAGTACCCGTAGATGAGCCCCTCGGCGCGGACGATCCAGAAGCTCGCCGTGGCGAGGAACAGAAAGATGCTGTAGTGGATCAGCACGCCAAGGAGGACGGCGGTGCAAAAGAGCGCGATCTGGGCGGCCGTCGGGACGACCGCGAGCTTGACCAGCGCCATGACGATAAAGGCCACGCCGATGAGGGCATTGATCATGCTATCGAGGCCGAACTGCTTGGTCGACACGGCGAACTGCCCGTCGATGGGCTGAAGCAACAGAAAGTCGAGTCGCCCGGTGCGCACCAGTTCCGGCAGCGCGGAGAGATTGGCGTAGAAGAACGCCTGGAAGATCTGCGAAATGAGCTGGTGGGTTCCCACGAGGAGGACGACCTCCCATTTCGTCCAGTCCCCGATCCGCTCGACGTAGCTGAAGATGACCTCGATGAAAACGAGCTGCCCCATGAACCAGAGAACCTCGACCAGCATCCAGAGGAGGAAGTTGGCCTTGAAGCTCATCTCCCGGATCAGGGAATTGCGGAACATGATGGCGTACACGTCCGCATAACGCCGGAAGATGCTGGTCACACGTGGGTGAGGAGAAACTTTGCGATGGACCGCGAGGCGGAGGGTTTTTTCATCTTCGCCAGATTGCATCGCCAGGCTTTCCAGACCGCTCCGTCATTGGCCTGCATGCCCGCGACGACATCGCGCAGGCGGCTGGGGGCCCCCACGGCGAGAGCGCCGATGCCGCATTGCTCAATGAGCGAGATGTTGCCTTCCTCCTGCCCCGGTACGACATGGCTGACGAGGAAGGGGATTTCCGCCGTGATGGCCTCCTGCACCGTAGCTCCACCGGCCTTGCCGATGAAAACGTGATGCGTGGCCATCAGGTGGGGCATTTGGTCGGTCCAGCCGATGAGCCTGCCCCGGCGTGGCACTCCCGCCGCCTGGAGCTTGCGCATGACCTGCTGGCGGCGGCCCGTGACGACGGTGAGATCGAGATTGGGCAGCTCGCCGAGGGCCTCCAGGACGGCGATGGCGTGCGGTGAGGTGCCTCCGGGGAAAAAGAGCGCCTTCCAATGGCCATTCTCCGGCGGCTCGCAGGGTGCCAGGGATTCAAAGGCAAGGCTGACCGGGAAACCGAGCACATGGATGCGCTCGGACGGCACCCCGTCGTGCTGGAGCACCTTTGCCGTCTGCTCATCGGCGACGATGGAACCCTCGCAGGGATGCCGGTACCACGCCGAGTTGATCATCGTGGAGTCCGTGATGATGGTGAAGAGCGGCGTTTTGAGCGCCGGGTTCTTCTTGCGGATCTTGCTGATGAGGTAGGAGAAAATCGGGTAGGTCGAGGCGATGACGTCGGGCTGGAACTCCTCGATCAGCGATTTCACCGCTGCCGTCAGCTCGTTGAGCATGGGGCCCATGCCCTCGACCACGCCGGGCTTGCTCAGGAGTTCGAAGACAACCTTCCACGCGCGCGGGTAGCTGTTGATGGCGGTCGAGTACCCGGTCTGCATCAGCTTGTTGATGACCGGGTTGGTGCGGGTGTAGGGATCGGCGACGAGGACCTCGGCGGTGCCGTTCGTCTCGGCGATGATGGCTTCGCGAATGTTGCGGGCGGCCGTGTTATGGCCTTCGCCCATGCTGGCGGTAAGGATGAGGACTCGGGACATGGAGGATCAGTTCAACTGGCTGAGCGCTTTGCGCCCCCGTTCTTTTGTCTCATTGTCATCCTTGGCCAAGGAAGGCAAGGAAAGTCCCTTTTCCAAGGCGGCGCGCGCCTTGTCTTTTTCTCCGATTGCGAGGTAGGCGCGGCCAAGTTCGATCTGGTGCACGACCCTGTCCGGACGCAGCGCGACGGCCTTTTCCAGGTACTCCACGGCCTTTTCATTCGAGGCATCGGGAAATTTTCCGTAGATCGCCTGCGCGAGGGCCTTCAGTACGGCATTGAAGTTGGCCATTTCATAGTTCCAGCGTCCGAGGACATGCCAAGCGTAGTCTTCCTTCGGATCGAGCTTCGCGGCGATTTCTGCTTCGTCGCGGATCAGGCGGGACAGCTCGACCTTGCGCCGGGCGGATTCGTCCTGGGCGATTCGCCCGTAGACGATGGCGAGGGAGAGGTGGGCCTCGGCGCTTTTCGGGTCGGCGGCGACGGCGCGCTGGGCGGCATCGAGGGCCTCGGCCCCCAGCTGCTTGCGCTCCGCCGAGGATTTGGCATCCAGCATGAGTTGGGCCTTCTGCTTGGCCAGTCGGTAGAGGATTTCCGCATTCCCGGGTGAAAGCTGGTCGGCCTGCTGGATGACGACCAGCGCCTCGGCGTTGCGGTTCTTCGCGTCGAGGGCGTCGGTTTTGCGGATGAGATCGGGCACGCTCTGGCTCCAGGCCATGGTCGGGATGGCGAGGAACAGGAGCGCGCGCTTCATTTTCGGAAAAGGTAGTGACTGACGATCCACTCGGACCCGTCCCGATACCCCCAAAGCTCCGCGCACGCCATGAAAAACACCCGCCAGTAGGCCCGCCACCGGGCGAAATTCTCCGCGCCGTAGGTTTCCTCGAGGATGGGACGGATCTCGGCGGCATGGGCATCCATCTTCTTCAGCCACGCCTCGGAGGTGCGCTGGTAATGGGTGCCGCAGACGCGCCAGTGATGCTCGATTTTCAGGTCGTCCTGGAAATACAGCAGCAGGTGATCGGAGGGCATCGTGCCGCCGGCAAAGAAATACCGCGTGATCCAGTCCGAGGGGTCCGTGCCCTCGAAGTGGTAGGCGTAGTCCTTGTGCGTGAAGATGTGGACGAACAACTTCCCGCCCGGGCGCAGCCAGGAGGCGACCCGCGCCATGAGCTGGCGGTAGTTCTTCATGTGCTCAAACATCTCGACCGAGACCACCCGGTCGTAGGCCGCCGGGTCCGCCGCGAACTCATTCATGTCGGCGGTGAGGATGCGGACATTCGTCAATCCGCGCCGCGCCGCCTCGCTCTCGATGTGTTCGCGCTGGGTGCGGGAGTTCGACACGCCGGTGATCCGTGAGCCGGGGTATTTTTCCGCCATCCAGAGCGTGAGGCTCCCCCACCCGCAACCAAGTTCCAGGATGTCGAGGTCGTCGGCGAGTTCCGCCCGCTTGCAGGTGAGGGCCAGCATGGCCTCCTCGCTCTCGGCAAAGGTCGTGTCCTCGCGCGGCCAGTACCCGCTGCTGTACTTCATGCGCGGCCCGAGGACGTGCCGGAAAAACGCCGTTGGCACCTCGTAGTGCTGCTCGTTGGCGTCCGAGGTCTTGATCGCGATCGGGCTGCGATCCAGCTCGGCGATGAATTTCTCGATGGCTTCCTGCTGCTTCTCGATGTCGCCGAGGTTTTCCTCCTTCAGCTTGCGGGCGAGGAGTTGCCGGATGCCGAGGCGAATGGCCGCGTCGGGCAGCAGGTCACGGGCGAGGAGGCTGTCGAGGTCGATCATGAATCAGGTGCGCGGAAGCCAGGGCACGAAGGCGCTGGTCCGGCGCTGGTAGTCGCGGTAGGCGTCGCCGCGACTCTTGAGCGACTGCGCCTCCGCGGGCGGGATGCCGGTGACCTTCGTGAGGAAAATGAGCATGAGGAGAGGCGAGAGAACCCCCACCCATCCGTGCGGCGAGCCGAGGGCGTAGAGGAAGAACGCCACCCAGATGAGCCACTCGAAGAAATAATTCGGGTGCCGCGAGTAGCGCCACAGGCCGGCATCGCAGACCTTGCCTGCGTTGGCCGAGTTGCGCTTGAAGGCCGCGAGCTGCGCATCCGCCACGATCTCTCCCAAGAACGCCACGATAAAGAGAACCACACCTGCGATCTCCCAAGGATTGAGCGATGGAGCCGGATTGCTCGCGCTGATGGCAAAAGGGATCGACAGGATGCCGATGAGGATGGCCTGAAGCTGGAAGAAGCCGAAGAACATGAACCACGGGCGCTTCGGGAACATCTCGCGCAGCTCGGCGTAGCGTGGGTCCTCTGCGGGATGATGCTTCATCAGGCGCAGCAGGATGTGGGTGCCGAGGCGCAGGCTCCACACGGCGACCATGGCGGCGAGGACGAGCTTGCGGGTGGTATCGCCGGAGCCTGCGAGCGCGAAAACCGCGATGACAAAGGTGAATCCGTAGGACCAGGCCGCGTCGACGTACCCGGCGTTGTTCAGTCGCTTCGCGATGTACCAGACGACGACCATCATCACGATGGCGGCATTGATTCCGATTCCGACAAGGGTCCAGATACTCATGATCGGACCAGAACAGAGCGGAGCGACGCGCTGGCGTCCACCTTGAAAAGCTGGATGAGCGCATAGCTGGCCATGGCGATATTCCCCAGCAGCATGATGAGGATGAACCAGACTGCGGACCGCGCAAAGGAGTTTTCCCTGTAAGCCACCCAGATGAAAAAGGTGAGAAATCCGAAGTATGCGTCCGCCAGCGTAGCCTGGAACCACTTGTCCGCCGTCACCATGGGCGGAATCGCCCAGATGGCCGTGTCGAGGCTGGCCCGCACGGTGACGACCAGCATGGCGAGAATCACGAGGATGAAGAATGCCCTAAGAAAAGAGATCATAAGCCGGGGAGTGGATCGCGATGTTGTCGGGGCGGGTGTAAATGAGCTGCGCCACCGTGATGTGACGTGTGGCGAAGGCCGCCTCGCAGTAGCAGAGGTAGTACCGCCACTTCCGGATAAACGTTTCGTCAAAGCCGAGTGCGCGCACCGCATCGAGCTTCGCCTCAAAGTTGTCGCGCCAGATTTCCAGGGTTTTTGCGTAATGCGGCCCCATGTCGTCGTAATCGAGCATGGTGAACGCTGTTCCTCGCCGCATGGCCTCTGCGATGCGGCCCACCGACATGAGGAGCGAGCCGGGAAAGATGTGCTTCTGGATGAAATCCACGCCATCGCGGAGGATGGGGTACTGCTGATCGGGGCAAAGAATGGCCTGCAAGCCGAGAAGCCCGCGCGGTTTGAGCAACTCCTGGCACTTGGCGAAATATCCGTCCACATAGGCGTCGCCCACCGCTTCCAGCATCTCGATGGAGACGATCTTGTCGAAGGTTCCACGAATGTGGCGGTAGTCCTCCATGCGGATGGTGATGAGGTCCTGCAAACCCGCAGCAGCGATCCGGGCGGAGGCTTCACGGAACTGCTGTTCGGAAATCGTCACCGTGGTGATGCGGCAGCCGTATTTTCGTGCGGCGTGCAGGCTGAACCCACCCCAGCCCGACCCGATTTCCAGTACGTGATCGGAGGGCTTGAGCTGGAGTTTGCGGCAAAGCTGGTCGTACTTCTCGATCTGGGCCTCCTCCAGCGAGAGCGTCGGGGGAGAGAAATATGCGCTCGAGTACGTCATCGTGGGATCGAGCCATAGCTGGAAGAACTCGTTGCTCAGGTCGTAATGCTCCCCGATGTTGCGGCGGCTCAATGAGACGCTGTTGTGCCGCCTCTGGTGCAGCCAGCGGTTGTAAAGATTCAGGAGCCAGCCGCGCGTGCGGCGCTCGGGAGTCTCCAGCGCGTCGTCGCCGTTGAGGATGAACCACGCGAGCAGGCGCGCCAGGTCGGGCGTCGTCCATTCCCCGGCCATATATGACTCAGCAAAGCCGATCGGCCCGCCGAGAACGCTCCGGCGGAAGAAAGCGTTATCCGCCACGTCGAGGCGGACGTTCAGATCCTTCCCCAGCCCGCCGAATCGATGGATCTTCCCCGACGGCAGGCGCAACTCGAGCGAACCGCGGGAGAGGCGGCTGAGGGTTTTGAGGAGGAGGGTCTGAAAGATTGCGTTCACGTGGTCCGAGGTCAGTTACGCCCCGGCACGGGAGTTGGGCGCGAAAATCGGCGTTACCTGCTGGTGTTCAGCTCGACCCGCTGGGTGGAGCGAATCTCATCCGTGTTGGTGATGCTGTAGAGAGCGGCGAGTACGTCGGTCACCTGTTCGGAGAAAATGCCTCCCTCCTCGAAGATGCCGCCATGGCCCTTGAGAATCTCCGAGGGTACGTGCAGCACCCAGTATCCGCCCGTCGGCAGTGCGCCGGGTCGGCCGCCAGGGAGGGTTTCCAGTCCATAGGCGCTGGTGCCGTTCGGCTGGGAGACGTAGAAGCGTTTCGCGGTGGCTTTGTCGGCGTTGTATTCAAAAGCCGAGCGCCCATCGGGCACGGTGGCCGGACCTTCGTAGACAAAGGCATGGGTGGGCATGCGCGGATCGTGGCCCGCCGTGCTGACGACGAAGGACTTCTGCGATTCCCGCGTCCCCTGCCGGACGTATTTGCGGAATCCGCCGAAGACATTGCTGATCCAGTTGGCCGCGGGCCATGCCACGGCGGTGACGAGGTCGGATTCCGAGGTCAGCGAAATGATGGCCGGATGGGGGCTTTTCCAGTTCTTCATGGCCAGCTTGAGCTGGCGGGCGTAAAGCGACTCGGAGGCGGGGTTGATGAGAATCGTGAGATCCGCCGGGAGCAAAGCTCCGTCCTGATCGCTGGAGTAGGCGTGCTGCGAGACGAGAGCCTGACCCAGCGTGCGCTCGAGGATGCGGCCGCCGAAGGAATAGCCGATCAGCATCGAAACGCCGCGGTCGGAGGGGCAGGACCGCGCCGCCGAGACGAGCTGGGCAATCGCCCCGGTGAGCGGCACCCCGGCCACGCGGTTGGTGGCATCGAGTCGCGACCAGAAGGAGGCCTGCCGCGCGACATATCCGATACCGGTGAAAGAAGACTCCGAGGTGAACGACGCCCCGCGCCACCCGATGAAAACGCCGGTGACGGTGAAGTTATCCTTCACCTCCGGGGCGGCCTCGAGCTTGGCGATGAAATTGCTGAAGGTCTGGAGGTCGCGGTTCCTCGGGTGGGCATTGGTCTGCCACCCATGGATGTAGATGACGAGCAGCGGGCGCTTCGGGCTGTCGTGAACCATCTTGCGCGCCGTCTCCAGTTGGTGACCGCCCCAGAGATCGCCCTGTTCATCGAGCTCCACCACCGCCAGACGGCTGGAGAACCGCTTGGGATCCACCTGCGCGGGCTCCACGGCCTGCGGGTTTCGTTTCCAGTCGCTGACCCAATACGGCTTGTTGGGCATGGCACAGCCCGCGAGGAATCCGCACAGGAGGAGGGAAAAGCAGCGCTTCACGGTCTGCCTACTACAGCGTCGGGCCGCGATTGAAAACACCGGAGTGCCTCAGGCCGGCCGCGCCACCAGCTTCAGGTGCAGGTGGACGAGGTCGTTGACCACATGCATGCCGAGTCTCTCGAAGATGCGGCCGGAGCCGTAATTCGCTCCCCAGATCGTGCGATCGAGGTCCAGCTCCGCCTGCGCATACAGGTCGCCTTTTCCATCGACGGCGATCAGCGTGTCAAAGGCGAGCGGATGCGTCTGCCCGCGCAGGGTGAAATCCCCCTCGATCCGCGTATTGGCCCGTCCGTCGGTGGCGTCGGGAATCGGCGTGGCTTTCGTCAGTACGAAGCGGATTTCCGGGTGATTGGAAACGTCGAAAAAGTCGCTGCTCTTCAGGTGCCCGATCAGGGCTGCAACGAGCGAGGAATCCTTGAGATCGGTGGAGGTCGCTGTTTCGAAATCGACGGAAAACTCCGCAGCCTTGAGCAGGCCTCCCTCCAAGGTGACTGCTCCGCTGCGTAGGCCGACTGTTCCCGTGTGATGGTTGAACAGATTGCGCCCGGTCCAGTAGATCGTGCTGCGTTCCGTATCGGCAACGAATGACCCGGAGACATCACCCAGACCGGGGGCAGCTTTGCCGTGGTGCGCCGGAAGACCCTTTTCCGACCAGGCGGCGAAGCCTCCCTCGAGGATCTGCACGTTCGTATAACCCGCTCCCGTCAGACGTTCCCAGGCTCGATGCGCGGCCTCTCCATGGGTCTCCTCGCCATAGACGACGATGGGTGTTTCCTTCGAGGGAATCGCTCCGGCCGCCTTGTCGAGGAAAGCGGTTTCGTAAACGCAAAGGTTCTGCGCCTGAGCGATGTGGCGTTCCGCGAAGGTTTCCTCCGTCAGGACGTCGATAATGACGGGCGCTCCGCCATTGCGGAGAAGAGTATGAAGTTCCGTGGCGGTGATCGTTACGGGCTGGGTCATGGCGTTTCCTCCGTGTGGGTTCGATTCAAAAAGCGATCCGGACGCTTACCCTTCCTCATTTGCGGGCCAAATGCTCGTCAATTATCCGCACAATCTCGTCACGCCCTAGGAATGCCGCCCAACCGTGTGCGTCACTGTCGAACCTCCCGTCCTTGATTGTGGGATCGGCCCCGTGATCCAAAAGCCAGCGGATACGCTCGACGGGCTTGTTTTCCACCGCGAAGTGCAGCGCCGTGGCGGGGCATTGGTAAACCTCTGCGATGGCGTTGATATCCGCTCCATGGGCGAGGAGCCATTCGGCCATCCGCCAGTTGCCCTTGGCGACGGCATAGACAAAAAGGTGCGTTTGCGCACCGCCTCGGCGGATGGCGGAGGGATCAAGCAACCTTTCCGCATCATCGTAACGACCCAGCACAAGAGCATCGTAGAGACCAAGCTGGAGGCCAGATCGCTCCAGGAGCGCGAGGATCGACGGATCAGTCTTTTCATGGACGCAGCCCAGCGCGGAAAACCCCAGTGCATCGCGACGGTCTACGGCCGCGCCCAGCTCCAGCAGCAGGCGAACCATTGCTGGGCGGTTGCGTTCCACCGCGTGGTGAAGGGGTGAGCGAGCGTCCTCATTGCGGCTCATCCGGGCCGTGGCGAGGAGATCGGGATCTTCCCGAACGATCCGGCGAACGGCGTCGGCATCGTCGAGGGCGATGGCCGACCAGATGGTCATGGTGGCTCCACGGGAGAGCAGGTGGCGGGCGGTTTCTTCTCGAAACGGACCGAGCGAGGTGGCCCAGCCGAGGACATTCAGCTCGTGATCATTCCCCCAGCCCTCGATGTCGGCCCCGGCATCAAGAAGGACTTTCACAACCTCCAGTCGTCCCTCTCCCGCCGCGAAGTGCAGGGCCGTCGCCTTGTCCATATGATCGCGCATGTCGGGATCAAAGCCCCGCTCAAGCAGGAGGCGCACGCAATCCGCATGGCCGCTTGTAGCGGCCAGATGCAGCAGGGGCTGGTCCCATGGCCCCCCCCACGCCCTGGTCATCCGATCGGGATGCGCGTCAAGCAGACGGCGAAGTCCGGCGGTGTCGCCTGCCTGTGCGGCAGCCACCAACTGGGCGTCGCCCACCTGCGGCAGTTCCGTCTGGATGCGGCGAAGGAGCGGCGGGATGTCCGGGTTGGGTTCCGTCTTGGAGTAGGAAATATAGCCGTTCAGCTCCGATGGCGTATAGGCGCGGGCGAGGACTTCGATGGTGGCGGCTCCGCGATCATGCCCCGCATGACTCGCTCCGTGGATGGCCGCTCCCAGGGCGGTGCCATTGTAGGAGTGCACGAGACGGAAATCCGCTCCACGCTCCAGCAGGAGGCGTACGATCTCGACATGGCCGCCCCAGGCAGCGTGGTCGAGGGCCGTTCCATTCCACCCGCCATAGCTCGCGCCGCGTGTGTCGATGGGAAAGCCGAGATCGAGCATCAGGCGTACCGCTTCCAGGTTGCCTGCTTCCGCCGCATCCACCAGGAGATGCGGAAAATTTTGCGGGGCCTCCGGGAAGGCCCCTTGCAGTGTCTCGGCCGTCGAGCGGTCACCGCTGGAGAGGGCGAGGAGGTAGCGGGATTCGTCATCGAGGGTTTCCGTGCCGAAGACTCCGAGGGTTTCTTTCTGGCCCAACCGGGCCGCGAGACGCGCCGGCGTGAGCCCGTCTTTGTCCGCCAGGGACGGGTCGGCTCCCGCATCGAGCAGGAGCCGCAGGACTTGAGGACCGCGGCGGCGGTAGATGGCGAAATGCAGCGGACGGGAACCCGCAAAGACGCCCCGGTCGAGAAGGATGCTGGGATCAGCTCCGTGTCGTAGGAATAAAGCGACCCCTTCCGGGTCTTCGTAGTCCATCTTGTGGCACATACAGTAGCTGACCCAGCTGGAATCGGGTTTGGCTTCCAGCAGGGCCTGGAGTGCGCCATGGGTCGAAAACTCAGCCGCATGATAAAGCGCCTCGCCATCGTTCGGATCGGCTCCGGCTTCGAGAAGCAGCCGCGTGAGCGCAGCGGAATTGGCTATTCCCGCCGCCCCATAGAGCGCGCTTTCGATTTCCCCCTGTGGGGAAAGGAAATGTTCTCTCGCGGAGGCCCCGTGATCGAGCAGCAGGCGGGCGCACTCCACGAAATGCGTCTCCGGCCGCGCGCGGTCGCGCAGGAACCGTGAAAAGCATAGGTAAACGAGCGGCGTCCAGCCATGGGGTGATTCCGGCTGGGTAGGGGACGACTTTTGCAGGAAATCCCTCACGGTCTCGACGTCGCCGAGTACGCTGGCGGCGGCGAGGGACCGCGCGGCGAGGTCCGGGTGTGTGGCAAGAATGGTCTCGGCTGGAGCGAGCGGGCCGGCCTTGTGATCGGCCTCCGGCCGGGGCACGGCGGCATTAAGAAATGAGGCGAGGATGTCTGGGGACGCGGGGGAGGAGTCTGCTCCCAGCCGTCTGTTTACCTCGGTGATGAGTTCCGCCCAGGCGGCGAAGCCGTAGTCTCGGGCGAGGGCATGCTGCGTCTGCGAGAGGGAACTGTCCGGGTTTTGCTCCTTGAGGGAACGATGGAGCTTCTTCGCTTCCTTGCGCAGGAATTCCAGCGAGGGACGCGCGGGGAGCCGCTTCTGCGGCCCGTCTTGGGATGATGGCATAAAAACCCTTTCCGGTTGGCTCGTTGTCCGCCGGGACGAGCAGGAAAAGGTTTCGGTGGTTGGTGGTTAAAGGTGGGTTAAACCCTTCCCGCGGACAGGGAGCCTCCAGTGCGACTCACCCGCCTTGTGGCAGAGCGCCGACTTGGCGTCAAGCCTCGGCCAGTTGCTCGGCGGCGGCCATCCAGGCTTCGTTGGCGGCTTCGAGGGCGTCGGTGATTCCGGCGAGCTTGCGATTGATCTCGAGGGCCTTCGACGGCTGATCGTAGAGCGCGGGATCTTCCAACTGGGCGGTGAGTTCCTTCTGCTGTTTTTCCAGCGCGACGACCTCGGCCTCCAGCTTGGCGATGAGGGCTTCCTGCTGGCGGCGGGCCTTGGCGGCGGCCTTGTTGGCTTCGCTTTCGGCGCGGCGTTGCTCGCGGATTTCCTTCAGGCCGAGGCCCGGTGTCGGAGCCGAAACTGGAGCGGCGGAAGCTTCGACAGCTTTCTCAAAGGTCGGCTGGTGGTTGTGCAGCTTGGCCACGAGAGCCTCGCGTTCACCTACGGCCTGGGATTTTTCCAGATAGTATTCGTAGTTCCCCGCGTACGGCGTGAGGCGTCCGGCATGGACGTGCAGCACGGAGGTCGCGAGGGCGCGGATGAAATGCACGTCGTGGCTGACGAAAACCAGCGTGCCCTGGTACTGACGCAGGGCGTTGACCAGCGCGTCGATGCTGGGCATGTCGAGGTGCGTGGTCGGTTCGTCGAGGAGCAGGAAATTCGGCGGGTCGAGCAGGAGCTTCACCAGCGCAAGGCGGCTCTTCTCTCCACCGCTCAGCACGCCGACGGTTTTGAAGACATCGTCGCCACGGAAAAGGAACGACCCGAGCACGCTGCGGGCGGCTTCGTCCGAGACATAGCGCGGGAGCGAGGTCGCCTCCTGCAGCACGGTGCGCTTCAGGTCGAGCGTTTCCACGCGCTGCTGGGCGAAGTACCCGGTCGAAACATTGTGGCCCGGCGTGCGTTCGCCCGCCTCGAGCGGAAGCATCCCGGCGAGGATCTTGAGCAGCGTGGATTTGCCTGCGCCGTTGGGTCCGACCAGGACAGTGCGCTGGTCGCGCTCCACCGTGAGATTGAGGTCTTCGTAAACGACGTGGCTGCCGTAGGCCTGGCGCACGTTGGTCAGCTCCATCACCTTCTGGCCGGAACGCTGCGGCTGCGGGAAGCGGAACTTCACAGTGGCCTCTGCCTGTTCCGGCGGGGCGAGGCGCTCCATTTTATCGAGGCGCTTGATGCGTTCCTGAGCCTGGGCGGCCTTGCTGGCCTTGGCGCGGAAGCGGTTGATGAAATCCTGCAGATGCTCGATCTCGCGCTGCTGGTTCTTGTAGGCGGCAAGGTACTGCTCCTCGCGGGCTTTCTTCTGCTCGACGAATTCGTCGTACGTCCCGGTGTAGCGATGGAGACGCTGGCGAGAAATCTCGACGATGGTGTCGCAGATGGCGTTGAGAAAGGCGCGGTCGTGGGAAATCGTGACGATGGAACCCGCGTAGGCGGCGAGATAATTCTGGAACCAGCCGAGGGATTCGAGATCGAGGTGGTTCGTCGGTTCGTCGAGGAGCAGGAGGTCCGGCTCCATCACGAGCAGCTTCGCGAGGTGCGCGCGCATGATCCAGCCGCCGCTCATGGTGCGGGCGACGCGCTCAAAGTCCGTTTCGCGGAACGCCAGGCCGGAAAGAATGCGCTTGGCCTTGGGCTCCAGCGCGTAGCTGTCCCACTCCGGCACGCCGCTCAGCGCGAGATGCAGGATGGTTTCGTCGCCGGAGGGCGCGCTTTCTTGCGGGAGATAGCCCACGCTGACTCCGCGCTGGAAGGTGACCGAACCGTCATCCGGCTCGTTTTCACCGAGAATCAGGGAAAACAAGGTCGACTTGCCCGCGCCGTTGGCTCCGATCAATCCGATGCGATCGCCACGGTTGATTTGCAGCGAGGCGTCGGAGAAAAGGGTTCTTCCCCCGTAGGATTTGGAGACTTGAGATACGGTCAGCATGGATTTTGGCGAAAGAGAGGGATACGGAACCCCGGGGGGATTGCAACCATGGATTGCCTGCCTGCCCCGGATGGCCAGTCTGGAATTTCGGCATTTTCTTCCGCCGAAACCCGGTGGATGCTGGAAACATGCCGCCCGCTCCTGATCTCGCCGCCGAGGCGCAGGCCTTTGCCCACGCCGCGCACGATGCCGTCGGGCATGAGCGGAAATACTCCGGCGAGCCCTATTGGGTGCATACCGATGAGGTCGCAGCTATGGTCGCGAGGGTCACGGAAGACCCGGAGGTGATCGCCGCCGCGCATCTGCATGATGTGCTGGAGGATGTTGCGCCGAAGGATGCCCGCTGGGGCGAGCAGGCTATTGCCGAGCGATTCGGCGAGCGTGTTCGCGGGCTGGTGGTCGAGTTGACTGATGTGTTCATCAAGGAAAACTACCCAGGCCTGAACCGCCGCGAGCGTCGCAGCCGGGAAATCGAGCGGCTCTCTGGAGTCAGCGCCGAGGCCCAGACGGTGAAATGCGCCGACATCGCGAGCAACAGCCGGGACATCGCGCATAACGACCCCGATTTCGGCCGGGTCTACCTTCAGGAGGTCGAGACCCTGCTGGCGAAGATGACCAAGGCCGATCCCGACCTGCGAAAAAAGGCCGCCCGTGCCATCGCCGAGGCGTGGCGGGTGATTCGTGGCTAGTGCCGCCTGTGCGGTCGATAAAGGTCGCGCTGGAGTTCAGGGTTCGCTTCCTTCATTGCGAAGGGCGTCTTTTTCCGCCAGAGCCGGAGGGCGTGCCAGTGGATCGACGCGATGACCTGAAGCGTCATGGCGGGGTATTTCAGAGTGAACCACGCGAGATTGCCGGGCGTTAACGGCACGCGGCGTCCGCTCAGGGTGCTGATGAGCTTTCGCTCCTCGCCCTCGTAGTTGTCGATCGCGACGCGCAGGGTGTCCTTCGGTACGTCGAAGCGGAAATCGAAATGCTGGTCGAGCCGGGAGAACGGGGAGACGTAGAAGTGCTTCACCGTGCGTGAGGAAAAAAGCGGCCCCTGCACGGGAACGAGGTAGGGCTTGATCTCGCCAAAGGTATTGCCGACCTCCGCAATGGCCGCGAGCGGCGAGCCGTCGGGACGATAACAGTACCAGATCGAGATGGGATTGAAGACGTACCCGAAGGTCCGCGCATTGGTCAGGAGTACGATGCGAGCGGGTTTTTCCGTGATGCCCTGGCTGGCGAGATACGCCTCGGCATTGGCGCGGGCGTTTCCACCGGGAACCATTTGGAAGTGGTCGCGATCGAGGAACGAGTACGGCGCGGTTTCGTTGTAACTGAAAAGCGGGACTCGCGCGGCGATCTCCGGGAGCTCGTCGACATCGAGCGCGAAGAGGAACACGCGATAGACAAATTCGTGCTGCACCGGGCTGAGCCGCCGGTGCATCACGGTGCACTCGTAGAGCGCGGAGTTCATGACGCCAGGTTTGGCCGGAGGACGGCGGCGAGATCGACGGCGGACTTGTAGGCATCCTCGTGAAATCCGTACCGGAAATAACTCCCGCAAAAGAACAGCCGCTGGCCGGGCGAACGGGCATTGAGTGCCGGCAGCTCGGCCTGGGCTCGCATGGCTTCCAGTGTGAAGACGGGATGTTCGTATGTCGTCTCGTACAGCACCTTGGACTGGTCGACCTGGTCGTTGGCGTGGAGCGAGACAAAATAGTCCTGGTCCTGGGAAACGCCCTGGAGGGCATTCATCCAGTAGTGGACCCGGGCCTTTCGGTCGTTGCCGGGAGCGTCGACGGTGTAGTTCCACGAGGCCCAGGCAAGCCGTTTGCGTGGCATCACCGAGGCGTCGGTATGCAGGATGGCGGGGTTGCGCTGGTAGCGAAATGCACCGAGGAGCCGTTGCTGGTCGGCATCGGGATTCTCCAGCACCGACAGAGTCTGGTCCGCATGACTGGCGAGGATGACGCGGTCGAAGGAATGCCGCTCGCCGCTCGCCAGCGTCACTTCGGCGGAATGGGCGGATTCCCTGACCCCGGTCACTTTGGCCGTCAGTCGGGCGGCAGGAACCGAAGAGAGGATTTTTTCCACGTAAGTCCGAGCGCCTCCATCGACGGTGTACCACTGGTGATGGGTCGAGACGCCGAGGAAGCCGTGATTGTTGAAGAAGTTCAGCAGCGTCGCGGCGGGGAAATCGAGCACGTCGTTCGGATGAGTCGACCAGACCGCCGAGCTCATCGGCACCAGATAAAGATCGAGAAAGTCCTGTCCGAGCCCATGCTGGCGGACGAATTCTCCGAGCGTCAGCACGTCTGCGCCGCCGCTTGCGAGCAGCTTGTTCCCGATGCGGAAGAAGCGGAAGATTTGCAGGATGAGCGCGTGGAACCGCAGGTTGGTGATGTTGCGGCGCTGGGCGAAGAGCTTGTTCAGCCCCATGCCATTGTATTCCAGCCCGGTCGGCAGATGCTGGACGCTGAAGGACATCTCGGAGGGCTTGATTGCCACCCCCAACTCAGCAAAGAGCCGACAGAGATTCGGGTACGTGACCTTGTTGAAAACGATGAACCCCGTATCGATCGGCACAAAGCGCCCGCCCTCACAAACCGTCACGGTATTGGTGTGACCTCCGGGCCGGGAATCCTGCTCGAAGAGGGTGATCTCCGCATGATTGCGCAACTGCCAGGCGCAACCCAGACCGGCCACGCCGGTTCCGACGATGGCGACGCGCTCTTTCATGAGCGGACCTTGGCGTCAGTCTGCGTGTAAACCTGCTCCGGCACCTCGCGGAGGTCCCAGACGATGCCGAGGGCGGCGAGGGCTCGCAGCATGTAATAGCTGATGTCGATCTCCCACCAGTAGAAGCCCTGTCGGGCGGACGACTGGTAGTGGTGATGGTTGTTATGCCAGCCCTCGCCCAGCGTGAAGAGCGCGAGGAGGAGGCTGTTGCGGCTCTCGTCCCCCGTCGGAAAACGCTTGGTGCCAAGCGTGTGCGCGAAGGAGTTCACCGCGCAGGTCGCGTGAAAAAGCACCGTCGTGCTGATGAAAAATCCCCACACCACCATCTGCCAGCCGCTGGTGCCGAGACCGGGTGCGAAGGCTTCCAGGGCTGAGCCCAGTGCATAGAGCAGGACCAGCAGGAGAAGGGGGCCGATGAGGTCGAAGCGATTAAGGAAATGCAGCTCCGGGTAGCGCATCAGATCGCGAACGATGCGGTAGTCCGTCGGAAAATTCCGGCTGCTCGTGAGCCAGCCCACGTGGGACCAGAGAAAGCCCTTTTGCACGGGGGAGTGAGCGTCCGAGTCATCGTCGGAGTGGGCGTGATGGTGGCGGTGAACGGCCGCCCACCAGAGCGGGCCGCGCTGTACCGCGGTGAGGCCGACGAGGGCGAAGAGGAATTGCGCCGCGCGGGAGGTCTTATAGGCGCGATGGCAGAAATACCGGTGATAAAACGCCGTGATGGCGAACATCCGGATGACGTACAGCGTCGCGGCGACGATCACCGCCGCCCAACTCCACCCGGTCCAGATCACGCCGATGCAGCCGAGATGCAGGATGATGAACGGTACGAGGCGCGGTATCTCCAGGCGCTCGGGTTGCGAGCGCACCGTTTCCGCTCCGGCGGGGAAGTAATCGGAATCCACCGCCTCGACGAGACGGCTGCCCAAGTTCTTTAAAAATTTCATAATTGCCTGGTCTCCAGGGAGAAAAGGCCAGGCAAATGATTGTGCTGCCTACTCCTGTGCGACGCCGAGTTCTCCCAGCAGACGATTGAGATCGTCGCTGCCGTAGTACTCGATATGGATCGTCCCGCGTTTCTCACTGTGATGAATTACGACGCGAGTCGCCAAACGGTGCGTTAAAAGATTCTGAACGCGCTGCAAAGCGGGAGAAAGTTCGGGCTCGGAGGACGCTGCGCCGCCGCCGGAGGACGCCCGCGATGGGGTCTTGCCGGTCTTTTTCAGGTGCTCGGCGGCGAGTTTTTCCGCCACCCGCACGGAGGCGCCCTGCCGGATGATCTGGTCGGCGAGGAGGCGCTGTTCGTCGTGGGATTTGAGGGAAAGGAGCACCTTGGCATGGCCGACGGAGAGGCGGCCCTGCTTGACGAGGCTCTGGAGGTCGTCGGCGAGATCGAGCAGGCGCATGGAGTTGGCCACCGAGGCACGGCTCTTGCCGACGCGCTTGGAGATGTCCTCCTGCGTCATGTTGAACTCCCGGTGCAGGCGCTGGTAGGCGATGGCTTCCTCGATGGGGTTCAGGCCTTCGCGCTGGAGATTCTCGATGAGGGCGAGTTCCAGCACCTCCTGGTCGCTGGCCTCGCGAACGATGGCGGGAGCCTCCTTGAGCTTCAGCTCGTTGGCGGCGCGCCAGCGGCGTTCACCGGCGATCAACTCGTACCTGCCGTCGACCTTGCGGACGATGAGGGGCTGGATGATGCCGCGCTCACGGATGCTCTCGACCAACTCCTGCAGGTGTTCGCTGCGGAACTCCGTGCGGGGTTGGAGCGGACTGGGAATGATCTGGTCGAGGGCTATGTTCTGAATGCGTTCGCCAAGTTCCTCTACCGGAGCGGGGGCCGCCACGCGGGTATTGATGAGCGCACCCAGCCCTCTGCCGAGCGCGGGTTTTGCCATGGTCTGTTATGGCCTAGCTCCCTTTGCCGGGGATGACAAGACGAAGACAACCCGCCATCGATCTGCGGCAAACTCGCACAAGACAGGATTCGGGAAAGGTGCTTTGTTCTCCGGGTGCCTGTCTTGGACATTCTCGACCTCTTCATTGACGACATCCCCCGCAGCGGTCCCGAGCAGATGGCGCTCGACGAGGCGCTCTTTGAACGCGCGAGTCGGCCGATCCTGCGCACCTATCGCTGGTCGGAGGAATGGGTCACATTTGGATTCTCTCAATCGCAATCTGCTGTCGCCAAGGCGGTTGGAGAGACGCCCTGCGTGCGTCGCTGGACGGGCGGCGGCATCGTCGAGCATCGCGGGGATTTCACCTTCGCCCTCATCGTGCCGAGGATGGATGCCTTTGCGAAAATCCGGCCTTGCGAGAGCTACCGGGTGATTCACCGGGCGATGGCGCGGGCGCTGGAGCGTGCGGGCAAGGCCGTCACGCTGGCGGGGCCGGTTCCGGCGGCGGCGCCGGGGGCGTGTTTTGCGGGAACTCCGGCGGAGGCCGATCTGCTCGGAGCGGATGGCCTCAAAGTCTGTGGCGGCGCCCAGCGGCGCACCCAGCAGGGAATCCTCCACCAGGGGAGCCTCCAGCAAACGGATATCCCGCCGGGACTTTCGAACGCGCTCGCTTTTCAACTGTCGGATCGTGTAGAAGAATTTGTCCCCCAAACAGACTTGAACGACAGGGTAACGGAACTGATCTCGGCCCGCTACGGCTCAGACGCCTGGAATCGGCGTATTCTGTGACAAACAGGCTCTTGATTTCCGGAGGAATCGACACAGCATTTTCAGACCATGGGTTTTTCGAATAAGGCGCATTTTCACAATCGCGAGCTAAGTTGGCTGGAGTTTAACCAGCGGGTTCTCGACCAGGCCATCGACGAATCCAACCCCCTCCTGGAGCGCCTGAAGTTCCTCTGTATCGTCAGCTCCAACCTCGATGAATTCTTCGAGGTGCGCGTGGCCGGCCTGAAGCAGCAGAAGCAGACCCACCTCTTTTCCACGGGGCCGGACGGCATGACCGCCACCCAGTCCCTCTGTGCCATCAGCAAGCGAGTGCGGCGGCTGGTCGATGATCAATACCGCTGCTGGCGCGAGCAGTTGCGCCCTCAACTCGAGGCCCAGCGCATCCGATTTCATACGTACCCGAGCGTACCGGCGGAGGAACTGGAGCATTTCGCCGAATATTTTCAAAAGAGCATCTACCCGGTGCTCACCCCGCTCGCGATCGACCCCTCGCACCCCTTTCCTCAGCTCCTCAACAAGAGCCTGAACGTCATTGTCGAGCTGGAGGGGGAAGGCCTCGAGACCGACATCGCTGTGGTGCAGGTGCCGCGCATCCTGCCGCGCGTGGTGCCGTTTTCCAAATCGGTCGATGGCGATGACTACGTCTTTCTCGGTCACATCATTCAACACCATGTCAGCGCGCTGTTCCATGGGGTGAAGGTAAAGAGCGCCCACATCTTCCGAGTCACGCGAAACAGCAACCTCTACGTCGACGAGGAAGAGGCGCAGAACCTTCTGCACGCCATCGAGGCCGAGCTGCGCAAGGTGAACCGCGGCGCCGCCGTCCGTATCGAGGTGGAGAAGGATTGCCCGCCTAACGTGGTCGACCGCCTGCTGGAAATCTTCAGCCTTGAGGAGGAGGATGTCTTCCGCATCGACGGGCCGCTGAACTTCGTGCGCCTCATGCCGCTGGCTCTCCAGATCGACCGGCCTGACCTGCGGTACAAGCGCTTCGCGCCCAATACCGTCGTGTCGCTCGATACCGAGAGGGATATCTTTTTCCACATCCGCAAGGGCGACATCCTGCTCCACCACCCGTACGACAATTTCCAGAGCGTGGTCGATTTCCTCGCCCAGGCGGCGGAGGACCCGCATGTGCTGGCGATCAAGCAGACCCTTTATCGCACGAGCTCGGATTCCCCGCTCGTGCAGGCGCTCATCGAGGCGGCGCGTAATGGCAAGCAGGTCACGGTCGTGATCGAGCTGAAGGCGCGTTTCGACGAGGCGGCCAACATCAAGTGGGCGCGCATGATGCGCGAGGCGGGCGTGGATGTGGTTTACGGCGTCGCAGGGCTCAAGACCCATGCAAAGGCCATGCTCATCGTGCGCAGCGAGGGGGACGGCATCCGCCGTTACGCGCACCTTGGCACGGGCAATTACCATCCCTCGACGGCGAAAATTTACACCGACCTCGGCCTTTTCACTTGCCGCGAGGAATTGACCGCCGAGCTGGCCGAGACCTTCAACTGCATCACGGGCATCTCGAAATTCCCGCAGATGAAGGAGCTGATGGTCGCCCCGTACGATCTGGCTCCGGCCTTTATCAAGCTCATCGACCAGGAGGCGGAGAACGCCCGCGCTGGTCGCCCGAGCGGCATCTACGCTAAGGTGAATTCGCTTGTGGAGGAAAGCATCATCGAGGCGCTTTACCGCGCCTCGGCCGCCGGCGTGCCGGTTCGCTTGCTCGTGCGTGGCATGTGCGCGGTGAAGGTGGGTATCCCGGGCGTGAGCGATAATATCGAGGTGCGCAGTCTGGTCGGGCGTTTCCTCGAGCACAGCCGGATTTTCCGTTTCGAGAACGGAGGCGAGCCGAAGATCTGCCTCGGCAGCGCCGACTGGATGCCGCGCAATCTTTTCCGCCGGGTCGAGATCGTGTTTCCAATCGTCAGCCCGGGTATGAAGGAGCACGTCGAGGAAATCCTCGACTGGTTCTGGCGCGACAACGTGAAGGCCAAGGTCATGCTGCCCGATGGCACGTATGTGCCGCGCGCTTCCGATGAACCGGCCTTTGACGCGCAGCAGGCGTTCGTTGATGACGCCCAACTCCGCCGTCGCCGCAAGCAGGAGGCCGCCGCCGCCGAAAAGAATCTGTGACCAGCCTCTGCGTCTACTGCGGTTCGAGCTTTGGCGTCTCCGATGCCTATGCCGCCGCGGCGACGGAACTGGGCACTCTCTGCGCCCGGCGCGGGATAACCATCGTCTACGGAGGCGGCGGAGTCGGTCTCATGGGCCTGCTGGCCGACGCGGCTCTCGCCGCGGGAGGCCGGGTAATCGGCGTGATTCCCTATGCCATGGTCGCGGAGGAGCGCGGGCATCGGGGGCTGACGGAGCTGATACCCGTCAATACCATGCACGAGCGCAAGGCCCGCATGGCCGAGCTGGCGGATGCCTTTGTCGCCCTGCCCGGAGGCATTGGCACGCTGGAGGAAGTGATCGAGGCCTACACGTGGCTGCAGCTCGGATTGCAGATCAAGCCGGTCGCGCTGCTGAATGTCGGGGGTTTTTACGATCCCCTGGTGCGCTTCCTCGATCATGCCTGCGGCGAGGGGTTTTTATCCCCCTCGCATCGCGACATGCTGATAGCGGAAACGGAATGTTTGCCGCTGCTGGACAGGCTGGCGACGGCCCGCCTCGTCCGGGTTCCCAAGGCGATCCACCGTGTCGATGGATCGCTCCCGGGATTGTAATGGCTAGATGTGGATGGCGAGGCCGTGGGCGGCGTGGGACGCCTCCATCACGGATTCGCTCAGGGTCGGGTGCGCGTGGATCGTGCCGCCGATCTCGTCGATCGTTGCCTCGAGGTTGATGGCGAGGCCCAGCTCGGCGATCATCTCGGTGGCGTCGCCGCCGATGATGTGCGCGCCGAGGATCTCCCCATGCGGCTCACCGACGATGAGCTTCACGAAGCCCTCGGAGTCGCCCACAGCGAGCGCCTTGCCGCTGGCCATGAACGGGAACTTGCCGACCTTGAACTTGAGGCCCTTTTCCTTGGCCGCGCGCTCGGTGAGACCGACGCTGGCGACCTGCGGGTGGCAGTACGTGCAGCCCGGGAAGGTGGTCACCTTCTTCGGCTTGGCCACGCCAAACATGCCCTCGACCGCTTGGATGGCTTCGTAGCTGGCGACGTGCGCGAGCCACGGGGGCCCGATGATGTCACCGGCGGCGTAGACGCCCTTGAGGCTGGTCTCGTAGTTACCGTCGGTCTTGATGTACCCGCGATCGAGATCGACCTTGAGGCCCTGCGGGAGCAGCGGGCTCACGCCGATGGCCACGAGGGCGACGTCGGCCTCCAGCGTCTCGGTCGTCTTGCCGGAGACGGTGATGCGCACGCCCTTGTTGGTCGTCTCGGTCTTTTCGACCTTGGTGTTGGTGAGGATCTTGATGCCTTGCTTGGCGAGGGACTTCTCGAGCGTGACGCTCACCTCGGTATCCTCGACGGGGAGGATGTTCGGCTGCATCTCGACGACCGTTACCTTCGAGCCGAAAGCATTGAAGAAATAGGCAAACTCGATGCCAATCGCACCAGCGCCGATGATGATGATCTCCTTCGGCTGCTCGGCAATGACGAGCGCCTGCTTGCTGCCGATGACGGACTTGCCGTTGAAGGGGAAGCCGGGCAGCTCGCGGGTGACGACACCCGTGGCAACGAGGATCTTGGCGGCCTTGTGCTCGGACTTCTTGCCGTCCTTGTCCGTGACTTCCACGACGCCCGCCTTGGGGATCGCCGCTTCGCCGCGGATGTAGTCGATCTTGTTCTTCTTGAACAGCATCTCGATGCCGCCTGCGAGACGGTCGGCGACCTTGCGGCTGCGGCCGATGATTTTGTCCCACTCGTAGGAAAGGCCTTCGATTTTGATGCCAAATTCCGAACCGTGGTTCTTGAGCTGCTGATAGACTTCGGCGTTCTTCAGCAACGACTTGGTGGGGATGCAGCCCCAGTTCAAACAGGTGCCGCCCGCGCGATCCATCTCGACGCAAGCCACCTTTTTGCCCAATTGTGCAGCGCGGATCGCGCCCACATACCCGGCAGGACCACCGCCCACCACTATTAAGTCATAATCGGCCATAACAAGTTCAGAAGATAGCAGAACTGTCGGTATTGCAATCCCGTTGGGGGAGAACCTTGCCCGATTCCGCCCGGGTTTGTAGGATGCCGCCCGGGTTATGAATCTCCCGTCCCGCTCCTTGCCCGGCCTGCCCCGCAGGCAATTCCTCAAGGGCCTTGGTGTCGCCGCCCTGGCCGCCGGATTGCGGCCCGTCTGGTCGGCCGCCATGCCGGACAAGCTCCCTCCCCTGCGCATTCTCTACTATACCGATGTCCACTGCCGCCCGGATCTCGGTGCGCCTGAGGCGCTTGCGAAAGCGGCGGCGGCCATGAAGCCCATCCCGGCGGATATTGTTCTCTGCGGCGGCGATGTCATCAATACCGGCCTCCGCGCCTCCGTACGCGACTGCGAACCGTTCTTCGATATTTACGATGGATTTCTCAAGGCCCTCGACCGGCCGGTCGAGCATGCGCTGGGAAATCACGACCTGGTGGGAATTTCCGATCCCCCCGACCCGGCATCCAACCCGCGCGAGCTCGCCATGCGCTGCCTCGGCATCGTGGAACCGTACCGCATCGTCGATGTCGGCGACTATCGCCTGATGATTCTTGATTCCGTCGAGGTGATCCCCGGACCGCAGATTTATCGGGGTTACATCTCGCCTGTTCAGAAAGCATGGATCGCTGATGTTCTCGCGCGTACGCCGAAAGACCAGCCGATCATCCTGCTCACGCACGTCCCTTTTCGCTCCACCTTTCTCCAGGCCAAGGAAAGCCCCACCGCCGCGCTGAAAAACAACCTCGTGGTGGAAAACGCCAACGAAATCCTCGACCTGTTCCGCGATCACCGGCTGCCCGTCGTCCTACAGGGCCATCTGCACAGCAACGAGCATATCGACTGGGTCGGGCGGCACTTTATTCAGGGCGGAGCCATTTGCGCCGGATGGTGGAAAGGCCCCAACCTTCAGACCGACTTCGGCTTCGGCTTGCTGGAAATCGCCGACAACACCGTCCGCTGGAGCTACACCCCCTACGGCTGGACGGCCGAGGCCTGATCCGCGCAGAGGTCCTCTGCGGCGTCCTGCCACTTGGGGAATAGGAAGGAAAAACCCGATTTCAACAGTCTTTCGGGGAGAACCCTGCGGCTTTTCAGGATGAGTTCGGTTTCCGAGCGAAGCATCCATGTGCCAATGGCCAGCTGCCAGGGTGCGGCGGAAAGGCCGAATCGAATACCAGCCGCCTCGCGCAGGATTTTCATGAATCCGGCGTTGGGCAGCGGATAGGGCGAGCTGATGTTGACTGGTCCCTCCAGCGAGGGATGCCCGATGATCCATCGCAGGGCGCGAACAAAGTCCCCCTCGTGGACCCACGACATGTATTGCCTGCCATCGCCCATTTTCCCGCCGAGGCCAAGGCGCGCGAGGCGAAGCAGGATATCGAAGGCGCTGCCGTGATCGCGGCTCATGATAATGGCTGAACGCAGGAGCACCTTGCGGGTTGACGGTGTTTTCGCCGCGAGGCATTCCCGCTCCCAGGCGGTGGCGACGTCGATGCTGAACCGCCACTTGGCTGGCACGCCGGGCTCGTTTCCGCCAATGACGCCATGTTCCTCCGTATGACCTGCGCCATGGGTATGGGCGTAAATGGTGGCCGTACTGGATTGCAGCCAGACGGCGGGAGGACGCTTGCAGGAGCGGATGGCCTCGCCGAGCGCGCGGGTGGAGTACACTCGCGAGTCCATGATCGCCCCTTGGTTTTCCTCGGTATACCGACAGTTTACGCTTCGTCCGGCCAGATTGATGAGGACATCGCATCCATCGAGTTCCTCCACCCAGGCGCCGGATGATTTTCCATCCCAGCCGACCTCTCGACAGCCGCCGCTTCGGGGTCGGCGGCTGAGAATCACGATTTCGTCTTCCGGTCGTTGCCAGTTCCGGCGGATGGCCTGCCCGACATGACCTGAACCCCCGGCGATCACGATTTTCATACCTTGGCCTTGCGGTAGCCTTCGTAGCCGGGAATGGCCGGCGGGCGCGCGGCATTCTGCTGCCGAATGGCATTGTTTCTCAGTCCATTGAGGATCAGGAGATTCACGAAGTGCATGAAGCCCAGCGTCAACAGCACGACACCCAGCTTGCTGCTGAGAAGCTCAAACATTTCGCGGACCTCGGTGAGGTCTCGCGACGTTCTGAGAAAAAGGGCGATGAACCCCAGGTTCACGAGGTAGAACCCGACGACGAGCAGACGGTTGATACTCTCCGCCAAGGCGTCGTTATCCGGGAAGCACTCGTTCAAAAAAGCCCTCCCGCTTCGGAAGAGAGTCCTGGCAACCCACACAGTCAGGGTGATGCTGACGATGATGTACAGGGTGTAGGTGAGCTCGATGTATTTTATAGTTATTGATGTTTCAGGAAATAATGAAAATGATGGGCAAAAAATAGCTCATTTGGAGAACAGCTTGGCGGCGAGTTTGACGACGAAGTTCTTTTCCGACGAGGCAACGGCATCGGAGACTCGCTCGGCGAGCTTGAGAAAATCGAGGAGGCGTTCCATCTGATCGTGAAAGGCTTGCGCGTCGGGGTCTTTCAGGCCTTTCGTGCTCTCGGCGCATCGCGCCACGACTTCCGTGGCAGGGGAAATTTCCCGCCGTCTGCGCTCGCGGGAGATCGTGCAGAACATCTTCCAGACGTCTTTTTCCGACTCGAAGTACTCCTTGCGATCGCCTTTGCGAAGAACCACTCGAATCAATCCCCATCCGACAAGATCCCGCAAGTTGGTATTGGCATTGCCCCGGCTGATCTGGAGCGCCTCCATGACCTCATCGGTGCTCAGTGCGCGCGGACTGGTCATGAGAAGGGCGTGAATCTGCGCCATCGTGCGATTGATGCCCCAGGCGCTCCCGAGCGTTCCCCATTGAGAAACAAACTCCTCCCGCGCGTCGTGCAGGGGATTCGAGCAGGATGTTTCTCCTTCCATAATTTTCAGTAAATACTGAAAGTTTGTAACCGGCAAGGAAATCTTTCTCGATGGCCCGACAAGTCCCTCGGGGTGGAGCATGAGGTCGGATTGGGGCTTTAGGAACGATTCCTTGGTAAGATGAAAATGCTAGCCACCATGATCGGGACAGCGGCCCTGTTTACCGCCTGCGGGCCGGCTCCAGTTCCTCCGAGTCCAGGCGCTACCGAGTCTCCGAGTCCCGCACCTGTGATAGTGAATGATCCGACGATGCCGCCGGGCACGGTACCGGGGCTGACTCCCGCGCCGATCCTGCCGCCATCTACAGCGACTCCGACGCCGACCAATACCCCCTCGCCCTGAGCGGGGGAGAGCCGCACAAGACGGGGCGTGATAAATCTCGCGCCGTTGGTCACGCGCGGTCGCTCGTATCCCGGGCCTCGATTTTAAGGAGGTCGAGGAAACGGGCGATCAGTGGATTGGAATCTGCTTTTTTCCATGCCGCCACCACGGACCAGGCGGCTCGCGCATCAGGGATATTGTGAAACTCCACGCCCTTGTAGGGGTTTTGCGCAAAGGAGCCCGGGATCATGGAAACTCCGAGGCCTGCCCGGACGAGGCCGAGCACAGTGGGAATTTCCGGCGCCTCCTGAACGATGCGTGGATGGAATCCGTGATGGGCGCAGAGCTCCAGAGCATGGCGATGCAGCGTCGGAGACTTTTCGCGCGAGATGAAGACAAACGGCTGATCGCGCAGGCTGGCGAGATCGGAGGCTGGTGAAAGACCGGAATTCTCGCTGGTGACGAGAATAAGCCGGTCGGTGAGAAGCTGCTGCATCTCGAGGCCGGGAACCGTCGACGAACGGATGAAGCCCATGTCGATCCTGGCCGCCAGCAGTTCCTCGATCTGCTCGGAAGTCGACATGTCCTGCAAGGTCACGGTCACGAGGGGCTGGGCCTTGCGCAGCCTCACGATCGCTCGCGACACGAGATCGAGGGTGTGAAATCCGAATCCGATGCGGAGGCGCCCCGCCTCGCCTCTGGCCATTCGCCGACTGGCGGTCACCAGGTCGTCCGCTTGGGCCAGAAGGCTGCGTGCCTTGATGAGAAAAGCTTCTCCCATGGAGGTGAGGCGCGCCCCGTGGCGGCCCCGGGAGAGCAGTTCCCCGCCAAGCTCGTCCTCCAGCTTGTGAATCTGCCGGGTCAGGGCGGGCTGGGTCAGATTTAACAACCGGGCGGCGTTTCCGAAATGCAACTGCTCGGCAAGGATGACAAAGGAGCGGATTTCCCGGAGTTCCATGCAAATATATTATCACCGGGATAAAAAATCACCATTGGATTTATCATGAGGCTGTCGGCGATGATAAGGGCATGCATCTGGATATCGAGTGTGACCCGCGCCTGCAGAAACCGCATCTGGCTTCGGAGGTCCGGTTGCGCCAGGCGCGGAGAGCGGCCGCGATTCTTTTCCTGGTCGATGGACTGACCTTCGGGACCTGGGCCGCGCTGATCCCCTCCTTCAAGCAGGCATTTTCCCTCACCGAGGGCGGGTTGAGCTGGGTGCTCTTTGCCTTGGTGGGTGGGGCGATGGTGTCGATGCCCGTCGCAGGTCGATTGATTGGTCGTTGGGGCAGCCACCGGCTGTGCAATCCCGCGGCGGTCGCTTTTAGCGCGACGCTGCTGGCGCTCGCGTGGGCTCCATCATACGGCACTCTGATAGCGGCGGCCTTTTGCTTCGGAGTGTGGAAGGGCGCGCTCGACGTGTCCGTCAACGCCCAGGCCATCGTAGTGGAAAACGCGATGCGAAAGCCGATCATGTCGAGTTTTCAGGCATTCTGGAGCCTGGGAGGCCTCGTAGCCGCATGCCTGCTCAGCCTTCTGCTCCATCAGGGTGTCGCTCATTCCCTGCTCATGACAGGAATGAGCGTGGTGTTGCTCGCTCTCGGGGTCTGGACGATGGGGAAACTGCTGCCCGACCCGGTTCGCGTTCAAGGCTTGGAATCCGTTCACCCCAAGGCGACCGGCTCTCCGCGCACAAGATTGCTCCTGCTGGGCGGGCTCGCGTTTCTGGCCCTGTTTAGCGAGGGAGTGATGCTCGACTGGAGTGCGGTTTATGCCGGGTCGGTTAGCGGCATGGCGGTGTCCACGGCTCCGCTGGCCTTCGCGGTGTATGCGCTGTGCATGGCGGCGGGGCGGTTCCTCGGCGACGTCGTGACGGCCCGTGTCGGCAATGTGGCAACCCTGCGCATCAGCGGTCTCGTAACAGCTGGAGGCATCGCCCTTGCCGTGATCGGCCAGTCGTGGCCCTTCGCTCTGGCGGGTTTTGCCCTTGTCGGCCTGGGCGTCGCCAATATGGTGCCGGTGATCTTCGGCGCGGCCGGGCGCGTGGAGGGGCAGGAGCCGGGAACGAGTCTGGCGACCGTGACGACGGCGGGGTATTTCGGCTTTCTCGCCGGTCCGCCCATGGTCGGCTTTGTCGCGGCTCATGTCGGGCTGCCCGCGGCGTTTTGCGTGGTGATCGTCTTTGGCATCGCCATCGCGACGCTGGGCGTGCGCGCAGTGCAGACTCGCACTCCCCGGTATGCGTTTGTTGCAGAACCCGCGCCCTCCGCCTGTGAAAGGTAGAAGAGCGCGGCCTGCCTGAGGCGTCGTCCGTCTTACGGGACGACCGCGATCTTGATGCCTTCCAGGGCGATGTTGGTCTGCATCGCCTGGTTGATCTCGGCCAGCGGGAAGGTGTGGGTCACGAGGTCTTCCACGGGGATGCCGATGGCCCCCAGATGGCGGATCATCGCAATGGCGATGGGGTACTCCTGTGCGGTGTAGACCCAGGAGCCGACCGCGGTGATCTCCTTTTTGCAAAGGTCCTCATGTGGATTGATCGAGCACTCGCCGTTGTCCATGAAGAATCCCACCTCGCAGAGGCCGCCTCCCCGGCGGATGAATTTCCAGATCTGCGCGGCGGCAGCGGGCACCCCGGTGCATTGGAAGGCGAAATCCGCTCCGCGTCCTTTCGTCGCTCCGCGAATGGCGGCCAGCGTGCCTTCCGAGCCGAGTTCCTTGACGTTGAGCGTGGTGGCCGCGCCCATCTTTTTGGCGAATTCCAGCCGCTGTGGCACAGCGTCCACCGCCGTAATGTCGGAGATGCCGTAGGCATAGAGCGTGGCGATCATCATGAGGCCGATCGGGCCGCAGCCCTGCACGACGACGTTGCTGGCAAAATTCAGCAGGCCGGTTGTCTTGGCCCGCTCCAGCGCATGCACCGTCACGGCCATCGGCTCGATGAGGATGCGCTGCTTGAGGCTCATGCCATTGACCTGAAACACGGTCGATCCGGCGCGGATGACGAGGTGCGAGGCAAAGAAGCCGTTCAGGTGGTAGTCCGGGCTGTCGGGAAAGAGGCCGTAAACGCCGAGCGAGTCGCTGAGATTCGAGCGGTGCGGGAAGTCCTTCGTGAAGGGACAGTCCTCCGGCACGAGCACGGAGGTGACGATGCTGTCGCCGACGGAAAGCGTCTTGCCCGTCGTGTCGGGCGCGACATTTTCGCCGAGGGCGATGATTTTGCCGGTGCCCTCATGGCCGAGCACTACAGGAATGAGGCCGAAGGGGTCGCGCTTGTACTCATGCACGTCGGTGCCGCAGATGCCGCAACCTTCCACCTCGACGAGCATTTCACCCTCGCGCAGGGCCGGAATGGGAAATTCGCGCACTTCGATCGATTGCGGGCCGAGCAATACCGCTGCGCGGGCGGTTTGGGAATTGGGAGAACTCATATTTTCCCCAAGTATCTGCCCGAATAATTGTGTCTTAAAGAAGAATTTCTAATGTTTCGCAGAAAATCGGGTGCAAATGGGCGAAATCGGGCAATCGGCAACGGGTTTGTCCAGAGAGAAGGCGTGGTGATAGGATGCGGTGATGCAGCGTGTGACATTCCTCGGCGAGTCGATCCATGGCGTGGCGGAGTTTACGGACTACAAGCGGCGCTGGCTGGAGACGCGCCGGGCGGAGGCTCTGGCGGTTGTTTTCGAGGCGGACCACGCGGGAATGATGCGTTCCCGGCAAAGCGGAGAGCCTGCCGAGGCGGTGCTGGCGAATTTCCCGAAAATTCACCGCACACGCGAAATGCGGGATATGCTGGCCCTCGTGATCGAGTCGGGCTTTCCGTTCTTTGGCGCGGACGTGGTGGTTCGCAACAAGGAGGCCCGGTTTTCCGGGGATCTCGCGGTGATGCACGATCGGCAGATCACCCGCCAGGGGGAGATTTACGAACGGGAGGATTGGGCGGAGCAGCGCGATGCCTACATGGCCGGGGTCACGGCACAGGTCTGTGCGGATTTCCCCGATCACCATGTCGTCGGTCTGTTTCACAACATGCACATCAAAAAAGCGGGATCGCAGGAGTTTCACCACCTCCGGCTGACCTCCGTGGCGGAACGTCTCGCGAAATCGCATGGCATCGCGAGCCACAGCATCGCGCTCTTCGCCCGGGCAGGCGAGGCCCTGGACAATGACCTCACGCCATTTGCATTCAAGATTCTGGATCAGGAAGCCGTGGAGTTGCTGGCGAATGACGACCTGCTGCACGTGACCGATCTTGCCGAGTGCGGCGAGCGCACGGCCTTTCATCATGCCTTCGAGAAGGAAAACCTGCCCATCGCACGGCAATACGACGAGTGCGTGATTTTCCCAAGAGCCGCGCGTCCGATCCCCCTCGGGTAAACTGCGGCGGCGGATCTACGCTTGGAAACCGCGACTGCACAGGGACTTTTCTTTGTCCCCTTTGCGAGGTTGGCTTCGCCTGTTTCGCGGACTCGGCTCTGTAAAACCTGCCTTTAGTCCCGGAAGACGATGGCCTTTGCGCCATGAACAAGGACACGGTCCTCGACGTGGTAGCGGACGCCGCGCGCGAGGGCGAGGCGTTCACAGTCGCGACCGAGGCGCACGAGATCGTCGGGATCGTGGTAATGCTCCACGCGGGCAACCTCCTGCTCGATGATCGGGCCGGCGTCGAGGTCTTCTGTCGCGTAATGGCAGGTCGCGCCGATGAGCTTCACGCCGCGCTCAAAGGCCCGCTTGTAGGGATTGGCCCCCACGAAGGCGGGCAGAAAGGAATGGTGGATATTGATGACGCGGGCGTCGTATTCCCGGCACAGCCACGCAGGCAGCACCTGCATGAAACGCGCCAGCACAGTCAGCTCGATGTCATTCACACGCAGGATCTCCCCCACCCGCTGAAACGCGGCATCCTTGTCCGCATGAAAATCCACGTGCTCAAAGGGAATCCCCTCGCGTTCGACCAGCGGGCGGCAGTCGGGATGGTTGGAGATCACGACGGGAATGTCCAGGCCCAGCTCCCCGGAGCGCCAGCGCCAGAGGAGATCGACGAGGCAGTGGTCCTGCTTGCTGACGAGGATGGCGGTGCGCCGCTTGCGGTCGGCTGGGCGCATCGTCCACGAGGCGTTGAGTTCCGCTGCCAGCTGGGCAAAGGAGGTCTCAAACTTTTCCGGGCCCCATGCGGCATCGCCTGCCTCCACGGCGGCGCGGGCAAAGAACCACCCGCTCGTTTTATCGGTATACTGGCTGACCTCGAGCAGGTTGCCGCCCTCGGTGGCGATGCGTCCGGTGATGCGCGCCAGCACGCCCACGGCATCGGGACAGTTAAGCTTGAGAATGGTCGTGGCCACTCAGTACGTCGGATCGAGCTTGAGCGACTGGAAGATCTCCTCGCGGAGCGGGCCCATTTTCGCCTCCTCGGCCTGCGGAGCCTGCCAGGTGAGGAAATACAGCGTGCCGGTCTTGTCGTTGGCCTTGGCGAGGTTGATCACCTCGACGTTGCCGGAGTCGGCCTCGATCTTGTACTCGGCGCGGTAAACGATGAAATCGCCCTCTGTCGTCTTTTTCAGCTCGCCGCCGCCTTCGTCTTGTGTCGAGGAAAGAAGCTCCGCCGCGTACTCGCTCGGCTTCATGCTGTTGCGATCGGGCACCTTGGTCGTGACGCTGATGATGAGACCGGCGGTGAAGGGATCGTTCTCCGACTCCACCTTCTCGCGGGTGATCTGGTAGACGCTCAGGCCATCCTCGCCCTCCTCGTGAAGGAACCAGCCGCTTGGCAGCTGGATGGAGCCCTTGATCGCCTTCAACTCAACCGTCGATCCCGCAGGCGTCGGGTCGGCGGCCTGCAGCATCGCCGTGCAGGCGATCAGCAGGAAGAGCATGCGTGCTTTCATTCCTTGGTCAGTCTGGAGGATTTTTTGAAATCAGGAAAGCGTTCGCGCAATTCCTTCGCGGCTTTCTCGGCCTCGAAGGTGTTGCCCGCCTTGCGATAGGCCTCGGCGGCGAGTTCCAGCGCACGGGGCGTCACGGCGGGATCATTGTAAAGCACGGCCAGACTCAGGAAGGCGCGGGCGGCGCCATCGTAGTCGCCCTTGCCCAGGGAAATCTCGCCGGAGAGCATGCGGGCGTCGGCATTGTAGGAACCCTCGGGCTGGAGGAGCAGGGCCTCCTCATCGAGGCGCTGGGCCTCGTCGTATTGCTTCGCGGCGAGCGCGATACGGCCCTGGGCGATCAATCCCCTCGCCCGGCTGGCGGGATCGCGCGCGACCTTCAGGTAATTCGCCACATGCGGCGACGCGGCGCTGGCCTTGCCGAGGCGAATCTGCGCCTCCGCCAGCTCGATGAGCGCGTCGGGTTCCGCCGTCTTTCCCTCGGTCACGACGGGCAGGAGGTTGCGCTCCGCCGTGGCGTAGTCGCCCTCCTCGAAGCTCTTGCGGCCCAGCCAGCGGTTGATCTCGGCAGGCACCTGCACCTTGGGATTGTCCTTCAGCGCCTGTTTCAGCGCGTCGGTATTCTGCTGGTAGTAGTAGGCGAGAATGATGCGCAGCGTGGCGCGGTCGGCGTATTGCGGATCGAGCTTGCGCGCGGCCTCCAGGCTCGGGATGGCTCCGGCGTAGTCCTTGTTTTCATACGCAGCCCAGCCGATCCAGAAGTTCGCCTGCCCGGCGGCGGAGGTTTTCGGGTACTCGGCGAGGAGCTGTTTGAAGGTCGCCGCCATGGCCTTGTAATCCTGCTGCTGGCCCTGGATGAGGGCCTTTTGCTGGAGCGCGAGCTCGCGTTCCTTGGCGTCCTTGTTGTTGTCGATGATCGAGTTGAAGTCCTTCAGCGCGCCGTCGTAATCCTTCAGCTCCTGCCGCGCGAGGCCGCGCTGGATGACTGCGTTGAGCGCGGATGAACCCTTGGGAAACTGCTGGAGGTACGCGGTATAGATCTGCTCGGCGGGGGCGAACTGGCCGGTCTTGCCGAGGCACCAGCCCAGTTTCATCATCGCCTTGCCCTTGATGTCGGCGTCGATGTTGGCGGCGAGCACCTGATTGTAGAGCGGGGCGGCGGCGGCGTAATCCTGTTTCTTGAAGAGCGCCTCGGCTTTCAGGAGTTGCGCCTGGGCCCGCTGCTTCGGGTCCTTGCTCACTTGGAGGAAGCTGTCGACCTCCGCAAGCAGGGTCGGGTCCTCGAGCTGGTACATGCTCACGAGCTTCTGGAATCTCGCGTCCTGCGCCTGTGCGGCCTCGGGGTATTGCGTGATGAGTTGATTGTACACGGTCTGCGCGGACTGGGCGTTGCCGAGCTGCCGGTAGGAATTCGCCGCCAGCAGCAGCGCCTCGGCCCGGGTGTCCTCGGGCAGGCTGTCGAGGTACTTGTCCTTCAGCGCGGTCACCTTCTGGTAGTTCCCCGTCGTGTAAAACGTGCGCATCGCGCCGAGCACGGCGATGGCCTTCCAGTCGCCCAGGTCGGGCAACGCGAGGGCTGCGTCGAAGAGCGAGGCGGCGCGCTTCTGGTCGCCCATCTCGGCGGCTAGAGCGGCGGCTTTCACCGCAGCCTCGGCGCGCATGGCGGAGGGACCCGGGTCTGCGGCGAGCTTGGCAAAAGCCTCCAGCGCCTCCTTTTTCTTCCCGGCATTGGCATTGACCTCGGCGAGGGAAAGACGGGCGTAGTCGCGGTAGGGATTGTCCTTCGTCACGTCGGCCACCTCCTGGTACATGCGCACGGCGTCGTCGGTGCGCTTGAGCTTCTCCAGGCAGCGCGCCTGCTGATACTTGGCCGAGAGCTTGACCTCCGGGCTCGTCGCCTGCTCGGAGGCGGTCTGGAACTGCTTGAGCGCCTGCTCGTACATGCGGTCGCCGAAAAGATACTCGCCGAGCCGGAACGCTCCCGCGCCGACGAACTCGCCGGTCTGGAACTGCGTCACCAGCCGCTGGTAGGCATCGCGGGCGGAATCGTCATTGCCGAGCAGCCGGTGGCTTTCACCGAGGCGAAAGAGCGCCTGATCGCGCTGCACCGCCGTCGGGTGGGCGATGAGAAACTTTTCGTACTCCGCCACCGCGTAGTCGTACATCTTGCGGGCGTAGACGGCGTTGGCGCGGTTCAGGTCGTCCGCAGTCGTATCGGCGGCGGGTGCGGTGGGAGAGAGGCGGATGATTCCATCCTCATCCGGCGTCGGCACCGCCACGGCGGCGGCCGGTGTGGCGGCGGGTATCGCCGCCGGCGTCGCGGTCGGGATCGGCTCCATGCGCTGCACGGGCTCCGCGCGGCGGATCGGGATCGGCGTGGCTATGGGCACCGGGGTGGCGGCCCGCGTCGGGCGCTCGATGGGGATCGGTGTCGCCACGCGCACGGACGTCGCGGCGGGGACCTCGGCGGGGACTCGCTGCCACTCGCTTTCCGGCGTAGGGCTCACGGTGACCCGGCCCGAGGGGCGGAAGGGGGTAAAGCCCGGCTCGGGGGCGAATTTCCTCGGGTCCACCGTGGGTGCCGGGATGGGCGTGGGCGTTGGAGTCTGTGCCGGGGTTGGCGAGACATGGCTCATCCACGAGGGATTCTGGTAATCGAAATCCGATCCCTGCTCGCCGCGGATCACGGGAATCGCGCGGCGCACCTCGGGCTCCTGCGCCATCAACGTGCAAACGCACGCCGCGCTGCCGAGCAGCGAGAGGATGAGCGAGCCTTTCATCAATCCGGCTTGCTCGTGGCAAAAGCCACGTTCCAGATGTTGGCCGCACGGCAGATGTCCAGCACGTCGACCACATACTTGTAGTCCACATTCTGGTCACCCCGCAGGACGACGGCCTGATCCGGGTACAGCTGAGCGATGCGGGCCAGGGTCTCCTGCAGCTCCGCGGGCGTCATCGAGCGGCGGTTCATCACGATCGAACCGTCGCGCCTGACGTTGAGAATCACCTCGCCGACCGGGCGGCGGTTTTCCTTGCCCTCGCGGGCCGCCGGCACCTTCACGTCCAGCTCAGCCTCGTTGCGGGCGAAATTCCACGTGAGAATGAAGAACACGAGGAGAAACAGCAGAATGTCCACAAACGGGGCAATCTGAAACACCACGCGCTCGGGCGCGGTATGGGAGCGAAAGTTCACAGCCGGTCAGAGCCCTTGTAACCGCTCGCGCTCATCAGCGCCATCAGGTGCGTCGTAGCGCCCTCCAGCTCGGAGATCGCCCCCTGCACCCGCCCGCGGTAAAATGCATACGCCGCCATCGCCGGGATGCCCACCAGCAGGCCTGTGGCCGTGGCGATGAGCGCCTCGCCGATGCCATGCGCCAGCATCGTCGGCCGCTGCGCCGCCGCGTCGATCGCGATCACGCCGAAGGACTGCACGATGCCGATCACCGTGCCGAGCAGCCCCAGCATGGGAGCGATCGTGCCGATGTCGGCGAGCAGGGCCACCTGTTGATTCAGGGCGCTGGCCTGCCGGGTGCCCTCGGTCATCGCGATTTCGCGCGCCTCCTCGAGGGTCGCCTTCGGGTTTTTCGTCAGAAAGTCCATCGTCCGGCGCATCACGCGGGCCACGCCATCGTTGTGCCGGTTGGAAATCGCCAGCAGGCCGAGGTAATCCCGCTTGCGGATGAGGGCGTCCGCCGTTTGCATGAACCGGCCCGACACCATCGCCCCCCGCCGGGCGGAAAAGAAGAATACGATGATCAGCATCACCGTGATGATCGACAGGATGCCCAGCGGAATCATCATCGGCCCGCCCGAGACAGCCATCTGCCAAAGCGTCGCCGACTTGGGACCCGGTCCCCCGGGGGTCAAGGTAGCATCCTGGGCCAGCACAGAGCCGACTACGGCAAACGACGCCAACGTCGCAACAGCGGTTTTCATGGAATTGCGCTAAAATAGTGCCTTCCCCCGCAGGCGCAAGCTCGGGAAATGGGACTTCCTCCGGGTGAACTCACGAAAATCCGCCGGGGAATTCAACCGGCACCAAGAATATTGGGCCGAAAGCCCCCCTGCTGGGAGGTCGGCTCGCCGTTTCCCCTCAAGAGCAAGAGGTTCAGGAAGTAAAGTATTGCCTTTGTCCCTAACTCGCCGCGATCAGCCGACGGTTTTTCCAGAAATACGCAGCGCCGGAGTAGACGGTCAGCGCCACGGTGATCGCGATGAGCAGGTCGCCGACGATCTGGGCGGTCGGGGCGGTCAGGAGCGGGATTTTGATGCTCCACTCCACGCTGGCGAGGAGGAGCAGGAAGTAAATGATCGTGATCATCTGCCAGGCGGTCTTGTGCTTGCCCAGCTTCTCGGCGGGGAGGATGATCCCCTTCGAGCTGGCCAGCAGGCGCAGGCCGGTGATGAGAAATTCGCGGCTGATGATGATGATGACAGCCCAGGCCGGGATGTAGCCAAAGGTGATGAGGCAGATGAAGGCCGAGGCGGTGAGGATCTTGTCCGCCAGGGGGTCCATGAGTTTCCCGAAGTCCGTGATGAGGTTGTACTTGCGAGCGATGACGCCATCCAGGTAGTCCGTGGCCGTCGCGATCAGGAAAAGGGCAAGCGCGACAGTGTGTGAACACGGCCAGCTCGTCGACAACGCGAGGACAAAAAATCCCGCGAGGATCAGTCGGAAAATGGTGAGGAGATTGGGCAGATTCATCGGGAAAGATTGCCTAGACCGCCCAACACGCGTGAGGTAGCGTGGGCGGCTCACTTTTTAATTCATGAGTCAAAGCGATATCGGGTTAATCGGACTCGCCGTCATGGGCGAGAATCTCGTTCTCAACATGGAAAGCAAGGGCTTTCGCGTCAGCGTCTATAATCGGACGACGGCGGTCACGGAAAAATTCGCCGCTGGCCGAGCGAAGGGGAAGAACATCGTCCCGACCCGCACGCTTGAGGAATTCGTCTCCTCGCTGGCTCGTCCGCGCAAAGCCCAGATCATGGTGAAGGCCGGTGCCCCGGTGGACGCCGTGATCGAGCAGCTCATCCCGCTCCTCGAGCCGGGCGATATCATCATCGACGGCGGCAATTCTCTCTGGACCGACACCCAGCGCCGCGAAAAGTACCTCAAGGAAAAGGGCATTCATTTCTTCGGAGTCGGCGTGAGCGGCGGTGAAGAGGGCGCGCTCAAGGGCCCGTCCATCATGCCTGGCGGATCGAAGGAAGGCTGGGAGGCGATCGCTCCCATTTACACCAAGATCGCGGCTGTCGCCGAGGGCGAAGCCTGCTGCCGCCACATGGGACCCGATGGCGCCGGTCACTACGTGAAGATGGTGCACAATGGCATCGAGTACGGCGACATGCAGCTCATCTGCGAGGCCTATGCCATTCTCAAGACGGCGCTGAACCTCAGCGCGCAGGAATTTCACGCCATCTTCAAGGAATGGAACGGCGGCGTGCTGAATTCCTTCCTCATCGAGATCACCGAGCACATCTTTACCAAGGTCGATCCCGAGACGGGCAAGCCGCTCGTCGACGTCATCCTCGACAAGGCCGGCCAGAAGGGCACGGGCAAGTGGACCGTTGGGCACGCGGTGGAACTCGGCGTGCCGCTTTCCGTCATCAGCAGCGCTGTGGAGGCTCGCATTCTCAGTTCGCTCAAGGACGAGCGCGTCGAGGCCTCGGCCACCCTCCCCGCCCCTGAGGTGAAGCCCTTCACGGGCGATCGCCAGGAGCTCATCGACGCCGTGCGCGACGCCCTCTACGCGAGCAAAATCATCAGCTACGCCCAGGGATTCGTCCAACTCGGCGTCGCCGCCAAGCTGTACGACTGGAACCTGAACTTTGGCGACATCGCCTCCATCTGGCGCGGAGGCTGCATCATCCGGGCGCAGTTCCTCAATCGCATCACTGAGGCCTATCGCCGCAATCCCGCGCTGAAGAACCTCATCCTCGACTCGTACTTCACCGAGATCATCGCGAAGACGCAGGCCCACTGGCGCTACGCCGTGCAGACTGCCATCGGCTACGGTGTGGCCGCTCCGGCCTTCTCCGCCGCGCTCAGCTACTACGACAGCTATCGATCGGCCCGTCTGCCTGCCAACCTGCTCCAGGCGCAGCGCGATTACTTTGGCGCACACACCTACGAGCGTGTCGACAAGCCTGCCGGGGAGTTTTTCCATACGGAGTGGTTCGCCGATAAGCAGTAAAAAGGCGGAAAACGCCGCCTCCTGAAAAGTTTTTTCAGGAAATCTTTAAGGGCCGCACAAACCGTGCGGCCCTTTTGTTTATGCGGGTCCGCGGGAGGAGCCGTCAATACAAGTAGGGAGGAGGGCGCGACTTTTTGGAATTTTTTTCCAAAAGGGTGTTGACCTTTCGCGCAGTTTTACTAGGTTGTCCATCCCGCCGCACGAAAGTCCGGTAGGGCAGAAGCTCTCAGCGGCTCCGAAAGGGGCTGCCAGCCGAGGTCTCCGGACCAAAGCTGACCGCCAAGGAGTTCGGTTTAAATACCGACAGCGGTTTTTGAAAAACTTAAAAAACTTTCAAAAAACGGTTGACTCCAGAAGCGAATGAGATATTCTGACAATCCCGCTCGACCAAAGGTTGAAACGGGTTGGATGTTCTCAGCGGCCTCGAAAGAGGCTGCCAGCCGAGGTCTCCGGACCAAAGCTGACCGCCTAAGAGTTCGGTTTAAATACCGACAGCGGTTTTTGAAAAACTTAAAAAACTTTTCAAAAACAGTTGACTCTGAAAGCGAATGAGATATTCTGACAGCCCCGCTCGACCAAAGGTTGAAACGGAAAACAAGTCTCGGAACTAACTAAGTTCACCGAGCGTCGCTCATTGATAGTCTGATTCTGGTTTGCCGGTTTAAGGCAAAATTCAGAACGTTTTTTATCAGCAAAACACACATTCAACAAGTGTTGGATAGTGCGTTCTTTCGTCAGTTTTGTAATTTTAATTTGACGACCCATTCCTGATTACCTGTCTCACAGGTGATCGGAGTAATGAATGTCGGAACTTTCCCACCTTAGCAGTGGGAGAAACTTTCTACGGAGAGTTTGATTCTGGCTCAGAACGAACGCTGGCGGCGTGGATAAGACATGCAAGTCGAACGGGATTAGTTTTGTAGCAATACAGAGCTGGTCTAGTGGCGCACGGGTGCGTAACACGTGAGTAATCTGCCGAGAAGTGGGGGATAGCTCGCCGAAAGGCGAATTAATACCGCATGTGACTACTCCTTGATTAAGGGGGATGTTAAAGTAGCAATACGCTTCTTGATGAACTCGCGGCCTATCAGCTAGATGGCGGGGTAACGGCCCACCATGGCTATGACGGGTAGCTGGTCTGAGAGGACGACCAGCCACACTGGAACTGAGACACGGTCCAGACACCTACGGGTGGCAGCAGTCGAGAATTTTTCACAATGGGGGAAACCCTGATGGAGCGACGCCGCGTGGAGGATGAAGGCCTTCGGGTTGTAAACTCCTGTCATGCGGGAACAAGAAAGTGATAGTACCGCAAGAGGAAGAGACGGCTAACTCTGTGCCAGCAGCCGCGGTAATACAGAGGTCTCAAGCGTTGTTCGGATTCATTGGGCGTAAAGGGTGCGTAGGTGGCGATGTAAGTCTGGTGTGAAATCTCAGGGCTCAACCTTGAAAATGCACCGGATACTGCGTTGCTTGAGGATTGTAGAGGAGAGTGGAATTCACGGTGTAGCAGTGAAATGCGTAGATATCGTGAGGAAGACCAGTTGCGAAGGCGACTCTCTGGGCAACTCCTGACACTGAGGCACGAAGGCTAGGGGAGCAAACGGGATTAGATACCCCGGTAGTCCTAGCAGTAAACGGTGCACGTTTGGTGTGGGCGGGTTCAGACCCCGTCCGTGCCGGAGCTAACGCGTTAAACGTGCCGCCTGGGAAGTACGGTCGCAAGATTAAAACTCAAAGAAATTGACGGGGGCCCGCACAAGCGGTGGAGTATGTGGCTTAATTCGATGCAACGCGAAGAACCTTACCTGGCCTTGACATGCATTGTGTCTCCGGTGAAAGCCGGATAGTTGGTAGCAATATCAACGCTTTGCACAGGTGCTGCATGGCTGTCGTCAGCTCGTGTCGTGAGATGTTGGGTTAAGTCCCGCAACGAGCGCAACCCCTGTGTCCAGTTGCCCGCAAGGGATCTCTGGACAGACTGCCCTGTGAAACGGGGAGGAAGGTGGGGATGACGTCAAGTCAGTATGGCCCTTACGGCCAGGGCTGCACACGTACTACAATGCCCAGTACAGAATGAACCGAATCCGCAAGGTGGAGGAAATCTCAAAAACTGGGCCCAGTTCGGATTGGAGGCTGCAACTCGCCTCCATGAAGCCGGAATCGCTAGTAATGGCGCATCAGCATTTGGTGCCGTGAATACGTTCCCGGGCCTTGTACACACCGCCCGTCACATCATGGGAGTCGTTTGTAGCCGAAGTACGCACGCTAACCGCAAGGAGGCAGCGTCCTACGCTATGAGCGGTAACTGGGATGAAGTCGTAACAAGGTAGCCGTAGGGGAACCTGCGGCTGGATCACCTCCTTTCTAAGGAGTAATGCCTACCCCCTGGCCTCGTGCCAGGACACGGCGAGTCTGACCCCGCGATGTCAGTATGAATCGCATTAAAAGGGGACAAATCCTGTGGACCGAAAGCTCTGCAGGTCGAAACTTCGAAGAACGCACTATCCAGCATTTGTTGAAAGTAGATAAAACCACCTGGCACTAGCCCTGGAAGCTTGCGGCCGTATAGCGCTGGCTCCGCGGCAGGCGAAAGCTTTCCCGGGGGCATAGCTCAGTTGGTAGAGCGCCAGCTTTGCAAGCTGGATGTCAGGGGTTCGAATCCCCTTGCCTCCACCAGTTTAGAAAAATGGGCCTGTAGCTCAGTTGGTTAGAGCATGCGCTTGATAAGCGCAGGGTCATAGGTTCGAGTCCTATCAGGCCCACCATTACCTCGCTGATATTTAACGAAGCGTTTTGAATTTTGTCGCCGTTCAGACCGAACAGGCTTCAAAGCCGTTGAGGGCCAGTCCCTCGACAAGCTCTTTGACATCCGCATACAGGGCAAATAAATGCAACTTCAACATAATAAATGCTGAGTCTGCGCAATCGCCGCCTGATTTATCGATCAGTACGGTGGTTGCATTGCTTAATTAGAAGGATTTCCAGAAATTAAAGGAAAAAGCTACTAAGAGCGCATGATGGATGCCTTGGTGCCAACAGGCGAAGAAGGACGTGATAAGCTGCGATAAGCCACGGTGAGCCGCAAATAGGCCCCGACCCGTGGATTTCCGAATGGGGTAACCCGTTCCGGTTAATACCGGATCATCTCCGATTGAATACATAGATCGGAGGAAGCAACACCCGCTGAAGTGAAACATCTCAGTAAGCGGAGGAAAAGAAAACGAATGTGATTCCGTAAGTAGCGGCGAGCGAAAGCGGAACAGCCCAAACCCAGGAGCTTGCTCTTGGGGGTTGTAGGAGCCCGACGTGGCAGTGCAACGGTTAGGAGAAGCGGATGGAAAGTCGCTCCATAGAAGGTGAAAGACCTGTAACCGAAAACCCGAGCACGCCTAGGGAATTCCTGAGTAATGCGTCACACGTGAAACGTCGCATGAATCCACGCCGACCACGGCGTAAGGCTAAATACTAGTTGGCAACCGATAGTGAACAAGTACCGCGAGGGAAAGGTGAAAAGAACCGCTGCGAGCGGAGTGAAATAGTCCCTGAAATCATGTGCTTACAAGGTGTCAGAGCCCGCAAGGGTGATGGCGTGCCTTTTGCTTAATGAGTCTGCGAGTTAGTGTCCGTGCCAAGTCTAAGTCCCTCAGGGATGTAGGCGAAGCGAAAGCGTGTCCGAAATGGGCGATAAGGTGCTGGCACTAGACCCGAAGCCGAGGTGATCTACCTATGACCAGGTTGAGGCCCCAGTAACATGGGGCGAAGGACCGAACCGATGGACGTTGAAAAGTCCCCGGATGAGTTGTGGGTAGGAGCGAAAGACTAATCAAACCCGGTGATAGCTGGTTCTCCCCGAAATCTATTGAGGTAGAGCCTCAAGTGCTGACCTGCGGAGGTAGAGCACTGGCTGAACTAGGGCCCATACCCGGGTACCGAATTCAATCAAACTCCGAATGCCGCAGGGCGAAGCTTGGGAGGCAGTCCGTGTGGGATAAGCTGCACGGTCGAGAGGGAAACAACCCAGATCAGCAGCTAAGGTGCCTAAATAACGTTTAGTGGAAAGGATGTGAAGATACTTAGACAGTGAGGACGTTGGCTTAGAGGCAGCCATCGTTTAAACAGTGCGTAATAGCTGACTCATCGAGTGTTTTCGCGCCGAAAATGATTGGCGACTCTGGACGCGCAAGCGTGGTAGGGGAGCGTTCTCAGCGCCTTGAAGCAGCCTGGTAATGGGCTGTGGAGTACTGAGAAGTGAGGATGCAGACATGAGTAGCGATAAACCAGGTTAGATCCCTGGTCGCCGTAAACCCAAGGTTTCCTGGGGAAGGTTCGTCCTCCCAGGGTTAGCCGGATCCTAAGTCGAGGCCGATGGGCGTAGACGATGGAAAGCAGGTCAATATTCCTGCGCCGCCGACATTTAAACTGAAAGGACGCTGGTTAGGAGAAGAGTCGTCGAATGAAAGTGACGGTCCCGCAAGGGGACGTGGAGACTTCGGTCAAAGCGGATTCTTTAAATGGCCAGCCAAGAAAAGCTTCAGTGTATACTAAGGCGTCCGTACCGTAAACCGACACAGGTGGGTGGGCATAAGTGTGCCAAGGCGCGTGAGTGAAACCTCGTTAAGGAACTCGGCAATCTAGCCCCGTAACTTCGGAAGAAGGGGTGCCCCGTAAGGGGTCGCAGTGAAATGGGTCAACCGACTGTTTAACAAAAACACAGCACTCTGCTAAGTCGTAAGACGACGTATAGGGTGTGACACGTGACCAATGCCGAAAGATTACGGTAAGAGGTTAGCCGCAAGGCGAAGCTTCGAGCCCAAGTCCCGGTGAATGTCGGCCGTAACTATAACGGTCCTAAGGTAGCGAAATTCCTTGTCGGGTAAGTTCCGACCTGCACGAATCGTGTAACGAGTTGACCGCTGTCTCAACGAGGAGCTCAGCGAAGTTGTATTGGCGGTGAAGATGCCGCCTGCCCGCAGTAGGACGGAAAGACCCTATGCACCTTTACTGTACGCTGTCACTGTTGTTTCGATTTTAATGCTTAGAGTAAGTGGGAGGCTTTGATTCTATCTTTTAGGAGGTAGATGAGCCGACAATGAAACACCACCCTTTGGAATTGAGACATCTAACCGCGGCCCGTTAACCGGGCGCGAGACACTGGCAGCCGGTCAGTTTCACTGGGGCGGTGTCCTCCTAAAGAGTAACGGAGGATTACGAAGGTTGGCTCAACCTGGTTGGCAATCAGGTGACGAGTACATGGATATAAGCCAGCTTAACTGCGAGACCCACAAGTCGAGCAGATACGAAAGTAGGTCCAAGTGATCCGGTAGTTTAATGTGGAATTGCTATCGCTCAAAGGACAAAAGGTACGCTAGGGATAACAGGCTGATCCTGCCCAAGAGCTCATATCGACGGCAGGGTTTGGCACCTCGATGTCGGCTCATCACATCCTGGGGCTGGAGAAGGTCCCAAGGGTCCGGCTGTTCGCCGGTTAAAGTGGTACGCGAGCTGGGTTCAGAACGTCGCGAGACAGTTCGGTCCTTATCCACTGTGGGCGCAGGAGATTTGAGGGGTTCATTCCTTAGTACGAGAGGACCGGGAATGACGAACCACTGGTGTTCCAGTTGTCGTGTCAACGGCAGTGCTGGGCAGCTATGTTCGGAAAGGATAAGCGCTGAAAGCATCTAAGCGCCAAGCCTATCCCAAGATGAGATCTCCCTGAAGAACCGTGGTAGACCACCACGTTGATAGGACCTGGGTATACGCATGGCAACATGTTCAGCTCAAGGTTACTAATGTTCGTTCGGCTTTTTTAAACTCCTTTAATTACTATCATGCAGTCTCAGATAGTTGGAGTCTGCGGTTGTTTGTCTACTGTATGCGGATGTCAGAGAGCAAAACTTGTTCTCTTCTTAAAATCAGGTAACGTTTTTAAGGTCGTCAGACACCCGGGATCACGCTCCCGAAGTCTGGTGATCTTGGCGTGATGGTCCCACCCGTTCCCATCTCGAACACGGAAGTGAAACGTCACAGCTCCGATGGTAGTGCTTGTATAGCTTGCGCGAGAGTAGGTCGTTGCCAGAGTTAACCCCGCTATTTGCGAAAGCAGATAGCGGGGTCCTTTTTTTCAGCGCCAGAGCATTTTGGAATGCCTGGCGCTTTTTCGTGCCTTGACTGGCCGCGAAAAGGATGGCGAAACGGGGCGCCTGGCCTTGGCTGTTGAGGAAAGGGATTCCTCCCGACGGGCGTAATGATCGAGCCCCCGGACCATCGGAGACTTTGGCGCGAGCCACCGACCAGCGAAGCGGGGATCTTCGGCGACATTGGTCACCAGTCCCGGCCTGGCAGCCGCGTCAGCCGGAAGCCTCGCGTATTCTTTGAAAACTGCCGGAGTCTTGATGGCGGTGGACTAGTCTTTGGTGAAATTCACCGGGCTCCCGGGCCAGGCACCCGGACTTCGAGACCAAAAAGGGGAAGCCCTTCGTATTCTAAGGCTTGGACATGGGATGCGGGAGGTCGGGGAGCACTGCCGTGGCGGAGACTTCCACCTCCCGCTCCATGCCGAGTACCTCAAGCAGCACCGCCACACGTTCGCGAGCCGGCAATACCCGGCTGACCACCGCACGCAGTCCCTGGAAGGGGCCAGCGATCACGTTAACCTCCTCGCCGATAGCGATTTGTGGCTGGATAACGACAGTTTCCTCGTCTTTCACTTCGCGGCGCAGATCGTCCACGATCTGCTCGGGAACGATGGCGGGATGGTCTCCGAATCCGACGACTGTGATGACCCCTCGGATCGAACGAACGTGCCTGTTTTGGGTCGTGTAGTCCATACGGGTAAAGATATAGCCCGGGAACATGGCCTCGGTGACCCATGTCCTCCCCGTGCGCCGTGCCCGCTCAAAGCGGATGAAGGGACAAAACACGGGCAGCCCGATCTCCGTGCGAAGGAGCTGACTCGTCAGCCGTTCATTTTTGGGCTTGGTACGGATGCAGTACCAGGAGGTGGAGTCTGTCATAGTGGGAGAGGGCGAAATATACAGCGTCAAGCCCCGGCATTCGAGTCCTGATTCCGGCCCGCATGAGGAGGAATCGTAACAATAACGACGTTGGCGCGTTCCGGGCAGAGAATATCCTGTGAATAAGTCTACCCTTTCTCATGAACCACTATCGCACAGGCTGGATATCCGATGTCCACCTCGGCACGCGGGGCAGCAAGGCCGCCGCGCTTCTCAAGTTCCTCAAGGACAGCGAGTTTGAAACGCTGTATCTCGTGGGGGATCTGATCGATATCTGGGCGTTGCGTCGAGGCATCTACTGGCCGCAGTCCCACAACGACGTGGTCCAGAAACTCCTGCGCCGCGCGCGAAAGGGGACGGAGATCATTTACGTCGTGGGCAATCATGACGAGTTTCTCGCCCGATTTTTCGGGCAGTATGGAAACATCAGCCTGCAAAAGAATGCGCTGCACACTACGGCGGACGGGCGGCGGCTCCTGGTGATGCATGGTCACGAGCTCGATACGGTGGTGCAGAATCTCGGCTGGCTGGCGCACGTGGGAGACGTCGGGTACACGCTCCTCATGCGCTGCAATGGCGTGGTGAATTTCTTCCGTCGGGCGATGGGGCTCGGCTATTGGTCGCTCAGCGCCTATGTCAAGGCAGAGGTGAAAAACGTCGTGAGCTTCATCGGGCAATTCGAGGAAGCCATCGTGCGCTATGCGCGGGATTTCGATGTCGACGGCGTGCTGTGCGGGCACATCCACACAGCCGCGATGCGCGAGGTCAACGGCGTCACCTACTACAATACGGGTGACTGGGTGGAGAGCTGCACCGCGATGGTGGAACGCTTCGACGGCACGATCGAGATGCGGCAGTTCTCGCCCGAGCAGACGGATGAGACGCCTTCCGACGAATCTCCGTCGGACGCGATTCCCACCCCGCTGCTCGTGCTTACGCGCTAGGCGGGAAGCGTGTTACCTCATCCCTCCCATGTGGACGGATCGACGGCCGGGGCCTGGCAGGTGAAGTTTTCGCACAGATAGAGCGCGGTGTCGGCGGTCTCGCGGGAGGCCATTTCCGAAAGAGCGGGATTGTCCTCCGTGAGGACGGAGCCCGGGAAAGCCCGTAAAATGGACCTTCGCGGAGCAAAGTCCCGGTGAAGACGCGCCATCCATGTATCGACTGATGTGGAGCCTTTTCGTCCCACGATGACAGCCTGGGCTGGCGCGGTGAGAGCCAGGTCGAGTGCGACCAGCATCTGGGGAACCGCAGTCGGGGCCTGGGCGATCTGCACCCGGTGGGCGGCGAGGATACGGCGGGCTGTCGTCTCCCGGTGATCGTCATGCATGGCGCGGGCGAGCCGCAGCAGGTTCAGCGCGCTGATGGAATTTGCGGACGGCTCCGCGCCATCGTAGTCATCCTTTAGCCGCACGGCGATGAGCGGATCGCCGGCCGCACTGCTGAAATAGCTCCCGCCTTCTTCATCCCAAAACAGCTCATCCTGGAGGGTTTGGAGGCCCAGGGCGCGCACGATCCAGCTTTCCTCCAGAGTCGCCTCGTAAAGATCGATGAGCCCTTGAATGAAAAAGGCATAGTCCTCTGCGAATCCCGGGATATCGCTCGCCGTATGCCGCCAGCTCCGGAGAAGCCGCCCCTCGCGGGTGAGATGCGACTCCATAAAGAGCGCCGCCTTCGCCGCCGCCGCGATGTAGGTGGGCTCTTGCAAGGCGGCTCCGGCCTTCGCCAGGGCGCTGATCATGAGCCCGTTCCAGGCGGTGAGGATCTTGTCATCCAGATGGGGGCGAGGGCGTGCCGCGCGCAGATGAAACAACGCTGCCCGGCTCGCCGCCAGCGAATCGCTGTCCCCGGGCTCGCGCTGGATGAGAATGTTTTTGCCGCGAAATTCTCCCTGCGGATCGCTTTCCGCGGAGGCGTTTCCATCGGGCAGTACGCCGTAATGGCGGCAAAATTCCGCTCCGGCCTCGTTCCCCAGTGCGCCGAGGATCTCCGCGTGAGTCCAGACATAGAAAGCACCCTCGGCGTGTTCCGGCCGTCCGTGGGCGAGGAGGCTGTCGGCATCCTCCGCAGAGAAAAATCCTCCATCGGCATGGGTCATCTCGCGGAGAACATAGTCGGCGGTCTCCCGGGCGATCCGGCCAAAGATCTCCTCCCGGCTGATCTGCCATGCCTCCGTGTAGGAAACGATCAGCTGGGCCTGGTCGTAGAGCATTTTTTCAAAATGCGGGACATGCCAGTGGCGATCGACCGAGTACCGGTGGAAGCCGCCGCCGAGGTGATCTCGCATTCCGCCCTCCGCCATTTTGCGCAGAGTGAAGAGAGCCATCTGGATGGCATGCTGGCTGTTGGCCAGATCGGCGCGGCCCGCATAGCGGAGCAGGAAATTCAGGACGGAGGGCCGGGGAAACTTCGGGGCTCCGCCAAAGCCGCCGTCCTCCTCGTCAAAGGACGAGGCAAAACGCTCGTATGCCCGGGCAAGGGTGATCTCGTCATCAGGGAAGGCGGGTGATTTCTCGCCCGAGTTCATCTCCCGCAGGGCCTCGACGACCCGGCTGCCCTCGGCCTCGATGCGGCTGCGGTCATCGGCCCACAGCTTGGCGATCTGTCGCAGGATATCGGGAAACCCGGCGCGACCGTACCTGCTCTCGGGCGGAAAATAGGTCCCGCCGAAGAAGGGCTGGCCCTCCGGGGTGAGCCATACGCTCATCGGCCACCCGCCTGATCCGGTGGTCGCCTGGACGAAAGCCATGTAGAGCCGGTCGACATCGGGACGCTCCTCGCGGTCGACCTTGATGTTGATGAAGTGCTCGTTCATGAACGCAGCGATCGGCTCATTTTCAAACGACTCGTGCGCCATGACGTGGCACCAGTGGCAGGTCGAGTAGCCGATGGAAAGAAACACCGGCTTGCCTGCGCGGCGCGCCTCGGCAAAGGCCGCCTCGCCCCAGGGGCGCCAGGCGACGGGATTGTCTTTGTGCTGCAAGAGGTAGGGGGATTTTTCCGCGGCGAGGAGATTCTGGCTCATAGGGATGGAATGGGATGACCGCAGGCCGCCGTCATCGGCGACCTGGCGGGAGAGAGTGTGTGGGACGGTGTGCCGTCGGAATTACCCGACTGCGGTGACGGGCAGCTCGACCCGGAAGGTGGCGCCTTCGCCGGGAATCGTTTCCACCCAGACGCGTCCGCCGAGATGCTGGACGATGCGGTCTACGATGGCGAGGCCCAGGCCGATCGAGGATTCTCCGCCAGTCGGGCGGGAGGCGAGCCGGGCAAATTTCTTGAAAAGCTTGGCCTGATCCGCCTCGCTCAGTCCCGGCCCCTGGTCCCGCACGGCGATCTTGAGGAGGTTGTCCTCGATGTCGATACGCACGGTGACGATGCTGCCATGGGGCGAGTACTTGAGAGCGTTCGACACCAGGTTTTCCAGGATGCGCACGACGAGAGCCTTCTCGACGAGGACGGAACGGTCGGCATTGACGGACTCGATCACCATGGTGATGCGCTTGCGCAGGGCGTTGGCGCGACTGATGGCGGACGCCTCCGTGAGCAGATCTGCGATCCGGATGCTCTCGGACTGCTGGCCGCCGGGCGCGCCTCCGTCGAGGCGATAGATGTCCAGGATGTCCCGGATCATTTCGAGCGTGTCATCCGCGACGTTGACGATTTCCTCGGCGTAGGAGTGAATCTCGCCGGGCTGAGGAGCCGACTCCTCGGCGATGAGATCGGCGAGTCCTCGGATGCCCGAGAGGGGAGAGCGGAGATCATGGGCGGCGAGGGCGAGGATCTCGTCCTTCTCCTGGCTGACGGCTTCGAGGTTGCGGTTGAGGCGCTCTACGTTGGAGAGGGCGGAGGAGAGTTCGAGCTTGGTGCGCTTGAGCTGGAGCTGCGTCGCATCGCTGATGCTGGTGAGTTTCATCATTTGCGCGAGCATCGAGCGGTAATGCTCCGCGAGCATTTCACAATAGTGCTCCAGCTCCTCCGGCGGCGGATGGCGGGCGAAGGCGCCCTCGGCTTCCTTGAGAACGGACAACTCCTTCGCGAATAAAGCCTGCATGGCCTCTTCACGGGAATGGCTGAAAGACGGTCGTTTTCCCAGAACTGCCATGGCTTAGGTTAATCTCCCGAGGGGTTCTAGCAAGCGGGGAAGCGAAAAATCATGAAGGAGTTCCTCGCCGGTTTCCTTCATCACCTCGAGATCGGCCTGATAGTACCAGATGACGGAGACGCTCCCTCCTTTTTGGTGGTAGGCTTCCAGGAGGGCGAGGAGATCGAGCAGCGCCTTGGTGGAACTGGTATTCAGATAGTCGAGGGAGAAGGCCAGTTTGATCGGGCGCGCCTCTGCGATCCGGGAGTGCATCCACTCCATGATGGGCTGAAAGTAGGCGCTGGCATTCTCGGGGTATGCCTCGCCTTTGAACCAGACGACTCCGGTTTTCGAATCCTCGAAAACATGGGGAGTATAGTCGGTGGCAGGAATCTCAAGGGAGCTCATGAGTTATTTGCGCAATGTTGCTGTGATCTCGACGAGAGCGTCGTCGTCGGGAAGGGGCGTGATCTCGCAGAGGACCGGAGCAGCGGTCTTGCGCTGGATCTCGATCAATCCGATGCCCGCGCACCCGGACCGGCGAGGCTTGTGCAGCTCGGACCGCCGCACGCGGATGAGCCCGGTCCGGGTGAGTCGTCCCGTATCGGAAACGATCTCCGCGGCCCGGCTGGCGGCGGTGAACGATGCGGCGTTGCGGCTGTGAATGGTGAAGCATTCCCCGGTGTCGGTGATGGAGATGATGGCTGGAATGGCTGCGGTTTTCTTGGAGTGTTTCAGCACATTTTGCGCCATCTCGACAAAAATGATCTTGAGGAGATGACCGACCTGTCGCGGGGCGGAGATTGCGGCCATGAGCCGGCTGGTGGCGGCGGCGATTTCCTCCTGGGTCACCGGCCCGCGGATCTCCAGCACGACGCGGGACGACGGATGCATGGTCGGGCGTGCCTTCATGTTTCGGCTGAGACATTTACGCCGATGAGAGTGATGTCATCCCGCTGGACGGCTCCTCCTCGGAAGGCATCGAGCTGGGCGGCGATTTCTGCCCCCTGTCGCGGCATCGGCGTACCGTGCAGGCTGAGTGCGAGGTGGCGCAGGCCGGATTTGTCAAAAGGCCGCCTGAGATGATTGGGCTGGTGGATGAGGCCGTCACTGAAGAGATAGATCGAGAGATCCTTTGTACGAGGCACCTTGTGCTGGATGTATTGGATCCGGGCCGGCAGGTGGGCGCCGCCGCCGAGTCCATGACGATCCCCGCGGATCTCGCCGTAGAGCGGCGTACCGCTGGAACCGTCGACCCAGCACAAGGGAAGACCGGCCCCGGCGAAGACGATTTTGTCGGGGTCGATGCGTACGAGCGCAGCGTCCATGCCGTCCTTGTTGTCATTGCCCGGGGAGTTCTGGCCGAGCGCGGCCCGGACGCGACTGTGGAGCCGTGAGAGGATGTCGGCGGGGTCATTGGCGCCGCGCTCGATGACGATCTGCTGGAGCAGGACGAACGACATCATCGACATGAATGCTCCCGGCACGCCGTGTCCCGTACAGTCGACCACGGCGAGATAAAACGACTCCTCCCGGGCCAGGCACCAGTAAAAATCGCCCGACACGATATCGCGCGGTCGATAGATGACGAAATGCTCCGGGATCATTCGCTCCAGCGTTTCGGGACGAGGGAGGATGGACTCCTGGATGCGGCGGGCATACTCGATGCTGCTGATGATCTTGCGCTGGCTGGCGTCGAGCGCCTCGCGCTCCTGCTCGAGGCGGCGGGCGAAGATCTCGCGCATATCCATCTCGTCGCTCACCTTGCCAATGACCTTGTTGTACTCCGAGGCGATCTGTCCGACCTCGGTATGGGGCTGAAAGTCCAGCCTCGTGGTAAAGTCTCCCCGCGTGCTATGGCGGGACATCTCGCTGAGCAGGTCGACGATTTCGGTGCTCGCTCCATGCTCGGCGACATTGAGGCCGATGCGTTCGCCGTCCTCATCGATGCGGAGCGGGACGGCGCGGTTGATGGCCGTGAGGAGGAGCCAGCCAATCCCGAAGGCACAAAGGAAAAAGACCACGGCGCCGAGGGCCTGCACGCCGAATTGCTGAGCGCGCCCCAGGCCCGTGCCGAGCAGCGCGAGGTTGCCAAAGAGGGCCACGGCCAGCGTCCCCCATATTCCGGGCAGGGCGTGAGCGGCGCTGGCGCCCACCACATCGTCGATCTTCCAGAGAGCGAGCAAGTGCACTGCGCCGTAGCTGATGAGCCCGCCCACGACGCCAATGATCACCGCCGAGCTGGGAGAGACCGCATGACAGCCAGCCGTGATGGCGACCAGGCCCGCCACGCACCCATTGAGCGTTTCCGGCAGGAGAGGCAGCTTTTGAAAATACCATACGGCTCCCATCGCGCTCAGGCAGCCCGCGCATCCGGCGAGCACCGTATTGACAAGGATCATTCCGACCCGGTGGTCGAGTGCGAGCGTGCTACCGCCGTTGAACCCGAGCCACGCGACGAAGAGGACGAGGACGCCGATCGTGGATGTGACCAGGCTGTGGGGATTAGCCAGCGGGAGATTGCTGTCGAAGCGCCCCAACCTCGGCCCGATAACCATGGCCGCCGCCAGCGCCATCCAGCCGCCCATGCTGTGAACGACGGTCGATCCCGCGAAATCGACGAAGCCCATCTGCTTCAGCCACCCGGCGTTATTCCATGCCCAGCCGCCGGCGATGGGATACAGCACGCCCGAGATGAGAGCGGTCACCAGGAGGTATCCCCCGAAGCGCATGCGCTCCGCCACCGCGCCGGAGACAATGGTTGCCGCCGTGGCGCAGAACATCATCTGAAACAAAAAGAATGCGTTCTGGGCATTGTTGGACCGCTCGCCCGGGGAGAAGAAGAAATCCGTCGTGCCGACCCAGCCGGACGATGTGCCGAACATCAGCCCGTAGGCAAAAGCCCAGAAGAGAAGCGATGCGACGACAAAGTCGATCAGGTTCTTCAGGGCGACGTTGATCGTGTTCTTTGACCGGACGAGGCCCGACTCGAGCATGCAGAAGCCGATCTGCATGCACATCACCAGTGCAGAGCAGGCGAATACCCAGAGCAGGTTCGTCGCTTCCATGCGTTTCAGTCGTCCCGGTTTTTTCCCCAACGTGCAACTGGTTTTTCCATTTTGAGGATCAAAAAGTCGTGTATGGGCTTCGCTGGGGAAGTATCACACGGGATGTGTTTGAGCGAGCCTTTCGCCTGAAGGAGCATGGCACGACGATTCGCCGGGAGGTCGTGGCCGGGCTGACCACCTTTGCCGCCATGGCGTACATCCTGGCCGTGAACCCGGGCATTCTCAAGGCGGCTGGCATGCCGGGAGATGCGCTCGTCACGGCGACTGCGCTCGGCGCCGCCCTGGCCACGGTCCTCATGGCCGCGATGACCAACTTCCCCCTCGCCCTGGCGCCTGGGATGGGGATCAACGCCTTCTTCGCCTACACGATCTGCGTGGGGATGGGCATCCCCTGGCAGAGCGCTCTCGGCCTGGTTTTTATCAATGGCTGCCTGTTCCTGCTGCTCTCGGTCACGGGAATCCGGCAGCGTATCCTGGCCTCGATCCCGCTTGACCTGAAGGTAGCCATCGCAGCGGGGATCGGCCTGTTCATTGCCTTCATCGGTTTGGAAAATGGCGGCCTCGTGGTGGCGAATCCCGAGACCCTGGTGGCATTGGGGGATCTGTCGTCGCCGCCTGTGCTGCTTTTCGGCGCGGGGATATTGCTCACCTGCGTGCTGGTGGCGCGGGGTATTCCGGGGGCGATCATTCTTTCCATGCTGGTCCTGACCGTGGCCGGGCTGTTTGTTCCGGCGGCGGGTGGCGGCACGGTCACGCAATGGCCCGGCAAGATTTTCTCCTGGCCCGCTTCCATCGAACCGCTCTTCCTCAAGCTGAACTTTGACTTCCTGCTCGCCGAGCACCTCAAGGCCATCCCGGTCGTGCTCACGCTGCTCCTCGTCGATCTCTTTGATAATCTCGGCACGCTCATCGGCGTGACCCGCCGCGCTGGCATCATGGATGAGAAGGGGAATGTCCCCAAGCTCGGCAACGCCCTTGTCGCGGATTCCATCGCCGCGATCCTGAGTTCCCTCCTCGGCACCTCGACCGTGGTGAGCTATATCGAAAGCGCGGCCGGAGTGCAGGCGGGCGGCCGCACCGGATTGACCGCGATCACCGTGGCGGTGTGTTTCCTTGCGGCGCTCTTTGTGACGCCGGTGATCCTGATGATTCCGGGCGTGGCCGTGGCCCCGGCGTTGGTGGCCGTGGGGCTGGTGATGTTCCAGAGCGTGACCGAGCTCAAGCTCGATCACTTCGAGATTGCCGCTCCCGCGATGCTGACCATCCTCTTCATGCCGCTGAGCTTCAGCATCAATACAGGCATCGGCATCGGATTGATCACCCTGGTCGTGCTCGGCCTCTTTGCGAAACCCCGCAGGTTCGATATCGTGACAGCGATACTTGCCGCGCTCTTTGTTTTGCACTTCCTCGAGCCCGGGCTCAGGAAACTGTCGGCTCATTGAGCAGTCGACGCCTCAGCAGGTCCAGCGCAGCCTGGCTGGCGAGACGCTTGAAGGTTTCTCTGTCCGTGGGGAATTTCTCGAGGATGCACACGGTGGGGCGACCCTCTTCCGCCAGGGCGATGAAGACGGTGCCGACGGGCTTTTCCGGCGTGCCGCCGGTCGGACCTGCGATGCCGGTGAGGCTGAGTACGTAACGGGTTCCGGCTCGTTCCCGTGCGCCCTCGGCCATGGCGCGGGCGACAGGTTCGCTCACGGCGCCGTGGGTCGCGATCAGGTCGGTAGGAACGCCGAGCAGGCGGGTCTTGGCGGCGTTGGAGTAGGTGACCATTCCCTCCATGAAGACCTCGGAGGAGCCGGAAACATCGGTGAGCCGGCTGGCCACGAGTCCGCCTGTACAGGATTCTGCCGTGGCGACGGTGGCGTGCTGCGCGCGGAGGAGTTCGATGACGACTTCCTCCAGGTTGCGGCCGGATTGCGAGACGATATGCGATCCGAGCGCTGCGAGGACGGACGGCTCGACTTCATCGAGGAGGGCAGGCGGACCGATGAGGCGGAAATCGACCTCGTTGGGCCTTGCGCAATAGCCGACCTCGATGTCGCCCCGGGCGTTCAGGCTCAGGCCGATCACCTCCTCGACGGCGCTCTCACCCATGCCGACGACATGATAGATGCGGCACTCGGTCGAGGGATCAACGAGGCCCGGGATGGCGGTCAGGATCGGCAGCACGGAGGCCTCAAACATCGGGCGTAATTCGCGCGGAGGCCCGGGCAGGAGAAAGAGATGCGGAGCGGTGAGCGCACCGCTTTGCCGGGCAGGCAGGTAGAGGCCGGGGGCGGTGCCGTTTTCATTGGGCAGTACGACCGCTCCCTCCGGAGCCATGGCCTGTCGCCCCATGCGTTCGCGATACGGAATACCGCGTCGCTGGAGGCGTTGATGGATCGCAGCCATGACCTCGGGGCGTTCCGTCAGCGGGAGGCCGAGCAATTCCGCGGTGATCTCCCGCGTGATGTCATCGGTCGTGGGGCCGAGGCCGCCGGTGACGAGCAGGACGTCGCAGCGCGGGAAAGCCTCGACCAGTGCGCCGCGAATGGCATCGCCATCCGGCACGGTCGTCTGCCGCTCGATGCGCAACCCGAGCGGGAAAAGCTGCCGACCCAGGTAGGCCAGATGCGTGTTGACGACGTTGCCGAGGAGGAGTTCGGAGCCGGTGTTGAGGACCTCCACCTTCATCGGAGAGGCCTCCCGCTGTGCAGGGAGCTACCGTTCGCGCGCCAGCGCCTTGATCCAGGCATCCGTGCGGGCGTGTTTGTCGGTGGCTTCTTGCAGGTCGTAGACATAGAGAAGATTGGCAAGGACCCGGAGCAGGATCTGTCGCGGAGTGGCGGGCTCCAAGTGCGACGGTCGCAGCTTCAGGTTTTGCCGGGCCAGAATTTCCTCACAGTCGGCCTTCGTCAAGATGCGACCCCGATGGAACGGGTCAAAGTACACCTCGCCGTGCCGCGCGATGAAGTGCCCGGGCAGGTTGATGCCCTCGACTTTCATCCCGGCGCGCGCCCCGACCATGCGGTACAGGATCGTGAGCGTGATGGGAATACCCATGCGGGAATCGATCACGCAGGGCAGGAGGGAATTTCGCTCGCAGTAGTATTGGTCCGTGTTGCCGCGGAAGCAGAGCTCGCCCGCCATGAACTCCGCGAGCGCCTGCACGCGCTGGCGGTTGCTGACGATGCCCGAGATGCGGACGAGAAACTGGCGGCCCCAGTTGTTGATACGGGTCTCGTACGGGCGGGTGTCGATGTTTGGCTCGAGCGCATTGGCCAGCATCCAGCAGGCCCGCTCAAGGTCGTTGTCGTTCTGGAAAAAATGGCACAGGAGGGAAAAATCCTCGTCGGCGCCGGTACCGGTGATTTCCTCCAGGACATCCTGAGCGTGTCGGGAAACGCAGGCATTGTCGACAGAAGCGAGGTCCCGGAGATCGCCGAGGATTTCCTCACCGCGGAGGGCGAGGGATTCCTTTACCATCCGTACAGTCTCGGGGTCGTCGTCCTGGAGGAGTCGGACAATCGCGTTTTTTTGCGCGAACATGGCTAACAGCTACTTAAGCCAATCTGGCGCATTTCGCAAGAGGCTCGGAGAGATTGTGGGCGATTTCCCGCGAGGAATTATCCTTGCCCTAGTGTATTACATATGTATATCACTAAAGCATGTTCATCGCGCTCCATCCCTCCAGCGGGGTGCCGCTGTACCTCCAGCTGCTCAATCAGCTGAAGGAGCGCATTGCCAGCGGGCAGGTGAAGCCGGGGGAGCAGCTCCCGTCGGTGCGCGAACTTTCCGCCGATCTGAAGATCAACCCGCTCACGGTGGCCAAGGTGTACCAGATCCTTGAGCGCGAGGGGCTGGTCGAGACGCGGCGCGGCATGGGGACGTTTGTCGCGCAGAAGGTCGAAACCCTGCCTGTGGCCGCACGTCGACAGGCGCTCGACCCCGCCGTGCGCCAGCTCGTAGCCGAGGCCATCCATCTGCGACTCAGTGAGGCCGAGGTCGTCGAGCTCATCGCCCGTCATTTTCAGCAGCTCCATCCCCGCAACTCCTCAAACCAACCATGAACGACACCGCCATCTCCATCCGCGACGTGACGCGATCGTACGGGAAAACCCCCGTGCTCGACCGTCTCGATCTCACCGTGAAGGCCGGGAGCATCTACGGCTTCCTGGGCCGCAACGGATCAGGCAAAACCACGACGATCAAGCTGCTGGCCGGCCTCGGGCGTCCGGAGAGCGGCGAGATTGCCGTGCTGGGCAGGGACCCCTGGGCGTTCACGGCCGAGGACCGGCAGGGAGTTGGTTATCTTTCGGAAAAGCAGAACCTCCCGCCGCTCATGAAGGTGCGGAGCCTGCTCGCGTTTTGCTCCCGGCTGTATCCGCAATGGGACCGGGAACTTTGCGAGGGGCTCATTTCCAGATTTCAGGTTCCGGTGAACAAGCGCGTCAGTGCGCTTTCCATGGGCAACCAGCGGCTCGTCGGCATCATCCTCGCCCTCGCACCGAGGCCCGCCGTGGTGCTGCTCGACGAACCCGCCGCCAACCTTGATCCGGTGGCCCGCCGCGAGTTTCTCGACGAAGTCCTCGACCTGATCCGCGAGGGCGAGCGCACCGTCTTTTTCTCCACCCACATCCTGAGCGATGTCGAGCGCGTGGCTGATGAGGTGGGCATCCTCGCCCAGGGAAAACTGCGGGTGAGCGAGTCGCTCGACAGCCTGAAGGAGACGGTGAAGCGCGTGCGGTTCTACGGCTTCCCCGGCAACGCTCCGGAGCCGCCGCCGCAGGCCTTCGGCTGGCGGGTGCGCAATGGTGAGGCTCTTGGAACCCTGAAGCTCGCCCATCCCGGCGAACCCGCCGCCCTGGCTGCGGCGTGGAAGTGCCAATACGAAATCATCGACCTGTCGCTGGAGGACATCTTTGTCGACATCGCCCGCAACTGATCCCATGAAAACACCCTCGCAATTCTGGACGCTGTTCCGCTTTCACGCTTTCGCCAGCCCGTGGATCTGGGTGATGCCGCTGGCGCTTGGATTTCAGGGATTCCTCGGGATGACTCGCTTCTACGGAGATCTCGACTCGGCTTTGATATTCTTTAACCAGCTCTCGTGGATTCCTTTGATCCTCGCCGCCATGATCTTCCTCCCGGAGTTCTTTCTCGGTGGATACTGGACCACGGCGCAGACCCAGCAGCAGGTGCAGACCTTCGGGGCGGATTTTATTCTCACGCGAGCCGTGGATCGGTCCTGCGTCTTTCGGGTTCGCGGCGCGATTTTCTGGTGCATGATTGGCGCTGCGGTGGTTTGCTGGATCGCCGTTGCGGCGTTCAAGCCGGCCTTCACTCTTGAGCTTTCGAGCCGATCTGGCGCGGCTCAAAACGCGGCTTACTATCTCCAGCATCTGCCGGGCGGCTTCGTCGAAAAGACGGCGCAAAATGGTGATGTCACCATCAAGGTGCCCTATGGCAACCTACAGCTCAAGCTGCTCATGGGGGCCGTGGCGGTCAGTGTTTCGTCGGTATGGTTGATCTTCCTTCCGCTGATTTCCCGCCTGCCCCATCGGCGCTGGATCTATGGGGGAATATTTATTGTGGGCGTCTTCGGGCTGTCGTTCCTCCCCATCCTGGGCAGGTCTCCGCTGGAGCCCGCCCTTGTGTTGGGATTGGGTAATCTGTCGTTGGTCGGAGCGGTCGCACTCATCCTGGCGGTAGGCGGGCAACTGCTGGCCGAGCGGCTGCTCAAGCCGGTGGAGTTTATGTGAAATGAACAGAACCCGATGAAAGCTCTCTCACGATTTCTGACGGTTTTCTGGTTCCAGGCTTCGATCACCGTATGGCCGATCGTGATACTGGTGATTCTGGCGTATTTGGGATGGGTCGGACCTTCGAAGTACTATGGCGATCTTCATCTGGCGATTTTTCCCTTCCTGCTGACAGCATGGGTTGTCATGACGGCGGTGATTGCGATTTACCTGCCGGAGGCTTTTCTTCCAGTCGCTACGGTGAAGAACGCACGGAGCACCGCAGCTTGTCTGCTAAGTCTGGAATTCCTTGCTACACGAGCCGTTTCCCGATCGTGCGTCTTTCGGGTGCGAGGCGCGATTTTTTGGGGAATCCTGCTGACGTCGATCTTTTGTTGGGTGGCATGGAGCGCAGTCCATCCATCGTTGACGCTTCTTCTGCCTTCCTACTCTGGTGATGCGGCCAAGGCGGGCCTTTATCTGGCTCGCATACCGGGGAGCGTGGTGGAGCGCATCTCTTCCGATGGAGACGTGACTGTCCGAATGCCGACGGGTAATCTGCAGCTTCACATCCTGCTCGGCGCGACGATGGTCATCCTGTCATCCATCTGGATATCTCTGGTCCCCTTGCTTGCGCGTTTACCGTTTCGCAGGCAAATCTTTTGGGCAGTCGTGATTGGAGGAAATTTCCTGATGACTGTCGTGATGCCCCGGCAGCGTGAGTTGGAGACCTGTCTTTTATTTGGGATGCAGTATCTCCCCTATCTGGTCGTTGGAGCCATGGCCCTTGCCATTGTGGCCGAATGGAGCAGTGGGAAACGGCTGGCGATGATGGAGCTCATGTAAAGACTCGCGACAAACGACTGTTTTTCCGTCGGGAATTTTCTCGCCTTAATGGGCATAAGCTCATATTGTGATGGCGGCTTTTATGAATCAGATCGATGATCGTCTTCCCGTCACCGTCATCTCCGGCTTCCTGGGCTCGGGAAAGACCACCCTGCTGAACAATCTCCTCGCCACACTGGATCGGTCCCGCGTGGCGGTGATCGAAAACGAGGTGGGAGAGATCTCCATCGATCATCACATCGTGCTGCGGACGGACCTGGGCTCCCTGCAAACCGTGCAGGGGCGGACGTGTTGTTCGTCGCGGGAGGAGTTTGTCCGCCTGCTGCGCCTGCTGGCGAAGTACCGTTCGCGCTATGATCGGCTGCTGGTCGAGACCACGGGGGTGGCGCATCCCGGGATGATCGCCCATGCCATCTGGGGCGACCCCCTGCTGAAAGAGCACCTGCGGCTGGATGGCGTGGTCACCGTGGTCGATGCCCGGCATGTCCTTGATCACCTGGGGGAAGAGGGGCATGCCAGCGAGCAGGTGGCCTACGCGGATCTCTTGATCGTGAACAAGATCGATCTCGTTTCCGAAGGCGAACTGCGACGGGTCCTCGATGCCTTGGGCGAAATCAACGCGAAGGCGCCGAGCCTCCTGGCCCGGGAAGCGAATGTGCCTGCGGATGAGGTGTTGCATATCGGCGGATTTGACCTGAGCCGTATCGCTGACGGGGTGGGAGGATGCTCGAAATCCGGCGGAGGACATGGCGAGCATGGCGGGAAATCCCACCGCCATGAGATCGGCACGGTGAGCGTCTCGCTGGCGGGAAACATGGATATCGATCGCTTCCAGCAGTGGATGGAGGGATTTGTCACCGCCCATGCCGCAAATCTGTTTCGGAGCAAAGGCATCCTGGCGATCGAAGGGATGCCCGAGCGCGTGGTCTTTCAAGGCGTGCATGGGATGTTCCAAATCGGGCTGAGCCAGGCGTGGGGAGATGCGACCCGGGAAACGCAGGCGGTGTTTATCGGGCGCGACCTCGATCGCGACGCGATCACGGCGGGCATGATGAGCTGTCTGGCCGGTGAAACGGCAGGCGTCGCGTAGAGACATGCATGCCGCGTCGGAATGCATCCCGTGCCTCGTCCGCCAGGCGGCGGAGGCGATCGGATTGAGCGAGGGTCCTCCCGAGCGCAAGGACGGCATCCTCAAGCTGGTGCTGGAGCGCCTTGCCGCGGCGGACTGGAGCGGCTGCGCCCCGGCGCTGGCTCAGGAAATACACCGCATCATCCGGCAGGAGACGGGAAACGACGATCCCTACCGGACGGTCCGGGAGCGGATGAACCGGGCCGCCCTGGCGGAGATGTCGACATGGCGCGGGTTGATCGCAAAATCATCCGACCCCAGGGAGGCCATCGTACGGCTGGCGGCCGCCGGGAACCTGCTCGACTCGGCGGCGAGGTCCAACATGCTGCCGGAGGACATTCCCCAGCTTTCCTCCCTCTGGACGCGGCCGCTGATCGGCGATCCGCTGGAGGTATTCCGGCTGGCGGAGCGGGCGACTCGCATCCTCTATCTTGCGGACAACGCCGGGGAGATCGTCTTTGATCGGCTGCTCATCGAGGCGCTTCCGTCGGAGCGGCTGACTCTCGCCGTGCGCGGAGCGCCGATCCTGAACGACGCCATCCTCGCGGATGCCGCGACGGCGGGCATCACCCGGCTGTCCCCGGTGATCGGCAACGGGTCCGATGCGCCCGGCACGCTCCTGGCGGATTGCTCACCCGAGTTTCGGGAGCATTTTCATCGCGCCGATCTGATCATTGCCAAGGGGCAGGGAAATTATGAATCGCTCGACCGGGTGGAAGGGCCGATCGTTTTCCTGTTCACGGTGAAATGCCCGCCCATCGCTGGCCAGGTCGGCCATCCCGTGGGAAGCCTCATTGTGAAAAAGACCGCGAGGTGGCAGCGAAACGCCTCCCGGGAGCAGGGGACGCTTTCCTGAGCATCGCCAGTCTCCCTCAGGACCCGGCAGGCATCGCCATGAACTTGGCGGTGGCGCGAACAGCCAATACGCCGGCCTGGTGAACCTCGGCCCGGCACTGGTAGATCCGGCGACGGGACCCCTCAACCCAGCCGCGGACATGCACGGGATCATGCAGATTGATCCGGCAGAGATAGCGAATGGTGAGCTCTGCGGTGAGACCGGCGATCTCCCGGGCGAACAGGGCATGCACGATGGCGCTATCCATGAGAGTGGCGATGACCCCGCCGTGGATGCGGTCGGGGTAGCTGCGAAATACGTCGGAGGGCTGCCAGACGCCGGAAGCGCTGCCATCCTCCCCGATCTCGAAATGCAGATTCAGGCCGCCCTGATTGCACTCTCCACAGGCGAAGCACTGCCGATGCGTATCGGCGAGGGCCTGGGGGATTTTTTGTGTGAGGCTGTCAGGCATGACGGGCGGACAAATGGAGCATATGCTCATTTTAATGACCGTCAACTCCTCTTGCCATCGGGGAGGTCGGGCGCAAGTTGGAAATACCTCCCGGTGGATTGACAGGCTGGGGAAATGGGCTTATGCCCGGACAGGTCTTTCCTGCACATGCCTCGTCCACCGTGTCCGCGAACAATTTCCCATCTGCCTCCCGCCACATATTTCAAGCCGGCGGGCATTCCCTTGCGGGATCTTCGCGAGGTACAGCTGGCCGCCGATGAACTCGAGGCCATTCGTCTCGCGGATGCGGAGGGGTTGTACAATGTCGAGGCGGCCGGGCGCATGGGCGTGTCGCGGCAGACGTTTGACCGGATCGTAAACCGTGCGCGTAGCAAGGTGGCGACGGCGCTGGTCAATGGTTATGCGCTTCGCATGGAGACGGCGGAGCGCCCGGAGGCGTAAGTCTGGTGTCTCGCGGTAAAAAATACGAGGGACGACCGGCGCATGGCCAGCCGTCCCTCGCGGGAGACGATCTCGTTAGGGCGTGTTAACGTAAAAGAGCATCATAGATGAGAGCGATGAGAATGAAGGCGGAAAACATGGCGTCGAGTTTCTCGAAACGAGAGAAGATGCGGCGGAAGCCCTTGAGACGGCGGAAGAGCCGTTCGACCTGATTGCGCTTCTTGTAGAGTTCACGATCATACTCCCAAGGATTGAGTCGATTGATTTTGGGTGGCACCACCGGTTGGAGTTGGAGATCAAAAACCAACTGGCGAGTCTCGTCGCCTTCGTAGGCGCGATCCATGATGACGCAGCGCAGGCTGGCGGGCTTGGTCGCCGCCAGGGAGTTCAGGAGCGCGCGCCCCTGCGGGGCGTCGCCTGCTTCTCCGGCCGAGAGCGAGAAACAGAGGGCCGTTCGCTCATCTGCGGCCACCAGATGAATCTTGGTTGTGAGTCCTCCCCGGGAACGCCCGATGGACTGGGGTCCGTTTTTTTT